>JBFWOR010000040.1:0-6437 GCA_050250435.1 Pirellulales bacterium | reverse complement strand
GTGCAGTTCGACCGCCGCGCGGCTTCGCGCGCCGCTTGAATGGCTGGCAGCAACAGCGCCACCAACACGCCGATGATGGCGATCACCACCAGCAGCTCGACCAATGTAAATGCCCGCGACTTTCTCATTGTATGGTTCCCCTAATCCTGGGTCGAAACGCGACATCGCCCCGCGAGATAAGAATAAGTGCACGCAGTGGACTTCCCTGTCGCCTCTTCTCACTGGTGCCCGATTTCACGGGCGCCAAAATGGTTGCGGCGCCCGTTTTCAGTGGATGAGTTCCGAGCCAACCCTAGGATGGCGACGGGGATATGCACGAAACTTATTATCTACGCCAGCAATGCCTTGTCAAGAAAAGAATGCAAAATGACCCTCCGGATTTCGACTCGTCAAAAGATTCCCCACTCCCGGCTGCCCCGTAGCTGAACTCGCCAGAGTTCAGGCATTCATTCGTAGGTCAGGCACCCCGTGCCTGACATGATTCCGCCGGAGTTTGAACTCGCCCACGGGAGGGCGAGGCTCCGGCCGAGCTGCCCCGTAGCTGAACTCGCCAGAGTTTAGGCATTCATTCGTAGGTCAAGCACCCCGTGCCTGACATGATTCCGCCGGAGTTTGAACTCGCCCAAGGGAGGGCGAGGCTCCGGCCGAGCTGCCCCGTAGCTGAACTCGCCAGAGCTCAGGCCCCGTCCAGGGCGTGGACTCCAGTCCTAAAACTCCGCCTCCCCCTCCAGCCGCTCGCCAAACGTCACCGGCCGCGCCAGCGCCGTCGCCAGCCGCTGCAAATACACGTCGCGCGCGATGTCAACCGCCCCCAAGCCGGCCGTGTGCGGCGTGCACTGCTGCACGTCGAACAGCGTGTAGCCCCGGGCCCGCAAATGGGCAAACAGGTACACCAGGGCCACCTTCGAGGCATCGCGGACGCGGTAGAACATCGACTCGCCCGCGTACAGCCCGCCGATCGTCACGCCGTAGGTGCCGCCGGCCAGGCGGCCCTCGTGCCACACCTCGACGCTGTGCGCGTGGCCGGCCTCGTGCAGCCGCAAGTAGGCCGCGATCATTTTGGGCGTGAGCCATGTGTTGCCCGCGCGATCGCCGCTGGAGGCGCAGCCCCGGACCACGCCGGCGAAGTCGCGGTCGCAGGTCACTTCGAAGTGGCCGCCGCGACAGGTGCGCGCCAGGCGCTTGGAAACGCGCAGCCCGTCGAGCTCGAACACGGCGCGCGGATCGGGCGACCACCACACCATGATGTCGGTGCCGTCGAAGATGGGCCAGGGAAAGATGCCGTGCGCGTAGGCGTCGAGCAGCCATTCGCCGCTCAGCTCACCGCCGAACATGACGACGCCCTCCGGCTCGGCCAACTCCGCCGGCGGAAAGAATCGACTCTTGGGCAATGCAAATTCCACAAGTCACTCCCCATGGTGCGCCGCCGCCTTCCAGCCGCGCGTCGGGCGTAAAATATCCTTGAACTGATGCTAGGCGAGGCGGCCAGAAATTGCCACCGCGGGTGTTGAAACGACGTGTGGCAACGCCTTGTAGATCGACCACCAAGAGTGGCCCCAAAGGGGCCCAACTCGATAGCCCATGGCGCAGCCATGGGTTGGCTAGGCGAGGCGACCAAAAATTGCCACCGCGGGTATGTAACGACGTGTGGCAACGCCTTGTAGATCGACCACCAAGAGTGGCCCCAAAGGGGCCCAACTCGATAGCCCATGGCGCAGCCATGGGTTGGCGAGGCGAGTAAGATTTTCTCTTAAGGCCCAACGGGCCGGCACTCAAAACTCGTCGCGCGATGCCTCAATCACTTGCCAACGTACTGCTTCACGTCGTCTTTAGCACAAAGAATCGTCAACCTTTCCTGAGAAGGGCGGACGTGCGCGACACGATGACGGGGTATCTCGTGGGAACGTTGCGGAACATCGAGTGCCCCTCGTTAATCGTCGGCGTCGTCGAAGACCATGTCCACATTCTTTGCAATCTCCATCGTACGGTGTCGATCGCTCATTTGGTCGAGCAGCTCAAGACAAATTCTTCAGCACGGATTAAGGAAGAGCGTGCCGCATTGCGCGACTTTCACTGGCAGAACGGGTACGGTGCATTCTCCGTCAGCCAGTCCCATGTCGACCCTGTGAGGGCATATATTGCCGATCAAGAGGAACACCATCGCACGCGCACGTTTCAGGAAGAGTTTCGGCTCTTGCTCGAACGTCACGGTGTCGCTTTCGACGAGCGCTACGTGTGGGACTAAATCTCGCGGGTGTGCGAAGTCGTGTTACGGCCCGTTGGGCCTGCAGGCTGTTCGTGTTCCCAGCTACCCAGGGCTATCGAGTATCGGGTCCTTGGCCCGATGGGATTCGCGCGGCGTGCGCGATACGACAGCCCCCAGCGGTGACGGCGGATAAAATTGCCACGGCGCTGCCAACTTGTATGGCGGGCTTGCCGCCGTGGCCGCCACACGCCGCTGCTTGCGCGCCAGGATCCCCGGCGGTATAATCGGGCTGGCGCTCGAAATCGCACGCCTCAATAGGCTGCCAGGAGACGGATCGTGTCGGCAGGAGCATCGTTCGAAGTCAAAGAGCGCATCAAGCAGGCGGTGGACATCGTCGATTTGGTGGGCAGCTACCTCTCCCTGCGCCGCGCGGGCCGCGGCTACACCGCCTTGTGCCCCTGGCACGACGACACGCGCCCCAGCCTGCAAGTGAACCCCCAGCGGCAGTCGTTCAAGTGCTGGGTGTGCGACATCGGCGGCGACATCTTCAGCTTTGTGATGAAGATGGAGGGCGTTTCGTTTCCCGAGGCTCTGGCGCTGCTGGCCGATCGGGCGAACATTTCGCTCGCTCCGCCGCCGCGCGGCGCAGCGCCGGCCGCCGCGGACGACAAGCGCCTGCTCTACCAGGCCATGGCCTGGGCCGATCAACAATATCACGAGTGCCTGCTCAACGATCCCTGCGCGGCCGCGGCGCGCGACTACCTCGCCCAGCGCGGCATCGACGAGGCGGTGATGCGCCAGTTTCAACTGGGCTTCGCGCCGGAAGAATGGGATTGGATCCAGAAGCGGCCGACGGCCAGGGAGTTCCCACCCGCCGCGCTGGAACGCGTGGGACTGATCACGCGCCGCCAGAAGGGCGAAGGTTACTACGATCGCTTTCGAGCCCGCGTGCTGTTTCCCATCTTCGACGCGCAGGGGCGCGCCGTCGGGCTCGGCGGCCGGGTGCTGCCGCAGGCCGCGCCCAGCGACGCCGCCAAGTACGTCAACTCGCCCGAGACGCCGCTGTTCTCCAAGAGCCAGCTGTTGTACGGGCTGCACGTCGCGCGCGACGCGATCCGCAAGACCGGCACGGCGCTGGTGATGGAAGGCTACACCGACTGCATCGCCGCCCATCAGTTCGGATTCACGAACGCCGTGGCCGTGTTAGGGACGGCGCTCGGCGCGAGCCACATCCAGGTGCTGCGCCGTTTCGCCGAGCGCGTGCGCGTGGTGCTGGTGCTCGACGGGGACGAAGCGGGCCGCAAGCGAGCGAAGGAAGTGCTGGAGCTGTTTGTCGCCGCGAACGTCGACTTGCGCGTGCTCACGCTGCCCGGCGGCATGGACCCGGCGGATTATCTGGCTGCGCACGGCGCGGGCGCGTTCGATGCGTTGGCGGCCGACGCGGCCGACGCGTTGACCCACGCCTTTCACGCGGCGACCGCAGGGATCGACCTGCAAGCGGACGTGCATGCGTCCACGCAAGCACTGGAACAGCTCGTGGCCACGATCGCCAAAGCGCCTCGCTTACGCGGAGACACGGAAGTCGAGGACCGCTTGCGCGAAGAGCGTTTCTTGCAGCGGCTGGCGTTCGAATTTCGCGTCCCGGAAGACCAGGTGCGCCGGCTGATGACCGAACAACGCCGCAAAACAGCGACGCGGCGCGACGTGGCGCCGCCGCCCGCACCCACTGCTAGCGTCGTGACCGCGATCGATCCCTTGGAGCGCGAACTGCTAGAATTGTTGACACAGTTTCCTGCCATGATTGAGCAAGTTGCGGGCGCAATCCAACCTGCGCAAATTCTCTCGCAGCATTGTCGGCTGGTATACGCGCAGTGCGCAGAACTGTGGTCGCAAGGAATCGAACCGGAGTTGCCGCGACTGTTATTGGAGAATGACGACCCAGTGGTTAAAAACTTATTGGTCGAGCTGGACGAGCGCGGGCGCGCCAAACGGGCCGGCGACGCGGACACTCGACTGCAGGATGTGATCGCCGGCTTCGAGCGGCGTCAACATTCGGCCCGCTTGCAGAATCAAACAACCGCCCTCAAACAAAGGCAACTCGCCGAGGAGGATGAACTGGCCGTGCTCGTCGAGCTCGAGCGACGCGAGCGCGCCCGCCAACAACAAAACGAACAGCGCGCCTCGGGAGGCACTTCCGGACTCACGGATGGGTAGGATGTCTCATGAGGCTGATCGCCGGCTCAGCCAAGCATGATGTGTCACTGATGCCGCGGCGATCCATCTCTTGTCACAGGGCAACCCAGTGCCCGGGAGGAGTTGACAGGTGGACCATTCCAACAAGGATTTGGACGAACTGGTCGCCAAGGGTAAGAGTCAAGGTTATCTGACCTACGATGAGGTCAATAATTACTTACCCGATGAAGCCGTAAATCCCGAAAAGCTCGACAGCCTGCTCGTCGCGTTGGACGAAATGGGCATCGAGCTCGTGAACGAACCGCCCGACGCCGTGGGCCTGACCGCAACGGCCCACGACACGGCCGGCGACGAACTGGTCGCCGCGATTCCCGCCAAAGATCTTCCCAAGCTCAGCGACGATCCCATTCGGATGTACCTCACGCAGATGGCGGAGATTCCGCTGTTGACGCGTGCCGAAGAGATCGCCCTGGCCAAGAAGATCGAAGTCACGCGCAAGCGCTTCCGCCGCAGCGTGCTGGCCTGCCATTGGGCCATGCAGGCCACGATGCGCACGCTGGGCGAGGTGCACCGCGGCACCCTGCCCTTCGACCGCACCATCAAGGTGTCGCTCACGGAGCGTTTGACCAAAGAGCAGATCATGGCGCGCATGCCCCACAATCTGCGCACGCTCGAACACCTGCTCGCGCAAAACCGGCAGGACTTCAAGCTGCTGGTCAGCCGTCGCGCGACAAGCGCCGAGAAGAGTGCGGCCCGGCGGCGCTTCTTGCACTGCCGCCGCAAGAGCCTCACGCTCGTGGAAGAACTGAGCCTGCGCACCCGCCGCGTGCAGCCGATGGTGCGGCAGCTCAAGGAGATGTCGCGCCGCATGGACGTGTTGCGCAATCGACTGGCCACCCTGGCTCGTGAAGGTGGCTGCGACCAACAGCGCTTGGTAGTCCGCAAGGAGCTGCACGACTTGATGATGTTCACGCTCGAGAGTCCCGCCAGCCTGCGCAAACGCTGCGCGACCATCGAGCGGCAGTTCGAGGACTACGAGCTGGTCAAGCGGCAGCTCTCCAGCGGCAACTTGCGACTGGTGGTTTCGATCGCCAAAAAGTATCGCAATCGCGGGTTGAGCTTTCTGGACTTGATCCAGGAAGGCAACACGGGCCTGATGCGCGCGGTCGACAAGTTTGAGTATCGCCGCGGCTACAAGTTCTCCACCTACGCCACCTGGTGGATTCGCCAGGCGATCACGCGCGCCATTGCCGATCAGGCGCGCACGATTCGCATTCCGGTCCACATGATCGACGTGCTGTCGCGGCTGCGCAATGTCGCCAAGCGGCTGCAGCAAGATCTGGGCCGCGAGCCCACCACCGAGGAAACCGCCACGGCCGCCGAGATCAGCGTGGAAGAGACGCGGCGCGTGCTCAATATCGGGCGACATCCGGTCAGCCTCGACCGGCCGATCGGCGAAAGCGAGGACGCCAGTTTCGGCGAGTTCATTGAAGACTCCGGCACCGAAAGCCCGCTGACCACGGCCACGCACTCGATGCTCAAGGAAAAGATCGAGGGCCTGCTCAAGACGCTCACCTACCGCGAGCGCGAGATTATCCGCCTGCGGTACGGCTTGGGCGACGGCTACACCTACACGCTGGAAGAGGTGGGCCGCATCTTCAAGGTCACGCGCGAGCGGGTGCGGCAGATCGAGGCCAAGGCCGTGCGCAAGTTGCAACACCCCGTGCGCGCCAAGCCGTTGGAGGGATTTTTGAGCCAGATGGCCTCGTAATCCTGACGTGGATCGCAGCGATTCAGCCGCCGGCCGAGGGGCCGGCGGCTTTTTTTGTCGGCCAACTTGATACAATGACGACGCGACCTAACTCATTCGATAGATTATCCCGCGAGGGTTGACGATGTCCGTCCCGGCTGCCGCCGTGCGCGAGCTCCACCGTATCCACAAGCAACTGACCGACTTGCGCGATCGCTTGCAGCGCGGCGCCAAGCAACTCAAGGCCCGCGAAGCCAACATCGGCAAGATGTCCGAGGAGTTGGCCCG
>JBFWOR010000039.1:2550-6880 GCA_050250435.1 Pirellulales bacterium | reverse complement strand
CTGGCGCCAGCGCCATTAAGATCCTGTCCTGTCCTGTCCTGTCCTGTGGTCACGTTTTCGTCACGCTGCGAGCGTGACACTTTCGTGACGCGATTTTTTTCCTGGAACTCGCTATCCCGCTTGCGCTTACGCGCCTGGCGGCGCGCCGCGTTGCGCCGCGCACGAGCGCCGGAACCGAAGCGCAATTTCCACTTCGGAATGCAAATTTCTGCGCGCGAATTGCGCGCCAACCAGACGATTTTTTCGTCGAAGAGTGACGCCCAGAACGCGACGTCGCCGCCGAACATGCGGGCGATCTCTTCCAGGGACAGGCCCACCTGGGCGTCGGGGCCCACGAAGTCGTCGACCCAGCTCCAGAAGTTGTGCATGCGGTGCTTGATCTCGGCGACAGTTTCGCCCGTCAGGGCCACCAGGCGCAGCACCTTCGGCTTGCGATCGAAATTCTTGTCGAGCTCGATCCAATCGCAACCCATGCGGTTCCTTCCTATCTTTTCCTAAGCGATGGCTTCGAACAAGTCGCGTTGCCCGGGCAGTGGTTTCAATCCGGGTGTGCCGCCGCGGTTGGTGATCCGCTTGCGGGCCATGCGCGTGTACTTTGGCGAGCGCTCGAAACCGATGAACCGCCGGCCGAGTTGCTGCGCGACCAGGCCGGTCGTGCCGGCGCCGGCGAACGGATCGAGCACGATGGCCGCGGTGGTTTCCGGGCAGCCGCAGGCGCACGTGGGCCGCCAGCCGATGACCTGCGTAGCCGCGAACGGGTTGTCATGGGACCCGCCGGCATCGCGCGCCGCTTTGACACTGGCCAGAATGTTGCGCCCTGCCGATCCCGGATCCCCATTAGAAAACTTGCCGTTGTAATCCGACTTGCCCGCATTCGACGTTTCTACCACCGGCGCCCACGGCTCGCCGCAGCCCGCGCAGTAGCCCTTATCGCTCGTGCCGGCCAGGATGCACCGTCGGGGCACTTCCGGCGGGAAGGTGGCAAAGTGGGCTTCGGGAAACGGCGCGCTCGACAGCCACCACACGCCCCGCATGTTGCGGCCATTGGCGATATACCGCTCGCGATCATCGCGGCCGCAGCGGCGCGCCTGGGCCCAGTTGCCGGCGGCGTCGTCGGCCGAGTCGACGTTGCCGAACGAGGCCCCGCCGTCCGATACGCAGGCCTCGCGCACCGCCTCGCCGTCACAAAAGTAGTCGGCGCTCTTGGTGAGCATGAAAAGATATTCGTGCGACGTGGTGGGGCGCCACGATCCTTTGCGCAGCACGTAGCCGCCGGCCGCGCGGCACTTTTTGCAGCCGGGGCAGTCATTCCACTCGGCAACGCCACCCTTCGGAACGCCGCCGCTGTTTGGCCGCCGCATGGTCAACCCGTCGTAACACTTCGACGGGTGCGGGTGCTCCGCGTTGTAGCCCGTCCCGGCCACCTTCACGCGGTGCCGCACCCAGCGCCAGCCGGCCACGCTTTCCGGCATGGGCGAGCGCTTGGCCCAGACGATCGTCGCGCGCCAGTACCAGCCGTCCGCTTGCAAGGCCTCCGCCACGCGATGCGGCAGGTTCACCAGGTCGCCCGATTTGAGCACACCCCGCGGAGGACTCCGCAGGGTGCCGTTGTTGGAGTGTAGATTCTTGTTCCCGTCGGTGCCCCCATTTTTTCCAGCATCCGCGTAGGAGTCGCCCAGGTTGAGCCACAGCGTGCCGTCGTCGCGCAACACGCGGCGCAGTTCGCGGAAAATCGTCACGGCGTGCTCGACGTACAACTCGGGCGACGGCTCCAGGCCGAAGCAGCCTTGCCACGCGCCGCAGCGGCAGTAACCGGGCTGGAGGCCTCCCCGCGCGTGGCCGCCCAGATTGTCGCGACGCCGCGAATGGCCGTTGCCGCTGCCGCCGGGCATAGACGTGGCGGCGAAGTCGTGCCGGCAGTCCGGGTCGCCGCCCCACACGCTGGGCTCGATCTTGTAATCGCGCAGCGCCCAGTAGGGCGGGCTGGTCACGGCCATGTGAATCGATCGTTCGGGCAGCGCGCGCAGGCCATCGAGCACGTCGCACGTTTCAATGTGCCACGCCGCCTGGCCGGCCAACACTTTTTGGATCGCCTGCGTCACGCCGCCCTCGCCCGAATGGGTTAAAAAACGTGTGGAAAACTTTCCAATTACTTTTCCGCGCGGCCCGTTTCGAACTCGGCGTAAAACGCGCGCTCGCGCGCCGGCTTGTGCCCCTCGAGCTCGTAGAATCGGGCCAGGAACAAGTCGCGGGACAGCGCGGCGTGGCAGCAATCGATCGGCCGATTCCAGGCGGGACGCGCCATGTCCGCTGGCCAGGGCAGCCCGCGGAGCGCTTCATCCTCGAGCGCCCGGGCGAGCTTGTCGGCCCGCTTCACGGCTGGCCACGGGCCCGGGCGCAGTTCGAACCGCGCCCGCACGGCCGCCATGATCCGCGCTTCCAGATCGTCATAGACCGTGCAGCCCGCTAGCCGCAGGTACTCTTTCACGGGCCCGGGCAGATCGGCGTTGACGAACTCGCCGGCGTCGTGCATCAGGGCTTCCAGACGCAGCGACGGGTCTTCCACCAGGTGCGACACGAGAATCGCGTGCTCGGCCACGCTGTAGTGGCTCCACAGGGCGCCGTTGAAACGGCAGATGCGCCCCAGGCTATGGGCCACGTCGAAAATCGTGATCACGTCCGGGTCCGGCGAATGCAGCGAAATGTAAACGCCGGACACCGTGCGCATCGTGAGCTCCGACAGGGCCGCGTCCCGTTCGCTCATGTTTTCGCAGACGACGTCGCGCATGGCTACTTCGCGCCTCCCTGCTGCGGGCCTGGCGACGCGGGCGCGTGCTTGCGCTCGCGGGCCGTTTTCACAAAAGCATCGTGCAGCTCGTTGACCTGCCGGATCACCTCTTTGGGCAGGTCGCACGGCGGCTGCAGGGCCCAGGCCCGCGCCTGGCCGCAGGCGACCACCGGCCGGTCGCTGTCGAGCGCCAGCGACAGCTTGCTTTCGAATTCCGTGAGGAAGTCGCTGTAGTCGAAGCCCGTGCCACCGCCGTCCTGCGATTCGTCGTCGGCCGCGTGGGCCTGGTTGGCCGCGGCCCTCTCGGCGGCGATCGCGGAGTCTTCGCCCGCGGCGGCCGGCCGGCTCGTGACGTCGATCGTCCGCTCGTCGCCGTCGTCGGCCGCCTCGCCCAGCGTGCTGCCGGTCATGCGGCGATAGATGCGGCGGCAGGCCTTGGCTTCGGCCTTGCCCATCACCTGGTCGGCGCCCTGCCCGCTGTTGACGCGGCAGGGGATGCGATCGTCGCTGACGTTGCCGCTGGAATCCTTTTTGGCGACGCACTCCAGGCGGTAGGCCATGCCGTCGCACTTCCACGTGGCGACGACGGGCACCAGCGCACTGCCGCCGGCGTCGCCTTTGAACGAGGGCACGCCCACTTTCAACTCCAGGTCGGTCAGGCCGGGGATCTCGCGCACGCGGCGCTGCCAGTGCTCCTTGGTCAAATGGGGCCGCCCGGAAATGATCGTGAACTCGTTGCCCGTCAAATAGGCGCCCCGCAGCGTGGCCTCGATCACCGCCTCTTTGATTTCCTCGCGCTTGTACGGGCCCGACTTGGAGCCCTTGTCGCGGTCGGTGGTGAAGCCCAGGGCGGACCCGCACAGCGCCATGACGTCGCCCATGATCGCGTCGTTGAACGCCTCGCGCAGCTGGTTCATGCCGCGGGCCAGCATCAGGGCCCGTTCGGTGTGGTCCGCCGCGCCCTCCAGGGCCAGGCCGCACTCTTTGGAGATTTCGCGGATGAGCTGGGCTTGCGTCTGCGTGTTGGCCGCCAGCGCCGTGTGCTTTAGAGTAGGAGCGGGCGCAGCGGGCGCGGGTGGCGCCGGCTCTGCGGCCGGCGCAGTATCAGTGGGTGCGGTGGCGGTGGTCACGGCGCATTCATCGGCGTCGGGGTTCAACGGCAAGGACGATTGGGCTGGGGGGGCCTGGCCGGGTGCTTGGCTGTCCATCGAAAGTCACTCCCTTGGAAAAGAGGTAAACGGGCTTTATCGACTGGCGTTCAAATTGGCTTGTGCGAGGCGATCGAACGTGGCCACGACGCGCTCGAGCAGACGCAGCTCGATGGCGGCGAACTCGGCCCAGGTCATTTCACCGCCGGCAAAGGCGGCCTCGACGCGGGCGATCCGGTGGCCGGCCATGCCGCGGATCCAGATGGCCGTCACGTTGCGCGGCTCGTCGGGGAACGTGGCCAGGTTGGGCATGCCGTACAGCAAGAGCTCGCGCCCCAGCGAGCGCTGCTCGAGCAGGATGGCTTCGATCTCGGCCCGTTCGTGCGTGGGGTTG
>JBFWOR010000039.1:0-2450 GCA_050250435.1 Pirellulales bacterium | reverse complement strand
CCGCGGGCACTGGCGGCCCGTTTCTGATCGTTGAACCGCCGGGCCCGCTCCAGCTCTTCCGGCGGCCCGCACCGGGGGCATCTTGGAAAGGGCAGTCGCTTGCTCATACGACTCATACGAGCGCCTCCGGGAAGGCGAGATTGCTGGCTTGCGTGCATCCGCCCGGACAGTAGTCAGCTAAGCCCAGCGTGTGCAGCCGGCCCCGCAGATTGTTGAAATGGCCGTTCACCGTGTAACCGGCACGCGAGGCGAACAGGTCGGTCGGCAGCGGCGATTCGCCTTGCGTCCGCGCGGCAACCAGCACGTCGAAGAGTCGGCACAGCGGCGTTTCGAGCTTTTCTCGAATGCGGGCGTGGAACTCGTCCAGCGTCGGCGGCTCGTCGGGCAGGTTCGCCGCTGCGGCACCCGCGTCCGTGAAGCAGAGGTGATCGCCCTGCGGATACTCGATCATACCGGCGGTCCGCAGGCTGCCCACCAGGTTGTTGAAGTGTCCGTTGACGGTGTAACCGGCCGCAAAGGCGACCTGGCCACGCGCCGGTTGATTGCAACCGATGGCGCACCACCAGGCGATTGAATCCAGGATGCGTTGCTGGGCCGTTGATACGTCGCCGTCCGGAATGGTGGTTGGAAGATTCCTTATTTCGGGCGCCGGTTTTCTTCCGCCTTCGCGCGCAACAGGTATCGCGGGTTTTGCAACCCGCGGAAGATTCTCGACTGCCGGGGCCGAAATCTTCCCACCCGCGTCGCCGTTCAAGTGGGCGAGCTGCTCGATTTTGCCGAGCCGCTTGTCGCGATCGATGACTACGGCGCGCAACTGTCGAGCTTCCTGGCGGGCTTCCTGCTCGGCGGCGGCCCGCCCGCGGGCTTCGCCCCGCGCTTCGGCCTTGGCGATCGCTTCGGGATCAACCACAGGCTTCCCGGCCGGGGACTTGCCGGCCACCTGGCGGCGCAGCTCGGCGATTTGCTTCTTGAGCTCGGCCGGATCGTTGGCCTTGGCGGCTTCCACGGTGGCGGCCATCTGCTTCTGCACGCGGTCCAAATTCACGTCGGCCACGCGCTTGGGCAGCGGCCGCGGCTTGCCCGGCTCCGGCTCCTTGCGGCTGTCGAACGTCGTGGGCAGGCGGAACTGCACCTTCGCCAGCCGCTTGAGCCAACTGGGCGAATAGACCCAGCCTTCGCCCCGCCCGAGCCGCGGCAGCGTGGCCATGATCTTCTCGCGCTCTTCCTTCGTGCCGTGGTATTTGATCCAGCCTTCGACGGCTTCCATGTCGCGCGGGCCGGTGAGCTGCATCGCGATCAGGCATTCCGTCTGGTACAGAATCGACTTGTCGATCACTGCGGACCGCTGGGTGATCAGCGTCACGCCCAGGCCCTTGATCCGGCCGCGGCGGACGATGTTCTGGATGGCGCCATGGCACTCCGCGCCGTAGCCGCCGCTGGCGCCTTGCGGGGCGAACTCGTCGGCCTCGTCGATGAAGACGTGCAGCGCTTCGCGGTTGGTGCGATAGAGCTGCTTGGCGAAGTCGCCGACGAAGCGCCGCATTTCGTTTTCGCCGAAGCCGGCCAGATCGAACACGGTGGGCATCCGCTCGTGCACGACGAAGTCGGCCGCCACCGTGCCGCCGGTCGGCAACAGCGGCAAGTGCCCGTGCTCGCCGCCAAAAATCACCACGGGATAGCCGGCCCGCTTGCCGTCGGCGCTACTCTGCAGCCCCCACCAGGCGCCGGTCGGATCGATGGCCACCAGCGGATAGCCCCGCGCGAGCATTTCTTCGGCCAGGCACACGGCCACCGAAGACTTGCCGGAACCGGAGCGGCCGAGTACGGCCAGCTTCTGGTTGACCGCGTCGACGGGCAGCGACAAGTTGTTGGCCAGCTTGAACATTTTTGAACAACCAAGGGAACTCTAAAGGCGCTCCGGCGCGAGCCGCGGTGCCGGTACGTACACAGCGGCTCGCGCGCGGGAGCGGAATCGAACCGGGTTTACTTGGTGGCCGTGGCCTTCTTCCGCGGATGCTCGCTCTTGAATCGATCCATGGCGGCCTTGAGCAGCTCGCCCCGATCGGCGCCCAGGCCAGTGCCGCCCTTGTAGAGCGCTTGGCCCTTGTTGGCCGCTTGGCGGGCGTGATCCGCCACGTCGCGCACGGTCTCAATGCCCAAGTCACGCAGGTGCGCGGAAATGCCAGGCGGCAGGCTCAGCACGTCGATCGACACGCCCCACGGATCGAGGCCGCCGGCGGCATGGCCGTTCAGCTGCGCGCCATTGACAGCGCCTTTGGAATTCGCTGGCCCAGGATTGGCGGGCTCGGAAAACTTCGCGCCGCGCTTCTTGCCCGCCGCTCCCTCTTTCAATAGCCCCCGCTGCTTGTCGTTGAACAGCGCCAGGCACTCTGCCAGCTTGGGCTGCTGGTGGAAGCCGTAGCGGGCGACGTTCTCGGCAAAAACTTCGA
>JBFWOR010000038.1:0-8430 GCA_050250435.1 Pirellulales bacterium | reverse complement strand
CAGCGAGGCCGGGTCCACGCCCAGACTCTTGGCGGCCTGGACCACCGTGTAGCCCTGTTGCTGCACCAGGCCCACGGCCGATATCTTGAACTCTCGCGAATACTTCCTGCGTCCCATCGGCATCTCCGGTCGACAGCATTATGCCGTCTCTCGGAGCGCCCACAAAACGTGGGGAAGGTCAGCGGCAGCTATTCGGGCCGACGCCTTTTGCGTTGATTCGGGTGCTGATCGGTAGCTTGATGACCGCTCGTCGGCAAACGTCCGCCCTCCAATGACTTGCCCATTTCTGCGAGTCGCTGCAATGTTGGAAGGAGCTTGTCAACACTCTCCGGGTTTTGAAAGAACTGAGACATCATAAACATACCCATCTCTTTTTCCGATTCCTCCTTGCGTATCCGCGCCTGTTCTTCCTTGTCTTCGCGCAGTCCGAGCGCAATATTTCCCACTACGGATACAAGATCTTTGGTTGCTAACGTCTCCTTCAAGATGTTTTCGCACACCTCGACGACCGCCAGCAATCCGCGACTACCGCTGTCGTGGCCTTGCTCGGACTCTTGCTTCGGCCCCGCAAATAGCGCTTCGTCGACTGACGACGCATTGCCAGAGACCGCTTTCTCTATATGGGAACGGAGTTCCTTTTGCGCCTCTTCAAAGTGTTCGAGATCAAGCTGATAGAAAACTGTTCTAAAGTCGTTAAGATCGAAGGGGAGTCTCTGCCCCTTCTCAGCAAGAAGCACAAACGGCTTTAAAAGCGCCTGCCGGATCCCAAGCTCATACATCACGTTTGGGTTGGTCCCCGTCAAGTCCGCAAGCACGACAGTCGCGTCCGCTAGTTCACGAAGGATTTGCGTGGTGATTCTACCTGGCTCTCCGATTGTATCCGACCTCACGACGACGTCGTCGGACGCAGCGCCAAAGTAGTCCTTGACAACGGGCGCGACGACGAATTTAAGCAGTTTGTCCGACCGAGTACGTTCTGGACTATCTTCAGTTCCAATTGGGCATGCAACAAAAACCCGTTGCTGCATTGAACTATTCCTCCGAGAATTGGCGCATGCGCAGTAAACGTCGATTCGATTAGTCAGCGATGTCGAAGACCATGGCTGCGAATGTGTTTCTTGAGCCGCGCGCATGGTGCCCCCAGAGCAGCTTCAAGGTTACCCGAGGTGTGACGCTGGTATGTCGCAGTGGTTACTCCGGCAAGATCGGTTGGAATCTTCAAGTCCGCAGTTCGGTCAAAAACGATAACTGTACGATCACGTCCCAGAAAGCCCATGAACAAACCAAGTTCGAAAATTACGTTGTCACGAGGCGACAGGAAGTCCGAACCGCGGCTGGTTGTGAAATCATCCGGTGTCATGACCAGTACGGCATAGTCGTATTCCTGCAGTTTCTGTGTGAGGACCTCGAGTGTCGTCCGTCCGAAGGCGAAGATTCCCTGATTCCAGAGCGTTACTTCACAAAGATGGTCGAGAGTGACTTGGATTGTTTCAGCAATCTCCAATCCCTCTGTCGACGAACCGATGAAGACCTTTGGGCGGGTGTCAGTCGCTGTAGGTGTTGCACTCTGGTCTTCCTCCATCACCACTTGGGCCTCGACAACGTTGAATTCACCGAGTTCGCCATCGTGTGCGGCGCGCTGAAGCCGCTCAACTTCTGTTCGCGACAGTCTAAGCCGCAAAAGGAGGCTTCCCCTGCGTACTTTAACGCCGACGTCCTTGTCCAGATCGAGGAGCTTCCTAATTGCCTCGAGGAGACGCCGCTTTTCGTCTTCTCCGAAACTATCAAATTCGCGATCGATTTTAAGTTCAATGCTCTGTGAGTGCGAAAGCCCTTGCGACGGCAGCGCCGACAATGCAATCCGCCTAATATCACGCGATGCTTCGAGAAAAGCTTCATCGATATTTGCGTAGCTTGTTACTGGCCGCCGCGGAAGTGATTGCAACTTCGCGAATGGTGCCGAGTGCCAATCGCATGGGCGAAGAATGATTGGAACCACAACGGCCTCACCCGCATCGTGCATTGCGAGTGCACGCTTAAGCTCGATCCCATAGCAGTAGTCCGATGCCAGATAATCGGCGCTGATGCATAGCAGTATTATACCCGAGCGCTTCAGTTCTTTGCTGATTGCATCGCGCCAGTTGGAGCCCAAAGGAATCTCACGATCAACCCAGGGCTCGATGACTCCTTCGCGACTTAGGAGGGCGAGGTGTGACAGAAAACGATCCACCAGTTTGCGGTCGTGCTGCGCATACGAGATAAAGGTCTTTATTGGCGTCGGCGACGGCTGGCTCATTGCATGCGCGCTAACGTTTCTTGGAGAAGATGCATTGGCGCGGCGCACAGCCTATGTGGCTTCGGAGGCAGTTGCCACGAACGCATGGGGCTGGTGGATTCAGCATATGGCCCGCCGCTGGTTGTCACAGAGCCCCTATTAGAGCGAGATCTGAAGGGGTGTTCAAGGATCACAAACGAACCTTTAATGGTGCAACGGCGGCCATTCGCCTAGGACGACCATTGGCCTACTTTGATCAACAGTCGACACTGACACACTAGTGGACGGAGGTGTACCCTTGAGAATCGGTTTAGCTGTAACTGTCATCTCCTTGCAATCGATCACTATTGGCGTGACGATTGCTAACGACACGAACGCTCCTGTCAACCGCGGCCCGATTGTCGTCTCCGATCGCGCCCAGGCGATTCACGACAGCGCCCTTCTCGTCGACGGGCACAACGACCTGCCGTGGAAGATTCGCACGGAAGGCTCGTCCACGTTCGACAAGCTCGATATCGCCCAGCCGCAGCCCGGCCTGCACACCGATATCGCCCGGCTGCGCGCGGGCGGCGTGAAGGCCCAGTTCTGGAGCGTGTACGTGCCGTCCGGCACGCGCCACAAAGGCAAGGCGCTGTCGACCACGCTCGAGCAGATCGCCATCGTCAAAGCCATGCTCAAGCGCTATCCCGAGGTGTTCGAGTTCGCCGGCACCGTCGAGGACATCGAGCGGGCCTGCGCGGCAGGCAAGATCGCCTCGCTGATCGGTGTCGAGGGCGGCCACTCCATCGAGAACTCGCTGGCCGTGCTGCGGCAGCTGTATGCCGAGGGGGCGCGGTACATGACGCTCACACACAGCGACACGCTCGACTGGGCCGACAGCGCCACCGACGACGAGCGGGTCGGCGGACTGTCGCCTTTTGGCGAGGAAGTGGTGCGCGAGATGAACCGCCTGGGCATGCTGGTTGATATTTCACACGTTTCGATCCCGACCATGAAGCACGCCTTGAAGATCAGCCAGGCGCCGGTCATTTTTTCGCACTCTTCGGCCCGGGCCATTGCCGACCATCCGCGCAACGTGCCGGACGAGGTGCTGCGGCTGACGGCTGAGAATGGCGGCGTGGTGATGGTGAACTTTTATTCCGGGTTTGTGGTGCCTTCGGCGGCGGCGCGGGCCAAGGACCTGCTGCCCATGCTGCGCGAGCTGCAGGCCAAATATGGCGACGACAGCCAACAGATTCGCGCTGAGATTCGCCGCTGGGCCGCCCGACACCCGATCGACCCGGGCACGATTCACGTGGTGCTCGACCACATCGACCACATTGCCAAGGTGGCGGGCGTGGACCACGTGGGCCTGGGGTCGGACTTCGACGGCATCGAGACCTGCCCGGCCCAGCTGGAAGACGTGAGCACGTATCCGCGGATCACGCAGGGGCTGCTCGACCGGGGCTATGGCGAGGCGGGCATCAAGAAGATCCTGGGCGGCAACCTGCTGCGCGCGATGCGCAAGGCCGAAGACGTGGCGGCCGAGCTGAAGAAGGGGTGAGCCGGCGCTGGGGACAGCCTCCGTTCCTCGTGCGCAGGCACTGGCGAGACGCCAGTGCCACCCCTGTGACGGTTCACCCTGGCGGGCAAGCCGCCAGTGGCACGCAACATCCAGCGACACCCTTAGGCCAGCAATTCCGCCAGCGCAGTCAGCGGCAGATAGACCCAGTCGGGCCGGTTGTTGAGCTCGTAGCGCAGCTCGTAGACCGCTTTCTCCAAGAGACACGCCGCCAGCAGCCGGGCGAACGCGTCGTCGGAACGCGGCAAGAAGATCGCGCTGCCGGCGGTTTGTCGATACGCGGCCAGGAACGCCACGCTGGTCCAATAGCACCAGGCGGCGGCGCGGCGATTGATTTCGTCGCGCGCGGCATCGGCTGCCGAGGCAGCGGCGGATTGGCCCGCGGCGAAGTGCGCGGCCGTGGCCGCGGTGCGGCTGGCATAGTGGAACGAGCGGATCATGCCGGCCACGTCACGCAGCGCCACCTGCTTGCGGCGGCGCTCGGCGAGCGGCCGGGCCGGCTCGCCCTCGAAATCGATGATCATGAAATCGTCGCCGGCAACCAGCACCTGGCCCAGGTGATAGTCGCCATGCACACGAATGCGCTGCACCTCGATGAGCTGCGCGGCGAATTGCTGCAGCTGATCGGCGGCGCGCAGTTGGCGGGCGAGCACTTCGTCGGCCAACGCGCGCAGTCCGGCCGGCAGCTGCGACGCTTGCCGGTGCAAGAGCCCAAAGGTGTCGGCGACCAGCGTCTGCGCGGCGACGGCAAACGCCTGTTGATCGACGAGCGTTTGCAATTCGGGCGCGAACGACGGATCGCCGGCGGGATCCGCGAGCGCCAGGTGCATTTCGGCAGTGCGCTGGCCCAGTCGTGTCGCGTCGGCCTGCGAGGCGGCGAACGCGGCGGTGACCTGCGCCGGAATGGCACGTTGGGCAGCCGTCACAAGGCCCGCGGCATCCGTGGAAGTGGCAGCGTCGAGCGCCGACTCGGCAGTGCCGTCGGCGCGGGCCGTCGCCGAGGCGAGCTCGCCCGACAGGCGCGACAAAAAATACTGCCAGGCGTCGCCCTGGTTCGGCACGAACTGCTGCACGATGGCCAAGGCCCACGGTTCGTGTCCGGCGGCGCGATACTCGATCGAAGCGGCCAGCGGCGGCGTGTGCGAAAACCCGCGCGCGTTCAGATGGCGGCTCAGCTCCAGGTCGGGATTCAGCCCGGCGTCGAGGCGTCGCAGCAGCTTCACGATCAGGCGATCGCCGTAGACGAGCGACGTGTTGGACTGCTCGGCCTGCGAAAGGCGCGACGGCAGGACCGCCGACGATACACCTCGGACCGTGCGAAAGCCGGGGGTTTGCCAGGCCACAAGTGTGCCGGACTCGCCGGGAATGTTCGCGCTATTGTCCAGATGGGCCAGGAGCGCGGCGCGAAACTCGACGTCGGCAACGGCATCGTAGAGCAGGCACGACGAGACTGGCGTTGCTCCCTCCCCACCGCACCGCGCCCAAGCGGCCCAACATGCGTCGGCCAGTACCTGCGCGGCCTGCTCGCGCTCGGCCAAGGCCAGCGGAAGCTGATAGACCTCCGCCGGGCCGTCGTCATAGCGCACATCGACCAGCAACAACCGCGCGCGGGGCGAGATTTCCAACGCGTCAACGATGCGCGCCCCACGGACGGCACGCGTCTTGGAGCCAAACCAGCGCCGCTGGGGCAGTCCGGCGGCGATCGCGGCTTCGAGGGCAGCGCGGCCTTTGCCGGAAAGTAGCTGCTGCCAATGGGTCGCGCCCACCACGATCGGCAGCGCGTCGGCAGCGGCCGGCGAAACACGCGAGTCCTCCATCGATTCATCCTTGACGAATTTCAGGTCTCGTAAATCAAGTCGATTCGGGTCGCAGAGGGGGGCCGTCCCATTTCTTTCCGCCGCAGCGTACTAAGGATGCGCCCGCCGAAAAATCGGGACAGTCCCCAACGCGATCAGGCTTGTTCGAGCAGCAAAATGTGTGCCGGCCACAACTGCGCGTCGAGCTTTACGAAGTTGCGTGAGCCTTGCCAGGTGAACGCGGTCGCGCTCAGCAGGTCGCGGACCTGGTACGGCCGGTCGGCGTCGATGCCCAGGGCGGCCAGGTCGAGTGTGACGAAGCCATGCTCGATGCCGGCCATGGCCAGGTTCACCACCACCACGATGCGGTTACCGCTTTCGGCATCGCGCTTACTATAGCAGAGCAGGTGCTCATTGTCGGTAACGTGGAAGTGCAGACCGTCGTTCGATTGCAGCGCCAAGTTCTCGCGGCGGATGCGATTGACGTTGGCAATGACCGGGCCGATCGCCTCCGGCGCGTCAAAGTTCCAACGCCGCAGTTCGTATTTCTCCGAGTTCAGATACTCTTCGCTGCCGGGCTCGCGCGGCGCGTGCTCCAGCGTTTCGAACGCGGGGCCGTAGATGCCGTAGTTGGCGCCCAACGTGGCGGCCATCACCAGCCGCGCGATGAATGCCGGCCGGCCCAGCGTCTGCAAGTGCCCGGGCAGAATGTCGGGCGTGTTCGGCCACAGATTGGGCCGGAAGAACTCGCGGACCTTGGTCTGCGTCAGCTCGGTAAAATACTCCGCAATCTCCGCCTTGCCGGTGCGCCACGTGAAATAGGTGTACGACTGGGTGAAGCCCAGCTTGGCCAGGCGGTACATGATCTTGGGGCGGGTGAAGGCCTCGGAGAGAAAGATCGCGTCGGGATACTGGGCCTTCACTTCGCCGATCAGGTACTCCCAGAAGGCGAACGGCTTGGTGTGCGGGTTGTCGACGCGGAAAATGCGCACGCCACGCGCGGCCCAATACAGAAACACGTCCGTGAGCTCGCGCCACAGCGCCTGCCAGTCGGCCGTTTCGAAATCGAACGGATAGATGTCCTGATACTTCTTGGGCGGGTTCTCGGCGTACTGCACCGTGCCGTCCGGCCGCTGTCGAAACCACGTGGGATGTTCGCGAACGTAGGGATGGTCGGGCGAGCACTGAAACGCGATGTCGAGCGCGATGTCGATGCCGCGTTCGCCGGCCGCGCTGATCAGCCGCTCGAGATCCGCCAGCGTGCCCAACTGCGGATGGATGGCCTTGTGCCCGCCATCGGGCGAGCCGATGGCCCAGGGCGAGCCGACGTCGCCCGGCTCGGCGTTGACGGCGTTGTTCTTGCCCTTGCGAAAGGTGGTGCCCACCGGATGGATGGGCGGCAGGTACACGACGTCGAAGCCCAGCTCCGCCAAGCGCGGAAGCCAGTTGATGCAGTCGGCCAGCGTACCGTGCTGACCTGGCTGGGATGCGCAGGAGCGGGGGAACAACTCGTACCAGGTGCTGAACACGGCTTTGGGCGCGTCGACCACAATGCTGAACGGGCTCGGGCAACGGGTGGCGTGGGTGCGGTCGGGATGGCGCTCCATCAGCGCCAGCACCTCGGCCGCGCCAGCCAGGTAGGGTTGCAGTCCGGTGGCGCCGGCAGCGAGCGTCTCTTGCCAGTAACGCAGCCTCGCGGCGTCTTCGCGGGCTTGTTTGCCGGCGGCCCGATCGACGGCCGCGGCCACGAGTTGGCCGCCGATTTGCAGATCGACCGCGACGTCCTGGCCCGCTTGCACGCGCTTTTCCAGGTCGCGACGCCAGGTTTCGAAAGGATCGACCCAGCCGACAATCGTGAATTCGTACGCGCCGGTTTCTGCCACGACGAGCTCGGCCTGCCAGGCATCATTGCCGAGCGCCGCAAGTGGCGTCTCGATCCAGTCGGCGGCGCCGCGCCGGCGATACAGCAGCCGGGCCACGACCACGTCGTGCCCGTCGGCAAACACGTCGGCCGTAATGACGACGCGATCGCCCACGACGCGCTTGACGGCGAAGCGACCGCCGTCGATCGACGGCTCGACGTTTTCGATCGCCACGCGGCGGGTGCCATCGGCGAGTTGCGATTGCGGCATGGCAAATCCTTTTGACTCCGGTGGGCCGGCACTCCAGGCCGGGCGGTGCAGGACGTTGGGCGGTGCCGATCCGCGATCCGCGCGCGGTCGCACCTCGGGGCAGGCCAGGTGGGAGGACTTTGCCCAAGCGGCAAAGCCTGTGCAATAGTAGCACTCAAAACGTGCGTTGTCCAAAAAACCGGTCGTGCCGCACGTGCTAGACTTGTGTTTGGGCCTGACGGCATGACGTGTCTGAGGACGGCTCAATCGGTGGGGCGCGGGCCGATTTTGCCGGCGCGACGCGGTGGCGATCGTGCGTGCCAGCGAGCGGTTCGTCGTTGCTTGCCGCGTGGCGTGCACGCGCCGTAACCGCGGCTTGCCAGTTTGGCCCACGGAAACTAGGATAATTCGTTCCGATCCCCTGTAGCTCAGTTGGTAGAGTCCCGACCCGTCGGGGTTAACCGGCTTGTCAAATGGGAACGAGGTGAGTTAATCCCCTGTAGCTCAGTTGGTAGAGCAGCCGGCTGTTAACCGGCTTGTCGAAGGTTCGAGTCCTTCCGGGGGAGCTTTTTGGATTTTCACGAACCAACCCGGCACACCAGTTAACGCCCGGCGTCGAGCGATCGACGACTGGGCGTTTCGCGTTTCTGGTGTTTGCTCCCAACGGTTTGCGTCCGCCGCCCCGCC
>JBFWOR010000037.1:0-10755 GCA_050250435.1 Pirellulales bacterium | reverse complement strand
TGCCGCTCCTCTCGCGAGCCTCATCGCAGCGGCTTTTCTCGGGGGCGGCTTACGCATGGCGGCGCCCCACCGGCGACTTTAGAGGGCACGAGGCCCGAACGCACGCGCGGACAAGACACGGCGCGGCATCCGAAGTTTCACATCCCGTTAACGAGTTCTCCCGCAGTCCACCTTCGTCCAAGCAGTCTACTTTGCACTATACGGATTTACAGCGTGAATGCAACGGAAGTTTTTGGCCACCTGGAAGAGAGGGGAGAGTGGTTAGAGAAGAACAACTGCGTGCGCTCGTTCAGCCCCCTGCTCGGCCGGGGGATTTTTAGTTCCTCCGTAGCTGAACTCGCCAGAGTTCAGTCTTCTGTAGCCGGCACACGCCGTGTGCCGTAGCTTTCCGGTGCCACTGGCGTCTCGCCAGTGCATCTTTTCTGGCCACTGATCACTGATCACTAACCAGTCACCCAGATGCCGCGCGGCGTCTACGGTGCCGCAGGCACAAGAGGCCCGTCCATGCTTCGTCCTTCTCTGTGTCCCTCGGTGCCGTCGGTGGCCGATCACTTCGTGTGCCTTCGTGCCCTTGCGTTCTTCGTGTAAGGCTCTTGTCCGTCGTGCCGTGGTGTCATCGTGGTTCAAAAAACAGTCGGCAAATCGCGATGTGCCGGGAACGGACCGAGCCTGACCTTGCCGGCGTCACGCCGGTCTTCGGCCCTGGAACCGCATCCTCCGGTCAATTAGACTGACAGGCACGCGTGCGTACCCGCCTTGAACCTGCCCGTCCGCACTCAATCCCTCCCGTGAGATCCAGGAGTTGCCCCCGATGAGCCAATCCGCAAATGCTCCCCGTTCCGCCAGCTCGCGCCGCGAGTTTCTGCAGAATTCCGGCCGCATCGCCGCCGCCGGCGCGCTGACCAGCATGGTCGTGCCCGCGGTCCACGCCGCCGAAGACAGCACCGTGCAAGTGGCCTTGGTCGGCTGCGGCGGACGCGGCACAGGAGCCGCGGCCAACTGCCTGGGAGTCGAGCAGCAGGGCGTCGTCAAACTGACGGCCATGGCCGACGTGTTCGAGCATCGCCTGGCCAACAGCCACAAGGCGCTGTCCGATCAGTTCTCTGCGCGGATGGACGTGCCGAACGATCGCAAGTTCATCGGCTTCGACGCTTACAAGCAGGCGATCGACACGCTGCGGCCAGGCGACGTGGCCATCTTCGCCACGCCGCCCGCGTTCCGCTGGGTGCACTTCAAATACGCCATTGAAAAAGGCGTGAACGTCTTCATGGAAAAGCCCGTCACCGTCGACGGGCCTACCTCGCGACGCATGCTGGAGCTGGCCGAACAGGCCACGGCCAAAAATCTCAAAGTGGCCGTCGGTCTGATGTGTCGACATTGCAAAGCCCGACAAGAGCTGTTCGATCGCATTCAGAATGGCGAAATCGGCGATATCACGATGCTGCGCGCCTATCGCATGACGCCCCCTATCGGCTCCGCGTTTTCGCCGCCCAAGCCGGCCGACGCCAACGAGCTGATGTGGCAGATCGAGCGCTTCCACAGCTTCCTCTGGGCCAGCGGCGGCTGCTACAGCGACTTCTTGATTCACAATATCGACGAATGCTGCTGGATGAAGAACGCCTGGCCCGTGCGGGCCCAAGCCTTGGGCGGCCGCCATTTTCGCGGCGACAATATCGATCAGAACTTCGACCACTACTCGGTCGAATACACGTTTGCCGACGGCACGAAGCTGTGGCTCGACGGCCGCAACATTCCCGGCTGCCACGATGAGTTCGCCAGCTATGCCCATGGCACGAAGGGCTCGGCGATCATTTCCACGTCGTCACACTCGCCGGCCAAGTGCCGCATCTACAAGGGGCACAACATCACGTCGGCCGATCTCGTGTGGCGCTTCCCGCCGCCCGAGCCGAATCCCTACCAATTGGAATGGGACCATCTGATCGAGGCCATCCGCCAGGACAAGCCCTACAACGAAGTGAAGCGCGGGGTCGAAGCCAGCCTGGTCACCTCCATGGGCCGCATGGCGGCTCATACCGGCCGAGTGGTTACCTTCGATGAGATGCTCAATTGCGAGCATGAGTTCGCCCCCGACGTCGACAAGCTCGTGGTCAACGGCCCGGCGCCCATTCAGGCCGACTCAGCGGGCCAGTACCCCGTGCCGTTGCCGGGTATCACCACGAAGCGCGAGTATGGTGCCGCCTAGAGATTTGGAGAATGGAGTTGCATGAGCTGTATAAACGGTATAGATCGACTGGATATACTGGGGGAGCTGTGTGGGATGAGGTGCTTCTGAAGCATCAATTCCAGAGCGAAAAATGTGTCAGATCGTGCCGTCCATGTGGTGCTAATGCATTATGTGGACGGCACTTTTGTTTAAATTATCACCATGATTCCCAATCAACCTATTTATGTGTTTAGCAAACAGAACACGCTAGTTGACATAACGCCTCATCCTATCTAATCTACCACTCTGACTGCTGCGCAGCGTCACGAGACGGTAACGTCGGTCGCAGAAGGGACCCGGCATCTCTGCGGCGAAATAGATCATCCGGCCTGGCTGAACACGCGTCCGCGCGTGGATCCCGGGTGCGGGTGCGCAATCTGGTTTGACACTCCACCTTGAAAGGACAACTACGATGAAGAATGCGATGATCATTTGCGCCGCGCTGGGCCTGATTGCCTTGTTTGCGGCTCCGGTTTCGGCTGGCGACGTGGCCAGCGTGCCGGCTACGACCCTCAGCAGCATGGGCTTCGGCGGCGTCCAGATCATGTCGGACGATGCCGGTTTGGCCGTGCGTGGCAAGGGCACCTCGGCGAGCGTTTGGGGCGGTAGCAGCGTTCTCTACACCAACCGCAATGGTGGTGCCGAGGCGTCCAACAGCTACGCCGCCGATGCCAGCCATTACCGCGGCAGCTCGTCGGCCGTCGGTGGCAGCCTGAGCTTTGCCGGCAACGCAACGAGCTACGGCCACGGCACCAAGGTCAGCGTGAACTTCGCTGGCGGCGGCGCTTTCGCTCGCGCTCGCTAAGCATCGCTACGCAACCCGATCGGCTCGTCCGATCTCGCGATAAGACAAACGGCCCTGTCGCCGAGCAATTCGGCGGCAGGGCCGTGTCGTTTCTACCTGACGATTGGCCGGTGCCGAGCGGAGCCCCGGCAACAATTCTCCTAGTACGTGATGCCCACGCCCAGGTTGAAACCGATCAGGTCGAACAGCAAGTCGCCGGCCGAGGCAGTCACCGAGGCATTCGCGCCGCTATCGACCGCCGCGAACGAGTTGGCCGAGGTGTCCAGGCCGACGTTACTATCCCAGTATTGATACTCCAGCGCCGAGCGAACGAAGGCGCGTCCGGGGAAGCACTTGAGCTGAGCTTCCCATTGCAAACCAAGTTGCAGCTCGGCGATGAACAGATCGCCCTGGCCGGTAGCGCCCGCGCCGTTGGCGGCCGCCGCGAATCCATCGGGCACGGTCACGATGCTGGCCGTCGTTTGCGAGGCCGCGCTGCCGTTGCCCCACAGGAACGAATAGCGGTTCGCCACAAAGTACTTCAGCGGCGAATCGCAGCAGATCGGGCGGGTGGCCCAGAAGCCAAACGTAATGCCGGCGCCACTGAATTGCTGGCTTGCAAAACTCGACGAGGTGAGGATGTCGGCGCTGTCCGGATCGACAAAGCGCAGGCTGGTGGCGTTCAGCGTGCGGTCGTTGTCGACCGAAGCGTAACGGACGCCAAACAAGCCGTAGCCGGTCCAACAGCCGGTATAGAAGCGGCGTTGCAGTTCCAGGTCGACCGTGTAAGCACGGAAGTTATCGAACAGAATCACGCCCGGAGTTTCCAACGTGATGTCGGGCGGCGTGTAGGCCGTGGCCCAGGGCGACGAATACCAATAGCGGCCCACCAGGCCCCATTTGCAGCCTTGCACGCCCAGCGTGATCCGCGGTGCCACCAGCAATCCGCCGTCTACCGAGCCCAGCCGCGAATCGGAGCGGTAGTCGATCTGGCCGGTGCCGTTGTTCACTGAGTTCGTCAAGAAGCCGCGATTGAACTGCGGCCAGAAGAACGTCGCCTCGGCCGAGGCAATCAGCGAGCACTGCGGCGCACAGCAGCATTCGTCCACACACTGGCACGAGCCGCAGCCGGTCGTGCAACCGCTGGCGCAGCCCGTTGTGCAAGTGCTGGGGCCGGCCACCACAGATTCCGTCGCCGATTCCGGTTTGGCCACCGGCTCCTCGGCAAACGGCGAAGGCGGCTCCGCGGGTTCCGGTTGCGTTTCATTCCAGCTGGTGCCGCCGGCTAACCGCACGAGCGACGGTCCCGCATTGAACGGCTCCGAAGTGCTCGCGTCGTTACCTTGCGCAATCCCAGTCAGCCCGCTGCAGAGCGCCAGGGCCACCGCGCAATACCATTGCTTCCTAACGTTCATGATCTCATCCCTCCAGGGAGAGCGGCAGAGCTGGTCTGCCTCAGTGAAGTGAAAAGAGAGGTGATTTGTGGATGTGATGGGCGTTCCGCGAAAAGCACCAACACGAACGTGTCTGCGGTCTGACTCCCGAGCGGGAATCAGGCCCACGTCGCGACGTTGTCCGGGGGACTCCGTCTGGCGTGGGCTGCAACTGAAGCGAGCCAGTCGCCGCCGTGCTTTTCGTTGCAACAATCATCGTCCGCAAAATCGGACAAATTCATACCACGAGGCACTGCCGATTCGACGCTTAAAACCGCTAGCCTCGGCTGAATCCGCATCGCCCACGCGATCGCTACATTTTCTCGCCGCGGCTTGCTGGCGGCGAATTGCTGTCATCTGTCGGACGGGGCCCGCCGGTGGGTAGCGAGACGTGCGAAATCTGCCGACTGGCTTTCGAGTTACGGCTCGATCGCACTGGCCCGCTGCTCGCGGTATGGCGTGCACCACGTCGCCAACGGTCGATCGCGACCGCCTGAGAAACTAGGCAAGCCTTACCGATTGTGCCGCTTCTGCCGAACATTCTTATTCTGCCGGTCGTGGCGGTCGATCCAACTAAACGCACCAGGAGGAGATTGCCGCCCGTCGGCACTCTCGTCCCAATCGCGAAAGTACCGGCTCAGCCGGCGGCGCGGTCGGCCTGGTGCAACATCAGGGGAATCGATCCAGCAGGGGAGCGCGGCTTGCCGCGCCAGGCTTGGGTGGGGGGCGGTTATGAGATCTGTATGCGGCGCCACAGCCCGAATGCGAAATGCGTGGCCCACCGTGCGTGCGCTGGCGGCAGCGATCGCGCTGGGACTTGTCGCGGCAGGACAATACAGTCTGCCGCCCATCGCCCGGGCCGAAGAACCGGCTGACGTGCGACGCCTGCCACCGGTCTCGCGATTGGCTCCGGCCACGGTACTGCCGGCGCCCGCGCCAGCAGTGGTTTCGGCGGCAGTGTCGGCCAAGGCGCCACCCGCGGCCACCACCATTGCGTCTAACAAAGCGCCGGCCAGTCGGCCCGCAGTTGCGCCCAAGCCGCCGTCGACCGCCGTACCGATCGCGCAATCCGCGCCGGCGCCCTCGAAGCAGGCCGGCGTCACGTATCCAGAAGCCGCGCCCTCGCGCGTGCAAAGCTTTCTGGCTCCGAGCGGCCCGCCGATCCGGCGCACCAGCCGCGAGGAATTTGCGTTCACCGTTCCCCGCGCCCCTTCTCCGTTCTTGTTGACCGCGGAGCAAGAGGAGGTTCCCGGCGAGCCTGTGCCGCCGCCGCCGGACGAGCCGGTCGAACCCGGTAAGCCGTCGGCAACCAGGAAAGCCGATGGCGAGCCGCAAACGTTCGGCCAGGCGCCGGTCAGCAACGCGCTGCAGTTCCTGCGCGAGCAAGACGTCCTGCTCGAGCCGGGCGACTGGCAGTTCGACACCGGCTTTGCCTACACGCTCTTTGACGATGACTTTCCGTTCGCCGTGCTCGACGGCGGCGGCAACGTCGTCGGCGTCATTCAGGGACACATCCGCGATCGACTGATTTACACGCCGCTGGCCGTTCGCTACGGCTGGAGCACCAACGTGCAGTTGTTCGCCGCCTTGCCCACCGGTATCTCCGCTACCCAGTTTTCCGTGATCGGCGACAGCGTCACGCAAACCACCGGCGGCATCGGCGACCTGACGGCCGGTGCGCAGCTGCACTTGTTGTGCGGCGAAGAGACCTTTCCCGACGTCGTTGCCACGCTGGCGGTGACGGCTCCCACCGGCGACTTCAATGCGCCGGTCGGCAGCGTCATTCCAGGCGCCGCCCTGGGCCAGGGTTTTTGGGCCTTCGGGGCGCAGTTGCTGTTTATCAATCGCTACGACCCGGTGATCGCTTTCTACGGCGTCGGCTATCGACATCTGTTCGAGCGCGAGTTCGACCAGGTGCTGTTCGCCCCGGGCGAGCAGTTCAGCTACCAATTCGGCGTCGGGTTTGCACCCAACGACCGCGTCACGCTGAGCACGACGTTCTTCGGCTTCTTCATTTCGAACGCCCTGGCGGACCGGACCCAGATTCTGGGCTCAAACGTGGAACCCATGAGCCTGCGCTTCGCTGCTACCATCGTGCGGCACGAGCACATCGTCGAGCCGTTTGTGCAGGTCGGCATGACCGACTTTGCTCCGGCCGCGTCGTTTGGCGTCACCTTTACGTTCTTTTGATGATTCGCGGCCGTGGCGTCTGGCGACGTGCCGCCGCCGGCCCGACAGGACCTCTTTGGCAAACGCCCAATTCATGCTTGCTGAATCCAAGCCACGATTGATCGGCCTGCGACGCAGCCTGACTGCTGCGCTGGTCGTGGCGCTTGCCGCGCTGGCGAGCGTGGCCCGCGCCCAAGCCACGTGCGATCGCGCTCCGATCCGCAACCCGGAGCTGACCGTTCGGATGTACGTGTGGAGCTATAAGGAGCTGAAAGAGCGGCAGGTCGTGATGCAGAAGTACGATTACTCCTGCGGCGCGGCCGTGCTGGCCACGATCATGCGCTACTACTGGGGCGACAACGTGGCCGAGGCGAACATCCTCGAGCTGCTGCCCAAGCTGAAGCTGACGGAGAAAGAGCTGAAGGATCGCGTTGAAAACGGTCTGACGTTGACCGACCTGCGCAATCTGGCCAACCTGGCCGGCTATCAGGCCACCATGGCCAAGGTGCAGTTTCACGAGCTGGCCCAGGGCAAAGTGCCGGTCGTGGTCGGCATCACGGTGCGCAAGCACGAGCACTTTGCCGTCTTCCGCGGCGCCGACGAGGTGTACGCCTACCTGGCCGACCCCATTCGCGGCAACATCCGCACCCCCGTGTGCGAGTTTCTCGAGCAGTGGCAGAAGAACGCCATCCTGGTCGTCGCCAAGCCCAATACGCCGGTCAAGAAAGTCAATCCGCTGGGAATCTATCCCAGCGAATACTATCGCGGCGGCACGAATCGGCAGTACGTGCGTCAGGACGGCTTGATGCCGCAGATTCCGCTCTGGGCGCCCATTGGCCCGTAGTCGCACGGCTCTGCCCTCTCTCGGTGCCACTGGCGTCTGGCCAGTGCTGGCATGCCGAAATTCCGTGGTGCGCTAAGTTGGACTCCTAACGGGCTAAGGCGCGACCTGCGGCTCAGCTCGGCTGTAGCAATCGGCCGCGCCGCCTTGCATAATCGACGCTCGTGATTCACGCGTCTCGCGTCGCCACTGGCCGGAGCCCACGGGGCCATGCCGTTTCTTTCGACCATCTCGCAGCGACTGCGCGGCGCGGTCCGAACATGCGCGCGGCGCCGTTGGGTTGCCGCCCTAACCGCGGCGCTGGCCATCTTCGCCGTGCTTTGCCACGCCGACCCCGTCTCGGCGGGCGATGCCGAACCCGGACGCCCCAACATCCTCTTGATCGTCTCCGACGATCAGCGGCACGACACGATCGCCGCGCTGGGCAATCCGGAAATCCGCACGCCGAATCTCGACCGCCTCGTCGAGCGCGGCTTCCACTTCCACAACGCCTATTGCATGGGCTCGATGATTCCGGCCGTGTGCCTGCCCAGCCGCACGATGCTCATTACCGGCCGTTCGTTGTGGCGCATTCCCGAAAATCCCCGCGCCGCCCAACCGCCAGAGGGCGTGGCACTGCTGCCATCGCTCTTGAATGCCGCCGGCTACGCCACCCTGCACTGCGGCAAGGCCAACAACTCCTGCACGTTCGGCAACGCGGCCTTCACCACCAACATCTCCACGCAGGGCCGCACGCCGGACTCGGCCACGCAGCATGCCGAAGAGGTACTGAAGTACCTGGCCGCTCACGATGCGAGCCGGCCGTTCTTCATTTACCTGGCCCCGCCCGTGCCGCACGACCCACGCACGGCGCCCGCCGAGTACGTGCGCATGTACGAGCCCGCGCAACTCAGCCTGTCGAAGAATTTCCTGCCCGAGCACCCGTTCGACAACGGCGAGCTGAAAGTGCGCGACGAGCTGCTGGCCGCCCATCCGCGCACGCCCGACGCGATGCGCCAGCACCTGGCCGACTACTATGCCACGATCACGCATCTGGATCACGAAGTGGGCCGCATCGTCGCCGAGCTCGACCGCCGCGGCCTGCTGGCCAACACGGTGATTATCTTCACCAGCGACCAGGGCCTGGCCATCGGCGGCCGGCACGGGCTGATGGGCAAGCAGAACCTCTACGAGCACGTCAAGCCGCCGCTTGTCTTCGCCGGGCCAGGAATTCCGCACGGCCAGTCGGACGCGCTGGTGTATCTCTTCGATCTGTTTCCGACGATCTGCCAGCTGGCTGGCGCGGCCGTTCCGCCCGAGATCGAAGGACAGAGCTTGTTGCCCGTCATCCACGGCGAGCAGCCGCGCGTCCGCGACACACTCTTGGGCGCCTACCGCGCATGCCAGCGCATGATCCGTGATGAGCGCTGGAAGCTGATCCAATACAACGCCGGCGGCGTCAAAAACACGCAGCTCTTCGATTTGGCTCACGATCCCGACGAGTTGCACAACCTGGCCCTCGAACCGGCCCAACAGAACGAGCGAGCGCGGCTCGAAAAGCTGATGACCGAGGCCCGGCAGCACTACGGCGACCCTGTGGATTTCGACGCGCCGCCTGGCGGCCGCTGAAGACGCGTGAGGGGCCTGGTCACGTTCGAGTACGACCGCACGGGCAGCTCGATAAGTCCGACGGCAACTACTGGCATTACCGATACAGGCCTGGCCTTGACCAAACTTGGGGACCACATACGACGTTGACTAACTAGCACGATATCGCCGAGGGTCAACCATGCATCTGACGCGGCTTGAGCGACGTATTCTGGCGCTTCTAGAGGAAGCAGGCGAAGAAAACGTCGTGTCATTGACGAATTCTGTGGCTAATCCACAGGGCGCGTGTCACGAAATTGACAATTTCGTTGGCGCTTTGATCACGTTGCTGAATGCGGGATTAATTGAGTTGGCCAGCAAGCGGGACGAATCAACGCTCCGATGGGTCGGTTTGCCGAAAGTAGAATCACAGTCGCGCTTGAACGAATTGCAGAACAGCTTGCAATGGAACACCGAAAAGGGAATCTGGAACTGGGCGGGTGCCGGTGAGCGGCCGGAAGCTATTCTGACCTCATCGGGTCGGAAAACTGCGCGTCAAGTATTATCGGAGGACGGTTGGCCCACTGAGCCGCTCGGTGACTACTTTTAGGGTCCGCTGTTTTCTTTCGACTTGCTGAAGAGTGGCTGGAACTTGGGAAACCTAAGGCCCATTAGCATGTATTCTGTTATCAGATTTGCTGGACCAGAGATCCATTTCGACGAACTTGGCGCATTGCTCAATGCGACGAAGCCCGGGATGTACACTGGTGTCGACAAAGTCGAGGATCGTTTCTCATGCACGCTCTCAAATGAGGCGAACATCGACGCCCATTTGCAACAAATCGAGGTCACAATTCGAGCAATTGCGCCAACGCTCGAACGCGCGCTACTTCTCGCCATCAAACTTGAGATCGACATTGCTATTGAGCGTGGCGACTATTTGTCCCGTTGGCTAACAGTGATCAATTGCTCAGCACTCCTGATTGGTCTACTGGCGACGTTCGAAATTGGCCTTGTTCTTTCGGTATATGGCGACGGCGATTCAGCAGAACCGACTCCTCGAAGCTAACGTCACCTGGGTCCGGCCACGTACGACCGCACGGGCCAGCTCGACGAGACGACCGGCACCTGGAGGCAGACGGTCACCTACGAATACGACGTGTTCGATCGCCGCGTGGCGCGGCGCGTGGAGAAAACCAGCGGGGTCACCGACCGGATCGAGAACTACATCTACGACGGCGACGAGGTCGTGCTGGATTTGGTGGATGCCAATGGGGCCACCGGCGGCGTCAGTCTCTCGCCCACCACGCGCTACCTGCACGGCCCGGCCGTGGACCAGCTGGAACGGATCGACAGTGGGCAAGTCTCCGATCAGATTAGAAGATATTCCAATCGCAATTAGAAGGGCACTTGAATGATTGTCGGTGACATCAACCGGATTGGCATCGAATCGAGTATTGCTCAGGCATACGAACACCTCGGTATGCGTGCGCTTGGATTGTTCGTGCTGCACGTCGGCGGGCAACGCTTTGGTGTCTACGCGCCAGACGCAACCATGTTGGCGTGCTCATTCGACTCAGTTGTGCAGCGTATCGAACATCGCGGGCTGCATGACCAGCCTTGATTTTCTGTACCAGGGGTTATGAAGGTACGGGTTGGGGTAACGTTGCTTGCTCTTGGGTTCGCGTGTGCCGCTGGAGCGCAGGCGCAGCCGGAGCGGAAGCGGCACACGCGGCGG
>JBFWOR010000036.1:0-12364 GCA_050250435.1 Pirellulales bacterium | reverse complement strand
TTAGGAAACCGTTGCTCTATCCCCTGAGCTACAGGCGCTTGGGACGGCTAGGGACGGCTTGAGCCATCGATACCATTCTCGCCCGCAGCAACGGGTTTGGAAAGCGGCTCACAGGCCGCTTTGGGCGGGCAGCGATCCTGAGCGAACCGACAGATTCTCAGGCACCCAGCGCCTGACCAACCGGGCGGTCGGCATCGTCACTCTCGTCGGTGCGCTCCGTGGTCTCGACATCGGCCACTTCGCCCGCGACGTGCTCGATGATCCGCATGCTCTGCCAACGGCCTTGTTGAAAGCGGGCCAGCAGACCCAGGCCGAGAACCGTGATGTATACCGTCACGGCGTACCACGCCACTTCGAAACCATCGGTCGTGAAGGTGATCGCCAGGCCCGTCGGCAGCACCATCAGCACGATGCCCAGCGTGAACGAGAGCAGCATGGCAAACAGCGTGTCGCCCGCGCCGCGAATGGCCGCGCCAAACACCACCACCATCGAGTCAAACCAGGAGTACACCGCTACAAAGCGCAACAGGTACACCACCACTTGCCGCACGGCGTCGTGATCGTCCAGTCCGTAGGGTCGCAAGATCAAGTCGGGCACTGCCAGGTAGACCACGCAAAACAGGCCCGTGTAAACGGCCGCCAGCGCGTAGGCCAGCCACGCGGTGCGCACGGCCAGCCGCGGCCGGCCCTCGCCAATCCGATGGCCCACCAGCACCGTGACCGCCGTGCCCAAGCCCAACAGCGGCACGAACACCAGCCCGTTCAAATTGAACACCAGTCCGGTGGCGGCCAATTCGTCGGCGCCCAGGCTTGCTACCAACTGGATGAACGCCGTGAAGCAGGCGACATCGAGGAACTGTTGCACGCCGGTCGGCAGCCCAAAGCGCAACAGCCGCGTGAACAGCCCGCGATCGAAACGGCGCCCGGCCCACAGGCGATACGGGCTGTGGCGGCGCTCGGTCCAGAGAATGACTCCCAAATAAATCAGCGTGATGCACGCAAACGCCGTGACCGTGGCCAACGCGGCGCCGTCGATTCCCATGCGCGGGAAGCCGAACTTGCCAAGAATGAGCGCATAGTCCAACGCTACGTTGATCAGCATGCCCGTGATGTTGGCGAACATCACCACCAGCGTCTTGCCGCGCCCGCTAAAGAAACACGATAGGGCCGTATCGAGCAACAGCGGCAGCGTGCCGTAACACATGATGCTGAAATAGCGCACCTCATAGCCTTGGATGTTCTCCGGATGGCCGAACCAGCGGAACACGGCCGGCGACAGCGGCGCGAACAGCGCCACCAGCGCGGCAGCCGCCAAGGAGAAGTACACACCCTGCCACACCACCGGGCCAACGCGATGATGGTCGCCCGCGCCCTCGTACTGCCCGATGAAGGCATTGCCGTAGGCCACGGTGCCCAGCGCCAGCACCATGATGTTCCAATGCAGCACGCCCGCGGGCAGCGCCGCGGCCATGGTGTCGAGCGATTCCCAACTGAGCATCACGCGGTCAATCACGTACATCATGGCCGTCGAGCCGGCGCTGATGATCAGCGGCAGCGCCACGCGCAGCAGCTCGCCGAACGTGCCCGCGCGCTCGTGCAGGGGATCGGGATGGCGGGTTTCGCTGTTCATGGTAGTGCTCTGTTGACCCGCGAAGGGCGCGTCGGGTTCGCCCCAATCATATCCGGCCGGTTCACCTGAGAAACGGGGCCGGCCGCTGGCGAAATGGGGCAGGGGGCACAAGCCGGAGAAATGGGGCGTCGCGCGAAGGACGCTGTTGCGCGCTCGTTCTCTGCCGATTCAGCACGGCTGGACCAGCCAGCAGTAGCACCCGGTGGCTTGCGCCAACGCGTCGCTCTTGCCGACTTTGCCCGTGTTCGCTACAAGTCGGCCCGCCCGTCACATCATTTTGCTGCAGTTCTTGCAGAACCCTCATGGATCGAGGTGATGCCGATGTTGCGCCGTGCCCTGGCGATCGTGTTTTCGACGATGCTGCTGCTCTCCCTCGCGGCCCGCGCGGCCTCGCCGCCCCCGGTCGACGGCGGCGGTGTGACGGGCCTGGACTTGAAGACACAATTGGAAAAGGGTCTGAAGGCGCGCCGGCCGGTCGAGTTCGAATACATCGCCGAGATCGTCAAGCTCGTCGAAAAAGAAGAGCTGCCGCGCCAGTTGGTAACCACCACCTATCAATGGGCCCAGCGTCAGCCCACGCGACAACTGCAATACTTCCAGTTCGCGCTGCAGGCCCGCGCCCGCGGTTTGAAGGTGACGCTGCCCGACTTGAGCAAACAAGCCGTGGGCAACAGCACCAACGGCCGCCAGAGCGGCGTGACGCACTAGTGTTGTCCACTCCGCGTCGTACCGTCGCCCGCGCGGCAAAGCGCGATGAGAGGCACAAAGGCTCGACAAGAGCCTCGCACTCCCGAAATGCGTTTGCACCGCTCTACTTCTTCGGCCCGGGCATCTTGAACGGCAACACGTCCGGCACCACGCACACGTCGGTCGTGAACTTGAAGGGATACTTGTGGCCGCTGGGATAAACCAGCTCCACGAAGAACGCGGTGAAGCCCTTGGGCGGCTTGCCGATCTGGGCCAGGTAGGTGCCGTCGGACTGCGCGGCCAGCGGCGCCTTGGTGTACGCCTTGCCGATCGTGTCGACGCGGAAATCGCGCGCGTCGGGGTTCGTGGCCTGCCACAAGTTGACTTGCTCGACCTGGCCTTCGGGCTTCACGCGCATGACGCCTTCGCTTTCGCACGTCCAGGTGAACTTCGGCCGGCGGGCGCCTTCGAGCACCGACAAGTAGAACGACGCGATGCTTTCCCGCGCGTCGCTGCCGGCCAGGTCGTGCTTGGCGTTCTCCACGTAGCGCAGCCACTTGGGCTCCGGCAGGTCGTGGTAATAGAACTGCGAGTTATCCGGCAGAAAGAACTGATCGCCCGAGGCGTTGATCACATACTTGGGAATTTTCAGTCGCTCGCGATGCCGGTAGTGGTATGGATCCTCGATGGCCAGAATCTCGCGATACTCGGGCGTGCCCACTTTTTCGGGAAACAGGCCGTGGCGCACGTAGTCTTTCAAGGCTGGCGAGAAAAAGCCGTACGCCTCGTAGTGGTGACGCGTGATGACTTCAGAGTTGAGCGCATCGATCACGATGGGAATGATGGCCACCACGCGCGGATCGACCACGCCCACGAGCCACGTGGTCCAACCGCGCTTCGAGCCGCCGGACACCACGAAGCTCTCGAGCGCCCATTTGCCCCCCGCATCGGATGCAAAAAACTCCTGCAGGCAATCCATCGCACGCACGCCGCTCTTCACCATCGCCAGGCGCACCAGCCAGCTCGGGTCCCGCGTAGCCATGTATTTCACGCGCGTGTAGGCAATCAGGTTATCTTCGTAGCGTTTCTCGTCCTTCGAGTCGGTGAACACCAGCGGCTGATTGGGCACGGTGAACAACTCCGCGACGATCGAGCCCGTGTACTTGGCCAGCTCGATCGTGCGCTCGGTGGAGTCGGCCGGCATCTTGCCGTCATTGTTGCCGCCGCCGATATACAAGAACCCGGTGTGATGCTGGAGCTGGTCCGGTTTGACCACGGTGAGCCAGTGCTTCCACACCGGCCGGTCGACGTCTTTCTCGCTGCGCCAGGTTTGCGACGTGAGGTCGATGACGTACGTGGTATAGCCTTCGCCCTTAACCGTGTGGGCCAGTTTCCAGGCGTAGGCCGGGTCGGGCTGGGCAATGTAGCGGTCGAGCGCCGTTTCGTCGGCCTGCACCGGGCCGATCGAGCGGGCCACGAACACCAATAGACACAACGGCACGAGAATAAGGAGGAAGCGTCGCATCGCAAAAGCTCCGCCGGCAAGTGATGGGAATCGCCCGGTTCGCCGCAGCGGGAAATTCTAATCCTCGCGGTGGGCGTTCGCAAATTTCCTGGGTGGGCGAAAGCATCCCGTCTTCTCGTGGGCGGCACTCTCATCTGCAGTAGAATAGGCCGCGGGTCCGACAGTCGCCACGACGCCTGACCCCACCTGGCCCGCATCGACCAGGCTACAAGTGGCGGAAGAGTTTGCAGCCGCCACTGATTAAGCGAGCGGGGGAAGCATGACTCAGCACAAGAATCCTACGCCGCGCAAGCGCATCGTGGCCGGCTTATTGTTCTTGATCTATGTCGCGTTGATGGCGCTGCTCTTCTACCTGGAGTCTACCGGTGGCGTAGACCATTGGCCTACTTGGGCGCTGTGCGTGGCGGGCGTCGCTTGTGGAGCGATTCTGATCGCGCTCCCGTTTTTGGCCGTGAAGTACTTCTTTGGACTGGAGTTGCGAGGCCGCGATCGGCAATTCTCGCTTCGCAAGATGCTGCTCGGCGTGCTTTTCATCAGCGTCTTTGTTTGGTATTTCACGCAGCTGGAGTGGCTTAAGCAAAGAAGGGCGTGGCGGAGCGACCATCGGGCCGCATCCCGTGCGACGTCCGGTCAATCGCCACCAGGGCTATTGCGGTTCTTCGGCGAGCGGGGTGAATCAAGGATCGAGATCGAGAACCCAACGGACGAGCAGATCGCGGAAGCACAACAACTGTTCCCCGAGGCAACCGTCGTCGCCGCACCCGGGCCAGACCGCGCTCAGAAGGAATAGCTTCCTGACAGCAGGCGGTGCAGTACCCAGCCGCCCTCAACTCGCCAGCGTCAGATACCGCTTCTCGATCTTGGCCGCCACCGTGCCAATCGCGTAGTAGCCAATCGACATCCGCGCCACGTGCGTCAGCAGGTCGTACGCGCGCCAGCGGTTCCAGCCGTAGTCGGCCTCCATCCACTCGATCAGCCGCGCGAACGCTTGCGCCGCCGAGCGTTCCATGGGGGCGCCACTTGCCACGGCCATGATCTCGCTGGGCGACTCGATGCGCGGCCCGGGAATCGTCAGGCCCTTGACCACGTTCACGGTGATGGTGCTTTCAGCCGCCATCTCCAGGCCGCTGGCCGAGAGCTCGCCGTGCCCCATCGCCGCGTGCGCGTCGCCCAGGTAGAGATAACCGCCCGGCACGTACACCGGCAGATAAATCGTATTGCCCGGACACACTTCGACGATGTCCAGGTTGCCGCCGTGCGGGCCCGCGGGCAGCGTGGTGGGAGAGCCCCACGACGGCGCCGTGCCGATGCAGCCCAACATCGGCCGATAGGGAATCGTCAGCGTGTCGCTCCAATAAATCTGGCCGTCGCGGATGGGGCACAAGTGCGTGCCGTGCGGGCAGTCGTTGCCCAGCCAAGGCGCCAAGGGCCCGGCGTCGCCGGTGCGCGTGACGCAGTGTCCGCGCGTGGGTTCAATCGCCACGATGGTCACGGCCAGCGCGTCGCCCGGCTGCGCCCCGGCAATCTCGATGGGACCCGTCTGGGGGTTGCTGAAGGGCATGGTTGACTTATCGCGGCGATCAGCGGGTGTGCGAATCTGGCCGGAGAAGGCGTCCTCGCTTTCGACGACGACGGTTTCGCCCGAGTCGATACGCAGCCGCGGCTCTACGTGGCGGCTGTACTCATAGTACAAAGGTCCCAGCGATAATCGCTGCATGGGAAAAGGCCCTCGTGTCTCTCAGCTTATTTGGATGGATGATCGCGGTGGCGCGCCGCATTTGAGTCGCGCCGCAACTGACTGTAACGCCTGTGGCCACAGCAGGCGAGCGGCGGGCAAAAGCTCCGCCCGAACGGTCCCCGCCGTGCAAACTCCGGCCGGTGGCCCCCGCGGCGCCGGGCTGATATGCTGGTACGGCCGGGCGAACCTCCCGGCAAAGGGCGCTGGGCCGCGAGTTGGGTCCGTCGCCCCTGCGGATCCCGCCACAACTCCACGCCACGGAGCACCCGCCATGTCAGGCCCCCATTCCCGTCCTCGTCGCGTTGCACGATCGCTGGTCGTTCTCGCGGCGTGCTCGCTGTTCCTGCTGAGTTGGGCGTCGCTGCGCAGCCGTCCGGCCGCCGCCGCCGAGGCCAAGGTCGATGCCAAGGCCCAAAAAGTAATCGACGACTTCAGCAAGTACTACGCCGGCCTGAAAGGCTTCAGCGTCAAGGTAGACATCGATCTGGCTGTCGAACAGCAGGGCAAGAAGCAAGAAGTGCATTTCTCGCAGCAATTGGCCGCCGAGCGCCCCAATAAGCTGTCGTATGTTTCCGATGGAGCCGCGGGCGGCGGCGCAACGATCGTCTCCGACGGCAAAGACATTGCCGTCTACATCAAGGGCTTTGGCAAATACGCCGTGGAGCCGGCGCCCGAATCGTTCGACGCCGTGTTCAAGAACCCGATCGTGATGGGCGTGCTCTCGATGGGTAACGCCACGCCGGTAACCACGTCGATCGTGAGCGCGGACCCCGCCAAGAAGTTGGTGGAGATGGCCGAGTCGATCGAGTACGGCGGCCTGGTCGACGTCGACAAGACAAAATGCCATCTGCTGAAGGCCACCGGCCCGCAGATGGATTGGCAGCTGTGGATCGACTCGGGCAAGCAGCCCTTGGTGCGCCGCTTTGTGCCGGACCTGGCCAAGGCCTTCGAAAAGATGGCGGCCCAGCGCGGTGGCAATCCGCAAGTCGCCGGCCTGAAGGTCAACAACACCGTGAACTACAACGAATGGCAGGTTGATCCCAAGTTTCCGGCCGATGCGTTTGCGTTCAAAGCGCCAGACGACGCAACCAAGGTCGACTCGTTGATGGAGATGATCACCGGCGGCCGCAAGGCCGTGGAGCCGCAGCCGCACGCCTTGCTCGGCAAGCCGGCCCCCGAAGTGGACCTTGAGCTGCTCGACGGCGGCAAGCTCAACCTGGCCAGCTACAAGAATAAGAACGTCGTGATCCTCGACTTCTGGGCCACCTGGTGCGGACCGTGCGTGCAGGCCATGCCGGTCATCGAGAAAGTGGCCGGGAAGTATCGCGACAAGGGCGTGCTGCTGTTTGCGGTGAACATCCAGGAAATGCCCGACGACATTCAGAAGTTCCTCAAAGAGGCGGAGCTCAAGGTCAACGTGGCGCTGGACAAAGACGGCGACGTCGCGCGATCGTTTCTAGCCAACGCCATTCCGCAGACCGTGCTCGTGGGCAAAGACGGCACGGTGCAAGTGGTGAAGATCGGCATCTCGCCCGATCTCGAAGACGCGCTGTCCGGCGATCTGGAATCGCTGCTGGCGGGCAAGGACCTGGCGGCCGCAGAACTGGCCAAAGCCAAAGCCAGGAAGGACACTGCCAAGAAGTACACTGCCAAAAAGCCGGCCCCGCCGGAAGCGAAGGATGACGACGCAGCCGGCGACAAACCCTCTAAGGAATAGTCGCCCGATGCACGCGCTGCGGTTGCTGGTCCAATCGGTGAGCCTGCTGGCGCTGGCCGCACTTGCTGCGCAGGGCGCCGGCGTGGGCGAGCTGCGCGTGCCGGAAGGCTTCACCGTAGAACGCGTGGCAGCGGCTCCGCTGGTCGAACATCCGGTCATGGCCGGGTTCGACGATCGTGGACGGTTGTTCGTTGCCGATAACGCCGGGCTGAACCTCGAGGCCCAGGATCTTCTGGCTCAGTTGCCCAACAAGATTCGCATGTTGGAGGATACCGACGGCGACGGTCAATTCGACCGTAGCACGGTCTTCGCCGACAAGATGACTTTTCCCCAAGGCGCGGCGTGGTACCAAGGCGCGCTGTACGTGGCCAGCCCACCGGCCATCTGGCGCTTGCAGGACACCGACGGCGACGGCGTGGCCGATCGGCGCGAAGAACTGGTGCAGAAGTTCGGCTTCATCGGCAACGCGGCCGATATCCACGGCTGCTTTCTCACGCCCACCGGGCGCATCGCCTGGTGCGACGGCCGTCATGGCCACGAGTTTGCCGGCGCCGACGGCAAAACCCGCAGCAAAGGGCTGGCTGCGCGCGTGTTTTCCTGCCGTCCTGACGGCAGCGACGTCGAGGTGTTCTGCGGCGGCGGCATGGACAATCCCGTGGAAGTGACGTTCCTGCCGGCCGGTGAAATGATCGGCACCATGACGTTCTACAATCCGGATGCGGAGCGTCACGATGCGCTCGTGCATTTCGTGTACGGCGGCGTCTACCCGAAGCAGCATCCTTGCACGAGCGAATTCAAGCGCACCGGCGAATTGCTGCCCGCCTTGCGGCGATTTGGCGTGGTGGCCCCCTCGGGCCTGACGCGCTATTCGAGCGCCGCCTGGGGCGAGGAATTCCGCGACAACCTGTTCAGCACGCAGTTCAATACGCACAAGGTTGTGCGTCACACGCTCACGCCGCAGGCGGCAACGTTCGCGTGCGCGGACGAAGATTTTCTGACAAGCAACAATGTTGACTTCCATCCGACCGACGTGCTGGAAGATGCCGACGGCAGTCTGCTGGTGGTCGACACCGGCGGCTGGTTCCGCATCGGCTGCCCGACTTCGCAAATTGCCAAACCGGAAATCGGCGGCGCCATTTATCGCATTCGCCGCACGGCCGCCGCGCAAGTGCACGATCCGCGCGGCTTGAAAATGGATTGGGACCGCATTTCCGATACCGAGATGGCCGATCAACTCAGCGATCCGCGGCCGGCCGTGGTCGAACGAACGGTTAACCTGCTGGCCGAGCGCGGCGACGCGGCCATGGGTTCGCTGGCCACGGCGTTGTTCGAAATCACAGATCCCCGCGCGCGGCAAAGTGCCGTCTGGGCCCTGGCGCGCAACGGTTCCGACAACGCGCGGATGCTGTTGCGGCAGGTGCTCTCGGATGATGATGCCGTGGTGCGGCTGGCCGCCGTGCATGCCTGCGCCGATTTGCGCGACGCCGAGAGCCTGGCGCCGCTCTTGGATCTCGTGGCGCGCGACGAACCGGCCGTGCGGCGCGAAGCGGCCACGGCCTTGGGCCGCTTGCGCAATCCGGCGGCAGTGCCGGCGCTTTTGGCGGCGCTTGCGCAACCGACAGATCGATTTCTCGAGCACGCCCTCGTGTATGCATTGATCGAGATCAACGACCGTGACGCCACGTTGCCCGGCCTGCGGCACGAATCGCCCGCTGTCCGCCGGGCGGCGCTCGTGGCGCTCGACCAGATGGATACCGGCGGGCTGACGGAGCAACAGGTTCTGCCGCTGTTAGACACCGCGGACGCGGCATTGCGACGAGCGGCAGTCGACATCCTGGCGGCGCGGCCTGCGTGGGTCGATCAGACCGCGGGCAAAGTGCGCCAGTGGCTGGCTTTGCCCTCGCCATCGGACGATGACTTGGCTTTAACGCGCGGTGTAGTGGTCGCATTGGGCGGACGACCGGCACTGCGAAGTGTCGTGGCCGGCGCCTTGGCCAGCGACGCCACGGCCCGGCCGCTGCGACTGATGCTGCTCGATGCGCTGGCGCAAGTGGAGCTCGACGAATCGCCGGTCGAATTTCAAGAGGCCGTCGCCAGGTGCCTGGCATCGAACGATGACGAAATCGTGCGCCAGTCGATCTTGTCGCTGGCCTCGCTCGATGCGCGGCCGCTGGCCCAGCGGCTGCTGGAGATTGGCGCCGATGGCGCCAGACCTGCCGACCTGCGCCTGGCGGCCCTGCGCGCGGCAGGTCAAAGTGCCCCGAAATTGCCGCAGGACGTCTTTGAATTCCTGGTGGCACAGTTGCAGCACGGCGGAACGTCAAACAGTCGGCTCGCCGCCGCCGATACGTTGGGCCGCTGCGCATTAAGCCCGGATCAGCAGCTTACCGCCGCGCGGCTGGCCGCCGACCTCGGGCCGCTCGAGCTCGCGGGCCTGTTGCGCGCATTCGAGGGCCACGCCGACGAACGCATCGGCCTGGTCTTGTCGGAGCGACTGGGCCGTGCGGTCGCCATTGACAGTATCCCGGGCGAACGGCTGCGCGCGATCTTTGCGACGTATCCAGAGTCCGTGCAGCAAGCCGTCTTGCCGCTGATCAAGCGCGCCAGTCCCGACGAAGCGAATCGAGCCGCGCGCTTGAATGCGATTCTGGACTTCGTGCGCGCGGGGGATCCCGTGGCCGGCGAGGATGTCTTTTTCGGCCAGCGCGCGGCCTGCTCGGCGTGTCACCGCGTGGGCCAGCGCGGCGAACGCATTGGCCCCGATTTGTCCAAGATCGGCGAAGTGCGCACCCGGCGCGACTTGCTGGAGGCAATGATGTTTCCCAGCGCCAGCCTGGCCCGCGGCTATGAAAGCTACAGCGTGTCGACGACCGACGGCCGAGTCCACGCGGGCCTGATTGGCCGGGAGACGGCGGCGGCCATTTATCTGCGCAACGCGGAGCGGGCGGAAGTGCGCGTGCCGCGCGGCGACATCGAAGAAATGGTCCCCAGCCGCACGTCGATCATGCCGGAAGGCCTGTACAACACGCTGGCGCCGCGCCAACTGGCCGATCTGCTGGCCTTCTTGCAGTCGCTGAAGTAGCGTCCGGCCGGTTTGTTGGCCGCGTCGATGATGCTCGTCACGCGGCCCGTGGCCAGATCGAACTCGACCGAGAGCACCTGCACGCCGCGCGGGTCGAGGATGCCGGTCAGGTAGTGCGGCCGCGCCGGGTCGTCGTACTGGAACGTGGTGTGGCGCAGATTGACAATTTGCAGATCGACCCGTGCTGGAAGCCTATGCCAGACCGATGGTCTGCCTGCGGATGAGCGCCGCGTCGACTTGCTCGGGCAGCTCCGGGAAGGCGAGTCCGTTCCGTTCCGCCAACAGCCAAATGAAGGACGCGTGCAGCGCGACCCAGTAGTTGGGGTTGGGCACGTCTTGGGCATCGATCTTGAGGAAGTGGCTCACCGAGTCTTTGAGCGCCTTGCTGAATGCCTTCTGATCTTTGGCCAAGGCGGCCTCCCACGCGGCGCACAGCAGTCTGGGACGCCGTGCACGACTGGCTTTGACATTTGCGAGCATGCCATCAACGCCCGGCATCGGCGCTGGGCTGAGGTTGGACGCGATGCACAGGAACAGTTGCATGTCCGCGTCTTCGTTCATGCCGCCCCGGTACTCCATTTCGATGCTGGCGTCGAACCAGGAGCAGATCTTGGCCACATCGTTCCAGCGCCCGGTCACACCGCCGAGCAACAACGCGTGCGGCAACACGTCGAACCATCGCAACTCCCGATCGGGGCGCGACTTGTCCAGCGCTTTGGCATCCTCCTCGTCGCCGCGCCACCAGTCGCCGAAGAAGTATTCAACAGAACAGTCGACGCCGTGGTTCAACCGCCACGCGAGGTTGTCGATCGGACCGTAGCCAAGGTGCTCCAGGACAGCACAGATTACACTCCTGGCAACCTGCGATTCTCTGACAAGTTGCTGGTGCGGTTGTCCCGGTACGGATCTACTTGCATCCCAAGCGTCTTCGTCAGACAAGATCTCGATGCACTCTTGCAACGACGTGCGAAGTTTCTTGCCCAGAATCTCATGTCGTTTAAGCGTCATCTCTGGCTAGAATCCTTTCGGCCAATCATTGAAGCCGATGCCGGTTGAAGGCAGGAAGACTTGCGCCGCAAATTTTATCTCCTGTTGGGCCCTCTTAAGATTCACGCTCACGACGGTCGTCAACATCGGTACGGGAGTGTCGAAGGCCCTCCTAAAATCGCGTCCGGTTGCTGTACCTGCGTTTTCGGCAATCGTTTTTCGCATCCAGAATTGCAGCCATTCCTTGCCGAACTGCGGATAGGTCCGTCCGGGGAGTAATTAAAGGGGACGGGAGTCATTGTTTGACCTTCCCCATGAACCGGTGCCTTTCCTCTTCCAGCATCGCCGTATCTCCAAAGGGTCAGAGTCGAGGGAACTCTAATCTTCGCCAATCTTCGCTGACGAGAAGAACGGTCGCAATGCGCGCCGGCCGAAAACGTGGCTTGCCGCTTTTGCTGTCCATGCGATCATTGACGGCGGCAGGGACACCTGCTTCGTCAGACGGTTAGCTTTAAGGCCGGAGATCGCAGCTCCCAATCGGCACTTATCGATACCGAGACAGACAAGGGGCTGTGACGCAACCCCGCAACGTCCGCGTTTCCGGGGCGTCCGTTGGTCGCCCCGCGCTCATTGGCTAGCTAGGACTCAGTAGGTGCGTTTAACAAAAATGGCCGGGGACTGTCTCGATTTTGCGGCGGGCACCGTCCGTAGGATGGTCGGGGAGCAAAATGGGACTGTCCCCCTCTCCAAAGGCCATTTTGTTGCACGCTCTAAGTGCGCAGATTTGGGGCCCCCCTGGGCCATGAGTGCGCACTTACGGCAAGGGGGAAAAATAAAGAGGCAAATATGGGACAAAAAAAGGCGGACAAATTGACCTTCCCCACGTTTTGTGGGCGCTCCGAGAGACGGCATAATGCTGTCGAAAGGAGATGCCGATGGGACGCAGGAAGTATTCGCGAGAGTTCAAGATATCGGCCGTGGGCCTGGTGCAGCAACAG
>JBFWOR010000035.1:0-15885 GCA_050250435.1 Pirellulales bacterium | reverse complement strand
ACGTCAAGACTTGCTTCTATAAGGTCTGCCAAATGGTGGCCGTAAAGAGCGTCAAGACGAGCTGCTACACGGTCTGCCACATGGTGCCCGAGAAGCGCGTCAAGACTTGCAGCTATACGGTGTGCCACATGGTGCCCGAGAAGCGCGTCAAGACTTGCTGCTACACAGTGTGCCATATGGTGCCCGAGAAGCACGTCAAGACCTGCTGCTATAAGGTGTGCCACATGGTGCCCGAGAAGCGCGTCAAGACTTGCAGCTATACGGTGTGCCACATGGTGCCCGAGAAGCGCGTCAAGACCTGCTGCTACAAGGTCTGCCACATGGTGACCGAGAATCGCGTGAAGAAAGTGCCGTACACGATCTGCAAGCCGGTGCACACGACGAAGACCATCCAGGTCACCCGTTGCTGCCCGAAAAAGGTCGCCTATACGGTAACGCGTTGCTGCCCGAAGGTGGTTTGCAAGCAAGTCCCGGTGACGGTCTGCTGCCCGGTGCCCTGCTGCGAACCGAGCTGTGCGGCCGAACCGGGCTGCGGCTGCGGCGGCTAATGCGAAGCGAAGTGTTTGGGGTCTTCTTCTGACGGAAGCGCAGGAGAAGGTCTGGTCAACATCGGCGGCCCGATCCCCTCGCGGATCGGGCCGCTGTTTTTTTGCGCGCGGCCGAAGGCCGTGAGCGTACGGCCGGTGGCGAGCACTTCGTTTCTAACCACTGACCACTAGCTGCTAAATTCTGCTCTTGTCATGCCTCAAGCTGTGAGGTACAAGCCCGCCCTCGAACTTTGAGGTATCGCGAAATTGAGGCCATCGACGATAGGCACCAGGCGATAGGAAATCGCTGTTGCCGTGCCAATCGCCCAAAGCCTATCGCCCATTACCTACGGCCTGTTGTTCTTCGTATCCGTCCTCCAGCCTACAGCCTGTTTCTACAGCCTACAGCCAATTCACCCATGCCCCCACGCAAGACCAATCCCGCGTTTTTGAACGGCGTGCCGGAGCTGCTCATTCTGGAACTCGTGGCCCGGCGCCCGATGTACGGCTACCAGCTCGTGCAAGCGATCAAGGCGGCCACCGGCGGCCGCCTCGAGTTTGGCGAAGGCTGCGTGTATCCGATTCTGCACCGCCTGGAAGCGCAACAATTGCTGGTTGCCAGCCGCGAGTCCGTTTCGGGCCGGCAGCGATTCGTCTATCGCGTCACCGACAAGGGCACCGCGCAGCTCGCCGAGACCGTGGGGGCCTGGCAGCGCGTCGTGGCGGCCATCAACCACGCTCTCGAAGGAGGCGAACGTGGACACGCGGCCGTGGCTTGAACAAGTGCGGGCAGACCTCGCCCGTCGCAAACTTCCGCCGCTCTATGTCGAGCGGCTCCTGTCTGAGTTGTCTGATCACATCTTCGATTCGTTGGAGGATCCCATGAGCACGGATGTTCGAGATCTGCACACGTTCGCGCACCACGTCGGCTCGCCGCGCGAGATCGCCGCCACAGCGGCCAAGGAATTTGCCCAGGCGCATTTTTGCCGCCGGCACCCCATTCTGTCGTTTGTCGTGCTGCCCATCGTCGCGCTGCCGCTGTTGTGGGCGCTGTCGATCGCGGGCTTTGTTGCGCTGGTATCGCTGATGGGTTACCTCCAGGGCGAGCAGGCAGGCGGCGATTTTCGCTGGGCGGGTCCCACCTTGCCGCTCATCGTTTGCGCCATGGTGCTCACGCCAATCATGGCGGCAACCTGGTTTTTCTGTCGCCTGGCGCGCAAGAGCCAGGTGAATTGGAAATGGACGCTCGCGGCCTGCCTGCTGTTGGCCGTCCTCAGCGGCCCGGCCATGATCGACGTCGGCATCCGCGGACCCTACACGCGCGGCGTGTTGCACGGCACGAAATTCGGCGGCCCCACCCCGCCGGAACAACACGGCCGCGGATTCCTGAGCTTTGGCCTGGGCCTGAACGCACATCCCAGCCTGGCTCAGATCGCGCAGTTCGCCCTGCCCTTGACGATCGCCGCCTGGGCCATCAGCCGGCAGCTGAATCAGCGCCGCCGTAGTGCCTTGGCGGGCTAGACCGGTCGCCGGCGGCTGCCGAGCGGCAGTCGTCCGTCAAAGCAAGTCGAGTTCCATCGCGCGGCACGGGCAGCTTTTTGAAACCTGTCCGTGCCGCGATTTGATTGCGCTTCCACAAACCAACTCTCCCCGGACATTCGCGCCTTGCCTGTCCCTGCCTAAGAATCGTCGAGCTGAAACACGTATTCGGTCGATTTGCCAAACACTCTGGCCACTCGCACAGCCAAAGCCAACGACGGCGTGTAAGCGCCTCCTTCGAGGGCCACGATCGTCTGCCGCGTCACTCCGACCCGATCGGCCAGCTCTTGCTGGGTCATGCCCGATTTGGCCGTTCGCAGTTCTCGGACGCAATTGGTCAGTGTCGGCTCCCTCTTACGCGGCATGCGGCCGACTCCGGTACATGACGATCGAGGCCAAGCCCTTGAGGCCGAACAGCATCGCGAACTGGATCCAGATGAGCCAATTCAAAAATGAGGTCGAAACGGCGTTGACGTCCGCGTAACTCGACCACGTCGTCGCAGCGATGAGCGCGCTAGTGACCGTCATCCACGTCGTCCCGACGCCGATGCGAGTAGCCCGGCTTTCAATCTCCCGGTCGCGTTCGTCGACGACGACTCGATCGCCGCGCCGGCCTAGAAAGACGACGCTTAGCGCGCTCAGGGCGAGTAACGCGAAGCCGATCGTTGCGCGCGAGCCGAACCAAGGGATCAGCAGGCAGGCTGCGGCAATTGCCGCGACCGACACCAGGAGCTGCGTCCAAGCGACCTTTTCCATGGCATTCATCGCTAGGCTCCTTTCAACGAGTTGAATTGGCATTTTGGGCGGACGTGTGTATGATAAACTAGACACAGCGTGGCGTCAAGTATATTTTACATGCAGAGGTCCGCTGCCTTCGCCGATTCTACTGCGGCCCGTCGCGCGTGCCGCAGCAGAAACACAATCGCCAAAAAGTCGCACACGCCGTGCGCCGCGATCGGGCTCGCGTGCCGCGCAGTCTCTCGTCAATTTGAGCGACCGATCAATCTTGAAATGGATTCACGACGCGAACACCAGCGTTCCGAAAGTCGACAACGTTGCGCGTTGCGACCGTCAATCCATGCGCCAATGCTGTGGCTGCAATCAAACTATCTTTGATCGGCATTGCGGTTCCGTTGTGTTTCAAACGAACCAGGAGCGTGGCCCAAGCCGAGGCAGCGTCGATATCGAAATCAAGGGCGCGAATCCGTTCGATTCCCTGGGTAAACCACTGTCGCAGCCGCGTGCGTCGTCGGCCGTTGGGCAGCAACTGAATTCCATACTCAAGCTCGCCAAAGACAATGGCTCTGATCGCCAATTCCGATTCGTTGCGGCGGAGCCATTTTATGGCGCGCGCATATTTGGCGCTGGCTTCGTAGGCTCGCTCAACACGCCTGCATCGACGAGGAACTTCACAGCGTGTCCGTCGACTCCGACGGCAGCGGTTCAAACCAATCCTTCTCCGGGCAGGCAAGCAACCAGTCTACGAGGCCGTCGTTGTGAGAGGCCGGCTGCTTCTTAAGCAGATACTTGCCCGATTCAAGCCGTTCGATTTCAAACCGTTGACCGGCGACAATTCCGTCCTGCGCGCGCAGCTCCGCCGGTAAAACGATCTGTCCTTTGCTCGAGATGGTCGTTTTCATGCTTGTAAGATGCCATCTTACTCGAAACGCGTCCAACGCCGGCCCGGCCACGGCCGAATCAGTGCACCTGTTCACCACGCAGCAAATACACAAGCGCCACAAAGTCATACACCGCGTGGGCCACGATCGGCACGAGCAGGTTGTCCGTGGCCAGGAGGAGCCAACCGAGATACACGCCGATCAGCGCCGCCAGCACGACGTAAGTCGTCGAAATCGGATGGGCCAGTCCGAACAGCAGGCCGGCCACGGCAATCGCCAGCCACGGCATGCCGGTCCAGCGGTCGACACCGGCCTGCAGCAAACCGCGAAACAGCAGCTCCTCGCCGAAGCCGGCCGCCGCGGAGATGACCGCCAACTGGACCAGCGAACAATCGCGGAACAGCGGCACGACGAGCCGCCGCACCAGCTCGTCCAGCGACCGCAGCGGCCCGAGGGGCCAGCGCGTCATAACCCAGAGCGCGGCGAGCAGCGGCACCGCGGCCAGCGTGCCCAACCCCACGCCAGACCCATTCCATTCGACCTGGGCCAGAGGCTGCACGCCCACGAGCCAGCCGACAGCGATGGCCACGACCCCCAGTGCGGCTTCGCTGAGCACGCCGATCGTAAAGATGGACCGCGGCGGCTGTGCGTCAGAATCAAACACGCGCGGCCCTCACGCGGTGCTAACGCTGATCGTCGTCGCGCGCGGACGCCGCAGGGCGTCGATGCTAAAAGGGCCGGCGCCCATCGCCAGCACGAATGTCAGTCCGCCGGCGATCGACACATTCTTCATGAAGTTGATGAACTCGGGCATCTGCTGGGCCTCAGGCTGGGCCCAGAAATTGTGCATGACGATGCTGACCGGCACGAGGAACGCCAATAGCGCCAGCGCTCCCCAGCGGGCGTAGAGTCCCAACAGAACCATCACGCCTCCAACCAGCTCCAGGCCGACGGCAATACTCAACAGCGCATCGGCCGCGGGCAGCCCGCGGTCGGTCATCATTTGGGCCGTGCCCTGCCATTGCTGCAACTTGCCGACTGCGCTGAGAATGAAAATTAGCGCCAACAGTGCGCGTCCGATCGGCGCGGCCCAGGGAATGGGACTAGTGTTCATGGCAGCAATCTCCGCCTGAATGAAACGAGTTTTCCAAAGCGTTGTGTATTGTATGCGGGTCGAATACCGCGGCCGTTGAGTCGTCGCGAGATCGGTTGACGCGGCACGCGCGGACAGCCGAATTTTGCACCAACTGGCGAAGCCGTTGGCGGCTGCCGGCGGCCGCGATTATGGCCCAACTGCGGGCCCGGTTGCCAGAGCACTGTGCATCAAGCTATTTCCTTGCATTTCCACGACTTATGGCTCCTTGACGGTCCCGCCGGGGCGCTGTTAGATTGTTCCGCTCAAACAGCCCTGCGAGGGCGCGCTTGTCGCGCGTTCCAGGCTCGCGCACAGCTCGCCCGCAAAGGAGCGCGACACGCGTCTTCGATTTTGCTTCGAGAGGAATTCGCCGGAATGACCACGCCCGAGCGCTACGTGTACTCGTTTGGACCCCAAGGCACCGATGGCGACGCCTCGATGCGCGCGCTGCTGGGGGGCAAGGGCGCCAACCTGGCCGAAATGACCAACCTGGGCCTGCCCGTGCCCGCCGGCTTCACCATCGGCACCAACGTCTGCAACTACTACTACGCGCACGAGAGACAATATCCTGGCGAACTGCGTCAGTTGGTCTCCGCGGCAATGGCCAAGATCGAAAAAGAGATGGGCGCCGAATTCGGCAGCACCTCCAATCCGCTGTTAGTCTCCTGTCGCTCGGGCGCGCGCGATTCGATGCCCGGCATGATGGACACGGTGCTCAACATCGGGCTGAACGATCGCACCGTCGAAGCGCTGGCCAAGCAAAGCGGCAACGAGCGTTTCGCCTGGGACAGCTATCGCCGCTTCGTGCAGATGTACGGCGACGTCGTGCTCGACATGAAGCCCAAGACCAAGCACGACCACGATCCGTTCGAAGTGTTGCTCGATGCAAAGAAGCACAGCGCCGGCGTGAAGAACGATTACGAGCTCACCGCCCCGCAACTGCAGCAACTGGTGGCCGAGTTCAAAAAGGCCATCAAAGACGGCACCGGCAAGAGCTTTCCCGATGAGCCGATGGAGCAGGTCTGGGGCGCGATCGGGGCGGTGTTCGGCAGCTGGATGAACGATCGCGCGGTCGTGTATCGCCGCACCTACGGCATTCCGCACGACTGGGGCACCGCCGTCAACGTGCAGGCCATGGTGTTCGGCAATCTGGGCGACGACTGCGCCACCGGCGTGGCCATGACCCGCGACGTGGCGCTGGGTGCTCCCGGCATCAACGGCGATTACTTGATCAACGCCCAGGGCGAAGACGTCGTGGCTGGCATCCGTACGCCGCAGCGCATCGAGGAGACCCTGCAAAAAGTCATGCCGCAGGGCTACGCAGAGCTGGTCGAAATCGGCAAGAAGCTCGAGGCCCACTATCGTGACGTGCAGGATATCGAGTTCACCATTCAGCGCGGCAAAGTGTGGATGCTGCAAACGCGCAATGCCAAGCGGACCGGCTTCGCTGCAGTGCGCATCGCCGTGGATTTCGTAAATGAAGGGCTGATCACCAAGCAGGAGGCCTTGAGCGCCAAGCGCATTCCGGCCGACGATTTGAATCAGCTGTTGCAGCCGATTTACGATCCGGAGTCAAAGCGGGCTGCGGTGGCGGCCGGGCGCTTGCTGGCCAAGGGCATCAACGCCGGACCGGGCGCCGCCTCCGGCAAGATTTGCTTTCATGCGTCGGACGCCGAGGCCCAGTGGCTCAAAGACAGCAAGGTGCAGCTGATTCTGGTGCGCCGTGAAACGAGTCCCGAGGACCTGCGCGGCATGAAGATCGCGCAGGGCATTCTGACTGCGTTTGGCGGGGCCAGCTCGCACGCGGCGCTGGTGAGCCGGCAGATGGGCAAGGCCTGCATCGTCGGCTGCGGAGACTTGAATATCGACTACGCCGCCGGCACCGTAACCGTCCGCGGCAAAGTGCTCAAAGAGGGCGATTCGATTTCCATCGACGGTTTCACCGGCGAGGTTTTCCAGGGCGCCGTGGAAACACGGCCCAGCGAAATCCTGCAAGTGCTCATCTCCCAGACGCTCAAGCCGCAGGATGCCGAGACCTATCGCCGCTACGAGCAGCTGATGACGTGGGTCGACGAGAATCGGCGGCTTAAGGTTCGCGCCAATGCCGACGAGCCCAAGCAGGCCACCGAGGCGATTGCCTTCGGAGCCGAGGGCATCGGCCTGTGCCGCACGGAGCACATGTTTTTCGACCACATCGACGAATTCCGCCAAATGATCCTGGCCGAAACGTTGCCCGATCGGGAAGCCGCGCTGGCGAAACTGCTGCCACATCAACGGGCCGATTTCGAGGGCCTGTTCCGGGCCATGCAGTCCCGGCCGGTAACGATCCGCTTGTTGGATCCGCCGCTGCACGAGTTCTTGCCGCACTCCGCAACCGAGCAGGCCGAGTTGGCCAAGAAAATCGGCGTGTCGGCCGACCTGATCGCCCGCCGCGTGCAGGAGCTGCACGAGTTCAATCCCATGCTGGGCCATCGCGGCTGCCGGCTGGGAATCGTTTACCCGGAGATCACGCGGATGCAAGCGCGGGCCATCTTCGAGGCCGCCTGCGCCGTAAAGCGTTCCGGCATCGAGGTGGTGCCCGAGGTGATGATTCCGCTGGCCGGCTTCGCTACCGAATTCCAGCACCAGGAAAAAGTCGTCCGTGAAACGGCCGAGAAGGTTTTTGCCGAGCAGGGCACGCCGGTGAAGTACCTGGTGGGCACGATGATCGAGTTGCCCCGCGCCGCCGTTTGTGCCGATCAAATTGCCAAGAGCGCGGAGTTTTTCAGCTTCGGCACGAACGACCTGACGCAAACGGCGTTGGGCATGAGCCGCGACGACTACGGCTCGTTCATCAACGAATATCGCGAGCAGGACATCCTGCCGAATGATCCTTTTCAGACGATTGACCGCGACGGCGTGGGCGGGCTGATGAAGCTGGCCGTCGCCGGCGGACGCGGCGTGCGGCCGAATATCAAGCTGGGAATCTGCGGCGAGCACGGCGGCGACCCGGCCAGCGTCATGTTCTGCGACGAGATTGGGCTGGACTACGTGAGTTGTTCGCCGTTTCGCGTACCCATCGCCCGGCTCGCGGCCGCCCAGGCCGCGGTGGCGCAAAAGGCTGCCGGCAAAAAGTAAGGCGCTCGCAAGCCGGCGAATCGTTGACGAACTCGCGGCGTCGCCGGGTTGACGAGCGGCAGGCGATCAGCCCGCTTTCGACTTGAGGCCGCGGTTGTCGCTCTCGTCATCCGCGGCGCGACGCAGTTTGAGCGTGGCCGTGGGCGGCATGCGCCGCTCCTGCACGAAGCCGCGCGTGCCTTGCGAGAAGAACGGAAAATAGTCGGCGGCCGGACCGGTCGAGAATTCCCGCTTCAGCTGATCGAGCACGTCAGCCCAGCGCAGGCCGCGGCGAAAGATCACCCGATACGCCGCTTTCAACTGATTCACGTCCTCGGTGGAGTAGCCATTGCGGCGCAGGCCCACCAGGTTCAAGCCCACCACCAGGCCACTGTGCCCGTCGATCATCACGTAGGGCGGAATGTCCTGCACCACGCGGGCACAGCCGCCGACCATCGCCAGTCGGCCTATGCGGCAGAACTGATGCACGGCCACGGCGCCCGATACAAACGCCCGATCAGCCACGCTCACAAAGCCGCCCAGCAGCGCGTTGTTGGCAAAGATCGTGTTACTGCCGATCGTGCAATCGTGCGCCACGTGCATGCCCACCATTAGCAGGTTGTGATCGCCGATGCGGGTCACGGCGCCGTCGTGCAAGGCGCGGTGAATGGTCACGTTCTCGCGAATGGTGTTGTGCGAGCCGATGATCACCTGACCCGGGTTTTCCGGCATCCGCACGTGTTGCGGCATGCCGCCGATGATCGCCCCTTCGAAGACCTGGTTGTGCGGGCCCAGGGTCGTCCCGCTTTTGATCACCACGCGTGCGCCCAGCTTGCATTCGTCGCCCACCGTGGCACCGGCCTCGACAATCGCAAACGGGCCAATCGTGACGTCGCGACCGAGGGTGGCTTGTGGGCTGACGACAGCCTGAGGGTGAATATTCACCGGGGGGATCTCCGAGGCAGGGTGGGATCGAAGTGCGGGGAAGTGTCGCGCAAGGCGGGTGACGATCTGAGGCAGGGTTGTGCGCCCCAATCGAGACGGGGCATGCGAACAAGCTTGCTCTGCAAGTGGATATCGGTTGTTCCGCGGGTGACAGTCCAACTCAAAATGCGGCATCTGACGGCCGTGCGGCCTTGCCCGCCGCGCGGCGCTAGACAGGTTCGCCTACGCCGCAAGGTCAGTCGCAACTGGACCTGGTGCGCTGCAGTCGCACTGGCAAAGTTTGCGCAGTTTGTGATTGCGCGCAGACGATGGCGAATCGTGCTAGAATCGCGGTTTATCGTGTTTTCGACGTGTGTCGACGGTTGCTAGCCTGCTCGAACTCACGTCGAAGCGCCATCGATGCCGCCGACGCGTTGGCGGCTTGTCGCTATAAGGACTGCGGGGAACAATCATGCCCACGAACGAAGAGCTCTACCAACAGGCCGATCAACTGAAGCAGGCCGGTCAGCTGGCTGAAGCAGCTGCCACGCTGGAAGAACTCGTGACCCAAGATGCCAGCTACGCCTTGGCCCATTCGGCCCTGGCCGTCATCTATGGCCGCCTCGGCCAGCATGACCAGGCTATACAGCATGGCTTGAAAGTTTGCGAGCTGGAACCGAATGAGCCCTTCAGCTTCACCGCCATGAGCGTGACGTTTCAGCGCGCGGGCAAGATTCCCGAAGCTGAAGACGCCATGGCCCGAGCGCACATGTTACAAGGCCGGCGCTAAGGTTGCCGCAGCCGCCCGCGGAGCGTGCCCAGGCCGACGGTTCAGGTCGATAGCAGTTTGATCCCGCCGTCATCGATGGTGTAGCGAACGATGTCGTCGGTGCACGCGCTGCCGCGGTGCTTCGAGATGTACAGTCCGCGGGACAACCTGGTGCCGTCGCGAAGCTTGCCCATGTAAATCAGCGTGTTGGCCGTGGCCAGCACGTCGCCGTCGGCCAGCGGCCGCTCGATCAGCTGCTCCAACATCGTTTCGTGGGCCGTGACGAGCAGCATGGCACCGATCGTGCGATGATCGTACGCGTGCCGTTCGATGGTCTCCGCGTGGGCGCGATAGTGTTGGCGAAACAAATCGCGGGCGACCCAGGCAGATTCCTTGCGCAGAATTTGATGGTACACGTATTCGAACAATTCGAACTGAATGGATTCGTGGGGGCGATGGGCCGGCTCGATCCCGTCGATGACTGCTCGCCGTGCGCCGCGAACAAAATTGCCATAAAAGAAGTCGACGGTCGTCTCCAGCTTGGCTGCCAGCTCCGCCTGCCAATCGTGCCAGGCGTCGAAGCCCATTTCCCGCTGGGTGACGCGGCGACCGGCGGCGTCGAACACGTGCAGATAGTCGCCTGTCGCCCGCGCAGATGCGAAGTACCCGTCGGGCGAAAACCGCTCTGTCGGCAATGGCCGCATCGTCCATTGAAACATCCGCTGGGCGTATTCGGCATGGCTTTGCGAATCGATGCGGGCGGTCATGTCATAGACGATTCCCGCGCGCCCCTCCGGTAGCCGGCCCGCATGCAGGAATTGCATGCCGAGCTGCGTCTTGCCTGCGCCGCTCGCGCCCACGACGACGGTGAGCGTGCCGCCGAGCAATCCGCCGCCTAGCAGCTCATCCAGCCCGCAGACACCGGTGGATTGGCGAGGCGCCGCGGCAGCGGCCGGAGGCGGAGGGTCGATTGCCATGAAGCACGCGTGGCTGGCGCAAGCGATGAGATCGGGAAACTGTCGGCGAGCGCGCCGTGAAGTTCGCCGGCCCGGCGAGGCGCGGCTCATTTTTTCGACGCGGGAGGCGCGGGCGCCGGCGCGAATCCCATGTGCGAAAAGACCCGGGCCTTCACCACGTCAATAATCTTGAGTGCCGCGATGTTCTGATAAGGGAGCATGACCATGCGGGCACCCACCTGGTCCGGCGACTGGCGCTCCAAAAGTATCATCCGGTCGCTGGCCAAGAAGTTGACAAACGGTATCTGCTCGGCGAACGTCGTCACCAGCACGCCGCGACGATTAACGTCGCCAGGCCAGTCTTGAAAGCACTGACGCCAGCCGTCTACGTGATCCATCACCATGTTGCGTCCAATCCCTGAGCCGTGCGACTATTTCAACTCGTCAACCAGCTGGCGGTAGCTCTTTTGCTCCAGCGGGGTCATCCGCGAGAGATCGGCGCCCATCTGTTCGGCCTGTGCAATCGCCGTGCGTGCCGCATCCAGATTATTGGCTTCCTTTTCCGCCTGTGCCAGATGGAAGTACTTGCTAACCGTCGGTTGATTGCTGGCCGAAAGCCGCAAATCTGCGACCGCTTGCTTCACATCGCCCTGATGCAGGTATACCAGCCCGCGCGTATCGAGCAAATCGGAAATCGGCCCCATCACGTTGATGGATTCGCCGATCAGCTTGAGGGCCTCGGGCAGATCTTGCTTCGTCACTGCCAACACAAACGCCAGATTGTTCTTCACGATGGCAGCCTGGCGGGGTGTTGTCTCGGGTGCCGCCAACACTTCGCGATAGATTTTGACCACGTCGTCATAGCGACCTTGCAGGTCGTACGCTTCGGCCAGGATCAGCTTGACCTGCTGCGGATCGCGCTCCGTCGACAGCCCGGTGCTGACCCAGCCTTCCAACGTCTTGAAGCGCTCTGGCGTGGCCTCTTTCGGATACCGACGCAAGCCTTCCAGCGCGACGGGAAGAATGTCAGTCAAACTCTGGTCGCCGCGTGATTCGTCGAGCAGGGCAAAGGCCTTGTCGACCTCGCCGCGACGACCGAGGAAGGCCGCCAAGGCAATCTTGCCGCGCGGCTCCTGGCCGACATAGTCATCCAGCAGCCGCCGCGCCGCATCGAATTGTCCCAATTGCTCCATCAGCATCGACACCTGCTCCAGCCGAAACAGCTCGTTAGGCGGCAAAGGGCTGGGGACCAATTGCATCAACACGGCCACGGCCTTTTCTGGCTGACCTTGTTGGACCAGCAGTCGAGCCCGCAGCTCCAAGGCGTGCGGCTTGACCTTTTCGTTCATCCGCGGCGGAACCTTGGTCAAGAGCTCGTCGAGCGTATCGAGCCAGCGCGAGGCGTCGTCTTTCTCGCCGTGTTGCATCAGCGATGCCACGAAGGCCAGCATCGTTTCCGGATCGTTGCCTTGCGCCGTCAAACTGGAAACCATCAACTCCTTGGCGCGGGCCCAATTGCCCTGCCGATCGTACAGTTGCCCCAGCAGCAATTGCTCGCGTGGCTGCAGGGCGCGTTGTTGCCCCAGCTGTTCGATGAGCTGAATCGATTTGGCGCGCGACTCGGGCTCGGGCCGATTGGCCAACATGTCGACCACCGCCTGAATGTCCGCAGGCGGCAAACGGCCGCCTTGCCGGTTTTGCTCGATCAACTTCGTGGCATTTACCACGTCCTCATAACTGCCGCTGGCCGCCAGAATTTCAGCTTGCGTGCGGCGGGCCCAGCCAAGCAAGTTGATCTTGGCCGGCTCCTTCGCGTCGGCCGTCTTCGCCACGATCTTTTCCAAGTACGGCGTGGCCTGACGAATGGTCGCGAGCGTCTGCTCGCGCGGTCCGCTGCGCGCCAGCTTGATGTAGTGCTCGGAAATTTGCTGCAATGCAGCCAAATCTTCGGGGTTAGCTTCGATGGCCGCCTGATACAGCTGTTCCGCCTGTTGGCGGTCGCTCACGATCTCGTGCAATTGAGCCATGATCGACAGGTTTTTGGCGAAATGCGGCTGGGCCTGCCGAATCACTTCGGCGGCTTCGGCGGTTTTCTTATTAGCCACCAGGTGCCGCACCAGCACAATCCAGGCTTGCGGCAGTTTCGGGCCAACTTCGGCAGCTTTGCGGAATTCGGCCTCGGCTTCCGCGGTGCGGCCCGATTGCTCCAAGACGTGCGCCAGCCAGATGTGATTCGCTGGATTTTGCGGGTCTTCCTGCACATCCTTTTGGGCCATAGCCAGGGCTTCGACGACGTCGCCCTTTTCGACCTTGTTCATTTGCACCATCTTGTTGAGCGGATCGGTGGCGCTCAACTCGCCCACGTATTGCAGCATCTTGTCGGCTTCTTCGTAGCGCTTCATCGTGCTGAGCAAGCGCACCAGCCGGCGGGCCACGGCCGTCTGACCGGTATGGCTGCATTCCATGGCGCGCTGATAGCTGACGACGGCGCCTTCCAGGTCTCCCTCGAGTTGATCGAGTTCGCCGCGCACCCGCCACAAACTGCCCCATTCATTGCGCTGTGTAAGGGCCTCGGCAACTAAGCGCCGGGCGTCGGTCAGCGCCTTGCGGTCCGCGTCGCTGGGCTGTTTCACCGCCTCCAATCCGCGGGCCGTCATGGGCCGAATGAGGGACATCGCCTTGCAATACTTGTACAGCGGGCTTTGCGGTCCCCAATTCGGCGATTGGCTGATGTCCTTCAGCACCGCCTCCATCCCCGCGAAATCCTGTGTGTCCGACATCAACTCGAACAACAACTGCCGGAGTTGGGCGTTCTTCGCATCGTGTTCCACGACATACTTCCAACAGCGCTTCGCGTTGTCGAAGTCGCGCAGCTGCAGGTACGCACCGCCCAATTGCGACATCAGCGCGACGCGTTCCGGCTCTTTCAAAGTGTCGATCCCTTGCTCGACCTTTTGCAGCTCTGCCGCGGCGTTCTCGCCGCCGGTGCGGGCGATCAAGCGCGCGCGTTCCGTCCGCAACGCAAAGGAGCTGCCCGCCTCCTTCTCAGCCATGTCCAAGAGCGGCGCGATGCGGTCTTCGCGGTTCATGCGCCCCAGCAGCTTGGCCAGTGACGACCAGACGCGCTGGTCCTTGGCATCCTTGCGACGCGCGGCCGTCAGCACGGCCAACGCCTCGTCGAGCTTCTCTTGGGACATCAGCAGCTCGCCCTTCAGCACGGCGTTGTCCATTTCGGTGCGCGACGGGTCGGCCAGCAACTCCTCGGCCAGCTTTTCCACGTGCGTCCAATTGCGCTGCTCTTTGGGCCGGCGCATTTGGTCGGCCAGCAGCAACTGATAAACCGGACCACGCAACTCCGGATATTGCTCGACGTTGCCAAACAGCAGCTGCAGATCGGTCTCGGCCTCCGCGAATCGGCCAAGGCGCTGCAGCGCAAAGGCCTCGCTCAAGCGAGCTCCGGCCTGTCGCGGATCGGACTGCAAAATCCGCCGCGCCACTTCGAGCTGGCGGTCGTACAGCCCGAGCGATTCGTAACAGCCACCCAAGATCAACTCCAGCCGCTGCAAGTATTGTCCCGCGTAGTTGCTCCGCGCAATCGCCGGGCGAACGGCTTCCAGCTCCCGCATCGATTCCCAAAAATTGCCCTCCGCAAATTGGAGCCGCGCGCGGGAAAACCGCACAAATTCCGTCAGGAAGGTCTCTCGCTTTTGCATTGCATCGCATGTGGCTGCCGCCCCGGTCAGGTCGCGCACTTCGATTTGCATATCGAACAGCATGGGCAGGATCATCTGCACGTCCTTGGCCTTTTCTGCTCCGATCTTCAGATGTGCGATGCCCTCCTCGTGCTTCCTTTCCGCAATGCTCAACTGCGCCTGGCACAGATAAACTTCCTGCCGCTCGGGAAACTTCTCGGCGGCCTTGGTGAGCAGCTCTCGCGCCTTGTCATACTGCTTCTCGGTGATGGCAAAGACGGCGGTCGACACCACCACGTCTGGATCGTCCGGCGCCAGGTTAATGGCCTTATCGAGCGAGGCTTTGATGTCACCGATGTCCTGTTGGTGTTTGGGATCGTCTGCCTTCGCCTGCGCATCGGCGCTCGCGCTAATGAATCTCGCACGCGCCAGGTGTGCATCGGCAGAATCGGGATTGTAGGCGACCAACTGCTCCATCACGGCATGAGCGCGGTCGACCATGTCGGGCTTGCGGCGCAAGATGTGCGCCAACAGCTCGAACGCCTCGACTTCCTTGGCGCCGACCGGCGGCTCCTTGGAAAAGGTGCCCGATGCCTTGTCAAAACCAACGAGTTGGTACAGGCCGTCAACCGCGCGATCCTCCTCGCCATTGGCGAAGTAGCAGCGGGCCGTCATCAAGTCCAATTCGGCATCGGTCTTGTTAGGATCTCGCAGGAGCCGTATGTGCTCCAACGCGTCCGGAAAGCGCCGCATCATGATCGTGTATTCGATCAACCGACGGCGCACATCGGCCAAATCCGGATGCCGGCGAATGGCCTCTTCGAGGATGGAATAAGCGCGCAGCTTTTCGCGGCGACCTGCATCGGCAAGTTGAGCGCGTGTGTCGACCAATTTGGCCAGCGCCGAGTAGCCCTCCGGATCGTCCTTGTACTTCAAGTACTGGTTGTAATAAGAGATGGCCTCCTCAGAATCGCCAGCCTTTTCGGCACTCTCGGCCTGCAGCTTCAAAAAGTCGGCATTGCGCTCCAGCTGGAAACCGTGCAGCAAATGCACGCCCACGACCGAGACCAGCACGATGCCCACGAGCCACAGGGTCAGCTTGACGTTGAGGCGCTTCATTGCTCAGAGATCCCGCTTAAAGAAATGGGGGCAACCGTCGGACAGTGCTTCTTCTACGCAAGTCATGCAGCCAGGGAGCGCGAAAACGTGGCAATATCCCCACGCGACGCTCAAGGCGGCGACACCGCGATCAGAGGCCCCAATTGACAGCCAATCTGGGCGTGGGACCGCCACCTCCCAGGCACGCACCATGGGGCAGACGTGGATAACTTCTTTTTATGGTACTTGGTTCAAAGGTGCTGTCAACGAACCGGCCAACCTGGAAACACATGGCTAATAAATGCCTTGGAACGCTCCCGGCTGGCCCTGACGCACGCTGTCTTAGGTGCCACTTAGCCAGCGTTCCCCATGCAAGGGCTCGAAAAGTCAAACTGGGTTGGGTGTGAGGAGGGAGGATATGTGAGGGGCGAGATTGGCGGGAAATTTGCCGGCTGTTGTTGATAAGGGGCAAAGTGTGTGGGGGAGTTTGCCGATTAATGGGGCTGTGCCGGTTTGGAGCCTGGCAGCGG
>JBFWOR010000034.1:0-22431 GCA_050250435.1 Pirellulales bacterium | reverse complement strand
GCAGCTTCCGCACGATCTGCTCAGGATTGTGTCGCTTCCGTCGTCTCGTCATCGAAGGTCTCCTTGGCCCTCTCACGGCCTAAAGACCTTCATAACACCTGGATCAAGATTTCAACAGCAGGTCAGGTGGCTACACTCGACTATTACAAAGGTTCCGTAGTTGCGCTGAACAACGAGTACTTTCAGCTGAAATCCGACCCGTTTTTGATGTTTGTGCACGATCCTGATTCTCCAAACTAGAACGACCTGAGCGAGCCCGGCGGCATCTCCCTCGTCGGCGCGCAGATCCGCAACCTGGTCACGGTCGACTACGACCGCACGGGCGAGCTCGACAAGTCCGACGGCAACGACTTGGACAACACTCGGCCCCTGAAACCGTGCGAGTCGCTGCGAGTCGAGCGGCTCCCGCTTCGCCCCTGGGGGACGTTTCTCAGGGACCTGCGCGACGGTAAAATGGTGGCCATCCAAGGTTCACGGCCGTCCGCTTCGTCCTCTGTTGATTTTGCCAGCGCAGGCCCTCCCATGCCGTTCGTCCGAATCACGTGTTTCGTCGTCGCCGCGGCATTGCTGGTCGGTGCATTTCTGGAGCTGCCGGCCGCTGCCGCCGAGCCGCAACGGCCCAACATCTTGTTCATCTTTTCCGATGATCACGCCTGGCAATCGATCAGCGCCTACCAGGAGGCGCGCCGGCTGTTGGAAACGCCGCACCTCGATCGCATCGCGCGCGAGGGCATGCGCTTCAATCGCTGCCTCGTGCCCAACTCGATCTGCGGGCCCAGCCGCGCCACCATCCTCACCGGCAAGTACTCGCACAAGAACGGCTTCTTCAACAATTCCGGCAGCCGCTTCGACGGCTCGCAGACCACGTTTCCCAAGCTGCTCCAAGGCGCCGGTTATCAGACGGCCATCTTCGGCAAGTGGCACCTCATCACCGATCCCACCGGCTTTGACCATTGGCACATCCTGCCGGGCCAGGGCGTCTACTACAATCCGCCGATGATCAAGAACGGCCAGCCGACCGAGCACCAGGGCTACACCACCGACATCATCACCGATCTCACGCTCGACTGGCTCAAGAACCGCGATCGCACGAAGCCCTTTCTGGCCATGTGCCAGCACAAGGCGCCGCACCGCGAATGGGAGCCCGCGCTGCGCCACCTGGGCCACGACGGCGATCGCCAGTATCCCGAGCCGCCTACGCTGTTCGACGACTATGCCGGCCGCGGCCAGGCCGAGCGCGACCAGGACATGACCATCGCGGGCACGATGACGCCCCGCGATGTGAAGCTCGTCACTCCCGCGCAGCTGAATCCCGAGCAGCGCCAAGTCTGGGACGCGTACTACCAGCCGCGCAACGAAAAGTTTCGCCAGGCCAATCTCACGGGCCGGGACCTCGTGCGCTGGCGGTATCAGCGTTATCTACACGACTATCTCGGCTGCATCAAAGCCGTGGACGAAAGCGTCGGCCGGCTGCTTGAGTACCTCGACGACGAAGGGCTGGCTGACAACACCATCGTCGTCTACGCTTCCGATCAAGGCTTCTTCCTGGGCGAGCACGGCTGGTTCGACAAGCGCTGGATCTTCGAAGAGTCGCTGCGCACGCCGTTTCTGGTGCGCTGGCCCGGTGTGACTTCGCCCGGCAGCGTCAACGAGCAGCTCGTCTCGAACGTTGATTTCGCCGAGACGTTTCTCGACGCCGCCGGCCTCGAAATTCCCGCCGACATGCAGGGGCGCAGCCTGGTGCCGCTCTTGAAAGGCCAGTCGCCCGCCGACTGGCGCACGGCATTCTACTACCACTACTACGAGTACCCGGTGCCGCATCACGTGCGGCCGCACTACGGCATCGTGACCGACCGCTACAAGCTCGTGCACTTCTACGGTCCCGACGTGGACTACTGGGAGCTCTTCGACCGCCAAGGCGATCAGCACGAACTGACGAGTGTCTATGGCCGGCCGGAGCACGCCGCCATACAAAAGGAATTGCAGGGGCAGCTCGCCCAGTTGCGCCGTGAATTGCAAGTGCCCGACGTCGATCCGCCCGGTGCATCGGGCCGGGCAGGCCGCCCTGGCCGCGCGGCGCGCGGCGCTTCGAAGGCAGCCGGCCAAAAACCGTAGCACCGGCAGGATAGAATTCGAATCATGGATCTCTCTCGACTTCAATCGCGCGCTCGCGTGGCACTGGCATGCACTTTGCCAATGCGAGAGACACTGCGAGCGCCACACGGGCGAGACGCCCGTGGCACCGGACACATGATTTCCACCACGTCCAGGGGTAACGGCGTAAAGTGGCACCCGGCGCTGTGGGCGGCGCTGGCCGTCGTCGCGGCGCTTTTCGCGGGCGGTATGCCTGCCCGCGCCGACGAGGCCCGCCCCAACATCCTTTGGCTGACCAGTGAAGATCACGGCCCCCACATGGGCTGTTACGGCGATCAATACGCCACCACCCCCAACGTCGACGCGCTGGCAGCTCGCGGCTTGCGCTATACCCGCGTGTGGTCCAACGCACCCGTTTGCGCCCCGGCTCGCACCACTTTAATCTCCGGCCTGTACGCCACGAGTACCGGTGGCCAGCACATGCGCAGCATGGTGCCATTTCCGGCCGGCAAGCAAATGTTTCCGCAGTTGCTGCGCGGCGCCGGTTACTACTGCACCAACAACGCGAAGGAAGACTACAACCTGACCCAGCCCGGCCAGGTGTGGGACGTGTCGGCGCGAAAGGCCCATTGGCGGAACCGCGCGGCGGGCCAGCCGTTCTTCGCCGTGTTCAATTCCACCAAAAGCCACGAGAGCCAGATTCGGCGCCGACCGTACGACGCGGTACACGATCCCGCCGGGGTGCGCATCCCGGCCTATCATCCCGACACGCCCGCAGTGCGCCAGGACTGGGCCCAGTACTACGATTGCGTGAGCGAGGCCGACGCCGACGCCGGTGCGCGGCTGGCCGAGCTCGAGGCCGCCGGGCTCGCCGCTGAGACCATCGTGTTCTACTTCGCCGATCATGGTTCCGGAATGCCGCGCAACAAGCGCACGCCCTGCGACTCCGGGCTGCACGTGCCGCTGGTGGTGTACATTCCCGAGAAGTTCGCCAGGCTGCGGCCGGCCGACTACGTGCCCGGCGGCACGTCGGATCGGCTAGTGAGCTTTGTCGACTTCGCGCCGACAGTGCTGAGCCTGGCGGGCGTGCAACCGCCCGAGTGGTTGCAAGGTCACGCGTTTCTCGGCCGGTACGCCGCGCCGCCGCAGCCCTTTGTGTACGGCTATCGCGACCGGATGGACGAACGGATCGACATGGTGCGCAGCGTGACGGACGGCCGGTATGTCTACGTTCGCAATTACCTGCCGCACCGGCGCTACGGCGAGTATCTGGCGTACATGTTTCAGACCCCCACCACGCGCGTCTGGCACGACTGGCACCTGGCCGGCAAGCTCAATCCGGCGCAAGACGCCTTTTGGAACGCGAAGCCGGCCGAGGAACTGTACGACCTGCGCGCCGATCCTGACGAGGTTCACAATCTGGCCGGTTCCGCCGAGCACGCAGAGATCGTGGCCCGCTTGCGCACGGCACAGCGGGACCTCGCCCGGCAGATTCGCGACGTGGGCTTTCTGCCCGAGGGCGACATGCACGCGCGCAGCGCCGGGCGTTCGCCCTATGACATGGCGCGGGATGATTCGCTGTATCCGTTCGAGCGAATTTTCGCGGCGGCCGAATTGGCAGCCGGCAGCGATCCGGCCGCCGGCGAGCGACTGGTTGCACTCTTGAACGATGCGGACGGAGCCGTGCAGTATTGGGCGGCGACCGGGCTGTTGGCACGCGGAACCGCGACCATAAAGCTGGGCCAGGAACCGCTGCGACAGGCGCTCCACGCTGCGTCGCCGCAGGCGCGCGTTCCGGCGGCGGAGGCACTTTTGCGCTACGGCGATGCGGCCGACCGCGCGCCAGCCGTCCAGGCATTGTTGTCACTCTGCGATGCGTCGCAGCACGACATGTTTGTGGCGATTGCGGCGCTCAACGCCGTCAATTCAAGTGGCCCGGCGGCGGAGGTGAAAGCGCAGTTGCGGCGGCTGCCGGCCGACGGCAAAGCTCCTCACCCACGCTATGCGGACTATGTGCCGCGGTTGTTGAAAGTCTCTGAGTAACCTTGGCCACACCCCCAGGCGCCGCGGCGACGGCCGCAGTTTGCACTCCGCATGTCAACCGATCAGCCATCGCCACGCGACGAACAAACCTTGGAGATGCTCGCCGTCCTCGGGCTCAAGCCGCCGGTTTCGGTGGCGGACGTGAAGCAGGCTTATCTCGACAAGGCAAAGACCGCGCATCCGGACCACGGTGGCGACCCGCAAGACTTCATCCGCTTGCAGCAGGCTTTTGAACAGGCCACGGAGTACGCCAAGTTCAAGGCCGGGCGCATGCAGTGGCTCAGCGGTTGGGTCGAGCAGTATGCCGAGCAGCAGCAGATCATCGAGGAAGTCAAAGCCCTGGGCGGCTCGGCGGAAGTTGAGGGTGTGGAGTGGCTGGGCCAAACCATCGGCACCGATTTCGCCACCGTCATGGACCGGCTGGCCGCGGTGCGGCTCTCCGGACCCCAGGTAGACGACGCCGCGTTCGTTCCCTTGGCGGCCAGGCTGCGCCGCCAGGCAGGGCTGCATCGCATCGCCCTGCAAAATACGCGCATCAGCGAAGCCGGGCTCGCCGAGCTGATCCTTTTCGAAAACCTGCGCGAGCTGGACCTTAGCGGCACGCCGCTCACGCTCGACGACGTCGAGCTGTTGGTGCACAAGCTCGATCGCTTGGAGAAGCTCACGCTCACAGATACCGGCCTCGGCTGGGCCGCCCGGCTGAAACTGCGCTTTTCGCACCGCAATCTGGAAATCGTCACCTGAAGGCCGGCGCTCGCCGCCGGTCAAGGAAATCCACACATGTCAAAACGACTTCACCCGGCGGCCTTCATCATGGCGTTTGCGTTGTTTGTGCCCGAGGCACGCGGCTCCGAGCCGGCCTTTCGCCCGCCCGCGGCGCCCCTGGTCACCATGGATCCCTATACCAGTTGCTGGTCGATGGGCGACGCGCTATACGACGAGTGGCCGCGCCACTGGACCGGCAACACGCATGCCATGTGCGGCCTGCTGCGCGTCGATGGCAAGTGCGTGCGATTCATGGGTCGGCCCGATGAAGCGTCCGAGACGGCCCGGCAAACCGCGCTCGAAGTGCGCGCTACGCAGACGGTCTACCGCTTCACGGCGGGCGGTGTCGCATTGACGGTCACGTTCACTTCGCCGCTGTTGGCGCGCGATCTGGAGATGGTTTCGCGCCCGGCCAGCTATGTTACGTTTGCGGTGGCTGCGGCCGATGGCCGGCCGCATGCCGTGGAGCTCTATTTCGACGCCACCGGCGAATGGGCCGTCAATCGCCCCAGCCAGCCGGTCACGTGGCGCCGTGCCGCGGCCGCGGGACTCGACGCGCTGCAGATCGGTTCTGCCGAGCAGCGCGTGCTGGCCACCAAAGGCGACAACGTGCGCATCGACTGGGGGCATTTGTATGTCGCCGCGCCCCACGGCGCCGCGCGCACCGTGATCGGCGAAGCGAAGCTGGCCCGGGCAGCCTTTGCGCAAGGTCAGCCGTGGCCGGCAGCCGACGACACCCAGATGCCGCGCCCCGCCAAGGAGCGCTGGCCCGCGCTGTCCGTCGCGTTCGACTTGGGGCAGGTTGCGGCGACGCCCGTGCAGCGGCACCTGATCTTGGCCTACGACGACGGTTACTCGGTGGAGTATTTCGGCACGAAGCTGCGTCCCTGGTGGCGGCGCGATCCGAATGTCACCGCCGAAACCATGCTGGCCACCGCCGAGCGCGAATATGATGCCGTGCTGCGGCGCTCCGAAGCCTGGGACCAGGAGTTGGCCACGGCCGCCGCGCGCTCCGGCTCCGCCGAGTACGTGCAACTCTGCGCGCTGGCCTATCGCCAGGCCGTGGCCGCGCACAAGCTGGTCGCCGCGCCCGACGGTAGGCCGCTCTTTCTCTCGAAGGAGAACTTTTCGAACGGCTCCATCGGCACAGTCGACGTCACCTATCCCAGTGCCCCGCTGTTCCTGCTCTACAACCCCACGCTGCTCAAGGGCATGGTCGAGCCGATTTTCTTCTACGTGGAGAGCGGCCGCTGGCAGAAACCCTTTGCGCCGCACGACCTCGGCACGTATCCGCTGGCCAACGGTCAGACATATCCCGAGGATATGCCGGTCGAAGAGTGCGGCAACATGCTGATTCTTACCGCCGCCATCGTCCGCGCAGAAGGCAATGCCGACTACGCGCGCCGCCATTGGCAGGCCTTGACCACCTGGGCCGAGTACTTGCGCAAGGAAGGGTTCGATCCGGCCAACCAGCTGTGCACCGACGACTTTGCCGGCCACCTGGCCCACAACGCCAACCTGTCGATCAAGGCGATCTTAGGGCTGGCTTGCTACGCGCAGATGGCCGAGCAGGTCGATCAGCCTGCGGCGGCCCGAGAGTACGCGGCGCTGGCGCGCGATCTGGCGAGCAAATGGCTCGAGGCCGCGGCCGACGGCGATCACACGCGGCTCACCTTCGACCGGCCCAACACCTGGAGCCAGAAGTACAACCTCGTCTGGGACAAGCTGCTGGGGCTGAATGTGTTTCCGCCGGAGCTGGCCCAGCGCGAAATTGCCTTCTACCTCACGCAGCAGAAGGCTTTTGGCCTGCCGCTCGACAGTCGCAAGACGTACACCAAGAGCGACTGGATTCTGTGGACCGCTGCCATGGCGGCCTCGCCGGACGATTTTCAGGCGCTCATCCACCCGGTGTTCCACTACGCCAACGCCGGACCCACGCGCGTGCCGCTTTCCGACTGGCACGAAACGACCGACGGCAAGGTGGTGGGCTTTCGCGCCCGCAGCGTCGTGGGCGGGTACTTCATGAAGATGCTGGTCGACGCTTGGCGCAAGTGAATAACGTTGCTTCGCATATCGCGTCGGCGGCGAGTACGACTGCGCCCTGGCGAGCGCAGCTATCCTGAAGCCTACAGCCACGCCCGCAGCAGCTCGCCCACCGCGATGCCGATGGCCGTGCCGATGGTGTAGCCCCAAATGCCGACCAGCAGCGCCGGCAACACCAGCTTCGACCAGCCCATCGAGATCGCCATGGCCGCGGCCGTGGGCGGGCCGCCCAGCGAGGCATTCACGGCCAGCGCAATGTGCTCCAGGTTCAATCACAATAACCGGCCCACCGCGAACGCCACCACGATGTTCGCTACCGCCATGATCAGGCAGAACAAGAACAATAGCGGCACCTGCACGACCACTTGCCACAGGTCGGCCGGCAGCCCGATGACGAACAGAAAGATGTACAGCAGGTAACCGCCGATCTCTTCCGCGCCGCGAATGCGCCCCAGCAATCGATGGAACAGCGTGGCCACGAGCGTACTCCAGGCCGTGATGTGTACATAGCGATTGCCTGCCACCAGCACCAAGGGCGAGTCGCCCAGCGCCCGCGTCACGAGCTCGGCCGTCCACTGGGCGCACGCCACAACACCGACTGCAACGGCCATGGCCGCCGCGATATCCAAGAGCGCGATCTCCTTCGCCCGCCAATGCTCCGCGGCGAGCTGTCGGCTGTCGACCGCGTCGGCCGTATGCGGATGCGGATACCAGCGCCGCGCCCAGCGGCTGCCACAGATGAGTAGGAGCGTAATGAACGCGCCGGCCATGATGAAGTTGTCGGCCACCAACAGCGGCCCGGTCGTGTTCTCGCTGATGTCGTAGGACCGTGCCACGGCGAAGAAATTGATCCCGCCGCCGATGTAGCTGGCGGTCATGATGGCCGCCACCTGCGGCGTGTCGGCGATGTGCCGGCCCACCGTCAGGGCGGCAACCAGCGCGCCCACCACCGTGCCGACCGATGCCACGTGGAATGCCACGAACAGCCAACCGGTCGTGCGCACAATGTGAAACACGTTGGCCCGGAACAATAGCAGCGGCAGGGCCAGCGGCACGAGTCGATCCTGCACGGTGTCGTACACCGGCGAGCTGGGTGGCATGACGCGCAGGTTGGCCAGCAGCATGGCCAGGCACAGCGCCAGCACCGGGCCGCTGATTTTCGCGGCCCAGGTAAACCGCTGCTCGAGAAAGATGCTCGCGGCCACGCCCGCCAGAATCACCGACCACAAAAGCCACGCGTCGTCGGGGCCAATGAGCGTTTGCATGCGTTGCACCGGGGACTGGCTCGTTTTGCGAAGCGGGCACCATGGAACTAGCGCCCGGCGGGTTCCAGGGTCGAGAGCAAAAGGTGCCTGTCCCCTGTTTCCTGGTCAACAGGGGGAAAGTCCCATTGTTCTCCCCGACCATCCCAACGGATGGTGCCCGCCGAAAAATCGGGACAGTCCCCACGACCTAGTCCGCGCGCCGCGGCAAGTACATATTGGCCATGACCACGCCCAGCACGTTCCCGTCGGCAGCGGTCTGGAACACCAGCTCTTCGTCCTCGTACATGCCCTGCGGCAGCGCAAACGTGAGTCGATTGACCGGCGTCAACCGATAGTCGTATTCGTTCTCGGCCAAGGCGTACAGATGACCGTGCCGCACCGAGACCACCAGCGGAATGAACGGCAGTCCGTAACGGCCCGCCAGCTTCTGCCAGTGCTCCGGCGGCAAGTCGGCCGCGTCGGTTGCGGCCGCGCGGCGAAACGTCTGGCCTGCCGCCGTAAAGCCGACGATCTGGCCGGCATTGTCGCGCGTAAACTCGAACGGCGTGTGGTGCATCATCCTCCCGCTGGCCAGGAACTTGTCGCCACCCTGCGGCATGAGTTCGATGGGCTGGCCGGAATACGTGCCCACCAGCGCGCCGTCGACCACTTTCAGCGACGCCCAATACCCGGGCGATTCATAGTCGCCGGCGCAGGCAGCCAGCGCTGCGGCTGAGACCGCGCTGGGTTGCGGCGCCGCGGGCAGCGGCTCGCCCTGCGTCGCTTCCAACAGCAGATCGAGGGCCGCTTCGCTCAACCGCCGCACGGGCGCCACGGCGATATCGGCATTCGACAGCACAATTGCCGCGATCCGCTCCTTGGGCAGCACGACGATGGACGTGGTGAACCCATACACCGCGCCCATGTGTTGCGCGGTCTTGTGCCCGCGGTAGCGATTCACGCCAAAACCCAGGCCGAACCCGTTGGGCTCGCCCGTGAGCTGCACTTCCAGCATCTTGGCCAGCGACTCTCGCGAGATGATCGCCGGGCTCGATTCCTGCTGCGGCGCGGGGTCCATCACGAACGCCGCGAACCGCGCCAAGTCGGGTGCCGTGGTGTACAAGTTGCCCGCCGGAATCGTCCCCAACTCGAACTCGGGCGCCGCGTCAAACGCATACGTGCCGTCGCCCTGGGCAATCCGCATCAAGCCTTTGGCCAGCCGCGGGCGCAACGCATCGTTCATCAGCCAGGCGGAGCTCGCCATGCCCAACGGACCAAGAATGCGCTGGGCCTGATACTCCGGATAAGGATTGTTGCTCTGCACCTCGACCGCGCGGCCCACGATCGTAGGCCCCACGTTCGAATAGCGCGTTTTCGTATTCGGAAGGTTCACCAGTGCGCAATCCGCCACGCTGGCGATCGTCGCCTGTACGTTCGGCTGCCGGTTGTCGAGGTATCCGCCCACGGGCGATTCACGAATCATGCCCGAGCGATGACACAGCAACTGGCGCGCGGTGATTGGCCCGGCATCGGCAAACGGCACCACGATGTGGAACTCGGGCAAGGCACGCTCGATCGGCGCATCAAGATCGAGCTGGCCTTGCTCCACCAGTTGCATCGCGGCGACGGCGTTGAACAGTTTGGAGATCGAGCCGGCGCGGTAGATCGTGTCGGCCGTGGCAGCAACGCCGCGCTCTTTGTCCGCGAGGCCGAAGCCGGCCGCGTGCACGGTTCGGCCGTCGACGACCCAGGCCACTGATACGCCCGGCACGATGCCGCGTTCCAACTCGCGGGCGACGATCTCGGCGTAGCGCTGTTGGGCCGCCTCGAGCGCCGGCTGTTCAGCGCCGCGAGTCAACGCTGCCGAACAGAGAGCCAGGCCGGCGAATGCCAGCCGTGCTGAGATCACGATCGCGCGGGCGCGCAGGTAGCGGCTCGCCATCATTCGGCTCCCGTTTCCTCGGCCAGTGCGCGCCGCAGGGCGTCGACCAGTCGGGCAATTTGCTCGTTCGTATGCGTGGCAAACACGGCGATTCGCAGCATACCATCGCGCCCTGCGCCGGCATAGTCGCGGGTATAGGCGATCAGAATTCCCTCATCGGCCAATCGCTGCTGCACACGCTGCATCGCGGCAGCCGTCGTGAGTTGCAGCCCAATGATCGGCGCCCCACTGACTTCGACGTCGAGACCAAGATTGCGGAGTGCATGGCGCAGTTGGCCAACATTCGACGCCAGCCTGGTGCGCAGGGTTGGATCGGCTTCGATCAGTTCCAGGCCTTTCGCCGTGGCCGCGGCCACGGAAGCGGCCGGCGCGCTGGCGCCGCGAAACCAGCCGCTGGCGCGCCGCAATCGCGCCATGAAGTCCGTCGTGCCGGCCACGATGCCGCCGTGACCGCCGACGGCCTTGCTCAACGTGGCGCTATGGAACACGCGCGGCCCGGCGGCGGCCTCGCTCGGATCGCGGTTGATCGCTGTCGCTGCCACGCCGGCCAGCTCCAGACTTCCTCGGCCACATTGTCCCAGAACCGCCAAGGCGTGGGCATCGTCCAAATACAGCATCGCGCCGTCGTATTTCGCCAGGACCGACAGATAGTCCGCCAGCGGCGCAACGCGCCCGCTGAGCGCGAACACGCCGTCGGTCAGCACCAGCGGCCGGCTGCCAGCGCGGGCGTGCACGTGCAGCAGTTCATCGAGATGACCGGCATCGCGATGGCGAAACACGATCGCCGGCTGCGACAGGCCAGCCAGCATGCGCGTGGCTTCGACGAGCGAGTGGTGGCTGGCCTCGTCCACCAGCGCCAGGGTCGCCTGGTCCGATAGCGCGCTCATCACCGCGAAGTTGCCGGCGTAGCCGCTCACCAGGTAGGCCGCCTCGTCGGCGCCGAGAAACCGGGCCGCGCGCCGTTCGACTTCGCGCACCGGCGGCGACGTACCATAGCCTGCGCGGCTGGTGGCCGCGTGAATGCCGTATTTCTGCACGGCCTCGCTCGCGGCGGCGATCAACGCCGGATGTCCCTGCAACCCCAGATAGCCCGTGCCGGCGAAGTACAGGTACCGGCGACCGTTGAGCAGCGTTTCGGCGCCGGGCGCACCTTCCATTTCCCACGCGTGGCTCGCGGCCGCCGATGCATTTGCGATGTCGACATTACGTGCCATGGAGCGACAGTCTGCGCGTGGTGGCCGAACGATGAGACAGGCTAGAACAATAAACTAACCTGCGCGGGCGATTCCTGCACCATTGTAAGGGGCGCGCGTAGACGGGCACACGCCAGCAAAATACGATGGGGTTTTTTACGGTTGCGGCGCCCGCGGCAGGAGACGTATTGCCGGCACCTGGCATCCGCAGTCCCTCACGGCGCCACTCCGCCGAGCCAATGGCCAAACGACCCGTCAAGCATCGCCCGCCCGCAATCGCGCCCGCCACGTTCTGGCTGGCGTCGTTGCTGTTTTTTGCCTCGGGCGGCACCGGTCTCATCTATCAGGTCATCTGGTTCAAACGCTTCTCGCACGTCTGGGGCAGCTCGGGGCTGGCGTTTGCCGCCGTGGGCGGTTCGTTCTTGCTCGGCCTGGGCCTGGGCGCGTACCTGCTGGGCCAACGTGCCGACCGGCTGGCGTCGCCCTTGCGCTGGTACGGCGTGTGCGAATTGGCGATCGGCCTGGCGGCGCTGCTCATTCCGCTCGAAATCGGCGCGTTGGTCGACGCCTCGGCCGGGCTCTACGCGCGCATTCCCGAACAACCGGCGGCGCGGTTTCTAGTGCAGCTGGTCATCACGTTCCTGGTGATCGGGCCGCCCTGCGCCTTGATGGGCGGCACGCTGCCGCTGTTGGTCCGCGAGTTGACGGCTCGGTCCGGATCGCTCGATCAGGCCACCGGCTGGTTGTATGCGATCAACACCTTTGGCGCGGCAGCCGGTTGCTACCTGGCCGGCTTTCACTTGCTGCCAAGCTTTGGCCTGGCGCCGACAAACTACGCCACCGCGGCCACGAACATCGCGATCGGAATATTGGCCGTCGCAGCCAGCCGCTCTGCGCGCCCGGCGGGCAATGCGCCCGGCAAGGCACCGCACGCGGCCGCACAGAATGTCCCAGCTACCAATGTCGCCACGCCGCGTGCCACCGGGGGCGCCCGCTGGCAGGCGCGGCTCTTATACCTCGCCGCCGCGCTCACCGGGTGCGGCGCGTTGGTCTTGGAGATGACCTGGTCGCGGCAACTGGCGCTGGTGCTCGGCGGATCAACGTATTCGTACAGCGCCACGCTGTTTGTGGTGCTGGTGGGGATCGCCTTGGGCAGCCTGCTGTTTCACGGCGCGCTGCGGCCGGTGGCCTCGTCTCCTCTCGTGCCGGCGGCGATTGTGGCCGTTCTGGCCGTTGCCACGCTGGCGGGCAAGTGGTCGCTGCCGTGGCTGTCCCTGGCGGTGGCGCCCGAAGGCGTGCGCGCCCTGCGCGGCGAACAATTCACCAATGGCCTGATCTGTGCCGGCGTGAGCGCCGTGCTCGAGCTGATTCCGGCCGTGGCGATGGGCGCGCTCTTTCCGTTGCTGGTGCATCTGACCCGCGCCGGAGCCGCGCACGTGGGCGCCGCGGTGGGCAATGTCTACGCCTGGAACACGCTGGGTTCCCTGGCCGGCGCCACGCTGACGTCGGTGCTCTTGTTTCCGCACATCGGCACGGCCGGCGCCATGGCACTGGCCGTGAGCCTGTACGGGCTGGCGCTGTTGGCCATGGTGCCCTGGCCGATGCGCTCGGCGCGGACCGCGGGCGCCGTAGCCACGTTGGCCGCGGCCGGCGCGGCGGTGCTGATCGCGCTGCCCACGGATCCGCGACTCACGAACCTGGGTTTCTATTTGCACGGAGATCCGCGGTTGCGTCCCGAGCGGGCGCCGCTCACGTCGTGGGACGAGGTGGCCAAGACCCTCTTTTTCCGCGAAGGGGCCTCCTGCAATGTGTATGTCGGCACGGCCGGCGACGGCAGCATCAACCTCCGCGTCAACGGCAAGGTGGACGCCAGCAGCAATGTCGACATGGAGACGCAGCTGGGCATGGCCTACTTGCCGCGCGTCTTTCGGCCCGACGCCAAGGACGTACTGGTGATTGGCTTCGGCAGTGGTTGCACGCCCGGCGCGAGCCTGCTGTTTCCTGGCACGCGTGTGACCTGCTGCGAAATCGAGCCGGCCGTGTACGAGGCGGCCCCCTGTTTCGCGGCCTTCAACCACGAGCCTTATAAACTCAGCCGCCGCTGGCTGGCGGAGCAAAACGCGCTGCTTCCCGCCGCGGAACAACGCACCAGCGCCGCGCTGCACGAGGCGGCCCGCTTTTCCATCGTGCTGGGCGATGGCCGCACCGCGCTGCAGGGCAGCGACAAGAAATACGACATCGTGCTCTCCGAACCGTCGAATCCCTGGGTCGCCGGCGTCTCCAATTTGTTCACCAGCGAATACTTTCGCACGGTGCGGGAGCACCTCAACGAGGGCGGCCTGCTGGTGGCCTGGATTCAGACCTACGATTTCTCGATCGGCGACTACGCCATGATCGTGCGCACGCTGCGCGAGCAGTTTCCGTATTATGGCGCGCTGCTGTTGGTCGAAGGGGTCGACACGCTGCTGGTGGCGTCCGATCGCCCGCTGGTGGCCAGCGCCGAACACTTGGCGCGCCTGCAACAGGTCGTCGACGCGACGCCCGCCATCGCCACGGATCTCAAGCAGCGCTTCGGCAGCACCGACATGCGCTGGCTGCTGTTGCGGCACTACCAGCTCGGCCAGCAGCAGCTCGACCGGATGGTGGACGCCGATGGCTCGCAGGCGGTGAATACCGACGCCCACTTGCGGCTGGAGTTCGACGCCCCGCTGCACGTCTTTGCTCGGCTGCCGGCGCGCGAGAGCGCGCAACAAGTGCTGAAGACGTACGTGGAAGCCGGCTGGTCCCAGCGCGTGGCCGCCGGCATGGGCGTAGATTACCACTCCGCGGAATGCCAGTTGCGGCTGGGCGAGCTGCTGCTTGCGCAACTCGCCATGAGTGGCAACCTGACGCTCGCGAATCGCCGCAGCCGTGTGGACCGCGCCGCCGGGCACTTTGCAGCAGCGCTGGCCGCGGCGCCCGATAGCACGGCGGCAAAATACGGACTGGCCCAGGCGCGCGTGCTGCAAAATCGGCGGACCGAGGGGATGCAGATGCTGGCCGAGCTGGTGCGCGCCCAGCCCGATGATCCGGGCATCCAGGGCGATCTGGCCACGGAGTATTTTGCACAGAAGCGTCTGAGCGAGGCCGCCGCGCACTATCGCGAAGCGCTGCGTCTCGATCCCGAATTGACGCGTCACCCGCGCAGCGCAGCTTGGGCCAACAACCTGGCCTGGATTTTGGCGACCAGCACGGATGATCGCCTGCGCAATGGCGCAGAGGCGGTTCGCTGGGCGCGGCAAGTGTGCCAGCACGATCAGCATCGCCAGCCCACGTTGCTCGACACGCTGGCCGCGGCCCTGGCCGAAGACGGCCAATTCGACGAGGCAGTTCGCGTCAGCCGGCAGGTGCTGGAATTGGCCGCTGGGCAAGCAGACCTGGCCGAGACGACGCGCCAGCGGATCCGGCTGTACGAGAAATCCCAGCCTTACCGCGAGCCCTAGCCCGCCAAGCCCCGGACCAAGGGTGGCTTTTTCCGGGCGAAAACGGCAGGCTATACTTCCACTGCGATTCGGCAGGCCTGCCCATTCCGCCCCGGGTGCCAGCGGCATCTTGCCAGGGCATCGCACCCTGCAACGTGGAATGGCAACCGCACGGCTTGTGAACCCGCGCGCCGCCGGGCCGTAGTGAGAGAAGTGCCCGCGGCCAACCGTCCTGCCGGCCCGATCACGAGGTTCCGCGTGACCGCAGACAAACACTCGTCCCATACCGCGGCCGGCGCCCACGACGCGCCTTCGAGCGACACGCTCGGGGAGACGCAGTTTCTGGGTAGCGAGACCGCGTCGCGGGCGGCGGCCGCCACGGGCGCCACGAGCGCCGCGCGTGTCGACGATTGGATCGGCCGCCGCTTGGGCCGCTACGAAATCCGCGCCTTGCTCGGTGCCGGCGGCATGGGCGTGGTCTACCGCGCCTTCGATTCGCTCATCGAGCGCGACGTGGCCGTCAAGATCCTGCCCGAAGAGCTCTCCGAGAACCCGATCAACTTGGAGCGCTTTCTGTCCGAGGCCAAGGCCGCCGGCAAGCTCACGCATCCGAATACCGTGCCGATCTACGAAGTCGGGCGCGAAGGCGATTTGTACTACCTGGTGATGGAGTTCGTCGCCGGCGGCAGCGTCGCCGATCAAATGGACAAGGTGGGTGCGTTGCCCGTCATCGACGCCACGCGCGTCGCCGTCGACACGTGTCGCGGGCTGGCGGCCGCCCATGCTGTGGGGCTGGTCCATCGCGATATCAAGCCGGCCAACTTGCTTTACTCTCCGGACGGCACGGTCAAGGTGGCTGATTTCGGGCTCGCCAAGCAGACCGTGGAAACCGGCCGGCAAGTAACGCAGGCCGGAAAAATCGTCGGCACGCCGTACTTCATGAGCCCCGAGCAGTGCGAGTCGAAGACGATCGACCATCGCAGCGATATCTACTCGCTCGGCGCCACGTATTTTTGTTTGCTCACCGGCGTCAACCCGTACGCCAGCATGGGCAGCATCGTGCAGGTGATGTTCGCGCATTGCAACGGCCAGGTGCCCGACCCTCGCACGCACGACCCGCGCATTCCGCCGGCCTGCAGCCAGATCGTAGCGCGGGCCATGGCCAAGGCGCCCGAGGAGCGTTATCAGAACGCCGCGGACGCGCTGGCCGATTTGGAAGCCGTGGTGGGAACGCTCTCGGGCGTGGGATTGTCGCTGCCCAGTCAGAGCGGAGTCCGCGCCAAGCCGCTTCTCCAGTCGACGGCCGCGTACTGCGCTCCCGGCCCACCCATGTCGCGCCGGCGCATCGTCCTGGCGAGCGCCGCGGGACTGTTGGCGGTTCTGCTGCTGGCCGCGGGATTCTGGCTGCTGGGCCGCAGATCGTCGCACGATGGCCCCCTCGCCACGGCGGCCACGGCCGATTCCGCACAGGCGGCCCCCGTCGTCCCGCTCGTGCCAACGGGCAAGCCCATTCGCGTGGGCGTGCTGCGTTCCCTTTCGGGCACGATGGCCGAGAGCGAGTCGCCCGTGGTCGACGCGACACTCTTGGCAATCGACGAAGTGAACAAGGCCGGCGGCGTGTTGGGCCGGCCGATCGAAGCCGTGGTGCGCGACGGCCGCTCCGATCCCCACGTGTTCGCGTCGCAGGCGGAACAGCTCGTAAGCGACGATCCGGTCTCCGCCGTGTTCGGCTGCTGGACCTCTGCCAGCCGCAAAACCGTGGTCCCCGTCTTTGAGCGGCACCACAGTCTGCTCGTCTACCCGGTGCAGTACGAGGGCCTGGAAGAATCGCCCAACGTGGTGTACCTGGGGTCTACGCCGAACCAGCAAATCATTCCCGCCATCAAGTGGGCCTATGCGTTTCTCGGCAAGCGGCGCTTCTTCCTGGTTGGCTCGGACTACATCTTCCCCCGCGCCGCCAATGCCATCATGCGCGACACGCTGGGCGACATGCAGGCTGAAGTCGTGGGTGAAGAGTATCTGCCGCTGGGCAGCTACGACGTGAAGGCGGTTGTCGACAAGATTGCCGCCAGCCGGCCCGACGTGATCCTGAACACCATCAACGGCAGCAGCAACGTGCCGTTCTTCAAGGCGCTGCGCACGGCAGGACTAACGCCCGAAAAAGTGCCGACCATTTCGTTCAGCATCGGCGAGCAAGAGCTGCGGCTGATGAACGTGGCCGCCATGGTGGGCGACTATGCCGTGTGGAACTACTTTCAATCGATTGACTCGCCGGCCAACCGCGAATTTGTCGGCCGCTTTCACGCGCGCTACTCGCCGCAGCGCGTCGTGACCGATCCCATGGAGTCCGCCTATACCGGCGTGAAGCTCTGGGCTCAGGCCGTGCAGCAGGCGGGCACGGACGATCCCCAGGTAATTCGCGAGGCGATCCTCGAGCAACAATGCGCCGGTCCCAGCGGCCCCGTGCGGCTCGACCCGGCGACGCGCCATGCGTTCAATACGCCGCGCGTCGGCCAGATCACCCCGGACGGCCAGTTCGAAATCGTGTGGACCGCGGTCAAGCCGGAGCCGCCGCAGCCGTTTCCTCCGTCTCGCACGCGGGAGCAATGGCGGGAGTTTCTCGACCAGCTGCGCGCCGGCTGGGGCGGACATTGGTCCGCGCCGCTGGACTGAGCCGAACACGCTCACCCGCCCGCGCCGCGTTCCCTCGTCAGCGCCGTTTCCGAGTTTTTGCGCCCGCTGTTGCCGGCACCCAGCGCACGAACGTTGCAACCGGCGCAAGCGGTTCGCGACCGCCCTCGATTCACTGGGGCCCGCCCGTGGGCAAGCTAGGATTTCTTGTGGGAAAACCCGCTGGCAACCTGGCGTGACTCGCAACAAAGGCACCCCGAGCATGGAATCCGTGCGCGCGTCGAATTGGTATCTGGAAGGGCTGGTGGGCGATCCTCCCAGTCTGCGGCAAGTGGCCGTCAACACCTGGCCGTTCCGCATCGGGCGCCGGCCGGATCTGTCGTTCTGCCTGCCGGGCACCGGTGTCTCCAAAGAGCACGCGGAGATCGTTCAGCAAGGCGGCAAGCTCGTGCTGCGCGATCTGGGCAGCCGCAACGGCACGTTCGTCAACGGTCACCGCATTGAACAAGAAACGCCGCTCAAGAATGGCGACGTGCTGCACTTTGCCAATCAAGAGTTTCGTCTGGGTTACCAGCTCGGCGCCGACGCCGGCGCGACCATGCAGGTCGACCGCAATGAGTTGGTGTGGTCGATCGGCCAGTTCGAGCGCCTGTTCGATGCCGGCGCCGCCACGCCGGTCTTCCAGTCGATCGTGAGCTTGCCCGGCGGCAATGTGTTTGGCTATGAAGTGCTCGCCCGCAGCACGGTCGAGGGGCTGCGCAACCCGGCGCAAATGTTCACCGTGGCCGCGCGGCTCAATATGGAAGCCGCCCTTAGCCGGCTGTTTCGTCGCGAGGGGGTGCGCCTGGCGCACGATCTGCCCGCGGAGCAGAACCTGTTTCTGAACACGCATCCGGCCGAGCTGGCCGACACCGGCCTGGTGGAATCGCTGGCCGAGTTGCGCGAGGTCGCTCCGGAACGGGCGTTGACGCTCGAGATTCACGAAGCGGCCATCACCGATCTGGAGCAGATGCGCAAACTGCGCGAAACGCTGCGGCAGTTGAACATTCAACTGGCCTACGACGACTTTGGCGCCGGCCAGGCCCGGCTGGTGGACTTGATTGAAGTTCCGCCCGACTATCTCAAGTTCGACATTTGCCTGGTGCGCGATATTCACACCGGATCCGACGCGCGGCGCCAGATGCTGGAGACGCTGGTGCGCATGGCGCACGACTTGGGTGTGGCCGTGCTGGCCGAGGGCGTCGAGAGCCAGGGCGAAGGGGACGTGTGCAGCCAGCTGGGCTTCGACTTCGCCCAGGGCTATTACTACGGCCGTCCCATGCCGCTGCCGCAGCCGGCCGCGGTGTAGAACGGCGGCGATGTCGTTTCGCGTCACTACGACGCGACGGGGGCACGGGCATCTGGCAAAGAGCCCGCGATCTAGCTCGGCTATGCGGCCGACAATCTGGCCGCGCTCGATTGCTTGGGCCGTGTGCTGGACCAGGTGTGGAGCGACTATGGCACCCCCGGCGTGCTCGGCGAGTACAGCTACACGTTCGATCGCGTGGGCAATCGTACCAGCCGCGGCAACGTGCTGGAGACCGATCTCAGCCAGGCGTTCGACGACGACGGCCTGGATCAACTGATCTCGGCCGATCGGACTAACGGCTACACTCTGGATTGGGAGCTGGACGGCCGGGGCAACTGGACCAGAAAGAGGTTTGCGTCCCCTTTGATTTTCCCCTAGAGACAGCAGACTCGTATTCTAATAAGTACATGTCGCTCCGGAACTGGTAGGATGCGCAACGCACAGTAAGTGCACGCTGTGCGGCAACACATGCTCAATACCGGACAGACGTCGCCCATGACTGAAGAGCCGACCAGCGTGAGCCGTGTCAAGGTACGGTTGCGCAATATACTGTTAGCACAAGCGTGGGTGGCAGTCTGGCTCGGGCTAATCGTAGTTGCGCGACAAGATCCTTGGCTCACCACGGTTCCTCCGATCAGCCGGCTAAATTGGGTAGTCGTTGTCGGCATTGTGCTGCTCCCGTTCGCCGCCGTGGGCACACTTTTTGGACGCCCGGTTCGCGGATTGCTGGTAGGCGTAGTTCTTATTGCCGTTGCCTGGTTTTTTGCATCGGGATTTCATCCAGGTTGATCGGCCTTTACGAATCAGAATGCTTCGTCCTGTACAAAAAGAATGCCACAGGGCGTCCGGCTCTTCGCGAGCGCAGTTGTGCGGTGAGTCTCGAGCCCTATGCGTTGGCATCTGGCGGCGCTCGACCGCTTGGGCCGCGTGTTCATTGCTGCCTACGTCCAAGAATCTGGTGGTCGAACGAAGAGTCCGGCCTGGTGCCTAGAAGCGAACGATTTTTGACGGATCTGGCCAGCAAACCGTTCGTCGGTCCGCGCAACCAGGTTGCTGAACTACGTGCTGGTCACCACTGCACGCTGGCCGTCGCGTACCAGCCGTTGAGCGTAAAATTGCTCGGTGTATGCCGCATGCTATTGGTCGACAACGAGCCAATATTGAGAGGCAAAACATTCGTGCTGGTCTCGTACGTGGCGAACGGATTGATGAAAAGCGCGGCTTTGAATCCGGTTTCAATATTCGTATAAAAGCGATTGCCCAATAGACGATTGTAGCCGAGGCCCAGCTTCGCATCGGTGGCGTAGACAACCTGATTGACGCGACGACTGCTAATCGCCTCGCTGTCGATGTTGCTGTCGAACACTCCCTGAAACTCGTACTGGGCCGGCTGCATCGAGCCCGCCAGCACCGCGCCACTTAGCTGGCCCACGCACGTGAGCCCACGACAGACGTTCCGCATAGCGGTCAGACCGAGCCGGGGTCCTGCGCCGGAATAGGACGTCGTGTTGTTCAGGGTTATGTACTGAAGCGACGGGTCGGGTATGGCAGTGGCCGGCGGCGCAGGGTCGATGCTCGTGTCATTAAAGAACGTCGAGACCAATTGCTGCTGTAGCCGGACCCAGCTCAATCCCGCGAACAGGCGAACCTGAGTATTCGCGCCTAGGTTCACGGTCTGGCCGGCATCGATGTTCACCATGTCGTAATCAAAGTGTAACTGCGCCTGCGCCGATTTCAGGTAGAAAATGCCAATCTGGTTGTAAAACTCGGAAGTCGAGGGCCCTGTCTGGTTGAACGGAGAGATCCATTGAGTCGTTGGATCACTGACCGGGACAAAGCTGGAGTCGCTGGTGCGCAGATGTTCCCAGTTGGTTTGAATGTCATTCCCGGAGCAGGGAACGACATACCGCGCGCCCACGGCAAAGCCGGGCTGATATCCTGGATTCAGGTTTTGAACTTCCCACTGAGGACTTTGAATCGGCAGGTACGTCGTGATGGTGGACCAGCCTAAGTTGTCGGCGCCGGGCTTCAGGAGCAAGAAACTGGCGCTGAATTGAAAGCCGGGAGTCAGGTTGGGAACAAAGACGTTCAGCGGGCCGCCGGCACACGAAGGAGCCGCGTCACAAACGCAAGCTGTCTCAGGCAGGCCCCCCTCTCGCTCGTCCGGAACGATCCATTCGGGATCGGCCGCCCGCGCGAGGCTGGGCAGGATGAACAGCGCCGCCATGCAAAATATCGAGCTAGCACCGAGCCTCATGCTTGCACCCCTGCTGCCACGCGTTTGAACGCGTCCTTTAGGAAGAATTTCAGCTATCGAACCAAATCGGCAAAGTGACGCCGGAATGTTCCTACTAATCGTTATATTCGTCAAAGCCCGATCGAATTCGTGCATGAATGGCGCATGGCGGGCAAGTCAGGCAAGCCGGCCAACGCTAGCGCGGGTCGGTTCAAGAGCTTTCCGGTCGAGAGCGACGAACATTTTCTAACGCTGTGCCGTTAAGTCGAGGCCAAGGTCGCGCCGGGCGAAGCTGGTCGAGCGTGCCGAACGCTGGCTCTACGGCGGACTGTGGCGGCGCTGCGCGGATGCCTGCGACTTGCTGCTCTGCGCCTGGCCGCTGCGGCGGCCGGCGAACTGGACCGACCGCGTGAACGGGGCCCGGCCCCGGACAACGGTCGAGGCACTGCGTGAGTGCGTCCAGCGCGTTCGGCCTATAGGTGCGACGCGCCCTGGGTTCAGAAAACGGCCGACCGCCTCGGCCCAGGCTTCACACTCCGGGACCCGGCCGCCCGAGGAAGCAAAATCAGTGATGTCCCCTTTTCTTTCCCGACGTTGAACGAACGGGTTGAGGCAATGGTAGCATTAATCGCGCGTGATTTTGCTCCAGATGCGCCTCTGCGATATGACGAACGAGAGGCTCACGAATACGAAGAATGGTTTGGTGAGGCGGCTGAAACATATTTCAGGAGGTATTCATCGCTGCGCGATTGGTAACGTGACACCGGTGACCGGAGATATCATGCGTAACGACACCGTGTATGAAGCGGGCCGTGCGGGTCGTAGGTTTCAGTTTGACCTCAAGCGACTGGCTGGTTCAGCGCTTTTAATCGCATGTTCACTTGGAGTGTGGCGCTTTTGGTGGGCGATGCCTAGTGCGGGGTTAACGGTACTACTTATGATTGTCTCGGCCGCATGCGCCGCATCGGCGATCGGAGTATTGTTTCGCCGTGGGCTTGCCGTCGCGTTCATCGCGCTGTTGATCGGGGGTGCCGTGTTCGCGTTGCTCTTGTTGATGACCTCGGGGACGCACTAGTCTGCAGTAGCGACGGAGCAGCGACGCAGGCCGCAGCCCAAGGCAACCTGCACTACGCGTCATGGCGTTCGCTCCGGGTCGCCGACGGCATTTTCTCGGGAGAAGAAAAGGGGACATCACTGATATTGATCATGGACGAGGGGCGTAGGTTGTTCACATGCCGCGCACTGCGAGAGTGTTTGGGCTTCACGCGCCGCGGCCCCGTGACCTGCTGTTGAAATCTTGATCTAGGTGTTATGAAGGTCTTTAGGCCGTGAGAGGGCCAAGGAGACCTTCGATGACGAGACGACGGAAGCGACACAATCCTGAGCAGATCGTGCGGAAGCTGCGTGACGCCGACGCGATGCTCAACGCGG
>JBFWOR010000033.1:0-22449 GCA_050250435.1 Pirellulales bacterium | reverse complement strand
GAAACGCAGGGCATGCTGCAGGCCAAAATCAACCTGCTGCGCGACAAGCTGGCCCGCGCCGCCCTGGTCGATACCTCCAAGCTGCCGCGCGACGAAGTGGTGTTCGGGGCGACGGTGGTGGTCAAAGATTTGGACTTCGGCGATGAAGAAATCTTCGTCCTCGTGGGCGCCGGTGAGGAAGACTACGACTCGGGCAAGATCCTGGTGACCAGCCCGCTGGCGCAAGGGCTGATCGGCCGCAAGAAGGGCGACACCGTGAAGATCGACGTGCCCAAGGGAGTCATGCAGTTCGAAATCCTCGAGATCCGGTTCGAGGAAATGTGAACGTAGCGGGGCGTGACATTCTGGTGCCACTGTCGTCTCGGGTGGCACTGGCGTCTGGGGTGGCACTGGCGTCTCGGGTGGCACTGGCGTCTCGGGTGGCACTGGCGTCTCGGGTGGCACTGGCGTCTCGGGTGGCACTGGCGTCTGGGGTGGCACTGGCGTGTCGCCAGTGCTGAATCTGCAACAGCAATCGGCAATGGGTGGCACGGGTGGGCTGCGCACGCGGTTACCCGTGTGGCCGGTGACATTCCGGGGCTGGCTCATGGCCGACCTGGTTCAAACTCCTGCGAATGCCGACGCGGCTCAACACCGTCCGCTGGTTGGGTCCCGCGGGCGCGTGCTCCCGATCTTCGCGGCCGGTGTGGTCCTCGCGCTGCAGATTCTGGCGGGCGCAGCTGTCGCCAAGTATGAGAGTACAGGCGTCGATGGGCTGTCCGCGTATCTCAAACCGCTGCTGGAGGGCGCCTCGTGGGCAGCTCCCGCCCTGGTCGCGTTGGGCGCCGCGCTGGGACCCGGCCCGGCGCTTCTTCGTATTCCGCTAGGATTGTTCCTCGTCGTTTTCCTCGCGCATCTCCTCTGTTTTTGGTATGGCCTATTCAGGGGCGTGAATATGCAGATGTATCCTTTGTTTGCGTGGACAGCGCCATATCTGATGCTGCTGCCCGTGTTCTTGATCTTGCGCCGCTGGCCGGGCTGGCGTCTCGATTGGTCCTGGGATCCATCCGACGTTGCGACCAGGCACCGGCAATTCAGTCTGCGACACCTGCTGGCAATGACCTCGGTCCTGTGCGTGCTGTTGGCAATGGCCCGCTGGACCCACGTGCCCGTTCAATGGTCTCAGGCTACTACCATCTGGATGGATGCCAGCAGCAACACGTTTTGGACGGCGCTCGTGTATGCGATGGCGTCGCTTTCGCTCGTTCCGCTCGTGGCGCTCGTACTGGGCCAGGAGCATCGCGGGCGACATGTGTGGACATCCGGCGCGGCGCTGATCGTGGCCCTGCTCTTCGTGGCTTGCGCGCGGCCAAGTTGGATGAAGCTGTGGGACAATCTGCTGATACTCACGGGCGGGTGGCTCTGGGCACTCGCGTGCTTGCTCATCTTGCGCGCCGGCGGCTGGCGCTGCTCGCGTATCGTTCGGTCAACTAATGACGGGCCGACATGACACCGTTGCACTCCACCTCGTCGGCCGCCAGCACGGACCAAACCGCCAAGCCTGCGCTCCCGTCGCTTCGTAGTGCGTCGCGTTCTGACAAGACGCGTGGCGACGGATCGCGGTTTCGGCCCTGGTTCGCGTTGGCCCTTGTGATCCTACTCCAAGGCCTTCTCAGCACCTGGGTTTTTCCGTACTTCGATCGGGTCGATCGTTCAACCGATCTTACTTTTTACGCCATGGTGCTAATGACCGGAGCGATATTGGTTCAGCCCGCGCTCGTGGCGCTGGCTACGGCATTCGGACCCGGGGCGGCCGTGTTTCGCATTCCGTTCGGTGTGGCGGCCGTCGCCCTATCTGCGCATCTGAGCGTGTTCGGAATCTCGCAGGTCAGCCGCGATGATGCCTCGCCCATGTTTCTGCTCACGATCCCATTTCTCTACCTGCTCTTGCCGCTCGAGGTTTTGCGTCGCTGGCGCGGGTGGCGTGTCTTGCCGCCGGGAAACGTGCGCGCGGCCCAGCCACGGCTCCAGTTCGGTCTGGGACGATTGATGATTGCCGCCGCGGCCATCGGTGGGATGCTGGCCGTCGCCCGCTGGTTTTACGTGCCGCTGGAATGGCCGAAGGGACTTTCGCGCTGGGTGAACGTGTTGACGGGTTATGCCGCCGGCTCGGCCGTGGTGGCCGGTGCAGCGCTAGCGCTCGTGCCGCTGGTTGCGCTGGTTCTTGGCGGATCCTCGCGCATTCGCGCTGCAATCTGGGCAGTCGTGGTCTTGCCGCTCGCGTCGGGATTCATTTTTTGGGCGCTGCGGCCGGGATCGTGGCGCGAAATTGTCGACTTCGAATGCATGCTGGCCGGCGGCTGGCTGTGGGCCCTGCTCTGCCTATTGATACTGCGGCTCGGCGGCTGGCGGCTCGAGCGGGCCGAACACTCTGCGGGGGTTCCCGCCTCCGCTCCCGCGCCGGACGCTACAATCCAGGCATGACCCGCACGCGCGTTTTTATCGTGCTCGCGCTTGTCGTTGCGGCCCACGCCGCCAACGACTTGATCTCCAACCCGATCGGCAACTCGGTAAGGCCGTCGGATGGCTTTGTCTGGCTGGGGCTGAACCTGGCTCGCATCGGCGTCATCATGTCGCAGCCGCTGCTCTTGGCCCTGTTTGCCGTGCTGTGGCCGGCGCCGCGCCCGCTGCGGCAAACCGTGAGCCTTGCGCTGTTGGTGCTGTTTCTGTTTAGCGCCCTGCATGCCGAAGCCGGGCCCGTTCGGATCGACCTGTCGACGGCACTGTTTCTCGCGGCACTGTACGTCGTGGTCCTGGTCATCTGCCAGGGTATTGTCTCTTGGCGCCGCTGGCGGATCGCGACGCCCTGGCCGCCAACGCGCAGCCTGGGCGACGAGCGTTTCACACTGCGCGGCCTGCTGGTCGCGATCACGCTCTCGTGCCTGCTGTTGGCATTGGGGCGCGGCTTGTTTTCCGGCGTCGAATGGGCGCTGCGCGACTGGATGGCGACGCTGCGAGAACTCGCCATGATCATGCTGTTCTACGCGACGATGTTGTTGCCGGCCGTATTTCTCGTGTCGCTGGTGCTGGGCACCGGCCCGCGAAAGCGTGTCGCCTCCTGGTTTGCGATTTCCACCAGCAGCGCGGGCCTGGGCATGCTCATGCTGGTCGTCTATACGGGCAGCAACGAGCCGTGGTGGGAGGCCGCGCTTCAACTGGGTGCGGTGATGGCGGGCGCCTACATTTCGGTGCTGGTGACGCTTTTGGTACTGCGTTCTTGCGGGTTCCGCCTGCAGAGCGGGCGCATCGAACACACGCCGCCGCGCGATAAGGCAGACGAGTTCGGACCATCGCTAGTGCCCTCCACTATGACCCTCTACGACGCATGACCAAACGCACCGCCCGTAACAAAGCAGAGCTCACGGCCATGGTTGAATCGGATCTGGCCGTGGTCGAGCGTCACCTAGCGGCCGGCCAGCTGGAGCAGGCTCGACAAGCGATGGCCACGATTCAGCTGAACTGCCGTCCTGCCATTTACGATCCACGCCACTTCAACGCGGTCCTGGCAAAGCGCGTGGGTGCCGCGTGGCACGTGCTGGGCTACGAAGCGATGGCAGGCTACTATTGGTACTGGGTTGACGACGAGTCGCCAGAAGTGGTTGCCGCGCGGCGCGAATTCGAGCGCTCGTGCGGTGATCTGCCGTTGCGCGTATTTGAGTTAATTGGCCTCAACCCGAATCTGGTACCTAAAGACAATCCGCGCATTGCAGCAATGGCAACCATGGTGGCGGAGTATAGGGCAGCCAATCGTTCGCGAATCATGACCAAGAGTCCGGGTGATCGCATCGCGCTCGTGGGTTGCGCGGTCGTCGCGAGTGCAATCGTTTTCGTCCTGGCTCTGGGAATCGGCGCGCTCATCGGCCTGTTCCGCCCGCAGTGACAAACCAACTGCGTCGGCAATAGCGCTCGTGGTAGTCTGGCTTGGCAGGAGCCTCGCCCCCTCGCCCTCACGGCGATCATCTGTCGGTAGAAAACGCTTTTTCGATGCGTTCCGCCAGTTCCGCCGGGGCGATTTCGCGCACCAAAAAGCGCTTCATGGGCGAGGTCTCGCCGGCCACCAGCTCGAGCTGGCTCTTGCGCAGGTCCAACACCTCGGCCAAGATCTTGATGATTGCCTTGTTGGCCTTGCCCTTTTCAGGCGCCTGCGTCACGGAGACGGCCAGCGCCCCGGCCTGCTCGCCGTCCAGCGCGTTGCGCCGCGCGCCCGCGTGCGCCTTGACCGGCAAGAGCGTTCCGTCGGCGTGCGCTTGCAGGTCGATCATGGTTCGCAGCCTTCGAACAGCGCACTGCCGACACGAATGATCGTTGCACCGCACTCGATGGCCACTTCGAAGTCCTCGCTCATGCCCATCGACAGTTCCGCCAGCGACACACCCGGCGGCACGGCACGTGCGACACGATCGCGCAGGGTGCGCAGCCGCTCGAAATCGCGCCGCGCGGCATCCAGGCCACCTGCCAGACTGGCCATGCCCATCAGCCCGCGAATCGCGACGTGCGGCCAGCGCGGGGCGTCGGCCACGAGCGCCTCGAGCTCGGCAGCCGGCAAGCCGGTCTTCGCGTCATCGCCGGAGACGTTGATCTCCACCAGCACGCTGACCGGCCGGCCCAGCAACGCCGCCTCGGCCTCCAGTGCCTCGATCAGCCGCCGGCTATCTACCGACTGAATCAAATGCACTAGCGGCAGCGTCCGGCGGATTTTGTTGCGCTGCAAGTGGCCGATCAGGTGCCAGCGAACCGGCGATCGAACGGCGTCAGACGTTTGCGCAGCGACGCGGCCCGCACTTTCCGAGAGCGCCCCGGCCTTGGACCACAGTTCCTGCGGCCGGCTTTCGCCCAGGTCGTGGCAGCCAGCGGCGACCAGCGCCGCGGCATGCGTGGCGCTCACGTACTTCGTGGCTGCGACCAGTGTGATCTGGTCGGCAGATCGCCCGCTGGCTGTGGCGGCTGCTGCGATGCGCGCTCGCACCGCGGCCAGATTGTCGGCAATGCGTCGCTCGCTGTCTTTCATCTCGGCGTGATGAGTTGCCGATTGTTTTCCTTGAACCAGTTTCAAAACCGTGTTCGGGTGCCACTGCTGGCTTGTCCAGCAGTGCAGAGTTGCCAAGCACTGGCGGACGAGCCGCCAGTGGCACCCTGAATTGCTCGGTGATAGTGGTTTTGAAACTGCCCCTCGCCCCAATTGCTCATCTGCTGTCAATTTCCAACAGCGCCTCGACCTTGCCCGCGTCCGAAAAGACGCCGAACAAAAACTGGTGCATCAGGCTCTTGCTCAAGAGGCTGCGGATCTGCGGCGGGGCGAGCGACCGGTAGATCACCCATTGCGACGTGCCGGACTGCGCCCGATAGCCCACCGCCACGTCGTGCGACACGTTGACGCGCTCTTCCGCCACGGTCAGTCGCCGCCAGGTGGCCTCGCGCCGCAGTCGGCCCGCGTCAAAATCGAGCAACAGCGGCGCGAACAGGTGCGAACCGCTCCACTGCCGCTCGTGCACCAACGCCCCGTTGGCAGCGCTCAGTTCGCCGGGGGAACGCTCCGCGCGCCACTCGCCGAGCGCCATAGGCAGGACCCGTGCGGCGGGCTTGGGGCCGATCGTCAGGGAGCCGTCGCGCGTTTCGCGCTCGCCGACAAATTGCACGCCCGGCGCCAGCGACAGGCCGGAGCGATACTCGATTTGCCCCCGCCGAGCTCCGAGCACCGCGTCGGCCAACAGCAGCACGCGATCGCGCCGCGCGAGCAACACGTGCCGCTCGATCTCCAGGCCCTGCGGCAACTCGAGAAACAGCTCCAGGTAGTCCACGTCGGCATCCGACACCCAGCACGTATGCTGCCACTGGCCTGTCGGCTCGAGCTGCTGTCCGTCCAGCGAGACGGCCCCGTCCCAGGTACCGCAAAGCAAGGCTTGTCCGCCCACGCGCAGATCCAGGGCCACTTCCTGCTCGCCGTATGAAACGCTGAGGACCGGCGACTGCGCTGTCCAGTCGCAGCGCAATTGTGCCAGGCCGGCGGCCTCACTCTCGATCGCAGTGCGCGGCAGCGACTTGTCCAACCGCGGGCTCGCGCGGCCCACGGTCACCAACCGCAAAAGTTGCGGTGTGTCTTCGCCGGCCAGTCGCGCGGCCGTGGTGAGCAGCGCCGCGTCCCAGCCAGCCGCCTCGGCCGCGCCAAAACACGCTCGCCCGTCGGGCGACGACAGGCGCAACGCGGCCTGTACGAGCGTGCGATAGGACCGCTCGGCCGCAGCCGCCGCCCGCCCGTTGCGACCGGCAGCGCGCGCCCCGGCCAACGCGTCGCCAACGAGTCCCGCCCGCGTCGCCGAGGCCAACAGCAGGCCCAGCTCCGCCATGTGACGCCGCGGCGGCAACCGCGCCGGACCCACCACGTCGCGCAGCAAGCGCCCGAGTGCTCGGCGGCCGGGCTCGGCCAGCGCGCGGCACGCCGCCACTTCGGGGAAGGCGTACGCCACGGCCAGCGACAACTCGGCCGACTGCAAGAGCGCCGCCAGCGGTTCGGCGGGCGCGGGCCCCGCCGCACATTCCACCACGCGGTTCAGTAACTGCCACCAGATCGGCTCCGGCAACTGCCGTGCTAACTTGGGCAGGGCCCAACACCAGGCCAGGCATTCCAGCACGAAGGCCGGCGCAGCCACAGCCGCCTCGGCCCGGGTCAGCCAGTCTGTGGCGAGCGATTCGAGCGTTGCGGCGCTGCCGCGGCCCACGGAGCGTGCGCCCGATCCGGCCGCTGATCGGCGGCTCTGCGCAGGCCGCTCGAGCCATGCCAACTCAGCGATGAGCTGTCGAGCCGCCCGGTACGGTTCCGCGTTCGGCAATGCCCAGGCCAGCGGCGACTCATCGCAGCGCACCAGCCGCGCCAATCCCCGCCACCGCCGCGATTGCATGTGTTCGGACCAGGCCGTCCAGCCTCGACCGGCCGACGGCGAGGCATAGGCCTGAGCGACTCGCGCGGGAGCGTTTGGCGACCAACGTCCACCAGGGCCAACGGGAAAGTGATTTGACGAACGTGAAGACTGACGAGCGGCAATGCTTGTGGCCATTTTTTCGACAAGTGAGGTGACTTGCGCACCGCGGGGCACGACGGCGCGCCAGGTGCGCGATACGTCGCCGAATCATTCGTTGCCGGCGGTCGGCGATTGCGGGTATCTTAACAAGCAGTGGCGAGTCTCGTCAGGGGCCAGCACACGCGCGCCGCGAGCCCGCTTCCTCACCGGTTCTTTCACGCGTCGCGGCTACTTAAGGAGAAGGCGATGTTGCGCGGCAAATCAGGGATGCCTACCAGCCTTTTGTGCTCGTGTGCGCTGGCGCTGTCGATCGTGGCGACTGCCGTCGCAATCGGCCGCGCCCAAGAAGCGGCGCCCGATGGTTCGCAGCCGGCCACTCCCAAGCGGCGGCTCGCGAAAGATCCGCCCGGCATGCAGCGGCTCATGCCGGAATATGACGTGTGGATCGATGCCAGGCACAAGCGCGTGGTGATGGACGGCACGGTCGTGCTGCGGCAAGGCCAGTTGGAGATGCTGGCCTGTCCCAAGGGAACCAAGGAGCACGAATCGATCATTGCCGTGGACACCAAGGCCTACGCCGTGCACGCCGGGCTTCTGGCCGTGGGGGCCAGTGTCGGCACCCCGGTCGCATTTCAGCCGGAATACAAGCCGGCCACCGGCACCGAGGTGGACATCGAAATCGTCTGGCGCGATGCCAAGGGCCAGGACCATCGCGAACGGGCGCAGGACTGGGTCCGCAACGTGCAGACGGGCAAAGCCATGGAATATCCCTGGGTCTTCGCCGGCAGCGGGTTCTGGACCGACGAGGCCAGCGGCACGAAGTACTACATGGCCGAACAGGGCGACTTCGTCTGCGTGTCGAACTTTCCCAGCGCCATGCTCGATCTGCCGGTTAAAAGCAGCCAGGACAACCAGCAACTGGTGTACGAGGCCTTTACCGAGCACATCCCGCCGTTGGGCACCCGCGTGCGCCTGGTGCTGACGCCGCAGTTGAAGGAAGCGAAGGAAGCGAAGGAAGATAAGACGGCCGAGGGCGCGAAGTAATCCCTTGGCCGCCAGATTCCGGTGGTGCACCCCCCGGCTCGGCCGGCTCGGCCGGGGGATTCCTATTCGCGCGGTGGATCAGCGAATTGCGACATTGCTGGCACCGAAGGTTTCGGCCGCGGGAGGCCGTGCGCGAATCGTCAACTCCGTCCCCCGGCGGAGAAGGTTATTCAACGGCTAGCGCATGGGACTCGCTGATTGGCACCTTAGATTTGTCACACTCATCGACGCTGAAGGCGTCGTAGTCAATAGCCCAGGGCGGAGCCTGGCGGAGCCCTGGGTACACGACCGAGCACGTGGCAATCGAGCCCTGACAGGGCGACACGATCGAAGGAAGAAAGTTGCGCCGCTGCAGGGCTTTAGAGATGACGCTGTACGTCACGGGAACCCAGGCCGTTGGCCTGGGCTATCGGGCACCAACGCCTTCAGCGTTCAAAGAATATCGCAATCAGTCTTATGAGCCGGGGGCTGAACACGTGCCAAAGCATTGCGGATTACTCACCCGCCCGCCTTCAACTTCTCGATCAAGTACGCCACCACTTTTTCGGCTTGCTTTGCGCGATCGCCCCCGATGTCCTTCTCCAGCACCAGCAAGCATTCCACGCCCTGTTGCTTGCAGCGCTCGGCCAGCGCCACCGAGTGCTTGGGATGGTGCACGTAGTGTCCGCGATCCACCGGCACGCCGTCCGGCCGAAAGCAAGCGATCCCCACCGGCGGATCACCCGGCGAAATGAGCTCGATCATCGAGCAGTCTTTCATCACGCGGTCGCCGTCGGGCGTGTGCACCTGGTTCTCGAACTGAAAGCCGTAGAACACGGCCAGCTCCGCGCCATTTCGCTCATAGGGCGATTCGCCCACGTACCTGGCCCATTCCCGCAGATCGTACGACACCTGGCCGTCGAGTGAGCCGGCCGCCGCCAAGCGCGACGACTGGCGCCGCACCGGATCGTCGGCCTTCGGATCGGCCAGATCGTCGTGAAACGCCAGCCACATGCTCGTGCCCGCGCCGGCCGAGCTCCCGTAGGCCGCGATCCGCGCCGGATCGAGGTTCCACTCCTTGGCCCGCTGGCGGAACGTTTGAATGGCCCGGGCCGAGTCGCGCAGGATGTCGGCGATGCCGGCGTGATCAAGAAAGCGATAGTTGATCGACGCGAACGACACGCCCGCGTCCAGACACTGTTTCACCACCGGTCGGCCGCGCACAGACTCTTTGTCGCCACGGCGAAACCCGCCGCCGTGAATGAACACCACCAACGGCGTCGGCCGATCGCTTTTGGCCAGCCACAGATCGAGCACGTTCCGCTCGTGCGGGCCGTAAGTCACGTTTTCGAGGGTCGGCTTGTCGGCGGTCGGCTCGGCGGCGGCCGTGCAGTGCGTGGCGGCGCCAATCGTCAGCGCGAGCACGAGAATCGCCACCGCGTGAGCTCGCATTCGTTTCATGGTCGTCACCTCGCACACCTTGTGTCGACGCATCACTGCGCTGCACCCCGCTACAGGTATTCTGCTTCTACCTGTTGCGCAACCTTCCAGAACTGTTCACCCGTGATAAACGTGTCGTGCTCCTCATCCCAAACCAGCCCATCGGCGAGCGTCGCCAACGCCGCGGCACTATACATTGCGCAGACGAGTTCCCGCATGTCGGAATGTGTGACCAGACTTGCAAGGTAGGGACGGCCTGCAACCGCCGCCGGCATTTCGTCGAACACGCCTTCAGATTCGTCCAAGTACCACTCGAACCCAGATTCGTGCCCCTTGAATTGCGCGGGGATGAAACCGGCATGGGCGCGGAGGTCATCGATTTTCTCTAGCGCGATGCCCGCGGCGGCCAGCGCCTGCTGCCATGATTCAAAGGATGGCAACTGTTCGTCCCGCAAAAACACGAGCGTGTCAACGGACATGAAGTATCCCGATCATGCATTTGGTTAAGGATACGCGAGTCCTCAGCGTCCTACGTGGCAATGCGCCAGCACCGCCTCGGGGTCCATGATATAGCTGACGTAAAACGGCCCAAACTCGGCGTAGCGCGCGCTGGCCTCGTCGAACCGCATGCGATAGACGATCTCTTTCAGAAACTCCGGGTTGCGGGCCCACAGCGTCACGCCCCACTCCCAGTCGTCGAAGCCCAACGACACCGTGATCAACTGCGTCACCTTGCCGCCGAACGTCATGCCGGTGCGGCCGTGCTCGGCCATCAGCCGGCTGCGGGCGTCGAAATCGAGCAAAAACCAGTTTTCGCCCACCTTGCGCTTCTTGTTCATCGGGTAGAAGCAGGTGCTGGGCCAGGGCGGCAAGTCCGGCGTGAGACGCTGCGTGCGCATCATCGCTTCGCGACCCTCGTAGGCCTTGAGCTTGGCCGCGTAGGCCGGCCCCGACGGGTTTTCGCCCTCTTCCACCAGGCGCTTGCCGTATTGTTCGACCGTCGGCACGTACTCCGACACTTCGGTGACCGAAACGAACGAATACGTGGGCACGAGCGCCACGCCCAGCGGCCCGGCCATGAGCCGCTGATGCAGGCTGTCGATCACCAGCGGGTCGGCATCCAACAGCATCAGGCCGAAGTCGGCCTTTTGGCCACTGACCACCGACGTCTGCACGCGGGCCGGCGCGCCCGCTGCGCCCGGACTGAGCGTGGCCGCAAACTGCTTGCGTCCCTCGGCCAGTTCCGCGGCCGTGAGGCCTTTGAGTGCTCCGCGATCGAAACGGTAGTACAGATGGCTGCAGTGCCAGCCTTGGCTGGGCTTGATCGAAACTTCTCCGCCGGCCGGCGCGTGACTCATGACCTGGTGATCCTAAGGGTGCGAGCAAGTGCTGCGACACCCTAGTAAACCACGATCGCGGGCCGAACAAAAGGCGCTACCGCGGCGACGTTGCAGTCGGCCGAAGAACCCGACCTCTGATGTCGAGCTACTTCACCAGCCGGATCGACGCGGCAGTCTCGGGATCGACGGCGGAGAGCGTGCCGTCTTCGCCCACCGTCACCAGGCCGTATTCGTCGCTGGACAAGCCGATGGGATGGGCCGATTCGGCCGATGCGCCTGTCAGGCCTTGCGTGGCCAGTTCCGCGTCGGCCTGCACGGCCAGGTTGACCGCGCGCTGCCGCGACTTGAGCACGAAAATCGTCTTTTGGCGAAACACGCTCAGGTCGCGCTCCTCGCTCGGGTCGGTCGTAAGAATCACACGGGCCTTGTGCAGCACGATGGATTTGCCGTCGTCGCCGTCGATCTCTTCGATTCGTTGCGCCGACAGCGTGGGAAACCCGGCCACGCCGGCATAGGTGGTCGCGTCCGGATCGACCGGTGCCGTGCAGCCGGAGCTGCAAGTTGCCACCGCCAAGAGAACCACGGCGACGCAGCACGGAAGCCCCGCCGCACAAGCGCGAATGGGCATGGGCGCGGGAAAGGGAGATGCGTTCATCGGCACACCTGCAATGCGTTGCGAGCGACGCGCCGCATCTTAATGACCTGCGCACCGGGGGGCAAGCAAGGGATCCCGGTAGCTGAACTCGCCAGAGTTCAGCGGGTTGCGCGAGGCGGCTGAATTCTGGCGAATTCAGCCGCCGAGTAGCAGTGCCGCGATTCGCCCTACTCCACCGCCGCTCCGAAATCGCCTGCCAGACGCACCAGCACTTCGCGCGTCACTTGCGCGGGGATCACCTCGCGTTGCGCCCCGGCGGCACGCGTGTAGCGGCACAAGCTGAGCGTGCCGGCCCGGGACACCAAGAGCTCATAGTAGCTCGTGCGGTCCGTGTCTTTGTGCGGCGGGTTGGAGCGCATTTGCACCACGCAACCCTGGGCATCCGTCTCGATCGGGCTGATGGGTTCGAGCAGGTAGGTCAGCCGCTGCGACAGGTTCTCCGCCACGCCCTTGAGCTGGTCCGCCGTCATGGCCGCCAGCTTGTCGGCCGACAGCGACAGCCGCGTGAAGGCGCACGCCAACGGCTCGAGCGCCAGCAAGTCGCAAGCCAACCGCCGGGCTCCATCGTCCACGCTCACCGTGTGTTCACCGCTGGTGAACGCCGGCACACCGGTCAAGGCGTCCTTGAGTTTTTCGGCCAGGGTCATGACTTATCTTCCTCGCTCTTCTCGGTTTTGTGTTCACTGCCGTCGAACGACATGATCGTCGTGGTGCCGTCGAGCACGGTTTCGATGTGGACCGGCCGGCCCCACAGCCGGTGTAGGTTCACGAGCGTATCCAGCGCGTAGCTGACTTTCAGCTCCACGCCGCTGAACTGGTGCTCCAGATAAAGCTCGCCGCGGTTGCGGTAGTTGCCGTCGCGCACGGCGATCAGCGGCCGGCCCACATTGGTCAGGTTGAACAGCAGCTGCTGCTTGATCTTGGGAAACGCGCGGCTCTCGATTTCGTAAGCGTCGCTGGCCGCGTTGTAGCCGAACTGGAACAGCTTGTACTCGCGGCAGAAATCGAGCGTGAGAAACTCGTCGATGAACGTCAGATCGTTGTGGATCTTGCGCACCTCGAAAATCTTCTGCCGGCCCAGGCCTTCGCCGGTGTCCCAGTCGTGTTTGGCCGCCATGTCGTCGCAGTCGTCGTACTCTTTGCCAAAGCGGCCCTTGTTCCAGCGGTCCTCGATATCGCGGAACAGCTCGATGCCCAGCTTGTATGGGTTGAGCTTGTTGGGCGAGCTGGCCAAGGTGCCGGAGTGATGATCGCAATAGCACACCACGTCGGCCGCTTCCAGGCCCTGGCGCGTCATGATCGTCGAGTGCCAGTAGCTGGCCCAGCCTTCGTTCATGATCTTGGTTTGCGCTTGCGGGGCGAAGTAATACGCCTCGTCGCGCACGATCGACAGCACGTCGAGCTGCCAGGCCTTGAGCGGCGCGTGCTCGAGCAGAAACAACATCACGTCGCGCACCGGCGTGGCCGGGAAGCGCTGCTGGCTCTCCTGCGACTGCCGCAGCCGTTCGGCCTCGGCCGCCAGGAAATGCGGCGGGTTGATATACGGCTCCATGTAGTGCTTGGAGTCGAACCGACCCGGCGCCTGCGGCTCCTCCACGTGGTCCGGGCTGCGGCCAAAATCGTAGCGGCTCTTCTCGTCGAACCGCTTGCAGAATGGCGAGTGAATGTCGATCAGGTCTTCGATGCTCAGACAGGCGTCGATGAACGTTTCGACTTCCTCCACGCCAAAGCGGTCCATGTACCGCCGCACCCGATTGCCGTGATTGGCCATCTGGTCCATCATCTTGCGGTCGGTCTGGCTGAACCAATGGTTGTTCTTGAAGAAGTCGCAATGGCCGTACACGTGGGCCATCACCAGCTTCTGATCCACCAGCCCGTTTGAGCGCATCAGATAGGCGTAGCACGGGTTGTTGTTGATCACCAGCTCGTAGATCTTCTGCAATCCGTAGGTGTACCCCTTGGCCAGCTGCTCGTACTCCATGCCGAAGCGCCAATGCGGATAGCGGGTGGGAAAGCCGCCGTAGGCCGCGATGGCGTTGAGCTGATCGGCGTCGACCAGTTCGAAAATCGTGGGAAAGAAATCCAGGCCGTAGTCGCGCGCATAGCCCTCGACCTTGTGCTGGATCTGAGCCAAATCGGCCGGCAGAGGATCAAAGGTGGCAGTGGCCATGAGAAATAGGGGTTAAGGACCAGGGACTAGGGGATCGAGACGAGTGGTCAATGGCCTGCGCTAAGGTCGTTTTCCTAATCCCTAGCCCCTGCACCCTGACCCCTGATTTCACGCTCCCGTTCCCAAAAAAGTTTTCAAGCACGGATAAATGGCTTCCTTGTTTTCGATTTCGGCCACGACAAGCTTGGGGTTGTCCTCGCCGATGCCGCTCTCCAGCGAGCGGATGTACTCGCCGCTGCCATACGGGCTCTCTACCTGCCCATAGCAGAACAGATTCACCTGCGGCAGCAGCTTCTCGCGCAACAGCTCCAGGCTTTTTTCGTTGTCTTCGCCCCAGTTGTCGCCGTCGGAAAACTGGAAGCAATAAATGTTCCAATCGCTGGGCGGAAAATCGCGGCCGATCAAGTCGGCGCAGACCTTGTACGCCGAGCTGATCCGCGTGCCGCCGCTTTCGCGCGTGTGATAGAAGGTCTCCTCGTCGACTTCCTTGGCAGCCGCGTCGTGAATGATGTAGCGCCGCTCCACGCCCTGATATTGGCTGCGCAGCCAGGTGTCGAGCCAGAAGGCCGCCGTCCGCACGATCTCCTTTTGTTCGTCGGTCATCGAGCCCGACACGTCCATCAGGTACACCACAACCGCATTGGCCTGCGGGTCGGGCGTTTCGGTCCAGGCCCGATAACGCTTGTCTTCGCGTATGGGCACCACGCGGGGCCGATCGGGCACGTAGCTGTTGCTCGAAATCTGCCGTCGCAGGGCCTCCATGTAGGTGCGCTTGAAGTGCCGCAGCGACTCCGGCCCGCTACGACGAATACTCGAGTAGCGCGCCTTCTGCTGTTCGATATTTTCCTTGCCCTTGGGCTCGATGCGCGGCAGCTCCAGTTCGTCGCCCAGAATGGCGGCCAGCTCTTCCAGCGAGACTTCCACTTCCAAGAGATGCGCGCCCGGATCGCTGCCGGCCTTGCCCTGGCCGCTTTCCGGATCGCCGCCGGCTACCGGGGTGCCTTCTTCGCCGTCCCCCTGCCCTACTCCACCGGCGCCGTTCTTGCCGTAACGAAAGTGGGGTACGTCGAGCTGCGGGACGGGAATGCTCACCAGATCGCGACCTTTACGGCCGATCAGCTCGCCGTGCGTGATGTACTTCCGCAAGTTCTGGCGAATCTTGCCGCGCACGATTTGCCGAAAGCGCGAAAGGTCGTGTTCCATTCTCATCGGCGATTCCTCTGCGATCATCCGCGCACTGCTGCGCGGCTGCCCTGGCAGCTTGCTATGTGAATTCCGGTGCACCGGCGGACGAACCGCCCGCGGCGCCCTTGCGCTCACACTCAGCTCGGCGGCTTGGCGTCTCCCCGTGCAAAAATGCTGGCCACGTAGTTCAACACGTCCGTGGCGCTCTCTTCGTCGTAACCGTAGTCGCGAATCAGGCGCTGTTTGACCACGTCGATTTTGGCCTGGGTCTCCGCGTCGACCACTTTCGAAACCAGGCTGGTCAGTTTGATCGAGTCTTTCTGGTCTTCGAACAGCTTCAGCTCGAGCGCCTTGTACAGCCGCTCGTTGGTCTTGTAGTCGAACGTGCGGCCGTCGATCGACAGCGCGCCGATGTAGTTCATGATCTCGCGGCGGAAGTCGTCTTTGCGGCTTTCCGGAATATCGATCTTCTGCTCGATCGAGCGCATCAGCCGCTCGTCGGGATCCTGATATTGGCCGGTGAAGGCGTTCTTCACCTTCTCGCGCTGGGTGTAAGCCTTCACGTTGTCGATATAGTTGCCGCACAGCCGCTTGAGCGCGTCCTCATCGGCCGCGATGGCCCGCTGCACTTCGTTTTTCACGATGTTCTCGTACTCCTCCTTGACCACGCCCAGCAGCTCGCGGTACTTCGAGCGCAGCTCGTCGCTGGTGATCAACGTGTGGTGCTTGAGCCCCGCCTCCAGCTCGTTGAGCACCATGAAGGGGTTGATCGAGCGGGCCTCGGGATGCGCCACCAGGGCATTGGAGATCTTGTCCTGCACATAGCGCGGCGAGATGCCCAACATGCCCTCGTTGGTCGTTTGCTCGCGCAGCTCCTTGATGTTGTCTTCCGTGAAGCCCGGCAGGCTCTTGCCGTTGTACAACTTGAGCTTCTGCAACAGGGTCAGACCGGCGTTCTTGGGCTCTTCCAGGCGGGTGAGGATGGCCCACATGGCGGCCATTTCAATCGTGTGCGGGGCGATGTGCTTGCCCACCACCGTGGCCCGGTTGTAATCCTTTTCGTAGATCTTGATCTCGTCGCCCAGCCGCGTGACGTACGGCACGTCGATCTTCACGGTGCGGTCGCGCAGGGCTTCCATGAACTCGTTGTTCTGCAGCCGGCGATACTCGGGCTCGTTCGTGTGCCCGATGATCACCTCGTCGATGTCCGTCTGCGCGAACTTCTTGGGCTTGACCTTGTGCTCCTGGCTGGCGCCCAACAGGTCGTACAGAAACGCCACGTCCAGCTTCAGCACTTCCACGAATTCCACAACGCCCCGATTGGCGATGTTGAACTCGCCGTCGAAGTTGAACGCCCGCGGGTCGCTGTCGCTGCCGTACTCCGCGATCTTGCGATAGTTGATATCGCCGGTCAGCTCGGTCGAGTCCTGATTCTTTTCGTCCTTGGGCTGGAACGTGCCGATGCCGATGCGGTCTTTCTCGCTCAAGATGATGCGCTTCACGCGCACATCCTGAATAACGCGCGTCCAGTCGCCGTCGTACTGCCGCAGCAGATCGCTGTAGACATAGCGGCAGAAGGGGCACAGCTCGCCGGTGACTTTCGCCCGCGGCTCGCTGTCGGGCACTTCGGCGTTGATCTTGTCCAGGATTTCGCCGCGGAATCGTTCCGGAATGACGTGCAGCGGCTCTTCGTGCATCGGGCACCACTGGGTGCCGTCCTTCGTGGCCCAGCCGATCGTGTACAGCGCGCCCTCGTCGCGCGCGCTATAGCGTTCCAGGCCCTTTTTGAGCAGCCGGGCGATCGTGCTCTTGCTGCTTCCCACGGGACCGTGGAGCAGCAGCACGCGCTTTTCGATGCCGTATCCCTGGGCGGCGCTTTTGAAGGCGTTGACCAGCATCCACAGCGAGCCATCCAGCCCGAACACGGCGTCTTTGCCATGGTCGTCGGGATCGGAAAAGAAGGTATAGCGAATCCGCTTTTCGCGCGACTCTTCGTACGTCTCCGTGCCGTACGACAAGATCATGTCGTACACGCGCTCGAAGGCGTTGCGAGTCACGCGCGGGCTGGACCGCACGATTTCCAAGTACTCCTCAAACGTTCCTTCCCAGTTCTTGCGACGGAACTGGTCGAGGTCTTGGCGTTGGGCGACGAGTTCGATGAGCTCGCGTCCGCTGGTCATAGATCGTCCTCCTACAAGGATGAACGCACCTGCTCGCCCGAGGGTCGCCCCAGAATGACTGGGCTGGGCGATGGCACGCCTTCACCCGAACCTGATTGTTTTTTGTTGTGAGTGGTTCTGTTCCCCTATGTCCGCTGCTTCGCGCTTTCGCGGCGTTCTCTTCTCGTTCCCCCCGCGGCAGCCCTCATGCCCCCACGCGCGGCGCGCGCCGGTGCCGCACTCGGCGGAGCACCCAAGGAGCGAAATCGGCGCACGAAACGAGATGCGCAGCCGCTTACGCGGCGACGACTAGTTGCGTGGGCTGCCGGAGAGAGAAATTGAAAAAGAACGCTCGAGGCGCGGCGGGCAGGATTCGCTGCCGTGCGAATCACTTCGTTCTGCTGGGGCCGGCGGTCCATGCCTGGCTCCTACCTTGCTTGCTATGGCAAGTATGCTTCGACGTTGACCAATCGACAATATCGACTTTCCCTAGACCACCAAATCGACGCCGAATTGCTGGTCACCTCCCACCTGCAAATTCCTTGCCGATGGTGCCAATTCTGCCCATAAAACCGGTCCCGTGCATTTTTTCACGGACTTTAACCGCATTTGAATGCGTCGCGCCTACGTCGCACTGCTCGCCATCGAGGCACCTGCCGGACACCTGGGCAGCAACCGATCACGCGCTCCCGAAGCGACCGGTGAGGTGCTAGCACGCCGGCCATGGCGTCGCGCACATCGGCTTCGCCACGTGAGAACATCGCGCCGAGCGCGCGTCGTTTCCGGTGCCCGAGCTCCGGTCGGCTGGCGCGCGACGCACCGGTCGTCGTCGCTGAATGATGGCTGCATGTTGCTGGAATGGGGGCCGACGCGGGGCGCTGGGCCAGTCACCTCGTCAGGCCAAAAGCCGCTTGACGCTTTCCATCAGCCGGTCCATGGCAAACGGCTTGCGGATGTAATCGTCGACGCCCAGCATCTCCGCATAGGCTTTGTGCCGGCTACCCTCGTTGGCGGTGATCATGATCACACGCAAGGGAACCGGCCGCGTGCGGCGCAGCTTTTCCAGCACCAGAAACCCGCTCCGCTTCGGCATCATCATGTCCAGGATCACCAGGTCAGGGTCTTCACGCTCGGCCATGGCCAGACCTTGGTTTCCATCGCGGGCCACCAGCACTTCAAATCCGCCCGCTTCCAGTGCGTAGCGCACGCTCTCGACAATTTCGTGATCGTCGTCCACCAGCAGCACGCGCTGCTTCTTGGACTCGCTTTTCTCTTCTTCGGCCATCGTGTGGTACTTCCGAGTAGGTGGGCGCTCTCCGCGGTCCGGCCGCGGAATGGGGCGATCGAATACCCCGGCAAGCACTCAAAAGTATCCGTAGTCCGGCCGGCTTTGCAAGGACGCCGACCGATAAAAAGGCTGCGACGAGCGGCTTGCGCCGTTGCGATCGCCGATTTTCCGGTGCCACTGGCGTCCCGCCAGTGCGAGCCAACGCGGAAACTTTTCCACAACGTTGGCGAACTACCGTCGCAGCTGCCGGATCAGATCCTGCAGTTGCTCGTGCGCGTCGCCGGTCTGGCGGATGACCAGCACCTTCTTGGGCGCAAAATACATCATCGTGCCCGGACCGCCGCGGACGTCCCACGTCTCGGGCGCGACCGATTCCTGGATCAGGTCGATCAATTGCTGGGCGCCCTCGGTTTCGCCTGGCAGCGTTCCGTTGGCCTGGCCGGCGGCCTGGGCTCCGCTTTGCCCGGCGCCGTTGGCTCTCGCGTTGGCCCGTTGCCGAGCGCGCGCGTTCGCCGGCCGTGCGCCTTGACGGCCGGGTGCCGGCGCTTTCGCACGTGCGGCTTGGGCCACGCGCACGACGTCTCCCCCTGCATTCCCCCGCGTTGCGCGATCACTCGCTGCATCCGCGTCGCCGGCAGCTGCGGCCAGCGCAGTCGCCAGAATCAAGGACAGTGCGGCCATGGTTCGCCTCCTTACGTAGCGGAGCCCGGCCACAGTATACCGCGCTTGAGAAAAGCGTAGTGCACGCGCACGCCAGAATTGCGCCGACTCGCGAGAAGGCTAGCAGGCTGTCGAAGTAATTTCGACACGCTGCGTGGTCGCATGGATGCGATCTCAAAACAGGCCCGGCGACGCCGGGGTGAGCCGTGCGGAGCTTAGCTCCGCACTTGGCGAGGTTGAAAAATGTCACGAGGGCATTTTTTAACTGGCTGCTAGGCCGCGGCTTGCACGTCGTCTGCGCCCGACGCCGCCGGCTTCACGGTCGCCGACCGCCGTCCCGGCACGACGGCGCTAATCGCCACGCCGGCGCGCGCCATCCAGTTCCGCTCCAGGCGGTCGAACGCGCGGGACAGGCCGCTGCCATACACGCACAGCGGCGCAAAGATGCAGCCCACGGCAGAACCCCACAGCACGTCGCTCAGAAAATGCGCCGACACCAGCACCCGCTGCGCACAGGCCAGCACGGCGATTGCCGGAAACAGCCACTGCCCGCGCGGATACAGGCAGGACAACGCAATCGCCAGGCCGGCGGCGGTCGCAGCATGCGACGAGGGAAAGCCCTGTTGCCAGCTTTCGTTTTGCGCCAGCGGAAACCAGCCCGCGAAGGTATCCATCGCGTCGGCCGGCAAGCCGACGTGGTGCGGTCGGGTGCGGGCCAGGATCAACTTGAACACGTTGGCCAGAATGCCGGAGCCCAGCGCGGCGGTCACCACCCGCGGCACCATGAAACGATGCGGCGGATCGAGCACGGCGATCACCGTGGCTAATAGCGCAATTCCCGCCGCGTGCGCAAACGTCTCACTCAGGCCGCACAACTTTTGGATGATCGAAGGACAGGTTCCGCGCGCCACCCAGGCCGCCAGCGGCACGTCCAAGGCCAACGCGGCCACTCCCGCCGCAGACAACACCGCCGCCAGCGCCCACAAGCGCGAAATGCTGCGCAACTTCGGCAGCGGAACTTGCGGCGCAAGATGCCAATGAGGCGGTCGCATAGAGCACCAGGGAGTGCGCGGGCCAGGCGGGGGTGGAAGACTAGCAAAGTCGATTCGCTGGCGAAACGGCAATTCGCCGAGGGCCCGGCCCGTGTCGCGCGGCCTGGAGAAACAATCGCGGCCCGCCCCTTTCTGGCTTAGCTAGCGGGCGACAGCGTCACAAAACCCCGTCAAACTGCGGTTGTTGCCGGCTCGCCCGTGCTCGTACACTCTGGCCCCGGCACGCGCTTTCTGAAGGTGTTCGCCAGCGCGCCGCTTCGCACGAACTCCATGGCAAGGATGCCCATGTCTCGACGCAATCAACTGGTGCTGGCGGCCGTTGCCGCCGCTGCGTTTCTGGTGAATCTTGGCGGCGCCCATTTGTGGGACGTCGACGAAGCCATTTTCTCGCAAACCGCCAAAGAAATGCTCGAGCGCGGCGACTACGTCGTGCCCTATTTCAACGGCGCCGTGTTTCCCGACAAGCCCGCACTCATGTATTGGATGATGATTGCCGGCTACCAGTTGTTCGGCACGACCGAATTCGCCGCGCGCTTTTTCTCCGCAGTGTTCGGCGTGGGCAGCGTCCTGGTAACCTATCACATCGGCCGGCTGGTGTTCTCGCCGCGGGCCGGATTTTGGGCCGCGCTCAGCCTGGCCACGTGCGTGCAATTCAACGTCATCGCCCGCGCGGCCACGCCCGACGCCTATCTCACCTTTTTCTCCGCGTTGGCGCTGCTGTTGTTTGTGATGGGCACGGCCTCGGCGCGCATCGCCTCCGGCACTCCGAATGAGCGCAACGCCCCCTGGGCCGGCCAAAAGGTTTTCGAGCCCAGCTGGCTCAACTGGCTGCTCATCTACGCCGCCATGGGTTGCGGCGTGTTGACCAAGGGGCCTGTCGGCGTCGTGCTGCCAACCGCGTCGATCGGACTGTTCCTGCTCGTGATGCGCCGCGCGCCGCTGATGCAGCCCGCGGCGCCCGGCTGGCGCGGCGCGCTGGTACACCAACTGCGCTGGCTGGCTGGTTTGTTTTCTCCGGGGCTGTTCGCCCGCACGGTGTGGAGCATGCGGCCGTTGACCGCCGTTGCCGTCGTGCTTGCCGTGGCCGGACCGTGGTACGCCCTGGTGGGCTACCGCACGGGCGGCGAGTGGCTCGCCGGCTTCTTCGGTGTCCACAACTTCGGCCGCTTCTTGAACGCCATGGAGAACCATCGCGGACCGATCATCTACTACGTCGTGGCAATCGCCGTCGGCTTTTTTCCCTGGTCCGTGCTGTTTGCGCCCACGGCCATCCACGTTCGCAGGCAACTGGCCGAGCCCAATCCCTGGCGCGCCGGATACGCACTGGCCGGTTCCTGGCTGGCGGTATGGGTTGGATTTTTTTCATTGGCCGGCACCAAGCTCCCCAGCTACGTCGCCCCTGGCTATCCCGCGCTGGCCTTGTTCACAGGCGCGCTGGTGGATTGCTGGTTGCGCGATCCGGCCGTGATCTCCCTGCGCTGGCGGCGCATGGCCTGGGGCACGGTGGCGCTCGCCGGCGTGGGCGTGGCCGTCGCGCTGCCGATCATTGCGCACATTTACCTCGGCGGCGATTGGACGCTGGGGCTGGCCGGCCTGATTCCGCTGGCGGCCGCGGCCGTCGGGCTGTATTTCAGTCAGCGCGCGCAGTCGCGTGCGGCCGCTTGGACCATGGCCACGCTCGGCCTGGCGCTCGTGGCGACCGTGTTTGGCTTCGGCGCCGCCCGCGTCGACCGCTATCAAAACAGCCATGCCTTGGCTGATGCCATCGCCGCGGCCACTCGGCCCGGCGAGCGCCCCGCCATCGCTTCGTTTCATTTTTTCCGCCCGAGCTTCGTGTTCTATACCGATCGGCCGATCGACCAGCTCAAGAGCCCCGAAGATGTGACGGCGTTCTTCGCCGCGCATCCCGACGCCGCGTTTCTGATCACCACGGACGAGCGGATCGCGAAACTCGAGTCTGCGCTGCCGCCGGGCATCGACGTGCTCGACAAGCGGCCGCGCTTCTTGCAGGACGGCAACGTGTTGCTCTTGGGCCGGCCCGGCGGCTCTTCGGCCACTGCCGCGCGCCCCGCGCGCGACAAGAACGGCGGCTGAAGCGTGAATCCGTGGTGCCACTGGCGGCTTGTCCGCCAGTCTCTCGGGATAGCACGCGTTGCACGAATCCCATTCGGGCCGACGGCCTGACACCGTGAAATCGCGTTGCACACGAATCGAGACGCGCACCCGAATTTCGTATTCTCCCTCTCCCCTTGCGGGAGAGGGTCGGGGTGAGGGGGCCCGACAACCTCGCTGCCCTGGACTTCCCCACAAAAAGTGGGCGCTCGCTTAGTGATCGTTCGTAAGTAGTGGAGCGGCTGCGCCGCGATTGTTTTTGGATTTGGGGGAGACGAGGCCCCTCTCCCCCAAGCCCCCTCTACCCTCT
>JBFWOR010000032.1:21689-24704 GCA_050250435.1 Pirellulales bacterium | reverse complement strand
GAAAAGCGGAGGGCATGGGATTCGAACCCACAACCCCTTGCGGGGCACCTGATTTCGAGTCAGGCCGCTGGCCAGTTCGCTTACCCTCCTACGTCCCTAACTCTACTCTTCTGCCGACGGTCGGGCAACCGCGCCTGAGCCCGCCAAACAGGTCAGCACGTCCCGCCTAAGACCGTCGGCACCTCCCGCCAAGCACGTCAGCACGGCCCCGGCGGGGAACCATCAGCACGGCCCGGCCAATACCGCAAGCGCCTGCAAGATGCCGACTCCTCGCGCCCTTCATAACGTGCCGCCGCCCCAGCTGCGCCGCTCCTGCTGCGCCGATTGCGCCGTGCCGCCGCCCCTGCTGCGCCGATTGCGCCCTGCGCCGTCGCGACGCGCGTGCCGGCTGTAGCGATTGCGCCTACTCTAAGTGCTTGCTCACCGGGGGCCTGTAACGTAGGGTTCACCGGCGTTTCCGCCGCGGGGCATAGCTCGAAAACCGTTGATTCCGAGCAGGTTATTGGCCTGGCGATTGTACGCAGCCCAACTGCGTTCGTCGGACTTTCCCCGAGTCGAGAGTTCGCCCATGACCAACTCGGAACCCATCGAGCAATCGACCATGGACCGACTCGACTCCAAGCGCTTGCAGGTGTTGTCGGCTCTCGAGGCCATGTGGCACACGACGGGCGGACAGCCGCTGACCGCCGAGCAAGTGATGACCACCACGCCCGTCTGCGTTTCGCGCGAGACCACGCTGCCGGAGCTCGTGGAGATCTTTCACGAGCGGCACTTTCGCCACCTGCTCGTGGCGGATGACGAGGGCCGGTTGCAGGGCGTGATCAGCGACCGCGACGTGCTGCGGATGATGGGTCCCGGCACGGCCTATAAAGAAGTGCTCGAAGGCATTCTGGCCGGCGAGATCATGAGTGCTGACCTGGTGACCATCGGCCCACGCACCAGCATGACCGAAGCCATCGGCTCGCTTGTGGATCATGGGATCAGTTGCCTGCCGGTGGTCGACTCGGGCCGGCTCGTGGGCATCGTGACCAGCACGGATTTGCACGTCTTGCTGCAGATGTTGTTGCAGGCCATACGCTCGACAGGGTCGGAACAACCGGCCACGGCGGCCGGCCCATAGGCCTGCAAACCGCGCCAGTCGATCGGCCTGCGCGGCCGCGTGCTGCGGGCCGTGACGCCTCGTCCAGCCGACGACGCATGTGCCGATTCTTGCGGTCCTTATCGCTGTGTCGCCGCCTGGAATTTGCTTGCCCGGCGTGCGGCCAACCTGCCGATACGTGGGTGTACCGGTGCTTTTTGCCCGGACCCACCGCAGGAACCTAATGCTCTATGATCAAAGACACGTTTCGGATCGTCACCCGCGGCACGGACGGCAAACTACACATTCGCGACTACAACCGACAGGAGTCCATGTTACGGGTCCACACGCAAATCGGCGTGGACGACTGCAGCACCGACTTGGGGCTACGAGGGCAACCGGTGTTGCGCGGCTTGATCGGACCGATGCCCGAGGGGAAGAACATCATTCGTTATGAATCGCCGGAAGTGTTCGAGACGTTGACCAAAGAGTGGGGCCAATCCAAGACGACGCGGCGCAGCCGTACGCAACGGCCGACCACTGCCGAGTCGTCGCCTGACCGAGTCGAAGCCTGACGGAACGATTGCCGGCCGAAAGGCAATCGCTGGGCGGGGCACGATCGATACGCTCGCCCGCCGAGTACGGACGAAATTGCGGTAGACGAAATTCTGGTGTGGAAACGCGAAACGCGGAGCAAACGTTGCTCCGCGTTTTGTTTTTTTACGGGCGGGTTCTGGAGCGTCCGGCCGATCGGCCTACGGCCGCGTCGGCTCCAGCCCGCCACGCCACACGGCGCCTTCGCGCGGCGGATCGCTTTCCAACTGCTGCCCGCCGGCGGCGTCGTTGCGATTGGCGGTCAGCGTGCCGTCGCCCACGGTACCGACCGGAATGTGGCGCACGACTTTTTCCGGGGCCATCCGCTGCGTGACGACGGGCACCTGCTGCGTCTGCGGAATGTAGTCGCGCCGCGTCACCGGCACGCGCACCGTCTCCACGCGCGTTTCCCAGCGCGTGACCGGCAGCAGGCGATACGACAACACCGGCGGAGCAAAGATGTTCAACGTCCGTTGATAGCCGGGCACCCATTGTTGCTCGGTCACCGGCACTTGATAGGTCCGCTGCACTTCCTGAAAGTCGGTCGTGTGGCGCTCCTGATAGGTGGTGCGCGGCTCGTAGCGCGTCTCGTTGATCGGGCGCTGGGTGGTTTGCGTGATTACCTGGTAGCGAATGCCGTCGGCCCCGTCGACGTATTGCACGTCTTGTGCGTGGGCCGCGGGCGTCGCGAGCATGCCGGCCAAAAGTGTGGCGGCCAACCAATGGGTTCGCGTCATTTGGGATACCCTCTCAGCGAATGTTCCGTCATCCGGTCCGGGGCGCTTTGCGGGGGCGCCGCCGGCATTAGGGCGCAAGGCGTCGGCCTGCCGCTGCCAACGCTGCTCATCGTTGTTATCGGTGTGGCCGCTATAAGCCCTTGAGGCTACGGTAGTTCCCCGTCCGGAAAAAACCCGTTCGGGGGCCCCTTGTCAAAGCCGATTGCATGCGGCACTCTGAGAGGCGAACGCTTGTCCCAGAGCGTGTTCGGGTAAGCACTTTCGTCAAGCCCAGGCACCGTCAAACTGTCATGATTCGCCGCGAGCTCTTGAAGATACTGGTCTGCCCTGAGGATCGCTCGCCGCTGGCAGTCGCTAGCAGCGGCCTGCTGGCGCGCGTGAACGCGGCCATCGCCCGGCGGCAGCTGAAAAATCGGGCCAACGCCACGCTCGAGCAGCTTCTCGACGGCGGCCTGGTGCGCGGCGACCAGAAGTTGCTGTATCCGATCGTGGATGAAATTCCGATGCTGCTCATCGACGAGGCCATTCCGCTCGATCAGGCGGCGCTGGGCGGCGACGCGTGACAGCGTGTTGCGTGACAGCGCGACAGCGTGAAGGCGCGACGCG
>JBFWOR010000032.1:0-21589 GCA_050250435.1 Pirellulales bacterium | reverse complement strand
GGCGCGACGCGGGCGTGCGAAAATGCGCGGCGACCGAACCGGCAGGCGCAGCACCCATCATTCCAGCACAGGATGCCCTCATGGCCGAGAAGACCATTTTCAAGCGCATTATCGACGGCGAGATTCCGGCGAAGATCGTTTATCAGGACGACCTTTGCCTGGCATTTCACGACATTGCTCCCCAAGCGCCGACACACGTGATCGTGATCCCGAAAAAAGAGATTGCCTCGTTCGCCGACATCGCCGACGAGGACGCGCCGCTCGTGGGACACATGACGACGGTGATTCGCGACCTGGCCGTGAGGCTGGGCTTGAAAGAGGGCTACCGCGTCATCGTCAACTGCGGGCCGCACGCCGGACAGTCGGTGGACCATCTGCACTTTCATCTCCTGGGCGGCCGCCCCATGAAATGGCCCCCGGGCTAGCCCGGATTTCTCACCAACTTCGTAGCGAGCGGAGCTAAGTCCTTGACTGCCGAGGAGAGAGGTGCGGCTCGGCCGCAAGCGTATTGGTACATACGCTGAGAGTCGAGACGCGCCCCTTGACGACGCCAGCCAAGGACTTGGGCTCCGCACAGCAGGAGGCTGGTGAGAAATGCGGGCTAGGACGTTGATGATTTGCATTCGATCTGCTTGTGTCTGCGGCAACGCCGTGCGGCGTCTGGGCCGCCTGCCCCGTTCAGTGGTCAAGTGGTCAGAAGGATGCACTCGCGAGACGCCAGTGGCACCGGAAAGCTACGGCACACGGCGTGTGCCGGCTACAGAAGACTGAACTCTGGCGAATGCAGTTACGAAGACTGCACTGGCGAGACGCCAGTGGCACCGGGAAGCTACGGCACACGGCGTGTGCCGGCTACAGAAACTGAATGCTGGCGAGTTCAGCTACGGCAGAGGTCTGAACTCTGGCGCTTTTCAGCTACGAAGACCGCACTGGCGAGACGCCCGTGGCACACGAAGCGAGCGTACGTGAGGCGCCCGTGGCCCGCGCTTATCGCAGCGGCAACTTCGGTAGCCGGCCCTTGAGGCTTTCGAGCATGGTGGGCTTCTTTTCCGCGCTGGGTGCCGTGGTGTTCGGTGTGGTGCGCTCGGCAACCGGCGCCGTGGTGTGCGCCAGCGGCACGTTGGCCACCAGGAACTGGGGCCAATAGCCTTCGAGCAGGCGCAGGCAGTCGGCGAATTGCCCGGCTTCCAGTTTCACGCTGGCCAGGCTGATGAGCTTCGACAGCTCGAAGCGTTCCGAGGAAGTGAACGGCAGGTCGAACAGCTGCACGTCGTCGATCCAGACTTCGCCGGTGCTGAGCACGTCGAGCCGCACGCGCACGTTGGCCAGCCCTTCGCTCGGCACATCGTCGATGGGGAAGTGATAGTGAATCCAACCGCCGTTTTCGTTGCTGCCGCCGGCCACGGCCGGAATTACGCCGTAGGGATCGAACGAGCCGTCGGCCAGTTGGCCTTCCAGTGCAATGCGCACGCGCGGCAAGCCGCCCGGCCCGGGACGCAGCCAGAGATCGACGGCGATACGGCCCGTCGTCGGCGGCGCAAACGGCGCGCTGATGATTCCGGCCGATTGTCCGGAGCTGGCCAGCTTGATCGACTGGTTGCCGCCATGACTTTGCGCGCGGTCGAGCGCCACCGAGGCATCCCTGTCGGCGCTGGCCGTCCAGCCGGCGATCTTGTCCTCCTCGGGGAGGGCCTCGAAATCCCAATTTTCCAAGGCCGGCATCGGTTGCGGATCGTTGAGCGCGGCCACGCGGGCACCGAGGTCCTGAATGCGCTGATGCAGGTTGCGACGCACCGGCTCGGAGATCAACACTTGCGGAGCGCGCAGCTGCACCTGGCCCGCCGAGAATCGGGCGCCGGCCAGATCGTAGGGGCCGAGCGCTACTTTCCAGGTGGTGCCGCCGGCCGCCGGAGTCAGCGCGCCAACGCCGGCGCCGGTGCCCAGTTTTTCCAGAGTGGTTTGCGGCGGCGCATCGACAAACATCGTGACGGTGACCGGCCAGGGCGAGTCGTTCACCAGGTAGGCGTACGTTTGCCCGTCGCGATCGAGCCGCCGGATTGTCACCGGCTGGCACTCGCCGGCCACGGTTTCGAACTCGGCATCCGGCAGCAGCCGATAGGTGCGCAAGTTCTCCGTCAGCGCCGCCTCCTGGCCCAGCGGCAGCAGCCAGCCGCCGTCGAACATGGCTTGCGCGTCGAGCGTGGCGAGCGCGTGGGCGAAGCGGCGGCGATTGCGATCGCCCGAGGGCGACATCTGCGAAACCAGCCAGGTGTAGGTGTTGGCCGCGCCCCAGGGGCTCTGCAGATCGAAGCTTGTCAGCCGCGCTTTCTGCGGCTCGTGATAGAACAGGCTGGCCGCGTGTTTCCCGCCGGTGAAGAGCTTGTCCATTTCCGGTGCGAGATTGATCTCCAAGTCCGCCGCTTGGGCCGGCAACGGACCGGCTGCAGGCCGCAAGTGTTGCGGTCGCAAGAAGACGATGTGCTCCTCGTCGCGATATGCCTGCGCTGCAATGCCCAGTTCGACCAGGGCGTCGTCGAGCTGCGCGCGCTTGGGCAGGGTGGGGCGCAAGCGAAGCTGCGTTTGGCGGCCTTCGAGCATCGCGCCGCCGGCCAGGTAGAGCTTGGCGCCCGGACGGAGCGTGGCGATCTCGCGTTCCACGCGCCGATGAAATGCCGCGACCACCTCGGCGCGCCAGTTGACCCAGGCGGTGCGGCCCGGACCGGTCAGGTGTTTGGCGCGCTCGGCGAATCTTGCGTCGCCCGCACCGGGCACTTTGGTTTTTGCGGCCGCTTCGAACTGGGCAATCGTCGCGTCGTCGAAGCCCCATTCGGCGCCGGGCAGTTGGGCGTAACCGTCTGCGGAAAGTTGCAGCGCCAGCCCGCCAAACGACGGATGCGCGGCATAGCGCTCGACCACTTCGCGGGTCACCTTGAGCATGGCCTCCTGCACGCGCGGATCGAGCAGGTTGTAGTACGGCGCCAAGCCCTGTTTTGGCGATTGCTGCGCGGTGAAGGTTTTGCCGTCGGCGCCCAGCCACTCGATGCCGTCGGCCGCGGCGCCCCCGGCACGGCGCAACGCCTCGAGCTCTGGCAGCGGCGCGGCGAACTGCAGGCCCGGGATGAGCACCAACCCTTCGCGATCGAACAACCGGAACAGCAGCTCGAGCGCGTCTTTGCGCAGCGGATCCTGCGCCGAGCCGAAGAACACGCCCGTGTCGTAGCGCGGCGTGGGCGCGAGCGTGGCGCTGGGATAGATCGTGCTGCCGTCGGCATAGGCCGACATCATCAGCCCGCCGTAGCCCACGTATTTCAAATACCGCACCAGGTGCACGCCGCCCTGATACATCGTGTTCCAGTCATCGAGGCTGCGGCGGCTGGTGGGATCGACGGCCTCGGGCGCGGAGAAGTTCTCGGAGAACAGCGGCCGGTCGAGATAGCCGGCCCACAGCCGTCCGCCGGCCGCTGGGTCGGCAAACGCCGGGGCCAGCGTGGGGCCGGACTCCGCCGGCTTGGGCAAGGGCAGGGTGGGGAACTGCGAATGCGCGGCGCTGGAGACCGAAATCTTGCCGTACACGGCCCGCGCGCCCTGCCGCCGATTGGAGATCAGCACCAAAGGCGTTTTGGTGCGCGGCCAGAAGATCACGCGGTGCCGGGACATCTGCGGCGGGTTGGCCGCTTCTTCATCGGAGACGTACACGCCCGAGTCGAGACCAATGGGCATGACCGCGCCGGCCGCATTGGGCTCGATGAGACTGATGCCCATCGCCTGCGGTACGTCGCTGGGATATTCAATCTCCAGCACGTGCGCGACGCCCGGCTTGCTGATGGGCAGCGGATAGGCTTCCCAGCTGATGTCCGGCGCCGCTCCGCCAGGGCCCAGCTGAATCATGGGTCCCAGCGTGGGATGGTTCCACGGATTGCTTTGGCCGTTGCCCAAGGGGCCTTTGCGCAAGCCCGGGATCAACGGGATATTGCCCAGCCGCTCCCACCAGCGCGGATGCACCGGGTCGATCTCCACGACGCGCGCCAACAGCCCCTGACTGGGATCGGCGGGCGAGCGCGGATCGAGCACGACGAACTGCAGCTTGCGCTCGGCCAGCGACTTCTTCGGGTAGATGCGGGCCCGCAGTCGCGTGGGCACAACGGCGACGCTCAGGTCGTACACGCCCTCGGCCTCCGGCAGGCGGATGGTGGCCGTGGTGGTCGTGCCTTCGGCGCCGGCCTCGTACTCGGTGGACCACACGCGCTGGCCATTGGCGTTGTTGTAGATGGTGGCGTTGTAGCGATAGCCTTCGGCCATGCCCTCGACCAGATGCGCGGCCAGTTCGAACTTGAACATCTCGCCCGGGGCGAACACCAGGTGGTCGCGATGGCACACGATGCGCACGCGGTCGCCGGGCGCGCGGGTGACCAGCAGGCGATTTTCGGCCGAGTCCAACGAGCTGTTGTGCGATTGGTGGACCAGATCGTTGAGCGGAAACTCGACGGTCTTGGTGATGCCGGCTTTCTCGTCGGCCAGCGTGATGGTCAGCTGCGCGTCGAGCTCGGCGGTGACCAGCACGTCGACGCCGTCGTATGCGCGCACGCTGGGCTCGCGAATCGTAATGCCTGCTGCATCCAGCCAGATGGCGCCGGGCTGGTTGGCTTCGATGCCCAGCGATTGCAACTCGGAGAACGAACCTTTGGAGATGCGGATCGATCCGCTCCAGACGCGCTCTTCGCCGCCGCCCCAGGCGACCCGCAAGCGCAGGTTCGTTTCGGCGGCGTCTGCGCGTGTTGGCAGAAGGGCGAGCACCGCGAGCGCAGCGGCACACAGCCAGGAGCTAACCCCGGCGCGACGCGCAATCCTCGCGCGTGACCCGTGCGGACGTCCGTGTCCGATCATCGGAAGTCGAGGGATAAGTCGTTGAGGCGGTTAGAGATCTCTCCCACGAAGGGGGCGGGATTATATCGTCGCCCGGCGGCGGGCTCTACGGCGATTTAAATACTTGGGCCAGCGGAGTTTGGTGGTGCTGTCAGCGGTGTGCGGGAGCTGCTCGACGTTGCCTGGCAAACGATCTCGGGTGCCACGGCTTGCTTGTCAAGCAGTGCGATTTACGCGAAAAGCACTGCTAGCGAGCTAGCAATGGCACCGACTCAGTCGACCTCCCTGATCAAGAGATCGGCTAAAGGCTCCACCGGCGATTCGCCCAAGTTTGCTGTCATTGCCAGCAGGTGTTCGAGTCCCTCGACCACGTCGCCGCACAAACGAGCAACTTCGTTCACTTCCCAGCGGTCGGCAGGTTTGGCGTAGAGCTCCGCGGCTCCCTCGGCCGGCTGCCGCAACAGCCACGCGGGGGTGCGGACCGCTCGATCGTGTTGGGAGGTCAGGGAGATCCATTCGCGGATGGCGTCGCGCTCGCCGCGCACGATCGGCACGAGCGACGTCGCGCGGCCGCCGGCGAGCGGCGCGCGATCAACTTCCAGCGCGTCGAGCAGCGTGCCGGGCAAGTCGGACGGCTGCACGAGCGCCTGCGATCGGGCCAGGGCACCGGCGCCGTCTGCCTGATGCAGTAACCACGGCAACTGGATCAGCTCGTTGTAAAGCGCACCGTCGCACGGGCCGACGCGCAGATGCTCACCCAGCGGAAATCCCCGCGCCGATAACAGTGCCAGGTGGGTCGATTGCGCCAGGCCTGTCTCCTCCAGCTGATCGGTCAGCGCGCCCAAACACGCGTCGAACAGCGACACCTGACCGGCATAGGCATGCGTGATGCCGAGCAGCTCGTCGGGATCGTAGTGCTCGGCGAGCAGACGGTCGGGCGGCGCGACAAACTCTGGGGGCGTGGGGTCTTCCTCGTCGGCGTATTGGTTGCGCAGCGTGAGCGGGGCGTCCCAAGGCGCCGCCATGCCCCGCGCATGGACCCATAGCAAGAACGGATCGCGCGGCTTCGCCAGCCATTGGGCCGCGGCCATGAAGACGCGCGCCAGCTGCGTGGCCCAGATATCTTCCGCCGGGCGCTCGATGGGCGGCGTCGGCACGAGCTGTTGTTCGTTGAATTGAGTCGCCGGGGGGAACGTCGCCAGCTGCGGCTCGTCGGTCAGGAGCGCCGTGTGCCAGCCGGCGTCAGAGAGCAGGCCGGGCAGCGACGGTGAGCCCGTCGACAAAGGGGACATTCTGCTTTTCGCAGTTGAACTGTGCGGGTCCTCGGCGGGGAGTTCTGGAAAAGTAGAATGTCCCCTTTTTTCTGTCGCCGAGAGCAGTGGCAGCCCCTGCCAATAGCCGCGATAGATCGCAGCGAGCTCGGGCGATTGCAGGTAGGCCTGGTCGAACACGAACGAGCGACTGGCCAGATGGTCGAAATGGTCGGTGTGAATCCAGCTGTTGCCATAGGCACCCAGCATGCCGGCATGCAACCGGTCGACGATCAGGACAATCTGGTTCGCGCGTGCCACGTACGTCCCTGAGCATAAAACGCGAGAAGGCCGACCGCGAGGCGGTGCCGTTCGGGTCGCCGCCGATTGTAGCGGTCGGGCGGCGCGTGCGTCAGCCGCGCTTGGTCGGTGGCGCGCGGCCGCGGGGCGTGGCCCCACGCGTGCGGCAAAATCTCCCGACAATTGTGGCCAAAACAGCGCCCCAGGCTACCAACCATCGAAAGCCCGGTGGCAGCCTTTGCGGGGCGGAACTTAGGGAGCTATTATTCGACTGTGACGGTTATTTCGCTCAGGCGGGACAAATGACGCAGCACACGGCCGCCGGGGTCTGGAGCCCTTGGGCCACCGACCGGCACAGCCACCCCGCGGCGCAGGAACACCAGGCAATGGCGGCACAGGACCAGAGCGCGCCCAGCCCACACGCCGACGCGATAGCCGATCGACCGCAGCCCGCCGCCTACCAAACGATGACCAGCACGCTGTTAGCCACCATCGCCCGCATCCTCAGCGGGGCGAGCGTGCGCTGGATCGACTGCCAGCCCGATACATGTCAGCGGGTGTACTTTGCGAACCATACCAGTCATCTCGACGCGATCGTGCTGTGGGCGTCGCTGCCGCCGGAGCTGCGCCATCTGACGCGCCCCGTGGCCGCCAAGGACTATTGGGAGAAGGGCTTCGTGCGGCGCTTCATGGCCCGCACGTTCAATGCCTTGCTGATCGACCGCACGGACATCAAGGTGCATCAGAGCCCGGTGGACATGATGTTGCGTGAGATTGGGGAGCGGCAGTCGCTGATCGTGTTTCCCGAGGGGAGCCGCAATCCCGAGGCGAACATCGGCGAGTTCAAGAGTGGTCTCTACTACCTGGCCAAGAAGCGGCCGGACCTGGAGCTCGTACCGGTGCACATCGACAATTTGAACCGTGTGTTGCCGCGGGGCGAGTTTCTGCCGGTGCCGCTGTTGAGCCTGGTGACGTTTGGCCCGCCTATCTGGCTGGAAAGCGGCGAGCCCAAGACGGAGTTTCTCACGCGGGCGCGCGACGCGGTCTGCCGGCTGCGCGAACTGGAGACCTAGCCTACGATGCTCGACGATTATCGAACGCTGGGTCTGGTGGGCGGAGTGCTGGCCATTTTGGCCGCCGCGACCACTATTGGCCAGCGGCTGAAATACACTGCCGACATCGGCCTGAATCCCGCGCTGGTCGAAAGCTTCAACCTGCGCATTCGGGCCTGGTGGCTGATGTGCACGGTGCTGGCCACGGCATTTCTGCTGGGAACGATCGCCACGGTGGTGCTCTTTGGGCTGATATCGTTCTGGGCGCTGCGCGAGTTCATTACGCTCACGCCCACGCGCCTGGGCGATCATCGCACGTTGTTCTGGGTGTTTTTCCTGTTCACGCCGCTGCAGTACGTGCTCGTGGGCATGTTGGGCCCGCGGCCGAACCTGTATGGCTTATTCAGCGTGTTGATTCCGGTGTATGCGTTTTTGTTTATTCCTGCGCGCGTGGCCCTGGCCGGCGACTACAAGCGGTTTCTCGAGCGGACGGCCAAGATTCAGGCCGGATTGATGGTGTGCGTGTATTGCCTGAGTCACGCGCCGGCGCTGATGAGCCTGAAGATCGCAGGCTACCACGGCCAGAATCCGCGGCTGCTGTTTTTCTTTGTGCTGTTGGTGCAGCTCAACGACGTGTTGCAATACGCCTGGGGCAAGCTGCTGGGGCAGCACGTGATTACGCCCACGATCAGCCCGAGCCGCACCTGGGAAGGATTTTTTGGCGGCGTGGCCAGCACGACGTTGATTGGCATGGCGCTGTGGTGGGCGACTCCGTTCGAACCGTGGGAAGCGGCCGGATTGTCGCTGGTGGTGGCGGTGATGGGCGCGGCCGGCGGCATGACGATGTCGGCCATCAAGCGAGACCGCGGCGTGAAAGACTACGGCACGCTGGTGGCCGGTCACGGCGGCGTGCTGGACCGCATCGATTCGATCTGCTTCGCCGCTCCGGTGTTCTACCACCTGACGCGGTACTTCTTTGTGGTGTGAGGTGGCCTTTTACGTCAGTCGAAGCAGCGGGACGCGAATCGGCCCCTCACCCCGGCCCTCTGAGCGCGAGGGGAGAGGGAGAAGATGCAACGCGCGCCGACGCTGCTCGCTGACGCAGCGCTGAGAAGAACTATTGCCCGCCGGCGGCTGTGGCGGCCGGACCGGGCAGAGCGCGGTCGGCGATCTCCGCGCTGCCGGGCGGACGGCTCCATTCGAGAATTACTTGCCGCGGCTTTTCAAAAGGCTGCGGCCGCGTTGCCTGATACTGCGTCGACGGACCCGGCAGCGGCGGTTCGCTCGCGGCCGGCGCGGCGCTGGCTACCAGTGTCGGATCGGCCGCGCCGCTTGCCGCCGCTTGACTGTTGCGCGGTCGCCAGCGCGGCTGCGCGTCGCTCGGCACGGCTGCGAGCGCCTCGGGTGCGGTCTTGGCTTGCTCGTAGATGCTGGGGCCATTGTCGGCCAGCGCCGTGGGCGCGGGCGTCGCCGGCGGCGAAGGTGACGCGGGCATGGTGGCGGAGGCCGCCTGGGCCGCGCTCGATGGCGCGGGGGCCGCGGCCACTGCATTGGCGGCGGCACCGGTACGCGGCGGATTCACGGCGATCAGCGAAGGCTCGCTGCCGGGGGCCACTTCCAGCGAGGGACTGCCCTTGCGCACCCAATCGAGCCATTGATTTTGCAACACGGCCAGGTTGTCGAAACTGTAGTGTTGCTTGATGGCCCGGGTCCAGTTTTCGTCGCTCAGACCGTCGGAGAGAAAGTTCAAGAACTTGCGCCTGCCGCCTTGCTGCACGAGGTATCGCGCGAGCGAATATCCTTGCGAGTAGAGCGGTAGCACGTCGTGCGGATACTCCTTCATCACGAACATCTGGCTGAAGGCGATGCCGCGCCCGGTGCGCAGAAAATCGATCAGCATGTGCTGCTGCTTGGCCTTCTCGCTGGGATGTTCGACGGTGGTGCAAGCGCCTTCGTCGGCCCAGCGGGGCAAGGGCTGGCGGAAGTGCGTGGCAAAAATGGTGTGTGTCACTTCGTGCGGCAGCACGGAATCGAGAATGCGCTGGTGCGAGCCCTGAATGGTCATCCGCCAGCCGAAGACTTCGCCGTGGTCGAAGTAGAAGCTGGTAGCGCCGCCGGCACCCAAGTGATTGGCCACCTGTGCCGTGATTGGGCAGGGCTGCGACCAGTTGGGCATGGGCTGCCCGAGCCATTCCTGAGCCAGCTCGCGGCGATATTTTTCGGCCGTGTCGCCGATCTCGCGCGCCAGCTCCGGAGTGGGCGCGCTGACGACAAAGTTCTTGGTCCGGTAACTGGCGCCGAGCGAACCCAGCGCGGCTATCACAACGGCGCACCGCAGCAGATGAGCTTCCATGCTCCGACACTCCTCGAGACTGATGGTTGGCGGGCTACGTCCGTGCAGCCCGGGCGGGCAGTGGGCAACTTTCGAGCCATTCGTCGGCAAGTCGGCCGCGACGCTCGTCGTAAGTTTTTCCGCCAGCGGGGGTTGCTGGCCAAAATGGTGGGGAACGTGGGGAGACGTTTCGAGGCGTTAAAGTTTGCAAATATTACCCGGATTCCAAGAATTGCTGCTAGATCAGTTCCGGCCCGCGGCCACTCTCGGCAAGTTGGGCCTGGCCGGCCGGCGCGGGCTCCAGGCCGACCCGGCACGGCCAGAATTGGCACTGAAAACGCCGGCAAAATTTATTGACACCCCGCTGGTTGGCAGTAGACTGGCTCTCGCTGCGGGGTGTGCCCGACAGCAGTTCGACTTCGAGCGACCGGTCGATTAAGGAGGACGGCTAATGAGACGATCCACGATGCTTGTTTGCGCGCTGGCCGCGGCATTGGTGTGCGCGCAGCGCACCCAAGCTGCAATCATCCTCTTTGACATCAACTTGGATGGACTTCAAGAGACGCCGCCTGTTGCCACGCCCGGCAGTGGCGTGGGAACTCTGACGCTCGACGATAGCGACAATAGCTATTCCATCACCGGGACGTTTCAGGATCTGATTGGAACGACCAACAACGCCCACATTCACGGTCCAGCGGCGCCGGGAGTCGCGGCCGGCGTGGTCGTGGGATTGACTTTCGATTTCGGTGTGACGAGCGGCAACTACAGCGGCGCCGGCACTTTCACCGCAGGGCAAGTGACCAACTTGATGGCGGAGCTGTTCTACGTGAACATTCACTCGACGTTTCGCCCGGGTGGCGAAATCCGCGGTCAGATTCTGCTGTCGCAAGTGCCGGAGCCTGGCAGCCTCGCGCTATTGGCGTGCGGCGGTGTGGCACTGGTTGCCGTGGGTTGGCGGCGCGTGCGGCGGCGTGCGTAACGCGCTACGGATTCAACCCTGGCGGCACTGGCGAGATGCCGGTGGCACCACGGATCGGGTCGTGTTACCAGTCCTTGCTGCCGGGCAGATTCGCCGTGAGCAGCTGCAAGAGCCCGTCGTTGGCCGGCGGAAACGGATAGCTTGCCAGTTCGCCGCGCGGCACCCAACGAAAGCGCGGCGGCAGCGTGCGCCGCTGGCGAACGGGCTCACAGGCGAAGAACGACAGCGCCAGGCCGCCGTGCTCGTAATCGTGAACGGCCGGCGGATATTCGCCGATCGTGCGCACTTCGAGCCCGGTCTCTTCCAGGCATTCGCGACACGCCGCGTCGGCGGCGGTCTCGTCGGCCGCGATTTTGCCGCCGGGAAACTCCCAGCAGCCCGCCAGCGGCGCGCCCGCGGGCCGCAGACCGATGAGAAACGCATCCTCGCGCTCGACCACGGCCACGGCGATGGGCACACGCCGCTGGTGCGAATCGTTGGCATTCACGAGGGCTTCTTCACGCCATCGAGCAAGCGGCCGGGGGAGCCCATGATGTTGTAGCCGCAATCGACGTGCAGGATCTCGCCGGTAATGCCGTCGGACATCTGGGAGAGCAGGAAAGCGCCGGTGCGGCCGACTTCGTCGTGCGTGACGTTGCGGCCGAGGGGCGCCATCTTTTCGTACAGGCCGAGCATGTCGTCGACGCCCGCGCCGCGCCCGGCGAGCGTGCGCATCGGGCCCGCGCTGAGCGCGTTAACACGAATGCCGCGCGGTCCGAGATCGAAGGCCAGGTATTTCGTGATCGAATCGAGCGCGGCTTTGCAGATGCCCATGACGTTGTAGCCGGGCACGGCCTTTTCGCCGCCGAAGTAAGTCATGGTGGCAATGGCCGCGCCGTCGTTCAAGATGCCGCGCGCCGCGTTGCACACGGCGATCAAGCTGTAGGCGCTGATCTCCATCGCCATCAGAAAGCCGCTGCGGCTGGTCTCGATGGTGTCGCGCTTCAGGTCGTCCATCGAGGCGAACGCAATCGCGTGCAGCAGGAAATCGATCTTGCCGAATTCCTTGGCCGTGTGGTCCATGACCTGTTTGATTTGCTCGTCGTTCGAGACGTCGAGCGGCACGAGGAATTTGGCACGCTCACAGGGATCGGTGAGCTGCGAGACGCGGCGGCGATTGCGCTGCCGCTCGTCGTCGGGCCGGTCGGGCAAGTGCGTGAAGCCGCAGAGGCCGCCCTCGTTCATGATCACCTGGGCAATGGCCCAGGCAATCGAGTGGTCGTTCGCCACGCCCAGGATCAATCCCTTTTTTCCGTCGAACAGGCCCATGAAATCCTCCGTTTCCGCCTGGCGAGCTAGTTTCACGGCCAACTGAGCGAGGGGGACAGTCCCATTTTTCTCCCCGACCCCGGCGCGCCGGGGTGCCCGCCGAAAAATCGCGACAGTCCCCGACGGTGCGCACCGTGGCGGCTTGTGGGTTGTTTGCCCAAAACATAACGCCTGGGGCGAGATCGGTAAACAGGGAGTAGTGGTTGGTGGTTGGTGGTTGGTGGTTAGAAAAGAACGCGGCGCATGTTGTGCCTGCGGCACCCAGACGCAGAGAACCCTCGCTGGCGCTTCGGGCTTATGTTCGGCGGGTGGCCCCAGACGCTGTTCTGTCTGCCCTCGCTGGCGCGTCGGGCTAGTGTTTATCGGGGCCACCCACCCTCGCTGGCGCGTCGGATTAGTGTCTCTTACGTCAGCCGGTGGCGAAACAGCCAACTTGCGGCCGATAGCGTGACGGTGCCAATCGCGGCCAGCGGCCACAGCTCGCCGGTCAACTGATCGAGCGTGGCGCCTTCCAAATACACGCGATGCGCGATCTCGATCGCGTAGCGCAGCGGGTTGAGCAGCGTGACGTATTGCAGCGGCACCGGCATGGCCGACAAGGGCGTGGCCAGGCCCGAGAGCAGCGTAAAGGGCATCAGAATCACAAAGGAAAACAGGAGCGCCTGCTGCATCGTCGCTACCATCGACGACACCAACAGCCCGATGCCTACGGCGGCCAACAGAAAAAAGCTCAGCCCCGAGTAGAGCGTGATCAACGAGCCGGAGAACGGAATGCGAAACCAAAGCTGCGCCACCGAAAGAATGAGCGTGGCCTGGCCCAGGCCGATCAGGAACGAGGGCAGCGCCTTGCCGGCCATGATCTCGACCGGACGAAAGGGCGTGACCAGCAGCTGATCAAACGTGCCTTCCTCGCGCTCGCGGGCCACTGACATAGCGGTCAACAACAGCGTTTGCAGCATCGTGAGCGTGCCGATCAGGGCCGGCAGCATTTGCCAGCGCGTAATCAGATTCGGGTTGTACCAGGCGCGGGTGTCGAAACGAATGGCGGCGCCGCCGGTGCCTTGCTGCTGGCGCCAGTCGGCATTGAAGTCGCCGACAATCGTGTTGATGTACGACAGTGCCGTGCCGGCGGTATTCGAATTGCGGCCATCGGCAATCACCTGTAGCTCGGCCGGCTGCCCGGCGCGCAGCTTGCGTTCGAAATCCTGCGCGATTTGCAGCACGACCAGCGCCTCGCGGCGATCGATTGCCGTGCGGATCTGGTCCTCGTGCGACAGATTGGCCACGCGCTCGAAAGCCGGCGAACCGTCCAGCCGCGAGACCAGGTTCGTCGAGGCCGCGCTGTGATCCTGATCGAGCACTGCGAACGGCACGTTGTTCAAGTCGTAGGTGGCGGCGTAGCCAAAGATCAGGCACTGCAACATCGGCGGGCCAAAGAGCGTGCTGCGGCCGCGCGGATCTTTGAGCACCGCCAACAGCTCTTTGAGCGTCAGGGCGAACACGCGATGCAGGGCTGCCCACATTCGTCCACCTCACGCCAGCCGCTTGCGCGTACTGAGCCGGGCCAAGGTGCGCAACACGATTGCCATCACGGCCAGCACGGCCAGGCTCGGCAAGAACACGCTCCACACGTTGCCGGCCAGGAATACCGATTGCAAAATCGCCACAAAGTAGCGCGCCGGAAGCGCATAGGTAATGGTGCGGACCGCCACGGGCATGCTCCGCAGATCGAAGAGAAAGCCGGAGAGCATCATGGCCGGCAAGAACGTTACGATGATGGTCAGCTCGCAGGCCACGAACTGGCTCTTCAAGGTCGAGGAGATAAACAGCCCCATGTTCAGCGCCACCAGCAAATAGAGCATGGAGGCGCCGCACAACAGCCACAGCGATCCGCGCAAGGGCACGTGGAACAAGTAGCGGGCCGTCACGATGCACAGCGCCAGCCCGACCATGCCCAGCACGAAATACGGAATGGTCTTGCTGATGAGAATTTCCTGGGCCCGCACCGGCGTGACGAACAACGACTCGAGCGTGCCGCGCTCCCATTCGCGGGCCATGACCAGCGCCGTCAGAAACGCGCCGATCAAGGTCATGATCAGCACGATCAGCCCGGGCACGAGAAAGTAGCGACTTTCGTTGGCGCTGTTGAACCACAGTCGATCCGTCACGACGACGGGGCCGCCGGCCAGGGGTCGGCCTGCGGCGGCCTGCTTGGCGGTCCACACGCCGACGGCGCCCTGAATATACGCTTCGATGATGCGGGCGCGGTTGGCGTCGGTGCCGTGCGAGAGGATCTGCACCTCGGCGTCGCCGAGCGCCAGCCGGCGCGAAAAGTTCTCGCGCAAGCGCACGATGGCGTCGACTTCGCGGTCCAACATCAACTGCCGCGCCCGGGCCATGGTGGGGACCAGCGTGGCGTTGAAATAGCGCGACAACTGAAACGACGCCGCCAGCGAGGTGGCCTGCGGCGAAGCATCTTCCAGCACCACCGCCAGCGGCGCGTCCTTGACGTCCAACGACAGGCCGTAGCCGAACAGCAGGATTAGCAGCACCGGCAGCACGATGCCGATGGCCACGCTGCTGGCGTCGCGAATCATTTGCCGCGATTCCTTGCGCACCAGCGCCGACACGCGCCGCACACTGGGGGGCAGCCAGGCCGGCTCGGCATGGATCTCGACGGTGTCTTTGCCGGCGGCCCCGCCGTCGGCGGCGGTTTCGTTCTTCCGCGCATCTTCGACAATGGCGATGAACGCGTCTTCCATGGTCGGCTCGCGGCCGTTGACGTTGCCGGCCCGGGCGCGAATCTCCGCCGGCGTGCCTTGCGCGCGGATGCGGCCGGCATCGAGAATGGCCACGCGGTCGCAATACTCGGCCTCTTCCATGAAATGCGTGGTCACGATGACCGTGACGCCTTGGTTCGCCAGGCCCGTGATCCGCTGCCAGAACTCGCGCCGCGCCAGCGGGTCGACGCCGCTGGTGGGCTCGTCGAGAAAGACAATATCGGGCTCGTGCATCAGGGCTGCCGCCATGGCCAGCCGCTGCTTGTAGCCGCCGGGCAGTTGCGCCGCCGGCAGCCGCGCCATGCCGCGGAGCTCGAACTGATCGAGGGCCCACTCCACGCGCTCCTGCAGCAATCGACCGCGCAGGCCGTACGCGCCGGCGAAGAACAGCAAGTTCTCCAGCACTGTCAGCTGGCCGTAGAGCGAAAACTTTTGCGCTACATAGCCGATGCGCGATCGGGCCGATGCGCGGGCCGTGCCCAGATCGACACCCGCCACGCGCAGCGTGCCGCTGGTGGCGGCCAACAAGCCGCACAACATGCGAAAGGTGGTGGTCTTGCCGGCGCCGTTGGGTCCGAGCAGGCCAAAGACTTCGCCGCGCCGCACCGCAAAGCTCACGTGATCCACGGCCGTAAACGCGCCGAAGCGCCGCACCAGGTCGCGACATTCCACGACGGCATCGTCGCCATGCGTGGCCGGCGGCCGCGCCAACTCGATCTCGAGCGACGGCGGCCGCTCCGCCGCCGCGCGCTCCAACAGCACCATGAAGCCATCTTCGAATCGCGGCTCAGCCGGCTGCACGGCGCCGCCATCGGTCAGCTTCTCAGCGGCCGCTGCGCCGCCCGCGTTGTCCGCCAGCACCAGCCGCACGCGTCCGCCTTCCGGCACTGCGTCGACCACCTTGTCGGCATCAAGTAGCCGCGCCTGCAACGCGCGCGAGGTCTTTCCCGGCGCAGGCGAGGCGAGAAACGTACGGCCCTGTGCCAGCCGGCGAACGTCCTCGGGCGGGCCGCTTTGCAGCACGTGTCCCTTGTGCAGCACGATGGCCTGGGCGCAGCGCTCGGCTTCGTCGAGATACGACGTGGCCACGAGCACTGTAATCCCGTCATCGTTCACCAGCCGCAAGATGATGGCCCACAGCTCGCGGCGCGACAGCGGGTCGACACCCACGGTCGGCTCATCCAGCAGCAACAGCTCCGGACTGCGCACCAACGTGCAGGCCAGCCCCAGCTTCTGCTTCATGCCGCCGGACAGGCGGCCGGCCAGCCGCTTGCCAAACGGCCCCAAGGCGGTCATTTCCATGAGCCGTGGATAGCGCTGTTCACGCTCGGCGCGCGAGACGCCGTGCAGATCCGCGTAGAGGTTCAGATTTTCCTCGACGCTCAGATCTTCGTACAGCCCGAAGCGCTGCGGCATGTAGCCGATGCGGTTTTGCACCTGTTGCGGATCGGCGACGACGTTGATTCCCAGCACCGTGAGCGTGCCGGAATCGGGCAGCAAGAGCCCGGTCGCCAAGCGCAGCAGCGTGGTTTTGCCGGCACCGTCGGGACCGACGAGCGCCGTGAGCGACCCGGCCGACACGCTGAGCGAAACGCCGTCGAGGGCTGCGACCAGTTCTCCCGTCTCGCGCATGAACGTCTTGCGCAGCTCGCGGCCGACGAGCACTGGCTGGCTCTCGCCCGGGCGATTCATCGCGGAGGCTCCTCGGTCGCGGGGCTTTGGTCCGCGGCGGAAACCGGTGCGGCGTCGTGTGCAGCTTCCTCTGCGGCGGCGGTGGTCGCGTGTGCCGCGGGCGGGGTGGGCGCGGAGTTGTCCGGCCCGCCGCGCTCTCCTTCCAGCAGGCGCACGGTCGCGGGCATGCCCAGGTGCAGTTCGTTGTGCGGATCCTTCACGAACACGCGCACTTCGTACACCAGGTTGGTGCGCAGCTCTTCGGTCTGTACGGACTTGGGCGTGAACTCTGCTACGGGCGAAATGAAGCCCACCCAGCCGGAGAAGCTGCGGTCGGGAAAGCTGTCGACTTGCACGGTGGCGGCGCCGCCTTGTCGAACGCGGCCGAGGTCCGGCTCGGCAACGTAGGCGCGGACCCATTTCGGGTCGATGACGGCCAGCATCAGCACGGGCCTGGCCGGTGAGGCCATTTCGCCGGGCTCCATGACGCGCGAACGCACAATGGCTTTGACCGGCGCAAGGAGCTGCGCGTCGCTCAGCTCCTGTTTGAGCAGCGCCAACTGCGCTTCCTGGGCGCGCAAGTTCGCCTCGGCTTCGGCGACATCTTCTTTGCGCGGCCCGGCCAGTGCCAGCGCCAGGGTATTGCGCCGGACTTCGGTCTGGGCGTCGGCCATGTCCATCGCGGCCTTGGAGTTGTCGACCTCTTGCTTGCTCACCGCTCCGCCTTTGGATTCCTCGGCCAGGTCGTGCATGCGCTGATACAGACGGCGCGCGTTGGCGGCGTCGACCTCGGCCGATTGCAGATTCGCCCGGGCCTGTTCGATCTCTTCCGGCCGCGTGCCGTTGTGCATGCGCTCGACGACCTGACGCAGCGCGGCGACCTGCGCTTCGGCTTGCGCCACCTGCGGCTCTAGGCGGCTGGTGTCGAGGCGCGCCACCACCTGGCCGCGCTCCACGCGGTCGCCCTCTTGCACCAGCACCTCGTCGATCCGCTGGCTGTTGTTGAAGGCCAGGTCGACTTGCCGCAGATCGACGTTGCCGAACAGCACCAGCGGGCCGCCGGCATGCTCACGGCTGAACCACCACCAGGCGGCCGCACCGCCGGCCACGGCCACGAGTAAGAAGATAATGACAACGCGTTTCATGAAGGCTCCCAACACCCTCGGTTTGGTGGCCCGACGTCGCCCAGTGCGGCGCTGCCGCCGAATGCCCGCGACAGCATGCAGCTGTCAGTTTTGGTGGCGCGTCGCAGGTGACGGTGCCTGTCCTTGGTGCGGCGCGGTTGCCGCGCGCGGCGGCACGCTCGAAATAACCGCTACACTTTAGCGACTGTCGACGTTTTCGTAAGCGCCGATTCGGTTTGCGTCGTGTCCTTTAATGCCGGCTTTGCCGGTCTGCCGAGTAATGACAATGCGGCGGATCGTGCCGGATATGACAGCACTGCCGTCATGGCGGCGTATGAAGACATCATGGTTCCGGTCCGGCGCCCGAGACTGGCCGCCGCGCTTTCCCGATCCTGACTCACCTTAGTCCACCTTCCGCTCGTCGCCGTGCTGCATTGTAGCGGCGCGCCTCACCCGCCCCGCGCGCCCCCGCCATCGCCACCCTGTTGAAGCGTTCGCCAGACCCACAGCGCATGCTGAACGTTCACCCACAAGATTCGCGCGCTGCCGGCGCGCGGCGGCCTGGCCGCGCTGCCGTGGCCCGATCGCTCCCTGCGCGCGGGTTCACGCTGCGCGCCAGTGGCTATGCGAAAGCGCTGGTCGTAGTGGCTGTGCTGGTGTGCGTGTGCGGCTGTGCCAGCTCGTTACGACAGTGGGTGCGCAACGGCTTCAAGCTGGGGCCGAACTACGCGCGGCCGCCGGCTCCGGTCGCGCCGCAATGGGTCGACGGCGGCGACGCGCGTGTGAAGAACGATCCGCCGGCCGATTGCGGCTGGTGGACCGTCTTTCGCGATCCCACGCTTAACGCGCTCGTGGATATGGCCTATCGGCAGAACCTCGACCTGCGTGTCGCGGGCACGCGCATCCTCGAGGCCCGCGCCCAGCGCGCCATCGCCGTGGGCAACTTGTTTCCACAATCGCAATCGGCCCTGGGTGCTTATGCTCACGGGCAGATCACCGAGAACTTGAATCTGCCGCTGCCCGGCGCGTTCAACTTGTGGGCCACGGGCTTGAACGCGTCGTGGGAGCTGGACTTTTGGGGCCGCTATCGCCGCAGCGTCGAAGCGGCCAACGCCGATTGGGCCGCCAGCGTCGAACAATATGGCGACACGCTGGTGCTCGTGCTCTCGGAAGTGGCCACGTCGTACGTCGAGCTGCGCACGTTCGAGGAGCGGCTGGAATTTGCGCGGCACAACGTGGAGATTCAGCGCGGCTCGCTTGGCCTGGCCGAAGATCGGTTCAACCGCGGGCTGGCCACGGAGCTCGACATGCGGCAGGCCCGCACCAGTCTGGCGCAAACCGAAAGCGCGATTCCGCCGTTGGAGATCGGTCGCCGGCAGGCAGCCAATCGGTTGTGCATCCTGCTGGGCATGCCCGTGGGCGATCTGGCCGCGGAGTTTCCGCGATCGCCGATTCCGACGGCGCCCGTGGAAGTGGCGGTGGGCCTGCCGGCCGATCTGCTGCGTCGCCGGCCCGACGTGCGCCAGGCCGAACGCCAGGTGGCGGCGCAAAGCGCGCGGATCGGCGTGGCCGAGGCCGATCTCTATCCCCGGCTGTCGCTCAACGGCTTCCTGGGCTACGCGGCCGACGACATCCAGCGGCTGTTTCGCGCCAACAGTTTCACCGCGTTCATCATCCCGACGGTGCGCTGGGACGTGCTGAACTACGGCCGCATTGCCAACAACATACAGACGCAGGATGCGCGGCTGCAGGGCGCGGCGCTGCAATATCAACAAACGGTGCTCGTCGCCGGCCGCGAAGTGGAAGACGCGCTCACGGCGTTTTTGCAAACGCAGCAGCAGGCGGCGCGGCTGGCCCAGAGCGTGGACGAGGCGAATCGCTCGGTGGAGCTGGTGCTCATCCAGTTCCGCGGCGGCATCACCGATTTCAATCGCGTGTTCAACACGCAGGGCGTGCTGGTGAGCCAGCAGGATCAACTGGCGGTGGCGCGGGGCGAGATCGCGCTCAATCTGATCCGCGTGTACAAGGCGCTGGGCGGCGGTTGGCACTATTTTTTCCGCGGCTGCGGCATGCCGGCCGTGCAGGCGGTGGAAGTGGAAGTGGTGGCGCCGCCGGCGGGCAGTGCGCAGACCGCGCCGACCGACGCGCGTCCGGGAGATGTGCCGCCGGGGGCAATTGTAGCGCCAGGCGTGAACGCGGCGCCGGCGTTGCCGACGGAGGCGTCGCCGGTCGAAGGCAAACCTGAGGCGGCGCCCGCAGACGCAGCGCCGGCAGAGGCCAAACCTGACGCTGCGCCGGTCGAAGAGCTGCCGCTGATGCCGCCGGCGAGCGACGAGTGATGAGAGATGAGTGACGAGCAACGATACGCGAGGTGGCGGCGCGGCAGGTGGCCTTTTGGTCGAGAACCTTTCGAGGCGCGGCGGACTCTATTAGGTTGCGGCGCTCGCGGCTCAACGCGGGCGAACTGAGCGGTTGAGGGAGGCCTGCGGCGGCGTTTCGCCCCGGGCAGCGGGCGGAAGTCGGCCCAACCCCTTGTCGGCTGGCCCGTTATCGCTACCATTGACGTCTGGTTCGCGTGTGCGTCGGCACCAGCGTAGCGGCCGATGTGCGACGCGGCGGTGACGGCGCCCAGCCAACCGCCGGCATCAGCGACTCACACTACGCTCCCTTAGCTCAATTGGCAGAGCATCTGACTCTTAATCAGAGGGTTGTTGGTTCAAGTCCAACAGGGAGCACTATTTGAGTCGCATCACTTCGCACGCCGTTGAATTCCTCGGCAAATTCGCTGATCGGCTGAGCGGCTTGCTGGTCGTTGCGGCCCGTTGCGGCTGCTGACTGCACCGGATTCTGCAGCGCGCTAGTCGGCGTCCTGACCGCCCGATCGAAGTGGTCGTCGGTCACGCGCAGATAATGCTCATTAGCCACCGACTGCGAATTGCCCAGCCATTGACACACCACGTGCTGGGAGAAGTGGTTGCTGAGCTCCGTTTGGCGGGTGGCCCTGAGGTTGTGGAACAATCGCGCCCAGGGCTTCACGCCCGCCTTGGCCATGATCCGTTGCAACTGCGTTCGCCAATTCACGCCCGGGCGACGATTACCTGAGATCACCCACTCCGCGCCGTCAGCGGCTTCGTCCCAGGCCGACTCGAGGTAGGGGCGAAGCTCCGGGAAGATCGGTACGAATCGATACTCGTGCCCCGGAATGTGCTCTGTCTTCGGGCTGTGGACGACGATTCGGCCGTTGGCCCAATCAACGTCGCTCCACTGCAAGGCTAAATGCTCGCTCGGGCACCGCAGGCCGCCGTAACGCGACAAGGCGAAAATCAATCGCCATTCATTGCCAGGGCAGGCCTCAAGGATCTTGTCGGCCTCGTCGCTTGCCACAAAGTGGAACTTCGACCGATCCGATCGCACCGAACCAACCAACTCGGCAAAAGGATTCTCCTCTACCAGTTTTTGCCGCTTAGCCTCCTTGAAAAACAACTTTGCGATTTGGCAGCGCTTTCGGATCGTATTTTCACCGAGCCCCAGATCGATCAAGAAACGTCGAAACCTGTCTCCATCAAGAGCGTCGGACGAAATGGATCGTATCGGTTTGCCGGTGCCGAAGCAGGCTACGAGATTGTCCGCGGCCTGCTTATGATTCGCTCGTGTTGACGGCTTCAAATCGGTCCTCTCTGCGCGATATGAATCGAGGAACGAACCAAGCGTTAAGTCAGTCCGTCGCGGCACCAGTCCAACGGCAGCGAGTTTTCCGTGCAACTTGGAATTCAGGCCGCCGAGCCAATCAGCGGTTTCGCGATCTGACCCCCTTCCCGAAACTTGATCCAGGGAATATGAGAGAATCCATCCGGCCCGTAGGGCCGGAAAGGATTCACCATGAAGAAGCGACACGGTGCCGAACAGATCGTGGCCATGCTGCGGCAAGCG
>JBFWOR010000031.1:0-30269 GCA_050250435.1 Pirellulales bacterium | reverse complement strand
ACGCAGCTTCCGCACGATCTGCTCAGGATTGTGTCGCTTCCGTCGTCTCGTCATCGAAGGTCTCCTTGGCCCTCTCACGGCCTAAAGACCTTCATAACACCTGGATCAAGATTTCAACAGCAGGTCAATCGCCTGCTCATCCTCCGGAGCCGCCTCATGGCTTCATGTTCGAGAAGCTGGAGGTTTATTAGAAGGCCGTCTCGCTCGCAGATCAGATTGCTGCCCTGACTCAGGGGTTTCCGCGCGGCGGCGGGTTAGGCGGAGGGAGCAGCTCGCCGCCGAACAGCTCGTAGACTTCCAGGCCCAGGAAGTCAAACGGCGATTGCGTCGCGGTGAGCGCAAAATCGTACGCCGGGTAGTTCGCTTCCAGGTCGGCCAGGGTCACAGCGTAGAGATCGCGCAACTGCTGGCCCGCGTTGCCAAACTGCGTCAAAGTCAACACAAAGAAATCGAGATTCGACAGCGTTCCGTTTTCATCGACGAGCTCCTGGCGGAGGGCTGGGGCCAGCGGCGAAAGCAAGGTGTCGCATGTAGTTGTGAACCAACGGTTCAAACGAAGGACAGTCGCCCCGATTTTTGGCGGCGTTGCCGCCAAAAATAGAGCAGGCGAGCAGTAGAAAGGAGAGCCAAGAGACGAAGATCAGCCGGCCGCGTCGGTTGGTCGGACCCGCGCTCTTATTCCCGCTCGCTATGCAATCGGCGCTGGAAGCGACGGCACGCCTGAGGCGCCCGTGAGTTCGGGACTGTACTCCAAGATATCTCCGGGCTGGCACTTCAACGCATTGCAAATCGCTTCCAATGTTGATAGCCGGATGGCCTTTGCCTTGCCGTTTTTCAAGACGGAAATGTTGGCCATCGTGATGCCGACTTTTTCGGCAAGCTCGGTGACGCTCATCTTCCGCTTCGCCAACATGACGTCGATGTTAATGATGATTGCCATGCTGGGTCTCGTTACACCGTCAAATCGTTCTCGGATTTCATTTCCACGGCATTCTGCAAAATCCGTTCACACATAGCCGCCGCGGTGGCGACGACGATTGAAGGAAAGGTAACGAGGATGCGCATGAAAACACCTGGCGGCCGGTCATCTGGGTCGCCAAACCAAAAGAAAGCCACGCTTACCGCAACAAAACCAATGATGGCTATCGCACAATATTTTATCGTCCGCAAAGCCTCCACGGCCGCCTGCGAGAATATCGTATTTCGTCCGGCATATCCCAACACCTTGAACGCCTGATAGAGCGCCACGAAATATGGGATGGAGGCGGTATACACATAGGCCAGAATGGGATCTTTGAAATAAATCTCAAACGGCGTGGCGTGCTTGTTCCTGCCTTCGATGTGAGGTTCCCAAAGCAGCAGAGCAAGCGTGCCGATGCCGATGAGCACAATGACGATTTGAAGAAATATGGTGGACGTTCGTTTCATGGGTGGTTCCCCTTTCGGCCCTGCTGCACGCGACTGAGTGATTGGAGAGCAGCTTGACCCTTGTCATGATGCCCCCATGTCATGTCAGCCAGCCGTCGGGCACCTCGGATCTTCAATCACTGTTTATTGTTTGTCAATAATAATTTATCGAACTTCGCGTGCAAGCAATCTGCCCCGAGCAAAACTGGGACCGCCAGTTCCGGCCAGAATTCCGCTGCCCTCAAGATGCTTGACGAGTTGTAGAACGAGATAGATATGAGAGCCGCTCAGAGAACCGTCCGCGGATCGGAGGCGCCACGAACAATGGGCGAGCCTCGACATTGCCTGCGGGAGTTCACTTACGAATGGTCAAGTGTGCTCCGCCGCAGTTCGGCCTCCCAGCTTGAAATTCCGGCGATGAAAAGTTCAATAGCCGTCTTGTCGCCCCGACTCCGACAATGTCGGAATTGAGCAGGTGAGCAGTGGATCAAGTGAACCGTTGAAGGAACGAGGAAGGAGAGAACGTCCGATGGATCTGCTCTTCTGCCGTCTCCTTTCGGTTTCTGCCCGCGTGATGTTGCGCAGCGCCAGATCGAAATAGCCCACGCGCGAAACGCGCCGCAGGGCTTTCTGATGCGGTGGGACACGCGGTTGCCGTCGGCCGCACGCAATTTGGCTGCAATTGTGCCCGCGATAGCACCATCTCCGTTCTCAGATTGATATTGCCCGAATGGGCGTGCGCCGCTTGAATGGTCCGCTGGTTGGGCACCGGCCGACGTGCCGACGCTTGGATCGACTACTCCGCTCCCGCATACATAAAAGGTAAACGTGCAATGAGCATTCAATGGTCACGCTTGGCGAAGGGTGTGTTGGTTATCGCAGCGATGGTGCTGATGTCTGGCCGTAGTTGGGCGATCTACTATGGGCTTCCCCCTTCCAAAGACGAGTGGGGGTTGAAGTACGACGTGTCCGTAACCGAGGTTGACAGCGACACGCTGACCGTCGTGTTTACGCTCGCCGACGAAGGGCGACTGAAGCCCTTGTACTCGATTGAACTGGTGGCTTTCAGCCAGCAGTTGGACCGCCAGGGTGGCCGCTCGTATGACGTGAAGTCGCCCTTCGAGCTGAAACCGACCGAGGGTGGCAAACGCTCCGGGCAAGTGCAGATTCCGACGCGTGTTGCAGACCGCGCCAAGATTCGAATCCTCACCCATATGGTCGACGGAAAGCGACAACCGTCGGGCGGAGCGTACATTGACATCCCGATTCAAAAGTACATGAAAAAGGCTCCGGGGGAAGCTTCGCCCCTCGCGGCACCGCCGTCCTCGAAAGTCACCAGGTAACGAACGGCGCACGCTCGACACCGGGCATGTTGCCGCCGTGATCAGTCAGCAGACGACGGCGGTTGGCGCTACTCGAGCGACCGTGGGTATGGTTGCGGCTCAGACTTGCGCGCCGGCGGACTGAAGCGTCTTGTTGGCGATTTTGAGATGCCCGGCGTTTGTGGCCCACGCTCAGGGCGTTGCCCGCCGCCCGGCATCCGGGCTCGCGCGGGTCGGTGCCGCGCTGCAGATACAGCCTCACGAGTTCGATGCGTCCCCAACGGCAGGCCCAGCCGCAGCGTCGACTTGTGTATCTCTCTGGCCGTCCGGTCGCCCAGGTCGCCGCCCGTTTCTTAGAATTGGCCGCCGGGTGAATTGCGGGGTTTCAGGAGCCCGCGTCGCAGGCGCGGGACGCGTGACCGCGCCGTAGCCCGCCCGTTACGTCAGCAGGTGGCGATTGGCCGCCGCATCGGCCATTTGCTTCAGCGCCACGCGGTCCACCTTTCCGACCGCATTGAGTGGCATCTCGTCCAACACAACGATCTCGTCGGGCGCTTTGTAGCCCACGCGGGCGCGCGAGAATTGAATGAGCTCAGCCGCGGTCGGCCGCTCGACGTCCGGCCGATAGGCAAGGTACGCGCGCACGTTCTCGCCGTGAATTGCATCGTGAACACCCACCACGCACGCACTGGCGACGGCCGCGTTTTCCAGCAGCGAGTCTTCCACTTCCTGGGGACAGATGTTTGAGCCGTCGTGAATGATGATCTGCTTTTTCCGACCGCGAAACCAGAGATAGTTTTGCTCATCGGCCGCCACCAGATCGCCCGTGTCGAGCCAGCCGTCGACGATGGTTTCCGCGGTCGCATCTGGTCGATTCCAATAGCCGATCATATTGCTGGGGGACTGGATCCAGAGCCGCCCGGGCGTGCCGGTGGGCACATCGGCGCCGTCGTCGCCGCGGATCGAAGCTGTAAAGCCCGGGGCCAATTGGCCGATCGAGCCGATGCGATTTCCCGCGGCGGTCGGATTGATCGAGGAGGTGCCCGTTTCGGTCATGCCATACAACTCCTCGATGGCGAATCCCGCCACGTCCACGAACTCGCGCTCCAGCTCCGCCGAGATCTTATCGCCCCCGGAGACACAGCGACGAATGGATTGGAAATCCTGCCGCGCCGCTTGGTGGTCGCGCACCAGGCCGAAAAGTGGCGCCGGCAACATGCACAACAGCGACGGTCGCGCGCTGCGGAGCAGCGGCAACACTTCGTCGCCACCGAACGATCGCGCAATGGCGACACAGGCCCCGGCGGCCAGTCCGGCGAACGACAACGACGTGGCGGCAACGTGCGAGGCCGACGTTGCCGGCAGGAACACGTCGGCCGGAGTTAACGCCAGGCCGGCGGCAGCGCTGGCGACCATCCAGCCGAACGTCTCGTGCGAATGGGTCACGCCCTTCGGCTTGCCGGTGCTGCCGGACGTGAAGAAAATAAACGCGATTGCATCGGGCCGCGGCGGCGGAAAGTCAGCGGCCGGACCGTCGCTGGACATAAGCTCTTCAAGATGGCGATCGGCACTCCCCTCTGCGCCGTAACGGATGCGGCCCAAGGGAAGCCGAGAGACCTGCTTGCTGGCGGCCAGCGCATCGTCCCGCTCGGCATGTGCCACCAACAGCGACGCGCCGCTGACCTCCAGAGCATGGTCGATCTCCGGAGCCTGGTAGCGATAGTTAAGGGGCGTCGCAGCCAGCCCGGCTTTGAAGCAGGCCAGATAATGAACCAATAGCGCTCCGCGGTTGGGCAAGAGCGAGGCGACGCGGTCGCCATGCACCAGACCCAGCGCCAGATACTGCCCGGCCAGGCGCGTCGCAGCCTGATCCAGTTCCAACCACGTCCATGTGCGTTCCAGCGAAATCAGCGCCGGCTCGTTCGGCTTGCTCCTGAGGCCCACGTCGAGCAGACTGGCGAGCTGGATGGGCCGTTCTAATTTCGCGCCGGTAATCGCCACGGGCATTGCCTCCGCACGAAGTCTTTGTCGACAGGAGTTGAGGACCGCAGCAACATACCAGATTTCGTGCCGCGGCCCACGAGCGGCCTGGCAAGTCCGCGCGTCAAATGGAGTCGGCCCTGATTCTGGACCGCCGTGCCGACAAGAAGAGTCGCTGCTCGAGCGGCTGAAGCAAGGCCAAGTGGCGCTCGCGGATCGCGCGGTTGTATCTGTCGCCCGCGCCCGCTACGGCCGCACGGCGACGACGCGGAAGCCGATGTGGTCGTAACGACGCTCCGGCTCGAATCGCAAGCGAAAGGCACTGCGGCAGGGCCAGCCGTCATCCGCCCAGCACCCGCCGCGGCGCGAACGCGATATCTCTCCGTGCTCGCTTTTGGTGGCCGAGGCTCTGGCCAAGTACAAGTCGGGGTCCGTGCCGCCCGGCAGCCGCGCGTGATACCAATCGCGGCACCATTCAAAGGTGTTGCCGTGCATGTCGTGCAACCCCCAGGGGTTGGCGGGATACGAGCCGACGGGCGCAGCCCGACTGAGCGACGGCCCCGGCTCGGCCCCGTGGTACGGCTTGCCTTTGAAGTTCGCTTGTTTGCTGCTCAGAGAATCACCAAATGAAGTTGCCGTCGTCGTGCCGGCCCGGCAGGCGTATTCCCATTGCGCTTCGGTGGGAAGTCGAAACTCCCAACGCTGTGGCAGCTCGCCGGGTTGATGGCCGAGCCTGGTGAGCGCGGCGCAGAAAGCCTCAGCCTCGGCAAAGTTCACGTTGCCAACGGGCAGATCGTCTCCCGCGGGCAACTCCATGGTGAACTCGCCCGGCAGTTTTCCGACAATCCGCCGCCAATCGCCTTGGGTCACTTCGTACTTTCCCATCCAAAATCCTTTGGTGAGTGTCACCTCGACCTGGTCTTCACCCGGTCTGCGCTCGAGTTCGGTCCGCGGACTTCCCATGACGAAAGTCCCCGGGGGGCACCAGCACAGTTTGACGCCGGCAACCGCGCGCTCCTCGCCGGCCTTGGCGCCGATGAATGCGCGCTCCGCCTCGTCGGCGCGCAAGCCGCTGCCGAGCACACTTCCCCAGAGCAAGAGCGTTCCGAGTCGACGCGCTCGGGTCCGACAGGAACGCGAGCGGACCCGTCGAAAGCTGGCGCCGGGTTGCCACCTGCGTTGCCCCGCGGCCCGGAAGGTCGTCGTGTTCATTTCGAGATTGCCTGCTGGTTCGACGTCTCGGGCGGCGACCGACCGTTGAGGGCCGCCTTCTCAATAGAGGAAGTGATCAACGGTTCGGTTCCTACGCCATGCCCATAGACGAGATGGCCTCCCCAATGCGCGGTGCGGATAGCGACGACCGAAGCGCCGATGGCGGCACACAGCACCAGTCCGCTGGCAACGAGCTGCGACCAGGTTAGCCACGCGTTCTTGCGCGGCACCAGCGCCACGATCGCAAGCAATGTTCCGGCGTAGGCAATCGTCTTGAGCCTGGTCGCGTTGCCAGTGTGCTGGTGCATATCTTCCCAGACGGTCGAGGGGACGCCGTTCTCTCCGTAGGGAATGTCCAACTCGGCGCGGTTGCCGGTCATTTCACCCACCAGGCAAGCCACGGCCAGCGCCCCGAACGAAACCAGCGCCTGCACGCGCCATTCATAGCGACGCCCAAAGATCACCGCCAGCAACCCGGACGCAACGCAGACAAAAGCCAGCACGATCGGAAAGTGCACGACGGCGGCGTGCATCCGAGGCGCTGGCAACACCGATTCCAGCATCGAGGAGTCCGTGGGCGATAGGTGGCTGCGGCCCGTTTCCGGTCGCGATTTCACTTGCCCAATCACGGTGACGGTTCCATCGGCCGCGAGCTTGCGCACGCGCGGCAGCCAATCCTCGCGCCGCTGGGCCTCGACATAGTCGTATTCGAGCACGTACAAATCGTGGCCCGCGATCGCCACGCCTTGCGGAGACCAGCGGTCCGTCGCCCGCAGGACGACCGAAACGTCGCCATCGGGAGTGATCTTCAGCACCGCGCTACACGCGGCCGCCGCAACGTAGACCGTTGCGTCCTCGGCCACGGCCAGGCCATACAAGCTGGGCTCCAGGCGCGCTTCTTTGACCGCCGGCGGTCGCTCGCAGTCGGGCACGGCAACATCACCCGCCACGAGCGAGACGGTGCCATCCAGTGCGATTCGCCGGACCGACTTTTTCTCTGTGTAGTACAACGATCCATTGGGTCCGGCCGCCAACCCCCAGACCCATTCGGCCTCGATTTCTCGACCGTCGGCACCCACTTCACGTGCCACGGGCAAATCCGCAAACGGCTGGGCCAACTCGCCGGCGGCCATGCGCATGATCCGCACGCGCCCCTTGCTCTTCACCTCAGGATAATAGAACGCGCCGTCCGAGCCGATCGCCACCGGATAACTACTGCCCAACACAAGCGTCGGGTGGGTGCCCATCAGGGCGACGTCACCCGGAGCCAATCGAGCGAAGTGCTCTTCGACAAATCGTCCTTGTCGGTCGATGGCCAGATAGTGGAAAGGAGGACCGCCCCGCGAGGTCATCTTGCCGGCCGCGTCGATTTGCCACAGGCCGTGCCCGGTGTCCATGAAATACACTTGGCCACGATCATCGACCACAATGCCCGAAGCAGGATGCGCCCAGGCGGGCGTCGCGACAGCAACTGCCGCCCAGAAGACCAGGCTAGCGCTGCTACAGGCCAAACAGATTTTGCGAGCGCTCATGGCGCCTCCCTTCACTTGGCCGCTTTGGGGTTGGACCGGTCGCATGCGGGCCGGGCTCGAACGATGGCCGGGCGGCGACTACCCTGCATGGTAACCCGCTTTCAAAGGGGAGAAATCGTTGTTTTTTATCCATCTTATCCACGAATTCGTTGTATTTGCCGCGCTGGGGCATTGGCCGGGGCGGCGCGGCGACCTGAAAGCCCGCTCGACAGCTGGAACGAATTCACGAAGATGGCCGCGCCGCGTTGGTCGTGCTGCGCCGCAGCATCAACAGCCCGGTAGAATGAGTACCGGCGTCAGCCCGGGCCCACCGTCCGCGCGACTCGCACCTCGAACCTACGCTTTGATGGAGACCAAGCGATGGTGGATCATCCCGCCGACCAACCGCAGCCGTCGGCCCGCGGCTGCGTGTCCGGATCTGAGCACGACCGCGAGGTGCCCGAAATCGATCTCCTCAGCCCGCTCACGATCCGCGGCGTAACGCTTCGCAACCGGATCGTGATGTCTCCGATGTGTCAGTACATCGCCAAGGAGGGAATGGCGGACGACTGGCACCTGGTCCATATCGGCAGTCGGGCCGTGGGCGGGGTGGCCTTGGCGATCGTCGAGGCCACGGCCGTCACTCGGGATGGACGGATCACCCAGGGCGATCTCGGCATCTGGAGCGATGCGCACGTTGAGCCGCTGGCGCGGATCGCCCGCTTCGTCCATTCACAGGGTGCGGTGGCCGGAATCCAGCTTGCGCATGCCGGGCGGAAGGCGAGCTGCGACGTACCGTGGAACGGCGGTGCCGGACTGTTGACGCCGGCCGCCGGCGGATGGGAGGTCGTCGGCCCCAGCGCCGTGGCGTTCGACGCAGGCAACCCCGTGCCGAAAGCCTTAGACGAAGCCGGCATCGAAGCGATCGTGGCCGCGTTCGAGGCCGGCACGCGACGGGCGCTCGCGGCGGGCTTCCGACTGATTGAGATCCACGCGGCACACGGATACTTGCTGCACGAATTCCTGTCTCCACTGAGCAATCGGCGGGCTGACGACTACGGCGGAAGCCTGGAGAATCGGCTGCGGCTGACGCTCCGAGTGGCCGGTGCGGTGCGAAGACTGGTCCCAGCCGACCTGCCGGTGTTCGCCCGCATTTCGGCGACCGATTGGGCGGAGGGAGGTTGGGACGCCGATCAATCGGTGGTGCTGGCGTGCCGTATGAAGGAATTGGGCATCGATCTGATCGACGTTTCCTCCGGCGGGCTTGTGCCCAAGGCCCGCATACCTGTGAGCAAGGGATACCAGGTGCCGTTCGCTCGAAAGATCCGCGATGAGGCGGGCGTGATGACCGGGGCGGTTGGCCTGATCACCGAGGCCAGCCACGCAAACGAAATTGTGACGGGAGGCGACGCCGACCTGGTGTCCCTCGCGCGAGAACTGCTGCGCGAGCCGTACTGGGCAGTCCAAGCGCAGCAAGAACTCGGCGCGGAGCCGTCCTGGCCCATCTCGTACGGTTATGCAGTCAAACGCCGAGCGAAATAGCCTGGCGGAAGCGAGCTGGATTCGGCGCGCGGGACGCAGTGGCACTCGGAAATCGCGCTGGTCGTGGTTTTGAAACCGCTTCTGGCGCGCTTGATCCGTCTCAGGGTCGTTGCGGCGCGAGCCGTGATAGCCCCAGCGTGGCCCAGGAACTCGCAGCGCAGGTGATGGGCGTCAAGAGCTTCGAGCTGCCGGGCGAGCCGTCGGGCGTCGATCGAGAGATCATCGGCCAACTGCCGTCCGGTTGTTGCGTGGCGACCAGGAAATCCATGCCGCGTTTGATCTCGGGTCGTTCGGCCGTGTAGCCGGCGAGCGCCAAGACATACAAAGTCTGGCCGGTGGCAAAGGCGTCGCTCTTCAGCTCAGGGACGGTCTGGCTCCAGCCGCCGTCAGCACGTTGCAGAGCGAGCAGCGCGTCGATGGTGGATTGCAGCTCACTAGCAGGTTTCCCCGCGCGAAGCGCTAACAGCAGCTGGAAGACCTTGTCTTGATGAAGGTCGGAGGGGCTTGCGGCTTCGAGCCAGGCGATCGCTTTGGCAAGCGCCGCGCGGCGCGATTCGGACGCGTCGGGCCCGGTTTCGCCTTCGAGCGCCATGAGGATCCAGGCGGCGTCGGCGGTCTGGTTTTCGTTGATTGGCGGTCGCCTGAGCGTGGCGAAGAATTCCCAGGAGCCGTCCGGTTGCTGCTTGTTGACAATCTCATCGGCGATCAGCTGCAGGCTCTGCCTCTGTCCCTCTGACACCGAGGGCAACGACCTTGCAGCAACGGCCAAAAACGGAAGCCCCATGTTCAGCCCTCGGCCCTGGGGGCGCGGGTCGGGAGGATTCGCCGGATTGGGAAAGATTCCGGAGGCCAGCAACTTGTCCTTGCTGCCCAGCAACGACTCGATCGTATCGTCCAAGTACTTCCTGTCGATCGCGTAGCCTTGTTGCGTCGCTTCGCTCAGGGCCCACAGCGGCATCCCCGCGTGGTGGCACGCGGCACACTTGCGCGTGCTCAACCAGGAGGCGCTTTCGGTCTGCAAGTAGACGATGGCCCGGTCGACCGTTTGTCGAACTTGCTCAGGTGTTGCCGGGGCGCCCGGCGCCGGTTCAGCGGCCAGGGTCAAGGGCGTTGCACAAAGTGCCAGGAAGAGCGCAGCGAACGAGGACCTGCGTGCCACGGCGGGTTCTCCGGGCGGGAAGCGGTCGGCGGGAACGCCCTTGAATTGTACCGCGCCAAGGCGCAGGTTGCCACGCGGAGGTGGGCCACGCAACGTCCTGCCCGGCCGTTTCACTGTTCCGAACGCACCGGCGGTCGCTGCACCTAGGATCGCTGCGCAAGAAAGGCGAGCACACGCTCCTTGAAGCGCGGATCGCGAATGACCGTCAGATGATCGCGATCGGGAATCACCGCCAACTGGCAATTCCCTATGCCAGCGATCACGGCAGGGACGGTATCGATATAGGGATGATCGTTCGCCCCATTCACAATCAGGACAGGAACCGGATTGTCCTTCGACCCCGGGCCTGTCAGTTGCAGCGGAAAGCCCTCCGGCCACATCTGCAACGCCGACAGGGCCAGTGCCTCAAGGTCATTGCGCGGGTCGGAGCCAGCGTACGTGCGATAGGCGCGGCCCACGGGATCCATGATCTGCTCGGGATGTTCGGCCCGCAGCGCGGCAACGATTTTTGGCAAGACCGCCAGGCTCTCGTCGGTCTCGTCGCCGATGCCGCCCAGAATCATGGCAGTGAAACGTTGGTGGGCCTGTCCGAGAAGCGACGCTCCCATGAACGAACCCATGGAGTAGCCCAGGAAATCGGCCTGCGCGAGGCCCAAATGATCCATCACGCGCACGACGTCGCGGCTCATCCTGGCATAGCTGTAGACCGCCTGGTCATGCGGCTTGTCGCTGTCGCCGTGGCCGCGCACGTCCAACGCCACGACGCGCCGTTCCGCTGCCAGCGCCTCGACCCAGCCCGTGTCGACCCAGTTGCCCTGCAGACTCGAACCCCAGCCATGCACCAGGACGATGGGATCGCCTTGGCCGAATGTCTCGTAGTGGATCCGCAAGCCATCGGACTCGACAAAGCCGTTGGGTTTGGCCACTGGTGTCGATGGCGGCACGGTTGTTTGGACTTCGCCGCAGCCCGACACGAGGCCGGCGCAGGCGCCCATTGCCAATTGCATCGCGCGACGCCGACTCAAAGACGCGTGCGATAGAGGCGGGCTCACGGGAGTAGTTTGCTCGGGGGCCAACTTGCGTCTCCAAGGCACGCCGCTCGTTGCGGACCGACGGCAACATTTTCCAAACCGACGCGAGTCTTATTGCCACCGGGCATCATAGTGCCAAATGGCCCGTGAGGCCAAGCGCTTCGATCGCTCCCGCCACCGCGGCATCTCACTGCGCTATGGCCGTTTTTGAGAATGGCCGAACGCGCGGTAAACTAGCGCCATCGAATCCGGGTGTTTTTAGACAATCCGCTCATGGCAGCCGACGCGCCGCAACCACCATCGACTCCTGCACCCAGCGCGCCGCGGCCGCGCGAGCCGGCCTCGCTGCGCAGTCTCACTCCCGGCAAAGTGGTCGAGACCATTGGGCAGTTGCAGCGGCGCATCGACGAGCGATTTCCCGGCTCCAGCCTGGCAAACATTGCCAGTGAGCTGCACACGATCTCCAAGGACGCCATGGTGCGGGCGGACCGCATTCGCCGGCCTAACTGGCTGTTGCGCTTGGTCATTGCGCTGTTGATCGCCGTCATCCTGGCCGTGCTGGCCGAAATTGCCGTCAGTCTGCGCGTCACCGGCGACGTGTTCCAGATCGAACGGTTTGCCCAACTCGTCGACTCGTCGCTCGCGAGCCTGGTGCTGATCGGCGCCGCAATTGCCTTTCTGGTCAGCCTGGAAGTGCGGCTCAAGCGTCAACGCGCGCTGCAAGCCATGCGCGAGTTGCGGTCGTTGGCCCACATTGTCGACATGCACCAGCTCACCAAGGATCCGGAACGGGTGATGGGCCGCGGCCGGCCGACGGATTCGTCGCCCAAGCGGGTGTACACCCATTACGAGCTGGTGCGCTATCTTGACTACTGCAGCGAGCTCTTGTCGCTGATCAGCAAGATCGGGGCGATTTACGTGCAAGACTTTGCTGACCGCGTGGCGTTGGAAGCGGTCGATCAGCTTTCTAACCTTACCAACGGGCTGTCGCGGAGCATTTGGCAGAAGATCATTATCGTCGAGAACATGCGCGGTCCGGCGGCCGCGACCGACGGCGGGCATGACGGTCCGATGAGTGCACAAGGCACGACGGCGCTCGACATGCCGGGCAACGCAAAGACAGGACAAACTTGAGGGCCGCCCTCAGGGCGTTGGGAACGGTTCGTCTTGCGCGCCCACCAGCGGCACAAAGCGGCAGCCGGAGAGCCATTGCGGATGAAGCCGGCCACCGACCTTGTGATAGGCCTGCAGTTCCTGCCCGCCGGGCTCGCCCACGGGAATGACGAGCACGCCGCCTTCGCCCAACTGCTCTTCCAGGGCGCGCGGAATATGCTGCGCAGCGGCCGCGACAAGGATCCGGTCGTAGGGCGCCAGCTCCGGCCAGCCCAGCGTTCCGTCGCCCACGATCAGCGTCACGTTGCGATACCCCAGTGCGTCGAGCGTCTCTTGCGCGCGGCGCGAGAGCTCGGCGTGACGCTCGATCGACACGACGCTGGCGGCGAGCTCCGCCAGAATTGCCGTCTGATACCCGCTGCCGGTGCCGATCTCGAGCACGCGCTCACTCCCACAGAGCGATAAGGCCTCGGTCATCAGCGCCACGATGAACGGCTGGCTGATCGTTTGCGAACAGGCGATGGGCAGCGCACGGTCGGCATAGCTCAAGTGCTGCACGCCGCGCGGCACAAAGCGTTCGCGCGGCACACGATCCATCGCCGCCAGCACGCGTGTCGAGCGGATGCCTTTCACCTGCAATTGCTGCAGCATGTTGCGCCGCTCGAGATCGAAATGCGTCGTGGGATGCATAACCAAAGCTTACAGGGACTCAGGCAAGCGCTCCAATTGGCCCGGCGGCCCGTCATCGCGCGAGGCCGTTGCACGAGAACGGCGCCCTATCGCAATTGCGACGTCGTACCGAAAAATGCCATGCCATAGCGGCAGGCCGAGCAGCCACTAGGCGCACCGTTCGCCGGCAGCCACTGCGGCGGGTTGCCAATCGCACACTTGCAGCTCGACAGTTTTGCGGCCGCGGAAGTGATTCACAAACGGTCGAAAGGCCACGTTGATGGAGCCGGGGGTTTCCTCGAGCGCGGTCGCCCACTCGCCGCCTCCGAAGGCGACGGCCCGCAAATCCACACCGTGTTGCGAGAGTCGCAACGACAGATGCCGTTCGCCGCCGCCGATGCGTCGAGGCGGCTCGCACAACGTGACGTCGGTGGCGCACAAAAGCGGTCGAGGATTGGCCTGGCCGAAGGGCGCCAATCGCTCCAGGTCGGTCACGGCCCGGGTGGTTAGCGCACCGAAGGTGACTTCCGCGTCGATGCGCAGCTCCGCGGTCCGCGGCGCGGCGGACAATTCGGATGCGGCATACTCACAAAACTGGGCGCGAAACTCGTCGAGCCGGTGCGCCTCGATCTTCAAACCGGCGGCCGCGGCATGTCCGCCGTGGCTCACCAGGTGTTCGCCGTGGGCCGCCAGGGCCGCATGCAAATCAAATCCGTTCACACTCCGCGCCGAGCCGATCCCCGGCTTGTCGGTCACCGGATCGAACGACACGAGGATCACCGGCCTGTGATACTTTTCGGCCAGGCGCGCGGCCACGATGCCGATGACGCCCGCATGCCAACCGCGATCAGCCAGCACGAGTGCCGCGTCGTTCTCCGGATCGAAGCGCTCGCTCACTTGCTTGCTGGCGGCCAGGTAAATGCTCCGCTCGAGGCTCTCGCGGCTCTTGTTCAGTTCATTTAGATAGGCGGCCAGCGCGGCTGCGCGCTCGCTGGAATCGGTCGTGAGCAGCTCGACACCCAAAGCCGCCTGACCCAACCGGCCGGCGGCATTCAACCGCGGCCCCAGCGTGAAGCCGATATCCTCACTGCCGAGATGCGGCTTTTGATCGAGCCCGGTCAGCTGCTTGAGCGCGGCCACGCCCAAGCCGGGACGCTCGGTAAGGCTTACCAGGCCATGGCGCACGAGCACGCGGTTCTCATCCACCAATGGCACGACGTCGGCCACGGTTCCCAGCGCCACCAGCCCCATGGCCTGCATCAGGAAGTCGCGCATTCGCTGGCCCACTTTTTTGGCCTGGCTGGCGCGCTGGCACAGTGCCCAGGCCAGTTTGAACGCCACGCCCGCGCCGCACAGCCCGGCGAACGGATATGCCGAACCCGGCAAAGCCGGATGCACGATCGCGTCGGCCGCTGGCAAGGCCGCACCGAATTGATGATGATCGGTGATGATCAGTTCCAATCCCAGTTCGCGGGCCGCGAGCGCCTCGTCGACACTGGCAATGCCGCAGTCGACGGTCACGATCACGTGTGCCCCACGCTCGCGCAAGGTGCGCAGAGCCTGGCTATTGAGTCCATAGCCCTCGTCGAGCCGATTGGGCACGTAGTAGCTGACTTCTGCCCCGAGCATCTTGAGGCAGAGATACAGGATTGCGGTGGCGCTCATGCCATCGACGTCGTAATCGCCATAGACGACGATACGCCGGCCGGCAGCGATGGCGGCCATGACACGATCGGCCGCGGCCACCAGTCCGGGCAACTCCTCGGGATCGCGCAGGCCGGAGAGCCGGGCCGCGAGAAAGTCTTGCACCGCGGTCGGATCGCAAATACCGCGGCAGACCAGCAATTGGGCGACGACAGCCGGCACGCCGGCCGCGCGCTCAAGCGCTACGATGCGGGCCGCGTCGTGCGGATAAATGCGCCATCGCTTGTTCATGCCATCCCTGAAAGCAAGACGAAGTCGGGGGCCATGTCGCCGCGTTGCGCGGCAGGCGGTGGCCACGGCAGCGGACGCTACTTCTTCTTTTCCGTGTGCAGCGTGTGTTTGCGCAGGCGGGGGCTGTATTTCTTGAGCTTCAGTTTCTCGCCGCCCGTCTTGCGACGCAGCGTGTAGTTGTAGTCGCCCGTCTCCTCGCATACGAGGAACACGGTTTCGACTTTCTTTTTGCTCTTGGCCATGGCAGGCTCGCTCCTCACGCTGTGCTCGAAAGGGACGGGCCGAGCGACCGCCAAATCCGCTGCGTCGGCCCAAACCGACGATTTTACAACGTATCGCCCCCGGCTGGCCAGGGGCCAATTTTGACGATCCCCACTGGTCACCTTGTCATGCCGGTTCTCTGGAAACCGGGCCAAATATCGGGCGATGGCCACGCCCGCGGCCGGTTGGCGCGGGGCGCAGCGGAAACGCCGCGGAACATGCCCAGGCAGACGACTGACCGCTGGGTATCACCGCGATCAGGCCGTACTCAATGCACGGTGCTTCGCGTAAACTAGAGGTTGCGTGCCGCAGTACACTTCCACGGGCGTGCCATTGCCGCAACGCCCTATCCCCTCGCTTGCGGAAGTCGAGGCTGACTGTTGGCGTGCAGCGACGCTCGGCCGTAGCGATGGCCTTTGGAGAGGCGCAGGTTCGGACTCGGTCATGATGCAACGCTCGCCGAATTCCGAAACGAGTGCGACGGCCACAACGCTGGCGAGCGGAGCCACTCAATCGCCAAAGCCGGCGACGTCCGAGCCCGCCGCTAGCAATTCCACCGGTGGAGCGCCGCCGATGCTGCCTCGGCCCGACGCCGTGGACGCCGCCGTCGAGTCTCCTGCGGACGTGCCGATTGTCGAAGACGACCATCTGGATGACGTGTCTGTCTATCTGCCGAGTTGGCTGGCCAGCATGGTCGTCCACTTGGCGCTCGTGCTGCTGTTGGCGCTGGTGACCGTGGTGGGCAAGCGCGGCGACGGGCTATCGGACCTGTTGATCTCGGTGGATTCCAGCGCAGCGAATGGCAGCCTGGAAAACCTGGACAGCCAGATGTCGCAAACATCTGAGCTGGAACTCCAGAGCGTTGAGGTGCCCAGCGAGCTGCCCGTTGCGCCGCCTTTGGACGAAACGGCGCCTTCAATCGCGCTCGTGGAACCGGTGGCGGCGCCGCCGGGTCAAGTCGACATTGCACCGCCGGCCGCCGCAATTGGCACGAGCGAGGGCGGCAACTCGCTGGAAATGCGATTGGACCCGACGAACCGCGCGTACCTGTTGCAGTCCGAGGGTGGGACCGCCCAGAGCGAGGCCGCCGTCGAGCGGGCGCTGCATTGGCTGGCCGAACACCAGAGGCAGAACGGCAGCTGGACCTTTCAACATGACAAGCATCCCGATTGCGCCGGCGCTTGCGGCAATCCCGGCTTCACGCCGGGCAACATCGCGGCGACGGCCATGGCGCTCTTGCCATTCCTGGGCAATGGCCAGACGCACCTGGAAGGCAAGTACCAGAAGAATGTCGAGCTGGGCCTGAAGCACCTGGTGAGTTCCGTGGAAACTCGCGGCGACCTGGGCAGCTTATACGAGCAAGGCGGCCAGATGTACGGTCACGGTCTGGCGGCCATCGCGTTGTGTGAAGCTTACGGCATGACGCACGACAAGTTCCTGCACGGGCCGGCGCAGGCAGTGGTCAATTTTATCAGCGAGGCGCAGGATCCTGTCGGCGGCGGTTGGCGGTACATGCCCCGGCAGCCCGGTGACACCTCGGTGGTTGGCTGGCAGCTGATGGCGCTCAAGAGCGCCCAGATGGCTTACTTGCGCGTGCCACCGGGAGTGATGCGCAAGGCCGGCTATTTTCTCGATCGCGTGCAAAGCGACCGCGGCGCCGTATACGGCTATCAAGCTCCTGAGCGCGGCCGTCCGGCGACAACCGCCATCGGGTTGTTGTGCCGCATTTATCTGGGCTGGAAGCACGAGGAGCCGCCGCTGGTCCGAGGCATCAGCGTGTTATCCACGCTGGGGCCGTCGATCGAACATTCGCGCTTGCAGAACAACATGTATTACAACTACTACGCCACCCAGGTCCTGCATCACTATGGAGGCGAGGACTGGAAACGCTGGAACAACGTGATGCGCGACTATCTGATCGATACGCAAGCGACCGACGGACACGAGGCAGGCAGCTGGTTCTTCGCGGGCAGCGATCACGGCACGGGGGCGGGCGGTCGCCTGTACTGCACGGCACTCGCCGCCATGACGCTCGAAGTTTACTACCGCTACATGCCGCTCTATCGCCCGCAGACCGCACCGGCGGCAGTGGAGCCGAAATAGTGGCTAGGGGTCAGGGGTCAGGGAAGGAGTTCAGCACTCTGGGCAGTGGTGGCTCCACGAGACGCCAGTGCCACCCGACCCACTGGCAAGCTGCCAGTGGCACCAAAAGCTTACAGCGTGGGGCTGTTGGCCGCACCCAGGCCGGACTGAGCCGGCGCCATGTCTTGAGCGGTGGGCGGGGCGAGCGCCAGCACGATCAGCACGAACGCGCGGAAGCGCGCCGCGTTGTCAGGCGTCACCCAGACGTAGCACTCGCGACCACATGCGCAATAACGGCCCACGAGACAAGCGCAGGGAGGCACGTCGTCCTTGCAGCCGTGGCAGAGCCAGGGCATCGAGAAGGGGTTCACTTCGCCGCCGGCGTCTTCGTCGACCAATTGCACCAAGGCCTCGATCTTGTCTTGCGCTTGCTCCACCAGGCCGACGTTGCGTCCGGGCCGGTGATACGCGCGCACTTGCTCGACGCTATTGTGACAGGACTCGTGCAGCAGGCGGATGACCTCTTCCTTGAGAAAATCGAGCTTCGTCGGCGGATCGCCACCGGTGGCCCGTTGCTCTTGAGGATCGTAAACATTGGGTTTGATCGACAACTCCTCGATCTCGGCGTACAGCACGTCGAGCTCGCGCTGCAGTTGTTCGAGCCGTTGGGCGTCGTGGCCGGTGGCCGTTTCCATCAGGTTTCGCAGCACGTCGGTGGCCACCTCGTACGACAACACAATGTGGTAGTCGCCGGCCAGCTCGCAAATCTGTTCGTAAGCCTCGTGGCGGATGGAGCCGTCCGCATCGAGCGGATTGATCGCCTTGCGATAAGCGATCTGCAGCAGCCCGAGTTCGTCGGCCTCGATGGTTGGATCGAGATTCCACTGGCCGACGATGTTGCGGCCCACGCCCACGTTGGGCGCCAACACGTGGGGCCCTCCCAAGTTGGCGCCCAGAAAACCGGTGCCTTGGTCGGCGACCTGCACCAGGCCGCCGGTGATCTTCACGTGCCAGGCCATGGCATCGCGATCGCAAGCAAACATCGCCAGGTTGTCGAGCACCTGCTGATCCTGGATGTCCGAGATGGTGCTGCCTTGCAAGATGGTGCGGCGCTGCAGGCCCAGGTGCGTGCAGCCGCTGCCCAGCAGGACCAGACCAGCGGTAAGCGCCGCCATTACCTGGCGCACGCGCGCAGTTCTCGCAGGATATTTGCTGCCGAGCGTCATCGTGGCGCAGAAGTTAGGGAGTCTGACGAGGCCGTATCGATAACATCGGCTGTGTCATAGAATTAGTTCATGCAAAGCTCGCTGGCGCGTGGCCCGCATAGCGAGCTGTCGCACTGGTTGCTAGCTTGCTTCCTTGCTAGCCCTGTCGCTCTTCATTGCAGGTTGAACGCCCGATGCGCGTGATTCCCGTGCTTGATCTGATGGGCGGGCAGGTCGTGCGCGGAGTCGGCGGGCGGCGCGCTGAGTATCGACCGATCGAGAGCCGGCTGGCCCGGGATGCCCGGCCGGTGACGGTCGCCCGCGCCTTCGCTGAGTGCGGATTTCAGTCGGTGTATGTGGCGGACTTGGATGCTATCGCCGGGACGGAGCCGGCCTGGAGTTGTTACGAGGACCTGCTCGAGTGCGGCCTAGAACCTTGGGTTGATGCCGGGTTGGCAGGCGCCGGCGCCGCGGCGGCACTGTCTCGATTCGCAGCGCGCGGCCGGCAACTCGCCGGAATCGTCGCGGGCCTGGAATCGCTGCGCGGGCCTGCGGAGCTGGCAGCAATCGCCCGCGTCGTCGAGCCGCAGCGACTGATTTTCAGCTTGGATTTGCAAGCCGGCCGGCCCCTCACGACCGCACCCGCATGGCGCGGAATGACACCCCCGGCGATTGCACAGCTCGCGCTGCGGTTGGGCATTCGCCGCATGATCGTGCTCGACCTGGCTGCCGTCGGCACCGGGGCCGGTGTGCCCACGCTGCCGTTATGCAGAGCGCTGGCGAACCTTGATTCGGACTTGGAAATTATTGCCGGCGGCGGGGTCCGCGGCGCAAGCGATCTGCGCGCCTTGGCGGCCGCGGGCTGTCACGGGGCGCTCGTTGCCTCGGCGCTGCACGACGGCCGGCTCGCGCCGCCGGCTGGGAGCAGAGGTTAGGGGGCAAGTGAAACGAACTCCGGCGACCTACCACCACTTCGGTGCCCGCTTTTCCTGAAACGCCGCCAAGCCCTCGGCGGCGGCCTCGGTTGTACGCGAGGTGGCGCTCACGGCTGCGCCCGCCACCAACTGCGAAAACAGCTCTTCGCCCACGGTTTCGTTGAGCAAGCGCTTGGTGAGTTGCAAGGCCTCGGGCGCGGACTGCGCAACTTCGCCAACCAGCTCGTGTGCGCGCGCCCAAATCTTGTCTTCCGCGACGAGCTCGTGGAACAAGCCGAAGTGCAGCGCTTCGCGCGCGTCGATGATCCGGGCCGTCAGCAGCAAGAGCGCTGCCCGCGATCCGCCGATGCGAAACGCCAAGAGCGGCGCCACCATGCCGGCCACGATGCCGCGGCGCGGTTCGGGAAAGCCAAACGCCGCGCTCTCGGTCGCCACCACCAGGTCGCAGGCCATGACGATGCCGGCGCCACCGGCCACCGCCGGGCCGTTGACCGCGGCGACCAACGGCTTGGGAAAGCGCAACATCGTTTCGATCAGCTCGTGATAGGCGATCGAATCCTCATGCCAGCGGCTCTGCGGATCTTGGGCCGCGGCATTGGCGAGCATCTCACTGAGATCCATCCCGGCGCAAAATGCGGGGCCGGCGCCGGTGACGATCACGCCGCGCACCCGCCGCTCGAGGTGCAGATCGTCGAGCGCCTGGTGCAGTTCGGCAATGAGCCCGCGGGACAGCGCGTTGCGCTTGTCGGGCCGATTGAGCGTGATGGTGGCCGTGTGCTCGTGAACTTGAATTTTGACGATGGGTGCCATGATGCTTCGAGTAGATTTCTGCGAGGCGCTACCAATCGGTTCTAGACCTGAAACACGCCGAGTTTGAACGGTTCATTCTCGGCGTGCCGCGTGGCCAATTCCAGCGCAAAGATCAGCACGTCACGCGTCCTGGCCGGATCGATAATGGCGTCGACCCAGCCCCGCGCGGCCGCATGATGTACGTCGGTCGCCTGGTCGTAGTCCCCCTTTACCTTGTCGCGCAATTGGGCCAGTTCGGCAGCGTCGACCGCATGCCCCTGCCGCTCGAGACTTTTGACCGTCACGTCGAGCAGCGTGGAGGTGGCTTGTTCGCCGCCCATGACGGCCTGTCGCGCCGTGGGCCAGGAAAAGATCAACCGCGGATCGAAGGCCTTGCCGCACAGCGCATAGTTGCCCGCGCCATACGATCCGCCGAGCACGATGGTGAGCTTGGGTACGCGGCTGTTGCTGATGGCGTTGACCAGCTTGGCCCCGGCCTTGATGATTCCCGACCGCTCGCTGTCGCGCCCGACCATAAAACCATTGACGTCCTGCAGAAACACAATCGGCAGCCAGTCCTGATTGCAATTCATGACAAAGCGGGCTGCCTTTTCCGCACTGTCGACGTACAGTACCCCGCCGAACTGGATCGGACCGTCCGCCGGCCGCACGCGATGGTGTTGATTGGCGACAATGCCCACCGGAAATCCGCCGATCCGCGCCGTGCCGCAGACAAGTGTCTGCCCGTACTCCGGCTTGTACTCGTCGAAGCTGTCGCGATCGATGATCGCCGCCAGTACTTCGCGAATCTCGTAGTCGTCGCGCGGATTGGGACTGACCAGGTCGTACAGGTCGGTGCCGGGCCGGGCCGCCGGCGCTGCGGTCTTGCGCACGAAGGGCGCAGCCGGTTCCGCGGAGTCGGGGCGGACGGCGCCCACCAGGCGCCGCAGCCGTGCCAGGCAGGTCTCATCGTCGGGGTCGCGATAGTCGATCGTGCCGCTGATTTGCGCGTGCATCAACGCCCCGCCCAATTCTTCGCTGGACACTTCTTGGCCGATGGCGCTTTTTACGAGCGCCGGTCCGGCCAGATAGAGTCCCGATCCTTCGGTCATGAGCAGCTTGTCGCACAGCACGGGCAAATAGCCGCCACCGGCGACACAGTTGCCCATGATGGCCGCGATCTGTCCAATGCCGGCCGCCGAGATCACGGCGTTGTTGCGAAAGATGCGGCCGAAGTCGTCCTCGTCGGGAAACACATCTTCCTGCAACGGCAGGAACACGCCGGCCGAGTCGACCAGATAGACCAGCGGCAGCCGGTTTTGCATGGCGATCCGTTGGGCCCGCAGCACCTTCTTGGTAGTGGCGGGAAAGAAGGCGCCGGCCTTGACCGTCGCATCGTTGGCGATGACGACGTGACGGCGTCCTTCGATCGTGCCCACGCCGCAAACGACGCCGGCGCCCGGCGCGCCGCCCCACTCATCGTACATGTGCCAACCGGACCAGAGGCCGAGTTCCAACCACGGAGTGTCCGGATCGAGCAGGAGTTGCAGACGGTCGCGTACGAACAGCCGACCTTTGGCGCGTTGCCGTTCGATGGCTTTTGGCCCGCCTCCCTGTGCCAGCAGTGCTTCGTCGGCATTGAGCTTCGCGGCCAATTGGCCCAGTCGCAGAGCGGAGTCAACACTCATTGCGGAATTTCGCTGGAGTTAGCTTTTTTGTTGACAATACGGCAGCGGTCTTCGCGACGCTAAGCCGTTGGCCGATAGCGAAAAACGCCGGCCTGCTCTGTGGACCAAATGCAACACGCCTCGAATAATATCGCATCACGTCAGTGCGCGGCACGCACTCACCCCGCGGCGACCAGTGTGGGGCCCCAAAGTGTGCTGCCGTCGAAGAGGCGGGGCTCGGATATAGAAAAAATTTAGCGGTCGCAGTACGCGCCGACGAGGGCAAATGGCACACGGGCTGGCTGGCGCGACCGTTATTACCTTACAGATCGGGAATATCGCCACCGGCAACCGACGAACGGTTTGATAGAGAAGGCACGGCGACGACAGTCTGAAAGTCGACGGAACGGAGCGGGGTTGCTGCCAAAACACCACATCCGACGGCAGCAAGATGATGCCCGGCGACAACACGCCGGAGCATGGAATTGGCCATTCGGCCGCGGCATATAGCATCTAACCTCTGACTCCATACGGGTTTGTCCGCATGTGCGCTGATTCCCCCCAAGCCTTGGCACCCGAAGTGCTTTTTCAGGGCGTCGAGCCTGATCCCGCCGCGAGTGAATCCCGTCTGGAACCGAGGAGCGAGCCTTTGGCCAAATCAGCCCGCAAAACCGCCACCCGTCGAAATAGTGCCGGCCCTTCCGGCGATTCTCGCTCCCGCCTGTCGAAAGCAGCTCCGCAACGGGACAGTCGCACCCGTGCGAAGCAACCCGCCGCTGCGAAAGGCGCCCCGGCCAAGCACGCCGGCCCGCAAGATCGCGATGAGGAGACGGTCGAGGCGCGGCTGGAGTTCGTCGACGACGACGCACCCGAAGCCGCCACGTTGGACGCAGCAGCCGACGACAATGATGAGGTCGAAACCGAGTTCGAAGAAATCGCCGGCGGCTCCACCGAATGCATTGACGACCCGGTGCGCATCTACCTGATGCAGATGGGCGAAATTCCGCTGCTCTCGCGAGCGCAGGAACTGTCGAGTGCCCGCCAGATCGAGAAGACGCGGGCCCACTTCCGCCACAACATGCTGGCCAGCGATTTCGTGCTGCACGGGGCCGTGCACCTGCTGGAAAAAGTGCGCGACGGCGCCCTGCGACTCGACCGCACGATCGAAGTTTCGGTGACGAACACGACCGAGAAGAAGCGTATTCTGCGGCGGTTGGTCCCCAACCTCGAAACGCTCGCCAAGCTGCTGCACGAAAACCAACGCGATTTCCGCGTGGCAATCGGCCGTCGCCACGCAATGAGCGAGCGCCGCGCCGCCTGGCGCCGCCTGGTGCGCCGCCGCAATCGGGCCGTGCGGCTGGTAGAAGAATTGAATCTGCGCACGCAGCGGTTGCAACCGCTCTTGGAAAAGCTGGCTGAAATTGCCGACCGCATGCGAACCATTCGCTGCTTGCTGGCCAATGCAGCCGGTCTGCCGTCCGCACACCCCCGTGAGCTGCGCCGCGAGTTGCACTATCTCATGCGGATTACGCTGGAGAGCCCGGCCACTTTGTGCCGGCGCGTGGATCGCACCGCGGATTTGCAATCGTCATACGACGCCGCCAAGCGCGAACTGTCTGCCGGCAACTTGCGGCTCGTGGTCTCGATTGCCAAGCGCTATCGCAATCGCGGGCTGAGTTTCCTGGACCTGATCCAGGAAGGTAACACGGGCCTGATGCGGGCTGTCGATAAGTTCGAGTGCGCCCGCGGCTACAAGTTCTCGACCTATGCCACCTGGTGGATTCGCCAGGCGATCACCCGGGCCATTGCCGACCAGAGCCGGACCATCCGCGTGCCGGTGCACATGATCGACGCCATGACGCGAGTGCGCACGGTGACGCGCGAGCTCGTGCAACAAAACGGCTGCGAGCCGAGCGTGGAACAAACCGCGGCCGCCGCCGGTCTGTCGCTGGAAGACACGCGCTGCATTTTGAAAATGGCGCGGCAGCCGTTATCGCTCGACCAGCCGGTGGGCGATCACGACGACAGCTACTTCGGCGAGTTTCTGGAAGACCATCGCGAGGACGATCCGCTGTACGGCTTCAATCAGGAGCTGCTCAAGGACCGGCTGGCCGACGTGCTGTCGAGCCTGAACCATCGCGAGCGCGAAATCTTGCGGATGCGGTACGGGCTGACCGACGGTTACGCTTACACGCTGGAAGAAGTGGGCAAGATCTTTTCGGTCACCCGCGAGCGGGTTCGGCAGATCGAAGCCAAGGCGGTCCGCAAACTCCAACAACCCTATCGCTCGCGCGGCCTGTTGGGCTTCCTCGATCGGGGCGACACGCCGCCGTTGGAAATCCAACAAGAAGCGTAACACCGCGGCCCGCGCTCCCGTCAAATCCGCAGTCCTCTCGCCTCGATCCATTCCTCGGAGCTCGGGCCGTCCAATCATCCTCGGTTGGGCGGCCCGCTGCTTTTTTGGAGGCGGCCGAGAGTTCAGTACGGCGCGCTGGTCAGCCGGGCGGACACGCCCAGTTGCCGGCCATAGCGGCTTTCCAGCCAGCCGCTGATTGCACCCGCGGCCGCGGCATGGCCGTCTTCGTTCCACGTTTCGGCGTTTCGCTCGTACGGCGAATCGGCCAGCAATCGCAGCGCGGGCAACAAGTCCACCACCGGCACGCGCCGTTTCGCAGCGTAACAGGCAAGCTTGCGTTGCGGCAGATCGACGTCGAGCTGGCCCGGCGCATAGCCGGAGCGGCGGGCCAAAGTGGCGCACAGCGCGCGGTTCACCTGGAACTCGCCCGGCACGAGCACGAGCGCCACCTCGACTTTGGTCGAGTCGCACTGGGCGACCAGTCCGTCGACGGCCTGCAGCGTCTGTTGCCAGCGGGTGCGCATCCGTTCGTCGATGGGCGTGCGGCAGGCGGCCAGCTGCGGCGCCACGCTACGGCAGAACGATTCGAAGTCGGCGGCGCGCTTCGCAGTCAGCACGGTGGCCGCCGGAGCCGTTGTTCCGCGCAGCCAGCGCGCCAATTCAAACTGGCGCCAGTCGAACCAGCTGGGCGCAGGCACATCGCGCGTCAGGTCGTCGCACACGCTCAACATGGCCAGCACCAGATCGACGCGCGCCTCCGCAAACGACTCCGCGACTTGCCGCGGCGCGACATTGGTCCAGGGCTGCGGCAAATCGACGGCAACAATCTTGATTCCGCTCAAGGTTTGCTCGATCCGCGCCACGTACTCACTCCGGTTGGCGGGCGGATTGTCGGACAACACGGCCACGCGCAGGGGACCCACTTTCAAGTTTGCCAGCCGCTCGTTGGCAAAGCCAAGATCGGCCGCCACGTCAGATGGCGCGGCCTGCTCGTCCGCGATCGCGACTTCCGTTATCGGGGTCCGGCCGGCGGAAACCAGCAGTTTATAAATCTGCAAACCGGCTTCCGCGGCAATGAGCGCGAGAAAGACGGCGACCGCGCCTTGGGCCAGACGTCGCGGCAGAGGCGCGCTGCAGCGCGATCGCCAGTGCGGCAGGACCAGCGATCCGTGTTCCAGCGCGAGCAAGAGCGTGTACCAGATTACCATCACGGCCAGCAAGCCGTAGCCGACGTGCCGGACCGGCCCGATCAAGATCGCGGCGAGATAGGCCACGCAAGCCCCGAGAAATAGCTGCTCGAGAACGGCGCGGTTCGCCAATGTGAACGATTGCCGCGCGGCGCGCTGATTCCACAGCCGCCATGTCAAGCGCGCTTGCACGGCACCGCACAACAACAGCACGATGCCGGCCGGCGCCATGACGCGTCCCGGTTGCGGCTGTTGCTGATGCGCGAAAAGTAGCGCAGCGCCACCGGTCAGTGTGGCCAGCGAGATCGCGGCCGTGGTCGCGGTGGGAAGGAGCGATCGCCAACTCGTGGCGGCCGCGTTGCGACAGGCGCCTAGTGGAATCCTGGTAGGCATCGTGACCTCCTTGTAGTGATCGATAAGCGACCCGCAAGCGGGCCGACACACGATCCATCAAGGAGGCAAATCAAAGGGGCGCGGACGTGTTTCTTACCGACGTCTTCCGTGACACCACCGTCCGATGCGGACGCATCAGATATCCCAAACAATCGCGGTGGTCAATCCCGATCGCGCAAACGCTCGATGTTCCCCAAGGTTCCTTGTCTCTTCTATCGAGCGCCAGCATGGTCCGTGATAAGCACATTTCGTGCCACGTGGCGGATAGCACGCTGCTGCGGCACCTGAAGAGAGGACCCGCCAGCGAGCGACGGGTTCGCAGGGTTTCGACGGAAGGCGTTGCCACTTCGGGAAAAATGGCACAATGTCGCCCGGCAGATCCGTGTGGCGACGTGCCACTTGGCCCATGACGAGACGGCGGGCGTTGCCGCACTTTCGATCAGGGTTTGCCGCGCGACAGGGCGATCGCGCGCAGCACACCACCGGTTGCTGGCGATTTATTGAGCACGTAGAAGTGGATGCCCGGCACGCCACCCTCGACCAGTGCCTGTACCTGCCGGGTAGCAAACTCAACGCCAACGGCAAACTGACCCTCAACGTCATCAGCCGAACGTTCGAGCGCCGCCTGGAACGCCGCCGGCAGTTTCGCCCCACACAGGGACGCAATTCGTTGGATCTGAGCCAGGTTCGTGACGGGCAGAATGCCGGGCACGATCGGCACGCGAATTCCCGTCTGCTCGCAGCGCTCGCGAAACCGCCAGAAGTCGTCGTTGTTGTAGAAGAGCTGCGTAATGACGACGTCGGCCCCGGCGTCGACTTTGCGCCGCAGGTTCGCCAGATCGGCCTCGGGGCTGGGCGCTTCGCGATGCGTTTCCGGATAGCCGGCCACGGCCACGCCGACATCGGGATACTCGGCGCGCAACAGCGTCACCAGCTCATTGGCATAGCACAACCCGCCGGGCACCGGCTGAAATTGCGTCTCGCCGCGCGGCGGGTCGCCGCGCAAGGCCACGATGTTGCCGATGCCGCGCGCTGCGGCTTCGGCCAGATACTGCAAGAGCTGTTCGCGCGTGCTGCCGACGCAGGTCAGGTGCGACGCGGTAGGCACGCGGAAGCGGCGTTGCACGGCATCGACCACGTCGAGCGTCTTCTGCCGCGTCGAGCCCCCTGCCCCGTACGTGCAGGTAATGAAGTCGGGCCGAAACGCCATCAGCTGTTCGACGTGGTGAAACAGCTCGTCGTCGCCCGCGGACGTCTTCGGCGGAAACAGCTCGAACGACAAGCCGAACTTGCCCGCGCCGTAGGCTTCTGCAAATCGCATCGTGAGACACTCTTGCCGAGTTCGCGTTCCGCCAGTGGGCACTGCTCAGGCGACACGTGCCGCAGGCCCTCAAGCCCGTCAGTATAGTCGAGCAGCGGCCCGCGGGCACGGGGCGGGAAGTCAGACTGTGGGTGGGTGGCACTGGCAACCAGCCGGTGCAGGCGGCAGTGTGAGTTCGCACTGGCGAAACACCAGTGCCCGTTACAGCGACAGCGGCTCGAGCGAGAGCGCCTCGCCGGACTGTCGTCGTTCGGCCACGGTGAGCTGATACATGGCGCGCAAGAGCTCGATATCGCACGGCCGCTGCTCGACGCCGCGGCGCTCGAACATCCGCCGTTGCGTGGCCACCATCACTTCCACCGGCGCTTCGGTCACCTGGCCGAAGAGCCGGGCGTAGTTCACAAAGCTCGGCACGTTGGTGGTCACGAAGCCGTAGACCATGCTGCACACGCCGATCGTCTTGCCGGTGAAGATGCCGGTGTTGATGGCCGTTTTGGCGTAGTCGCCCACGATGGCCCCGACGAACTGCAAGCCGGTGGCCACCTTCTGGCCGTGATACTCCATGTTCACGGTGCCGTAGGTGTTCTTCAGATTGCTGTTGCAGGTGCCGGCGCCCAGGTTGATCCAGCTGCCCAAATAGCTGTGGCCAAGAAAGCCGTGGTGCTGTTTGTTGGTGTACGGCTCGATGACGGACGCCTCGACCTCGCCGCCGATCTTCGTCGTATGGCCGATCGCCACGCCCTCTTTGAGCGCCGCATGCTCGAGCACGCGGGAATTGCGACCCACGTGCAGCGGCCCGCTCAACAGGCAGTACGGGCCGATGGTCGCGCCGGCTTCGAGCACGATGGGGCCGTGCCGGGAGTCGGTCACGACATACTGGCCCACCTGCGCGCCTGGCGCCGCGTACACGCCCTCGGCGATTTCCTTATAGCCGCCGCGGGCGATGCGTGCCGTCAGATTGGCCGCCAACGTGGCCGCGTGATGCCGCAGAATGTCGTGCGGATAGTCGAACAGCGGCACGTCCGCCGAGAGCGCGGGCAGGCCGAGCTGTTGGAAATCGCTTTCGACGGGCACTTCGGCCGCCGGCTCGAACGTCGTTCTGGCTGGAACGAAGGCGGCGGCCACCGACGTGCCCGACATGATGACGCCGGCACTTTGCTGAGCGCGCAGGTCCCGCAGTTGTTCGCACACGGCTGCCGAGGGCACGGCTCGGGCGTTGAGCCACAGCGTGTTATCGCTCGCGGGCGGCGAGCCGGTCGCGAACTGCGGATAGTCGGCCGCGACCACGGCCGTCAAGTGCGGGCGCACGCGGGCGTAGATCGATTCGCCTGCCTGGCCGGCGACGTCGACCAGCCGCTGACCACCGCACGAAATGGCGAACGCCGGTTTGCCGATCGCCACCGGATCCAGTTGGGCTACGTGCCGGTCTTCGAAAAGCACGATCGACATGAAGGCACCGGACGGTTGTCGCGGCGTGTGAAACTTTGGCCCGATTTGCCGGCCCGGCCGCGACAGCTGTTCGCGGCAAACTGGGCTGCGGCAATCCAGCTCTAGTGTAGCTTATGGCAGCCACCGGCCGGGCTGGATTGGCAGCGTGTTTCCCGCGGGGGAAAGCGCCCCAATTGCCTGGGCCGCGTTTGTCCCGACCGCGGCTAGAATTGCGGGATGTGGATTGGCTCGCCGCCCTTCATCGCGGAAATATGGGCGCAAATGCCGGTCATCGTCCAGTTGGCGCTGGTGGCCGCGTTCGGCAGCGGGTCGCGATCCTCGACGATGGCGCTGATGAACTCGTGGGCCAGATGCGGATGCGAGCCGCCGTGGCCGCTGCCCTGGATGAACGACAGATGCTGCGCCTCGTCGGCGTCGTACACGCCCTTGGTCGTGTAGCGGCGAATGCCCTCGGGCAGCCGCTCCGCGAAGTCGGGCACCTTCACGCGCTCGGGCCGTTCGCCGCGGTGCAGCACGGCCGGCTCGTGTTCGACGCGCGGCCACTCGTACGACACTTTTTCGGCGTAGACATCGAAGCTCTCGATATATTGCCGGGCCGTTTGGAACAAGCTGCGCGTCACCTCGGCACACAGATCGGAATCACGCATCGAGAACGTGGCCGTCTCGACCGCGAAGGGCGAGCCGTACTTGGCCTTGAGATTGTCGGCGATCCGGCCAGAGCCGTGGCACACGACCACGTTGGCCATCTTGCCGGGCAGGCAAAGGCACGGGCTGACGCAGTGCGTGGCGTAGTGCATGGGCGGCAGGCCTTCCCAGTAGCCGGGCCAGCCGGCCATCTCCTGCAGGTGGGAGCCGCGCAGGAACTGCAAACGGCCCAGCTCACCGGAGTCGTACAGCTGCTTGACGAACAGGAACTCGCGGCTGTAGACGACGGTCTCCATCATCATGTAGTGCTTGCCGCTTTCGCGCTGCGCCTCGACCAGCGTCTCGCACTCGCCGACGGTGGTGGCCATGGGCACGGTGCAGGCGACGTGCTTGCCGGCCTTCAGACCGGCCAGGCTCTGCGGCGCGTGATCGGGAATGGGCGTATTAATGTGGATGGCGTCGACGTGCGGGTCGTTCAGCACGTCTTCATACTTCGTATAGCGCACGCCGACCCCGAAGGCATCGCCCACCTGGTCGAGCTTCTCGCGGCTGCGCTGGCAGATGGCGTACATCTCGGCGTGGGGATGATTCTGATAGATGGGGATGAACTCGGCGCCGAAGCCGAGTCCGATGATCGCCACGCGCACTTTCTTGTCTGCCATGGTGGTGAGCGCCTTGAAGTATGGTGCCGCGAGATACCGCCAAAACGCAGGTCGGATCCGATTGACTCACACCAGCCCGAAGCGCGAGCGAGGGCTGTTGGCCGGTGCGTTCGACCCGCGTCGGGCATGCTACCGGCTGGCTTGGGGAGCGTCAAGAAACGCGTCAGCGCTCGAGCGGCCGAGGGTCAGCGCCGGCGCTGTGTTCGGCTTCACGGAGCCGACGAGCCGGCTCTCCTCGTCGGGGAACTCGCGCGGAGCTCGATCGACAAATCGCGTGTGGGACGAGCGGCAGAGTGAGCGCCTTCGCAAACTCGTGCGTGCCGCGTCGACCCGCGTGCGTCCGGCGAACTGCGGCCCCTTGACGACCCTTCGAGCGACGCGGAAACTGGTAGTGCACCATCATTGGCCGAAGTGGCGGAATGGCAGACGCGCTGGA
>JBFWOR010000030.1:0-31966 GCA_050250435.1 Pirellulales bacterium | reverse complement strand
GCAGGCCCATGGCGCTGTAAATGCGCGTGGTCTCGATGCTCTCGCCGGCGGTGAGCTGCGGCAGAATCGTCGGCATGCGTTTGGCCAGCATGGTCTTGCCGGAGCCGGGCGGGCCGAGCATGAGCAAATTGTGGCTGCCGGCGGCGGCGATGGTCACGGCGCGCTTGGCCATCTCCTGGCCGCGCACGTCGGCAAAGTCGACGTCGTAGGCCGAGAACTCGGCGAACCACTCGTTCACGCGCGGCGGCGTGGGCTCGATCTCGATGGCGCCGGAAAAGAACGCCACGGCCTGCGCCAGGCTCGACACCGGAATCACTTCCACGTCTTCGACCACGGCGGCCTCGGCCGCGCTGTCGGTCGGCACCACAATGCCGCGCACGCCTTTCTGCGCGGCGGCGGCCATCGACATCGACAGGGCGCCGCGGGTGGGCCGCGTCGAGCCGTCGAGCGCCAGCTCGCCCACGACGGCGTAGCGCTCGAACAGATCGGAGGCCAACTGCCCGCTGCCGGCGAGCATGCCCAGGGTGATGGGCAGATCGAACGAGGCGGCCTGCTTTGGCATGTCGGCCGGGGCGAGGTTGATCACCACGCGATCGTCGGGCCGCAGGAAGCCGGAGTTCACCAGGGCCCGGGCCACGCGGTGCGTGCTCTCTTTGACCGCGGCCTCGGGCAGGCCCACGAGCACCGTCTTGGGAATGGCGCCGGGCGAGACGTCGACCTCGACCTCGACCGGCAGCGCTTCAATGCCCACGAGCGAGAACGTGCGCAGCTTGGCGAGCATGGAAGCGCGGCCCCGAGACGAGTGCGGAACGAGCAGAACTATCGACGGGGGCATTTTCCCCCGTTGATGGGGCGTGTGCAAGCGGGGGCGTTTGCGACCGTCGGCGATTCGCTGGCGACAAGGCGACTCGGTTAGTTGCCGGGCTCCTGCCTCACGCACCAGCGCACGGCGTTGACCAGCAGGCGCTGGTACATGGGATGCCCTAGCGCGTCGGTCGTATGGCCGTTGGCCAGGTGACAGAGGCGGCCTTGACCGGGCTCGTAAGCCCAGCCGGCGGCCGAAGTGTTGCCATCGTCCGATCGGTTTCGCAACAGCACGTGCACTTTCTGTTCGTCGCACGGCGGCGTGTGCTGCTCGTCGGCCACGAAGAAATCGTCCACGCCGCGCGTGATGGCATGCTCGCGGTCGGTCACTTCGACGCGAAAGCGCTCCAGCGGCCCGTGACCGATATAGCGACCGCCGACCAGGTTCAAATACGGCCCGTTCTCCGGGTACAGGCCCATGGCGTTGTGCAGATTGAGAAAGCCGCCGCCGCGCTCGACGAAATCGACCACGGCCCGCTCCTGCTCGGGCGTCATCCACACGTAGTCGGCCTGGCCCGCGCCGGGACGCTGCAGCCCATCGCGCAGGATCACCAGCAGCCGCACGCGGGCGAGGTTCTCGGCATTGAGCGCCCGCACGTCGAACGTGAAATGCGGCACCACGCCGGTCGCTGCGAACACGGGCCGCAGGCCTGCTTCGAGGTGGCCCGGCTCGTGCGGCTGATCGCCAATCAGCACCAGGGCGTGCGGCCGTTGATCGTCGGCCGAGGGCGGGCGGCCGCCGAACGGCGCGTGGGGAACAGTCAGCTCGGTGTACACGTGCTGCACGTCTTCGGCCAGCGGAGTGTCGTAGGGCGTCCACACCAGATAGTCGGGCACGAGCCGGACGACGTTGGCCAGCTCCTCCGGCGGCCGGCCTTGGGCGATGAAGTACGCCACCTGCCGACGCAGCTCGACGAGCATGCGCCGCTGGCGATCGAGGATTTGCGGAGGGCCCCAGGAGCCAAAGCCGGGCACGACGTGTGTCGTGTCGAGCTTCGCCAAGGCGGCGAGTGCGGCGACCCAGGCCTGCGTATCGCGGCCGGGCAGCGGCACGCGCGGGCCGTTGATCACGGCTGGCCCGGCGAAGAGTGTCTTTGCATCCGGCAGGTAGACGGCCAGGGCGCCGGCAGTGGCACACGCGTCGAGCGGGATCAGCTCGACCGATGTGCGCGGCCCGGCGAAGGTGGTGCGCGGCACGATGAGCTGGTAGCCGTCGGGCACGGTTGGATTTGCTTGGGGCGGGTGAGCCGTGCCGGTGAGCGTGTGCAGCGTTGCGGGCGAGAGGAAGACACGCTGGATGCCGGCGGCTTGCAGCTCGCTCACGAGCGGGGCGTCTGTGGCGGAGGCGTGCGTCAGGATGAGTGCCGTGGGAGACTGGCCGGTGGCCTTTTCAGCGGCGGCGAGGAACTCGCGCGGCGCAATACCGCGCGGCAGATCGACGAGCCACGTGCCGTCGTCGGTGCGCACCCAGCCGCAGTTGGCCGAGAGGTGTTTGTCGGCAAAGCCGAGTGCCCACACGCCGGGGGCGAGTTGCTCCTGATGCGCCAGCGGCGCGTCGGCTGCTGCGGCGACCGATCCGCACAGGGCACAGGCAACAAGCAACAGGCCGCACCATTGCATCGGGGCCGGCCGCGAACAAATACGAAGACGAACCGCAGAGTTCGCGGAGAGCACGGAGAATGGCTGAGAGGACGAAATCATGCCTTCGTTCAATTGCCTTATGATGTGACGGCGCAATGGCTGTTCCGAGACCGTGTTGCTGTCCTCTCTGTGTGCTCTGCGGCCTCCGCGGTTCAATCCTCTGCCGGCCGGGCGGTTGCCGTCACTCCGCCGCGAACTCGGCCGCGAAGGCCTTGGCGTTCAGCTCTTCGCCGGTCGCGTGTTTGGTCAGCGCGTTCCAGCTCAAGGTTGCGCCGGGCCCGAACACGCGCTCGTTCATGAAACGGCCCACCTTCTTGTCGCTGGTGTAGAAGGCGTTGGGCACGTCGGAGGCGGCCAGCACGTCGCGGGCGATCGTGGCGTGCACCTGGCAGGCGAACAGCTGGCCCATCATGTAGTTGTGGTAGTAGCAGGGGGCCGAGACCACGTGGATCTTGGCCGCGTAGTCCGGCGCGTTGCGGCCGGCGGGCCGCTTGAGCAGCTGGTATTTCTCCACCAGCTGCCACCACAGGTCATTGAGATTCAACTCCGGGTTGGCGTACATCTGCTGCTCGAAGCGGAGCATCACCTGGCACCAGCGCGAGAAGATCAACAGCTGGTTGCGGCGCATCTGGGCGCCGGCTTTGCTGTAGGCTTGCGGGTCGGGCACGCTGACGCCCATAGCCTGCAGCCACTCGCCGCTTTTGCTGAAGCGCTCGAACATCATGGCCACGCCCTCGGTACACAGAATGTGCGCGTCGGTCCGCAGCACGTAGGGCAACGCGCGCGGGATGTTCTTGCTGGAATAGACCGAGTGGCCCAACTCGTGCAGCATGGTGCCCATCCAGTATTCGTTGGGCACGATGTTGGCCAGGACGCGCACGTCGCCCACGCGGTCGATGTCGTTGCAGAAGGCGTGCGGGCTCTTGCCGGGCTTCTCGTACAGATCGCTGCGCTCGATCACGTCGTCGATGGGCAGGCCGATGCCGTCATAAAACTTGCGGCAGATGGCCAGGATGTCGGCGCCGGCGAAGACCTTGTCGAGGCTGACCTCGGAGATGGCGGGCGCTTCCTGGAAGAACGGATCCTGGTAGTGCCAGGGCTGCAGCTCATCGATGGGCACGCCCACGAACTTTGCCAGGCTGACGTCGATCTCGGCCTTGGCCCGCTGGAACGGCTCGCGGGTCAGCTCGTCCAGCTCGTCGAACAGCTTGAGCACTTGGGCCTGATCCTGCTCAGCCAGGTACAGCCGCATGGCGTGAAAGTCTTTGAAGCCGAGCTTGCGGGCCGCCTCGTTGCGCAACAGCACGAGCTGCCGCAGATCTTCGGCCACTTTCGCGCCCACGCCTTTGCTACTTTCCCACACGGCCTGCCGCTCTTTGGAATCTTTCGATTCCTTGAGCACGCGGCGAGCTTCGCTGTCAGTGATCTCTTTGCCGTCGCGCTGGGCACGATAGACGTTGAAGGCCTGTTCGATCTCGTTGGCCTTCGACGTGATGCGCTTGAGCAGATCGGGATCGACCTGGCGCTCCAGATAGGTGCGATAGAGCACATCGATCTGGCGGGCGAGGATCGCGTCGTTGAGCTGGGCTGCGTGCAGGGCCTGCAACTCGGCAAAGGGCTCGGGCCGGGCAAGCGCCTCGTCGAGCTTGTTTTGCGTTTCGACCTTGGCGGCAAAGTCTTCGTCCTTGCCGGTGGTGTTGGCTTTCCACCAGGCGATGTTGGTGGCGATCTCGAGCGGGCGGATGTCCGCCTCATATTTGGCAACGAAGGCGCGGGCCGCCTTGTCGGGGTTGGCGATCTGGGGCGGGGCGGCCGCTGCGGTCGATGGAACGTGAAGCATCATGGCGAGTGCAGAGAGTGCAATGCTGGTCGAGCGAAAACGAGAGCGATTCATGGCTGCAAGGGCGCGCTTGAGCGCGCATTTCCGGCGTTTCGAGGCTGGGTTGGTTCGATGGCTGACGGGCCAGATTGCCCCCAACCTTACCCGACGGGGCGGCGTCTGTCACGGCGCGCAGTCAACTCGAAAAAGGGGACAGTCCCAGGCGCGTGTGACGGCCGCGCCGCTAGTTCTGCCGGAACGCGGCGTTCTGCCAGATGGATGGGTCGAGCTCGCTGCGCAGCCACTCCTTAAGGGTGGAGCAGCCCAGGGCGTGCACGCAGCGGCGCGGATCGTCTTGCGAGCCGCGATAGCCCCAGTGTACGGCCACGATCTGACCGTCGACCACCATCGCCCCGCCGCTATCGCCGGGAATGGTGACCTGGCGATCCTCTACGCCTTGCGCGGCAACCAGTGTGTGCGGCACGTCGCCGTCCATGGGGATCGGCCGGGCCACGCGGGCCAGGAACGAACGGAACCGCTTGGGGCCGTAGCCCCAGATTTCGACCTGCTGGCCCAGGATCGGGTCGCGGTCGGCCAGTGGCAGCGGCTGGATGCCATCGGGAGCAAAGATCCAAAGCGCTGCAACGTCGAGCTTCGTGTCGACCGCCAAGAGCCGCGCGCCCGAGCGCTGGCCGTTGGTGAACTCGACCGTGATAGTGCCGACCTTGCCCTCGAAGAGATGGCCGGCGGTGAGCACCAGTCCCTGGTCGCCTTGCACGGCGGTCAAAGTGCCGGTTCCGCTGACCGACGGGCCTTCCGTCAGGTAGCCGCTGGCCCAGTTTTTGACCCGCACGGCGGCGAGTCGAGCGCCTTGTTGTTCATAGGAGACGGTGGCAATGACACTGGTCGTTGCCGTCTCATGATGTGGAGCGGGGTCCCCCAGCCAGAAGCTGGCCAACAAGAGTAGCAACCGCGACATGCCTCACCCTCGAACCTTCGACCTCACGTATGCATTGAGCACTCACCCGAGTGTGTGCTATCGCGACACACCATACCCAGCGGCAAAGTCACATGCAAACCACCGGGCCTGCGACGGCGAGAAATCTGGCCGTGCGCCCCGGAAGGATGCAAGTTCCAGGATAATTACGCGGCCCCTGGAATTTCAAGGGGCCGCGTAGCTGGCGTGGGATAAGCTGACGGAAATGCAAGGCGGGTGGAGGTGCGTGAAGGCCGACCTGCATCGAAATTCCACGGGAGAAATCGATGGTTCGCGGTACGCGCGGTCGGTCTGGCCTGGATTGCCGAGCACGACGCCGGTGCGTTGGCGACGTCGAACGGACTGGCGATCAGTAGCCGGCGGCGCTGCCGTCTTTGCGCGGTTCGGTAGCCCCGCGCAAGGTGCCGTGCTCCCAGTCGATCTGGATGGCCTGATAACCGCCGAAGCCGACGCCGCGGGCCGTGCCTACCTGATGGCCGCGCTTGGTGAGTGCGTCGATCACGTCGCGGGGCACCAGCGGCTCGACAAAAACCTTGCCTCCGCCGGGCTCCGCCGGTTTGCCGGTGGGTTCCGCGCTGCCGTCGTGACGCACGCGGGCCTGGTCGCCGGCCTGTTGCAAGTTCATGTCGAAGTCGATCAGGTCGACCAGGATCTGCACGTGGCCCTGAGCCTGCATGTCGCCGCCCATCACACCGAACGACAGCCAGGGCTTGCCGTCCTTGGTGACCATGGCGGGAATGATGGTGTGAAAGGGCCGCTTGTGCGGCTCCAACCGATTCAAGTGCGACTCGTCGAGGGCGAACAGCTCGCCGCGGTTTTGAATCGGAAAGCCGACGTCGCCCGGGACGACAAACGAGCCCCAGGCGCCAAAGTTGCTCTGAATGAGCGAGCAGCAATTGCGATCCTTGTCGACGGCGGTCAGGTAGATCGTGTCGCTCTTGGCCAGCTTGGGATCGCCCGAGGGAACGTCGGTGGCGGCGCGTTGCATGTCGATCAGCTTGCGGCGCCGTTCGGCATAGGGCTTGGAGATCAGCTCTTGGATGGGCAGCTCGGCGAACGCCGGATCGGCATAGAACCTGGCCCGATCGGCAAATGCCAGCTTCTTGGCTTCGACAAACAGGTGGAACCAGTCGGGGCTGCCCGGGCCCATAGCGCGGATATCGTAGGGCTCGATGATGTTCAGGATTTGCAGCGCGGCGATGCCCTGGCCGTTGGGGGGCAATTCCCACACGTCGTAGCCGCGATAGTTGGTTGAAACCGGATCGACCCAATCGGAATGGTGGTCGGCCAGGTCTTTGAGCGACATGTAGCCACCCAGCGCTTCGCTGGTGGAGACGATTTTCTGCGCGATGGCGCCTTTGTAGTACGCCGCCGGGCCTGCGGCGGCGATGGCCCGCAGGCTGGCCGCGAGATTGGGATTGCGAAAGACCTCGCCTTCGAGCGGCGCACGGCCGTCGACGAGGAAGGTCTTGGCCGTGTCGGGATGACGTTTCAATCCCCCGGCCGTGCCGCGCCAATAGACCGAGATGATCTCGCTGACGGGAAAACCTTCCTCGGCATACTGGATGGTCGGTTCGAGAATCTCGGCCAGCGGCATCGTGCCGAAGCGAGCCCGCAGATCTTCCCAGCCTTGCACGCAGCCCGGCACGCTCCAGCTCAGCACGCCGTTGCCGGGAATTTCGGACATTCCTTTCTGGCGGAAGACTTCGCGATTGAGTTTGTACGGGCTGCGCCCGCTGGCATTCAGGCCGTACAGCTTTTGGGTTTTGTTGTCCCAATAGATGACGAACAGGTCGCCGCCGATGCCGCAGCTCATCGGCTCTACGAGGCCGTTCATGGCGTTGGCGGCAATTGCCGCGTCGACGGCGTTGCCGCCGCGTTTCAGGATGTCGCGGCCCACTTCGGCGGCCAAGGGCGAGCTGGCCGCGACCATGCCGTTTTTGACCACGACGACCGAGCGGCTTTGCGTGGGATTGTCTGTGGGCCGATCATAACCGGCCGCGTGTGCCTGGCCGGGCCCAAGAGCAGAATGATCGAGCGCCATCATCGACAACGCAGCCGCCAACGCGGCCACCACAGTGCTGCGAAACATTTTGTAATTCCTCGGTTACAACTCGACAAGCACTGGCGAGACGCCAGTGGAACCAGAGCGGCACCCCGAATTCTCGACTCTGGAAATCTTGAAACGGCTTGCAGCAAAGCTATTCCTTCAACTTGGCGGTCCACGTGCCTTCGGCCTGGCCGGCGTAATCGCAGGTGCCCTTCATGGCTTTGCCGTCGACCGTGCCTTTGTAAACAGCCTTTGCGCCGGCTTGAATCTCGAACGAGAATTCGATGTCCTTGCCTTTGATCGTGCCGGTGAGATCGGCTTCGCCGAATTGTCCGGCGTACTTGCCGGTCAGCTTGTCACCCTCTTGTTTGATGGTAAACGTGGGCGTGCCCTGATTGCCGGCGATGTCGACCTGGCAATTCCAGGTGCCGCTGACATCGGCCTTGTCGTCGGCGGCTTGAGCGGCCGAGCGACTGTTGCAAAGGCACACCACCGCAATGACACACGACACGATCCAAGTGATCCGCGCGAAAGGGGTCATGACCTGATTCCTTTATCAGAAGGGGAAGCTCGCCGCGGCGTCGATGACGCAACAACGCGTGCCCGTATTGTAAGCCGCCCAGCGGCAATTGAAACCGTGGGAGGGCAAGGTGGCGGCAGGGCAGTGCAGCGCCGGGGCACCGTGGCGGCAGCGAACTATGCCGTGGGGCTGGGCAACGCATCGGCCCGGAAACGGCAGCCAGCGGGCGGCCCGAGCGATTACTCGCCCAGGAGCTCGCGGCCGAGGCGGGCGGCTTCGCTTTCGGGATTGGCCTCGATGATCTTCTTGATCGCGGCGGTGGCCCGCTCGCGCACGGCATCGCGCGATGATGCCAACAGCGGGCGCTGCTTTTCGATGGCTTTGATGGCAACCAACTCCTGTCGCAATTCGGGGTCCTTGGCCAGTTCGCGGCGGGCGGTGGTGGCGGCGCTGACCACGGCAAAACCGGCGTACTGTTCGGCAATCGTGCCATAGCGATCGTAGGCGCGGTACTTGCTCTTTTCGGCTTCGGCCTGCGCCGCGTCCATGTCCTGCTTTGCCTGGGCCTCGACCGTCTGCGACAGTTTTTGGGCGGCCGCCTTGATTTCGTTCTTTCGCGAGCCGAGCGCCTTGTTGACGGCCGTGGCCGCGTCGGCATAGTTGGCAAACTCGATGCTCCGCCAGGCCGGGCGCAGCTCATCGGGAATTTCGGCCGGATCGACTTTCCAGGCGGCGCCCTCTAGCGCGCGGGTGATTGTGCCCTCCAGGTCGCTCCACTGCCCCAGCTTCATTTTGCCGTCGGGCGTGAGGAAGCAGACCTGCACAATATTGCTGAGGCTGATCTCGCCGATGCCGGCCGACTGTTCAAAGGAGCGATCGAGATCGAGCAAAATCGGCCAGTCTAGACGCACGCTGCGCGCGTACGACTCGATGACGGGAGCGGCAGTGCCCGAATTGACCGCCACGAAAGCAATCGGATCGTTCTCGTGCCGGGCAGCGACTTGCATCAAGGTCGGCCACTGCCCCTTGCAGCGCGGGCAGGACTCTTCAAAGAAATACAGGAGCACGGCTTTGCCGCGCAAGCCCGCGAGCGTGGGAGGCGCGGTGTTGAGCCAGGTGCCGGGAAGTTTGACCTCGGCTTTCGCATCGGGACCGGTGGCCAGCTGGGCCCGTGCCGGCAGCGCAGCGCCCAGGGCGCACCCCAGGGCGACGAGAATCGCCACGGCTGCACGTCGCCAAGTGCAGCAATCGAAACCGCTCGGTTGGCAATGCCGCCGCATAGGAATCGTCCCGTATGCCTTATCAGTTCTGAATTCGATGACCGGCCCCAGCTACGGCCGGGGGGCCAGACTGATTTGCGAACCCCACCGCAAAACCCCATTATTGGCCGGTACGGAGTCTTCGACAATATGCCGCAAGTTGCGGTCGCCCGCGGAAATCGTTCGACGCTATCGGCGGGTGAACGCCGCCAGGAAGGAAAGGTAGAGTTATCTTGCCCTGTGGTGACCTGGCCAGAGTGCTTGCCGCACGGGGGGCAACCGCCCGACGCGCCCCTGTCCATTTGGTAACTCGCGACGGCAGTTACGACGGAATTCGCTATAATCCAGGTTTCGCGGCCGGTCTTTCACCGCGGACTCTTTGCTCCAGCAAGCAGACAAGTACGCATGGCTGACTCTTCGGCAAAGCGCGACGGCCAGGCTGATCCTACCAGGCTCGCCGAGACGCAGCTGCGCAAGCTGCTCGATACTTTGCCGGTAAGCGCCTACACCTGCGATGCCGCGGGCCTGATCACGTATTTTAATGCCCGCGCCGTGGATATCTGGCAACGAGCGCCGAAGCTCAACGACCCAATCGACCGTTACTGCGGCTCCCTGCGCCTGTTCGCGGTCGACGGCACGCCGATTGCGCACGATCGTTGCTGGATGGCGCTGGCGCTAACGACGGGCGAAGAGCAGAACGGCCATGAGATCGTCATCGAGCGCAACGACCTGAGCCGGGTGACCGTGCTGGCTCATGCCAGTCCGCTACGCGACAGCGCGGGGCGCGTCGTCGGCGCGATGAACTTGCTCGTGGACATAACGGATCGCAAGCGCGCGGAAGATGCCCAGGCGCTCTTGGCGGCAATCGTCGAATCGTCCGATGACGCGATCACGAGCAAGACGCTCGACGGCACCATCACATCGTGGAACGGCGGAGCCGAGCGGCTGTATGGATACCCGGCGGCCGAAGCCATCGGTCGTTCGATCATGATCATCGTGCCGCACGACCGCTCGGCGGAAGAGCTCGCCATCTTGGAGTGCATTCGCCGCGGCGAGCGGGTCGACCATTCCGAGACCATGCGCGTGGCCAAGGACGGTCGACTGATCGAGGTATCGATAACCGTTTCGCCCGTCCGCGATCACAGCGGCCGCATCATTGGGGCCTCCGCAGTGACGCGCGACATTACGGCGCGCAAGCTTGCCGAAGAGGCATTGCAGTCCAGCGAGCATCGCTTTCACATGCTGGCCGACAACATGGCGCAACTGGCTTGGATCGCCGACGAGAGCGGCGCGATCAACTGGTACAACAAGCGCTGGCACGACTTTACCGGCACGACGCCGCAAGAGATGGCGGGCTGGGGATGGCAGAAGGTTCACTCGGCAGATCATATCGAACGGGTGATGGCGCGCTACGTGCGCTGCGTGCAGACCGGCGAAGTCTGGGAGGACACGTTCCCCTTGCGCAGCCGCACCGGTGAATATCGCTGGTTCCTGTCACGGGCCGTGCCGATCCGCGACGCCACGGGCCGGGTGGTGCGCTGGTTCGGCACCAACACGGACATTACGGCGAAACGCGAGGCGGAGAATGCGCTGCGCGACGCGGATCGCCGCAAGGACGAGTTCCTGGCCATGCTGGCTCACGAGCTGCGCAATCCGCTGGCGCCCATTCGCAATTCGCTGCACATCATGCGCTTGGCCGAGGATCTCGATCCGTCGATGGACAAAGTGCGCGAGATTTTGGAGCGTCAAACGGATCACCTGGTACGATTGGTAGACGACTTACTGGAGGTATCGCGCATTACGCTGGGCAAAATTGAGCTGCGTGCCGAATTGATCGAGTTGGCCGCCGTCATCCGCGGCGCGGTGGAGACGAGCCGGCCGCTGCTCGACGCCGGACGCCACCAGTTGGCCATTTCGTTGCCGGCCGAGCCGATGATGCTCAACGCCGATGCGACGCGCTTGGCGCAGGTCGTGGCCAATCTGGTCAATAACGCGGCCAAATTCACACCGGAAGGCGGGCAGATCTGGCTCACCGCCGAACCCATCGGCCGCGAGGCCGTCATTCGAGTGCGCGACAACGGCATTGGCATCGCGCCCGATATGCTGTCGACCATTTTCGAAAAGTTCGCGCAGGCCAGCGAGTCGCGTCCGCACGGCGGCCTGGGAATCGGTTTGACGCTGGCGCAAAGCCTGGTGCAGTTGCACGGCGGGACGATCGAGGCGCAGAGCGACGGGCTCGGCCGCGGCAGCCAATTCACCGTGCGCCTGCCGTTGGTAGCCTGCGAAGCGCCGAGCGCCCCGGCGCGCGCCGCCGTGGCATCAGCTCCCGCCTGCCCGGGCTGCAAAGTGCTGGTCGTCGACGATACACGCGACTCGTCGTTCATCTTGAGCAAGCTCTTAGAAGCACTAGGACATCAGGTATTCACAGCGGATAACGGGCGCAAGGCTCTTGAGCTGGCCCTGCGTGAGCGGCCCGATGTGGTGATTTCCGACATCGCCATGGCTGAGATGGATGGCTATGAGCTGGCGCGCCGGCTGCGCGCTGAACCATCCCAGGCGGGCGTGCTGCTGGTGGCGCTGACGGGCTTCGGCCACGATCAGGATCGAGCGCTCGCCAAGGAAGCCGGTTTTGACCAGCACGTGGTGAAGCCGATTGGCATGGAAACGCTGCAACAGCTTTTTCAAGGACGGGCTGCTCGCGAGCGCTCGCGAACGTGAGGCCCGCTGCGCAAGCGCCGCTGCTTGCAGCGCGGGTCATTGGGCCACGGTCACTCGCGCCGGGCCAGCAGCGCTGACCGCCGTTGCATCGTCGATGCGCCGGGCGAGCTGTTGACACTCTGCCAGCTGCTCTTCCGCGATTGCGGTGGCCCGATGAATGATCTCGGCGAACTTGTCGCTCGCGCGTTGTTCGCAAACGCGCAGCATGGCCACCACCTGCATCTGATTAACGCCTTCGGTGGACAGGTAGCGCCGATCGAACTCAGCCGGCAGCACGAGCTCCAGATCGGCATGCCACAGTTCCTCGTATTGGCCGGCGATGTCGAGACGGGCCTGGAGGAGCGCGGTTTCGGAGACCTGGCTCAAGACGCCGCGCAAGCCGCCGCCGGCTCGCTTACGACGCGTGGGTCCCTCCTCAACTTCCGCAGCTTCCGCGCCGGCGGGGTCAGCGGCAGCTTTGTTGTCGGCGTTCGCCACGAGGGTGGACTGGCCGCCCTCTGCGGGCGCATTGTGCGCACTCGATTCCGCCGCGGGGCCAACCACTACCTGGTGTCCGGCAGCGGTCAGCACGCTTATCGCGCGGCCTTCGGTCAGGCGATCGAGCGCGGCGAAGACGGACCGATAAAGTTGCACCTTGCGCTGGGTCAGCCGCTTGAGTTCCTCATTCTGAATGCGACCGACGCAGTCGTCGGTCAGGGCGATCTGCAAATACATTTCGATGGCCAGACTGAGCGCGAGCTTGCGGTCGACCATGCTGAGATGGAGCGCCTCGAGCTCCGCGGTCTGCGCTAGTTCCGCCGGCACCGCGGGCTCAGCGAGCGGGCTTGTCTTCTGCGCCGCGCGAGCCGCAGTCGACAAGGTGCTGCACACCGCCAATGCGGCTACGGCCGCGAGCAAAGCGTTGGCACGTTGAGTTCGCATGATCTCTTCCCTCGGCAGAACGGTGATTTGCCCCGCACTCTGCGTCGATTTGTCGGGATGCATTTTGAATGCCAAACGCGCCAAGCGCGCGGAATGCGAGGTTTTCGGCGCGCGCCTGTGCGAGCTTTGTTCGGTACGGGCGTCAGGAGTTAGGGCAAAGGCGCGCGGCGCGTCTTCCTCACTCGACAGCGAGTAGCGATCGCCTGCGCCGGGCCAGTTCAGGCTGATCGACAGCCCACCACTTCCGCGGTTCCTCGTTGAAACGACCACAGCGATCTTGCGGCTACCGCGGACCTGGAAGCACGCCAGAGTCGCGTTTTTCGCGATTTCCATGGACAACGCGCGACATTTGTGTCGCATCGGCACCGTTCGTGCATTGCTTCATTCACCGAGTTGGCCAGTTGGCGTGAGATGCATTCCACTCACGACCGCGCGCTCGCGTGGGCGCGTGGCGCGAGTTTGTTTTCTGTTTCACTTTGCTTGGGAGAACGAGGCCATGAAAACTGTCATCACATGTTTGGCTGCGGCGCTCTTGCTAGGCGGATCCGCCGCTGCCGCACTGGGGGCCGACGAGACGCCCCGCACCGCTGGGAACAGCAAGATTCTCGTCGCCAAGGCATTCCGCACGAGCGCCCTTACCGGGCTGAACGTGCGCAATATGCAAGGTGAGAAACTGGGCACCGTCAATGACCTGGTGGTGGACATTTCGACGGGCAAGATCTCGTATGTCGCCCTGAGCGTGGGTGGCGTGCTAGGCGTCGGCGACAAACTGTTCGCGGTGCCGTACAGCGAAATGAAGTTCGACCACGGCACGGACGAAATGTTCTTCGTGCTCGACATGTCAAAGGAGAAGTTGGAAGCGGCGCCGGGCTTCAATCAGGCGGATTGGCCGGATTTTGCCGACCCGCATTGGTCGGACCAGATTGACAAGTACTATCGCGAGAGCCGGCCGAAGGAAGTTCGCACGCAGGAGAAGACGAGCACGGTCGATTGACGAGGGCCGTGTGGTTCCGACGGACGGGGAGCGGGCGGCGCGGGCTGCCACTGGTAATGGCGGCGCGGGCCGCCCTCATTTTTTTGGGGCACGAGGCGGCCACGCTGGGCGGCGCCGGCCATCACGACGGCAGCGTTGGGTTTTCCAAGGCTGCTCGCACCCGCGCTACTTCCGCCTCAACCAGCTCGAATGCGGCGCGGGCCGCGTCAATCGTGCCGGCGTCGCAAACTTCCTCCAGGGCACGGGAGCTCTCTACCAGTGGGCCGGCGTCCAGGTTCAGCGCTACGCCGGCCAGATTGTGCGCGCAGCGCGCGGCGGTTGCCAGATCGTGTCCGTCGAGCGCGGTGCGGACCGCCGCGGCCAGTTTTTCTGCTTCGTCGCGAAAGATGGCGATCAGTTGGATCAGCAGCGAGCGGTTTCCGCCGAATCGTTCGAGCGCAGCCTGCAGATCGACGCAGGCGGTAGCGGATTTGGCAGATGGCATGGGTTGTCCTCTGGGAGCACGGGCAGGGCGGCGTGAAGGATGGTTGCGCGAACCGTAGAACTCCACGACCTTGATTAATTCGTTGGCGTCGACCGGCTTGGCCAGATACTCGTCCATGCCGGCGGCCAAACACTTCTCGCGGTCCTCGCGCAGGGCATGCGCCGTCATGGCGATGATCGGCACGCGGGCCCGGTCGGCGTTGGAAATATGACGAATAGCAGCCGCGGCCTGCAAGCCATTCATCTTCGGCATCTGGGCATCCATTAATACGACGTCGAAGCTGGCCTTTTCGATGCGATCGACCGCCTCGAGCCCGTTTTCTGCAATCTCCACCAGATGTCCGCGTTTACTGAGAATAGCGTTTACGACTTTTTGATTGGCCGCGGTATCCTCGGCCACCAGCACGCGCAATGCGCGGGCCGCCGGCGTCGACAAGCTGGGAGACTCGGCCGAGTTCTCCGATCGCCCAATCGCCAGGGTGAGCGCGTCGAGCAATTCCAGCTGCGAAACGGGTTTCTCCAGGCAGTTGACGCCCAAGACCCGGTAGTGCTCGCGCAGCGCCATGTCGACATCCAGCGGCAAGACGGCGACCACCGCGCCCGGCACGACCTGAGCGGCGCGGGCCGCTTCGATCAGCGCAGGACCGTCGGCCACCGTTTGGCGCCCGTCGATGATCACGAGCGGAAACTCATCGGGCCGCGCTTGGCGCAGGCTTTCCAACCCATCTGCCGCACTCTCACAAAGCGTCGGGCGCAGCGACCAACTCAACAGGCTTTGCTCGAGCGCGCGGCGGTTGGGCACGTTGTCGTCGATGACGAGCACGCCCTTGCCCACGAGCTGCGCGCGCGGCGCGAGCGCGGCCTGAGCCGCCGGATCGAGCAAGCCGCGCTTCAATCGCAGGGTACACAAGAAGGAGCTGCCGCGCCCCAACTCGCTTTCGACCCAGAGCGTGCCCGCCATGCGTTTGACGAGCTCTTTGGCGATCGTGAGCCCCAGGCCCGTACCCGCATGCCGGCGCGTGCTCGTCGAGTCGACTTGGGTGAAGGGTGCGAAGATGCGGTCCTGGTCGGCCCGAGAAATTCCGATGCCGGTGTCGGAAACCGTCAACAGCAGCTCGACCCAATCCGGCTGCTGACCTTGCAACGAGACTTCCACGGCGACTTCGCCGGAGTCCGTAAACTTGACGGCATTGCCGGCCAGGTTCATGAGGACTTGCTGTACGCGGCGGGCGTCGCCTTCGAGGTGGTCGGGCACGTCCTCGTGAATGCGGCAGGTCAGCTCCAGCCCTTTTTCCTGGGCACGCACGGCCAAGGTGCGGGTGACCTGTCGTAACGTGCGGCGCAAGGAGAAGGGCGACCATTCGAGCTCAAACGTGCCGGACTCGGCGCGGGAAAAATCGAGCAGATCATTGAGCAAGCCCAGCAGGACCCGCGCCGAATCGTGCGCGGTGGCCAGATAGTCGCGCAGCACGAGGGGCAACTTTTCTTCCAGCGACAGCTCGAGCATGCCGAGAATGGCGTTCATGGGGGTGCGCAATTCGTGGCTGACGTTGGCCAGGAATTCGCTCTTGGCGCGGTTGGCCTGCTCGGCATCGGCCCGCGCCTTGGCACATTCCGCCTCGAAGCGTTTGCGCCGCGAGATGTCGCGCTCGATGCTTGAGGCACCCAGCACGCGCCCGTCGCTGCCCAAAACGGGCACGGCGCTCAGTGACACGTCGACGAGCTGGCCATTCTTGCGTCGGCGCACGGTTTCGAACTGCTCCAGGCGCCGCGCCTCGCGCAGCACGCGCGTGAGCAGGGGGCTAAAGCGATCCGTGCCGCGGGGAGCGATGAGCCGCAACGACTCGCCGACGGCCTCCGCCCGCGTGTATCCGTAGAGCCGCTCGGCGCCGCTGTTCCAGATGCGGATGCGGCCCTCGGCATCGATACCAATGATGGCATCTTCGGACGCTTCGATGATGGCCGCGAACTCGGAGCGGTCGGCGGCATTTCTTGTGGAAACCGTCCACTGGTTCAAGACCGTTCCGACACAATCGGCCAGGTCGGCCAGGACGGTCACGGGGGCATTCTTTTGCGGATGGAAGAACTCGAGGGCCGCAACCAACTCGTCGCCGCGCTTCACCGGCAACGCAAAGGCACTGCCCGGCGCCAGACCGGCAGGAGCCGCGCCGATGTCTGCAGCGTCGGTGGAAAACTCGGGGGCCAGCGATTGCCACAGGCGACCGCACAATCCTTCGCCGGCGGCGAAGGAAAGCGCTTGGCGCGCGTCGCGCCAAGCGCGAAAGTCGTCCGCATCTGCGGCATGCCAGGGGCCGATTGGCCCCAGCCGCTGCTGATCGTCGACGACGAGCACGTGCCCCATGGGCCAACCCGATACCCCGCACAGCGCCCCTACGCACAATTGAAGTGTTGATGGCAGGTCGTTGGTCTCTGCGGCCGGCAGATCCCGAGGAGCCTGACTCAGCGAAGTGGCTGGCGGCAAGCCGCCTGGGCGTTCAGTCATCGCGCGAGCGTCTCGTCGGGAAACGGCAGTGATCGCTTTACTTTGCACAATCTCACTGGGGTGCCAGGCAATGCCCGGAGGCTCATCGTTCAAACCTTTCACCGGCGGCAGTTCCAACCAAAGGCTTTCAGGTCTCGAATGAGGCGCTGGCCTTGCGGTCCGCCTTTGGCGTGGACAAAGGGCCCAACAGCGCCACGTGATCGATCGCAGCGGACGGTGTCCGAGTTGGAAGCCGGTCGTGGAGAGGATCTCGTTTTGAGGGAAAGAGGTCAGCAGCGTAAATTGGCCGGGGAGCCAGACTTTGGTTGAACGAGTTAGCAAGTTCTATGCCGGCAGAAACCAGCGGAAATGCCGCCTGTTTGGGGCGATTCTGTTCGATACCTCACCAACCCCCACCTGCTAAGTGGTCGCGCAACAATCAGTGCGGCGCATCGCCGACCAGGTGGAAGATGATCGAGCGAAGGACGTCCCCACGGAAAATCAATCTTCGTCACCCGGTCACCGATCCCCGGACGTAACGGCAGCGGCCCACTAGCATCTCATAGCAACCGAGCGCGCGCGGGATGCGCGTGTGCTTGAGCCTCTTGTTTCGCAGGTTGCACTGGGCCGATGCGAAATTGGCACAGCAAGTGCGTGAGGAAGCCCGTGGTGAACGGGGGCAAGCGAATAACAGGCATGTCGTAGGGCCGCGTGATCGCCCTGTGACGGTAGCCGAACACTGGTAAACGGGAGGCACGAGCCATGTTGTACTGGACGGTGGTATTTTTGATTATTGCGATGATTGCCGGCGCCTTGGGATTTGGCGTGATCGGCGGAATGGCTTATACCGCGGCCAAGATCGTGTTCTTTGTGTTCTTGGTGCTGTTTGTGCTGAGCCTGTTTTCGGGCGCCGTTCGACGTCCGACGCCGTGACGCGTGACTGGCTCCTGGATGACGGCACCGTCAGGTTGCAGCCGAAGCATGTGCGCCGGATGTGGGTGGTGATCCCGGATGTGCTGCTGGATGGCGTAGACTGTGGAGTTCTGTGACAATGCAGAGCGCATGCGGCGCCCTGCTCACAGTTCGTTGTCAGCAAACCTGGGTGAGAGGCTATGACAACTGTATTGGTCATTGATGACGATCGTACGATCTTGCGTATGATCTCGCGGTGGTTCGACGACCGCGACTACAACGTGCTGACGGCAGCGACGGCTCAGGAAGGGCTGGAACTGGTGAGATCCGGCCAGCCCGACGTGGTGCTGCTGGACATCATGTTGCCCCAGCTCTCCGGGTTGGAGGCTTACGATACGTTGCGCCAGATCGACAGCAAGCTGCCGATCATCTATGTCACCGGGCATGGCAGCAGCGAAATGGCGATCGAGTCGATGAAACTCGGCGCCTACGACTATCTGCAAAAGCCGCTCAATAAGGAGCGCGTGATCGACCTGGTGGAGCGGGCTGCGGAAATGCGGCGGATGATGACCCGTCCGGTGGCGGTGGCGGACGAAGTGAGCGGCTCGGCGCACGATGCGAGCCGCGATTCGATGCTCGGCCAGAGCGAGGCGATGCAGCGCGTGTTCAAGGCCATTGGCCGGGTGGCCCAGCAAGACATCACGGTGCTCATCCAGGGCGAAAGCGGGACCGGTAAAGAGCTCGTCGCGCGGGCCATCTATCAGCACAGCCTGCGAGCGCCGGGACCGTTCTTGGCCGTCAATTGCGCGGCCATTCCGGAAACGCTCTTGGAGAGCGAATTCTTTGGGCACGAGAAGGGTTCGTTCACGGGCGCCGATTCGCGCCGCATCGGCAAATTCGAACAGTGCTCCGGCGGCACGATCTTTCTGGACGAGATTGGCGACATGCCGGCGTTGCTGCAGAGCAAGATCCTGCGCCTGCTGCAGGAGCAAAAGTTCGAACGCGTGGGCGGCAATCAAACCATCTCGACTGACGTGCGGATCATCGCCGCGACGAATCGCGATCTCGACGCGCTGGTGCGCGAAGAGAAGTTTCGCGAGGACTTGCTGTACCGCCTCAAGGGCTTTTTGATCTGCCTGCCGCCCTTGCGCGAACGGAGCGGCGACCTGCGGCTGCTGATCAACCATTTCCTGGTGGTGTACAACGCCCGCATGGGAAAGAACGTTACGCAGATCGAGCCGGAAGCCATGGCGGTGCTGGAAAGCTATAACTGGCCGGGCAACGTGCGGGAGCTTGAGAGCGTGCTCAAGCAGGCGCTGATCAACTCCACCGGCACGGTTCTCACAAAGGATTCTCTGCCGGAGGTTCGCTGCTCCGAATCGATGGGCGAAAGCTGTGCGATGCTGTCCGACGAGAAGCCGGCGCTGGCAGTCTCCGGCGATCAGCTGCCGCGCAGCGACCTGGCCGAGTTCATCGAGCAACGCCTGCGCTCCGGCACTCGCGATCTGCACGGCGAGACCACTGCCATGATGGAAGGCTATCTGCTGACGCGCGTCTTGCGCGAGACGGCGGGCAACCAATCGGAGGCGGCCAGAATCCTGGGGATCACGCGGGGCAGCCTGCGCAACAAGATTCGCGCCCTGCGGTTGTCGATCGACCAGGTCGTGACGATCGGCGGCGAAGAGCCGGCCATGACCGAGTAGCGCGTGTTGGTGGCGGGCGGCGTGCCCCGCGCGTCGGCCGTCGACAGCCAACCCCTGGCCCGCACCTTCTGCTATACTCGCGGTACGGCATTGCGAGTGCCTCCGGTCCGCGGAAAGGGTAGAAGCCCATCGTCACCGATTCCGATTGCGCGATCCTTCTTTCAGCCCGCTCGTGCGGACAACGGGCGCTTGCATGAAAGGAGATCGCTGATGTCCGACTCTGCTCCCACCTCGCGCCGGCAACTGCCAGACCGCCCGAATCTGCGTCATCTCAAAGATCAGGCCAAGGATCTTTTGCGGCAGGGCAGTGCGGCATCGCTTTCCAAAGCGCAGCTGGCGCTGGCGCGCGACTATGGCTTTCCGAGCTGGCCCCAGTTGAAGGCCCACGTCGAATCGCTGGAGGAAATCGGCCGGCTCAAAGCGGCCATCGACGCCGACGACCTGCCAACGGTACAGGCGCTCATGTCGCGAAACCCCGCTCTGCACGGCGCGCCGCTCGGTTATGGCCGGAATGGCCCGCTCACCTGGGCCGCCGAGTGCCGCACCGCCGCGCCAACAGGCGAGCGATTGGCCATTGCCGAGTGGATGATCGAGCGCGGATCGGACGTGCACCAGGGAGGCGACGGGCCGCTCATGCGCGCCGCTTTGGGCGATGACCGGATCCCCATGATGGAGCTCTTGGTGCGGCATGGGGCCGACGTGAACGCTCGCTGGAACGGATCGTATCCGATCGTCTGCGCGCCTTGCGAAACGCTGCAGGCAGCGTCGCTGCGCTGGTTGATCGCTCACGGGGCGGACCCCAACGTCGAGTCGGCAGAATACGGCAACTGCGTGCAGATGCTCGTGGGCACCTATATGCGAAATCCACCCGGAAAGCACGCCTGCCTGGAGGTTTTTGCGGATGCCGGTTGGGAGCTTCCAGATACCGCGCCCATGGCCATTCACCGAGGCCGTGTCGACTTGCTCGAGGGCTGTCTGCAACGCGATCCGGCGCTCCTGGCGCGACGGTTCACGCAAGCCGAAGTCTATCCGACGGATTTGGGCATCAAGCCGGGACACGGGCTGCATTGCGCTCCGATCGCGGGCGCCACATTGCTGCACATGGCCGTGGAGTATGACGAAGCGGAGATTGCCCGCTGGCTGATCGATCGCGGCGCCGACGTGAATGCGCGATCCGCGGTCGACGAGGCGGGCTTTGGAGGCCACACGCCGCTGTTTCATACGACGGTCGTGCTCGGCCGCAAAGTGGCGACGATGGCGGAACTGCTGCTGGGGAGGGGCGCGGACCCGAAGGCCCGCGCGACGTTTCGCAAGCAGTTAGTCGGGGCCGGTGATCCTGTGAAAGAGACGATGCGCGAGTTCCACGACGCGACCGCGATCAGCTTTGCCCTTGATTTCCAGGAACCGCGACTGGTGAACGAGGCCGCGATCGCCGCCATCCGCGCGCATGGCGGAGAGTAGGCCGAGCGGCCGTCGACAGCTCGATCTGAAACGGCGGCAGGCAGACGAGCCGGGCAGTGTCTGGCGGTGCCTTAGTGGCCCTGCGCCTTAGTGGCCCTGCCGGCGAAACTCGCGCAAGGCCGTTTCCAGCCGCTGCACCTCGGCTTCCAGTCGCGGGAAGCAACGGGCGGCGCCTTCCAACCGATGTTCGCGAGCGAGCAACTCTACGGCATAAGCCGCTTCCACGGCGGCGGCGGCGGCGAAGTTGGCCGACAAGCCCTTGAGCGTATGGGCTGCTCGCTCGAGCGTGGCGGCGTCGCCGGTGGTCAGCGTGCGCGACGCTTCGGCCAGATATTTCGGGGCGTCTTCCAAAAAGATATCGGCGATGTCGTTGAAAAGTTCGGCATCGCCGCCGAGCCGCAGCAACGAATCGGCATAGTCGAATACGCAGGCCGCGGTGGTTCGCGAAAAGTGCGGGCCAGCCCCGTCCGCGCCATTTGTTTGGGCGCTCATCGTCGAAGGGTCGCCGGGCTTGCGCATGGTTCCATCTCCGCGGGAAAACGTGTCCCAGGAGATCCGTATCGCCCATTTTACGCCACACTGCGCGTCATTCAACCCACGGCGACCGCCGCGTGCGCGGGCGAAGCGCGCGCGACGGCCACTGGGGCAAGCTGACTTAGGCGCTATACGAGTGTTCGAACTCCTCGACCTGCCGTTGCGCTTCCTCTTTGGCAATGCCATACCGCTTTTGCAGCTGGCCGACCAGTTGTTCGCGCTGGCCTTCGATGACCGCCAGGTCGTCATCTGTCAGATCGCCCCACTTTTCTTTCACTTTCCCCGTGAACGTTTTCCAATCGCCTTTGATCTGTTCCCAGTTCATTTTGAATCTCCTTGTGAATTCGTTGTCGCTGCGCAGCAACGGAGCCAACCGTGCGGTTCTTCTTGGGCGCCGCTCTAAACTCGGCCCATCAAAATCAAGATCAACAGCACGATCAACAACAGTCCGAGACCGCCCGACGGGTAGTAGCCCCAAGCTCGACTGTACGGCCAGGCGGGCAGCAAGCCGACGAGCAACAAAATCAGCACGATCAACAGAATGGTGGACATCTTTGTGATCTCGCTAGGCGAACTAGTGGTCGAGCAAAACGGCGTTCACGTCCGTGCGGCGCGTGAACCGCAGGAACTCGCATATACAGAGCCCCGGTTCGTTGCGTCCTGCCCTCCCTGGACCCCGACAAGCGGCGCGCTGCCATACGGCGGCGCACGCGCTGGCCGGGGAACGGTGTCTTCCTTACTTCGGCGGCTGGTCGCCGGCGGCGGGAGGCGGATTCTCGCCCGACGACTCGACCGTGTGGGTCGTCGTGGAAGTCGTCTCACCGCCTGGCGTCGACACGGTCGTTTCTTTTTGTATCTCCGCCTTGCGCTCGCAGCCGATCATCCATGGCAAGGACAACACAGCCACTAATGAAAACACGAAAAGTCGCTTCATCTTTTGGTCCCCCAATCCGGTTCAGAAATGCACCTGCCAACAAACAGGTCTGATTGGGGTGTTACGCACTTAGCGTGCCGCGGTGCGTTCTCACGCCCGCGTATGGGCTCCGTGGGCTCCGTCCAAGTGGGGACCTAACGCCAGTAACGTCAGGTAGATGGATGATCCCGCAACAGCAGCGGAATGTCGCCCGAAATGGCGCGAATCGGCAGTGATTCGGTGCGGCCGCAGCGTTGTTTCGGCGGCGACCAAGATGGTCCCCGTTCATTCAGGAACCGCGCAGGGTTGCCAGGGCAGAGCGGGGACCGGCTCGTCACGGCGCGGAATGAGAACGAGCATCTGAACAGTGGGGCTCGAGCTGGCTTTCGCACAGTGTGCGGCCGATGGGCGGAATTGAACCATCGCGGGCAAATCATGACCAGCAGTCGAAATTCTGGGGAATTTCTGCGGCCCGGCGATCGGGGCGGTATTGGTACCAAACGGCGAGCACACGTGCCGAAACGTCTTGCAATCACGGACCTTGCGAAAGCGCCGGCCAAACCTTGGCACGCCGATTGCAACAGCTTGTTGGTGAACGGGGCGGTGGCAAATGACGCCTGTAGCGCTCCGCGTGGAGTGTGCAGCAGATTCAAAGACCTACCAGAAGCAGGAGCGACATCATGGTCAACCAACAGGTTCTGACCGGCAATTGGAACGTCATCAAAGGAAAGCTGAAGGAGAAGTGGGCCAAGCTTGCCGACGACGACCTGCAGGGTTTCCAAGGAAACGTCGATCAGCTCGTCGGACACATTCAGCGCAAAACGGGCGAATCGCGCGCGGCCATCGAGAGCTTCGTCGAAGAGGTTGCCGAACAGTCGAGCGGCGCTACGGCGCACCTGCGCGACATGGTGCAAGAGGGCGCGTCGTCGGCTGCCGAGTCGGCACGGCAAGGATATGAAGCGCTGCGGCAACGCGTCGGCGATGCGGAAAAGACCATCCAGGAACGGCCGGGCCAGTCGATGGCGGTTGCCTTCGGTTTGGGGATCGCAGCGGGCCTCGGCTTGGCGCTGTTGTTTCGCGAACGGTCCGCCGAATCCACGATGGCACGTGGCCGCGGCGCGGCGGAGCAATTTGGCCGCCAGATGCTCGATGCGCTGTCGAACCTGATGCCGCAGCGGTGACCAGGGCGAAGGCCGCGCTGTACCAGCGCGAATCGTTGGGTGCGCGGGTGAGGCCGAGTTTTGGCTGGGTGTGAACTCGGGGCAAAGGTGCACGATGTCTTTCGGTTCCGAACCAGACGAACTGCGACACGAGTTGGCGGCGGCCCGCGCGGCGCTGGCGCGCGACGCGCAGGCAGCCGCGGCGGATGCGCGGACGTTGGCCGATTGGCGGCATCATTTTCGCGCGCACCCGTGGGTGTGGTGTGGTTCGGCCGCGGCGCTGGGTTATCTGATCGTGCCGGCCCGAAGGGCTAGCGCACCGATTGCGGCGCAAACGCTCAACATGCCGGCGGCTCAGGTCGCAGCGCCCAAGCAGCCCGTGATGAAGTCGGCGGCCGCCGGCCTGGCAGCGCTCGGCGCCCGGTGGCTGGCGCAACAGGCGTGGATATATGCAACCCAGCGTGGAATGGACTACCTCAAAACGCACGCGGCCCGGACGGCTGCACCGCCGAAGCCTTACGATGCCGAGGCGGATTACTGACGGGAACTGCGCCATGATCAAGCGATTTGGTAGATATGCGACGAGTAAGCGCGAGGATTGGAACGGCGGCGCCGCCGAGGAGCAATTGTCGGCCCCGTCGCCCCGCATCCTGCTCAAGCAGGTGGAACATTTTGTGGTAGCGCATCCTAAGCAAAGTTTGATCGTCGCCTTGACGGCGGGAGTGGTACTGGGATGGATGAGCAAACGACGTTAAACGGCAAAGCCCATCCGGCGCGCGACCTGAAAGAGCACTTGCTCGACATGACGCGCGATGCCGGCCGGATCGCCGAGCTGCAATCACGGCTGCTGATGGCTGAATGGCGCCGCGCGAAGGGCCGGATGCTGGCTGCGGCAGGGCTTGGCGCGGCTGCTGTCGTGCTCACGGCAGCGGCGCTGCCGGTGACGATTGGCGGGGTGGGCATGCTATTGGCCGAAACGACCGAGTTAAGCGTTGCGGGTGGACTGTTGTGCGCCGCGGCCGGCACGGTCGTTCTGTCCGGCGTTTTGTTGGCCAGCGGCTGGTATCAGTTGCGCCGGCAGGCCGCTGCCTGGGAGCGCTCGAAAATCGAACTGCGCGAGAGCGCGCAAACGTTGCGGACGGCGATGGCGCAGGCCTTTGCCCGCGCGGATCGCTCAGACGACGAATCGTATGAACCCTAAGGTACACGGAGAGGCACGCGTGTCCGTTGGCTGAAACGGTTTTTTTAGAACTCAAGGTGGCGCCCTCTGCCGCCGCAAATTCAGGAGGCATTCGAATGGCTACTGCTCGAACCAACCGCAACACCGTGCGTCGGGAAGCTGAAAAGGAAATCGAAAATGCCCGCGAGATTACGCGCGACGTGGTGGACTATTTGACCGACTATGCGCGGGAGAATCCCGGCTATGCCGCGCTGGCCTGCCTGGGCGTGGGATTCGTGCTGGGATGGAAGCTCAAGCCCTGGTAGTCCGCTGACCGGCGCCGCTGGCGAGGTTGAAAAATGCCGCGCTGGCATTTTTCAACAGGCCGTCAGGTCGCGCACTCGGAGAGGTCATGTATCCACAGGATTGGCAGCGGTCGATCGTCGTTGCGACCAGTGTTTTGGTGACGGTGGTCGTGCTCGGTGTGTTGTACTGGGCGCAAGCCGTCTTCATTCCCCTGACGCTGGCGATCTTGCTAACGTTGATCTTGGCGCCGCCGGTGGCCGCTATTCAGCGGCTCGGGGTGGGCCGAGTGCCCGCTGTCGTGCTGGTGGTGACGCTGGTTACCGGCCTGGTCATCGGCGTCGGTTGGCTGGTCACGCGGCAGTTCGTGCAACTGGCGTACGACTTGCCAACGTATAGCGACACGATCAAGGCACGCGTTCGCTCGCTGAAGACCATGGCGACGGGACCCAGCACGGGCCGCATCGGCAAATTGATCGATGAGGTGACGGCCGAAATTGAGCGCCCGGTGTCGGCAGGCCACTCGCGTGCGGCCGCCGAATCCGAAGCCGCCAGGGCGGCCGCGGAGGCCCAGCACGCTGCGCCCGCCGCTGCAGCTCCGGCACCGCCGCCCTTAGTGCAACCGGTTGTGGTGCAAGGGGAAACGCCAGCGTGGCTGAGTCCGGTGACGGCCGCGCTGGGTTCTGCCGGCGAGGCGCTGGCCATGTTTGCCCTGGCCATCGTGCTGACCGTGTTCATGCTCATCACGCGCGAGCGGCTGCGCGATCGGTTGATCTTGCTGGTGGGTCATGGGCGGCTGACAAAAACGACCAAGGCCGTGGACGAAGTGGTGCATCTGATCAGCAGGCTGCTACTGATGCAGGTGATCGTCAACGGCACGTACGGCATGGCGTTGGGCGCAGGCCTGTTGCTGTTGGGTGTGAAGTACGCGTTGCTATGGGGTTTGTTGGCGGCGATTTTGCGGTACATCCCTTACGTCGGTCCCTGGATCGCGGCCGTGCCGCCGGTGCTGCTCAGCCTGGCCATGTCCGACGGCTGGACTACGCCGCTGTTGGTCATTGGCTGGATCGTGTTGATCGAGCTGGTGAGTAACAATGTTGTCGAGCCATTGCTGTACGGACGGAGCATGGGTGTGTCTGCGGTGGCGCTGTTGGTATCAGCGGCCATCTGGGCGTTCTTGTGGGGCACGGTGGGCCTGGTGCTTTCCAGCCCGCTGACCGTGTGCCTGGTGGTGTTGGGCAAGTATGTGCCCCGGCTGAAATTTCTCGACATTCTGCTGGGCGACGAGCCGGCACTGCAGCCGCACGAGACCTTCTACCAACGTTTGTTAGCGCGCGACGTGCACGAGGCACGGCAGATCGCCCTGGAACAAGCCGCCGCTGGACAGGCGGGCCAAGAGCAGACACGCGCCACGCAGCCGCAGCAGGTGTTCGACACGCTGCTGGTGCCGGCGCTGTCGTATCTCAAGCGCGATCTGGCGGCGAACCTGGTTACTGAAGCCGACGAGGAATTCATCATCCAGGCGGTGCGCGAGATCCTCGCCGAAGTGAAGTCCCAGGCCAGCGCTGCGGCCGATGTTGCCAGCGAGGCCGCCGGCGGCGAGCAACCTGCCGAGGCGCTCGAGCGCGTCCAGATGCTGGCCTGTCCGGCCGAAGGCGACTGCGACGTGCTGGCCGTGGAAATGCTGTGCGAGCTACTCGATCCGCTGCGCTGGAAGGTCGACATCGTCAGCGAGGACATGCTGGCGACCGAATTGATCGATTCGGTGGCGCGCGACAACATTCCCGTAGTGTGCATTGGCGGCCTGGCCCCGGAGGGCGTGGCGCACGCCCGCTATCTGTGCAAACGCCTGCGCTCGTATCGCGATGATGTGAAGATCATCGTGGGCCGCTGGGGCGCGGGCCACGTCAACGAATCGCTGGCGCGACAGTTGCGCGAAGCGGGCGCCAACGAGGTCGAGTGGTCGTTGCACGACGCGAGCAAGCGATTGCTTTCCTGGTGGAGCATGCTGGTGGCACACCCCTCGGCGCCGGACGGAGCGACTGCGGCACCGGGTCGCAATGAGCCGGCAGTTCGCGCGGCGAGCGAACGCGCCGGCGCCGTGTAACGCCAGAAGCACCGGCGCAGCAGCGCACGGCAATCCCCATCGCGTCACGCAAGCTCGTGCCGGGCCGGGTCTTCGGCGCGCGCTATCCAGAACCCGAAGGCGGCGAGGCCAATTGCCCACGCCATGTACAGGACGCTCGGCCACCAATACCAGTTCGAAGGATCCAGGGTGAGCGGCACCTGGTACAGAAAATAGAGGTAGAACAAGCCGATGGTGATCGCCAGCAAACCGAAGCGGAGCGCGACAAATAAGGACGCCAACACCGTGGCACCCATCAGCGCTACCCAGAAGACGTGGAACTCGGGCTCTTGGATCAGGTTGTAGGTCAGCGCCAACGCAAACACCAGAACGCTCGCCAACCACTCGCGCCGGACGAGCAACACCAATAAGAACAGCAGGAAATACCATTGCAGGGCGTCTCGCACCGCCACGGGAATCTCCATCAGCAAGTGAAAGGGCACGTTCGTGAACGCGCTGGGCCAAACCACCAACGGCAACGGCCCGGGACGGCCGATCAGCGTCGGCAGGATTACGCCCAGCTGATGGATCAGCGTCAAAAAGATGCCCAGCAGGGCGCCGATCAGGATGTCGCGCCCCACCATGGGGTCGCGGAAACGTCCGGCCAGCAATCGGTTCCAGGAAATCATGCGCCACGACCAGCGCTTGCGCACGTAGGGTTCCAGCGCAAAGTAGAGCAGCCAGCACAGACCCGACCACAGCCCCGCGAAACCGATGGCCTTCATCAGCCAAACCGCCTCGGCCCGAAACGATGGGACGTGGTCGGCAACCAGCACCATGCAGGTCATGTGGCAGGCAAACAAAAACAGGGCCAGACGGCTCGCACCGGTGGCATCGCCCAGACCCAAGCGCAAGTTACGCCGGGCTTGAACTGCCGCGCCGATCACGATGACGCAAAAAATGCCGGCCGACACGTAGTAGAACGCGCGCGATTCGTTTTGCAGCGGGGCGCGCAGCGACTCGGGCTGCTCCCAGGGGCCGTGATACACCTTGAAGTACACGATGCGGCCTTCGCACGCAGCGGCTTCCACCCGCAGCCGTTCGCGCGGCACGTCCACGCGCGAGGCTTCCCAGGCAAACGGTTGCGCGGCAAAGAACGGCGGCGCCCATTGCGGCGTTGTTCTGGCGGCGCGCGGCCAGTCGAGCTTCGCTTCGTCGAACAGGGGTTTGAAGTCAACGTCGCCGGCGGCACCCGTCTCGCTGAGCTGGCGACTCGGCGGACGCACAAACTCGATCAGCCGGCCGCTCGGGTCGAGGCTCACTGCAACGCTGCCGGGCAACGTCGGCGGCGGATCGGTCGACGTCACAACGCCGGGATACTGACGAGGGCTCATGCCGCTGGCGCTCAAGTACTGCGGGCTCTGGCGCAACCAGAAGATCAGCGCCGGGACCTGGCCGGTTGCCAGCGCCGACCAGCGCTGTGGAGTCAGGTCCGTTTCCACCGTGTGATCGAGATAGTCGTAGTCGTAACTGAAGCCGAACCGCTGATCGGCCGGCACGTCGGTGCAGCCCAGGCGATCGAGAATGGTGCGGGCGCGGGCGGCCAAGGCTTCCGGCGAGCGGGTTTGCGGCGTTAGTCCGAAGATCGTCGAGCGGCCACACAGCGCGGCAACCAGCAGCACGCCGAGCACGACGGTCGCGAGTAGCGTGTTGGCCAGGGCCGGAGCAAGGCGCCCCTCGGCCGCGGAATTGGCGACAATGTCCGGCGAGGGTGTTCGCCCTTCGGCCAGTGCGGTGGCCAGCGGGTCATCCTTGGGCAAGGCGGCAGCGACCGCTTGGGCCGATTTTGGCCGCAGCGAGGGATTGATCTCCAGGCATTGGCGAATCACCTTGCCGATGCGGGGATCCAGCCCGGGCACCACGTCGCTCACGGAAGACGGCTTGTAGGTTTCGTGCAGGCGCGCCAGCTCGTCGCGTCCCCTGGCCGGAAACGCCGTGCGGCCGGTAAACATTTCGTAGAGGACCAACCCCAGCGAGAACAGATCGCTCTGGATCGTCGGCCGCTTGCCAGCGAGCTGCTCCGGGGCCATGTAGGCGGGCGTGCCGGCACGAAACTCAGTGGCCGTAGCGGTCGCGGAGATCGCCAAGCCAAAGTCGGTCAGCCGCGCATGACCGCGCCCGTCAATCATGATGTTGCCGGGCTTCAAATCGCGATGGACGATTCCTTCGTCGTGAACGGCGGCCAGGCCGGCGCACAACTGGTGCGCAATCTGGACTCCTTTGTCCTCCGACAAGCGGCCGATGCGCTTCAACAAGGAGCCGAGATCTTCACCGTCGATGAATTCCATCGTCAGGAAGGTCTGGCGGTCGACTTCGGCAATGTCGTGCACGCGGCACACCAGCGGATGGGTTACCTGGCGGGCAATGCGCACCTCTTGATACAAGCGTGCCAGACCGTCGCGGTCGCCGAGCAGCTCGCGCGTGAGAAACTTCAGCGCCACCTGCTGATGCAGGTGCAGGTCGTCGGCCCGATAGACGACGCCCATGCCGCCGCGGCCCAGCGCATTGACGATGCGATATCGGCCGAGCAGGGTCGTTCCCGGCGCGAATCGCTGCGTCCCGTCGGCAGCGGAAGACGCGATATCCTGCTCGGGCCGTTGGGTCTGCGAGTCTTGCAGGTCAACGCCCGAGGGGAAGGGCGAGGTCGAGTGCAAGCCGGGCTTCCGCATGTCGAGCCCACAGGCGGGACAGAATCGGCTGCCGTCCGGCACGTCGCTTAAACATGCATGGCATTGGCCCATGGCAAGTGACACTTTCCGGCGAGCGGCCCGGCAACCATGCCGAAGGCGGTGCGTCGATCCGGCGCATGCGCCGCACTACGAGTCGACCATTGACGAGCAACGCGGCCTCTACCGCGCTTTGCGACGGACAGCCTCGCGACCGCCCATCTTCATCACGGGCGCAAGCACGAAGCCGCCCAGCAGGTTTAGTTTCTGCGTACCACCACCCAGCGACTTCGGCAGCGCGATCTCGAGGACGGATTCGGGAGTCAGGGCGCAGCGGACGGGCTTCCCGCGTGCCAGCGCTTGCGTCAGGGAGACCCTGTCGCCCCGATCTGGAATTCTCTTCATGTGATTGCTTTGCGACATGACGCGCGCGCCGCTGAGCAACGAACCGGACGCGACCTGGCCGCCGCCGATGGCTTCGAAAGCATCGCCGCCTTCCGGAATGACCCCCGCTTCGTCGAACGACACTCGCAGCGGTTGGCTCTCTTTTTCGGAGACCTCGCCGGCAGCAAAAGCGTCGGCCATGATTGGCAACGTGGCGACGATGGCCCATTGCAACCGGATCTCACCCGTTGTGAGGTTGACCAAACCGTGATTTGCCGCGGGACCGGCTGCCTCATCCAAATAGGCGGCGATCATTCCCGTGTAGATGTCTTTGCCTTTCTGGCGGAGCTTGATTCCGTTGGGTTGCACGACGCGGGCATGTAGCGACTCGATCTTGAGGAGCACGATCTGATCCATGGATTCTCCACTTCTGGCGGCTTGGGCCGCGCGCTTGGCACAGGCGGCGTCTCGCCTACTCTGGATGAAACGTAAACATTGTCGGCTGCGCGGTTCTCAGGTCCGCCGTACGGGCCGCTCGCTACCGCGCGGCCCTGACCTTGCGACGTCGCAGCGCTGGGATGTCATCGGCGGCCGATTGGGCCCACCCCCAACCGCGCACTTCGACATTGGAATGGGCAAACCGGTGGCAGTCAATTCTCCGCCCGCGCAGGTCTGAAATTCGGCGGATGGCCCCGCGGGCAAACGCATCAGCGCGGGCCGTTTTCACGAGAGCGTGATTGGCTGTCGCGCGGGCCGTGCATCAAGGTGCGCGCCTGGCAATCTGCCTCGGGGCGGTGCAGGGCCAATTATTGGCCCATGCTCACCAGGGCATTGCGCATTGAGTTGCTGGAAACCCGCAGCAGTCCATCAAGCGGTTGGCTGAGGTCGACAATCAAGAAGACCGCCCCTGCAACCGACAATCCACAAATCAAGAGCACCAAAACGGCCGTCATGTTGCGGGGGCCGAGAAGGCCGAAACTGATGAAGAGCACAAAGAACCAGAATGCCAACACCGTGAGAAATGGCAGAGGCAACGAATTGTCAGTCTGATGACTGAGGCTCCACCGGTCTCGTGCCAGTTGCGCATAGAGCTGAACCGCTTGCCCCTTGAGTTGCGTTTGCGACTCGTCGGTTGGCGACAACGCGCGGACCACGTCGTACATCTTCGTGCCGATATCGGTGATCCGCGCGTCGCTGATGCGGACCGATTGGGACGGGTCTTCCGGCCACAGTCCATCGATCACCACAGCCATCAACTGCTGGAGTTGTTCTCGCGCGGGATTCGCCGCGGGACCGTATTGGGCGAGCGTGCGATCCAGCACTTGCAAGTCGACGGCGAGTTGACGAAAGCCGCTTTCGTGTGCGTCGAATGAAGACTTGGCACCGCCGACCAGCAGGCCAAGAACCAGGGCGGCCATCGTCGCAATCAATCCGCTGCCAATGCGAATGACCTCTTTCGATTCGTTGAGCAAGTGCGACTCGGGAATGAGTCGCTGCAGCAGCATGCCCAACATAGCGCCGCCAAACGTTGCTATGAAGACGACGCCGGCGATCGCCAAAGAGTGCATGCCGAGACCTTTCGAGTTTGGGAACGGCGAAACTACCCGGGCGCCAAGTTTACGTGCGCCCGACTGCCTGGTCCAGATGCCGGGTGCACTGCGTGCGCTACGGCTCGATGCTAGTTGGAATAATGCAGCGGACCCGCGCGGCCCGCGGACATCTCTCTTGACGCCCCGGCCAACCGCATACAAACTGCAATCGCAGGTCGTTGTGCGAGAGTGGCGGAATTGGCAGACGCGCTGGACTTAGGATCCAGTGGGGCAACCCGTCCGGGTTCGACTCCCGGCTCTCGCATTCTCGAAGTGGAAAGACCGCGCGGGCCACGGGCCGCTGGCAGT
>JBFWOR010000029.1:0-37389 GCA_050250435.1 Pirellulales bacterium | reverse complement strand
CGCCGCCAACACCTCGCGACGCATCTCTTTCGAATACGGCAACATACGAACCTCCTTGTTCAGGGACAGTTCGCTAGTTTATCCAGATCGCGCGGTTGGCGCTAGACTCCCGTCAGATGCGCTCTAGCCGCCCGCGTCAGCCGTCGCGCGGAGATTCGCTCTGTTCGGGCCGATGTGAAGCTCGTTCCATGCGCACCAGCTTTCGCTTGGCTTCCAGGCGGACGTTCGCGGCGGCGCCGGCCGTCTCCAGGAGTTTTTGCAGGTCGCGGGTCGCTTGCGCGTCATTGTGCGCGGCCGAATGGACCACGGACCGATTGTAGAGGGCCATCGCCCGAACGTCGGCCGGCGCGCCGGCCATGTCGATCACGGCCGAATACTCCAGAATAGCCGCTGCGTGGTCTTGTTTCCTGGCGGAGGCCATGCCCTGCTGGTATAGCGCCAGTGCCCGCTGGCGTTGTGACCACCGGCCCAAGATCCAACGGAAGAGCTTCATTGCATTTGTGCCGCGGCGATCCAGCGATCAATTCAGATGTAAACGACGGCCATCCAGACCAGCAACACAACGGTGCCCGCGCCACCGGCGACGTAAGCGGCCAGCTCGGCTAGCCCTTGCACGCGCCGCGCCGCGTCAGCGTGGCCGCAGTGTGTGCACTGCCTGGCCAGCAGCGGAGTCGACTGCCAACATTTTCGACAATGCACGCGTCTCATTTACTTTGGCCGTTCTTCGTGAGTTGTTGCCTGGCAACGCTGGTCACAAATCGATTTGACAAAATTGGAGTCAGTTTGACGCGTCCGCTGCGCCTGTCGGGTCGGCCTCTTTCTCAAGATAATCGTCGACGTCGTAGCGCGGCAGAACCGCGACGAAACACGTACCCAATCCTTCATCTGACTGAACGGTTTCCACCTCGAACCCCAGGTCCGAGACATACGGAAGCAGCATGTCCGCCTCGAAGCCCGGCGCCACGTCGCTGGCAGAACGTTGCATTTAGAGAGCCCATCCTTGCTGGCTGGCGAACGTCCGTTCGAGCATCGGAGATCCCGTCAGTGCCGTCGCCCGCGGACGATTCCCGGCTGCCTCAATGCGGACGCTCACAGGGCTCGATCGGCTCGACTGGCGCTGCGTCGCCGGGGGTTGTTGGGTGCGTTCGCCGGCGACTGATTTCGTAAACCAACCGCGTGCGACCGCGAGCACGGCAACTCCAATGGAAATCGCCAGCAACAGCTCCGCGATCGCGGCCAAGGTGGAGGGTCTTTTCTTCACGGCGTTTCTTTCCGCAGGCACTTTCAAAGTTCAGTCAGGTTGCAGTGTGAGCTGTTAATATTTGGCGACTGTCTTCACGACGAGCCGATCGACCACGCGCCGCACCCCCGAGACGCCGTTCGCGGCTTGCGCGGCAGTCGACTTTTGTTGTAGATATTGAACCGTTCCTGTGAGCGTCACTTCACCTTTGAGCGTCGCGACACTGATTCGGCAGGGCGAGCCGAGTCCGCGTCCGGCGATCTTGCCTTCAACTTGTCGGGTAATCGTTTTGTCTTGAACGGGCGTGGCGGCCATGAGGCCTCCCAGGTTGGGGTGGTCAAAACTCTTTGTGTGTCGCGATCGTTGCAGAAGCTAATGGGTTACAGCGCCCAGCGGTGCCGGCGCGAAATTGTGGCCGCAGTCGCACACGACCCGACGCGCCGGGATCTCCCGTTTGCATTTCGGGCACGGTTTGCTCCACGATTTCCGCTTCACTTTGCTGACCGTCGGGCCGGCCTTCTTGCGATCGGCGCGGGACAGGGCGTCGGCGCGCGCCAAAGCGCACTGCGGGTGCATGCCTGTCGAAGAGTACGACGGTTTGCCGCACACCGGGCAATTGCCTCGCGCCCGCGACATTTGAAAGACGATCGGCTTTTTTTCGCTCATGGTGATGCTCCTGATCGAACGTCGGGCGCGCCCGCAGCGGCTGCGAAGCAAGTTGTCAAATAGCGCGCGATCGCAATACGGTTGCGGGGGTCCGCAACTTACTCGGCTCTGATCTATGAAAAGAAGCCAGCGAAAGAGAGTACCGGTCTGTCTACACAGAAGGCAGAACTCTGGACCAGTCTGGCGTTTCTTGACTCAGACGGAGGGCAAAGGAACTTTGTGCGGGCTTAGTCCCGCTTCGTTTTTTTGGGGTGTGAATTGGTTGCTGATTTTCGCGGCGAAATCGTCTTGTATTCTTTGTTGCGAGCGCGGACCGAGCGATAGGGCATGCCTTCGCCAAGTTCATAGCGCTCGGCGCGTAGGAACCAAAATGCGAGACCGCCGGTATTGTGATAGGCGCCCGGCTTGGCCGACCGGGGTTCACGCTTGGCGCGAACGCCCAGCGAGCCCTTCTTGCCGGTTTTTTTCCATCCCAGGCGCTCCATGATCATGCGAACGATGACTCCCACTGCCTGCCGCAGGCGCTTGGTGCGGCGCGGATGCTGGGAAGCCAGAAAGCGATCGATCTCGGGAACCGACTCCAGTTCCCGCACCACGCCTGCCAAGGGAGGCCGATTGTGGTGGACTTCCGACTCTTCCATCCGCCGCTGCCGGTCCGGATCGTTGAAAAATTCGAGCGCCGCGTCAAACGGCTGATCCGGGTCATTCAGAACGTCGGCAAACGTTCGTCCTTGGCGGTCTTCCAGAAAAACCTGCCGGGAAATCGAGGTGGGCATGGAGTTGAGCCTGCGCCACAGCGCATTGAAGATTCAAAAACAGAACCTACAAATATTGTATGTCATATGCAAGGTATTGCAAGGTCAAAGGTTACGAATTCCGAATGCAAGGCCCCTGCGGGCCCGGTTGGCCGGATTGAGCCGTCCTAAGCCCGGGCCCCCACGCTCCAGATTGCTCTTCGAGATTACCTGGCCATTTTGTACCCTTTGGCTCCCACGGACGACTCTTGAACGCCCCTCTCTGATATCCCGGCCGGAGAAACCGCATGATTGCGGCTGAATGAAGTCCGACCTACAGCTAGCGGTCATTGAGGCAACTCGACCGAGCACTGCGACCCGGCAGCTCTCGATCTGTTTGATCAATCCCCGCTTCGAGCCGTCCTACTGGGGATTCGATTTCGCGTTGCCCTTATATCCCGGCAACAAGCGGAGCACGATGATCTCCGGATCGTTAACTGCGCTCGCCGGACTCTGCGGCGACCACAGCGTCAAGCTGATCGACGAGAACGTGGAGGAGATCGATTGGGAGTCGCTGCGCAATTACGACATCATTGGCGTAACGGGCATGAACGTGCAGAAGGTTCGCACGCGCGAGATCTTGCTCAAACTGCGCGAGCTCCAGGTATTCACCGTCGTCGGCGGCCCGTTCGTGTCGGTCCAGGAAGAGTTCTTCGAAGGTCTGTGCGACGTGATGTTCGTGGGCGAGGCGGAAACGACCTGGCCGCAGTTTCTCGAAGATTTCGCGTCCAATCGTCCCACGGCGAAGCGCTACGAGCAAGCGAATCCCACCAATATGCTGCAAGTGCCGCGGCCGCGATTCGACCTGCTCAAGGTCGATCGCTACGCCTCCGGCGCCCTGCAGTATTCGCGGGGTTGCCCGTTTCAATGCGAATTCTGCGACATCATCGTGATTTATGGGCGCCGGCCGCGCGTCAAGGATCCCGATCAACTCGTGGCCGAACTGGATGACATGCGGCGGGCCGGATTCCATTCGGCCTTCATCGTCGACGACAACTTCATCGGCGATAAGAAGAAGGCCAAGGCGCTGCTCGCCAAGCTGATTCCATGGATGGAAGAGAACAAATATCCGCTCCGGCTGACAACCGAGGCCAGCATCGACCTGGCCGAGGATCCCGAGCTGCTGGAAATGATGTATCGGGCCAATTTCCGCAGCGTTTTCATCGGCATCGAGACGCCGCGGTTGGACTCGCTGAACGAGACCAAGAAGTTTCAAAACGTCCGCGGCGACTCGTTGGGCGTCAAGCTGGCGCGCATTCAGCGGGCAGGGCTCGACATCAACGCCGGGTTCATCGTGGGTTTCGACAGCGACGATAAGGGCATTTTCGAGGACCAGTACCGCTTCATCCAAGAGAACGGAATCACGCTGGCAATGGTCGGAATGTTGCAGGCCATTCCCAAGACGCCCCTTTATGAGCGGCTGAAGCGCGACGGGCGTTTGGTGGAGGAAGATCCATCGTGCAACTTCGTGCCCCAGCAAATGACTCGCGACGAGCTCCGGCAAGGATACTGGGACCTGGTCAAGCGGCTGTACTCGCCCGAAGCCTACTTGGAGCGATACTTCAAGGTATTTGAATCGCCCGAATACTTGGAGCGTCGCGCCGAGATTTGCCGGAAGGCAGGCGAAGGCCGGCGTGTGCCGACATTGTTCTACGGCCTGGCCCTGCTGTGGTCGCTGTTTTGGGCGTTGGCGCGCGACGGTTCCCTGCGCTCCGTCGGATGGGTGTACCTGAAGTTCTTCTTCACCCAGAATATGCGGCATCGCCGCGGGATCGTCGGCTTTGCCCAATTCATGAATCGCTGCGTGACCCACTGGCACTTCTACAAGTTCACGCGCGAACTCACGGCCGGCAGGCTGCGAGCGTACAACACGCTGTGACGAGTGCGATCCGAGCAGCAGCAGCTATTTCAGCTTGCGGTTCAATTCCAGCATCTCTTTTCGCAGCGCTGTCCATTCGGCGGTGGGCGAAAGCACGGTTGCTCCGGTCGCTCTCAATTTGGCGCGCACGATTTCGAGTTGTTCCGCGGCGAGTTTGCGTTCTTCAGCTTTCGTGTCATTCATTGGGGAAGTGGACCTGTGTTGGGTCTGGGCGGCAAATGCACCGCCTAGTTCGTAGCCAGCCGGTGCAATTCGAGCCTACGCTCGAGTGCCGATCGTTCAGAACAGAGTCGGGCGCCGCGAGCGACAATCTCGGCGGTCGCAGGGTCCCTGGCGCCGAGATTTTTGAGGTCGTGTCGCGCCTGACGAAGCTCGGATTCGAGCTCTGCGATGCGACGTAAGATCGAAGCGCGAGTTGGCGGGGTACGTCGCATTCCCTTGATTATAACACGAACGAACCCGCGGCAGGATGACCTCCCGGAAATCTCACCGCAATCCATCGGCAAATGGCGTTGAAAAGCGGCCAGCTTGGCGCAAATGCTCGAACATTTGCCGGCTTAGCCCGCCTGTCGAAATAAATCTCGCGTCGCTTTAACGCTAGCTGGGGCATTGCGCTACCGCTCGCAACCCGTGTCGAGCGCACTACATGCGCCGACATTGAGCGGTGTTGATCGGCCGTTATCGAGCGGATCGCCGCCGAGCATTCCCGCAATTCGGCCTAGCCACGGCCCATCCGGCGGCTATAGTGCAGACAGTCGGTTTGACGACGTTCGAGCACCGATTCGCTCAGAATCTGCCTCTTCTCTCGCCTTTCCCACTTGGCAGGCCACCACTCTGGCCACTTCCGTTTCGACCCGGAAGCCAGTTTGGTCGGATGAATATGTCATGGAGTATGTACCGTGGGAATGAAACTGTATGTCGGCAATTTGAGCTACGACGTCGACAACGCGAGCTTGGAGGAGTTGTTCACTCCGTTTGGCTCGGTGCGGAGCGCTCAAGTGATTCAAGATCGCGACACTGGCCGGAGCAAGGGCTTTGGTTTCGTCGAGATGGCGGATGACAACTCGGCGCGCACTGCGATTACCGAGTTGAACGAAAAGGAATTCAACGGTCGCCCGCTCACCGTCAACGAAGCGAAACCGCGTGAAGAGCGCGGCGGCGGCGGCGGTGGCTTCGGCGGACGACGCGGCAATTTCAGCCGTCGCTAAATTCGCAGCGCCCAAAAGAATCAGGGCCGGAGGCGCTGTCTGTGGCTCCTCCGGCCTTTTTTTTGCGCTCGCACGCGGGTGCGGCTAGTGCTACTTATAAACTCTCCAGGAGGAACATCGATGGCCCAACGGCGTCATCATCAAAGCAAGCGGTCAAAGCCACGCGCCGCGCACACTCCGGCGGCCGCGCGAGCGCCGCTTCCCGTGCTCGAACGGAAGGCGCCCGTCGTGTATGGCAAGCCGTTTGTCTTGCTGGAAGACGACCAAAAAGGCACCTTCATCTACAGCGCCGGACAATGGGTGCGCCACACCCGATCGATTGCCGAGTGCCGGCTGGATTGCCAGGTCAAAGAACTCGCCCAGAAGATCAACGGCATGACCCGCTACGAGATTTGCTCGCCGTTGTCCTAGCTCGCGCGCAGCACATCGCCTGAGCGAGCGCTCGTTCTCCTAGCGCCGGGCCTTCAGGGCCTTGGGGTTGAACATCTTGTCGGTCAGGCCGAGGTTCAGTCGAACCTTGGTGTAATTGTACTCTGCCAGCAACGGCGGAGTTTCACCGGGCCTGGTCGGCCAATCGAGCTTCTCAATCCGCGCCGGAACGCCCAGTTCGGCGTCGACGAAGTACGTGCCCTTGTAGAAGTCCAGGCCGTCTTGCTGCTGGGGATGAGTGATCCGCAGCACGTGGCACGGCCGGCCGTCGACTTTGGCGCCCTCGAGACGCTCAACAATCGTATTTGCGCCAAAGGGGTCCGCCGCCATGTGCCGTTCGATCGTGGCCACGGTTTCGGCAAAGAGCGGGATGAAACCACTTTGCGAAATGGGGCACAGGCTCTCGCTGCGGGTGCTCTCGCTGTCCGGATCGACCTTCGTAATCACGTATTCGAAGCGTTTGCCGCCCTTGCGAACGAGTATCTTGCCTTCGTTGCTGCCCTCGACATACAGCAGCCGGCGCCCCTGGGCGGAGCTCGGTCCGAGAAACTCCATGAACACCGAGAGCGGTGCTGTCACGTGATCGCCGGCACGCGCCTCCTCGCGGACCCACATATCGATGTAGTAATAGTCCTGCAAAATGCCATCGATCCGTTCGCGTTTGACCACTCGGCACTGAAAATCGTGCACCGTGCGGCGGGCCTGGGCGAGCCACTCGCGGGCCTCACTGAGTTCCGGCAGTAGCGGATGATCGGCCGCGACCCCCGGTACGCGCGATTCCTGCGGCCGGAACTCCGTCGTGCGACGATCCGCCGAAGGTCGCGTGTTGCGCGTCGGCTCGTCCGCCACGGCCAACCGAGCGGCGCCTATTACCGCCACGGCCGCTAGCAGTCCGGCGACGGTTCGGCAAACGCGTGAGCGGTCCATGTTGTCTCGGCGCGGGGGTGAATCCATCAAGACTGCTCAGTATACCTGTTGACCCCCTGCGCACGCAGCAGCGGCTTTGCACGAAAAGCCGATCCGCGCAGGCGATTGGCCGGTGCCACCTCGCATCGAACGGTCAAAAAGCATAGGCTAAACACCTGGCGTTTCCGTGCTGGGCGCGACTGTTTTCGGTCGGCCACGCCGCCTCCCGCGTGTCTCCGATCGCTACGATGTCGTACCTCCTTCGCATGGTGATGGCCTACCGGCTCCCGGTGGCATGCGGACTGGCTTTCGCGGTCGGATTGGCGCTGGTTGGGCTGACCCGGCTGAAGATCAACGACAACGTGCTCGATCTGTTTCGTTCGACCGAGGCGCGTGAAAAGGAAGCCCGCCAGTCGCCGCCGGCCTTCGGCGCCGGCGAGAACGATTGCGTACTGGTGCTCGAGTGCGACGACTTCTTCTTGCCCGCGCGAATCGAGCGGCTGCGCAGCGCCGTCGCACAAATTGCGGCGTTGCCGGAAGTCGAATCGGTCAGCTCGATTTTCGACGTGCGCGGGCCGCGGCGGGTGGGGCGCTTGTTGTTGCCCCTTGTGCCCAGAACCGCCGAATCGCCCAAACGCATTGCCCAAGCCGGTCGCAACGCGCTGGCCCACCCCTTGGTTCGCGACCATCTGCTCTCGCGGGACGGCCGCACGATGCTGGTGATCGCCCGGCTGCGCGGGTCCAAGCTCTCCGTTCGAGAGATCGACGCCGCACTGCAGCCGGTGCGAAACATCCTCGAAACGGAACTTCACGACGCGGCGATTCAAGCCCGCTTGACCGGCATGCCGCTGGTGCGGAGCGAAGTGGTGCGCAGCATTCAGCGCGATCAAATCGTATTTGACGTGCTGGCGCTGGTGATGTGCACCGGCGCGGCGATCTTTCTGTTTCGCCGCGTCGCGGCCTCGATGATCGTTCTCGCCGGCGGCATGCTGGGCATGCTGTTCACGCTCGGCGGCATGGGTTGGCTCGGCCTGGAGATTAACCCGTTCAGCAGCGTCATCACCACGCTCATTCCGGTAATCGGTCTGACCGATTCGGTCCACGTGATGTATCACGTTCGACGCGCGGTAGCGGCCGGGGCCACCCCGCGGGTCGCGGCAGTGACAGCGGCCGAAGAGGTTTGGGCCGCGTGTTGGCTCACGGCGATCGCCAGCTCGATCGGTTTCGGATCGCTCTACCTGGCGAACGTGACCGCCGTGCAGCAATTTGGAGTCATTGCGGCGGTCGGCGTGCTCATCAGCTTCGTGGCCGTCATCACGGCCGTTCCGCTCATGGCGAGCATTGTGCCGGCCACCTGGCTGGCACTCCCGGCCGCCGAAAGCCGGCGTGCCTGGCCCGAACGCATCGTGCAGGTCCTCACCGATTTCGTCCTGGCGCACCGCCGCAAATTGGCGATTGGCGGAACGCTTTTCACACTCGCGCTCGTGCCCTCTTGGTTCCTGATGCGGTCCGACAATCGCTTGCTCGAGTATCTGCCCGACACGAGCGAAACGTATCAGGCCTTGGAACACTGCGAAACGTCTGTCGGAGGCGCGCTGTATGTGCAGGTCACGATGGAGTGGCCGCACGATCGGACGTACCAGTCGCGCGACGTGCTCGAACGCGTGCGCGACGTTCACCGCGTGCTCGCAGACCATTCGGTGATCAACGGTCCGCTGTCCGTGGTGAGCATTCTCGAATCGGTCGCGCGAAATCGGAACAATCCATTGGCGTCGGCCCGGGAGCTCGATTCCGTGCCCGACGAAGTGCTGTCGCGATTCGTGAATCCGCAGGACAGGCGCGCCATCGTGATTGCGCATATGCGCGACGCCGGAGCGTCGGTCGCGAACCCCCAGCTGGCCGACGTCGAACAGCGGCTGGCCGCGCTGGCCGCCGAGCATCCGGGCTATCAATTCCAGCTGAGCGGCCCGGTCATCAGCGTGTACCAGAGCGTCGGCGGCATGATCGCCAACCTGGCACAAAGTCTGGGATTCGCAGCCGTCACCATTTTCGCGAGCATCGCCATTTTCTTGCGCTCGATCCGGCTGGGCCTCATTAGCTTGCTGCCGAATTTGCTGCCGATGGTGGCGGTCGCGGCGTTTCTCGTGATCTTCGATCGACCGCTGCAGTTTGCCAGCGTGATCGTCTTTAACGTGTGCATTGGTCTGGCAACTGACGACAGCATCCACTTTCTGCACAGCTTCAACAACGCGTTTCGCGAAACGCGCAACACCGAGCTGGCCGTGCGGCAAACCATGGCCAACGTAGGTCCGGCCGTGCTGTTTACGTCGTTTGTATTTTTGGCCGCCTTCGCGCCGATGGTGCTCAGCGACATGCCTCCGCTGCGCGTCTTCGGCGGCCTGGCCTGCCTGGCATTTGCGTCAGGTTTGGCCGGCGAATTGCTGCTCCACCCGGCCTTGTTGCTGTGCCTCGGGCCGAAAGGCGAAGGCTCTGGCGACTAACCAGCGCGCGGACGCCGACGATTGGCAATCGGCAGGGCTCGGCATGCGGGAGGATTCGGCGAGACGGCGCTGCGAATCGAGATTCCGCTCCGCGTCATTTCGGACGCGAGGGATTGCGCTGCGGCGCCAATTCGATCCACAACTGCGCGTAAGTGTCCGCCGCGCGCACCGCTGCGAGCAAGTTGTCGCGCGTGCCTTCGGCCACTTGACCCGCATGGCGGACGGAAATGGTCTGATCGTTCGCCACGACTTCGAGGTCCGTGAGCTCGTTGGCACGGCCAAACTTCTCCACGATCGCGTTGTTTACCGCGATCGCGGCATAATCGATGTCCCGGGCCATGAGTGCCTTTCTGCCAGATTCCTAAAATAGATTGCCAGGCTGGGGCGCGGGAGCCGCGGTGCGGATCCCTTGCCGCACCCCAGTGTACTCTTTAGGAAGACGCTGTGGGCGCGCATTTCGCGGCGCGGTCGTGGAAACACGGAGATGCCGATCTTTCGGGGGCATTCTGGCGATTTCGGCAAGCGTTACGGGAATTTGGGTTGGAATTCAAGCCGTCGACGCATCGATGACGAGCTGGGGGCGAGCGTTTTGGCATGGTCGTTTGACCCGCCCGGCCGTGTGGCAACGCCATCGCTAGCCGGCAGCTGCGTGGAAGTCATTTCGGCGTGATCTGCTCACTGGCCCAGTCGGGATCCGGCTCTTTGCGAAGTGCCAGTTCGCCAGCGCGCTTCTGCCAACGGCCGGCCTGAGCCGCATCACCCGCCTGGCGATAGGCCTCGGCCAGAAAACGACAAGCCGCGGCGCTGGTTGGCTCCAGGCGCTGCAAACGGGCAAAGACCTCGGCAGCTTTTGCGCCCTGCGCATCTGCCAGCAACATCCGTCCATAGCACCCCAGCACGTAGGGGTCGCTCGATGGCGACACATCGTGACTGACCGCGCGCTCCAAGCATGTCAGGGCTCGCGCGCGCAGCGCCGGCTCCTCAGGTGGCAACGCAGCCAACATGCGCAGACCGCGATTGTTTTGCGGATCGCGCATTTCCAGGATGTCCAGCAGCCGCTCGGTCGCCTGCCCGACTTGCCGCTGTTCGATCAATACCGGAATCTCCTGCAACTGCTGGTAGACCGGCAGCATCTGTTTTGGGTCGGGTAACGGTTGCGCGGCCAGGTGCGCCGACGTGGGCGGACGAGCTGCGCCCGCGTACCCCAAGGCGCGCAACCGCGCCAACTCGGGCTGGCTAACGGCTGCCTCCCGCTCCTCGAGCGACGGCAGCGCAGCGAAATCGCTCGTCAGCGACTCGATCTGCTTCATCATTTGCTGCGATCGCTCGTTGTCCGCCTGGAACAGGTTGTCGCGCTCCTGCGGATCGCCGGCCAGGTCATACAGCTCCGGCTGCGGTGCGCGAATGAGCTTGTAGCCGCCGTGCATGATTCCATCGACGCTGGCCCAGCCAAACGCGCTGGTTGGGAACTGGTTCTCGAAGTACACCGTGCGCGGCGTTGCGGACGGCGGATCGGCAAGCGGCAGCAGTTGGCCGTCGAGCCCGAGGGGCACGTCGATCCCCAGCCAGGACAATACGCTCGGCAATACGTCAACCAGCGCGACCGGCGCCCGGACGACGCGGCGCTGGAGCCGCCCGTCGGGGAAGCGCACGATGAGCGGCACGCGCAGCGTCGAATTGTAGGCGAACAGCCCGTGGCTATCTTCGCCGTGTTGTCCCAGGCCCTCGCCGTGATCGGCGGTCAGTATCACCAACGTTGGGCCGGCGGCTTGTGCGTCGATGCCCGCCAGTAATCGCCGCAGTTGGGTATCCACATAATAGATCTCGGCGTCGTAGCGCGGCCGCATGGCAAACGCCGGGTCATAGCCGGGCGGGTCGTAAGGCGCATGCGGATCGAAATAGTGGACCCACAAAAATACGGGCGCAGCGTGCGGTTGCGCGAGCCAAGCCAGCGCCTCGTCGGTGACTTGCGCCGCGTTCCGCTGGGCGTAGTTGAAGCGGCCGCCGCTGTCGGCGGGCATCTGGTCGTTGTAATGCGCAAATCCCTGCTGCAAGCCAAATTGGTGATCCAGCACAAATGCACCGACTACGGCGCCGGTCTCGTAGCCCCGGCGCGACAGGATTTCGGGCCAGGTCGTGGCGCGCTCATCGAGCCGTTGCGGGCCATTGTCGTGAACTCCGTGCCGCGGCGGAACCAGGCCCGTCAGCAGCGAACTATGGCTGGGCAGCGTGAGCGGCACCGGCGCGTAACACTGCTCGAAGCGTACGCCGTCGCGCGCCAGCGCGTCGATCGCGGGCGTGTCAAAGCGCGAGCCGTAGCAGCCCAAATGGTCGGCACGCGTCGTATCGAGGGTGATGAGTACGACGTTCCAGCGCGGTCCGGCCGGCGTGCTGGGGCTCGTGGCAAAGCGGATCGCGGCCCAGCATCCTCCCGCCAGTAGCAGGCCCAGTCCGGCGGCGGCGCCCCATCGCCAACGCGGACCACGTTCGCGGCGTTCGTCGACCGCGCTGGAGTTCATGGCGCATGCGGCTCAGCAGATGGATCGGGCTTGTTCGGAGGGACGGAATCTGACTCTGCCGGTGCAGCGGGCTTCGGAGCGGGACTTTCGGCCGGTGGCGTTTCACCATTTGACGCGCCGACCGCGGAGCCCGACCCGGGAGGAGACTTCGCATCAGCTGCCGCGTCAGCGGGCGTGTCGCCGGCCGTTGCCGGCGGCTCAGCAAGCTGTAACTCCACGTCGGCCGCTGGTTCAGGCAGCGGCGGTTCGGCGGTTTGATTCGCCGCCGCGGCCTGGGCCTGCGCCAACATGGCCTGCATTTGCTCCGCGTCGGGCTGCTCGCGATCCAGCTCCAGGCTGCGGCGCAAATGAAACGCAGCCAGGCGCGGCCGATCGAACTCCTTGAGCGCAAAAATCGACGCAATCTGCTTGTGCACGAGCGGATCGTCCGGCTCGATTTGCAGGGCGCGACGATAGAACGCCAGGGCCCGCGCAAAACGTCCCTGGTTGAAATCGTGCGCGCCCAGGCTGGCCAAGGCGACTGCACTGGGGTGATAAGGGTTGGCCTTGATTGCCGCGCGGAACTCTGCCAGCGCCTTTTCGGCCTGACCTTGTCGCGAATAAAGTTGTGCCAGGTTGACGTGCGGCACGTCAAACCGCTCGTCGATCTCGATGGCCTGCCGATAGTGCTTCTCCGCCAGGTCCAGCTTATCCATGCGGCGATAGACAAGTCCGAGGTTGTTGTGCGCAATGGCATATTTGGGAGAGATGGCCAGCGACCGCAAGCAAAGTTTCTCGCCGTCGGCGTGCTGACCCTTCTGGCTCAACAAGGCACCCAGCGTAGCCAACGCGCGGGGCTGATTCGGATTGAACTGCAATGCCAAGCGCAACTCGCGCATGGCTTCGTCGGGCTTGCCTTCGAGATTGAGGATATTGGCCAGGCCGTCGTGCGCGGTGCCGTCCAGCGCGTCGATGCGAATGGCGTTGCGAAATGCCTCTCGGGCCGCATCGAACCGCCCGAATTGAACGTGCACAAAGCCGATTTGGTTATAGGCCGGCGCGCCGGACGAACCGGGATCGAGTTCGATCGCCTTTTCAAAGTGCTTGATCGCTTCTTCCGGTCGGCCGCGGCTGAGCGCAATTTGCCCGCGCAAGATGTGCGGCTGGGCGCTTTGCGGGTCGATTTTCTGCGCCGCCTCGACGTCGGCCTCGGCAAGGTCGAGATTCATCCGCGCCAGATGGATTGCCGCCATGCCTAGCCGCGCGTTGGCATCGTTGGGTTCGTAGCTGGCGCACAGCTCGTAATTGGTCATGGCCCGATCGAGCTCTCCGCGTTCGCGATAGGCGGCGGCGAGCACGGAGCGGGAAAAAACGTCGGCCGGCGTCTCCGCCAGGCTGGCTTCGAGCACCGGAATGGCTTCTTTGCCTTCGCCTTGGGCCTGCATGTTGATGGCGCGCTGCACCGTTTCCCAATGGGCGATCATCTCCTTGGGATCGCGCAGAGCCGGGCCCATTTCTTTCTGGTCGCGGACCGTGGCCACATAGCCCAGCTCCGCCAGGTGGCCGAGCGTCTTGTTGTCGAGATCCAGGCTCTTCAGATCGATGGCCTGCCGGGCGGCCAGAAACGGATCCTTGCCTAAAAAGCTGACCAGCCGGTTGCTCAGCACCTGCACGGTCTCGGGATTCTCCGCGTGCAGATTGCGGGCCTCGGCCGGATCGGCGCTGAGGTCATATAGCTCCGGTGTCGGCGCGAGGATGTACTTGTAGTCATCGCGCCGAATGCCCACCAGCGGCGCCCAGCCGTGCATGACCATCGGGGAAATGGTCTCGATCAAGATGGGCCGCGGTCGGCCGTCGGATGGCTGGCAGAGATCCACGCCATCGAGATCGTTGGGCACGTCCTCTCCCAATAGCGAGAGCACCGTGGGCACCACGTCGGTCAGGCACGTCTGCCGATCGATCACCTTGCCTTGGGGCAATCCCTGGGGTGCGTGCAGGATGAGCGGCACGTGCAGCGTCCCATCGTAGACTAAGAGCGAGTGCGTGAATTCGCCGTGTTCGCCCAGCCCTTCGCCGTGATCGGCGGTATACACAACCAGCGTCTTGTCGCGCACGCCAAGGTCTTTCAAGTGCGCGAGCAACGCGCCGATTTGCGAGTCGGCATAGGCGATTTCTCCATGATAAGGTTCCGCCGCATATTCACTGCGAAAGGGCTCAGGCGCCATGTAGACGGCGTGCGGATCGAAATAGTGCACCCACAAGAAGAACGGCTGATCGGCGTTCTTGCGCAGCCATTCGAACACCGGTTCGTTGGTCAGCTCCGCGGCCCGTTCGCGAAACATGTGCGCCGAGTATTTCAGGCCGCGCGTCAAGTCGTCGTCGTAGTTGTCGAACCCCTGGTCCAGTCCGAAGCGAGAGTCCAGCACGAAGGCCGAGATGGCAGCGCTCGTGCGATAGCCCTTTGCCTGTAGTCGCTCGGCCAGGGTGGTGACTTTATCTTCCAGGCGGAACGTGCCGTTGGAGCGCGCGCCGTGTCGATAAGGGTACAGCCCGGTCATCAACGAAGAGTGCGCCGGCAGCGTGGACGGCGAGGGCGTGATCGCCTGACTGCACAAGATTCCTTCGCGCGCCAGTTGATCGAGCACCGGAGTCTTGATGCCGCGATTGCCATAGCAGCCGAGCCGATCCGCGCGCGTCGTGTCGGTGGTGATCACCAACACGTTGTAACCGGCAAGCGCGCCCGGCTTGGCCGCGATATGGTCGGCCGGCGCGAGCTCCGGCAGCACCTGGCCGGTGATCTCGCGGACTGACAGCCAGTGTGCGACGCGTTGCAGCCCGAACGTTGCGGCGGCCACCAAAACCAAGAGCGCGCCGACCGCAAACGCCAGGCGTTCCGGCCATTTGGAGCGCGTCTGCGGCGCGCATTTTGGGCCGGGGATGGGAATGTTTGAATCGTCGTTGGCCACTAGCTTCCCTCCGCCGAATGAACACGACCTTGATTCTAACAGCGTGCGCGGCGGGTATCGCCGGTGTTGCTGACAATAAAGGCGGGCCCCACCCCATGGTGCGACCCGCCTTGGTTCTGCCGTTCAACTACGACGGACTCATCGATTATCTAACTGACCGGTTTGCGACGTCGGCGGCGCAACCAGGCGCCGGTGACGGCCGAACCGATGCCGGCGACCAGCAAAACGGCAGTCGTCGGCTCCGGCACGTGCTCGATGCCAAGCGTCGCCGTATTCAGAAACGTGGCGTAAAACTGGCTGCCGAGGCCGCCCGTCAGGTGGAACGTCACCGTCCGCGGAATGTGCAACCAGTGCGCATTCGGGTCCTCGATCGGAGCCGGATTGGTCGGGAACACGTACTGGCTCTGCAGCGGACCTTCGAAAATATGCAGCTGGTCGATGCTTTCGATGCTCGATCGCACCCAGATATAGTCCGAGGGAACGAGTTGCAACAGCGTGGAACCGGTGCCGCCGGCGGGGCCATGGAGATGCCAGATGTTCCAGAACATAAACGTGGCATCCACGTTGCCGTTGCCGGACGGATTGGAATTTTTGACGTGCAGCGCCAGGTCGAACAGCGGCTGATTCACGCTGGGCGTGATGGGAATGCCTGAGTTTTGCGCATTCGGATGCACCGCGGTGAAGAACAGCGGCTGACTGGCGACGTTGTTGGACGCCGGACCGAAGGGGCTGATGATCGTCGGACCGGTGGGCGTGCCTGGGAACGGCGGCGCTGTACCACGCGTGCCCGGACCGGCCGCCACGGGCGTCAGGCTCAGCACGTCGATTTCACCGGTGGGCATCAGGTGCATTTTCATCCGACCGCCGGCCCAACCGGCCCAAGGTGGATTTGGCTGGCCGTTGTGGATGTCGATCGGGAGCGTGATAACGTCTGACGTTTGCAGAGGAGGCGTCACTACGTTCGTTACGACGCCCTGGGCCAACACAGAAGTTGCTGCCGCCTGCAGCACAGCCAACGCGATCACGCAGAATAGCGGTTTACGCACAAAGCACCTTCCTTTCGTACTCATTAGCAGTAGGGTCTCAGCTAGGTTTGGAATTCGATGCGCCTCGTCCATCTCTGAACGCGGAATTTCTTCCCGTTACGGCTATCACTCGAATTGTTTCACTAGCTGCTCCTACAGGGCCTGTGAGTACGTCGGTGCTCGACTTTCCGCTTGCCCGGGCCGCCACAATCCTGGAACCACCTGCCAACAAGAAAAGTTCGGCAACCTATCGATCCATCGCAACCGAGAGGGTTGCGGATCGCGTTGCCGGACCAGTGACACAGTCCAGAATCGTGGCCATTCCAATGGCTCCGAAAGTTGAGTTGTCGATTAAATCACCAGCTACTCGCGGAATTATCTTGCGCGTTTGCGCACTCCCCTAACGCATGCCATGATACTGTCTATCAAGATATCCGCAATAATCTGGCAAATTATTCTTTGCGATTTTTATACCTCTATCGGGGGCTGTGTCCGTTCGCCAGCTCGGCTGGCAGCGTTCCGATCTAGTTGCCCCGTGCGGCCGAATTCCAAATTGCTCAGGCGCAAAAAAGGCGGGCCGCACCCGCGTGCGACCCGCCTTGGCTCCTGACAAAACTGCCTCAAACGCCTGCTAGGCAGGGCTCTTGCGACGGCGTCGGCGGAACCAGACGCCCGTCACTGCCGACGCCACGCCAGCGCACAACAATGCTGCCGTGGCCGGCTCCGGCACGTGCTCAACACTCAACGTCGCCGTGTTGAGGAACGTGGCATAGAACTGACTCGGGATACCAAACAGGTGGAACACGGCCGGCTCGTAGATGTGGAGCCAATGCGCGTTCGGGTCGTGGGGCGTGGCCGGGTTGGTCGGGAACTGGTAGAAACTCTGGCCCGGTACGTGCAGTTGCATTTGGTCCTGAATGTTCGAATGAACCAGGATCAAATCCGACGGCTCCAGAGTGACCAGCGTCGATCCCGGGGTTTCACGAAGGTGCCAGATATTCCAGAACATGAATGTCGCGTCCACGTTGCCGTTGCCGGAAGGATTGGAGTTCTTCACGTGCAGCGTCAGATCAAACAAGGGTTGATTCACGCTGGGCGTGATGGGAATGCCAGAGTTCTGCGCATTCGGATGCAACGCGGTGAAGAACAGCGGCACACTGGCCACGTTGTTCGACGCCGGGCCGAACGGGCTGATGATCGGTGGACCCGTCGGTGTGCCCGGGAACGGAGGCGCCGGACCACGCGAACCGGGGCCGCCTGCGACGGGCGTCAGGCTCAACACGTCGATTTCACCGGTCGGCATCAAATGCATTTTCATCCGACCGCCGGCCCAGCCGGCCCAGGGTGGATTCGGTGCGCCGTTATGGATGTCGATCGGGAGCGTGATAACATCGGACGTTTGGAGAGGAGGCGTCACCACATTCGTTACGACGCCCTGCGCCCACGCGGTGGTCGCCGCCCCCAGAAGCAATGACAGGGCGAACGCGCAAATCAGCGGTCTCTTCATGAAGCACCTTCCTTTCGTCATTAGCGTTGATCCCACTTGGAAGTTGAAACAGCCTTCAGGAACTGCTCTTTGGGTTCTCTGCCCGACGTCTTCAATCAGATCCGCATCTGACTTTCACTAGCTAGCGACTCGATCGAACCAGGGTCAATCAACGAAAACGTCCGGCAACCCATGGTCCTCGACTCCACGGGAGCCGCGAACCGGTCGTCGGACGTGCAGGATCGTTGCCATGGCAACGGCTCCGGTTTAGGATGTCGATTCGATCACCAGCTACTCACACTGATTGACCTTGCGCTTTTGCGCATCTGGAACCGCCCGTCATAATAGTGTCTACTCAGATAATGACAATAATCCGGGAAAAAAATTTGCCGGATTTCTGTTACCCGCTGAGTTTGCAGCCCTCCGGGCTGCGTGAAAGCTGGCCACGCTGATGCCGTCGCGCAAAGTTGTTATCTACGTACTGTTTACGCTGGGCGGCGTGTCCGCGCTGGTTTATGAGGTCATGTGGATGCGGAGCTTTCGGCTGGTGTTCGGCAGCTCCGTTCAAAGCGCCTCAGTGATCCTGGCGGCGTTCTTCGGCGGCATGGCGGTGGGCAGTTGGATCGGCGGACGGCTAGCGCAGCGAAAAAATCCACTGCGGATCTACGGATTTGCCGTTTTGGCGGTTGGTATGACCGCTCTATTCGTCGCCGTGTGGTTGGACATCTACCGCCAGGGATATCCAATCTTGTACCCCAGTGCTGGGGAGCGGCCGTGGGCCTTTATGTTCGTCAAGCTGCTGCTGGCGGCAGTTGCGCTTGGACCGCCCACGATTGCGATGGGAGTTACGCTGCCGCTGGCCGTGGCTGCCATTGCGCCGCGGCCCGACGAGTTGGCGCGGGCGACCGGCTTGTTGTACGCGGTCAACGTGCTGGGCGCCACAGCCGGCGCCGCGCTCGCTTCGTTCGCGCTGCCGATGGCGATCGGAATCGAGAACGGGATTTACCTGGCAACGGCGCTCAATGTATCGATCGGCATGGCGGCCCTGGCCATGAGTGCGTTCCAAGTTCCGGCGACAGGCCGGGCGGCAATGGGCGCGGCCAATGAATCGCCGGCTGCGCCTGCAGCGGCAGATCTGTCGGCCGGCGGCGCGACGAACGCTCCGCACGGCAGTAGTGCATTCACATGGATTGCACTGGCAGCCGTGTCGGGCTTCGCGAGTTTGGCGCTGGAGGTGCTCTATGTGCGCTTGTTGAGTTTTCGCACCGAGGGATCGGTGTACAGCTTCGGGCTGATGCTGGTGGTGTTTCTGCTGTGCCTGGCGCTCGGCGCCGCGATCGTTGCACGACTGGGCGACCACGTGAACTTGTGGCGTCTGTTCGCATTCTCACAGTTGGCGGCCATGGTCGGCATTCTCGTGGCACCGTGGTTGTTCGAGGTGGCGTCGGCCTTGACGCTGGGCGGCGAGGGCGGCTCGCTGGCGCGGCATGTCGTTACCCTCAGCCTGGTGAGCTTTGTGGCCCTGGGATTGCCGGTCGTCCTGGCGGGAGTTTTATTGCCGGCAACGTGGAAGCTGGCGGCTCAGGGCGGCGCGGGTGCCGGTCGCAACGTCGGCCGGCTGGTTGCCTGGAATACTTTGGCCAGTGTCGGCGGCTCGCTCGTAACGGGGTTCGTGCTGCTGCCGTGGCTGGGTTTCGGCGGCAGTCTGCTGTTTGTCGCCGCGCTCTACGGCACCATTTCGCTGGCTGGATTTGTAAAGGGTTATCGCGGCGTCCCGCGCTGGGCCGGCTGTGCCGTCTGTGCGGCAATTCCGCTGCTGTGGCTGGCCGCGGGGTTGTGGCGCAGCGGTGGCCCGCCGTTGAACGAGGGCGACAAGCTCGTGCGCTATCAGGATGGCGCGGCCGCCAGCGTCGCAGTGCTGGAACACTCCAACGGGCACCGCACCTTGCGGATGAACCACAACTACACGCTGGGCTCGTCGGTCAGTGCCGCGCGCGAGCGGCGCCAAGGCCAACTGCCTTTGGCGCTCCATCCCCTGCCCAAGCGAGTCGCGTTCATCGGCGTGGCAACCGGCATTACCGCCAGCGCGATCAAGGATTTTCCGGTGAAGCGCGCGGTCGCCATCGAGCTGGTCGCAGAAGTGAACGATGCGGTGGCCGACTTCGCCAAGTGGAATCTAGCGATCGCCGATGATCCACGACTCGAACTCGTGGTGGAGGACGGACGTAACTATTTTCTAGGCACGCGCGAACAGTTCGACGTCATCGTCAGCGATTTGTTCATTCCCTGGCATGCCGGCAGCGGCGACCTGTACACCGTCGAACATTTCCGCACGGTCGAACGCTGCCTGGCCGAGGGAGGAATCTTTGCACAGTGGCTGCCCGGCTACCAGCTGACCGTCGACGAGTTGCGCACCATCGTGGCGGGCATGCAGGATGTGTTTCCGGGCGTGGCGCTGTGGCGCAGCGACTTCGACGAGCGGCTGCCGTTGGTCTGCGTGCTGGGCTACAAGGACGGGCTGCAGATCGACACTGCCGTGCTGAACCAGCGCTGTCGGCAGCTGGGAGACAAGTGGGCGAGTGCCGCGTCGTATCTTGCGGATCCGGTGGGCACTTCGATGCTCTATCTTGCGGGCGATGCACAACTGCGCGCATGGTCGCGCGAGGCGGTTCGCAATACGGACGACTTCCCGTATATCGAGTATGCCGCGCCACGCAGCTACTTCCGGCATCGGCAGCAAGACGTCACGGAAATGAATACCGCCTTGGCAGGATTTCGACCACGACGGTGGGAATATCCCGAGTCGGCCCTGGTGAACGAATCGATGGACGTGCCCTTGCGCGCGGCCGACCTGCTGGACAACGCGTTGGCGGCGCAGCGTGAAAACCGCTTCGATCGCGAGTACGCTTGTCTGACCGAATTGATTCCTCTGGCGGGCCAGGTGCCGGCGGTGGTCGATCACGTGTTGCGCGCTGCGGCGCGGTTGCGCACGCGCAACCATGCGGATCGGGCGGATGAGCTGCTGGAAACGATGTGTCGGCAGGAGCCGCCCGCGCTGGCGGCGCTCGTGGCGCTGGCCAACGTGCGGCAGCACGACGGGCAACCGCAAGCCGCGGTCGCACTGTTGACGCGCGCGGTAGAGGTTTCGCCCGACTCGGCTGCAATCCGCATGGCGCTCGTCGATTTGCTCAAGCAAACGCAACAGCATCCGTTGCTGGTCGAGCATCTCATATACGTACTAAACCGCAACGCGGACGATCCGTATTTGCGATTGGATCTGGCAAACGCCCTGGATCGGCAGGGAAAAGTCGACGAAGCCAGACAGCAAATCGAGTTGTTTCGGCAATTGAAGTTGCGCGGCGATCAACGGAACGTCTGGCGCTACCTGCGCGGATTGGGGCTTGGTAAGTACATCGACGAACTGCCGCCTCCCGCCGCACAGGCGGCCGGCCCGAGCGCGGCGCCGACGGCGCCTTGATTGCTCTCGACACGGCGGCAACATATCACGCTTCACCACCTTCATGCGATCATGAACACCAGTCGACCGAATTGGGTGACGATTGTATCCGGCCTGCCGCGGTCCGGCACCTCGATGATGATGCAGATGCTGGCTGCCGGCGGGATGGACGTGCTCAGCGACGGCGTGCGGGCCACCGACGACGACAACCAGCGCGGCTACTTTGAGTTCGAGCCGGTCAAGCGCACGCGACAAGATCCGAGCTGGCTTGGTGACGCCGCCGGCAAAGGCGTCAAAATGGTGTACCTGTTGCTATACGACCTGCCGCCGGCCTACGAGTATCGCGTATTGATGATGGAGCGGCCGTTGGCGGAGGTGCTGGCCTCGCAACAGGCCATGCTGGAACGTCGCGGCCAGCCGGGCGCCAACCTGCCACGCGAGAAACTGAGCGAGCTGTTTGCTCAACAGCGCGAGCGCATTGCGCAGTGGCTGGCCGGGCGGCCCAATTTTCGAGCGATCACGGTTGATTATCATCGTGTGCTGGCGGAGCCCCACGAACAGGCGCAACGAATCAACGCTTTTTTGGACAGCCGTTTGGATTCCGCGGCCATGGCGGCGGCCGTGGCGCCGGCGCTGCGGCGTCAAACGGCCGGCAGTCCGTCTGCGCAACATGCCGATGGCTCTTGACGCAGCTCTAACAAGAACGGCTTTCGAGATGAGCGTCGATGCTTGTGAAGTGCCCGCGGATGGGTCGATGCTCCCGGTTCGTCGCCGGGATTCTGCGCGAGCCGCGCAGGCAACTGTCACGGGCGGCTGCCGGATTCTGTTCGTGACGTTCGACGCGCGCGGCTGCCCCGTGCTAGGTTGGCGCCGCGCGCCGCGGTGGTGTGCAGGGCTGGCCGCCGGCGCGTGGCTCGCGGCCTGCGCGACTTGGCCGGTAGAACCGGGCGACGTGCACACCGCGTATATCGGCCCGGGCGCGGGCATCGCCCTGGCGGGTACCTTTCTTGCCGTGCTGGCCGCCATGCTCTCGGCGGCGCTCGCGCTTTTGGTCTGGCCGATTCGCTGGGCATGGCGCGCCGTGCGCAATCGCCGGGCGCGCGGCCGGGCGAAGGTGGGCCGCGTCGTCATCCTCGGGCTCGACGGTCTCGATCCTGTGCTCGTCGACCGATTCATGGCCGAAGGTTGGCTGCCCAACCTCGAGCGGCTGGGACGCGCGGGAACCTACACGCGGCTGGGCACCACCTGGCCGCCCTTGTCGCCCGTGGCCTGGTCATCGTTTTCGACCGGCGTGAATCCGGGCAAGCACAACATCTTCGATTTCGTGAATCGCAATCCGGCGGATTACCGGCCGCTGATCTCGAGCGTGCAGATACGTCCGGCGCGGCGGCGCCTGCGGCTGGGCAAGTTCGAGATTCCGCTCGGGCGTCCCTCGATCACTCCGCTGCGCAAGAGCAAACCATTTTGGTCGGTGCTGGGCGAAGGCGGCGTGTTCGGCGCGGTACTGCGCGTGCCGATCACGTTTCCGCCCGATCGTTTTCACGGCGTGCAACTGTCGGCCATGTGCGTGCCGGATTTGCGCGGCAGCCAGGGCACGTTTTGCTTTTTCACCGAAGGGACGGCCGCGGCAATCGGCAACGGCGAGCACGAGGAGCCGGCGCACGGCGATGGCGCCGGCGATACGGTGCTGGTCACGCGGCAGGGCAACACCGTGCATGCCGACCTGCCGGGGCCCGCCAATCCGCTCCGCGCCGACGGCGCCGTCACGCACGCGCGGCTCAAGATTGTACAAGATGCGCGCGGTCGTACCGTGCTGCACGTGGACGGCGAGCGCGTCGAGCTTGTGCCGCATCAATACACGGCCTGGATCAACGTGTCGTTTCGGCTGGCGGGCGTGATCAAGGCGCGGGGCATGTGCCGCTTTTACCTGAAGCAATTCGGGCCGAAGTTCGCGATGTACTGCACGCCGATCCACATCGATCCCGATCGGCCGGTGATGCCGATTTCGCATCCGGCGGCCTATTCGACGTACCTCGCTCGACAATTCGGCTCGTTCGCCACCTTGGGGCTGGCCGAAGATACCGGCTCGCTCTCGCAGGGCGTGCTGAGCGAAGAAGCGTTTCTGGAGCAGGCCTACGACATCGACGACGAGCGGCAGCAGATGTTTTTCGACGCGCTGCGCTGCGTGCGGCGCGGCCTGGTGGCCTGCGTCTTCGACGCGCCGGACCGCATTCAGCACATGATGTGGCGGTTCCTGGACGACGAGCATCCGGCGCGGCCGCAAGATCCTGCGCGGCTGGCCGCGCACCGCCAGTCGATTCCCGAGCTCTACGCGCGGATGGACAAGCTGGTGGGCCGGACGATCGAGGCGCTGGGCGATGACACGGCGCTGATCGTGATGTCCGACCACGGCTTCAAACCGTTTCGGCGGTGCGTGGACTTGAACGCCTGGCTCAGGGAGCACGGCTACCTGGCGCTCAAGGAAGGCGCGGCCAGCAGCGATCGCGCCTACCTGGCCGACGTCGATTGGAGCCGCACGCGGGCCTATGCCATCGGCCTGGCGGGACTCTATATCAATCAGTGCGGCCGCGAGTCGCACGGCATCGTGCCGGCCGCGGACAGCGCCGCGCTGGCCGCAGAGATCGCCGGTCGCTTGTCCGGACTGCGCGATGTTGAGCGCAATTGCGTGGCGGTGCACCAGGCCGTGGCACGCGGCACCGTCTATCGCGGACCGTATGTGGAGGCCGCGCCCGACGTGATCGTGGGCTACAACGTCGGCTATCGGGTGAGCTGGGGCGCGGCTGTGGGCAAGTGCGGCACCACGGTGTTCCAGGACAACACCAAGGCCTGGAGCGGCGATCATTGCATTCACCCGGACCTCGTGCCCGGCATCTTGTTCAGCAACTGGAAACTGGCGGCCGTGCCGGCCAACATCGTGGATATCGCCCCCACGGCCCTGGAGCTGTTGGGCCTTGGCAAGCCGTCCTACATGGACGGAAAGTCACTCCTATGCGACGGCGCGAATTCGTCAAACTAGTTGCTTCGGCGGGCGGTGGTGCCTTGGTATCGGGCTGCGGCCGCGCGCAGCCCGCGCACGCCGGACAAGGTCCGCGCGTGTTCTTGATTGCGTTCGACGGTTTGGATCCGCGCGTCGTGCAAAAGCTGCTCGACGCGGGCCGGCTGCCGAATTTCGCGCGCCTGGCCAAGAGCGGCACCTTCACGAAACTCGCGACCAGCACGCCGCCGCACACGCCGGTGGCCTTCTCCAGTATTATCAGCGGGGCCGATCCGGGCGTTCACCAGGTGTTCGATTTCATTCATCGCGATCCGCAACCTGGCAATGCCGCACTGCCGATCGAGCCGTATTTCTCCACGGCCCGCGTCATGTTGCCGGAGCACCAGCGCGCATTGTCGCTGGGCTCCTGGCAATTGCCGCTCTCCTCGGGCCAGCCCCTGCTGCTGCGGCGCGGCCGGGCCTTTTGGGATGAGTTGGTGGCGCACGGCGTCGACACGACGGTGTATTTCGTGCCGTCGAACTATCCGCCGCTGGCGCCTGCTGGCCCGGGACAGTTCCGTTCGATCAGCGGCATGGGCACGCCGGATTTGTTGGGCGGCTACGGCGAGTTCACGCTCTTTACGCCGGATGCGCCGCGGCAAGGGCGCCAGGTTGGCGGCGGGCGATTTGCGTTCTTGTCGATGCTTGGGAATCGCGGCCGCGCCGAGCTGATCGGTCCGGCTAACTATTTGCGCAAGCCTTCGGCGGCGGGGGATGTGCCGCCGCTGACCGTGACGCTCGACGTCGTACGCGATCCATCGGCCCCGGTCGCCAAGATTCGCATGGGCTCCGCGACGTTGCTATTGAACGAAGGTGAATGGAGCGACTGGATTCCCCTCGTGTTCGAAACGCACCTGCCGGGATCCGCGGTCGTGGCCGCGGCCGGGGCTCCCACGTCGATCGGCGGCACGGTGCGGCTGTTCCTCAAGCAAGTGCACCCGAAGTTCGAGCTGTACGTCAGCCCGATCAATATCGACCCCCTGGCCCCGGCCAATCCGATCAGCGTGCCGCCGGAGTTTGCGCGGGAGCTGGCCGAGAAGCACGGCCGTTTCCATACCGTGGGCATTCCGGAAGACACCAAGGCCTTGAGCCACGGTGCGCTGTCGGAGGCGCAGTTTCTCGCACAAACACAGCGCGTGCTCGCGGAGCGGGCCGAGCAGTTTCGCGCGGCGCTGGCCGAGTTCGAGCAGGGATGCTTGTTCTTCTATTTCGGTGATACCGATCTGGTGCAGCACATGTTCTGGCGCGATCGCGATCCGGAGCATCCGGGGCGCGACAAAGGCCAGGCGGCCGAGTTTGCCGGCGTGGTCGACGACGTTTACACGCAGGCCGACGGACTGGTGGGCGAGCTGCTCGCCAAGGCGCGCGACGACGATACGATCCTGGTGTTCTCCGATCACGGCTTTACGACGTTTCGCCGCGGGTTCAATCTGAACTCCTGGCTGGCCGAGCGCGGCTACATTGGGTTTCGCGGCGGCTATCGACCGAGCGACGCGGAGATGTTTGCCGGCGTCGATTGGTCGGCCACACGGGCCTATGGCTTGGGACTGAACGGACTGTATTTGAACGAAGCTGGGCGGGAGCGCTTTGGCATCGTCAAGGACGCCGCACGGCGCAGCTTGCTGGCCGAATTGCGCGATGAGCTTTTGGCCGTCCGCGACGGCAACGGCGCGGCGGCGATCGAGCGCGTTGACCTGGCCGAAGATTTGTATCCCGGCGCTGATCCAAAGATTGCCCCCGATTTGTTCATCGGCTATGCCGACGGATATCGCGGCAGTTGGGGCACGGTGCTGGGCGCGCTGCCGCAGAGCCAGTTTGAGGACAACCTGGATCGCTGGAGCGGCGATCATAGCATTGCCGCCAACCTGGTGCCCGGCTCCTTGTTCTGCAATCGGCCTGTGCTGGCGGAACAGCCGAGTATTTCCGATCTGGCGCCCACCGTATTGGCCGCGTTCGGCATTGCACGGCCGGCCCACATGACCGGCCGGGCATTGTTTGAATCGCGCGCCAAGACGTAGGAGAATCATGGACCGCGAGGTGCCACCGATGGGCCCGCGATATAGCTGGCCCGCCGATGGCGGCGCGGCCGCGAGCAATTGCCAACTCAAATAGCGCAACTGGATGACCCCATGTTTGGCAGCAACCGATCGATCAAGTTGGACAAGCAACTGTACGAGCGCCTGGCCGAGCTGGCCGCGCGGCGCGGCTATTCATCGACCGCAGAATTCTTGCTGCACTTGTGCGAGCGCGAGCTGGCCACCGAGCAAGAGTCGCTCGATCAAGAGCAAGTGGAACAGCAACTGCGCGGCTTGGGCTATATCGAGTAAGCACCGCCTATGGATGCTTTCAATTACGGGCTCACGCGCAGTACCGACTGGTTGCTCGCGCCGCTGTCGGGCCTGGCGCCGTGGATTACGCTGCTCGTGTGGTCGGCGCTGGCCGGAGTGCTGATGGCGGTCGTGTTTTTGTACACGTCGAATCAGCAGGCCATCAAGCGGGCCGCCGACCGCAGCCGCGCCCAGGTACTGGCGATCAACTTGTTCGGCCACGACCCGCGCACGATCCTGACGAGTTTCGCGCGGCTATTGGGACAATCAGGCTTGCGGCTGTGGCTGCTGGTGCCGCCGGTGCTGGTAATGCTGGTGCCGTTCGGGCTGCTCTTGGCGCAGATGGCGCTGCGTTATGAACACACGCCGCTGGCGCCCGGCAAGTCGGCGATCGTGAAATTGGAAATCAACGAGGCGGACTGGCCCCGTCATCAGCAGGTGGCCCTCGAGCCGGGTCCCGACGTGATTGTGGAAACGCCGGCCTTGCGCGATGCCCAGGAGCACGCCATCTACTGGCGACTACGGCCGACGACGGCCGCGAGCGGCGTGTTGCGCTGGCGCGTGGGCGACGATGTAGTGGAGAAGCGGCTCGACGTCGATTCGGGCGACGGGCGGCTGTCGAACGTCAGCGTGCGCCGGCCCGGCCGCGGTTGGCTCGACCGGCTATTGAATCCCGGGGAACCGGCGCTCACGGCCGGCAGCCCGGTGTGCGGCATCGAGATCGCGCACCCGCTGCGCTCGACACGGCTGCTCGGGCTGGATCCGCCCTGGTGGCTGACGTTCCTGGCCGCGTCGATTGTGGTGGCGATGCTCTTGCGACCGATCCTGCACGTGCGGTTTTGACGCGGTTCGTCGTTCGACAAACAGCGCACTTGTCGGTTTTGGGATGGACCGTGCTTTGCGCGGCGCGATCAGGTTATCGCTCCAGGACGACGAACCCGAATCGCCCGCCGGCAAATGGCAACTGCCAGAATTGCCGTTCCCAGCCCGGCCAGCGCCCCGCTCGACGGCTCGGGCACGACGGTCAGCGGGAGGCTGATGCCGTAGAGATGGGAGGGTTCGCTTCCGCCCATGAGGTTCTGGTTAAGCCATGAACCATTCGTGGCAAGAGGCTTTCCCACCCATGCACCCGTGCCTGTAACCAGCCAATCGCCCGCAGTCCACGCGCCACCATATGTCCCAGCAGATGTCGATCCCGTCCACGCCCTGCTGTCTTCCTGCAGGCTGATGCCGACTTCATCGTAGCGCACCGCATTGGCCAGCGTACCATCCCACAAGTCCGTCTCGCTCGTGGCGATCAACTCATCCTGCATGTTGAAGACGGCGCCTTGCACGTCGACGTGGTCGCGGGCATCGATCGTGCTCGTGCTCAAGATCGCGCGATAGAAAATCGTTTCGCCGTCCCAATCGGGAATCAGACCGGCCTGATAGGCGGCAAGCGTGACGTTATAGTCGGCGGCTGCTACACCGCCAAAGCTGCTAGAATCAGTGGGCACGACATCACTTGACGTGACGGAATACGCGCCACTGGTCACAAAGATCCGGTGATAGATATCTCCGGGATTCAGGCCCGGCGGAATCGTGGCGGCGGTCGCCGTCTGGACTCCGAGAAGCAAAACCCAGACGGGCGCTGTGGACCAGACGCCGCGCCCAACCGGGCGGCCATCGAGTGAGCGAGCGTTCATTAGCGAATCCCCTGGAGTGGACCGATCGGGCGGGCGGCTTCGAAACGGGCGACCGTGCGGGCGCTGGCCCCACTGCCCCAAGGCCGGTTCGGGCTCCAGCCGGACGCGAAAATTCTGAGAATTTCCTGAATCGGCCCCGCTCCAGGTCGAAAGCCCAGGCTGCTGCGGTCGTTAGGCGCGGCTCCTAGTCGGCCCGTTTCACCAACACGTCGAGGCTCGTGTCGGTATAGAGCGGCTCAAGTTGTACTCCGGGCGGGCCTTCGATGGCGGCAAAGCGGCCGCTGTGCGACCCGTAGCTCATCACGTGCACAGTCGAGTCTTTCGCCTTGTCGAAGTCGTCGGGCAGCTTAATCTGCAATCGCCCGCCGAGCCGGGCCTGGCCGGCGATGGTCAACTTCCCGGACTGGTATTGGAGGACACTGCCGTTCCTGAGTTCCAACGAGCCTGCATTCAGCGAGCCGCCCTCGACGTGCAGCGCGCCTTGGTTCCAAATCCTCAGAAGCCCCGCAGTCTCGACCGCCCCCAGATCCTGCAGGATGAGACTGGCTTTTCCGCCGACGCCCCGGTGGCTGCCTCCAAGGTCCAACGAATCCGCGCAGCTCCACTTCGAGCCGGCGCCGGATACGATCGCCGTGCCTTCGCCACCGGGCAAGTCGCCCACCATTCCCCTTTGAACTTCGGCCCATCCGCCGGACAGAATGCGCAGTGTTCCGGGGGCTTCGTCGCCCACAGAAATTCGTCGGGCGTTGAGCTTTGACGACGGACCGGTGATGGAGACATTACCCGTCGCGCGACGCCGACGTGCGATATCGAGATCGCCGCCAATCTCGGCGGTTCCTCCGTTGGTCACTGCTAACTCGCCGGTTCCAAATTCGCCGACCGCCAGCCGTTTGGCAATCGTCCATTGCGATTGGGGGCCATCGACGACGGCCGAGCCCGTGCCCGTCGGGCTCGCACCAAGTGTGCTGTTTTCGCTGTGGGCGCTAGCGCCCGCGCCGATCGCGAAGTCTCCGTGACCATTTCGACCGACGACGAGGTCGCCACCCGCGCGCCACGTCGCCTGAGCGTCTAATTGCAACCGTCCGTGCGAACCCGGGAAATAGCCCAACACGGCATCAAGTCGGGTGGAAGCCAGGGCGCGTGGACCCAGGGTAATCTGTCCCCGGTCTCGATATCCGATGAACGTCGCGTGCATGAACGTCACGTTGCCGTCATGGGGGATCGTGACCGTCGCATCCGGCGACGCGCTTTGATCGACGATCAAGTTGCGGTTGGCGTGCAGTGCGGCGGACACTCGACTTTCGCGCCAATAGTCCATTTGAGCCAGACCGCTCATCGGGTGATCGATGATGTGCTGCGGCGCGGTCGCAGTCCCCGGGGCGGCCGACCAGAAGCGGACCATTCCCCCCGTGCCGTCGAAGCCCCCCGTGGCAAGCGTGGTTCCATCGGGCGAGAAGGCGATGGTCTCCGCGGTGCCGTTGCCGTGGCGACGTTCGTGAAGATCGATCTTGGCGACCTCTTGCATAGTGCGCAGGTCCCACAGCCGCACCGTTTGATCGATGCCACATGAGGCCAGCGTTGTGCCGTTTGCGCAGAACGAGAGGCCGTTGATCCAGCCGATGTGGCCCACGAGCGTCGTCTTCAGTTTGCGAGCCGTGAGGTCCCAAACGACAATGTCTCCATTGACGGTGCCGGCGGCCAACAACACCTCGTCGGCGGAGACCGCCAGCTTCCTGAGCTTCTGAGGCGCCGCAAGGGTGTCTTGCACGTCCAAGGTTGCCGCGTTTCGCAACTTGATACCGTCATTTCCAGCCGTGATCACCAGGCCGCTGCGCGCGAGAACGGTGATGGCAAACACTTCTGCCTGGCCCGACTTGCAGGTAGCGCGCGGCGCGGCCGACTGGATGTCGGCGACGGTCAGGTTTGTTGGCCCGCTGGAGGCGATTAACCCAGCTCCATCCGGCGTGAAGGCAATCGCGCGGACGGGCGACTCTGCCAGGGCGATCGGCTTGAGCTCTCGCCGGCCGGCGACGTCCCACACATGCGCCCGGCCTGCGAATTGATTCGCATAGGCCAAGAGCGCGCCATCGGGGGAGAAAGCCAGCAAGGTCGTTCCGGCCTGGTAGCCCGATTCGATGCGCAGCGTCGGCTGCCCGGTTGTCAGATCCGAAAGCTGGATCGCGCCGGCGGCATCGGCGAAAGCAACCAGCTTTCCCTGGGGTTGGAACACGAGCGAATCGACCTTGCCTGTCGTGTGGTGTTGTGTTTCTCTCCGCTGGACACTCGCCACGTCGAACGTTTTCACCACGCCGTCGGCGCTCGCTGTCGCGAGCTGATGCCCATCGGCGGCAAAGGCCAAATCGCGAACGGCCGCCGCATGGCCCAGAAGCTGATGGGACACGCACCAGGATGCCGTGTCCCAAAGTTGCACGGCACCGTTACGATGTCCGCTGGCCAACAGCCGGTCGTCGGGCGAGAAGGCCAGCGTATAGACATCAAAGGTGACGCCAGAGAGTCTTTCGCCGAGCGCGCCGGTTTCAGCATCCCAGATGCGAATGACCCGTTCCGGCCCGCTGCCCGTGGCGACTAAGCGGCCATCGTGCGAGAAGGCAACGGCCTCGACTTGTCCCCGCTCCGCGTTGCCGGTCTCGAGGGTCTGCAACAATTCACCGGACTCGACTCGAAATAGCCTGGCCGTCGCGTCGTCGCTGCCCGAGAGCAACGTCTGGCCGTCGGGCGAGAAGCACACGCGGTTCACCGGGGCCGTATGGCCTGGCAGGATGTTTTGCAATGCAAACGAGCTGGTATCCCATAGCCGAACCGTCGTATCCTCGCAGGCCGCGGCCAGGTATTTTCCGTCCGGCGAGAAGGCAACTCCGAAGACGGGCAGCTTGGTAAACCCGGATAGAACTCTGGGGGCTGCGGCGCCTGAAACCGGCCACACTCGAATCGTGGCGTCATCGCCCGCCGAGGCCAGCAGGCGACCATCTGGCGAAAACGCCAGGTCGTTGACGTCGTTTGTGTGGCCGGACAGTTTGGCCACACTTTGCGATGTGGCAATGTCCCACAGATGGATCGTGCGATCCGCCCCGGCGGTCGCCAACAGTTGGCCGTGGGGACTGCAGGCCACGGCATTGATTTTGGCCTGGTGCCGGTAGAGCTCGCGCTGATCGCCGCGGCAGCGCTGATCGAGGAAACGCCAGGCAAACGTCCGCAGGTCAATTTCACCGGGCTTGGGCTCGTGCCGCACGATGTGCTCGCGAACCGCTTGATAGTTGCCACGCTCCCAGGCCTCGTGCGCCCGACCCATGTCAGCGGCATAGAGTAGTTGCCGAGAATCGCCCAGCGCGGTTTGCAGCTGCGAATTGGACTCCTGGAGTCGGGCGTTGAAGACGGCTCCGCCGCTCAACAGGGCCAGCGCCGCGATCGCAGCGACGCCGCTCGACACTGCCAGCGCTGGCCGTCGGCGGGCCCATTTCCAGGCGCGCTCCCACGAGCCGATCGGCCGCGCGGCGGTTGGCTGGCCGGCGAGAAACTGCCGTAAATCGAGCAATAGTTCATGGGCAGTCGCATAGCGGTCGGCAGGACGCCTGGCGAGGCATTTGAGCGTGATCGCCTCCAAGTCGCGTGGAATCTCGCGACGGCGCTCGCGCGGCGCGACCGGATCGTTCGCGGCCAGCCGTCGCAACGTGTCGACGTCCGACTTTCCGGCATAGGGTGGGGCGCCTACCAACAGTTCATACAGCACGGCGCCCAATGCATACACGTCCGTGCGAGCGTCGAGCTCGTCAACTCGCCCCTCGGCCTGCTCGGGCGACATGTAGGACAGCGTGCCGATGATTGCGCCGCAGCGAGTTTCGCCACCCGTTTGCTCCAGCAGCCTGGCCATGCCGAAATCAGTCAGCTTCGGCGACAGATCAGACAGCTGGGCAGCAGCTCCCGTTATCGCGCTTTCCGTTCGCGGTTCGAGTAGCACGTTGCTCGGCTTGATGTCGCGGTGCAGCACACCCCGGCTGTGGGCGTGGTGGACCGCGTCCGCCAAGTCCGCGATGAGCGCCGCCGCTTGCCGAACGGGCGCCGTCTGTCGATTCTCACGAAGCCATTGGGCAAGCGTTGGTCCAGAGCAGTACTCCGAGGTGAGATAGCAGATCGGCCCATCCTGACCAACCTCCAAGAGCGTCACCAGGTGTCGGTGACTGAGGCGCGCGGCGGCCTCCGCTTCTCGTAAGAATCGGCGCCGCATCCCGTCGTCCAGCAGCGCCTCGAAGCGCGGGACTTTGAGCGCCACGACGCGGCGAAGTTGCGGATCGTGTGCGAGATAGACAATGCCGAGCCCACCGCGGCCCAGCTCGTGTTTGATCTCGAATCGCCCGAGTCGACGAGTCGACGAGATATCGTGGCTTCCACCTCCAACGCCTGACCGCACGTCGCGAGGTTCCAGGCCGATGGACGCGACATCCGCAGCCAGCCGCCTGGCCCGATCCAGCAGGTCGATGCAGTGCTTGGCCTCATCCCACTCGTGGGCCAAATCGGGGTCCGAGTCGACGACTGACTCATCGACCACTTTGGTTGGCGCGTTGGCTACCAGCGCGTCGTCGTACTCGGCCATCAGCCGCGTCAGGACGTCTTCGCGATCGTTGCTGGCTGGTGTCATGGATGCTGCTTCAGCTCGTCCTGCAGTCGGCGGACGGCTCGGCCCCATTGTTTCCGCGCGGCCTCGGACGTCTTGCCCAGTCGGGCCGCAATTTCTGGGAATGTCAGGCGTTGCCAGGTTCGCATTTCAATCACTTCGCGCACGTGCTCCGGTAGGCGAGAGATCGCGGCGGCGAGGCGCGCCTGTTCGTCACGATCGATCGCCGCGTCGACTGGACCGATGAGCGCTTGTTGCCACGCTGGCTGATTGACGGCGCCTTCGGCATCGAGAGGCAACTCCCGGTCCACGTCGCGCTTTTGCGCACCGTACCTGCGTGCATGGTTCGCCAGCCGATGAGCCAGGATCTCCTTCAGCCAGGCGAGCAACTCTCTTTCGGTCGTTCCCCTGAAACGACCGAAGTCTCGTTGCGCCTCGAAAAATGTGTCCTGCACGAGATCGGAAGCACCACCCTTGGGTCGCAGTCCCGAATCGAGCGATTCGTTGGCAACAAACAAGAGGTACTTGCGGCAGCTCTCGAGCAGACGACCGAAGGCAACACGAGAGCCGTTGCGAGCCAGCTGAATCAACTCGCCGAAATCGTTACACCTGTCCAAGCGGTCGGGGACAGCTTTATCACCAGCCACAGCTACCCCACACCTTAAGAACGGTCGACGGCTCGAAGCGGACGTGAGGCCCGCAAGAATTCGCCCGTTCATTCTAGTCCCCTAGCAGCGCGACGCAACAAATCGCGCCGCTGAGGAAATATTCCATCGTTTCGGCGTCCGCTCCTGGCGCGGACGGGTCTTTAGGGAGTTGCGGGATGCACCCTCAAGCCGAATGCCACAGAGCTGCTTGACGCACACTGCCGAGTCTGGCGAGTTGGCAAACCACTTTTCACTACCTATTGAGTCCTAGGTAGACAATGGGCGAAGGGCGACCAACGGGAGCCCTGGAAACGCGGGTGATTGACGTTGGTCCAGCGGCCCATTCGCTACCTCGGTATCAATAAAAGACCTAGGATCGCGCCATGAACCGACGAACGTTGTGGGTCCTTCGCTCGAGTCACCGAGACCCAATGCGACACGGCCGTTGTCCCAGAGAGGGGGTCGCGATTCGCCTTCACCTGGAGCCGCTCGAAGAGCGTCGCCTGCTGGCTGCCGATTTTGGCGACGCCCCGGCGCCATACCCGACGCTGTTATTGGAGGATGGTGCTCAGCACACGGATACGGGCCCGACACTTGGACCCACGCGCGACTACGACGCGGACGGCACCCATTCGGCCAATGCCGATGCCGATGGCGCCGACGAGGATGGCGTGACCTTCGGCACGATCCAGGTCGGCGCGCTGGGTGCGACCGCGACGGTCAACGTGCAAGGGGGTGCGGCCAAACTCGATGCCTGGATTGACTTCAACGGCGACGGTAATTGGGGAAGCCCGGGCGAGCAGATCTTCAACAATCTGTCCGTGACGGTCGGCAACAACGTTCTCAGCTTCGACGTGCCCAGCTGGGCTGTCGATGGCGTGACCTATGCCCGCTTCCGCCTGAGCACGGCGGGGAATCTAGGCACAGAGGGTGCCGCCACTGACGGCGAAGTCGAAGATTACGCCGTAACGATCCTCCCGCCGGCGGCATCCAGCCGCGAATTTGGTGGCCAGACGGTGATCAGCGCTTCTGCCGACGGGGCTCAGAGCGTGTTCGCGGCCGACGTGGATGGCGACGGCGACATGGATGTGCTCTCCGCTTCACTGCTCGACGACAAGATCGCCTGGTACGAGAACGACGGCAGCCAGAATTTTACGGCCCACACGATCATCACGGCCGCCGACGGGGGCCAGAGTGTGTTCGCGGCCGACATGGACGGCGACGGCGACACCGATGTCCTGTCGGCGTCTTACAATGACGACAAGATCGCCTGGTACGAAAACGACGGCAGCCAGAATTTTACGGCCCACACGATCTCCACGGCTGCCAACGGGGCCGTGAGCGTGTTCGCGGCGGACGTGGACGGCGACGGCGACATGGACGTGCTCTCCGCTTCACTGCTCGACGACAAGATCGCCTGGTACGAAAACGACGGCAGCCAGAATTTTACGGCCCACACGATCACCACGGCCGCCGACAGGGCCTGGAGTGTGTTCGCGGCGGACGTAGATGGCGACGGCGACATGGACGTGCTCTCGGCATCGTACTTCGACGACAAGATTGCCTGGTACGAGAACGACGGCAGCCAGAACTTTACCGCCCACACGATCTCCACGGCTGCCAACAGCGCCGTGAGCGTGTTCGCGGCGGACGTGGACAGCGACGGCGACATGGACGTGCTCTCCGCTTCAGACGATAAGATCGCCTGGTATGAGAACGACGGCAGTCAGAACTTCACGCCCCAGACGATCACCACGGCCGCCAACGGGGGCTGGAGTGTGTTCGCGGCGGACGTAGATGGCGACGGCGACATGGACGTGCTCTCGGCATCGTACTTCGACTCCAAGATTGCCTGGTACGAGAACGATGGCAGCCAGTACTTCACTCCCCGCACGATCACAAACTCTGCTGCCGGGGTCCGCGGCGTCTTTGCGGCAGACATGGACGGCGACGGCGACACCGACGTCCTCTCCGCGTCAATATATGACAACAAGATTGCCTGGTACGAGAACGATGGCAGTCAAACGTTCATCGCCCACACGATCTCCACGACCGCCAACAGTGCCCACAGCGTGTTCGCGGCCGACGTGGACGGCGACGGCGATACCGACGTCCTCTCCGCGTCAGTATTTGACGACAAGATTGCCTGGTACGAGAACGATGGCAGTCAGAACTTCACCGCCCACACGATCACCACGACCGCCGACGGGGCCCGCAGCGTGTTCGCGGCAGACGTGGACGGCGACGGCGACACCGACGTCCTCTCCGCGTCGGCGAATGACAACAAGATTGCCTGGTACGAGAACGATGGCAGCCAGAACTTCACCGCCCACACGATTTCCACGGCCGCCAATGGGGCCTTTAGCGTGTTCGCGGCGGACGTGGACGGCGACGGCGACACCGATGTCCTCTCCGCGTCGCCCCACGATGACAAGATCGCCTGGTATGAGAACGACGGCAACCAGAACTTCACCGCTCACACCATCTCCACGGCCGCCGATTGGGCTGCCTCCGTGTTCGCGGCCGACTTGGACGGCGACGGCGACACCGACGTCCTCTCCGCGTCGGTCCTGGACGACAAGATTGCATGGTACGAACAACTCGACGAATTGCCATCGCTGGCTCTGAGCCCGGCCACGCTCATCGAGGGCGAGGGCGACTCGGGCACGACATCTTACGTGTTCACGGTGACGCTCTCCCAAGCGATCAACGAAACCGTGAACGTGGCCTACGACTCGGCCGACGGCAGCGCCACCACCGCCGACAATGATTACGCCGCCGCCAACGGCACCCTCACCTTCGCTCCCGGCCAGACCTCGCAGCTCGTCACCGTCCTGGTCAACGGCGACACCACCAACGAAGCTGACGAAGATTTCACACTCTTGTTAAGCGACGCCAACAACGCCACCCTGGCAGCTGCCTCAGCTCAAGGTGTGATACAAAACGACGACGCCGATTCCAGCGTCGTGGCCCGCCGCATCTTCTACAACCAGAGCGCGTTCGACGGCAACAGCGCTGCCATCAACGCTGCCGATGACGGAGCCATCGCTCCTGACAAGACGGCCTATCTGCCGGGCGACGGGCTGGCGGTGTTCGACAACATCACCGGCTACTCGCGCGGCATCAACGGCATCATGGTGGATCTCGCTCCGGCGGGCGGCAGCCACACGTCGATCACGGCCAACGACTTCGTCTTCAAGGTGGGTGCCAACAACTCGCCCAACACCTGGGCCGCCGCTCCGGCTTCCTCGGCCATCTCCGTGCGCACCGGCGCCGGCGTGAGCGGGTCGGATCGCGTGGAAATCACTTGGGCCAACGGCGCCATCCAGAACCAGTGGCTCGAAGTCCAGGTGCTGGCCACGGCCAACACCGGCCTGGCGGCGCCCGACATCTTCTTCTTCGGCAACCGCATTGGTGACACCGGTGCGCCTACAGCGTCCTCCTTCACCACGGTTATCGCGGACGCCTCGACGATCGTAGCCGGAGGGCTAGGCGGTGCCGGCGGAATCACCAACGTCCGCGACATCGACAAGAGCAATACCATCACGGTGGCCGGCGATCGGGCGACAGCGCTGGGGAACATCGGCGCGCTCAACCGGCTCAACGTTGGCACTGCCGGTCCGTTCGCCCCGCAAGACGGCGATGCCGGCATCGCGTCGGCCTTGGCCGCTGCGGTTGCACCGGCACCCGCGCCGGTCGCGGCATTGCCGCCGGGCATTGTCCGCCGGATACAACGAGGCGACTTGAACGCCAGCCGCATCGCGGCCTACTTCCGGCAACTGGCCGAGAGCGACGCCGAACGATTCGGCAAGCTGGGCGCGCCAGCCGATCTGATCGACAATACCCTGGAACTGGATGAGGAGCTGGTCGGCTCGTTGGCCGCCGGCCTGTAAGTCCGACTCATCCACGTTGCAAAGCGGTTTCTCCGGAAATCGACGGCACAAAGAGCGGGAGACGAGACTCGAACTCGCGACATCCAGCTTGGGAAGC
>JBFWOR010000028.1:0-47361 GCA_050250435.1 Pirellulales bacterium | reverse complement strand
ACCCGGTGACCACTCGTCACTAACCACTAACCACTAACCACTAACCACTAACCACTAACCACTAACCACTAACCACTAACCACTAACCACTAACCACTAACCACTAACCACTAACCACTAACCACTAGCCCCTAACCACTGTTCGCTGCGAATCCCGTCGGCCAGCGCCTCGAGCACGTCGTCGTCCACCCTCGCATCATCGTCGTCGTCCTCTTCCAGGGCGACCGCGGCGAGCAACTGCGCATAGCTGGTCGCGGCGCCGCGAGCCGGCGTCGCCGTCGCCAGGCTGCGCGCGATCGTCACCGGCCAGCGCCGCTGGGCGGCCAGGTTCTCTCTGGGTGCCGCCGCCAGCGCGGAGGCGATGCCACTGTCGCCGGCCGCGGAGGCCGAAACACTGTCGCCTTGCGGCGCAAACGGCCCGCCGGTGCCGACGTTCAGCCGCGTGATCGAGCCGACGTTGGCCAAGGCCGCGCCGCGATCGCCGGCCACGGTGATCGTGTTGCTCTTGTCGATATCGCGCACGTTGCTGATGCCGCCGGCCGGTCCCAGTCCGCCGGCCACGATCGTGGAGGCGTCGGCCGTGGTGGTGGTGAACGAGGTGGCCGTGGGCGAGCCGGTGTCGCCCACCAGGCTGCCGAAGAAGAACACGTCGTTGGCCGGCAAGCCGGTGCGCGCGTTGGCCAGCACCTGCACTTCCAGCCAGGTGTTCTTGATAGCGCCGCTGGTCCAGGTGATCTCCACGCGGTCCGAGCCGCTCACGCCGGCGCCCAGCCGCACCGAAACGGCCGCCGGCGCAGGCCCCGCGCCCCACGTGTTGGGCGAGTTGCTGTTGCCCACTTTGAAGACAAAGTCGTTGGCGGTGATCGAGCCGTGCGTTCCGCCCCCGGCCAGGTCGATCATCAACCCGTTGATCCCCCGCGCGTAACTCGACACACTCTCAAACCCCGCCAACCCAGCCCCAGGCAAATAGGCGGATTTGGCAGCTGCGATGGCAGCGTCGTCCGCCGCATTGATCGCGGGATTGTCTCCGTCATACCCGGATTGATTGTAGAACAAGTGCCGCCGAACGACCGCGCCGCCCGACCCGAAGGTGAACGTGGGCGCCCCGGCGGCGGACGAAGTTCCGTACGGCGTATTCACCCGGATGCTCACGGTGCCGCCGGCATGCGGCGGCGCGACCGCGATGAGCTGCGTGTCGGACAGGATGGTGACCGACGACGCCGCGGTCGAGCCGAACATCACATTGAGCCGGCCGGCAGCGCCGGAGAAATTCCGGCCTTGAATGGTCACCGCCGTGCCGCCGCCGGTCGGTCCGCTCGCGGGCGAAGCGCTATTGGTTATCGGCGTCAGGTCGACCGCTTCGAAATTGCTGCCAATGATCTGGGACAGGTCGTGCAGGTCGTCGTCATCCCACCGGCTCGACGGCGAGCCGCTCAAGTACCACGCGCTGCCATTGTCGGCCACGATCATCCCGTATTCTTTCAAGGCCCGCAGAATCACCTGGTTCTCGGGCGAAAATCCCGAGATGTCGAAACTGGCCTTCAGGCGAAAGCGCTCGCCCATCCGCGGATAGTTCGCGTTGTTCGACCCGGCCTGATGCGAAGCGGGATAGATGTACTGATTGCGGGAGCGCGGCACCGTAAACCGCAAGGCGTGGTTGATCACTCCCTGATCGAGCACTTCGTCGGGCCGGACGAGCCCGGGCAGAATCGGCAGGCCCGCGGCGTCGGCCGACGTGTCGCCCGGCGTGCGGAACGAGTTCTGCGTCATGTCCCACACGGCTTCAGAATCGGCGTGCCACTTGCCGTCGCCGGTTTCCGTCGGCCGAAACGCGCGGTACAGCTCATAGGCGACGTTGTTGTCGCGGTCGTAAACCAGCAAGTGCCGGTCACCGTCGTTTTGCGCGGAGGGCAGGGGATCGCCCTCGATCGGGGCTGCCGGCGGTATCGGCACCGGCACCAGGTCGCTCTCGCTCGGATAGGCGTCGATGATGACTTCGAGCGGCGTCTGGCTGCCCGACACGACGACATACGGAATGCCGATGTAGGCCCCCTCGTAGATCGTGCCAAAGTCGGGATGCAGCTGGGCCGAGCGGCCGATATTGTCCACCAGCGTGGCCGAATTGGTCGCCACCGGCGCCTGATCGACGCGCTGGTTCCAAGGGTTGTCGAGAGGAAACAACACGTTCCCCTCGAGCGTAAACAGCGTGCGCTCTTCGAGAAGTTCGACGATCGAGCGTCGAACGTGGAGCCGGCGTGTCGCGGCGCTCAACCGGCGCCGCGCTGTGGGATTGCGCGTCATGCGTTCCGCCTCGTCAACTGCCCCAGCGGCGCATTATACAACATGCGCGCCATGGCGCGCTAGCTGGCAAGTCGCTCGCCCCCCCGGAGTAAGGAGCGCCGGCAACGCTTAGGCTGGCTCGGTGCGGAGTCGCCGGGGCAGCAGAAACGGGCGTGGCCGAATCAATGACCGTCGAGCTGCGGCAACTTCAACTGCACGCGCCGTGAGTCGGCATAGAACAGCTCGCACTCGTGTTCCCGCCCGCGTACGACGCGCCGGCCTTGCAATGGCCCATGGGTGGCGGTGATTACCGTCCACTGGCCGAAGGCATTCTTGTCTTCGCGAAACACAGCCACCCAGTCGTACACCAGTCCCAGCTGGTGACTGCGCGCCGAATTGGTGAAGTGGACCAGATAGCGACGGCCGTTGTGCTGTGTGCGCCAAATTGGCAACCAGGCCACTCCGGCCGGATTGAATTTTTTGGGCGCCACGCGCAACAGCGACCCGCGCGCCGCCTGGCGACGATACTGCCGGTCGATCTCCAGGAGCTCCGCCACCGGCGGTTCACCCAGCACGGACGTTTCCACGGGCGCGGTCCGCGCGGCATTGAGCCGCGCCGCCAGGCTCTCGCGAATGGCCTGTACCCGCTTACGGCCGACGCCTTGCACGCGGCGCAACCGTCCGTCGTGCGCTGCCCGCAGCAATTCCTCGAGCGAACTGGTGCCCAGCGTGGCTTGAATACGGCCCGCCAAACGCGGGCCCACGTTCGGCAGCGTGGTCAACAGTTCGGTCGGCTGTTGCTGCTTTTCCTGCAGCCGGTCCAAGAGCCGCGAATGACCGGTGCGAACAATCTCGCCAATCCGGCGCGACAGCGACGTGCCCACGCCCGGCAGCTCGCGCAAGCCGGCCAGGCCCTCGCGGGCATAGAGGGCCGCCACCGATGGCTTCATGCGGCGCAGGGTGATGGCCGCGTTGCGATACGCCGACACGCGAAACGGGCTCTCGCCGCGCAGTTGTCGCAGCAGGGCAATCTCGTCGAGCACCGAGGCGATTTGGGCATTGGTCATAGCAGCACCTGCAATTGAAGACAGTCCCTCGCACCACCGTCATTATACGCATAATGTGTTCATGTGTACAGTATTCGACCTGGCCCAATCCGGGCGCAGTGCTAGCACGAAAACGGCTCAAGCGGCCGCGCGTCCCACCACAGTGGCGGCGCGACCTTAAACCACGCCCTGCTCGCGGAAGGCGGCGATTTCAGCCGGCGAAAACCCCAGCTCGTCGAGGATGGCATCGGTGTGCTCGCCCAGGCGCGGCGCCGCGCCGTGCACATCGCCAGGTGAATCGCTCAGCCGCACCGCCGGTGGCGAAACGGGCGCGCCCGTCGCGAGATCAGGCCAGGGTGTACGCTGCACCAGCCCGCGGGCGTTCACTTGCGGATCGGCCAAGACCTCGTCCAGCTCATAGACGGGTCCACACGGCAGCCGCGATCGTTCGAGCTCCGCGATCGCCTCGGCGCGTGTTCTGGCCGCGCACCATTGGCTCATGGCCTCGTTGATCACCGCGTGGTGATCGGCTCGGGACAGATCGTCGCGAAAGCGCGGATCGGCCAGCAAGTCTTCGCGGCCCACCAATCGCGCCCAGCGGCGAAACATGGGGTCGCCAATCGTCGGTACGAGGATCCAGCCGTCGCGCGTGCGATACGTATCGCTGGGAGCCGTCCAGAACGCGGTATTCCCCTGGCGCACTCGGCGAACGTCGGTAACAGCGCGTTCCGCCAAGAGCGACATCATGAACATCACGCTGGTGGCCAAAAGCGACACGTCGACCAGCTGCCCACGGCCGGTTTGCGTGCGATGCAAGAGCGCGGCCATGGTGCCGAACGCCGCGTGCAAGGCGGTGCCATAGTCGGCCCAGGGGACAACCGAGCGCACCGGCGCCTCGGCAAAGCCCGTCAGGTCCATGGCGCCGCTCATGGCCTGGGCGATGCCGTCGAAGCCCACACGCTGGGCATAGGGCCCGTCGGGTCCAAAGGCGGAGGCCATCACCAGGATGATGTCATCCTTGATCGCGCGCAGCGAGTCATAGTCCAGCCGCAACTTGCGCATCACGTCGATGGGCAAATTTACCATCACCACGTCCGCGCCGCGCACCAGCCGCTCCACGATCGGTCCGGCTTGCGGATGCCCGGGATCGAGCGTCATGCCGCGCTTGTTGCGATTAATATTGAGAAACAGCCCGCCCTCGCCACTCTCGGTGATCGGACCGACCCAGCGGTCTTCGCCCCCGTCGCGGCGCTCGATGCGGATTACGTCCGCGCCGAAATCGGCCAGCATCATGGCGGCATAGGGTGCCGCAATAAAGCGGCCAAAGTCCAAGACGCGAATTCCCGCGAGCGGCTTCGTCACCTGTGGCTCCTGAGTGGAATCTGCTGGCAAAAGCGCACGGTGCCCTAGAGCTTCCAGCCTGCGCGATACTCGGTGTGCACCAAGGCATCCAGCTCGGGCGCATTGGCAACTTTCAGTTCTGCGCTGTTCCACTCGAGCCGGCGGCCGGGAGCCCGCAGCGCCAGCACGCCAACCAGCACAATTTCGGTCAGCGGCCCCGCGTAATCAAAGTTCGAAGCGGGCCGCGGACCACCTTTGCAGGCGGCCAGCCATTCCTCATAGTGACCTGTCGAGCGGGGCATGGTTTTGGGAACGGCGCGGGCCTGCTCGGTGAGGGTGCGCGGCAAGAGCTCCGGTATTCCCCCATGCGATGAGTGGAACATCTTGCCCTTGGTGCCGACGTATAGCACGCCGTTGCCGGGCAGCCGTTCGCCGGGACCCATTTCAGCCGGCGTGGGCGGCATCAAGCCGCCTTCATACCAGGTCATCTTCACCGGCGGCTGCTCGCCGCGCGCGGGAAACTCGAAGTTGATGATCGCCGCAATCGGAAACGTCTCCGTGTTGGGGCGATTGCCGTCGAACTGCGAGCCGTCGAGGGTGGTGCTGGCTTCGACCGTCGTGGGCGCACCCAAATTCAGCGCCCAAACGGGATGGTCGATGATGTGGCAGCCCATGTCGCCCAGCGCGCCGGTGCCAAAATCCCACCAGCCGCGCCACAGTGTGGGAACGTACGCCGGGTGATAAGGACGCTCGCGAATCGGGCCAAGCCACAAGTTCCAATCCAGCGTCGAGGGCACCGGCGGCGTGTCCTTCGGCCGGTCGATGCCTTGCTTCCACAACAGCCCCGCGCGGTCCGACCAGACGTGCACCTCGGCCACGCTGCCAATCACACCCGCCTGCAGCCATTCGTTCGTCAGGCGCGATCCTTCGCTGGCGTGCCCTTGATTTCCCATCTGCGTGGCCACACCGGCCGAGCGGGCGGCTTGCGTGAGCTGCCGGCACTCGAACAACGTGTGGGTCAACGGCTTTTGACAATAGACGTGCTTGCCGGCGCGAATGGCGGCCATGGCGGCCACCGCGTGCACGTGATCGGGCGTGCCGACCGACACCGCGTCGATATGCGCCGCCTCACGATCGATGAGCTCGCGAAAGTCTTTGTAGCGCCGCGCCTTGGGAAACGCCTGGAACGATCCGGCGGCACGCGCTTCGTCGACATCGGCCAGGGCCACGATTTGGGCGCCGTTTTTGGCGTGCATGCCGATATCGCCGCCGCCCATTCCCCCGGCGCCGATACCGGCCAGGTTCACGCGCTCGCTCGGCGGAACGAAGCCCGCACCGCCTAAGACGTGGCGCGGGACGATTGTAAATCCGAACGCCGCGGCGCCCGCGGAGGCCAGAAAGGAGCGCCGTGAGGGGCGCGATCGCGGTGATACGCCACGTGGTTTGCCGGACATGAGTTGCCTCGCGAAGAGTGTGCCTGCGTCGACCCGTCAGAACGCGAGGGCCATCGTACCAGGGGGAGTGGCTCGCGCGAACTATCGGCACCTGGCGGTGGACGGGCAACGCCGGACGAGACAGGCGGCACAACTACGGACCGTGAGCGCCGGGACCGTGATCCATCGGCCGCGGCGGGTTCAGCCCTTGATGCACGCGCACATGAGCCAGCATGCTCACCAGCGCAATCATCAGCCCCACGCCCACGATGACGTAGGGAATGGTGAAGGCCCGCCCCAGCGTCGTCTGCGGCGCCAAGTCGCCGAAACCGACCGTGGTCAACGTGGTCACGCAAAAATACAGCGCGTCGATCAGTTGCCATCCTTCGACGAAGTGATAGAACACCGTGCCAACGACCACCAAGAATAATGCAATGACGACGAGCGCGCGTCCCTCAGGATCGCGCAGCACAACACCCATGGGCAAGATCTTTCCACGCGAAAGTCGTCGCGACGGTTGCAACTCGGTCATGGCGGTTTCTCCTATGCTCTGGCAATTCGAGGTCGCATCTTTGCTGCCGCAGCCGAGCGCTGAATTCACAGCCTGGCAGAGGGCGAGTTTATACCCGCTGGGGCCCGCCGGGCCTACGCGCGTTTGCGGACCAGACCACCGAAATCATGCTGGGCCGCCTGGCGCTGCGCGGTATAACTAGCCGTTAGACTGCTCGTGCCGAGGCAACACGCCTGCACCCCTGGGGAGGCATATCCGATGGCGGACACGCTCGAGCTCAACGTCAACGGCGTGCAGCACACGGTCCACGCCGCGCAGGACGATCGGCTGCTGGCCGTGCTGCGCGACGAACTGCAGCTCACCGGCAGCAAATATGGCTGCGGCGAGGGAAGCTGCGGCGCTTGCACCGTTCTCATCGACGGCCAGGCAACGCGCTCTTGCATCACGCTGATCCGCCAGTGCCAGGGCAAAGAAATTCGTACGATCGAGTCGCTCGCAGCCGATGGCCAGCTGCATCCGCTACAGCAGGCCTTTCTCGACGCCGGCGCGATGCAGTGCGGCTATTGCACGCCCGGCATGATCATGGGCGGCGTGGCTTTGCTCAGCCAGAACAGCGCGCCCAGCCGGCCCGAGATCGTCAAGGCGATGGAGGGGCACATCTGCCGGTGCGGCACGTACGCCCGCATCATGCTGGCGATCGAACAGGCCGCGGCCTCCGCGAAAGGAGGTGCCTGATGGATCCCGCCCGCGAACTGCTGCTGGACGAGTCGATCGAGTCGGAGCGCTACGAGTTGTTCGAGGCCCCGCGTTATGAATTCGAGTTTGAGCGGCGCGATTTTCTGAAAGCCCTGGGCGGCGGCATCGTCGTGTGCCTGCTGGCCGCGGAGGTCTCCGCGCAGGAAGAACAGGCAGAGCGGCCGCGCAACCGGCGCGGCAGCGGAGGCGTTTCTCAGGAGCTGAGCGCCTGGTTACACGTTGCCGCCGATGGCACGGTGACCGTTTATAGCGGCAAGGTCGAAGTCGGCCAGAACGTGCGCACGTCGCTGACGCAAGCCGTGGCCGAGGAATTGCCGACAGCGATGTCGGCCATTCGTTTCGTGCTGGCTGATACGGAACTCGTGCCGTTCGATGCCGGCACTTTCGGCAGCCGCTCGACTCCGGCAATGGCGCCGCAGATTCGTCGCGTGGCGGCGACCGCGCGCGAGCTGCTTTTGGAGACGGCCGCCGGCGAGCTGCGGGTCGAACGCGATACGCTCACGATCGCCGACGGGCAGATCACCCATGCGGCATCCGGGCGATCGGTCACGTTCGCCCACTTGGCCGCCGGAAAGCAGCTGGCCAAAACGGTCGGCCAGGACGCGAAAGTGCGCGGTGCGAACGAGTGGAAGGTACAAGGTCAGTCCGCGCCGAAGGTGAACGGGCGCGACATCGTCACCGGCAAACATCAGTACACGTCCGACCTGGCGCGGCCCGGCATGCTGGTTGGCAAGGTGCTGCGTCCGGCCAGCTTGCACGCCACCCTCGTCTCGGCCGATGTCGCGGCGGCGCAAGCGATCGCTGGGGTGACTGCAGTTCACGATGGGCAGTTCATCGGCGTCGCCGCGCCCAGTAGTCGCCAGGCCGAGCAGGCGCTGACCGCGATTCGCGCCGAATGGAGTCCGGCGGCGGCGATCTCCCAGGAGACGCTCTACGACGCGTTGCGAAAATCGGCGGGGGCGGCCGCCGGCGGTCGCTTTGGTCGCGGCAACACGATGCGCGGTTCGATCGACGACGGGCTCAACGCGGCCGATCATCAAGTGAAATCCACCTATACGATCGCCTATATCGCGCATGCTCCGCTCGAGCCCCGGGCAGCGGTGGCGGAATGGGTCGACGGCAAGCTGACGGTGTGGACAGGCACGCAGCGCCCGTTCGGCGTCCGCGGAGATCTGGCGGCGGCCTTCGGCGTTCCGCAGGAGAAGGTGCGCGTGATCGTGCCGGATACCGGCTCCGGCTATGGCGGCAAGCACAGCGGCGAGGCCGCGATCGAGGCGGCGCGCCTGGCCCGGGCTGCCGGCAAACCGGTCAAGCTCGTGTGGACTCGCGAAGAAGAATTCACCTGGGCCTATTTTCGTCCAGCCGGCGTGATCGACGTGACGGCCGGCGCGCGCAACGACGGCACGCTCACGGCCTGGGATTTTCACAACTACAACTCAGGCGGCTCGGCCATCCGCCCGCTCTATGAGATCCCCAATCAGCGCGTTCAGTTTCATTCGGTCGAGTCGCCGTTGCGGCAGGGATCGTACCGGGCCTTGGCTGCCACGGCGAACCACTTTGCCCGGGAATGTCACATCGACCAGTTGGCGCACGCGGTGGGCAAAGACCCGCTGGAGTTTCGCCTGGCGAACCTGAAAGACGAGCGCTTGCGCGGCGTGCTGGAGGCCGCGGCGAAAGCATTCGGCTGGGGCAGAAACAAGGCGCCCGCCGGGCACGGCTATGGTATCGGCGGTGGGTCCGAAAAGGGCAGTTACGTGGCCACTTGTGCCGAGGTGGCGGTCGATTCTTCCACTGGCAAGGTGCGCGTCGTGCGGTTGGTGACCGCCTTCGAGTGCGGCGCGATCGTCAATCCGGACCATCTAACCAATCAGATCGAAGGCGCGGTCATCATGGGGTTGGGCGGAGCCTTATTCGAGGCGATTCAGTTTGCCGACGACCGGATCACCAATCCCAAGTTTGCCCGCTATCGCGTGCCGCGGTTCAGCGACGTGCCGGTGCTGGAAACCGTGCTCGTGCCGCGGACCGACCTGCCCTCGGCGGGCGCCGGCGAGACGCCGATCGTGGCCGTGGCTCCGGCAATCGGCAATGCGATCTTCGCCGCCAGCGGCGTGCGCCTGACGTCGCTGCCGATGGTGCCGCAGGGGCTGGTTGGCGAATAATGGCCTGCGCTTGACCGGCGCATTGGCGGCAACCTAGACTGCCTGTCACCGCCGCCTGGGCAATTTCGTGGCACGGTCGGCGGCGGGCGACCACTCTCTTCGCGTGCGAGATTCACTTCATGCGACGTGCATCCTTTCAGCTTTTTCTGCGCAGCCTGGCAATCGTGCTCGTCGTCGGGGCATTGTCCGATGGGTCCGGATCAAATCGGGTGAGCGGCGCCGAGATCGAGGCCGATTCAGCGGCGGCCCGGGGTTTGCAGCTGTTGCGCACCAAGCCGTATTCGCCGGCCGATTTCACCGCCGCCCAGTTCGACAGTTTGTGGCAGGTCTGGCCGGACGATTTGAAGCGGCAGGCCGAGGCGGCCGACCCCGCCGCGCGCCGCCAGCTGGCGTTCGCGCGCTACGGCCTGGTGGCCGATCCCGAGAATCCCTCCGGTCCGCCGCTGGGCGTGGTCGACGACGGCCAGGGCGGCTGGGCGATGAACTGCCTGACTTGCCATCAGGGCAAGGTTGCCGGCCGCGTTGTTTGGGGCGTGGGCAATTCGCACTTCGCCTTTGAAACGCTGACGCAAGATTTGCTCCTGGCCCGCAAGGCGGCAGGCGAGAAGCTCGGCCACGGCGATTCGATGGGCTCGTTCATTCCATTGGGGCGCTCCAACGGCACCACCAACGCCCAAGTGTTCAGCGTGGTGTTGACGGCGCTGCGCGACAAGGATTTGAACATCGTGAAGACGCCAAACTTTCCCAAGTTCAAAAACCACGACCTCGACCCGCCCCCCTACTGGAACGTCAAACGGAAGAAGAACCTGTACATCGACGGCTTCGTGCCCAAGACGCATCGCGTGATCATGCAGTTTGCGCTCACGCCGACGAACGATGCCACCAGCTTCAAAGAACGCGAAGAAGACTTTCGTGATATCCTGGCCTGGATCGATTCCCTCGAACCGCCGAAATACTCCGCACCGGTCGACGACGCGCTGGCCACTGCCGGGCGGGCGGCGTTCGAGCGCGCCTGTGCCGATTGCCACGGCACGTACGGCGCGGGCGGCAATTACCCGGAAAAGCGCATTGCGATGGATGTGGTCGGCACCGATAGCACGCGGCTGGAGGGCATGCCGGCCGAGCATCGCCGCTTTTACCGCGAGAGCTGGTTCGGCGAATACGGCAAGCTGGAGGTGGTGGAAGAGCCCGAGGGCTACGTGGCCCCGCCGTTGGATGGCATTTGGGCCAGCGCCCCGTACTTTCACAACGGCTCTGTGCCGACGTTGTGGCACGTGCTTCATCCCGACGAGCGGCCCGCAGTTTGGCAGCGCAGCGAGGACGGCTACGATCACGAGCGCGTGGGGCTGGAAGTGGCCACCTTCGACGCGCTGCCTGCCGACGTAAAGCAGCCCGAACAGAAGCGGCGCTATTTCAACACGCGCCTGACCGGCAAGAGCGCCGCCGGGCACTTGTTCCCCAACGAGCTGTCGGACGACGAGAAGCGCGCCGTGCTCGAATATCTCAAAACGCTGTGAGCGGCGCGGTACACTGCGGGCCCAATCTACCGATCCAGCCCTTTGAGTCGCCGCACCAGAGTCAACAGTTCGTCCAGCTCGCCCTCGGTGCCGTGCAGGCGGATTTGAACCACGCGCATGGCCGCCGGCCGCTTGAGCGTTACCGTGCTCTCCAGCGGCGGCGTGCCGAAGATGGTGAATTCGCACTCGCTTTGCACGTCGATGCCGGTGATCACGTCGGCTTCGACCAGAGCCGCTCGCGTTTCCTCGCTCATTGCCGCTGTCGGCACTTCGATCATCGTGATGTTCATCCGATACTCCTTGCTTGCTTGCCGCCTGCCGCGCGCGCCGAAAGCATCGGTCTCATCAGATTAGCCTAGCACGCTCGCGCCAGGACACAAGAACGCCACCCGCCTACCGGCGGAGCGCCACTTCGACTGCCAGAGCGTCGAGCACCAGCTCGTCGAGTTCGTTGACGCATTCGGTCGCCAGCGCTGGGACCGAATCGATCAGCCACGCGGCCGGGTCGTTGACCTGGCGAACAAACTCGCCCTTGCTGACGGCGGTCGCCCGCCATCGGAATAACGGGCCAGGCCCGGCAGGCAGCACCGTCGGGGAAACCGCCGCGGTGGCGGTGGCCCAGAGGGGCACGGCCGCGGTATCATCGTCCGGCGCGAAGGGCCCCCCGCTGCCCAGGTTCAGACGCGTGGTCGAGCCAACATTGATGAGGGCGAGCGTATAGTCGCTGGTGGTAATTGTGCCGCTGCGATCGATGTCGCGCGGGTCGGTAATTCCCTGCGCAATACCCAGGACGGCGACAATGTCGGCCGCGTCGCCCGAGACAGTAGTCGTAAACGAGTCTGGCGCCGGCACCCCGGTATCGCCGATGCGGCTGGCCCAGAAAAAGACGTCTGGCGCGGCCAGTCCGGTGCGGGCATTCGACAGCACTTGCACTTCGAGCCACTGGTTCTGAATGCTGCCGGACGTCCAGGTGATCTCTACGCGATCGGAACCGCTGACACCGGCGCCTGCGCGCACGGAGATGGCGCTGGGGGCCGGCGCGGGCGACCAGGCACTGGGTGTATTGTTGTTGCCCAGTTTGAAGACAAAGTCATTCGCGCTGATCGCACTGTGGGATCCCGGCCCCAGCAAGTCGACCATGATGCCGTTAACGCCGCGGGAATAGTTCGAAACCGCAGTGTACGCGGCTAACCCCGACCCTGGCAAATAGGCGGTCTTGTCGGTGGCAATCGCGGCGTCATCGGCAGCATTGATCGCCGAACTGTTTCCGTCGAAGCTGGAGTTGTTATAGAACAGTCGCCGCGCCACGACGGCCGCCGGCGGCAGCGTGTAGGCTTGCCCGACAACGTCGGGAATCGCGGCCGCCAGAATCACGCTCACACCGGCGCCGAGAAAATTCGCACTGAGCAAGTCGAGCCGACCATCGCGATTGGCGTCGGTCGTTGCGAGGGCGTACGGCGAGGTGTCGGCAGCGTAGGTCGTTTGCAGCGCGAATGTGCCGTCGCCATTGCCCAGTAGAATGCCCAGCGTGTCGTCGTGCGAATTGGCGACGATGGCGTCGCGTTTTCCGTCGGCATTCACGTCGGCCACGGCGACGGCTTGGGGCTGCACGCCCGTGCCCCAAAAAGTGGCGGCCTGAAACGTGCCATTGCCGTTGCCCAGCAGCAGGGCCAGTGAATTGTCGTTGAAGTTGGCAGTGAGCAGGTCGGGAATGCGGTCGCCATTGAGATCGGCCACCGCAACACTTTGCGGCCGCAGCCCGGTCGCATAGGTTGCCTGCGGCCCGAACGTGCCGTTGCCGTTGCCCAACAGCACGCTCACGTTGTTGCCTAGCGCGTTGGCAACCACCAGGTCGCGCTGGCCGTCGGCATTGAAGTCGGCAATGTCTACGGATTGTGGTTGCGTGCCGACGGCATAGGCGACCTGCGGCTGGAATGTGCCGTCGCCATTGTTCAGCAGCACGCTCACGCTTGCGCTGCCCCGATTGGTGACCGCCAGATCGGGCTTGCCGTCGCCATTCAGATCGCGCACGTCGACCGCCGTGGGATCTTGCTGCGTGAGGTAAGTGACCTGTGCCTGAAACGTGCCGTTGCCGTTGCCCAGCAGCACGCTGACGTTGTCGTCGATGAAGTTGGGCACGATGAGATCGGGCTGGCCGTCGCCGTTGACGTCTTCCGCCACCGCGGAATTCGGATCCACGCCCGTCGGAAAGGTGTTCTGGCTTTGAAACGTGCCGTCGCCGTTACCGAGCAGAATGCCTACGTCTTCGCCAAAGAAATTCGCCACCACCAGATCCGGATTGTCGTCGCCGTTGAAGTCGCCGGCGTCGACGGAGATGGTCACCGGACCGGCGGCGATGTTCGATACCGGGGCGAACGATGTTGGGCCGGCTGATCGGGCGAGCGGATTGTTGCTGACGTCGCGGATGCTGCCGTCGTCGCGCAAATTCAGACCCAACGAACCGGCGCCCGTGACGCCGTTGACCGTGACCGTGTAATTGCTGCCGCTGCCCGACACGACGATTGGTCCCGCGGCGGCTGCGCTGCCGCCCAGCGCGAGCACGAAATCGGCGGCATCCACGCCCGTGACTGACTCCGTGAAGGTGACCGCAAAATCTGCGCTCGTCGTACCCCACGGCAAATCGACGGGTCCCGCCCGGGTGATCGACACCACGCTGGGCGCGACCTGATCGATGACGAATGTCTGACCTTGAAAGCTGCCGTTGAACAAGCCCGTGTCCCCCAGCGGGACATTCGTACCGTTGCGAATCGAGTCGTTGTCGATCAGGTCCAATCGCAGTTCGCCGGCGCCCTGAATGCCGCTGACCATGACCACGTAGTTCGACTGGTTGCCCACCACTTGCAAGGGCATTTGAACGTGGGCGTTGCTATTGGTCGCAACACGAAAATCGTCCGCCCCCACGTTCGTTACCGGCTCGCTGAACTTGACCGAGTACGTGACGCTCGCCGCTCCCGTGTCCTGGTAACTCGGCACGGTGCGGTTGATCGACAATACCGTGGGCACCGTCAGGAGCAGGCGGCGCTCCAGTGGCTCGCCGGCAAAGAGAAAACGGCCCGCCGCGCGGGCAGGGCGGGCGGGCCGGCCGGTTGCGTTTTTGCGGGGGGCTCCATGCCGCCAGTGCCAACGGGGATTGGACTGCATGTTTTCGCCTACGAAAAGGTAGCCGACGCAACCGCTCTGACACGCCGATTGGCCATGCGGCGGCGACACCCAGTCCTGGCGCCGAGTTGTGCCTATCTCGCCGGCGCATGGGGCGTCGCGCCCTAGCGACGGCGAAATCAACTGGCGACCTGGCTTGGCTGTTGCTCCATCCCGGTCTTGGATGAGCGACGACAACCTATGCTGCCTCTAAGTCACATCCCGCCGACATTGTGAATCGTGGGCGCACCCGTGTCCAGCACGACCCCCGAGGCAAACGAGAAATAAATGCCACCCGCATTTCGCCCAAACATGTCGCAATGGCTGCCCAGCGCGGGGCTTATCTCCGTCGTGCGGCCCCAACTGGGTGATGCGGGGGCTGTTTTCGTGCCCCGGGGCACCGGCGCGCGTTTGAGGCGATTTGACGGGCGCGACCCCGCTTCCTTGCCCGCCTGCCCGCGTCCCGCGCCAACTCCGGCCTCGTGCAGAACTCAACGCGCGCTCGCCGACTGGCTCTTAAAACACTGTTCGTGCTTGGCGAACAGGGCGTCGGCCGTGCCGCTGATTGTATAGTTGGGATAGAGCGGTTCGCTGTAGCGTTCGTGCGCTGCAATGCCGTTGAGCAGCTCCAACGCCAGGCCGGCGCGCTCGCGGGCCCGCGTCTGAATCCAGAGCACGCAATTCTCTCCCCGCGCCGTGCTGCAATCGACCACGTGCCGATAGGGATGGTCGTTGGCAGTGCGCTCGTAAGCCACGTACTGATCAAAACGGCTGGCTGGATCGTGCTCGAGGGAAATCTTGTATACCAACAAGCGATCGGTTTTAAACGTCGGCCCCATGCGTCGCTCCCTATGTCGTGTCGCTGCGCAATAGCCCCGCCACAAACGAGATTCTAGCCGCGCGCGATCCGGGTATGCGAGCAATTTATCAACGACCCTCCGTTGCTCCGCGACGGGCGGCCACCTTCTGGCCCCGCCGTTTTCCAGCTGCGGCAGACCACCAGGGCTCTGGCATAAGGTCCGCACTTCAGCGGGGCAAACCGCCGATTTGTAACCTATGCTTGGGGTAGGAGATCACGCTCATACCTCTCCCAATGGCCGCGGCCTGTGCACGTCACGGGCCGCCGGGAGGTGAATGGCCGTATGCTCAAAATGTCTCCGGCCGAACGCGCCCAGCTCATCAAGCGCATGAAGAGCCTCAATGCGCGGCTGCAAGACCCGCGGCTACCGTTGGCCCGGGTCGAAGAGCTGCACCGTGAGCGTGCCGTGCTGCACGCGCAACTGCTGGCGGATCGAATGCCTGGCTGTGCCGAGCCGGCATCGGTCAAGCGCGAGCCTACTTAGTCAGTTGCCAACCGTTGGCATCTGCCGTTAGCCCGCGATGTCCGCGGTAGCGATCGTAGACCTGGTGCATAGCGTCGACGTCGTCGAAATAGCCCACCACGTGCGCCGCACTAAATGAGTCGCCGGCTTTCACCGGTTGACCGTAGACTTCCTCGATCATCACGATAATTCCGCCCGGCCGCTGGCTACACCAGGCTTCGTAGACCACCGCCGGGTCCAGCGTCAGCCCGGCCAGCCAGGGACCTTCCTGGCCGGTAGACTTGTCGCGCAGGTGATAGGCGCGAATGAAGTCGCGCGGCAACTGGTGCGTGTCGCGCCGGTAGCCGAACTTCAGATCCGGAGGGAAGGGGCTGAAAAACTCGGCAGCCGGGATCCGCACGCCTTGGGGGCCGCTCAAGTAACTCAAGTAAATCTCGCTGAACGTGTCGCCCATCTCGTGCCGCACGCAGCCGGGGGTGTCGTTGCGCAGAAACGTCTCGGGCGAGTCGTTCACGCAGTCCACCTTGTCCATCAACAGAAAATAGCGCTCGCCCTGCGGAAAGACGACCAATTGCGTCCACTTCGAGCCGGGCTTGCGGCCCGGCGCCGCGTACTCGAAAGTGTACGTTGTCCGCACGGCCACGAAGTCTTTGCCCTGGATGATCTGCGGCTGCACGGGCTTCATGCGGTGGCAAAGCTGCGGCCCCTCGACCATGCGCTTGCGATGACTGCTGCCGTGCGCCATGCGCGCGTACGTCTGCCGCGCCGGCTCGGTCTCGTTGGTGTGCCAGGTGTAGCGACCCACTCCGTTGCCGTCGGGCGCGATTACCTGTTCGCTCCACGCCTCATCGCTGCCGGCTTCCATCAGCCAATCGACAACCATTAACCCGTCGCCGATCTCGCGAAAGCCGGTTGCCTTGTCGAGAAACGATCCCTTCTCGATCCCGGTCATCCAATGCTTGGGACGGTTCTTGGGAATGACGGCGGACAGTTTGTCGGTATCGATCGTGATGGCGCGGTCGTCTTCGGTGGCCCGCGCCCACGGCCCATCGGCGGCAGCTGCATGGGCGCAAGCCGGCCCGCTGGCGACTGCGGCGATCGCCGCGAGCGAAAGAATCGTCAGTGCCGCGTTCCTGCCAGATCGCATGCGAAGCTCCTTCAGGCGTGTGGCGTCGGGGCCGTTACCGGGGCGCAAACACACCGTCCCACGATTCAGGCGCCCGTGAAGCCGCCAGTATAGCAAGCGAGCGGCGTGTTACCGCCGCTCGCCCAGGCGTTGGTCCACTGCGATACGCCCTTCGGCGGCGACTAGCCAAGTCCAGCCGGTGAGCGCTTCTGGGCATTGTTGCCGTACCAGGTATTTGCAGTGCCGGCCGTGCCGCTGCCCACCGTGGTATCCTCCAGGTCGTAGAGGTAGTTGTTCCAGGCTGTGTTCCTGCGGATCACATTGCCGGCAGAGGTTCCTTCCACCAGGATGCCGTCGCTGGCATTGCCGTTGGAACTCATCCATTCCACTCGGTTGTTGCTGGAGTCGATGAGGTGTACGCCGTTGCCGGTATGTGCGACGAAGTCGCCGTTGTGGTAGACGTCGACTCGGGTAATCAAGTTTTGCGTCGAGCCGTTTTCCAATCGAATGCCGTCGACACCGTTGGCGCCGATCGTGCTCCAATTGATCGTTACAAGCGAGGAATTGTTGAGGTAGACGCCGTTGCGGCGGTTCTGAACGGTGGTGTTCTTGGTTAAGAGAATGTTCGACGAATCGGCAATACTGATGCCGTCGCCGACGGTCGGATCGCTGCCCGTACCATTGCTGCTTGCGCTGTTCCAGGCGATGTAGACGTCGCTGGTCAGATCGCGGAGGTAGATGCCGCTCTCGCCCCAGCGATAGATTTCGTTGTCGACGATATCCAGTCCGGAATTGGGGATGGGGTCGCCGTTAACATCGTGCGCCACGTTGAAGAAGCCGCCGCTGGCCACGTCGCTGACGCGCACCGAAATGCCCGCGCCGCTGGTGGCGTTGCCGGTCAGCTTGTTGCCCACAACCTTGGTCTCGGTCACGGCACCGGCCAACAGAATGCCGTCGCCATGGGTGGGATTGGAGATCGTGTTCCAACTGATTTCAGAGCCGGTCAGATTGACGGCGATGATCGGCGAATCGTTCTTGATCGAGTTGCTGAGAATCTTGATGTCGGAATGCTCGTCCGGAGTCGCCAGTGCGCCCGGTCCGCCGAACAGGTTGATGGAAGACGTCGTGTGGCCGGTGAACGTGTTGTGGCTGATGACGACGTTCTTCAGACCCAGGTCGGAGAAGATGCCGTTTCCGGTCGCGGGGCCGGCCAGGTTGTTGGAGATGAATTTGTTGTTGCGCACCACGTTTGGCAGCACGCCGTCGCTATTGAGAAAGATGCCCAGCGTATTCCCGGTGAACGTGTTGTTCAACACCCGCAGGCTGGAGTAGGGAGCATCGGTGGAGATGCCCTCGGCGCCGCCGACGGCAGTGGGCTGCGGCGTAATGGTGAAGCCGCTGATCGTCACGTTGTTGGCCTGCACGGTGAATGCGGCCGACGACGTGCCTTCCCGCACGGTCGTGGTGTTTAGCTCGCCGAACCAACGCTTCTGACCGCCCAGGAATGTCAACGGCTTATCGACCAGCACGTTCTCATCGTACGGCGCGACGCCGGTCGCCACCCGGATCGTATCGCCGGGATTGGCCGCCGCCACGGCCGCGGAGATCGTCGTAAAGTCTGCCGGATGCACTGCCACGTTCGCGGGATTGTTGTCGACCCACAACACCGCCAACAGTTCCCGTCGCTCGAGTGCGTCGACGAACGCGCGAAAGTGGCGCGGCGGGCGCGCCTGTCGCGATGGCTTCTTGGTGGTTCGTGTAAACAGGGATGACAAAGCTGCAAATCGCATGGGGGTGCTCCTCGTCTGGCGGGCTGTGCGTGGTTGTCGATTCGTGAAGGTATGGGGCGTGAGTTGTGTCGTCGTTGCCCGGCGCGCTCCGTGCGTGCCACGCGGCTGAAAAAAAAGCCGGCGCGAAATGAACACCACGAAGTGTTCCTTCACGTCGGCTCTGACAATTCAATCGGCCGATCGGCTCCTGCCGAAAAGCGTCGCGCGTCATTCGCGCACGTCGCCCGGACCCGTGTAGGTACCTATCCGGCCCGAGCGTTAGGCTAAAGCTATCAATCGCCTGTAATTTTGCAACCAAAAACGAACCGAAATTTCTCGGCCGCGTCGCGCGCCTGCGCGCAAGGTTGTGGACGAGACCACACGACGATTCCCCTAGTTGAGAATGCTGTGGAAGGTCTCAGGGAGCGAAAGCCAAGTTCTGCTTGCTCCGCAGTCAAAACCGTTCCCCACTGCCGAGCGCAGCGTGTCGTTCGCGGAATCTCGTGGCTCCTGAACGACCAGCCAGAAAAAAATCACAGCCGAGGGGCCGGCGCATCTCAAGAGCGATCGGCGCGGCCCGGCCGCGGTCACGAGCGCTAGCGCGGCAGCACGTGGATTTGCAACTGCGAGTTCGCGCCCGCTGCGCGATAGACGCGCTGCGTTGCTTTTTTGAAGTCTGTCGCCCGGGCGTGTGCAATGTCCATGAATTGCTGCGGGTTGCGGTCGACCAGAGGAAACCACGAGCTTTGCACGTGCACCATGATCCGGTGCCCGCGCCGAAATGTGTGATACGCGTCGGGCATCACATACTCCACCTTCGTGACTTTGCCGGGCTCAAACGGCGCGGGCGCTTCAAAGCTGTCGCGAAATTTGCCGCGCATCACTTCGCCGCGCACCAGTTGCTGATAGCCGCCCATTTGCACGTTCGCCGGATTCGGATCCGGGTTGGGAAAATCTCCCGAGTACACGTCAATCAGTTTCACGACCCAGTCGGAATCGGTTCCCGTTGTCGAAACAAACAGCCGCGGCGACAGCGGTCCGGCGATCGTCACGTCCTCCTCCAGCGGGTCGGTGGCGTATACCAATACGTCCGTGCGCGACGAGGCAAAGCGCTGATCGTCGAGCATGTGCTCGTCGGTCATGCCAATGGCGACGTTGGGAATAAAGGGCACGGGCTTTGCCGGGTCGCTCATGTACTCGTCAAAGGCCTCGCCCTCGGCCGGTGCCGGCGGATCGAAGCTCAAGCGGCCGCCGGCGTGAAAGTACAGGGTCTTGGCCGCGGTGTTCTTGGGCGGCCAGGCGTCGTACTTGCGCCATTGGTTGGTGCCCGTCTCGAAGACATAGGCTTCCGGCAGCTTCGGATCGGCCGCGCCTTTCAGGTAGTGTTTCAAAAACGCAAGCTCAATGTGGTTGCGATAGAACACCGCCGTCTGCTGATCGAACGACACGTGGCCCAAATGGTCGCCGTGTTCGCCGTACCAGCCGCCGTGCGACCAGGGGCCGATCACCAGGGTGTTCGTGGCACCGGGCGATTGCTCTTCGGTAGCCTGATAGATGTGCAGTGGCCCGTAGAGGTCTTCCGCGTCAAACCAGCCGCCCACGGTCATCACGGCCGGCCGGATGTTACGCAGATGGGGCGTGATAAGCCGCTCTTTCCAGAACTGGTCGTACGTGCCGTGCGACAGCAACTCGTTCCAGAAGATCAGGCCCTTCTCGAAATGGGTCTTCTCGACCTCATTCAATGGGCCGAGCCGCATGTAGAACTCGTAGCCGTCGGGCGTTTGATAGTCGAACGGCGGCGGCATTTGCCGCGTGGGCCGGGCGACCGGCTGACCGAAGAACGACAAGAACCGAAACGAGTGTGCCAGGTACAACGCCCCGTTATGGCGAAAATCGTCACCGATAAACCAGTCGGTGACCGGCGCCTGGGGCGAGACGCACTTCAGCGCCGGATGTGCGTCGATCATGCCCGCCGCGGCGTAGAAGCCCGGATACGAAATGCCCATTAGACCCACCTTGCCATTGTTGAGCGGCACGTTCTTCGTCAGCCACTCGATCGTGTCGTAGGTGTCGGTGCTCTCGTCGAAGTCCTTGGGCCCCTTGTCCCGGCGATGCGGGCGCACGTGCACGAATTCGCCTTCCGACGCGTTGCGCCCGCGCACGTCCTGAAAGGCGAAGATGAATCGCTCCTGGGCGTAGTACTTCATCTGCCCGCGCGGCGTCGTGGGGTAGTTGCTCTCGCCGTAGGGGCGCAAGCTATACGGCGTGCGTTGCAGCAGAATCGGATAGGTTGTCGACGCGTCCTTGGGCACGTACACAGCCGTGAACAACTGCAGGCCGTCGCGCATCGGTATGCGATACTCGAACTTGGTGTAGTGCTCCTTCAGATAGGCCTGATCGGCCGCAAAGGGCTTCTCCGTCGGCGGCGCTTCGGATCGCGCGGTTCCGGCAAGGACAGTCAACAGCACGAGGGTTCCCAAGGTGCACAGCACGGTCATGGCAGATCTCCGATGGCGGTCTCAGTTGACGCCGGGCTAGTATAGTCGCCGTCCAGCCGGCTCGTAACGAACCGAGCGACCGCACAGGACGGGGCCAGCCTCCGACCGCATGCGTGATCGGCCGAACGCCACTGCGACGGCTGCCCACCGAACGTCCTATCGGCCACGGACACCTGGGCAGCCGCACCCCCGATTCCTGCAAAAAAACCAGTCAATCGGCGCGGCGTTAGGCCGGCGGTTGGGTTAGAATATGGGGGTATCCCAAACCAATGATTTGTTCGCCTCACCGAATTGAGACGAAGCGGTATTGGTCTCGTGCGGCCGGTGCTGGGCGTCTTCCTTCCTCGTCCATGTGGTCCGCAATGCGCGATCATCCGAACTGGCAGTCCGGTCGATCCCTCGTTCTGGCGCTGGCATTCTCGTGCCTGGCGTCGGGGTGCGGCTCGAGCGCGTCTCCGGCAAAACGCCCAGGGGGTGCAACACCTGCCGCGGCGGCGAGCGAGCCGGAAGTTCACGTCGTCGAAGCCTCCTTGCAATGGTGGCCGCAAACGGTCCGCGTGCAGGGCACGCTGATCGAGGACGAATATTCGCTCCTCGGCGTCAAGGTGGCCGGCCGTGTGAAGAACGTCATGGTCGATATCGGCACGCAGGTCAAAGCCGGCCAGCTGGTGGCCGACCTCGAAACCGACGACTTCGATCTGCGCGTAAAGCAGGCTGAAGCGCAGGTGGCGCAGGCCCGCGCCAGCCTGGGACTCAAGCCCGACACTCCCGACGATTCGCTCAATCCGGCCAAAGCCCCGGTCGTCGAGCAGGAGGTGGCGCTGCTGGAAGAGGCCCGGCTCAATGTGCAGCGCGTGAAAAGCCTGGCGGGGAAGGGCGTGGTGACGCAGGAAGAGATCCTGTCGCGCGAGGCAGCCGCCCGCGTGGCCGAGGCCCGCTATCGCTCCTCGCTCAATCGCGTGGAAGAGCTGGTGGCGCTGCTCAAACTGCGCCGCTCGGAACTGGCCATGGCAAATCAAAACCGGGCCGACGCCGTCATCAAAGCACCGTTCGACGGCATCATTCAAGAGACGCGCGTTGCGCCGGGTAGCTTCGTCAACATCGGTCAGCCGGTGGCGGCGCTGGTGCGCACGTCCCCGTTGCGGCTCCGCGCCGGCGTGCCGGAACGTAGTGCCGTGGGTGTCGCCGTGGGCCAGGCATTGCGCATCAACCTGGAAGGCGTGGTCACTCCGGTTAACGCCAAGATCTCGCGGATCAGTCCGGCACTCGACGTCAGCAGCCGCGCGCTGATCATCGAGGCCGATATCGAAAACCGAGACAACAAGCTGCGCACGGGCCTGTTCGCGGAGGCGGAGATCGTGATCGACGACGGCAGCCAGACGTTAGCCGTTCCAGCCACCAGCGTGACCTCGTTCGGCGGTGTGGAGAAAGTGTGGACCGTGGCGGGCAATCAGGCGCGGCCGCAACAGGTGCGCATCGGCCGCCGCGACGCGCAGCGCGTGGAAGTTTTGTCGGGCGTCAAGCCGGGAGACCTGGTTCTGATTCGAGGAGAGCAGGGGCGCGAAGGGTTGGTGCGCGCGGTTCGCGATGCGCCGCCCACGGCCGGCGACTCCGGGCCAAAACTGGGCGGTTGACCGCTGGCGGGGCGGGCCGCGCGTGTCGGCGCCCAGCGATTGCAGTGGGGGAGTTCGAACTGTGCAGTGGTTAGCTGAAATCTGCGTTCGGCGGCCGGTCTTCGCCCTGATGCTGGTGATGGCCATGATCGTGGCCGGCGTGGCCGCGTATCAACAGTTGGGGATCGACCGCTTCCCCAAAATGGACCTGCCCACGGTCTTCGTCTTCACGACCTATCCCGGCGCGTCGCCCGAGGAAATCGAGACCGAAGTGACGCAGCTGCTGGAAGACGCCGTGGCCACGGTCGCAGGCATCGACGAGCTGCGCTCGCTCTCGCGTGACGGTCAGTCGATGTTGATCATTACGTTCAATCTCAATCGCGATATCGACGCCGCGGCGTCCGACGTGCGCGATGCCGTGGGCAGCGTGGTCAACCGGCTGCCGCCGCAAATCGACCCGCCGGTGGTCGACAAGTCCGACATGGACTACTCGCCCATCATGTCGCTGGTGGTCTCGGGCAATCGCGACAGCCGCGAACTCTTCGTGCTGGCCGACCGCTTCGTCAAGAACGTGATCGAAAGCGTGCACGGCGTCGGCGAGGTGTTCATTTCAGGGGCGACCGACCGCGCCATCCAGGTCAATATCGAGGCCCGCCGACTGGCCGCTTATCAGCTTTCGATCATGCAAGTGCGCGACGCGCTGGCCCGGCAGAACACCGACGTGCCGGCCGGCCGCGTGGATGCCGGCACGCGCGAGCTTTCGCTGCGCACCTTGGGGCGCGTGGAAGATCCGGAACATTTTCTGGACCTGGTGGTCGCCAGCTCGCACGGCGCTCCGGTGCGCTTGCGCGATTTGGGCAACGTGGTCGACGGCTCGAAAGAGATGCGCACGCTGGCCCGGCTCGATGGCAAGCCGGCCGTGGTGGTTTCCATTCAGCGGCAGTCGGGCACGAACACCGTGGAAGTGATCGAGGCCGTCAAAGGCCGGCTGCAGCGCTGTCACGACCTGCTGCCCGACGACGTGCAGCTGAGCGTCATTCAGGACCAGTCGCACTACATCGACGCCGCGCTGCACGAGATTCGCGGCCATTTGATTGTCGGCAGCATTCTGGCCACGGTAGTGGTGCTGCTGTTCATGCGCTCCTGGCGGTCGACGTTGATCGCGGCCGTGGCCATCCCCGGCTCGATCGTCTCCACGTTCGCCGTGATGCGGTTCCTCGATTTCACCATGAACAACGTCACCATGCTGGCGCTGGTGCTCATGGTGGGCGTGGTGATCGACGACGCCATCGTGGTGCTGGAGAACGTGTTTCGGCTGATCGAAGAAAAGGCGATGCCGCCGATGCAAGCGGCCATCGAGGGCACGCGCGAAATCGGCCTGGCCGTGCTCGCCACCACGCTCTCGCTGGTGATCGTCTTCCTGCCGGTTTCGTTCCTCTCCAGCGTCACCGGCCGCATGCTCTACGAGTTTGGCGTCACGGCCGTGGCAGCCATCATCATCTCGATGATCATCAGCTTCTCGCTGACGCCCATGATGTGTTCGCGGCTGCTCAAGCCGGCAACGCGCGCTGACGAAACGGCGCCGCGCTCGCGCCGCGGCATCTATCACTTGATCGAAGTGTCGTACGAAGCGGCCCTGGCCTTCGCCTTGCGACATCGCTGGATCGTGGCGCTGGTCTCGCTGGCGGTCATTTGGGCCAATGTGCCGCTGTACAGGATGGTGCAGCAGGATTACGTGCCCACGAACGTCGACGAATCGGAATTCGAGATCGACATCACCGCGGCCGAAGGCGCCTCACTGGCGACCATGGATGCCACCACGCGCGCCGTGGAAGGAGAAATTGCCAGCATTCCCGGCGTCGAGCACGTGCTCACCACCGTGGGCGGCAGCAGCATGACCACGCTCAATCGGGCCGAGCTGTATGTAAAGCTCACCGATATCAATTCGCGCACGTTCAACTTGGGCCGGTTTTGGCGCGGGCTGCTCGCCGGCGAGCCCTCAGTCGCCTGGCAAGACAACTTCTCGCAGCGCACCGTGATGGAGCAGGCCCGGGCCCGGCTGAAGCGCTTTCCGGAGCTGATTGTGGGCGTTCGAAATTTGACCAGCTTGCGGCAAGGCGCGCCGGTGGACATCGATTTTGTGATCGAAGGTCCCGATATCGACACCCTGGCCAGGCTGAGCGAAGAGCTGCGTCAGCGCGTGGCCAGGCTGCCGGGCATTGTCGACACGTTCACCACGCTGCGCATGGACAAGCCCGAGCTGCGCGTGGAGATCAATCGCGAAAGGGCTGCGGCATTGGGCGTGGAAGTTCACGAAATTGCCGAGACGCTGCGAATTGCCGTGGGCGGCGACGACCGGGCCTCGCGCTATCACGACCCCGGCGCCGACGATACCTACGACGTCGAACTGCGACTCGTGGGCATCGACCGCGGCAGCCGCGACGCCATCAGTCAGCTCTACGTGCGCACGCGGCCGCAAGCCTGGGCGAACACCGCGGCGGCCGCCGTCATGACCCGCCCTCAGGACGACGCCAGCCCGACGTCACAGCGCGAAGACAATCCCACGCTTTCGCGGCTCGACAACGTCGTGCGGTTTTACGACAACGAATCGTCGCCGCGCATTGATCGCGTGGATCGCCAGCGGATGGCGGCGGTTCGCGCGAACCTGGCCCCCGGCTTTGCGCTGGCCGATCGCATTGAGGCTTTCCGCAACGAGGCGACCGCCATGGGCCTGCCGCCGGGCTATGTCACGCGCGTTTCCGGCCGCGGTCGCGAGCTGGAGCGCACGTTCCGGGAGTTCGTGTGGACCTTTGCGCTCTCGTTCATCCTCATGTACATTGTGCTGGCCGCCCAGTTCGAGCACCTGATTCATCCCATCACCATCCTCATCTCGCTGCCGCTGGCCGTCCCCTTTGGCCTGCTGAGCCTGTTGATCGGCGGCGAAACGCTGAACCTTTATTCGGCGCTGGGCATTCTGGTGCTGTTTGGCGTGGTGAAAAAGAACTCGATCCTGCAGGTGGATCACACCAACCAGCTGCGTGCTGCCGGCATGGAACGCACGGCGGCCATTCTGCAAGCCAATCGCGACCGGTTGCGGCCCATTCTGATGACCACCATCAGCTTTGTCGCCGGATTGCTGCCGCTGTTGATTGCCGTGGGGCCCGGCTCGGAAGAGCGCCGCTCGATCGCCGTGCTGGCCGTGGGCGGACAGACACTGTCGTTGTTGCTGACGCTCTTGGCGACGCCGGTGATCTACTCGTATCTCGACGATATTGCCGGGCTTTTCCTGCGTACGCCCCAATCGTCGGCCGATCTGCCCAGCGCGCCGACATCGTCTGGCCCCGCGGGTCCGCATCGCGCCCAGCCACCGGTACATGCGCCGGAGCCGCGCATGCCCGAACCGGTGCCAGCCGTGACCCGCACGGCGCTCGAGGGTTGACGCCACGCTCGGCGCAGCGGGCTAGTTTGCGCAGCAGTCTTTACTCACGCTCCGCCGTCACCAGCCCATTCAAGTACTCTTCCAGGTTCGTAAACCCGTCGCCGTCACGATCGTGATTGCGATCGGCCGCTTCGGCGGCGTCTAGTCCGTGCGCGCGCTCCCACGCGTCGGGCATGCCGTCTTGATCCGCGTCGGCCGGCGCCGATTTCGATGCCAGCTTCGGCCAGCCGCCAACTTCGCGCTGCGAGTCGATCAGCCGGTGCGTGCCGTCGCTCACCGCCTGCACGAGCCGGGCGTCGGCCGCGTCGCGCACCAGCGACGCGCCCGCCTGCTGCAGCACGCGCTCAAACGCCACTTGGGCCGTGTCGGTGTGCGGCCGCGCGCCGCCCACGTCGAACTCGTGCGGTGCCCGAATTTGCGCGAGCGACAGGTGCAGGTAGTTGCCCTTCGCCCAGCGATCAAATGCAATCGCCAGGTCATTGTTTGCGGTGAGCTTGGGCTGGCCCTCGAACACGTTGCCGCTCAAATAAGCCTGGCACGCGCCGGGGTTCTCGGTCTTGGTGGCAATCGGGCGCGCATCGCGCGGCGTGTTCGGTCCCGGTCGGTAGTAGTTGTTGATCACGTTGATGCGGCAGTTGCCCAGATTCGTCGCGCCGCTGACGTTGTACACCACGTTGTTGCGAAAATCGGCGACGGCTTCGGGCAGCGTGCGCGGGCTGCCGCCCAGTGTCGGGTGGCGCTCGCGGCTGCTGGCGAACAGGTTGTGATGCAGCGAGATGCCCGCCGTCAGATCGCGAAACGAGGCGAGCATCGCGTGTGAGCCTTTTTGGTGAAGGCTGTGGTTGAGCGCCTCGGCGTAGATCGACCACTGCAGCGTGAAATTGCCGCCGCGCCGCAAGTCGTGGTTGCCGTCGATGCCCCAGGTGGCCGTGATGTGGTCGAGGATCACGTGGTCTACGTCGTCGGTATTCAAACAGTCCGGCCCGGATTGCGGAGGCTTGTTCTCATCGCCCAGGCGAAACCGCAGATAGCGCACGATGATGTGCGAGGCCTTGCGAATGCGAAACGTCTGATCCTTGAGGCAAATGCCGTCGCCTGGCGCCGTCTGGCCGGCGAACGTCAGAAACGACTTTTCCACCACCAGCGGCGTCTTGAGCTCGATCGTGCCCGAAACGTCGAACACGATGGTCCGCGGACCGGTGGCGGACTGGATGCCCGCGCGCAGCGAACCGTCGTCGTCGTCGTTCAGGTTGACCACGTGGTAGACGTCTCCCCCGCGCCCACCGCGAGCGAAGCGGCCAAAGCCCTCGGCGCCGGGAAAGGCGAGATGGTCGACGGTTGCCGCCGGTTGCGCGTCGTCGGCTCGAGCGGTCTCCGCTGTCGGCACGGCTGCCAGCAGTGCCAGCGCGGCCACTGCGCTCGAAGTGCCGATGCGTAGTTTGCGATTCTGCCAGCTCGTCAAATCTACTTCTCCAGCTCCAGCGGCGAGTAGTACGGCTTCTTGAGCGTGCGCACCTTTTTCAGCCAGTTGTTGTTCTGCGCCTTGGGATCGGTCACGGCCCAATCCTGGCGATGGATGTTCCAGCTGTCGGGATAAAGCTTCTCGGCCTCCTCCCAATACTGCTTGGCCTTGGCCAAATCCTCGTGCTTGTAAAAGTGCACGCCCAATTGAAAAAGCGCCTCGGCCTTGGCCTCGTCGGCCGTGGTCGGGCGAATGTGTTTGGCCACCTCATCCGCCGACCAGGCGAATTTGCTGGCTGCGCCATTGGCCACCCAGTCTTCCAGCGCCGGGGCGTAGTCGTTCGTGCCAATCTGCATCAGGCCAATCTTGTGGGTGGAGGCGTACGTGCCTTCGTTGATCCGTACCACGTGACCTTCCTCGTCGATCCACGCCGCCGACGGCACGTTCACAAAGTTGAACAACGTGCTGACCGTGTGATCCGGATCGACGATCGTCTTGTAGCTCACCTTCGCTTCGTCGAATATCGGACCGGCGGCCGGCTCGCCCCCCGTGTCTTCGGCGACCGACAAGATCTCAAAGTTCTTGTCCTTGAGCTTCTGGTAAATCGGCTCCCACTTGGCCACGTCCATCCGGCAGCCGCACCACGAGGCCCAGGTGACCAGGAGCACCTTCTTGCCGCGATAGTCCGAGAGCCGCACGGTCTTGCCACTGCGATCTTTGAGCTCGAAATCGGGCGCCACCGCCGACTTCAAAAACGGCGCCCGGGCCACGGGGATCAACCCGAAACTCCAGGTGCCCGTCTCGCGATCGACCGCGTAGCTCTGTTCCAGCCGCCGCGCCAGCTCTGTCATGCTGACGGCGGTCTGCCCGTCGCGCGTCACCGCCAGGTCGCTCGCCTGATCGCCCGAAGTGGGCACGCACACGTCGTCGCAACAGATTCCCTGCGGCTTGACAACGAAGCCGTTGATCTTGGTCAGGTCGGCGGCCGAGACCCACAAATCCGTCGGATCGTCGAGGGCCTTTTGTACGTCGACCGTTTTGCCGTTGAAGAGTACGGTGTCGGCGAGGCCGATCGCCGCCGCGCAGAGAGTCGCCAGCGTGATAATCCCGCGTGCCGCCGCCTGTTGGAGCCCGTGCATGTCGCCGCCTCCCGAATTGAGTGCCGTAGTTTTTGTGCCCAGGAGTATACAGCGCCGCGGACCGAAATGTTTCGCCGGCCTAAGCTCAAAGCGCACGGACATCGTTCAGGTTGCCTTCGGCCGAAGCGACCGTCGGCCAGACGCTCTCCGTCCTCATGAGCGGCTCAATTCGATGCGGCGGCGCAGGTGGGCCTCCACTTCCTCGGCGCTTGCTTCAGGATATTGCCGGCGGATGCCCGCCCGGGCCACCGCGCAGGCGAACTCGTGCAGGTCGAGCGCGATCTTCAGCCGCTGTTCGCCGGTCATCGCCCGATACAGCTCGATTTGTTTTGCCAACGCGGCTTCGGGAGTCATGGCGGACTCTTGGGATTGCCAGGGTGCGACACCGGCAAGGCCAGGATGCGACACGGGCAAGGGGCGATACCAACGATTGTATCAACTCACCGGCGGCCCGACGACGCGCAGGTCGTTCCGGCAGTGCCTTAAATCTGTGTTGCCGCCAGGGGCAGGGGGAGGGTGACCGAGCTCCCGATGTGTGGGAAATGCACGCGACAGGTCCGCTGCTTATCACGTTCCAGTATGGCAACGACGAGATTCTCTTCCGCAACTGCGGCAGTCACGATGCGGTCCTACAGAGCCCGTGACGCTACAATGGCAGAATGAGCGAGCTCACTCCTAAGCGCCGCTGGTTCCGCTGGTCACTGCGGACGCTGTTCGTGGTGGTGACGGCCATCTGCGTCGCCTTGGGCTACCAATGGAACTGGATTCAGCAACGACATCGCGCGCTGGAGTCAGGCATAGTTGAAGCTTGGGGCCAACCCGATTCCACGGGAGCAATTCGAGTCGCAGAGGCGCCGGGGATTCTCTGGCTGTTTGGGGAATCCGGCTATCCATCCCTGATGTTTGAAGTGACGGACAGCAGCTTTAGGCTTAGCGACACGGAGTCCCTAAGGTATGCTCGAATGCAACGGCTCTTTCCTGAGGCCGTGATCGATCTCACGCTCACGGAGCCCCGCCCGGCAAGTGGTTCGTCGTCCGGGTCGCCGTATGACGGGGCCAAATTCTAGGTCAAGCAAGCAACACATAACTACCCACTACCCAAAGATCGATCCTATTGCAGCGGCAGCGTTCGAGTCTGTACGCAGTGACGTTGTCGTCCACCATGCCGGGGAATTTCTCGCAAGTCTGTCCAAGAATTTTGAAAAATGCGAGCGGTTGGTGACACGGATCCCGAACTCCGAAGCCGGCAGCAACACAGGATGGTCCGAGTGCGCGGCGGTTGTTTTAAGCTACCTAGGCCAAGCAACACACAATTAAGACACTACCGTCGTCTCGCGGATGGCTCACAGATGGCGTCTGCTGCGGCGCCAAATGCCGAGAAGAATTCTGAGGGCAACAAACGGGCAGGCCTGGGTGCGCAGCGCGAAGTCGCTGCGGCCCGGATCCACCTACCGCACTGGAGGCATCGGCCGCGTGGCGATGGCGCTGGGCACTTCCGTGATGGGATTGCTCGGCTGGTCGGCCGCGGCGATGGCCGTGGGCACGCTGCCGGTCTCGACGGGGCCGGCGCCCAGTACCTTCCAGGCCTTGAAGTCGCTGCGGGCCAGCACCGCTCCGCCCTGCAGCACGGGCCGGCGCGATTTGGCGTCGAAGGCCACGACCCGCAGCTTGGCCGTGCCGTTGGCGCGCTGCCGCGAGATGAGCGATACCTGCGGGATCGAGATCGGCGAGGGGGGCGGCAGCGGAATCTCGGACACGCCGACAAACTTCTCCTGCCGATCCGTGCCCACGCCGCCGCTGGTGACGTGCATGATGACGTCGGCCTCCTCCGGCTTAGGCGCCAGCGTCGCGCCGTGCATGAGTAATCGTTGTTCGAGCGACACGATCACGTAGTTCTTGTCCACGCAATCGAGATACTTCTCCTCGAGATACACCTTTGCCCCGCGAATCGGCGTGAAATCGATGCGGTCCAACGCGTTGTCGACCGCGCTCGAGACCAACAGCTGCTCGATGCCGGTCCGGGCCGTGTCAGATTCCTTGGTCGTCGCGCAACCGGACAATAAGGCGGCAAATGCCAGTGCGAGCCAAACGCCGCGTGCGTCCCACATAGTTCCCAGCCCAAATCGAGTGACCGATGCATGCAGACTCGTAGGTCACTATCGACCATTCGGGTGGGGCAAATTGAGCGAGAGCGGTAGAAGTGCGGGCCGAATACCGCCCAGGGAGTGCTAGCAGTGCCGCGCCGCAGTCCGGACGCGCCGCGGTCCGGGCACGCCGAGAGTTGATCGCCGCCCCTCAATACAACGGCGGCGGATCCAGCACGTTGATCGTAAAACTGTGCTGCCCGGGGGGATGATTCCAGAAAACGCTGTAATCCGCATGGCGCGCCCGCGTGAAGTCGGCCCGCAACTCAAACGTGCTTTCATCCTTCACCGAGTATCCGTACGGTGCGCCAGTCTCGGGATCTTGCAGATGCAGTAATTGGTTGCGCGCCCGCTCGGCCGCCTCTTCCAGCGTCTTCGGCAGCGGCGCCTTCAGCATCCGCGGTTCGGTTCCCTCGACTGCCAGGTCGCTGATCTCGCGGGCAATGGTCTGCAGGTCCTGCAGACGCTGCTCGTCCAAGCGCTCTGCGCGCCGTTGCCCGGGCGAACCCACCAACATAAACCCCCACGCAATGGCGAAAATCACCAGTGCCGAGGCCAGGACGCCGAACACGGCATGGAAGCGCCAGCTCATTCGCGGACCTCCGCCTCGCTGCGCAAAGTCAGCGCCAAGTAGACGAAACTGGCCCCCGCGATGACGAACAGCACCGCCACTTTGAGCAGAAAGCGCGTTGTCAGGTCCCCCTCAACCAGGTAATAGACGACCGTGATGGCATTGCCCAACAGCGTGACCGCGGCCACGAACAGCGACAGCGACGTGAGCCAGCGACGAACGCCACTCTTCGCCTTCTCGGGAACTTTGCGCACCTCGACCAGCAGAAACCACCAGGTTGCCAGGAACAAGGGAAAGGCCACGATCAGCGTGGCCAGCCCGATGCGAATGCCCGACAAGGCCGCGTCGATCGCGTAAGTTCCGACCTGCATCGCCGGATCCGGAAATGCGAATGAGATGTAGATGAAAAGCAAAGAGATCAGGCTGATGGCCCACGCGTACAGCGCAGTGAACGCCAGCAGGTGAAAGAATGCGTCGCGCGCCGAGCCGACGCCGGCCCGTTCGGGAATCGCCATTTGCAGTTCGCGGCCGGCGATGGCCGTGGCAATTTCCGGATCCTTCCAACCGGCGGATTGCAACAGCAGGAAGATGGTCGCGTGGTCCATCCCCTGGTGCCGGGCATGCTCGATAAAGCGCGACAAATTGTCGGGCATGGCGATCCTCTTGGCCCGAGCGATGGTTCGCCCCGTCGCGGGCCTGCGCAGCCGCCAGGCTATCGGTGAACCAACCCACTGCCTAAGCCGCGGAAACCACTGCCTAAGCCGCGGAAACGCGGCGCGGTTGCGAAGCCGGCCGCGTGAGACGATTCTGCGCGGCCACGGCCCGGCGCAGCGCGCAATTTCCGCGCGGCGGAAACACCGCCGGCACCGCGCTCAGCGAACGAATCTACCGTGCTGCAACGCCTCGGTACGCCGCAACCAGCACGACGCGCCTATTTCGACGGACGGCCACCGAATCCACTCGGCTTTGACGCCTTGGGCGTGTCCTTCGGTTGCTTGGGCTTCTTCTTCTCTTTACGTCGATCTTTGTTTCCCATCGTTGGAAACTCCTTTGTCCAAGTGCAAAGCGCGTTTTGTGAGACGTCGGATTCTAAACTGCCGACTCGCAGGGGAGAAGAGTAATTGGCGTTTTCCTTTGCGCCGCGCCCTTTCCGCCGTGGGAATGTTGGTGGTCCTTATTCATGGTGTGGGTCTGGCATCGTTCGCTGCCAAAGCACCAGAAGTGGCCGAAAGCCCGCACGTGCAACCTTCGACGCCAGCGAATGTGGGGCAATTTTTCACATCCTACAAAAGCGTGCCGAGAAGCAGCGCGGTTCCGTAGCCTACCTGGCGAGGGACACAGGGACAGGGCGCGGCGGTACCTGCAGCCCGGACGTTACGCCAAACGCAGATCGACCCCGGTATCGATAAAGACCCGTGCGAAGTAGTCCGCGTCGCGACGGAGGCCACCGAGACCTATCCAGTCCTCGTCGCTCAGCGCAACACGCCAGCCTAGGAACGAAAGCGCGTCGGGACCAACGGGGAAGCGCAGACGCGGATCGTTGCCCTCGATTACATAACGGATCATCTCTCCTACGAGGGCCGGAGACGCCGCAGGCTTCTCGGGGTACGTGAAGAATGCATGCAGCCGGCGCCCATGGGGGTAGAGCGTATTCTTGTCGTATTGGGGCAAGTTTGTGGTGGCCATGGCCGTATCGATGATGCCGGGCTCCACCAGGGCAACTTTGATTCCATGGCCTTTGACCTCCTGGGCCAGGCTCTCGCTGAACGCCTCCAGGGCGAACTTCGACGCCGAATACGCGCTGCTCGCCGAGAACGCGACGCGCCCGGCGATCGAGGTCACGTTGATGATGCAGCCCGAGCCCCGCGCCCGCATTACTGGGAGCACCTGCTTAACACATCGCACGGCTCCGAAGTAATTCGTCTCCATCACACGCCGGAACTGATCGAGATTTTCATCCTCGACGGCGTTTATGCTGTAGATGCCGGCGTTGTTGACCAGCACGTCGAGAGAATCGCCCATTTTTGCGAAGACCTCGACGACCGATGCGTCGTCGTCCACGTCCAGCGGGAGGACTGTCACCGGGAGCTTCGCCTCGGTGGCCACTTTCTGGAGGTCACTGGCACCAGGGTTCCGCATGGTCGCGACTACCTCGTGTCCCGCGCGCGCCAGGAGTAATGTAGTGTGGTAGCCGATTCCCTTGCTCGTACCGGTGATCAGGACCTTGGCCATTGGCTGTCGTCTCCATTTGCTAGTCGGTGTGTTCGTCGGGCTGGCAGGATACCACAAGTCCGGCGGATGCAGCCGCAAGCCCTTTCATTTAGATCGGCTAGTCGCACGACGCCATGCTTCGTCTCCGGAAATCAGTCCCTGGCTTTGGGCCGCGATCGAATCTCACGGGGCTGCAATCAGAGGCGATGCTGCGTCGTCGGTCGAACCCACATAGAATCGCCCGGCACGTCGAGCAAATCGACCCAGAGCTCGGCCGCGAGCGATCTGAAGCCGGGCTGTTAACGGCTCGGCCACTATCCCGCATGCGGGAAACTGCGACGGCCAGGTCAACCCCCGACCTGCCGCGTCAAGGTTCGTCGCACGCGCAGATGGCCATCACCGCATAGGCAGTCCCGGCGTTCGCGATTAAATTCCGCGTGTGCCACGACTGCGAAGGGGTGAACCACCGTCCGCTTTCGCGCTGCTGCGTTTTGAGCCATGCGATGCCGCGCTGTAGGCGCACGTCGCTGGCCGGCATTTGAGCCTGCCGAGCAACGAAAATCACAAAGCCCGTCGCGTAACCGTCGCTTGCCAGCGAGCAAGTAGATGTTTTATCGCGTCCCACATACGCCAAGGACTGGGCTCCGTATCCTGGTTCGGACTGTGCCTTCACAATACGGTCCGGGTCGAGCGTGGGATCGCCCGTGTTGTCGACCAGGCTGGCCATCGACCAACCGCCGTCCGAGCGTTGAACTCGCATGAGATTCGACAAGATTGCAGCCTTGGCATCGCTGGACAACAGGTCGTCCATGTACATCGACGCCCACAATAGCATCGCTTTCTGGTGCAGGGTGAAGGCCGGTCGCTCTTTCAGGAATCGACGAATGCCCTCGATTCCAGCTTTGGCGGTGGGAGTGTCGGCGTAGCGCCCCGGGGCCATACCCGTTCCAATCGCGGCCAAAGTGACGCCGTAATGTTCGTCGACCTTCAGCGGCGGCGTGTCTCGAAACGGCCATTCCCATCCCCCATCGGCGCGTTGCAATGTCCACATCCGATCGAGCGCTTGACGAGTCAGGGGATGCAATTGGCCGGTTGACCAGCGATCGTTGAGCGCCAGTGACGTAGCCACGCCAATGGCCACTGCTCCGTCGACATCTTGGCATTCATAGTCAGGCATGGCGTCCAGTTTGCCGGCTGCCACTTCCTCGAAGAATTGTCGAATCTCGGCCGTCGGCGGCACGATCTCCTTGAGCAGAGGCCGGGCCATCATGTACGGGAGCATCGTGTGGCAGGCTGTGCAGCGGTGCGCCTGGTGCCAGCTGATCGCCGCGCTGTCGAGGTACTGGGCCGCTCGCTCGATGGAAAATTGCCCGGCGATGGGCTCATCGGGAGAGATGGTCCCGCGCCAGTCAGCCGGCTCGGCCGACAGCCCGATGGACGGCGCGGCTGCGGACGACGCGCAGAAAATCGAAATGAGCACGCTGAAAGGCCACCCCGCGGGACATCGCATGGCCTAGAACATACGGCCGGGCAGCGCGGTGTTCAATCCTGGCCGGGAAAAGTCAGCGACGGCCAACGCAGAGGAAACCACCCTAGGCAGCGTCCTCGGCCCGCGGTCATCTTTCGAAGAGGACTGCTTTCGGACCCAAGCTTTCCAAAAGGAACCGACTTCGAAAGCATACACGCCTTAAGCGGAAGGCGTACACGCCTTAAGCGGAAGGCGTACACGCCTTAGGCGATTGTTGCGGGCGACCGTCCGGAACTTCGAGCCGCCCTATGTCCAAAGACGCGCTGGACAGCATGCCTCAACCGACGAGCACACGGCAACACTCCGACAATGCCCAAGGCTGCCAGGGCGTGCGAGGCCGGCTCGGGAACAGGTGTGAAAGACAGCAACGATTCGCCGATATTTTCCACATGGAAGTCCGCTGTATCAATGTCGATACTCTGCGCGCGGAACCAGTATTGCTGTCCGGCAGTCAGCAGCCCCGCCGGGATCTGAAACGCGGGAGTCGTGGACGATGTGGTGGGTGACGGTAGAATTGCAACTTCGTTTCCAGAGCTGTCGAAAATCACCATGTCGTACACGCGGTCAAGGCGCCCGAATGCCGGATCGGGATCCGGATCGGTAAACGTGAACAGCGGCTCGGTCGTGTAGTCGCTTACTGCCAGATTGGTCGGGTGAGGAACGACCGCCGCGCGGTCCAAATCATTGCCGACGTGATTCGTGCTGGTCAAATCGTTGTCGGTCACCGTATAGGTATATTGCCCCTCGATGTCGTTCAAGTCGGCGGCTGTGATCGGGAACAGTTCGGTAAAGGAGGCTACCCCCAGCAATCCAGCGGGCGAAAATTGGGTAAGCGTTGAGGGGTTCGCAAACGGAAAATCTCCATTGCTCGAGCTGACCGTTGCGTTGGCAGGCGGGCCCGATAATGCGCCCGGGCCGTCCGGGTGCGAGGCATCGACCCGTGTCAGCAGATGCAGCCCCGGAAATCCAAAAAAATCATCGACGGGACGGTTCTCGACGACCGTCAGATCCCCGGTGATGATGGGTGCCGCCGCGGACACCAAAGGAGCGAAGGCGAGGCTCATGAAGGCGATCGGCCCGAAGAGCCAATCGAGGCGCCGCCGCACAGGTTGGGCGCAGATGCTGGCAGGTGTTGGAACCTTCATTAGCGGCCCTCGACATGCAAATAGGCTCGGCTGCCGATCCGTGGCACTTCTGGATCAATCCGAATCTCCGATCCGGATTGACGCAAGCACGATGTCAAGGAATTTGAGTCACGGATGTGCCGGTACTTTTCCTTGGAGCGGCCCCCACTCGCGCGAGCGCGCCCGCGGCGACTCCTGGCAGCTACAGCGAGGGATAGGATGCCGAAAGCGGCCAGGACAAGCGTACTCGGTTCGGGCACGGTGGCCTCGACCTGAATGCTGCCGACTCGATACGAACCTGCGTTGTGCTGAAAGGTAAAATTCTGGCCGGCCAGGAACGTAAAGCTCTCATTGGAAAAATCCGCCGAGGGCGGTCCAACGTAGTTGTGCGATCCGTTGTTGGGTGTATGCAGGGTATAGTTAGAGCCGAACTCATCGAGCACGAGGATGATGCTCGTCAATGTGCCCGGGTAATCGAAATTGAAAGTGAACCCTGCTTCGCCATCAAAATTGTCTTGGCTTCCGATGCCGCGAGCGCCAAGACTCTGCGAACCGCCAAACGCCGAGCTGATGTTAAACTGGTGTCCACCGTTGAGCATCGCGGCAGAGAGCGTGAGGCCGTCAACTGTCGTGCTGGCAGAAGATACGTCGTCAAAATCGGAGGCTTCCGGCTCTGTACTCCAATCGAAGGTGATCGTCGCCGCCTCGGCGGACGTCAACGGCAACAAGAGCAGCGAGACAAGGATCGCACCTGACGGCAAAACGGACATGCAATTCCGCACGATCGCACCTTGTTGGTTGAACCCAAAGAACAAGGGCGCTCACATTCCGGCATCGATGGCGGAGCGCGGGCGCCCTGTTTCTTTTTTGAATCGAGTTGTGTTGGACATTAGCCCTATCCGGCGCTTGCAGCGACACAAGTGGCCACGCCAGGCACAAGCGACCTGATCAGTCTTGGCCGACCTGTGGCAATGAGTTTGCCAGCCAACTCCCCTGGTGTCAAGCAATTTCGTTTTTCCCTCGCGAGAGGAACCCTCTGCGAAACAATGCGCGCGTTGGAGACTGGGCACGGGCGAATATACCCCTCGTTGTACCAATTGCAGTTCGCGACAAGCACGGCTACGCACCCGCCAGGCGCAGGCGGGCTGTGCTTAGTCTGTAACGCGCCTGGCGCACTCTTGATAGCGCAAATCAGTCTGTCGAGCATGGGACGGGATCGAACCGAAAGAGCTTGCGCAGCCTGTGTTCGCAAGGTGGCCGTCGCCATGCCATTTCCACCCATCCGCGCGTTAACCGACAACGCGACTTTTCGAAGAGGGTCCCTTTCGGACCCCGGCTCTCCCGGTCCCGGCGCGCCGGGAGCGCCGCAACTCTACCGACTGAGCCGCCCCGTCTCGCCCAGAAGGCGCTTTCGTATCCAGCGGGCCGACTTCATGCGCTTGATCTGTGACTCGCGGCGCAGGGCGCTAGCGCGGCTAGGGTGCCCCTCGGACCAGACGAGACGCCACGGCCCGTGCTTCGAGGTGTATCGCCCGGACTGGCCGGTAGCGTTGTGTTGCTCGAGGCGACGCAGAACGTCGTCGGTCGAAGCCACATAGAATCGGCCCGCGCCGTTCTCGAGCACATAGACCCAGCACTCGGCGTCGCAACAATTCACAAGATGTTGCTCGGGGCAGGACTCGACAAGCAGGATAAAGCTCCCCGAAAGGAACCCTCTTCGAAACAACACGCGCCTTTCGAGGGCGCGGCGGGCCTCCGCAGGATTGCCTAAACTCCGCAGGTTCGTCGTGGTTTGCGGCGAACATAGGCAAAGATTCCGAGAACGCCCAGCCCGGCCAGCGCCATCGTCGATGGCTCGGGGACGGTGGCGACGCGGAAGCCGATAGGCTCGCTATGGTCCGCCGGGAAGTCGCTACTGCGATATTGGAAACTATCATCCGACCAGTAGTTTTCGCCCCGAACTCCTCGGTGCAAAATGCCGTCAAGCCACGGCTGTAAGTCCTCGATCCATTCCATGAGATTGCCCCCTTGGTCTGCCGTGCCGTAGTAGCTGGCGCTTAAGGGCCAGGCACTGCCGACGGTCGTCAGGTTGGCGTCCAGGCCGTTCCAATCAGCCCCTCCGGAATAGTTGGCGACGTTGGTCCCCGGGTTTGAGATGTCGCCCACGCCGTTTGCGGTGGCCTCCGTCGGCGGCGTGTTGCTACGCGTGGCATAGAACCAGTAATCGTCCACGTCGCCCCCCTGCGAAGCGGGCTGATAGTAGGCCGCCTTGTACCATTCATTTTCGCTGGGCAGGAACCACGTCGCACCGGCATTGCGAGTGATGCTGAGACCATTGGTAGGAGTGCCGTTGGGACTGAGCGCACCGAGCGTGTACGAGCCGTGCTCTGTGCTGCCATCTCCCTGGCCGTTGTTGAGCCAGTTGACAAAGCGGATCGAATCGTACCAACTCACATAGTTCACCGGCTTGTCGGCCATATTGGCCCTGGTCGTATAGGTAAACGCACCACTCACGCCGCTTCTCGTGATGCCCCCACGGGCTTCGCTGCCCATGAGCGTGTTGTAGAGAGCCAGCGGATCGCTCTTGGCTTTCTGGTTGAGGAACCCCGCGTACTGGGCGTTGGTCACCTCGGTCGTGCCAATGCGGTACGCATGGTCGACGCCGCCGTACAGATTGCCGGAAAGTGGGTCGTTGGCGTTGCCGGCGTTGCCGACGGGCACGGTGGGAATCGTGACGGCCAGTGCGTCGGCGGCGGACAGGGCCAGGGCCAGCAGGGCGACGGCGCGCCGAATGGATCGTCGGCCTTTCCGCAGTCCAGCCATTCCGAGAATGCCCAGCGCGGCCAGCACGAAAGTCGACGGCTCAGGGACAGTCGCTACGCGGAAGCCAAAGTATTCATTCTCCTGGCCCGGCTCCCCTTGCAACAACGCAGTCCCAGCGACGTCTGACATCATATACATATCTCCTTGCTCCCACCCACCTCCCCTTAGACCTAGAAGGTGACGCTCCGGCATAACCAAGTCGTCATTCCACTCCCATACGTTGCCGCCTTGGTCATACGTGCCGTAGAAACTGGCGCTCAAGGGTCCGGCACTGCCGACCGTCGTGACGTTGCCCACACTGCCGCCGCTGAAGTCGTTGTAATTTGCAACGTTCATGCCCGGGTTTGTGATGTCGCCTGCACTGTTGGCCGTGGCCATCGTGGGCCCGCTGTTGCTGGCCGTGGGATAGAGCCAGTAATTGTCCACGTCGCCCCCTTGCGAGGCGGGCTGATAATAGGCCGCCTTGTACCATTCGTCCTCGCTGGGCAGCCACCATTTAGCGCTCGGATTGCGGGTGATCGAAAGGAAGTTGGAGGGCAACGGCGTGCCGCCCAAGAGCGTGTACGCGCCGTTCTCTGTGTCGCCGCTGCCCTGCCCATTGTGCAGCCAATTGGCGAAGCGGATCGAATCGTACCAACTTACAAAGTTCACAGGCCTGTTGCCCATGTCAGACTTGGTCGCGTACGTGTAGCTGCCGTCGACACCGCTTTGCGTGATACCGCCCCATACCCAGTAGCTCATGGCCCCGTTGTACAGTCCCAGCGGATCGCTGGCGGCCTTGGCGTTGAGGAACTCTACATACTGGGCGTTGGTCACCTCGGTCGTGCCGATGCGGTAGTCATGCGCCACAGCGCCGTGATGATTGCCGGTAAGTGGGTCGTTGGCGTTGCCGGCGTTGCCCACGGGCACGGTGGGAATCGTGACGGCCCGAACGTCGGCGGCGAACAGCAATAGAAGGACCAGACACAGCAGGTAGGCGAGACATTTCATAGGTTTTCTCCACCGGTGATTTGGTCACTCGGCCCAGGTCGCTTACGGTGCCGCGGTCATTGAGCGAGTGCTCTCCGCCGTGTTACAGATTGCGGAAAGTCGCCCCATAGCACATCCGCAGCCGAAAGATCCCCTTTCCTTAGGCGCAACTCGTGCCCTGAGCCGTAGTTCAGCCGGCGAAAACAGTCCAAGTGAACGCGATGCGGCCCCGCCGCACCTCGGCCCGAGAGCAGCCACGCGGCCGTTCCTGCGCTGGCCGAACATCGTAAGTCGCAGCACGTCGGGCGGTTATTTTGGAAATTCGCGGCCGTTTCTGTGCGATCTGCCAGGCAGCCGCAATAGGAACGTATCGGACCGGATCATTCGCCATTGCCGCACAGCAGAATCCCCCGCAGTAGAATAGTGCGTGCGCGATCCGAGGCAGGATCGATGGAGCGATCAGCGAGAAGGGGACAGTCGATCGCAATTCTTGACACCGTATCCAAACAAAACCTCCGTGTCCACATGCCAGCCCACGATTTCCAACAGATGATTGATCGGTTGCGGATCGGCGACGCGTCGGCGGCCGAGCAGCTTGTGCGCGATTACGAGTCGATCGTGCGGCGGCAGGTCCGTTTCGGGCTGCGCGACCCCCGGCTCGGCCGGGTGCTCGACTCGATGGACATTTGTCAGGCGGTGATGGCCAGCTTCTTCGTGCGCGCGGCATCGGGCGTGTTTGACATCGCCAACTCGAAAGACCTGGTGAACTTGCTGGCCGCGATCACGCGCCGAAAACTGGCGGCGGCGGCTCGCACCCACTATCAACAGAAGCGCGACATTCGCCGCGCGACCCAGGACTCCGCGATCGTCAACAAGCTTGTCGATCCGAATCCCACGCCGGGCCAGGATGCGGCGCACCGCGAGCTCGTCGCGCGCGTGCATGGCGCGCTCTCGACCGAGGAGCGGCAGCTTGCCGATCTGCGCCGCGACGGATGCGAGTGGATCGAGATCGCCGAACGAGTCGGCGGCACAGCGCAAGCCCGGCGGATGCAGCTTGCCCGGGCCATCGACCGCGTCTCCAACGAGTTAGGACTGGATAGCGATGGTTAATCCCAACGATTCGCGTTCGGCCCCCTCCACGTCAGCGGTGATCGACCGTTATCAGCAGATTTGCCAGAGCGGCACGATGCCTGACCTGGCCGGCTTCGTGGCCTCGGTTCCGAAGATCGACCCGCGCGAGCTGGCTGCCTTGGTACACGTTGACCAGCGCCACCGCCATGCGGCCGGCGCGTCCCTGCCGGCCGAAAGCTATTTCGAGAGTTTTCCTGCGCTCCGAAAAGACACCGAGCTGGTCTTAGACGTGGTTTACCAGGAGTACATCCTGAGGCGCGACGCGGGGGAAGCCTACTCGACCGACCAGTATCTGGCGCGGTTCCCCGATCTGGCCGAGCAATTGGCCATGCAATTCGACCTGGACGGCGCGATGGGTGACGAACATTCCTCGCGCTCCACGGCAAACCCACGAGCGACCGTCGAAAAACCGCCCGCGTATCCTCCCGGCACGGTCATCGCCGGCAGGTACAAGCTGTTGGAGGAGATTGGTGAAGGGGGCATGGGCTCTGTCTGGGTGGCACAACAGACCGAGCCGGTGCGCCGCCGCGTGGCGCTCAAGCTCATCAAGCCGGGCATGGACAGCCGGCAGGTGCTGTCGCGGTTCGAGGCCGAGCGGCAGGCGTTGGCCGTGATGGACCATCCGCATATCGCCAAAGTGCTCGACGGGGGTATGACCGATCAGGGGCGCCCGTACTTCGTGATGGAGTACGTCAAAGGCGAACCGATTACGGACTATTGCGACCACGCGCGACTCTCGGTCAAGGAGCGATTGAAGCTGTTCGTGCAAGTATGCCAGGCGGTGCAGCACGCCCATCAAAAGGGAATCATCCACCGCGATCTCAAACCGTCGAACATCCTGGTCTGTCCGTACGACGGCCAGCCGGTGCCCAAGGTGATCGACTTTGGCCTGGCCAAGGCGATGCACCAGTCGCTGACGGATCATTCGCTCTACACGGCCCACGGTGTGATGGTGGGCACGCCCTTGTACATGAGTCCCGAGCAGGCAGAGACGAACAACCTCGACATCGATACGCGCAGCGATCTTTATTCGCTGGGCGTGATCTTGTACGAGCTATTGACCGGCGGCACGCCGCTGGAAAAGCGGCGGCTCCAGGACGCCGCAATGCAAGAGATGCTGCGTTTGATCCAGCAAGAGGAACCGCCCAAGCCGAGTACTAGGCTCAGCGGCAGTGGCTCCCTGCCCAGCATTGCCGCGCAGCGGAGCCTGGAGCCGGCGCAGCTCAGCCGCGCCGTGCGGGGCGACCTGGACTGGATCGTTATGAAGTCGTTGGAGAAGGATCGCACCAGGCGGTACGAGACGGCCAGTGGCCTGGCGCGCGACATCGAGCGCTATCTACACGACGACCCAGTAGAGGCGTGTCCGCCGTCGGCCGGCTACCGCTTCAGCAAGTTCGCCCGCCGCAACAAGGCCGCGCTGGTCACCATCGGACTGGTGGCCGCCGCGCTGGTCGCCGGCACCGTAGTGAGTACCTGGCAAGCCATCCGCGCCACGCGGGCCGAGCAAGTTGCACAGGAGGAGCGCCGCGAAGCCGAGAAGCAACGCGCCCAGGCCGAGGCGAATTTCAAAAAGGCCAAAGCGGCGGTGGACGAGTATTTTACGCTGGTCAGCGAGAGCAAGCTGTTCGACGTGCCGGGGCTGCAGCCGCTACGCAAGGAATTGCTTGAAGCGGCATTGCGCTTCTATAAGAGCTCCGCGGTCGAGCGCACCAACGATCCCACCGTGCTGGCCGACCTGGCCGTGACATACATGCGCGTGGCCGAGATCAACCACACCGTCGATCGAAATGAGGACGCGATCGCGGCCATCAACCAGGCGTTGGCGGTCATTGAACGGCTGCGGCGAGATTTTCCTCAGGCCCACGACCAACACCGCCGGCTGTCCGGCTACTGGAAGGGAGATCGGCGGGCCACCCGGACCACCGAATCGCCTAAGGACGCGGCGGCGGCATTCCGAACTCTCGCACGGTTGATCGACACCGTGGATTCACTTGCCCATGAGTATCCCGAGGAGCCAGCGTTTCGCAGCGACTTTGCGGCCTTGTGTTATCGCACAGGTGACCTCTTGAACAGCAATGGTCGGCCAGCCGAAGGGATTGCCTTTTTGAAACGAGCGAAATCTGTTCTGGAGCTGCTCCTTCGAGATGCCCCCAATAATTCCGAGTATCGCGCAGATCTAGCCAGAACATGCGAACACTTGGCAGATCGTCTGCCGGAGAACACTGAAGCCGAGGTTCGCCAGGCGCTCTCGCTGCGTGAGAGCTTGGTGGCTGAGTTCCCGCAATCCCCCCACAATCGGATTGAACTTGGAAGAAGCCTCCAGCAATATGCCAGGCACATGCGGCCACGTGACTCGATCGAGGCGGAAAACCTCTCTCGTCGCGCCATCGACCTGGCCGAATCCGTGGTCCGCGACTATCCCAACGTACCCCTCTATACCTCAGAATTGACGGACGCGTTGTTAGCTTCAAGGATGAAAGAACATATCGATGCCGGCCTGCGACTGCTCGATGACAGGGTCGCTAATTGCCCTGCCGATCCGGCCAAACGGGATCAACTGGCCCATTTATTGCGGCATGTCGCCGAGGGTTTGCCAAAGGACGAAGGGTCTCGTCCAAAAATCACGCTGCTTCACCGGCGCTCCCTGCAACTATTTGAGGACCTTGTACGAGAATTCCCGGAAAATCCCAGCTATCGAGAAGACGTCGGTCATTCGGGGCGGTTTCTCGCCTCCTCGACAGACGCCGAGAGAAACTGGGAGGAATCATTGAAGTTCATGGCAGTGGCCGTGGACGCCTTCGAAGCGCTTGTCACGGCGAAAATCGATCAGAAGGATGGATACTACCGCAGCTTTCACGCGGACTCGCTGAATCGGCTTTCGTGGCGTCTGTCCAGGGCCGGCCGGGTTCAGGAGGCCGCCCAAGCTCAGCAGCGCAGCGCCGACTCGTTCGAGACGCTCACCCGCGAATTCCCGACCAATGTGTCCTATCGCCCGCAGTTGATGGAGTCCTTGGGCAGGCTTGCGAAACGGCTTGCCGCCTCCGGCCGGCACGTGGAAGCGGACGCTGCGTGGCAACGCGTTGTCAAGATTTGTGAGGCTCTCTTGGCGGAGCATCCTCAGGACCGGCAAGCTCGGGAACAACTCTCACGGAACCTGTCGAAAATAGTAGACGAGTTTCGGGCGGACCCTGATAAGTGTGAACCAATGTTGCGGAAGGCGCTGACCCTGCACGCCGAGTTGGCAGACGAAGCCGCGGATGGTCGGACCCACCTCGAGCAAGCCGCGCATCTGCATCGGCAACTCGCTTGGCTCATGCGCGGCAAGCAGCACTTGGACGAAGCGCGGCAGAATTTTGAGCAGGCGGCGGCGATCTTCGAGAAACTGGCGGCGGACACAAGTGCAAAGCGCCACAATGATTACCGTGCCTTGGAGGGCGATACTTACCTCCATCTCGCTCGGACGCTCGCGCAGATGGGCCAATCTGAAACGGCCGTCAAGATATCGCAGCGGAGTGCGGACATCGCCGCGACCCTGGCCGACAAGTTTCCGCAGAGCCCGGCCCATCTGCACCAGAAGTGCAATGCACTTGGAATGCGTGCAGAGGCACTCGCGGCCAACGGCCGGAGTGCGGAAGCCCTGCAAGCACGGCGCGATCAGATCGCTCAATCCGAACAACTCGTGCATGCATTTCCCAACTACGATGCACAAAACTTCCAGCGTAGCCGAGGTGTAGCCTACCTCGAGTTGGCGCGACTATTGATTGAAACGGGCGTTGATGAGGAAGCACGACAGGTCGCGGAAAAAGCCTTTGCGATAGGACCGTGTGACGCCGGAGCCTTGAATGATTTCGCCTGGAAGTCGGTAGTTTCGCACGACGTTCGGCCGGCTGTCGCGGCTCTGGCCATCGAGGCCGCCGACCAGGCTACCAAGACGGCTCCCAATGACCCCATGATCTTCAACACGCTGGGCGTGGCCCAGTACCGCGCCGGTCAATGGGAGGAGTCGATCGCGTCGCTCACCAAAGCCGAAGAGCTGGCCCCGGACAAGCACTCAGGCTTCAACTGGTTCTTCCAGGCAATGTCCAACTGGCAGCTTGACCAGAAAGACGAAGCCCGCACGTGGTACGACAAGTCCGTCGAGTGGATGGAAAAGAACCAGCCGAAGAACGAAGAGCTGCTTCGCTTCCGCGCCGAAGCCAAGCAGTTGCTGGGCATCACCAAGCCCGATGTCGCACCAACGAACGCGCCGTAGAAGGTTCACACTGTGCGCGGCGCGCGCTCGTGACAGCCGTCGCAGGCCTTCACGCCGGCGATCTTCTCCTCCAGTTGGCATTCGCGGTGTATGGCACAGGCGAAGATCTTGATGCGGACGCCGCCGCCACAGGTTTCGCAGAGTTTCCGGCGGAGTTCGGGACCGCGATGGACGCAGGCGAGGACTTGATCAAGAGGAAGGCGGGATGCTGCATCGGGGCGCGGGCTACGGCCGATGGGGAGGCCTTGGCTGGCGGTGAACGCGGCAGTCCTTCGCTGCTTCCAGTCGTCCGCGCGGGCGCGTTAACCGGAATCGCGCGATTTCGAAGAGGGTTCCTTTCGGACCCAAGCTCCCCGAAAGAAACCCTCTTCGAACCAATACGCGCTGCCGGGGAACAACGCAACCGATTATATCGGCTGGACTTACAGATTTCGAGTCCCTTCGGTCCCCGTCAAACCGAGAGGAACCAATTACGAACGGGGCAGTCTCGGGTTAACAGCAATGTGAAACTGGGCCGTTAACTGTGCAACAGTTTTCACGCGCGCCAAGTATTCTGACGCCGACACCCGGCTGCTTGCTGCCATTCCGCCAATGCCGAGAATCGTGCCCCAATCGGGCTTCGCAAGAGCCAATTCGGTTGTGGCATATCTTTTATACAGCACTGGGGAAGCGCAATGTTAAAACGCGTTCAACATCGTCCGTGCGCCAAGAGCTACGCTGGTGACCGCGAATATGATCCCTATCAACACGCCAACGCGATAGCCGCCTACGAGTGTGCCAACGCCCGCAGCGACCAGCCCAACGGCCAGGGATCGGACAGCGATCCAGCGCCAGGGCTCCCAGACAGCAACGATAATCGTCCACCGCCAAAGACTGACGGAACTCGCGACTAGCAAGACTGCCGCCGCCAAACGGCGGAGACTGAACTGAGGCCGCCAGTGTCTGAGTTGGTCGAGGCGATTGCTCACACGGACTCCGTAAGGTCGGACCAGACCGACAGTACTAAAAACCGATCACCGTTGCTTGCCAGTCGTACATTCGCAAATACTCGTTAGCGACCCGTTCGAAGGCCCCTTCGTAGTCTCTCGCCTCGTGCACGGTGTAACGTATCACCGGGTCCGGCGCGAAGTCGCGCTTGATAAGTTCATAGAGGTAGACAACACGTGAATTTAATGACGGGTATTGCTCTGCCTCGGGGCGAGGGTCACGCGACGAGCGTTCCCATCCCGGAATGGGCATCGAAAACGCCTTTCTCAACTCGCATTCAACATGTCGCCAATCATACCTCCTACCGCCGTGCTCTGGTGTCATGTCATAGATGTGGCGAGCGGCCTGAATCGCCTTGTTGACGTTTGATTTCGGGATGTCAGGCAAATGACCCTCATAAGGCATATCGGCGTGTCCAATTGGCGGCCGACCACCCTGACGGCGATTTATCGCCGGATCGTTGTAGCCATTGAACCCTTCATGCGCGAATGAATCCGCATATCCATGAAGCGCGAGCCCGAGGTACATCGCGCTCCCGCTTCTATCTGTTTTCGGGTCTTGCTCATGTTCGTTGAAATAGATCTCGAGAAGCGTGCGAGAAAGTTTGTTATCCGGAACAGTTGCGACGCCGAGGCTCGATCCCGGAAAGTGCAGTGCGGTTCGCTTGGAAAAGTCCAGTGTGAGGATTGGCTCAGTAAAATCATGGTCATCGACATATTGCGAGAACATCGCAGGCCACTTGGCTTCTTCGGCACTCCAACCTCGGGCACGAAGCAGATAGTAGACGACATAGTAGTGGAAATCTATCTCATAGAGCCTGAGCGGATCGGTGGCCACGGTCGACCGATTCCCGACATACCGATATTGGTTCGACGCGTCGCCGGCGAAGCCGATTGGGTCCTGGTTGATGAAGCGGCCGATGGTGGTGACCAGCCTTGATTTTCTGTACCAGGGGTTATGAAGGTACGGGTTGGGGTAACGTTGCTTGCTCTTGGGTTCGCGTGTGCCGCTGGAGCGCAGGCGCAGCCGGAGCGGAAGCGGCACACGCGGC
>JBFWOR010000027.1:0-47547 GCA_050250435.1 Pirellulales bacterium | reverse complement strand
GCACAACGAACCGTAGAAGCCCTCTGGAAGACCTGCGGCGAACTCCTCGAACGATTCACGGAAACTGAATGTCGAAACTACATCCAGCATTGCGGCTACCGCTACACGTAAACTAGACGCGCTCTAGCTGCCCATGACACGCTCGATTGCCCCGGCCAGGGATTGGGCCATGGCCCGGTGGCCGGCGGGCGAGAAATGCGGGTCGACCTTGAAGCGGAACGCACGCCGCTCGGCCGGCGTGTACTTCCATAGGTCCGGCAGCGGATCGTGCAGGTAACAGCCGGTGGCCTCCGCCAGCTCGCGAAAGCGGGCCTGGTAGTTTGTCGGATCGCTCGACTCTTCGATGAACGGCCAGATCGGCACCAGGAACAGGAGCACCGGCGTGCGGCTGCCGCGAATCCACTCCTCCAGAATGGCCCGCAGCAGTATCCAGCGTTCATTGTCGGGCGCGTCATACTCCGGCACCGGCTGAAAGCGCGTAACCTTCTGCAGCAGCTCGCGCATGCCCAGTTTCTTAACCACGTTGCGCAACCCTGCCAGCGGCACGCCCCAGTGCACGTGCCCCACATCGTCAGGCGAGAGCGTGGCCCGGGTCATTTGCACTTTGGGCACCGGCACGTGGCCGAGCACCAACCAGCCCTGATCCAGCGTGTAGTACGGTTTGGCGTAGATGACTTCCTGACCGAGATCGTTGATGAACACGCGAAAGCGGTTCGCCACGGTGCCGATGTTTTCGACGTGCAGCCCGATGATCACCAGATCGTGTTCCACGTCGGCACACTCGAGGTACGAAAGGTACTGCTGGTCGGTGCCGGTGCCCGGGATGCCGTAGTTGTAAACTTCGAGACCGGGCACGAGGGTTTCGACGACGTCGCTATAGCGATCGGCGTTCGCGACGCCGTCGCCGGCGGTCTGCGAATCGCCAAAGAGAATGGCGCGGAACGTGCCCGCGGGTCGCTCGCCGACGAACTCGCGCTCGGAGCGAAAGCCGGCCGCGTTGGTGCGCACCAGGTAGCCGCCGGTTTCCCAGGGCACCCGCGACTTGACGCTCGGCATATAGGTGAAGCCGATGCGGGGATGGTAGCGGGTGAGCGAGTTCCACATAGGCGGGAGTTGCGGGGGCGGGGGAGAGGTTGCCTCGCGGGCGCTACCAAAACAGGATTGCGGTGTTGGACCAGAAGTCGGGCACTGCTGGACAAGCCTGCAGTGGCACCCAAGCGCAACTAAGTGCCTGGGGACAGAACATCGGGGACTGTCCCGATTTTTCGGTGCCTTGGGAGAAAAATGGGGCTGTCCCCCTTTCCGCGGAAGTTATGTCGCCAGGCTCTAAGGCTTGCCGTAACGCTTGGCCATGCGCGCGCGGCGCTCGACGACGTGGGCATAGTGGTCGGCCGGCCAGTCCTTGTAGTAGTCGCTCTTCGCCAGCGATTCCGAGCCGGCCAGCACGGCGGCCAGGCTATTGGCAATAACAATGAAATACGGTTCCTTTGACGAGCCAGGATAACGGCTGTGCGTGGTCTTGGCCACGCCCGTGTTGAGGAACACGTTGCTCGCAATCAGCTCGGCGTTCAGCGACTCGACATAGTCGTTGATGCCCCAGAGGAACTGCGTCTTGGGCGGGAACGCCATCACGCGCGTGGTGAGCGCGGGCGAATCGCGCATGGCGATGGCTTGCGCGCGAATGAACGCACGCACGTCGGAGGAGCGCCAGACCTGCACGTCCACGGTTTGGTTGGCGACGGCCTGCTTGGCATAAGGACAGGGCGCGAACTTGTCGTTGTAGAAGGCGTTTGGCGCGGTGACGAACTCGTGAATCCACGTCCAGATGTCCTGGGCGATCTGCTCGTGGATCGTGTCGGTAGTGCTCATGGACGTGGGTAGTCAGCCGCGTTCGTATCTCGACTGCCGGACAAGCCGGCAATGACACCTGCTCGAAGCCGCCTTCTAAAACATGGTATAGCACAGAATGCTGACTTTGCCGTCGTGCTCGGCGGCTTCATCGGCCAGGGCCTGGGCAATCTCCTTGAGCCGGGGGGCCAGGGCGGCCAGCTCTGCCTCGCCCTGGGCGGTCCAATAGGCGACCAGCGCGTCGATCAGGCCGGTGCTCGTGCCGCCGCCGGGAAACTCAAATTCGGCGGGTTGCATTTCACGGTCGGCCGGCACGTCAAAGTAGCTGGTCGCGCCGGTTTCCGGGCCGAGCGGAAAGTAGGCCTGCGCGCCGGCCCGGCGCCGCGTCTCGGCCAGCGGCGCGACGATCTCGTCGAACAGCGCAGCCGCAAGTTCGCGCGCCCGGTTCTCGTCAGTCGAGCTCATGAATCGTCCCCCAGGCGTCCGGATCCTTTGCCGCCGGTTGTTCACTTTTCCAGAGCAAACAATTCTCCAGCACCAACAGGTCGATGCCGGTGCGCATGAAGCAGCGGTAGGCGTCTTGCGGCGTGCAAACGATGGGCTCGCCGCGCACGTTGAACGAAGTGTTGACCAGCACGGAACAGCCCGTCTTGGCGTCGAAGGCGCGCAGAATCCGCCAGAGCTCCTGTGGCCCGTCGGCCGCGACGGTTTGCACCCGCGCACTGTAGTCAACGTGGGTGACGGCCGGGACGTCGCTGCGCGCTTGTCGCACAACGGGCAGCAAGTCGTCGCCATTCAACGGCGCTTCGCTCATCGTTAAGCGGCGCTCGACATTCACGGGCGTCACCAGCAGCATGTAGGGGCTGGCATCCTGCAACTCGAAGTATTCCGCGGCTTTGTCGGCCAGCACGGCCGGCGCAAACGGACGAAAGCTCTCGCGAAATTTGATCTTCTGATTGAGCGCAACCTGCATGTCGGGCCGGCGCGGATCGGCCAGGATCGAGCGCGCGCCCAGTGCCCGCGGGCCGAACTCCATGCGGCCGCTGACAACGGCCACGACTTTGCCCTCGGCCAAGGCGTTGGCCACCAGCGCGGCACGCTCTTGGGCATCGTCAACCACATGGAACGGCGCACCTTGCCGATCGAGAATGGCGGCCACCTCGTGCGGCTGGAACGCAGGGCCGAGGAAGCTGCCCTGCAGCGTGTCGCCGCAGCGGGTGTCGCGCACCGTCACCGCGCGCGCAGCACCAGGCACGGTGCGCGGCGCGCCCATGAGTTGGTGCGCAACCAAGAGCGCGGCGCCGAGCGCTCCGCCCGCATCACCGGCGGCAGGTTGGATGAACAGTCCTTCGAGATTCGCTTCGCGCCGAATCCGGCCGTTGGCCACGCAATTGAGCGCGACGCCGCCGGCCATCGTCAGATTGCGCGTGCCAGCCAGCTCTGTGGCATGGGCGACCAGCTTCAACATGACCTCTTCGATCACCACTTGCACGGAGGCCGCCAGGTCCATTTCGCGCCGCGTGATCGGCTGGTGCGGCTTTCGTGCCGGCCCGCCGAAAAGCTCATCAAACCGCGCGTTGGTCATCAGCGGGCTATCGAGATAGCCGAAATAGCGCGTATCCAGCCGGAACGAGCCGTCCGCCGCGACATCGATCAGGTGCTCGCGAATGCGGTTGGCGTATTGGGGCTGGCCGTACGGCGCCAGTCCCATGAGCTTGTACTCGCCGGAATTGACTTTGAATCCGCAGAAATAGGTCATGGCGCTGTACAACAGGCCGAGGGAATGCGGATAGCGGATTTCCTTGAGCAGCTCGATACGGTTGCCGTGGCCGCGGCCCAGTGTGCAAGTGGCCCATTCGCCCACGCCGTCGACTGTCAGAATCGCGGCCTCTTCGAACGGCGAAGGGTAGAAGCAACTGGCCGCATGCGCCATGTGGTGCTGCGTGACGAGCAGGCGCGCAGGCTTTTGGCCGAGCACTTCTTCCACGTCGTCGAGCAGCCGGGCCTTGGCGCCCCAGAACGCGCGGCAGGCTTCGATGAACTGGCCGCGGCTGCCGGGCGCCAGGGAGACCGCGTTCTTGGCAACCCGATCGAACGTGAGAAGCGGATTGTCGTAGAACACGACGGCGGCCAGCTCGGCCGGCTCGATGAACGCTTCGCCGAGGCAATAGTTGATGGCCCGGCGTGGAAAACGCGGGTCGTGCTTCTGGCGCGAGAAGCGTTCTTCCTGCGCGGCCGCCACGATCTGGCGCCCGCGCACGAGCGCAGCGGCGGCATCGTGATAGTAGGCCGAAATGCCCAGTACGTAGCCTTGCAAGTGTTGTCCCTGCCTGCGGCGCGCGTGACCTGCGGGAGTCGCGCGGGCGAAGTGCGCGACGTCACCATCAGCCTAGTCGGGCGGGTGCCGCGGTTCAACCGCAGCCGCGCGCAAGGCGCGCGGAATGAATCAGTCGTCAGGGGTTTTGCTTTTGGACGAGCCGCTTTTCTTGGCTTTGGGCGCTGCCTTCTTGGGTGCTGGCCGCTTGGGTTTGACTTTGGGACTGCCGTTGCTGATGGCATGCAGACCATCGACCAGGTCGGCCGACGAGAACTGCTTGCCGTCGAGAATGTCTTGCAAGACGCGCTGCATGAGAACGCGCAGCGAACGTTCGTCGTTGCCGGCCGCAGTTTCCTGCGGCGCCTGGGCAAAGTCGTGATCCTTCAGCCAGGGCCGCGCCAGCAGCGCTTCATCGGGTTGCAGAAATTCCTTGAGGCGCTCGCCCAAATGGCAGCCCAGCGTGCGGTAGCACTCAAAGCGCCGCGGCTCGTAGAACAAGTCGGACGTGGGATCGTGCGGGAACTCCTTGTCCTCTTCGCGGTAGCGCAGCAAGTTGGGCGGCTCGTCGCCGGTGAGCGACGACTTCATGTACAGCAGCCAGCCGCACTCGCCGCCCTCGGGAAAATGGACACGGATGGGCACGATGTGGTCGCGCGTGAGCCTGGTTTCAAGATCGGGCACGAGCGCGTCGAGGCTGAGACGCTCGCCATCGGCCGCGGAGAACGAGACCCCGCTGAACAGCATCATCCGCCGCATCAGGCGCAACAGGTCGAGGAACTGGTGATTCGGGTCACAACTGGCGTCGCAGGCGATGATCACGCGACAGCGGCGCTCCAGCAAGGCTTCGATACCTGTATTGTCGTGATGGCCGCCGTCGCTGACGTACAAATAGTCGGCGCGCTCCGGCTTGCTCAAGAAGTAGCTCAGGATCGCCCGAATAAACGTCGGATAGCGATGCAGCAGCCGACGTTCGCCCGGGTTGGGCACCCACTGGCCCAGTCGCGCATTGGTCAACAACAACGCGTAAAAGAGCATGGGATTGTTGAGCACGGCAATGGGGCTGACCGCGGCGCCGGAAATGGCCATGGCGTCGGCCAGCGAAATGATGCCGCTACCGGCAAAGCTCTCGGTCGACTCGAACTCCACTCGCCTGGAGCCGCAGAAGCGGCGCGACAGCAAGAAGCCCTCGGTGGGTTCGCTCGAGGGATCGCGCCGCGGGCCAATGAGGTTCACCGTGGCGTTGATCAGGTGATACGGACCGCCGCAGTCGGTGTTCTTCATGTCGGCCAGGGCAATGCCGCTGCCATTGGCGTGGGCCAGCGTCCACACTTCGGCCAGCCGCTGGCGATAGTAGAAATGCGCGCTGGTGAGGTTCACGTCCACGAGCAGGCCGATGCCCAAGAAGGCGCACGCCCCCCAGAGCAAGATCCACAGTCGATTCGCTTGATCGTAGGGCCAAACGATCCTGGAAAACACGGTCGATGGCGGATAGATTTCGCCTTGGTACCACATCTCCAAAAGTTTGCGGTTGGCGCGGACGAATTCGTTTTGATTGGGAAGTGCGCCGGCGATTTCGCCGTCCGTTGGTGCTCGATGGAGAGTGGCGGCGGCCTGCAATTCGGAGGCAGTCTGCCGGGCAGACAACCAATCGGCGGCGCGCTGTTTTTCGGCCGGGCCGTCGAGTTGGGCACTGTCGATCGTCGCGGGAAAAAGCGAGTAGAATTCTGGGTTTGCCAGCAGCAAATTCATCCGCTCGATTACAGCGCCCTGAATTGCCCGTTGCGCACGGCTGATACGAAACTGCTCCGCCACGGGGCCCCCGTCGTTAAAGAGGTTGGCCAGCGACCGCCCCCAACGTCCGATCAACCAATGTTCTCGGTCGAGTTGCCGCGAGCGGTCGTCTAAGACACGGATCGCCTCGAACGCTGTGTTCGAACTGGTTGATTCCAAACGCTTCGCAGAAAGAGCCTCGTCGATCTGGGCCTGAATCTCCTTCTGCATTGGGGGTTTCTCAACGGTTGCGCTCCAAATCACCACGCTGGGCCAAAGCGAATCGGTTGTTCCTTGTTCTTTCGCCATTGCATGCTCGCGATCGATTCGCTCGGCGAACGAATTCCAGTCGCGCAGCTGCACGTCGTACAGCGTGCCAATGTCGTCGCGGCTTTCATTGGCGCCGAACAGGTTCTCGCGCACCACCAGGCCAAACAACACGAGTGGCACGCCCGCCAGCATGCCCCAGGAGGCAATCCGCGCCACCCAGCCTTCCCAGGTCTTGGCGGAGCTCGTGCCGCTGCGCAACAGGTCGTTGCGGCGTAGAAACGGCACCACCGTGACCGCAATCGAGACCAAGAGCACGATCCAGACCCACTGTTGCAAGTCGCGTATGGCACTGATCTGTTCGTCGAACTGGGCAGCTGATCGAGGCGTCGCAGGGCCAACTTCACCGGTATTCACAATTAGCACCACTCCGCACAGGACCGAACCGACCAGGGCCAGTGCGAGCAGCGACGCGGTGGTGATCATCCGCGGCGCCCAGCGCAGGCGGCGGCTAAAGGCACGGATCAATTGGGCGATGAGCCAGGCGGCGAGCACGAGCGCCGAAGGAAAGAAGGCCCGGGGAATGTCGCCCGAATACGTCAGTGCCGACACGACGTCCTGCGCCAGCGGATAATCGAGAGAACGGTAGGCCAGCGCAATGATCGTCGTCAACGCCGTCAGCCCGCCCAAAACCATGGTCCAATTCACCAGCACGCCGAATAAGGTAGAGCTGACCAGCTCTCCCATCTTGCGCAACAGAATGCCGCTGAAGATCAGCCGGCGAATCGGCGGCGGCTGAGCGCCGTCGGGCTGCGTGCCAAATTCGAGAGACACGCGCTGGTGAGGCGACGCCACTGGCTGATGATTCGCCGTATGGCCGTTGGTCGCCGCAGGTTGATTGGCGGAACCGGAGAGAACGTTCGTCAGTGCCCCTGGCGCGGCACTCGTGGCGGCGTCGGGCAGGCGCCAATCAATTGTCGCATCGCGCGGAAAGCGTTCGAGCACGCCGCTTAAATACGTGCCGGCGTAGCCGCCCCCGGAAACGGTGGACAGATAGTCGACCTGGTTGAGCAGGCCCTGATCGTAGAGCGATTGCAGCAGACCCAGGCTGACCGCGCCGCTGCGCACGCCGCCGCCAGACAGCGCCAGCCCCACCAACTTCATGTCGCGGGCCACGTCGGCCGAGCTTTGATCTGCCGCGGCGGCCGGGGCCCCAGCGAGCTCGAAGCCGGCCTGCTTTCGCCGGCGGGCAATATCGGTCAGCTCCTGGCGGAGCACGTCGTCGAATTCCTTGGCTTGTCCCATGGCGCTGCTCCCAAGCGGAGGTTGCCGGTAAGGGTGCGTGCAGTGGCGCGAGGCGCGCCCCGCCATTCTAGCCGAAGCAAACCACTGTCAAGTGGGGGAAGATGCCCAGGCCACGGCAAAATTGAGACGAACCGTGGCACGGTTGGAAAGCGGTGCGAATTGCGCAAGATTTCAGGGCCGAGAGTGTGCCGCATGGTGCACAGAGGTTTGCCGGCGCATGGCGGTGCCACGCGGCGAGCGCTACAATACGGCGGCTTGCCCCCGGCGTTTTTCCGGCGACCTTCATCAAGGAGCAAGGCCATGTTCGAACGCGAGCTGACGCTGTACCAGTTCAATCTCGACTACTTGAAAGTGCTGGTGGGCGATCTGGATGACTCGGCCCTGCACGCCAGACCTTACGCAGGTGGTAATCCACCGGTGTGGATCTTGGGGCACCTGGCCGTGTCGACCGACTATGCCGCGCGGATGCTGGGCCTGCGGCCCGCGTGCCCCAAGGAGTGGCATCAACAGTTTGGGCCCGGTAGCAAGCCCGACGCGATTGCCCAGCCGGCGCCCAGCAAGGGCGACCTCGTGAGCGCGATTGAAACCGGCTGCCGCCGCGTCATGGAGGCGGCGCCCAACGCGTCGGCCGAGTTCATGAACCAGCCGCACGCGGTCGAGCTGCTCAAAACGACGGTGCTGAAGACCAACGGCGACGTCCTCGCGCATTTGATGACGACGCACACCTCGTTTCACATGGCGCAACTTTCGGCGTGTCGCCGCGCCAGCGGCAAGGCGCCCTTCGTGTGACCGCGCAGGCGCGCCAAAACGCTTGGTCGCGAAGTCAGCGGCAGGCGCTCAGGGGCTAGCTCACCCAGCCCTGCGCTGGCGATTACCACATCGTCGTATAGCCGGCGCGGGCGGTCGTTTTCGGCTTCGACTTTTTGGTCGGCCGCCCGGTGGCTCGCGCTGGACGCGTGGGCCCTGTCGCCGTCTTGGCGGCGGCAGGCATCGCGGCAATGGCAGCCAGCGCCGCTTGCGTCGAGGGATCGGCGCCCGCACCTTTGCCGAACTTGCGGCGCCGCGAGCGTTGCCGCCCGTCGGCCGGACCGCTGCTGTGCGGCTTGCGGCTGCGCGGTCCGCGGGCGTTCCGCGCTTCATCGTCGACGCGCGACTGGCTCGACGAGGCCGGCGACTTGGCGTACACCGGATGGTCGTCGCAAATGGGCGTCTTGCGCCGCAACAGCTGCTCGATGTCGCGCAGTTGTGCCCGCTCGTCGGCGGCACAGAACGAAAGCGCGATACCGCTGGCGCCGGCGCGACCAGTGCGGCCGATGCGGTGCACGTAGGTCTCCGGCACGTCCGGCAGGTCGTAGTTCACAACGTGCGACACCTCGTCGATATCCAGACCGCGAGCCGCAACGTCCGTGGCGACCAGCACGGGAGGCTTCGACGATTTGAAGCTGGCCAGCGCTCGCTGCCGGGCCCCTTGCGACTTGTTGCCGTGGATCGCCTCGGCGCGAATGCCAACGCGGGCCAGATGGCGGGCCACTTTGTCCGCTCCGTGCTTGGTGCGCGTGAACACCAGGGCCCGGGTGATCTCGTCGCGGCTGATGACGTGCTGCAAGAGCGCGGGCTTGTTTCGCTTGTCGACAAAATACACGGCTTGCTCGACGGTGTCGGCGGCGGCACTCTTGGCGGCGACTTGCACGCGCACCGGGTTCGACAACACGCTGTCGGCCAGTTGGCGGATATCGGCGGGCATGGTGGCGGAGAACAGCAGCGTCTGCCGCTTGGCGGGCAGCGCGGCCACGATCTTGCGAATGTCGCGAATGAAACCCATGTCGAACATGCGATCGGCTTCGTCGAGCACCAGGATTTCGATGCCGCCCAGCGTGATCAAACGCTGCTGCATGAGATCGAGCAAGCGGCCCGGCGTGGCGACGATGATGTCGACGCCCTCGCGGATCGCTTTGGCTTGCGGCTGCTGGCTGACGCCGCCATAGATCACGGCGCTGCGCAGGCCGCTGCGTCCGCCGTAGGTGGCAAAGCTCTCGGCAATTTGCGTGGCGAGCTCCCGCGTCGGCGAAACCACCAGCACGCGCGCCTTGCGGCCGCGAGCATTCTGACGCGGGGCAGCCGCCAGTCGCTGCAAGATGGGCAGCGCAAACGCAGCCGTCTTGCCGGTGCCCGTCTGGGCGATGCCCAGCAGGTCGCTCCCGGCCAGGACGTGGCCGATCGCCTGTTGTTGAATGGGCGTGGGGGTTTCGTAGCCGGCCGCCTTCACGGCGGACAAACGATCCGCATCGAGTCCTAGTTCTGCAAACTCCATCAATACTCCTCTGAACTTTCCGCGCTCGAGCACGAGTAACTCGGCGAGCGCAAACGCTGATAAATCGGGCCCGTGGGTGGCACGGCGCACGACATGCGCGCCTGGCGGAACATGACGAACCGCCGCCGAAGCTGGGCCAAATGTTTGCCGCCGCGAAACGTTGGAGCACTCGAGCTCGAACCGCGGCCGACACGGTGGAAGACAATCTCATCAACCACGAAAGTGTGACGAGACCAATCGCACCGCCGGGGCGTAGCTGCCGTGGCTTGCACGAATCTGCAAGCCACCGGCCAAAAGCCCCAAAAAAGCAATTTAAACAGCCGGCAAATGCTCTCTACGGCATTCTCTCGCCGGCTGCTCTCGCTACATCTTTATGCTCCCAGTATAGCACGTGGCCAGCCGCCGGCAATGTCAAGTTCCGGCCGTGCGGCACGATAGTTCGTAGGCGAATTAGGGCTGTGACGCCTGCGCTGTCGCGCCAAAGGCGGCTTTGTCAAAGATGACCACACCGGATTTCGTGCGATCGAACACCAATCGCAGGGCCGTGGTCGCGGCCGGATCGAACTCGGCGTTGGCGGCGCGAAAATCCGCGAGCGGGAAGCGAAACGTCTGCAAGATCGGTTCGGACAGTGCGTCGGGGTGCAGCCACTCGGCCTTGAGATACGGCGTTTCGAGCTGCGGCGCCAGCGGCGCAAAGTGCGACAACGGCAAGCGTGCCACGTGCCCGGCAGCGTCGATCAGCTCCACGGTGAGCTCGATAGGCTGCCGCGGCTTGTCCGACTCTTCGTCTTCGTCTTTATCGGCGGCGTCAGGAGCATTCTGCCTGGCCGCGGTGTCGCCCTTGCCGTCTTCATTGGCGTCGTTTTCGTCTTCATCGTCGGGCGTGGCGTCTTCGTCGGCGTCGGCCAGACAGAATGACAGCACGCTTGTGTCGCTGAGTCGGAACGCGCCCTCGGGCCAGGAGACGCGATAGTGCGGCGTTGCCGAGCGGTATTCTCGGTCCCAGCCGAGCACGACGGCCCGGTCTTCGCCGACCGTCGCGCGCAGTTTGGGAGCCGCCTCGCGCCAGACGGTGAAGTTCTCAGCCACGGTTTGGCCGCCGGCGACCGTGGCCGTCGTCAGATCGAGATCTTCGTCAAACGCGGCGATCGGCTGCATGGTGGCATCGGCATATTGCGTCGTATAGCCGGTCGGCGGCAGCCAGGCGGCGCCGAAGCGCCAATCCTGGAACAGCCGGCGATACTCGCGCTCGTCGCGCAACGTCGCGTCGAGAAAAGCCGCCAGGAATACTTGCAGCACGCGACGCTGCGATTCGGCGTCGAGCAAGACCCCGGTGTTCAACACGCGCTTCGGAATGCCCGCGCCGCCGTCGAACGCGCCCCAGGTGGTGTTGAACTGGCCGTGATTGGCGCCATCCACGTAGATGGCCGCCTTGAACCAGTCGCCGGCGCCGGTGAACGCCACACGATCGAACTGGTTGAGCCCCATAAACGACGACACGTCGCCGTCGAGGGCTCCCTGCACGACCAGATAGTTGATGTCCGCGATTTTCGTGCGCGTGCCGGCAGGTCGATACTGCCCGTCGGCCGGGGCGATGGCCACTACGCTCTTGATGTGGTAGCCGTAGTTGAATTTGGCGCGCGCGTTGTCGGGATTGTAGGGCAGGCGACTGAAGGCGGCGGCGTGTGCCGCAGCTTCGCCCCCGCGCGAGTGACCAATCAGCGCAATGCGCTCGGTGTCCACTTTGTGAAAGAACGGGCCCTTTTCGTCGGCGTTCCAAGCATGCCACACGCGCAGATGCTCGAGCAGCACCCACGCGCGGGCGTTGTTTTCGCGCTCGAGGCCCGCGACGACGTCGGTCTCCAGGCTGTTGAGAAAGTTCTCGTCGACGGAGACGAGAATGTAGCCCCTGCTGGCCAGCAGCGTGCCCAGGTACTCGTAACCGGGATCGGAAAAGTCGGCGGCCAGATGATTACCGTGCACGATGAGCACGAGTGGGAACGGCCCTGCGCCGTCGGGATACCAAACGCGGCCGTTGAGCGGCAGCTGCCTGGCATCGAAGCCCCACAGCCGCGTGCGCGCCCAGCCGGTAAAGCCGCTCCAACCTTTGAGCACTTTGGAACCGTCGACCGGTTTGGTGCGCAGCGTCGCGCCGTCGCCGAACTCAGGCCGATGCAAGTCGGTGCCGGCGCCATAGGTGAGGAACTGCACTTTGTGGGGGCCGCGACTGCCGGGATTGTCCAACGACGGCGATGCCTGCGCGACATGGGACGGCAAAGCGGCGTGAGGCACGGCGTCGCGCGACGGGCCCGCGCGGTACAGCCAGACCGCCGCCGTGGCGATTGCGCCGCAACCTGCTGCAGCAAAGAGGACAGTCGCGGCACGCATGAGGCGGCCGGAGGCGCGCCAGCTTCCGCCCAAAAGTGCGCCCAGTGCGCCGCCGGTTGCGGCAGCCACCAAGAAGGTCGATACGACCAGGGCCAACGCAACCCAGCGGCCAATGGGCACGATTGTCAGCGAGAAGCACAACAAGGCAAAACTGGTGAGCGCGGCCCAGCGGAAGTGCAACGGCGCGCGCCGCGCGGCCCACGCCAGCAAGAGCAATAGTCCTGCGCCCAGCGCGGCGGCCAGAACGAACGCGGCGCCAACGGCCAGCGGAATGGCAAACGAAGCTGCCGTCGCCGCATCGACAACAATCGAAATCCAAATGATGGCCGTGAGCAAGACGACGCCGATCGTCGCGCCTCGCCACGCGCCCCCCGAAGGCGCCAGCGCCGCGATCGCCCGGCGCAGCCAGTTGCCGAGACGGCGCCATCGCGACGGGACCGGCGAGCGTGCGTGATTGGAGGGTGTTGGTTCCACGGCCATCGAGTTCAGCGCCAGGGGATGGAGGGTCGACCGCAGTCTAGGCCTTGTTCGCACGCGGTGCCACAATCTTGGCTGAAACCCGGCCAGCCTGGGCCGGGTCATCGGGAACAAGAGCCAACCTCCAGCGGCCGCCTCTCCGGCTAATGCCGAGGCGGCCAACGCGGCAAGCGGACTTCTCGGCGGTTACAATGGGCGAACGCAATTGCCGATCACTCTTCGCCGGGATTGCGAACGAGTTACTTGAGGCTACCAACCAGGCTGCAACTTCACCCGTCCATGAACCGCGATTGCCAAGTGGCCTTACAAACTTGCTTGTGTTGGAGCTGTGCCGCGCTGGTGGCCGGCTGGATTGCACTGACCGCTGCCCCCGCTCGCGGCGACGGTCCGTTCGAACTGAAGGCCGACACCGGCTATCGCGGCATCTGGTATTTCAATCAGAAGACCGGCGACGAGTACGTGTATAAGTACTCGGGCGGCATGGCCACTTATCCGCACCAGCACGTGCCGATTGCCGTTCACGCGCCGGCCGCGAAGAAGACGTTTTTCGTCTACGGCGGCACGGTGCCCGGCAACAAAACGCTGTTGCACATGGTGTCGTACTTCGATCACGAGACGAAGACCGTGCCGCGCCCGCGGATCCTGCTCGACAAGCAAACGACCGACGCGCACGACAATCCAACGCTCAGTATCGACGCCGCCGGGCACCTGTGGATCTTTTCCAACGCACACGGCACGTCGCGGCCGTCGTATATCCATCGCAGCGTGCGGCCTTACGACATCAACGCGTTCCAGCGCGTGGTCGAGACCAATTTCTCGTATTCGCAACCGTGGATCTTGGACCACGGCCAGCACCTTGTGCTGCACACGCGCTACAACCAGAACGGGCGCAGCGGCCGCGGCCTGTTCTGGATGACCAGCGCCGACGGGCAGTCGTGGAGTGCCCCCGCCTCGCTGGCCCACATCGCGCAGGGGCACTACCAGATCAGCTGGTCGGACGGACGGCGCGTGGGAACTGCGTTGAACTATCATCCGCAGCCGGGCGGGCTCAACGCGCGCACGAATCTCTACTACCTCGAAACGCGCGATGGCGGCCGCACCTGGCTCACCGCGAACGGCCAGCCGGTGGCCACGCCCATTCTCGACGTGCGCAACCCGGCGCTCGTGCACGACTATCAATCCGAGAAACTCTTGTGCTATCTGAAGGACGTGCAGTTCGACTCCGCAGGGCATCCGGTGATCGTGTACGTGACCAGCACTGGGTTTGAGCCTGGGCCGGCGAACGATCCGCACACCTGGCGGCTGGCGCGCTGGGACGGCAGCGATTGGCAATTGAGCGAGATCACCACTTCGGACCACAACTACGACTGCGGGCCGCTGTATGTCGACGACGATGATTCGTGGCAGCTCATCGCGCCCACTGATCCCGGCCCCCAGCCGTACGGCACGGGCGGACAGATGGTCGTGTGGACCAGCGGCGACCGTGGCCATTCGTGGCAGCGCGGCAAAACGATCACGCACGACGAGCGCCACAATCACACGTTCGCGCGGCGGCCACTGGCGTTTCATGCGGATTTCGCGGCGCTGTGGGCCGCCGGCGACGCGCACCAACCATCCGACTCCGCGCTCTATTTCACAGATCGGCCAGCAACGCACGTGTGGCGGTTACCGGCGGAAATGACCGCCGAGCAGGAGACGCCGCAGGTCGCCTGGTGAGGTGGCGGGGCCACGTTGTGGGCTTCACCGGCGGGTCGGCTGCGCCCCTGGCGGTGCCGCGCGGAGCCTTTTACAATCGCCCGTTTATCGAGCGCGTGCGGCACACCAGGGAGACACCATGGCGAAGAAATCGGGCGGTTTCGGCTTCGGAATTATCGGCTGCGGCATGATCGCGAACTTTCACGCCAAAGCGGTGGGCGATATCCGCGGCGCGAAAGTGGTGGCCTGTTACGACACGATGCCCGCCGCGGCCGACCGCTTTGCAGCAGCGCAGGGCTGCCGCGGCTATCACAAGCTGGCGGACATGCTGGCCGATCCCGCGGTCGACGTCGTGACCATCGGCACCCCCAGCGGTGCGCATCTCGAACCCGCTGTGGCTGCGGCGCGCGCGGGCAAGCACGTGATCGTCGAAAAGCCGCTCGAGATCACGCTGGCACGGTGCGACAAGATCATCCGCGAGTGCGAAAAGGCCAGGGTGAAACTGTCCGCCATTTTTCCTTCGCGCTTTCACCAATCGAGCGCGGAGCTGAAGCGGGCCGTCGACGGCGGACGGTTCGGCCGGCTCACCCTCGGCGAAGCGTACGTCAAGTGGTATCGCACACAGGCCTACTACGACAGCGGCGCGTGGCGCGGCACCTGGGAGCTCGACGGCGGCGGTGCGCTCATGAATCAAGCCATCCACTCGGTCGACATCCTTACGTGGCTGATGGGGCCGGTCGTGGAAGTGACGGCGCACTGGGGATTGCTGGCGCACGAGCGGATCGCGGTCGAAGACACCGTGGTGGCCACACTGCGATTCAAGAACGGCGCGCTGGGTGTGATCGAGGCCAGCACGGCTTGCTTTCCCGGCTATCTCAAGCGGATCGAGGTGCACGGATCCGAAGGGAGCGCGGCGATGCAGGAGGAGGACGTGGTGAGCTGGGACTTTGCCAAGGGGGCGCGCGGCGACGCGGCCGTGCAGGCGCGGATGGCCGGAAGAATCAGCACCGCCGGAGGGGCGAGCGACCCCGCGGCGATTGGCCATCACGGACACACGGAACAATTCCGCGACGTGCTCGCCGCCATTCGCGACGACCGTAAGCCGGCCATCGACGGCCACGAGGGGCGCCGCTCGGTGGAGATCATTTTGGCGATCTACAAAGCGGCCGAAACCGGCAAAGTCGTCAAACTGCCGCTGGCGGGCGATCCGGTGCTGGCCGCGCGGAAGAACAAGTAGCGGCAGGGCAGAGGCTCGGCTGGAGCCTCGCCCTCCCGTTCGCGTGCAACGGTCCCGCCGCTCAATACCGCGCGGGTTTCGTTGCGACCTGATCGACGACGAAGATGCGATCGCCCGGCAGCACCTGGTAGTTCGTGGCGGTCGCGGCGCCTTTGGTGATCTGCTGCCAGTTGACGCGCAACACCTGGTCATGGCTGGCGCCGCCCGGCGCGGGCCGGGCGATCCAGATCTGCTTTCTCGACAACGGGCTCAAACCTTGGATTTGCGAGATCGCGTCCAGCACTGTTTCATTGCCCGTGATCGGCAGACGAGTGACCATGTCGCCGCGGCCGCCACCTTCGACAATCACGTAGTACACCTTGCTGTTGTAGGCGAACACGGAAACGGAGGCCTGTGGGTGATCGAGAAACTCGGCGAGATGCTTCTCGATGGCCGTTTTGGCTTCCGGCAGTGTCATTCCGGCGACGTATACCTGCCCATACGTGCCGAGATTGACCGTGCCGTCCGGCGAAACCAGGTGCTCGCCGGCGATCGGCTGCATGGCGTCGGATTGTACGATCGTCAATGAGATTGCCGCATTCTTATGGACCGCATCGACGATTTTGCGCACGGCCTCGGTCGCTTCGTCACTGGTCAGCCCGGCGACGTCGACTTTGCCGAACCGCGGGCCGAGGTCGATGCGTCCCTGACCGTCGACAAAGAAACCGCGGGACGCCAGATTTGCTTCGGGCGGCTCCACGATGATTTGCAGTTCGTTGCCGGCCTGTAGCTTGTGGGGCTCCTTAGCAACGACCCGCGCGACGTCAATCAACAGGACGTCCGGCGGCTCGATGGTGTAGTTGGGCAACACACGCTTGGCGTGCTCGGTGGGCGCGGCGGCGACGTGGCCCGTCAGGCCTGCGTCGGAACCGACGCCGTGGCCGAGCGGGAACTTGTTCTCACCCCAATCGAGCTGCTCACTCTCTGACAAGTCGGCAATTTGGGTCGACGTGCGATAGGCGAGCGCGGCAGCCCACAAAAACGACGCTAGGGCCGCGCCCACCAAAGCGCACACGGGCCCGTAAAGCCGCCCGCGCTGGTTGCCGTCAACGCCGAGCACATTGCGAATTCGCTTGAGCAACACCATTTGTGGTCCTCCCATGCCGACGCCCCAGAGCGGCTCGCAAACGGGGCTCTGTTGTTGGGCCAGGTAAGTCAATGCTTTGGCGTAGACCGCGCGGTCACCCAGCGCGACCAGCGCCAATTCGTCGCAACACATTTCGCGCTCAATGCGCATTTGACGCGAGCACCACCACACGAGGGGATGAAAGAACAGGAGCACTTCAACCAGGCGTTGCAGCGTGTTGATCGCGAGGTCGTAGCGGCGCAAATGCGCCAGCTCGTGGGCCAGAACGGCTTCCAAAACGTCGCCTGTCACGCCGCTGGTCCAGGCCGCCGGCAGGAGCACCAGCGGCCGGATGATGCCCACGGCCATGGCCTGCGATACTTGACTGCTCACGCGCACCGCGGGCACCGCGCGAAAGCCCATGCGGCGCGCCAGGTGTTCGGCGCGCTCGAGCCACGCAGCCGGTGCGGCTTCGGCCGCGCTGGCTACGCGCATCGACCCGAACGCGCCCAACAGCAGGCGGGTCCCCAGCAAGGTCACGCCCGCGAGCCATAGCACCGTGATGACCGCGGGATTCTGTTCGATCCAGGCCGCGACTGCGCGGGCGGCGGTCGTCCATGCATCGGTCTGCGGCGTCGCCGGATCGGGTAGCTCGGGCGTAAGCTCGTATCCTGGGACGACCAACGTCGAAGCGTCGACCAAACCGACCGTGCGGTCCGCCGGAGACAACTTGTCCAGCAGGATCGCGAACGTCAGGGCCGGGCACGCAGCCAAAAGCAGCATCGTCGCGCAGTAGACGGCATAGCGCGTTCGCGCGGCGCGCGGCTGCACGACTTGCAACAGGCCTGCGGTCGCACCGCCCACAAGCGATGCTTGCCACAAAAAATGCACGAGCGTCAGCGCCAGGGCCTGCGTCAACGAATGCGACCAGTCGGCGTTCATCACGGTTTCTCGCGTGGGCGGTGTTGGTCTTCGTATTCGGCAATCACCTGGCGAATGGCCGCCAGCTCGGCGGCCGTGGGGCGTGCCTCTTCGAGCAGATGCGCCACCATCAGGTCGGCGGATCCCTCGCAGGCCCGGCCCAGCAAGTCAGCCACCATGCGCGAAACGGTGCGCTTCCGCGGCACCTTGGGAGCGTACACATACGCGCGACCGTCCGGCTTGCGCACCAGCAGGCCTTTGTCCGTCATCACGCCCAGCAGGCTCATCACCGAGGTGTAAGCCCGCGGGCGGCGGCGATTGAGCGCGTCCATCACTTCGCGCACCGAGAGCGGGCTGCGCTGCCACAGAATGCGCAGCACTTCCAGCTCGGCGGGCGTGGGATGTTCGTGCTTGGGCCGGGGCATGGGGCACCTGGAAAAGTGCGGCATTGCAGCTTCAGCAAGCAATCTACTGTTTTAACAGTAGACCGTCAACGGCAAAAACCGTAGTTCACCGCCGCCCGCGGAATGACGCAACCAGGTGCCGCGGACTACGCGGACGGATAATCGACCTTTGCGAACGGCCGGTGTCGTGGCACAATGTCGCGACGATTTTTTCCGCGGCCGGGGTCGTTGCCAGTTCGCTGGCGATTGCGATGGCCCGGCACGCGCGGGCCGGCCAACCGCCCGTGGCAGCCGAAACAGCTTTGCGCCCCAATCTGCCCATGCGACACGCGCTCGACTACCTGGTTTATCTTGTCGTGCGGCTGGTGGTGTGCGTGGTGCAAGCGATTCCGGCCGCGACGTGCGACCGACTGGCTCGCGTTGGCGCCGTGATCGCGGCCGACATGCTGCGCATTCGTTCGCGCGTGGTCGACGATAATCTGTTGCACGCATTTCCGGAACTGTCGCCGGCCGAGCGCCGTGAGCTGGCCCGCGGAATGTGGGAACACCTGATCCTGATGGGGATCGAGGTGGTGCAGGCGCCGCGCAAGATTCACGACACGAATTGGCGCGAGTTCGTGCGGCTGGTGAATGCCGACCAGATCATCCTGGCCTGTTTCGATGAACGGCCGCTGATCATGATCTCCGGTCACTATGGCAATTTCGAACTGTCGGGCTACGTGCTGGCCTTGTTGGGGTTTCCCTCGTTCACGGTGGCACGGCCGCTGGACAATCCGAACCTCGATCGTTTTATCAATGCGTTTCGCGCGCGAACCGGGCAGTACATCCTGGCGAAGAAAGGGAGCGCGCACGAGGTCGCCGGCGTGCTCAACGCGGGCGGCACCCTGGCCTTGCTGGGCGACCAGTACGCCGGGCCCAAGGGCTGCTGGGTGGAGTTTTTCGGCCGCAAGGCCTCCAGCCATAAGGCCGTGGCCCTGTTTACGCTCGGGGGCAATGCGCCGGCCATGTTTTGTTTCGCGCGCCGCGAGGGGCGTGCTATGCGACACGTGATGGGGGCCGACGGTATCCTCGATCCCCTCACCATGCCGGCCCACATGCGCACGGTGCCGGCCGTGACCCAATGGTATACCGACCGGCTGGAGCGTACGATTCGTCAAGCGCCTGCGCAATACTGGTGGCTGCATCGGCGCTGGCGCGATCCGCGGCCGCGCAAAAAACCGCGTCAGGCAGCCTAGGCTGTGTGCCGGTCCTCGCCGCTCAAGCGATTCATCCCGCCATGGCTAATTGGACTCGCATCGCCCGCCTGGACGAGTGCCCGCCGGGCCGCGCCATCGAGCGCGTGGCGTGCGAGCGCGTGCTGGCGCTGGCCAACGTCGACGGCACTCTCTATGCAATCGACGGCGTTTGTCCGCATCAAGGCGGCCCGTTGGGGCAGGGCACCTTGTGCGCGGCGGTGCTCACATGTCCCTGGCACGGCTGGCAGTTCGACGTGAGCACAGGCCAACACCTGCTCAATCCACGCATCCAGCAGCCGAGTTATCCGGTGCGTGTTGAAGATGAGTGGATCTTGGTAGACTTGGGGTGACACTCTGTGCCGCATCCCAGCCAGTCGCTAGCAAGTGGCGTGCATTGACTGAATTTCGCTCATTCCGCAATACCGACTCGCCGCAGCTGGCCGAAGTTTGGCGCCTGCAGGGCGCGCAACGCGGCCTGATGCAGCCCATGTCATCCGCCGTCCTCGAGCGGTACGTGATCTCGAAGCCGTATTTCGACCCGAGCGGGCTGATCGTGGCCGGCGACGGCCAGCGCGTGCTGGGTTTTGCGCACGCGGGGTTCGGTCCCAGTGACGATGAATCGACGCTCTCCACCACGAACGGCATCACCTGCATGGTCATGCTGCGGCCCGAAATAGAAGCGGGCGTGGCGGGCGAGCTCTTGGCGCGCAGCGAAGCGTATCTGCGCAGCCGCGGGGCGACGCGACTACTGGGTGGCGGCAGCTATCCGCTGGCGCCGTTTTATTTCGGGATCTACGGCGGCAGCGAGCCCTCGGGCGTGCTCGATTCCGACGCGGCGCTGCAAGCGCACTTTCGCAATGCCGGCTATCGCGAGCTGCACAAGTCGCTTGTGCTGCGCCGCGATCTGGCCCAGTTCCGCCCGGCGATCGATCGGCAACAAATGCAGATTCGCCGTCAGACCAGTTTCGAAATGGTGAACGATCCGCCGACGAGCACCTGGTGGGAGGCCTGTACGTTCGAGCCGTTCGAACGCACGCTGTGCTACTTGCAGCCGCGCGGAGGCGGCGCGGCATCGGCGCGCGTGTATTTCTGGAACATGGAAACGATGCTCGGCGCCTGGGGCGTGCGGGCCGCGGGGATCGCCGACTTGGAAGTACCCGCCGAACGGCAACGGCAGGGACTGGCACGCTTTCTGTTGGGCGAGGCGTTTCGCCACTTGCACACGCAAGGCGCGTCGATCGCCGAGGTGCACGTGCCCGAAGAAAACACGCCCGCGCGGGCCGTGTTCAGCAGCCTGGGCTTCGAGCAAGTCGATCAGGCGGTGCAGTTTGTGAAGGAATAGACAACGGGCTGGAGACCGGGGGCCGGCGGACGGCAGCTGGCCGCGATCCCACCAGGTTTGTCTTCGGCAGCCTGCAGCCTATCGCCTACAGCCTATCGCCTTCACTGCAACTGCTGCTTGAGTAGCAGCACGTGGTCGGCCAATTGTTTTTCGATCGGCTCTGGCCCGGCGGCCGCGCGCACGCGCGCCGACAAGGGTTCCACGGGCGTGGTGCCGGTGAGCGACTGCAAATATCCGTGCAGCAGTTGCCTGCGCTCGGGCGTGGTCTCCAGCAGGAAGTGGATCCAGGCCCAGCTTTCCGCGTAGTCGAGCTGGGCGAGCTCGCCCGCCTCGTGCAGCGCGTCAAGTCGCGTCAGATTCGGTTGCCAACCGCGGTTCAACTCGGCGATGAGCTGCTCGACGTGCGGGCGATTGACGCCGGCCATGCCGCGGGGCACTTCGAAGTACTCGGCCAGTCCTTCGTCGACCCATAGCGGCAAGCCCGGCACGAGCGCGTGCAAGTAACCGTGCGCCACTTCGTGTCGCAAATCTTCGGCCACGCGATCGCCCCAATACGCGTAGACGGAAAGCCGCGTGTCGGTCTCCACGAACAGGGCCCGTCGCTGCGGCAGCTCGGGAAAATGCGCGCGGACGTAAGCGTCGAGCTGGTCAGCTGTGGGGAACAGATAGACGTCGATCGGCTCGTCCGAGACGCCCAATCCCAGCTTGCCGCTCATCACAGCGCGCTGCTGGCGCAGCTCGCCCAGCAGGCGATGATCCTCGGGCAGCGCGGAGTTGCTGTGAATGATGAGCTGATCGAGCACCATGCTCTGCTGCTGGGGCAGGGCAGGGGCCGCCGGCAGGCGCGCACAACCACCGGCCAACGGCGAAATCGCAAAAGTTGCCAGCGCAAGCAAGCGACGCATGGTCGTCCGTGACCGAATAGGCTGTAGGCTCGAGGCTGTAGACTGAAGACTAGGATCAGCGCAAAACGTCGCCGATACCGTGCTAGCGTTGCACCGCGCGGGCCGCAATCAGCTCGTCGAGCTCCTGCTTCAGCCGGGGCAAAATCGCATCGTACGGATAGGCCCCCAGCTCCTGGCTGCCGCGTTTGAGATTGACGAAATTCGGCCCACACCACAAGCCCAGATCGGCATCGTCGGTTTCGCCCGGGCCGTTGACCCGGCAGCCCATGACAGCAATGGTGATGGCATGTTCGGCCGCGTAGCGGGTCATTTCCTTAACATCTTGCGCCAGCTCAATAAACGCCTCATTCTCAACGCGCGAGCAGCTGGGACAGCTGATGATGTTCAGCGTGTCGAGCCCGAAATCAACGAAGCTGCGCACACGGCCGGCCGCGATATCGGCCAGAATTCGCCGGCCGGCGACAATCTCTTCCGCCTTGCGGGCGTTGGGCACGGTGAGCGAAACGCGAATCGTGTCGCCGATGCCGCGGCTGATCAGTTGCTCGAAAGCGATCCGCGTCTTGATGATGCCGTCGGGCGGCAGCCCCGCCTCGGTCACGCCCAGGTGCAGCGGCACGTCGGGCCGCTCGTCGGCGAATCGCCGATTCACCTCGATCACCTTGGCCGGATCGGAGTCTTTCAGTGAGACGCAATAGCGCGTGAAGCCGAGCCTGTCGAGCAGCTCGCAATGTTCCCAGGCGCTGGCCAACATGGGCGACAGCGAGTCGTCATCCGCAAACTGTTCAAGCTTGGCAGGATCGACCGAGCCGCAGTTCACGCCCACGCGCATCGCGCAGTCGTGCTGGCCCGCAACGTCGACCAGGAATTTCACTTTGTCCTGCCAGGGCTTTTCGCGCTCGTGGTGGTAGAGGTGCCCGGGGTTGTAGCGGATTTTGTCGACGTGGGGAGCCACGGCGGCGGCCAGGCGATAGTTCTCCTGCAAGTCGACCGACAGGTTGGCCTGGGTGCGGGCACGAATCTCGGCCAAGGCCTCGGCGTCTTTCTGATTGTCGACCGCGATGCGCACGAGATCGGCGCCGGCGGCTGCCAGGTCGTTCACTTGGGCCACGGTCGCGGCGATGTCTTGCGTGCGCGTGGCCGTCATGCTTTGCACGGCAATCGGCTGGTCGGCGCCGAGCGTAACGCTGCCGATGGTGACACGTCGCGTTGGATTGCGAGGCAGGTCCAATTCAAATGGCTCCCTGGCGCCAAGTTGCGCAGGCAAACCTTGGCATTGGTGCGCCCGCGTCGCGGGCACTAACCTGAGAATACCAAACGATTTGACCAGCGGCCAGTGCAGACGCATTGTGGCCTGCTCCGTACGCACGGGGCGCACGTCATGGCCAGCGATTCGACTACGCCTGCGACGGCGTATAGCCGAGCACGACGTCGAAACTGGCCGTCAGCTCGCCGGCCGTCGACTCCTTGAGCGGCACGAAATCTGCCAGCAGCAGTTCGCGGGCCTGCGTGTCTTTCACGCCGCGCAACACAAAGTCGCGCTCGTTCTGTGGATGGCCCTTGATGTAGCACTGCGTGGTGAACTTCTCGCGGCCAGGACCTTTCACCAAAAAGTGGATGTGCGGCGTGCGACCGGGATAGGCGACGGGCTTGATCGTGCGGAAGTAGTATTGCCCGGTCGATCCCGTGAGGAAGCGGCCGAAGCCCTGGAAGTTCGTATCGCGGCGATCGCGATTGACGGTGCCGGAGTGCAAGTAGGCGCCGTTGTTGTCGCACTGCCAGATCTCGACGACGGCGTTGCGAATGGGGTCGCCGTGGGAATCGAGAATGCGGCCGGTCAGATGCGTGATTTCGCCGACGGCCGACGTCAAGCCGTCGTTCACGATGATCAGATCGTTGTCGGTATCGAGCGGCAGCTTGTCCGGATAGAAGGGGCCTTCCGTTTGCAGCGGAGTGCGGGCCAGCTCTTCCGCCAGCGCGCCGGGCGCGGCAAACGCCAACGCGCCAAAGGCCATGCCGCCCAAAAACTCGCGACGCGATCCGACCAAGGTACGTGCGGTCATCTTCCAGCCCCTTGTATGATGCCCGCGCACAGCGTCGGGCCGCCTGCGAATTGTCCAGCCCCCTGCATCCGCCGATATGCCATGACGCGGTTAGCGCCCTGGGGTGTTTTTTCGGCCAGTTGCGATTTTCCAACCCCAAGAATTCTAACCCCGCTCGATTATAGCAGGTTCCGCGCGATTTCGACTGTGGCCGAACTCGGGCCGTGCCGGCGCGGCATGGATGGAGGTGTCCAGCCGGGCCATGGGCCTGGCCGGAGGCGCTGCTGGAGTCGGTGCCGACGGACAATCGCCGTTCGAGCTGGAACGCGGCCAGATCACTTCTCGCCATGCGCGTGCGAAGTGCCAGTAATAGCGTGCCCGCGAGGGTCGCCAGGCGATGGCTTTGCGAAAGCAGGTGGCCGCCTGGCGGTGGGCCCGCTGGGCCACCAGCTCGCAGCCGGCCTGGTACCAGGCCACGGCCAGTAGACGGCGGCAGTTTGGTTCGGCAACCATTGCCAGCCCGGCGGTGGTAAAGAACCGTTCGTAGATCGCGGCCCAGGTGCGGCGGTTATCGAAAAAGCGAGCACTCAGATTGCCCTCGTCGCCGAGTGCTTCAGCCAGGCCTTGCCGCAGCACCACGGGCCGGCCGGGCGCATGGAGCCAGGGTCCGTCGAGGCTGAGCGGCAGAAACAGGGCGCTGTCTTCACCGGTGCGCAAGGCCGTGTCGAATCCGCCGCGTCGCACGAGCGCCGCAACGCGGAACAGCGAACTGGAGGCCAGGTTGGCCCCGTGTTGCAGCATCCATACGGCTGGCTGCCACGGCAATGCGCTCGAGTCGATGTGCAGGCCGTCTCCGTTACCGGGGGTCTCGATGCAACGATCGGTCGTGACGGCCACGGCGCGCGGATCGGACGACAAAGTCGCAACCGTGCGCTCGAGAAAGTCCGGCGGCCACACGTCGTCGGAGTCCAGGAAAGCGACGAACTCATGGTCGTCAGCCAGATCGAGGCCCCGATTGCGCGCGGCTGAAACGCCCTGATTGGCCTGCGTGATGAGGCGACACGCCGTGCCCGACGAACTCTGCACAAACCAGCGCAGCACGGCCTGCGAACCGCCATCCGTCGAGCCGTCGTCGACAACGATCAGCCGAGCGGGCGGCAAGGTCTGCGCCGCGACACTGGCCAGCGCATCGGCGACAACACGCCGGCGATTGAACAACGGGATCACAACGGTCACACGCGAACCACGCATCTTTTCACCCGACGCCGTCTAGACGCGCAAATGGGCCTACCCGTCTGCGGCAACAAAGGCCGCTCATTATTGGCTGCGATTCAACCCTTTGATCTGGAGGCTTAGGCGGCGCGCCGCGCGCGACCAAGGCCCCGCGAGAACCGGCGGGCCACCATCGAAGTAATTCGCTCGCGATGCGACAAGGGAGCCATGACGTACGATTCGCCATGCGGGCTGGCCAGACAGCCGGGCACGCGCGGGCAGCCCGCCTGAATCGTCTGGTCCAGCGCGCGCGCCAGTTGCTCGAATCCCGCGGCCTGGCCGGTGAGAATCAGTTCCCTGGTCCAGTTCTGGTTCGCGGCGTCTTTCACGAGACTCTTGAGCGGAGAGTAGGCGAGCCCGTGGTCCAAGTGGTCCTCCAGCGTGTCGGCCAACTTGATTTCGAGCACGCGCGATTCCAAGAGCGAAAGCCGAGCGGAACGATCCTTGAGATCGGCCAGCGTGGCGGTGTTCCAGTGCGTCGTGGTGTACTCGGTGACGATGCGTTCGGCGACGTCGCCGGCCGCTTCTCGCACGCGGTGCCGTTTGCGCGGAGTGATGCCGCGTGTGCCGTCGCCAAATTCGCCGAACATGTACACCGAGTGCAGCAACCCGGCGACGATGGTGTCGACCGCCGCGTTTTGCGCTGCCAGGATGCTGGCCACGCCGACCAGGTGAGCCAGAAACGGCTTGCCGTTGCCACGGTAGTGACCCGCAAAGAGGCGCATGGCCAATTCGTACGCGTCGTGCACCAGGCGCAGGTCTTCTTCGCTGCGGCCGGCGGCCAGCATTTGGTTGTACAGCTGAAGATTAGTTTGCGCATACTGGGGCGCGGCCGCGGCCGCGGCGGCCTGCGCCGGCCTGACGCTTTGCGACGGAAGCCCCGCCTGCGCCGTCTTCACGCGGTACGACAGCACGTGCGGAAACCGGCGACGATTGGCCCAGCGTTCGAGCGGGGCGAGCACCTTTTGCTCCAGCCAACGCGCGCCCGTGCGACCGAGCAGTTGTGCCGCCCGGTGCACGTGGTGCCAGCTGCGACGCCGATGCCGATCCAGCCAGCCGGCCAGGAAATTCAGGGCCGGATCGTCCGCGCCCAACTGCCACTTGGCGCGAAAGTGGGCCAGCGAAGCGCTGTTCCACGCGTCGCTCCAACGCAGTTTGAAATACTCCCGGTCGGACGGCTCGAACGGCGGCGGTGGTACATACGTCACCACGCTGTTGGGCTCGAAGTACACCTGGCCGCCGGCCTCGCGGACCATCAGACACAGATCGGTGTGCTCCGCCGCGCTCCACAGCCGCTCGTCGAGCGGGCCGAGCCGATCGAACACGTCGCGCCGCGCCAGCGCGCAATGAAACTCGATTTGCTCGGTCGGTCCGCGTCGTAAGTGCTCGCGCGCACGATCCAGGCGCTCGCCATGGTGGCGATGGCATTCTTCGATCTCGCGGCGGCCGTGACGTTCGACGAAATGCGCGTCGCCGCCGGCCATGTGAATCCAGGTGGCCGATGGCAGGCGCTCGCAGTAGACCGGCCCGACGACCCAGGCGCCGGTCGCTTCGGCACACTCAACAAGCGCCTCGAGCCAGCCGGGCGAAACCAGCACGTCGTTGTCGATAAACACGATGTACTTAGTCCGCGCGTGCTGAACGGCCAGGTTTCGCGCCTGGTTCGGGCTGAGATACTCCTCGGACCGCACGACACGAAACGAGTGCGCCGCGGCCTGACATGCCAGGTAATCGCGCACCGCCGGCGGTGAATTGCCGTCGACATATAGCAGCTCGTAGTCACCGGTCGTCGTGGCCAGAATGCTGTCGAGCGAAGTTTTGGCATAGCTAAACCGTTCGCGCGGAACAATGGCCACGGTCACTTGCGGAGCAGGCATGACGGAATCTCCTGTTTTGCTAGCCGAAACCTGTCGGCGACGCGAGGCAAGCTCCGTAACAGAGCTGAAGGCGGTGTGACGGCACGCGGCAGCGTGCGGGGGGCGGGATGGTAGCAGCAACCCTGCGGCGCGGCAATGCGTGAAGTGAGCTGTGCCCGGCTGCTAGTACGCACGCCAGCGCCGCGATTTCGGCATCGCGACCGTGACATGCTAGCGTGCCGTCGAATGCTTCAACCGGCTGCTAGGGAGCGGCCTCGGCCAGGCGTTGTTCGAGCCTGGCAATGGCCTCGTCGTACACGGCCTGTACGTGTTCGCGCTGATGCTCGTCATCGAACACGGCCTGTTTGACGATAGCTTCCCAGTCGCTCTTCATTTCAGTAATCAAGCCACGGGCCGTCTCCGCGTCAAAGACGCCGCGGCCGGCAACCTTTACATACACCGGGCTGGTGTGAGCGAACAACTTGCCGCCGAACTCGTTGGTGGGCGCCGCGGTGCTTTCCGGCGCGCGCTCGGGCAACGGCGGCGGCGGCGTCCGCAATGCCAACCAGGCTGGCTCGTCAAACATTAGCGACTGCTCGATCTCGGCGACAAAGTGCCCGCCTGCGGCGCGGCTGGCGGCAGTGGCAACGACGCGTCCGTTGTGCACCACTTCCAATTGCTTGAAGTCGCTGCGCCCGAGGCACCGGCCGCGCAGTTGCAGCGGCTTGGGCGACGCCAAATCCACGGTATCGCCCACTGGATGCCCGTCGAGTGTGAGCTCTAGCAGCGGTCCGTTGGTGATGAACGTGCGGCCGGCGGCCAGTCGATCGAGCCATTCGGTGGGCGTGATCGCCTTGTCGCTGGCCACGTAGACGCGCGAGAAATCGTAGATAAACCAGTCGGTGCCGGTGGAGAAGGGCACGTGCAGGCCAATGTTCAGATAACGGTAATAGGTGTCCTCGTAGCTGCCGCGGTGGCTGCCGTCGAAGATGTTGTTGGCGTGCACGCGGCCGGTGATCCAATTGGGAATGTCCTCGAAGCCGTACAGGTTGTGAGCCCAAATGACTTTGCCGCCCAGTGACCGCGCCTTGTCGATGCCTTGCTGCAGGGGCGGCGCGTCGGGGCCCGCGGTCGTAATGCCAGGGCCGATACTCACGGGCCGAATGATGTACGGAATGTCGAGTAAGAGAATGTGGCCGTAGCCTTCGCCGTGCGAGCCGAAATTGTGGCGATGTTCCTGGCCATGGCCAAAGTGAACGTGACCGTGCGACAGCCGCTCCAGATCGTCCCGCGTGTAGTGGTTGCTGGTGTACTCGAGGTCGGCCTGGGCGCGCTCCAGATAGGAAACGAACACGATGTCCAGGCCGTCGGCCAACGGCACTTCGCGCAGGTAGCGATCGGCAGCGCCTTTCGAGAGCTTCATCAAATGCAGGTGCGTGTTGCCGGCCAGCCGGCCGTTGGGCCGTGCCCGATAGAAGCGCGCCAGCGGAATCTTCAGCTTCGCCTCGGCGCGGCCCGTGAGATCAATTTCTTGCGTGGCCAGCTCGGATTCCAAGCCGGCCAGCGCGTGCAACGTGACGCGCACAGCGGGAACTTTGACAATCGCTGCTCGTGGCAAAACCCACCACTGGTGGATTGGCCCGCGCTGCTCAATGCCCTGGCCACGATTCACGAGCTCGACGATGTCCACCAACGCGCCGTCCGCAGCGCGCAACTGCACGATACCCGGCAGCGACTCGCCGCTCTCGGCATCGACGAGCTCGAGCGTCAGCTGGCAGGTTGCCTGAGTGGGGTCTGCTGCACGATGGAACAGAAACGCGCCGCTCACGCAGGCGGCAACTGGCAATGCAAGTGCGATCAGCAGTTTCATTCGGCTTGCCAGGCTACGACACTGGACGATCGCCGTCCACGAATCTCATTCTCGTTGTCCGGGCAATCAACAACAGCCCACCGACGAGCAGGAGCAATCCCGCGCCGGGCTCAGGCACTGGCAAATAGTCGTAAGTGACAACCGCCCTGGCGCGCGCGCTGGCGCCGGCGGTATAGACGAGATTGGCGTTGGAGCCGCCGGCCGGGCCCGCGCCGTAGTGCAGCGTAAACGTTGTGAACTGGGTGCTGGGCCCAGGACTCACATACGCGACAAAATCAGCAGGCAACACATCGTAGGACGGCAAATCCACGAACGACATGGCGCCGATCAGGCGGTTGTTGACGGACGGACCAAAAATCTGCGCGACACCGTGCCACGCATTAACGGCGTCGAACGCAACTTCATCGGTGGCAAACGTAAGCAACAGGGGCATTGTCGAGGTGGCAGTCGTAACCCCCTGAAAAACGTTGGTGGGATTGTCAACGCCGGTCTCGGGCGTGTAGTCGAAATGAAAATCGAAACGCATGCCCTGGAGTGTGCCCACGTCGCTGCGGAACTTCGGCAGCTGAAAACTCGAAGTCTGCGGACCCAAGTAGTAAAAGGAATTGGTTTGTGCGCTGAACGCGGGAAATGAGACTGTGGCGGCCGGCGCCGGCGCTCCCGCAAAGAGCACCGCCACCAGCACCATCGATAGCCAAACGATTCTGCAGTGCCGCACGATGAACACCCCCAGGTTATGGTTGACCTCACTAGTTTAGTTGGGGGCAACGGCGGCGGCAATCTACAGAACAGCACTGTCAGTTTTCTGGAATGCGATCGACTGACGATTGCAGCTACCCGCGCTCATGATGCGCATACTCGAGCGCCGAGGCGTCGGCTTCCTCCGTGTGCTTGAGCGCGTCGGAGTGTCGCCGGCCCATGTTCAACGCTGTGAGTCGTGGAACAAACATCCCTACGTTTTGTTGATACTGCCGATACTGCTGACCGAAATGCGCGACCAGATCGCGCTCTTCCACCAGCGCCGCCAGCATCATGTACACCGTGAGCGAAGCGGCGAACAGCAGATGGCCAACCGTCATCGTGGGCGTCGCCCAGAAAGCCAGCGCCCACGCCAGATACAGCGGATGCCGCACGTGCGCGTAGGCAGCCGGCGTGCGAAACGGCAAGTGCGTGTACGGCTTGTTCCGCCAGAACAGCCACACCTGCCGAGTGCCGAACAGATCAAAGTGATGGATCAACACGCTGACCAGCGGCACGCCCAGGAGCCCTGCGACATATAAACCCCAAACGACGCTCCGCGCCAGCGGCTGCTCGACGTTCCAGACCACGGCATCGATCGGCCGCCACTGCCACATGAGCAAAACCGTCACGGCGTTGGCCACCCAGACGTACGTCGCGCGCTCGATGGGCTGCGGCACGATGCGCGTCCACAGGCGCTTGAACGCCGGTCGGGCCATTACAGAATGCTGCAGGGCAAAGACAGCCACCAGCAGCAGATTGATCGCGATCGCCGCTGCCACTGGTCCGCCCGGCGGCGTGTCGATGCTCTTGGGCACCAGCACGTTCGCCATGAAGCCCGCCAGATACGCATACACGGCCAGGAACATCAGGTGGCCCGTCATGCCATACGTCAGATACAACCAGCGTTTCATCTCAACCTCGCTTTCCGGATAGCAGCAGTGATTTTGGTGGTTCGCAGCGGCTTGCCCGCCAAACTGGTCGTGATTCGTCTGGATTGCAGTATCGGCGGGGATAATGGGGCGACAAGTTGACTTGTGGTACACTTGCGGGTTGACTACCGGTACACCTGCCGCGGCGCGGCCATGAAAAGCAACGAGAAAAACACCCGCTCACGACTGATCGAAGCCGCGGTTCGCCGCTTCCGCCGCGATGGTTTCCGCAATGTGGGCATCGATCAGGTGTATACCGAAGTCGGCATCAGCAAGACCGCCTTCTACAAGCACTTCGAAAGCAAGGACGATCTGATGCTGGCCGTGCTGGCCGAGCAAACACGCCAGCTGCTGGAGTCGGGCCGAGCCATGCTCCGACTGCGTGGCGGCACTTCGGCCGTCGGTCAACTGCGAGCGCTGTTCGACCTGGTCGAGCAAATCATTGAAACCGACGAATTTCACGGCTGCATCTTCGTCAGTGTGACCATGGAGTTTCCCTTGCCGCACGACCCCGTGCATGTGGCCGCGGTAAACGCCAAGCAATCGTTCGAAGGCATGGTTTGCGAGATTGCCGAGCGCGCCGGGGCCACAGATCCACACGCGGTGGCGCGCGAACTGTGCCTGGTTTTCGAGGGCGCCTATGTGACGCGGCATCTCACGGGAGACTCAGGAACGATCGACGTGGTTCGACGGCTGGGTGACCTGGTCCTCGCCAGGCATTTTCCCGAAACGGCTCATGCGTGAGCCGGCGCAGGGTTTGCCGCCAGGGCTGCTCCTCTGCCTTGGGCTCCTAGCCAGTGGGGTCTGCCTTCGCGGACCGCTATCTTATGGGGGTCAGCCCGCGGGTGCTGGGCAAGCCGCAGATTTCGGCGCCCTCGGCGGCTGAGCAACGACGGGATGCCCAAATTTGAATCTGTCGATGGCTCAGCCAGTCCAGGCAAGCCAGCACAATGCCACCTGTCCCGCCGCCATCCAGAGCAGAAACAGCGTCACACCCATCGTTGCGAAAAGAATCCACCATTGTGCTCTCAAACCGAGGTCCAGCAGCTGGCCGCGGGCGACAGACAATCGTTCCTCGACCTTCCCGAAACGCGAATCCATCGTGCTTATCATTGCCGCCACGCGCTGGGCGAGGGGAACCCCTTGATTCATCCGTGCTTCGAGCGACTCACCACTCCGACCAGCGAGGCGTTCCTGGATCTGAGTGACAACCTCGGTCGCTGTGGTCAATTGAGTCCGCAGGGATGCGAGTTCCTCGATCAGACGGTCGACGAATGTCGTACTCGTTGGAGAACGTGCCAGCGTGCCGCTTGCCAGCGATTCGCGCACAAGTCCGACCGATGATTCTGCGACTTCCAACCAGAGATCCGCTTGTTCTAAAGCGTTCGCTAGTTGTTCCGTCCTCGCCGCGGCGGCTAGTTGCAATTCCTGCCGCCGGCTGGCGTCCCGTTGGGTCCAGTCAAGCAGTGATCTCTCCACGTCTGCAGCGGTTTTCTGTGCCGCTGCAACGTGCTGCCGAGTGCGATCCACGCGTTGTTGAACGGCGATCAGCGCGCGGTCGGCGCTGCCAAACAGGCTCTCAGTGGCTCGCCCAAACCGGTTTCCCGCAATCCACGCCAGGACGATCAGGGCTAAGCACAGGGCCGTCCCAACACTGCCCAGGACGACACCGGCCATCTTGAGCAGGAAATTGGGTCGCCCCATAGCTTCTTTGCTCCACGCTCGCAGGCTACCGCAAACCAGCCTTTGTTGGGGATCGTGCCGCCGGAAGCGCAGCCTAAGAGAAAGCCCACGGGGGTGCAAACGGTCGCCAAAGGAATTCCGACCTGCTCTCTGGAGATTTCGTTGGAGTCGCCCGGCACAGAGCAGTAGAATCGCAGGCAGACAGTTCAATTCAATTCCGGCCCGGAACCGCGTCGCGGTCACGAGCGGGCAGTCAGCCCGACAGCGAGATCGCCGGAGAAGACGCATTCCTATGCGCGACGACCGGGACGTAGCGAGTTCAAAGGCGGACAGCGAACTCGAACGGGAAAATCGCACTTCGCGAACGTATAAACTGGCCGAAGCGATTGGAACCGTTGGCTCCGGCGCGCTCGGCCCAGGGAGCCCGGCAATGATCTTCGAACGCATCCATCTCCTTCGTTCCAAACTGCCGGTGCTCGAGTTGCTGGCCATCGGCGTTGTCCTGTCGGCGACATCCAGTTGCAGTCGCGCGCCGACTGCGACGTCAGAGCAAGCGCCGGTGCCCAAGGTGACGACAACCGACGTCGTCGGGCAAGAGACCATCGATTTCGACGACTATACAGGGCGGACCGAGGCGTCTGAAGCGGTGGAAATCCGAGCGCGGGTCTTCGGCTACCTCAAGACGATCGAGTTCCAGGATGGCGACTTCGTCAAGGAAGGTCAGACGCTCTTCACCATTGAGCCGGATGAATACGATGCCATCCACAAGCAATCGCTCTCGAAGATCGCCCTCTGGGAATCCAAGCTGGAAGTCGCCAAGGCCAATCTTGCCCGCCGCAAGACTCTGTTGTCCACAAAAACGATCACTCGCGAGGAGTACGACGAGTACGCCGCGGCGTATCGTGAGGCGGAAGCCGGCGTCACGGCGGCCAAGGCCGATGCCAATCGAACGGCAATCGACTTGAAATACACGGTCGTCAAAGCGCCGATCAGTGGCCGTGTCGATCGGGCCCTGGTGACGAAAGGGACGTTGCTCACCGGCGGGATCGGCTCGGGCACCTTACTGACGAAGATTGTCAAAGAACAGCCAATGTACGTTTACTTTGACGTCGATGAGCGGTCGCTGCTCCGTTACATGCGGCAGCGCAAAGACACGCGCGAGTCGGCGCCGGGCAGTCTGCAAAAACTGGGCATCGACTGTTACGTTCGGCTGGCCGACGAACAGGACTTCGCGCATCAAGGGAAGCTCGATTTTGTGGAGAGCGAAGTGGCGTCCAGCACGGGAACCGCGCGCTTACGTGGTGAATTCGCCAACCAGGATCGGACCCTGGCGAGCGGACTGTTCGTGCGCGTGCGGGTGCCGGCGAGCAAGCCCTACCAGGCGCTGCTGATTCCAGAGCGGGCCTTGGCCACGGATCAGGACATCAAGTTCGTTTACGTGGTTGGCAGCGACGGCGTCGCCACGCGGCGCAACGTCGAATTGGGAAACCAACGCGGCGACCTGCGAATCGTCACGGCCGGACTCAAGGCCGGGGAGCAGGTGATCGTCAAAGGTCTGCAGCGCGTGCGGCCCGGCCAGAAGGTAGAGGCCGAGGCGGACCCCGCGAGAATAGCGGCCGCGCCCCCCGTCACGCCGGTCGCCGCGGCGAAAGCTGCCACGGCCCAGCCAAAAGCTGGCAGACAGGAGCGATAGCGGGTATGGCCAAATTCTTCATCAACCGCCCCATCTTCGCGGCCGTCATTTCGGTAGTGATCACTCTGGCCGGCAGCATCGCCGTGGTCCTGCTGCCGGTCGCCCAATACCCGGAGATCACGCCGCCGACCGTGCAGGTGAACTGCACCTATCCGGGCGCCAGCGCCAAGGTCGTGGGCGAAACCGTCGCCGCTCCCATCGAGCAACAGGTGATCGGCGTCGAGAACATGCTCTACATGAGCTCGCAATGCACCAACGACGGCGGCTACAACCTGACCGTTACGTTCGAGGTTGGCACCAATCTCGACATGGCGCAGGTGCTGGTGCAAAACCGAGTGAATTTGGCGCTGCCGACGTTACCGAACGAGGTCAAGCAGACCGGTGTCAGCGTCAAGAAGAAGTCGCCCAGCATTCTGCTGGTCGTGAACCTCATTTCACCGAACGGGAAGTACGACCAGCTTTACCTGAGCAACTACGCCACGATTCGGCTCCGCGATGAGCTGGCCCAGGTGAAGGGTGTGGGTGACGTGACGTATTTGGGCCAACTCGACTACAGCATGCGGGCCTGGCTTGATCCGGATCGCATGGCCGCCCGCGATCTGTCGGCGAGCGACGTTGTCGCCGCCCTGCGCGAGCAAAACGTGCAGGTTGCCGCCGGCTCGCTCGGCCGCCCTCCGGTGCCGTTAGGCCAGGCGTTTCAGTACACCCTCAGCACGCTCGGCCGGCTGGTCGATCCCCAGCAATTCGGCAACATCGTCGTGAAAACGGGCGACGACGGCCGGCTTACACGGTTGAGAGACCTCGTCACCGACGAGCGCCAGGACGAAAGCGGCCGAGTCATCGGCGGAATTCAACTGGGGGCCAAGAACGAAGACACGTCCTGCAATCTCGACGGTAAGCCGTCCATCGGCCTGGCCGTCTTTCAACAGCCGGGCTCGAACGCCCTGGACACGGCCGCCGGCGTGCGAACGCGGATGGACGAGCTCAAACGCAGTTTTCCGCCCGACGTGGACTACGCGATCGTCTACGACACGACGCCCTTCATTCAGGAATCGATTCAAGAAGTATTCAAGGCGCTGCGCGACGCCATCATTCTCGTGGCCATTGTGGTGCTGGCGTTTTTGCAATCGTGGCGGGCGACGATTATTCCTCTGATCGCGGTGCCGGTGGCGATCGTCGGCACTTTCGCCGTCATGTTGGGAATGGGGTTCAGTCTCAACAACCTGTCGCTGTTCGGCCTGGTGCTGGCCATCGGCATCGTCGTGGATGACGCTATCGTGGTGGTCGAGGCGGTCGAGCATCACCTGGAGCACGGGCTGACGCCCAAGCAGGCCGCCGAAAAGGCGATGAGCGAAGTTTCGGGGCCGATTATTGCCATCTCGCTCGTGCTGATGTGCGTGTTCGTGCCGTGCGCCTTCATCACGGGAATCACGGGCCAGTTCTTTCGCCAGTTTGCCCTGACAATCGCCGTGTCGACGTTCTTTTCCGCGGTCAACTCGCTGACGCTCAGTCCGGCGCTGTGCGCCCTGCTGTTGCGGCCCAAAGATCAACAACGCGACCCGCTATCCCGGGTACTCAACCTGGGGCTCGGCTGGTTTTTCAGGTTGTTCAACCTCGGCTTCCGGACCACCTCGAACGTCTATGCTCGCGGCGTGGGCATTTCGTTGCGAGGCTGGGTGGTGGTCCTGATGGTCTACGGCGGACTGTTGTACCTCACCTACTTTGGCTTCACGCGGGTGCCAACCGGATTCATACCCTCGCAAGACAAGGGATATTTGCTGGTTGATGTGCGGCTGCCCGACTCGGCCTCCCTGGAGCGCACGCAAGTGGTGATGGCGCAGATCGAGCAGATTGCCCGCGGCGCCGCGGCAGGGCAAGCGGAACAGGGCCAGCCGGGCGGCATCCAGGGCATCGCGCACACGATTGCCATTTCGGGACAGTCGTTCGTGCAGAACGCCATCGGCTCGAATTACGGGTCGATCTATGTGATCCTCGACGAGTTTCATCACCGTCACGGCAGTGACCTGGGTGCCGATGCCATTGCGGGGAAACTTCGCTCGGCCTGCTATCGCGAGGTCCAGGAGGCGTCCGTCGCCGTTTTCGGAGCGCCGGCCGTCGACGGGTTGGGCAACGCCGGCGGATTCAAGGTGATGGTGCGCGACGTTGGCGACCTGGGACTCGATACATTGCAGGAGACCGCGGACGATTTGGCAGCCGTCGGCAACGAGCAGCCCGGGCTGGTGGGGCTCTACAGCGCGTTCCGCGCGCGAACGCCGCAGATGTTCGTCGACGTGGATCGCGAGCGTGCCAAGGCCATGGGTGTCGGGCTCGACGACGTGTTCCTGACGCTGCAGCTGTACCTCGGCGGCTTCTACACCAATGACTTCAACCAGTTCGGCCGCACCTGGCAGGTCAATCTGCAAGGCGATCCCAAGTCGCGCCTGACTCCCGATCAAGTTCGCCAGCTCAAGGTTCGTAACGATCAGGACGAAATGGTGCCGCTGGGCAGCCTCGCCGACATCCAGGAAACCGGCGGACCGGCACTGGTGGTCCGCTACAACGCCGTGACCGCCGCTGCGGTGAACGGCGGCTCGCTGCCCGGTGTGAGCTCCGGCACCGTCATCAAGACCGTCGAAGACGTCGCCCAGCGCGTGCTGCCGCAAGGCATGAACATGCAGTGGACTGAGTTGACGTTGCTGCAAATCCGGGCCGGCAATACCGCCATCATCGTATTCGCCCTGGCCGTCGTGCTGGTGTTTCTGGTGCTGGCGGCGCAGTATGAAAGCCTCACTCTGCCGTTCGCGGTGATCCTGGTGGTTCCGATGTGCCTGTTGTCTTCCACGATCGGCGTAGCGCTGGCGGGGATGGACATCAACATTTTCGTGCAGATCGGCTTCATCGTGCTGGTGGGCCTGGCGAGCAAGAATGCCATCTTGATCGTCGAGTTTGCCAAGGAACAGTCGGCCCGCGGAGTGGCTCCCCGCGAGGCAACGATCGAAGCCTGCCGCCTGCGTTTGCGGCCGATCATCATGACGTCGCTGGCGTTTATTCTCGGTGTGGTCCCTCTGGCGATCGCGGTGGGCGCCGGCGCTGAGATGCGGCGCGCACTCGGTATCGCCGTTTTTTCGGGCATGCTCGGCGTGACCCTGTTCGGCATCATGCTGACGCCCGTGTTTTACTACGTCGTCGTACGGCTGCTGCGACTGAAGCCGGCCATGGCGACTGAGCTGGAGACCCAGGCGGTGCCGGCAATGACGGTCGGTGATGGGCACGCTGGGTCGTCGGAGCGCGAGAGAGCGACGGTCGCTGCAAGTCACAAACCATGATAGGAGGCTCAGCAATGTCAGACGTGGGCGGTCTACTCAAACGGATTGACGCTGAATTCGCGGCGCTCGAGCAACGGATAAAGCAGGCGCAGGCAGAGAAAGTGCACGAGCACCAGGAGCGCCAAAAGCGGCTGGCGGCGTTCGAGAAGTTGCTCGCCGAATTGCCGGCCGTCTGGCAGCCACGGCTCGAGGCACTCACTCAGAAATTCGGCGACAAGGTCAAGGTGACGCCGAAAGTCACTTCGTCCAGCCGCGAGGGGACCTTCGATTTCCAGTCGAATTTGGCGCGGATCAAGTTGCGGCTTTCCGCTTCCACCGATCACGAGGTTCGCAAGCTGGTGCTCGATTACAACCTGGAAATCCTGCCTATTCTCATGAAATTCGACTCGCACAAGCAGGCCGAGTGGCCCTTGGACGCAGTCGACCAGCAAGCGATCGCCAAGTGGGTCGACGACCGGCTGGTCGACTTCGTGAAGACCTACTTGTCGCTTCATCAAAATGAATGGTATCTCAAGGACCACATGGTGGACGACCCCGTTGCCGGCATCCGCTTTCCCAAGCTCGCGGCGGCCGCCACGCTCGAGCGCGACGGCAAGACCTACTACTTCATCGGCGAAGAGACCCGCCGCGAGTTCGAAGCAAAGCACGGCAGCGGTACCAAGTGAAAGGGCGAGGCCATGGGTCGAAACAAGGATTCCGAGCAAGTTGCGACGGCGCACGAGAAATTAAAGGGCAAGGACTACGAGCGCGCGCTGTTTGATTTGCACGTCGAGCTCGTGAAGCTGCAGGAATGGGTGAAGCACAAGGGCCTGAAGATCTGCGTCATCTTCGAAGGACGGGACGGCGCCGGCAAGGGCGGCACCATCAAGGCCATCACCGAACGCGTCAGCCCGCGGGTGTTTCGCGTGGTGGCGCTGCCGGCACCGACGGAGCGCGAAAAGTCGCAAATGTACATCCAGCGCTATCTGCCGCACCTGCCGGCCGGGGGCGAAGTCGTCATCTTCGACCGCAGCTGGTACAACCGGGCCGGGGTTGAGCGCGTGATGGGCTTTTGCAGCGAGGATCAGATCAAGCGATTCATGCTGGCCACGCCTTATGTGGAACGGGCCATCGTCGATTCCGGCGTCATCCTGCTGAAGTACTGGCTGGAAGTGAGCCAGGACGAACAAACGCGTCGCCTGGAATCGCGCATCAGCGACGGACGCAAGATCTGGAAACTTTCACCGATGGATCTCGATTCGTACGGCCGCTGGTACGATTACTCGCGCGCCCGCGACGAAATGTTCGCAGCCACTGACACCGCCTGGGCGCCGTGGCACCTGATCCGCTCGGATGACAAGAAGCGGGCGCGACTGAATATCATCCGGCACCTTTTGAGCAAAATTCCCTATGAAGAGGCGCCGCGCGAGAAGGTCAAATTGCCGAAGCGATCGGACAAAGGTGCTTACGACGATTCGTCGACCATTGAGGGTCGAAATTTCGTGCCGGAAAAGTATTAGAAGCCGAACAACGAAGTTTGCCCCCGGCGGCCCGATTACTTCCAGACCCCTCACGCAAGCATGGGTGAAACATGAAGTTCATGGTTGAATTGCGGCTCAAGCCGGGCAGCACGCGGCGCGCAGTCGAGACTTTCGAAGAGCGCGGGCCAAACCGCATCTTAGGAGTTTCGTTGAAGGGGGCCTGGGTCGACACGCGGAGAGAGGTGATCTATGCCCTCGTCGAATCCGGCGACGAAGGGCTCGTTTGCGAGGCCAGTCGCTCTTGGGCCGAGGTGGGCGATTGCGAAATCAATTCGGTCGTTGAAATCGAGCAGTTCTAGCGCAATCGCATCTTACAAATCTGTCGTGCATGTCCGTGACGGTCGACTCGCCAGATCCACTACGCGGTCGTAGCCTTCGCGAATCAATCGATGATCTGGCAGCTGCTCTTGGCCTTGGCGCTGGCCGCCGTGACGGTGGTTGTACATGCGGTTGGAACCATGCGACCTGTGAGACGTGACCCAATTGGCAACGCGGACCGACCGATTTTCGTCGCAGGCTGGCAGCAAGACGGTGCAGACCATCGCCGCCGTCTTGCCTCCGCTGAAATGGTTGCCACGCTACGATAAGTCCTGGCTGCCGAAGGACGCGGTCGCCGGAATCACGCTGGCCGCTTACGCCATTCCCGTCTCGCTGGCGTATGCGTCGCTCGCGGGGCTGCCACCGCAGTACGGCATCTACTGCTACCTGGTGGGCGGCCTTGGTTATGCGCTGTTCGGCACGTCGCGCCAGCTGGCCGTGGGTCCAACCTCGGCGATTGCCATGCTCGTCGGCACGACCGTCGCCGGCATGGCAGGGGGCGACTCGGCGCGGTGGGCTGCCATCGCGGCCCTGACGGCATTGGTCGTGGCGGCCTTCGGTGCGCTGGCGTGGCTCTTGCGGTTGAGCGGGCTGGTCAGCTTCATCAGCGAAACGATTCTGACTGGGTTCAAGGCCGGGGCCGCGTTGACAATCGCACTCACGCAGCTTCCCAAGCTGTTTGGAGTGCCGGGTGGCGGCGATCACGTTTTCGAGCGTGCCTGGATCCTGGCCGGCCAACTTGGACAAACGAACCTGGTGGTGCTGGCGTTGGGGCTGGGGGCCATCGGACTACTATTGGCAGGTGAAAAGTTCCTCCCTGGTCGGCCCGTGGCGCTGGCGGTCGTGGCGCTGGCGGTTTGCATCGTGTCGTTCGCAGGGCTTGCTCGGCATGGCGTGGCGATTGTCGGCGCCTTGCCGCCAGGCTTGCCTGACCTTGCCTGGCCGTCGCTGCGATTGCGCGACGTCGATGGCGTGCTGCCCTTGGCGGCGGCCTGTTTCCTGCTGGGGTTTGTCGAGAGCGTGTCCGCAGCACGCACGTTGGCAGCCAGGCACGGATATGAAATCGACCCGCGTCAGGAATTGCTGGGGTTGGGCGCGGCCAACTTGCTGGCGGCATTCGGACAAGGCTTCCCGATTGCCGGCGGTCTCTCCCAATCGGCAGTCAACGACAAAGCAGGCGCACGGACTCCGCTGTCGCTCGTGTTCGCATCGGCGACGATTGGGGTTTGCCTGGTGTTCTTGACCAATCTCCTCTACAACCTGCCAACCGCTATCCTGGCGGCCATTGTGCTGGTGGCGGTAAAAGGACTGATCGATGTGGCGGCGCTGAGACATTTGTGGCGCGTCAGCCGATTCGAGTTCACGATCGCTATCGTGGCGCTGGTCAGCGTGTTGCTTCTGGGCATCTTGAAAGGCGTGCTGGTAGCGGTCATCGTGTCGCTTGTCGTTCTGCTGGCCGCCGTGGCCCGTCCGCACGTGGCTTTTCTCGGTCGCATTCCCGGCACGCGTCGGTATTCGGACGCGGAGCGCCATCCGGACAACGAGACAATTCCGGGCGTACTAATCTTCCGTGTCGAAGCGTCGCTGCTTTACTTCAACGTCGATCACGTGCGCAATTGCGTGCGCGCCAAGGCAGACACCGCCGACGCGTTGCGACTCGTGGTGTGCGACTTGTCGAACTCCCCCTACGTCGATGTCGCGGGCGCAGATATGTTGGCGGACCTCCACAAGGATCTTGAGGCCCGCGGGGCTCAGTTGCGGATTGTTGAAGCCCGGTCGCAGGCCCGCGATCTGCTGCGGGCCGTGGACCTGGAGGAACAAGTCGGTTATCTGGGCCGGCACATGTCCGTCGATCAGGCGCTCGCCGAGTTTACTCAGCGCTGCTAGACGGTCGCCGTGCTCGCGATTCGCGAATCCATTGCCATCCGCTACCTTTGACGAGGACGCTCGCCCGCACGATACGCACGGGTGACTGGGCAGCAGGACTCGAACTCAGGCCGAGGGCTGTGTTCGAAGGCGGTTGCCCACATCTCCCCGACGCGGCGCAACTCCTAGCTGCGATCACGGCACGCGAGGCAGGCGCACGGAAAACGCCCACTCGGCCTTGAAGTATTCAGGCTACTCGTAGTGGAGTGCTTCTGAAAGCGGCAAGCGCGCTGCCCGCACCGCGGGAAGCCATGCGGCGAGCATGACGATTGCCAACGCCATCGTCAGGTAGCCGGCCAGCAACGCTGGATGAAACACGAACTCGACCGGGTGTCCGGTAGCCGGGTAGGTGGAGAGATTCAGGAAGTATGCCACGCCGACTCCCGCGACGGCGCCCGGCAGCAAACCGATGCAGGCCATGATCATCGCCTGCGCCAAGATCATGCGGCGAAGTTGGCGGCGCGTCATGGCCACGACACGCAACACGCCGATCTCGCGGGTCTGCTCCAGCACGTTCATCGTCAATGTGTTCACGACTCCAAATGAAGCCACGATCAGCCCCAGCGCCAGCAGTCCCCAAAGCGACCCGACAACGCCGGACATCATGCGATCGATCATTTGGATCAGGCCGCTGTACGATTGCAGCATCAGCCCGTGCTGGTCGCAGAGCTTTTCCAGAGCGGCTTCGACCGACGTCAGTGATTCCGGATCCGCTTGAACGACGTACGCGTCGACGCCTTCGATTCCCAGCAGCCGCTGGGCCGTATTGCGGTGCATGTAGACGGCGAGCCCCCCGCCCAGATATTCCTCGGTAATTCCGGCAATGCGGAGCGGTCGAACTCCTTCGCGGGTCAGCATCGAGAGGTCATCACCGACTTTCAGATTCGCTCGATGCGCCAGCACCGTGCCGATCACGACTCGCCCCTGCCGAAGATCGCGCAGCACCGTGTTCGGGTTGCCATCGATTAGGTCAAAGTAGTCCTGTTGATTCTTACGGTCGAACTCGCGAATCACGACGATCACAGTCTGGTCGGCCGCTTCGGCGCTGGCGAATCGCACTGCCTCCACGTCGGTTACGCCCTTGACGGCTGCGATCTCCTGTCCCAGCCCTTCCGGCATGTCGGCAGTCGCGCCGGTTGCCATTTCTGGCATCATCGCGCGAACGAAGAAATCGCCGACGACCATGTGTCGATACCACTGCTCGACGTTGGCTACGTTATCCACGATTGAAGTGCCCAACCCGATGCCCGTGCTGCTGGCCACGAACAGCACGCCAATGGTGAGCGCCGTGCGACCGCGATGCCGCAGCAGCTGCCGGCGGCCCAGGCGCGCTTCGACACGCACAACTAGAGACAGCAGCAATTCGATCGTCCTCGAGAGGGGTTCGAGCAGGAGCGGAATGAGCATCACGATGCCGACTAAGAGCGCCACGGAGGCGGACGGTGAAACGACCATCGGCAGCCAGCCGCGAATACTTGCTGCAAGTAGCGCGGCAGCCGCGCCGACGACTGCGATTCCGAGGACCAGCGTCCAGCGATGTACCCGTTCGGTATCGCGTTGCGCGACGACCCGGATTGCTTCCATCGGCGTTAGCATCATCGCGCGGCGAGCCGGCAGGTAGGCGCCCAGCAGCGAGATGGCAAGCCCGAACCCGATGGCCAAGGCCAGTGAGGTCGCGGTGTTTTCCACCGGTGGCAGCGAGGTTTGCATCAGCCGTTCGACGGAGCGGGTTAGCAGATAGGCGCCTCCCAACCCGACCACGATACCCAGCACGATTCCGGCCACGGCCATGACCAGAGCTTCGCGGTAGAGCATTCGCGCGACCTGCCGGCGCGTGCCCCCGATGGCGCGGATAATCGCCAACTGCTTACGCCGCTCACTGACGTTCATCAGGAACGTGTTCAAAATAATAAACACGGCGATCAACAGTGCAAATGCTGTCGCCAGTCGTAATCCCTGTTCAGCGGCCAACAGCATTTCGTCGGAGATCTGCGATCGCGTCGCTGGCCGGCGGACGGTGAGCCCCGCAGGGAGCTTTTGCGCGAGTTCGCCCACGACCTGCTTTTCATCGGCCGAAGGTTTCAGAACGAGCAGCACTCGGTCGACTTGATTGCGCGCGCGAAAGCGGGCTTGGGCACGATTGAGCGACATCATTAGCTGGCCACCTTGCGCCACGGCCGACCCGCCGCGCGCTTCGAACAGGCCCACGACCTTGGACTCCTTGAGTCCGTTTCGCGTGAGGAGCCTGACGCTGTCATCCAGTGCGATGCCAAGCCGCTTGGCCGTGGCGGCATCCAACCAGATGCCGGTTCCGTTGTCGAGATCTCTACCCGCCGTGCGTTCGTAGTTGCGGACGCGGTGATCTTTTTTCAGATCGACTCCCAGAGCCATCAAGCGGGACTTCTGGCCGTCTCCCCAGTAGATGATCGTATAGCGTTGCATCAGCGGCACGGCGAGATCGACGCCCGCAGTTTGCTCCGCGAGTGCGACCATCCGCTCATGAAATGCTCCGCCACCGGCAGCGACGATTTCCAGATCGGCCGCGCCGCTGACCGTGTGGAACATCTGATCGTAGGCCTGGCGAGTTGTCGATGTGGCGACACTCACCGAAACCACGGCCGCCACGCCGATGACGATGCTCAGCAGCGTCAAGGCGGCCCGCCCCGGTCGGCGGCGAATCTCCTTCCAACTGAACTTCCAAAGTGTCATTGACCGTGCACCTCAAGCCTTCGTTTGGCGCCCCGGCTGGTTTCTTCATCGCCGTCGATCAGGCCGTCGAGCAAGTGGATCGAACGAGACGCATGTGCCGCCGCCGTTGGATCGTGCGTCACCATGACGATCGTCTGCTGGCGGTCCTGCACCAGGTCGTCCAGCAGTTGCATGAGATGTTGGCTGCTTTTACTGTCCAGATTACCCGTCGGCTCGTCGGCCAATAGCAAGGCGGGCTCGATGACCATCGCCCGGGCGACGGCGACTCGCTGCTGTTCGCCGCCGGAAAGCTGGCTGGGCAGATGATTGCGCCGGTGAAGCATGTTGACCCATTCGAGCGCGGTGCTGGCCCGCTGTCGTGCGTCTCGGGCTGAGACTCCGTCGAGTTCCAGGGGCAGGGCGACGTTCTCCTCGGCCGTCAGTGTGGGCAACAAGTTGAAGGCCTGAAATACGAAACCAACTTGGCGCCGCCTGGCCAGGGTTCGCTCGTCATCGCTCATGGCGGCCAGATCCTTGCCTTCGATGAGCACACGGCCCTCGGTGGGAGTATCCATGCCACCGAGCAGCGACAACAGCGTGCTCTTTCCCGAGCCGGAAGGGCCCATGATCACAACGAACTCGCCCTTGCGTACCGCCAGGTCAACGCCACGCAGCGCTTGGACGGCTGTTTCGCCGCCTCCGAAAAGCTTGGTCAGATTGCGTACTTCGATGACGCACATTTCGACTCCTTTCAATTGCGCCAGATGACGCGAAAAATGTTCGGCTCCGACTCCATGGCCAGTGGTTGGGCACCGGCGAATTGTACAGCATGCTGATCAACAATTATTGGAGAAAAAGCGCCCTCTTCGAAACCATGCGCGTGAGAGCAAGTTTGCAAAGTGGTTTCCTGACAAAGACTTGCTGAGTGCGGGCCTCTTTCCGTGCCGATTGAAAGCTCGCAACAGCTTCGCCGAGTCACGTCGTGGCGGGTTCGGTAGCCGCCACTACCGAAGCGGCGCAGAAAGCGGCGCAGAAAGCGTACGCGGCAAGTCGCAACAAGCGGAAGACGTTATCGGCCGCGCATGAAAAAGCCCCGGGATTGCCGGGGCTTGCGGGTAGCTGCGATTTCTCGCAACTACTCGAAACGGAGCGGGCCGCACTATGTTCGAACCGTCTTGGAAGCCCCGGGTAATCATCCGGACTTCATATCCCGCCGTAGCTCACGATCCAAAGCGGGTGCAGGGTCACGCGAATGTTGCCCCCTATCGGGAAACTGACACCGAAAGAATTGGTTTACACGCTAAAGTTTGAGACCGAAACAGTCGCCGCCAGCGTCATCGGTGTCGATGCCAATCCCAGCGCCAACAGCGCGGGACAGAAGAAACAAGTTGCAAGGTGCGACATACGGGGCCTTTCCACTGCGGCAATGACCAGAGTAGTTGAACGATTTCCCAACTTCAAGTTTTGCCGCACATCGCTCGCGACACACAGAGACAAACCCCCGCGGCCGCATTTTGCGACCCGGGGGCTTACGTGAGTAATGGAGCGGGCCAAACGGCCTTCGAGCACTACCTAAGAACTCGGTTATCCACGGTGCGCCATAACCGGACTTTCTCAGGGTGAGAGATACTTCCGCGCCAGGCCAAGCGTCCAAAATTACGGGGCTGCCGCCAGCGACGTCGAGTTCAAATTCAGCCCGGCCGCCAACTCCGGTTGGTTGGCCAGCTACTCGGACACGTCGGCGAACATTTGCCTGGCGGCTGCTTGGATCTCGTCCGGCGACATTTCACGGAGTCGAGTCGCAATTCCCCATTCGTGGCCGAAGGGGTCACGGACACGCCCAAATCGTTCACCCCAAAACATATCGGCCGGTTCCATTAGAACTGTCGATCCGTTGTCCTTCATCGCTGCGACAATTGCATCGCAATCATCGACGTACAGATGAATTGCGACGCTTGTAGCACCAAGACCCCTTGGGCTTGGCGTGCCTCCATGTTCAGGGAGTTCTTCGCTGAGGAAGAATCGCGCGTTGCCAATACGAAACTCGCAGTGCATCACACGCCCATCTGGCATGCTGAGCAGAAGATATGGAGCAATGCCAAGCACTTTGGTGTAAAACCCGACCGCCTGCGTAGCACCGGTGATGCTGAGATAAGGAATGAACTCGCAGTTTTGAATGGAAGGCATATCGCGGGGCACGTTCGACCTATGGATGTGGGTGTAGTATGGCGGCATAGCGAGCCAAGCTCAGCGACGGCGGCCATGAGGCGCGCCGATCGTAAACGCGACGCGATTCCGCCGTTCGCTGCAGCGCGCGGCTGGGCGGCGCGGTGTCACGGGCGACTATTTGGGTTTGTTAACCGGATCTTGCTTGCCGGCCTCGGCATCGACTTGCACGCTATGGCAGTGGACAATTTTCCACCCATCGCTGCCTTTCATCAAGACAGGTGTTACCCGATTCTGCGCCTCCGGGAAGATTTTTCCACTCGGTGCGGTAAACGCGCCGTGCGTGATCGTGGCCACCGCCGAGGCATGGACTGTCGGGAAGCCGCGTCGGGGGACCACGCGCATCGATTTTCTCTCCCCAAGAAGCATCCGCGACTTCGCTCCGGATGACTTTGAAAACGAACTGCATCAGCGCGTCACTGGTTGCCTTCTATGTCCCAATCCCGCTTATGGCGCCCCCGCTAATCTTGTTGTTGGAGGCGTCGTAGATACTCTGAATGGATGCATCCAATCCCGCGTTGAACTCGGCATCCGATTGCCGGGCGGTCAAGCCCTCTACCAGCGCCCGTGAAAAACTGGCCACGATGCCATGATTCCTGCGCAGCCGGTCGTTTGCTTCGTCTCGGCTATAGCCACCCGAGAGCGCCACCATCCTGACGATCCTGGGATGACGGACGAAGTCGGCATAGAAATCGTCTCGCTCAGGCAAGGTGAGCTTGAGCATGATCAACTGGTCGGCTTCCAGTCTTTTGAGCTCGGCAAGAATGGCTGTCCGAAGTAACTCCTCCGCGTCAGCTTTGTGCGGACAATGGATGTCCACTTCGGGCTCAACGATCGGCACCAGGTCAGCGGAAAGGATCTGCCGCGCCACTTCGAACTGCTGGCTTACGATGGACTTGATGCCGTCAGGACTCGCTTGCTTGATGACCGAGCGCATCTTGGTTCCAAAGATGTGCTTGGCCTTCGCCTTTTCGAGCAACGCAGCAAGGTCAGGCATCGGCTTCATTAATTGAACCCCGTCCTTTTCCGCAGCCAGCCCTTTGTCGACCTTCAAAAACGGCACGACGGTCTTCACGTTCCAAAGATAGTCGGCGGTGGGCTGCCCTTGGATTTCCCGGTCCATGGTGTTCTCGAAGAGAATCGCACCGAGAATCCGCTCGCCATTGAAGGCCGGGCTGGCAATAATGCGGCTGCGCATCTGATGCACGATTGCAAACATCTCTTCTTCGTTCGACCAGGCATCGTCCTTGATTCCGTAGAGACCCAGCGCCCCGGGCGTGCTGCCGCCGCTTTGGTCTAGCGCGGCAATGAATCCGGGTTGTGACTTCATCTTCTGCAGTTGTTTTTCGTTCATGCCGGAGGTTGTCATAATGGCTCCTTCAAATTCCCATCCGATGATACGTATGAGCTAGGCACGGCCTCGCTCCGATGAAAGGCAGTGCGCTTTCAGCAGGTGACTTTGGATCGTTCTCTCTCCCATTGACTCGGAGCGCGACGGACGGCCCCCAATCGCAATGGACGATTTTGCGCATCGGCTCAGATCCGCCGCGCGCGATGCCAAAAAAGTTCTTGCGGTCCGGCTTCGTAAAGCGCCCGTTCCCTTTGGCAATGTTGGCCGCAATGGACAGCGCCGCGCGGTTCAGCTGATCGGACAGGAAGCCATAGCCGCGCGAGAAGGTTTCCGTCGCCACGCAGACGCGATCGGCGAACGTGACGGCCTTCTGGTAGACTTCCAGCTTCTCAAAGGTGAAGGCCATGCGTGCGCGCAAAAAAAGAGGAGAGGAGAAAGTAGTGAGTAGACCGAGGAGATGTCGCCGCATGCCTTCGTTGGGCATTTCAGCTTACCGTTCCTCGTCTCTACTCTCTACTTTCCACACTCTCCTCTCTATTTTTCGGCCTACGGCCGAAAAATGGCGGGGACAGGATTCGAACC
>JBFWOR010000026.1:0-54391 GCA_050250435.1 Pirellulales bacterium | reverse complement strand
TCAACGACGTTGGGATCCAACTATGCAAGTCAGATCACCGTCACGGCAATGGTTTATTGCTCTGCTGACTGTGCTTGTTTTGGCATTCACAGCACCGCCCTCGGCCGCACAACAGCCGCGGAGTCGTCCGTACCTCGCGACCGCGACGACTTCGCAAACGGTCAGTCCGTATCTGAATCTTGGCGTCGATGCCAACGGTCTTTCCAACTATCCCTCACTGGTCCGTCCGCTGCTGGAGCAGCGCGAAATGCTGGCGCGACAAACGGCGTCGGATCCACGGGCCAGAGGGCAATCACGCGGCGGGCGACCATCTCGAACTGGCAATGCAGCCCCGGCGGACGCGCGCGATAGCGGCCCCGATTCGCGCTTCATGAACTATTCGCACTACTATCGGTCCGCGCGCTAAGGGCGTTGGCTGGTATCGCGCGGCCGCGTCGTGTGTGTCAACTGCGCGCGGCCGGCCGGAAGAATCGTCCGCGATCGTAGATTACTAGCCACGCGCCGCAGGCAACTACAGCGAGCCCGAGAAAGCTTGGCGAAAGTAAGAGCCACCAGGCGACGCCAGCCACGACCAGCACCACGCCGGGCGAGAGTTTGGGGAGCTCGCGATCCCCTAGCTGATAGATCACAACGCCTGCCAATGCGCAAATCGCCAGGGCCAGGGCGAACCGGCCCGCCGGAGCGGTGGCGGCGCGTTGATCGGTGATTTCCAGATACTGCAAGCTTCCTTTGCTGGCGAACCGCTGAACCTCGCCATGACCGCCGCTGGCCCTCAACAACTCGGCGGGCTGGATCAGTTGCAGGGAGCCCGGAAGTCGGTCGTCCGGTGCACCGAGCCGCGCATCCACAGCGGCGAGTTGCTGATCCAAGCTGCGAGCCTCCACAGCCGCGGTGGATTGTTCGGCATTCGGCCCCGCCTCAGCCAGAGCTCCGGCCAGCGCTTCGCGCGTGGCCGTATACCGCAAGCGCCACGGCCGGAACCAGCGCACGATCTCTTGTGGCAAATGTTCGCCGCGGATTTCCGCGGGCAGCTGCGCCACCTCCGTGATCGTGCGCAAGCGCTGCAATTCCTGCTGCATGGCCGAGACGCGCTGCACCGTTTTGTTCTTCGCGGCGGGGGGCTGCGGCAAATCATCTGAGTAGACCGTCCACAGGGTCTGGTCTACTTCCAGATCCAGTAAACGGGGTGCCGGCAGTTTTCTGCCGTCGGAATGCGACGCGAAGGTGCTCGCGTAGGTCACCTCGAACCGTTGCGGTAACTCGGGAGGGCCAAGGCTTACGCGGAAGCGGTTACTACCGAGCTCGCGCAAGCACGCCGGCACGTTGTCGACTGCCGCGTGCAGCACGCGGCAACCGTCGGGCAGTTCCAGCACGCAGCTCGTGGCACCGGCAGGCTCGATGTCGAACGTCGCCACTCCTTGGCACTGGCCGGCGGGCTGCGGCACGAGATAAATATCGGCCAACTTCACGCGGGCGCTCGCGGAGGCACGCTGCACTCCCTTCAGCGCGGCATAAAACCGATCTTGCTCGACGTGAAATGCAGCAGGCGAGTCAGCTTCGCGCTCGTGGACCAGGATGCCGGCCGGCAGCTTGGCGCGCGCAAGCCCAACCGTTTCCCACGCGATCTGCTGCAGTTCGAGCCGTTGCGGCAGCACGATGTAGCGGTCTACCTGCTGCACGCGCTTGAGCATAATGTCCGGCACGCGCAAGCGGTCGCCGGCCGACGGGGCAACCCGCCCGCGCAAGGTTAGTTCGTAGGTCTTGGCGATCGGCTCCCGCGGATCGACAACCAACAGCAAGCGCGACTCGCCGGGAATGGCGATGAGCTTTGTTTCGGCCGCAGGATCCGCACGAAACGGCTCAGTAAATTGCGGCGGTATTTCAAAGGCCAAGGAATCGACCAGGCCCGCGGCGACTTCCACTCGGCAACGCACTTCAGCGGTCCAATTCTCCTTGTCGCGCGCTAGGGTGGTCACCATCACGGCGCGAGCAGTGGGCAAATTGGCTGTCACACTGAGACCGATGTCGGCCTTGGGATCTGGACTTTGGTATGCCGCCACCAGCGCCCCGATGCTGTCGCGCGTCTGTGGGACTTCGGGATCGAAGGGGACGACTCCCGGCCCCGGCGAGACAGTCGCCAGGACCGAGTTCTGGCGATAGACGCACCAACGATTTGTTTTTATTTGAGTCGCGGCGAGGCTGATCCGCGGCGTGGCAAATGGACCCTCCGGCGGATTTGCGATGCGCCCTTGCAAGGAAAGCACGTGACTTCCGGTAATCGGTCCCGTGAGAAATACGGCAATCTGGCCCGCGTCGTCGCGCGACCAGCGGGCTACGCGTTGGATGCCGTTTTCCAGGAGCGATACCTGGTCGATCGACAAATTTGCCGGGCCGGCGAGCGAAAGCTGGAACAAGTAGCCGCCATTGATCACCAGCGACGCTTCGTAGTAGAGGCGCGACTCGCCGCGTCCCAGGCTGAGTGTCAGGGTTTGTTCGGCGCTGGTCCGCGGCGCGCTGGGCTGCGTGGCCAGCACCCACATCGCTTCGCCGCGCGGCACCTGATAGGCGGCCTGCGGCCGCGCGTCGGCAGCGCCCCAAGCCGCCATGAAGTCGGCGATTGCCAGAGGACGCGAATCTTCGCCCGGAAACTCGCGCGACTCGAGTGTCGGATCGACGGACACGGCCATCAAGCGCCGGGTTGCGCGAACGCCGCTCGATTCCAGCCGCGGAAACTGCAGGTTGCCGACGCCCGACGTGCCAGTCAGCAGGAACGACAAGTCGACGGCCACCTGGTCCGTTACTGCACGCGACAATTCCAGCTCGAACTGCTGCGGATCGCCGGCGATGGGCTGCACCGCCGCGATCGGTGAGTCCGGACTGGTGGTCGGCAACAAGCGCAGGCGCGGATCGGCCAATAGGCGGATTTGGCGCAGGCTGCCTTCGCGGACGCGATAGTTGAAGCGCGCGTCCACTACGGTCGTGCCCGGCCGCACTTTGATCCAGATCATTTCTTCCACGTCTACCGTGGCGGCCGACGTTTCCATGCCGATTCCCGCCGGCCACCGCACGGACAGCACATTGCTGGGACCCAATTGCGCGTCGACGCGGCCATCTTGAGCCGCTGAGTTCACGCTGCCGCGGACCGACGGCAGCTCGATGCGCGGTGCATCCGGCGGAACCAGCAGGGATACGGTGGCGGTCGCCAGAATGGGAATCGGCAGGTCAAAGCCCGCGTTCGCGCCAAAGATTTGCAGCGGCGGCCGCAATTCGATCTCCAGGCGATGTTGTTCGGCGTCCAAAGTGCCGAGCTCAAGGGCGTCGCCTGCGGCGTTCCACGTCATTGCCAGCGGCCGACCGTCGAGGCGGCAAGCGCCAAGCGTCACCGCGTTTTCACGCGGAAATGGAAACTGCACTTTGGCATTGGCGCTGAGCACTTGCAGTTCATAGCTCGCCTTCAATTGGGACAGGCGGAGCTGCTTGCTCGCGGGATCACGCGCCAGCGCGCCGTGATAGGTCGCCCGCGAAAGCAACCAATCCTTGGCCTTCGAATTCATGCCGCCGGACTGTTGTAGCAACTGCCGATAGAATCGTTCCGGCACATAGTACTTGCCTGCCGGCGCGTGCTGTTCCTGCTCGAGCGGCACGAACACGCGATGGATGGGCCCGACCGACGGCGCGGTATTTTCGCCGGCGGCCGCCGATCGATCAGCGGCGCTGCCGTCGACTCCGGGTTCGCTGACACGCTGCGAATCGGTCGCGGGCGCGTTATTGGTCGGCGTCGCAGCGCGCGGCGGCAGGGGTTGTGAAGCCAACAACGTAGCACCCGCCTGGCCGGCGGCGATCAAGAGCAGAACCAGGCCCGCTTGCTGCACGACGCTGAACTGAGCGCGAGAACTTGGCGACCTTTCGGGTCGACTGGGCGCGACCCTGCGAGGAATGTGCACCACCCGCAGCCCCAGGCACACCAGCGCTCCCAAAAAAGCGGCACTGGCCAGCGGTACGAAAGCGCCGGGAATCACCAGCGCCAGCGCCGCGGCGAGCGCGCCCAGCACCAGTAGCGAAGCAGGCCGCTTGTCGCGACGCCAAATACCCAGCGCCACAATGGACAGAAAGATTGGCCAGGCGAGCGCTCGCATGGCGGCCGTATGCACGATGCGCAGGCGCGGTGTACTGTCTTGCGAAGCGCGCAACGAATAGGTCCGCCAGCCGGCGGCATCGCGTGTGTCCAACCGCGTTGGCTCTGCTGGGGTCCATGGTGGCAACCCGTGATCGCCCATGGCCCGCCAGGCCGCCACCGATTGATAGTTCGCGTCTCCACCCTGACGCGCAATGGATTCCAACTCGCTCGCCAAGGGGCCGGAGCTTACTGCAAAGATGGTCGGTTGCTCACTTTGAGCTAGCTGCCGCGTTTGAGCGGCTGCGCCTTCCGCACTCGTCAGCAAAACCACGGCTCCGCGGGCCAGCGCCACCAGGTTCGCTTGTCGCAATAACTCGGCGCCACGGGCCAACGGTGTGTCGGCAGGCTGGTAGCTCAGAGATGTTTGCGGAGTCAATCGCAACCAATCGAGACTTTGCGTGTCGATCAGCACCGTCCACGGTCCCAACGATTGATCTTCCGCGCAAGCGGTCAACAGTTGGCCCCAGGTGGGCTGACTCTCTGCCTCACCTGCGACGTACTCCGTCATGAGCGCGCCCAGTGTTTCGGCAAAGCGCCGAGCCGTTTGTCGCGATGCGTCGAGATCGACGTCGCCCGACATGAGTTGCCGCCAATTCCCTGCGTCGAGCGGATTGAAAACTTGCGCGCCTGGATTGCGCGCAAGTGCGCCAAACAATCGCTGGCTGATGGAGAGCGGTGCAAGCTCGTCGACCGGCAACGAACCGGGGGCATCGATGATCTCAAAGCCTGGCGGCAGCCACACCCGCCATTGCCGCTCCATGACCGGCACGTCCAACTCGACAAAGGCAGGCACTGCAGCGCGAACCAGGTTGGGCAATCCGCCCGGTGTCGCATAGTACAACGAAACCGTGGCAAAGGCGGTTCCCGGCGGCAAGTCAAGGTTCACGACCGGCTTTTCGCCTGCCCCGACTGCCAGTGGCACGCGCTGCTCGTTGATCCAGGCCGACTGCAATTGAGCGCCCGCAGGCAGGGTCGCTCGCAGGCGCTGCTGCCCAGACGTTTGCAGCCGAATCGTGGCCCAGTGCACACTGGTTTCAGGGGTGGAATAACGCGAATCGAGTCGCAGTTGCCACGCCCAGGCGCCGGCGGTGGCCTGCTCAAAACCGGCCGGGGCGACGGTCACCGCGGCGCTGCCCTGATCGTCGCGTCCGGGCTGAAATTGATACGTCGCACGGACCGTCTGATACCGATCGGGCTCCAGCAGCTCCGCGGGCGCCGACACCAGGCGCTGGTTGTTAATGCTGATGCCGGAGCCAGCCAGCGCGCGGAGCGTCAATTTGCCCCGCTGCACTGCCGCCGACGCGACCGACGCGAGGCACAAGGGCGTCGCTTCCTGGATGGTGGTGGAGCGTACGGCGCGCAACTCGAACGCTCCGGGCTTCTCCAATTGCAGATTGATTTCCCAAACTTCACCACCGACGGCGATACCGTTTTGCGTTTGCTCTGCGGCGGTTAACTTGCGGGCCGAGAAGTCGCCCGAATTTGCGCCGGCCAGGCTCCATTCCAGGGGCGACGTGCGAACTTCTGACATGCGCACCAGCAGCCGGTCAACGCGCGTCGTTTCGGGCGCGCAGCCGATTGCATAGGTCTCGGTCAGAAGATGACCCTGCACCGCAGCGTCGATGCGAATATCAGCCGTATAACTGGCCCGCCGACGCTCGAGACCGATGGTCGAAGCCGCAAAGCCTTCGTCCGCGGAGAATAGGGCGCCGGCAGGCGGCTCCACAAAACGCTGTGCCTGCTGCGGGGTGAGCTTGAGAGGATCGAGCCGGCCCAAATCGGCAGCACCCGCCCAGCGCAACTCCATCCCCTCGACGCCGGCGACGCTGATCAATCGGTCACCCGGCGGACTGTCCAATTCGAGCATCAACAACTGCCGGGCCTCGAAGCTCGTATCGGCCGGCAGAGGACGTTTCCCGCGCACCAGAATTCGCGCCGGCCTGTCCGCGGATGGCGCGCTTTCCAGCCGAATCGTCAGATGGGTCAAATCGTCGCGCTCTTCCAGCTCCCACGCCAGGGGGTGCTTCGTGCCGGCGTCTTCGACCGACTCGACGGCCCACGGGGTAATGACGTCGGCCTGCACGATCCGCCGGCCACCCTTGGTCGCGCGAACTTCCAGCAGTTGTCGGGTGACGATCTCTTGCTGGCCGACCTCCGTGATCGTTCCACTATCGATCCGCAATTGCTCGCGTGGCTCCTCGAGCAGCACGTCGATTGTGGCGGCGGGTTGAAAGTATTGAATCTCGATGGACTCACCGCTGGCCGGCGCGGGCAACGTAGCCAGGCGCGATTGACGGCAGCCGTCGGTCAGCAATCGCGACAACGTCAGATCGGCCGGGATCAAGAGCGTGGCGCCACCCTCTTGCCAGGCCATTCCTTCGGGTCGCACGCCGGGCAGACGAACCGACGTGCCGATGCTTAAGGGCGCCATCGCCGAAAGTTGCAGCACCCGCCCCGTGCCGGCGATCGGCTCGGGCAACTGCAGCACCGCATGCGAGGCGCCGGAGCGCGTATCGGGCGTGATGGCAAAGGGAATCTGCAACTCGCCAAAGCGGGCCGCGACCAATCGCAGGCCCGGATCCAGATTCACGGCCACGCGTTGCAAGGGTTCGCCGTGAATGTCCAGCGTCAGTTGCGCGCCGACATTGGCACCCCGCTGCGAAAGCTCGTAGGTGAGCGTCTGCCGCAATAGTGTAAGCGGCCGCCGTTCGCGGGCCGTCGCTTCGGACAGCAGTCGCAACACCGCGCGTTCGCGACCGCCCATTTCGATCGTCCAACGGGTCGTGCCTTCCGCGGCGCCGGGCGCTTTGCTGACAATCGCCTGTTCGACGGACAACTCCAGTGCCGCGGGCGCGTCGATTACCAGCCGCGTAACCGGGCACCGCGGCAGTTCGAGTTCAAATCCGACACCGCCCGAGGCGGACCGCTTGGCCCGCAGCGACCAGTCGAATTCCAGTTGGGTGCCGGCGACCGGCACCCGCAACATACCATCGGCGTCGAGGCCAATCGTGGCGGCCTTCGCGGCCTGGTCATCCCAATGTGCAGCTCCCAATGCCAACGAGCAGGGCGCGAGCCGCAGCATGCCTGCGGCGTTCGTGGCCGGCGCCAATTGCAGCACGGCCGTGCCGACCAGCAGATCGTCGCCCACCAGTCGGGCAGTGTACTCGGATTGCGCCGCCGCGGCGGACGCCCCGGGAGCGCCGATGGCCGCGGCATGCGCCGCTTCGACCAACCGCTTGAAATCAGCGCCTGGCAACGGCAGATAGCCTTGCGTCCACGTGCCGCGCTCAATTTCAGCGGCCGGCAGAAAGCTGAGCTGATAACGCGGTTCCGCGGCGTCGGCAGAACCGCGCGGCGGCAACGCGTCGCCCCCCGCTGCACGGGCGAGTGGAGACAATGCCGTGCCGGACAATGCAATCAGCACCACGACGGCTGCGAAACGCCGCATCCTTAGCCCCCAGCGAGTCATGACGGGCTCTCTGGGGTCGGCGTCGAGAGCAATGGGTTGGTGGCGGTCGAGGGCTGCGACGAGTTGGCCGCCGACCGCGGAAACACTTCGGTGTACGGCCGCTCCATCGCGCGCGAGCTCCCGCGCACGGGCACAGTTGGCACCGCCGGTCGCAACGAAACGCGCGCCATGATGAATGCCAAGGCGGCCAACAACAGCCCCAAGCTGGCTGCCTGCGCCACCAGCACGGCCAGTTCCGGATCCACGAGGCCCAACGCGGCCACGGAAACCGCCCCAATGAGCAACGTCGCAGGATGTCTGACCACTGGCAAATAGATTAGCAACAGTCCCACGGACAAAATCACGAGCGACGCAAACAGGACCAACCAGGCGCGGCCCATCGTATACGTCGAGAGCGCGGTCGGAGCGCCGACCGCGCTGAACAAATAGCGATTGACTGCGGCCGACGCCGGCGCCGAGGAAGCGACGGCACGCGAGCCGCTGCCGCCGGCGAACACGCCGCTGGTAGCAGGCGCGGCGCCAATCCACTCTTGCAGTTCGCGGTCGCTCAGCGCTGGTTCTCGCTGCCAGAAGAGTCCCGACCAGAGCCAGCGATACTCGCGCGCGAAATCGGCCGGCGCGCCGACGAGATGCTCCGTTGGCGGTAACGTTAGTTGCCAATACAGCTGCCGGATCCAACCGGCCGATTGGATGCGTGGCGGATCGAGCGACAGCCGACCGCGCGACGGCCGTTGATTGAAGTCGTAGCGAACTTCCAGCGTGCGCTGACCACTGGCCGCGCTGCCGAGCGGCACGATCAGCTCGCGGCCCGGATTCTGCAAATCCAGCTCGTGTCGCACGCGGCGCCCATCGACTGCCAATTCGAGCGAGCCCAATTCCGCGCCTTCCGGCAGCAGGAGGCGCAAACTGGGTTCACTGGTGATCAGTCGATAAAAGGCCCGATCGTGGCGCCTCCCTGCGGACAGCGCGGTTTGAATCCAGGCCTGCTCGATCGTGGTGGCATCGTCGCGGCGCCGCTCCTTGAGGCTGACGCCGAGTGCCACTTGCGGCAGCGCGCTAGTGGCCGAGAGCACAAGCTGCGCGGCTTCTCCGGCCCGCGGACTGCGCGTCACCGCCGTCCACGGCCCTTTGGGACTTGTGACGGCGATGCCGGCTACGGTCGCGACCGTTAACTCGTTGGCAGTAAGCTCACCTTCGGTCGGCACCACCAAGGGCACATTCACCAGCGAGCTTGCCTGGTTGGGCAACGCGTCGTGAGGAACCGCATATTTAATGATCAACTCGCAGCGCCCGATGCGGGGCTCGGACAACGGCAATCTCAGGGGTGTCACCGCGGTTGCACTGCCGTCGCCATTGCGATTCGTCGCGGCCGTGGGCGTAATGCGTTGGCCATCCAGCGTTATTGTCAATGTCTCGGCACGGAGGCCGCGCGGCAGCCCGATCTGCAGCTGTTCCGTGGGCTCATAGGCCACCTGAAACGTCATGTGCTCGTCGACGGCGGTTTCGCGCTCATCGATCGTCAACCGAGTGGCCATCGACGCGCTGATCTCTTGTTTGCGCACCTGGGCCGACGCCACCAGCAGGGGCGCCGATCCGGTCGTCCGAAAATACAGCGACTCCTGCTGCCGCGCCGGCAAGTCAAGCTCCTTCGGCCGCAGCGGCTGCACCACCAGGTCGCTGGTCTGATCCGATTGCAGCTGCAGTTCAATATTGTCGTCCGGCACAACGGTTACGTCGGCCGGTGCGATCGATTGGCCATGGGGAACCGGGACACGCAGCGAAACCGTGCCGCTGCCCGCGTCGATCGTTTGCCGAGCAGAGAGCGTCAACTGCACTTCGCCGGCGGTTGCCCGCCGCAGTGGAATTACCAAAGGGCTGTTCTGGCCGGTGGCCAGATCGTCCATATCGACCAGGTCATCCGGTCCGACCGATTCGATGTCCCAGCCAGGTGCATCGATCTCGAGCGAGCTGATTTTGGCACCGCGAATGGAGCCTTTCAGCGTGGCGCGCAATTGGGCTTCGTTTGCCCCCAGCAGGATCACATAGTCGGCTTCGATGCGCAAGCGCGTTTCTTGCGGCCGGATGCGCGCCGCCAACGAAAACGGCTGTACCGAGTACTCGAAGGCCGCGGTGGGTTCATCGCGTCCCATCAGACCGGGCACTTCGTCGGTCTGCCGCACGTAGCGCATTTGAGTCCATTGCAATTGCCAGTTGCCTACGGCCTGCACGACCAGCGTGCCAAATTGACGCACGGCGTCGACCACTTCGAAGCCGGCCAGCTCCACCGGCTCGGTGTCACGAGTTGGTTGGAACGGACGCTGCGCGAACAGCCGGACCTCTACCGGGCCCGTGGTCTTGCGGGCCAACTTCACGTCGCACAACTGACCGCCATCGCCGCTCTTGCCACTCGTGCTCACAGTGGCGCCCACTTGCGGCGATGGAACGTACTCGGCGCCGGGCGGCAGACGGACGCGAAAGCTATCGAACTCGCCGCCCGAGCTGCGCACGGTCAATTTCGCTTCGCTGCTTACGGTACGGCCATCGATGCGCACGCTGACGGCACCGGTTGCTTCCAACACGGTTGGCAACTGCGCGACGGGCGTATCGGACGGCAGCCAGGCGAGTTCGAAATCGCTCGCCACACCCACGACAGCGATTTGTGTCTTGCCGTCCACGGCGGCAGCGCTTTCCAACGTGCTTCCTTCCGAGACGCGGACCGTGGCCTTTTCCAACGGCACCTGCAATTGCAGGCGGCTAATCGCGGCGCGGGGCACGTTCAGTTGCAAGTGAGTCTCGGCGCCGGCCTGAGAAACGGGCGCCCACAAGCGCAACTTGACGTGATGCGTGCTGTTGGGCTCGCTGCGGATCCATACCACGTATCCGCTGCCGTCGGCGGCAACATCGACCAGGTGCTCCCCGGGTCCGTCGAACGTCGCCGGTTCGTGCAGCATGGCCGTTTCCATGCGCAAGGGCACGCGGATCCAGCCCGCTTCGTTGACGCCGATCGTCACGTCGGCGAGCAGTTCGGCCCGCTGAGCGGTCGCCGTACCGCTCAATTCGATTTTAGAGATGCTGTAGGCCGGTGGACGATTCTGAGCCGCCAGCTGATGCTTCAGATCGTACAGTTCGCGAAACTCTTCCAGGCCAAAGCCCGGCACGGCTTGCAGCTTGCCGTCCTTGTCGGGCAGAAAGAACACGCGCGGCAGCACTTCGCCCACGAGCGGCTCGCCGGCGGCCGGCAGGGTCGGCTTGGGAGCATCGGTCGCCGGTGCGGCGGCAGGCTTGTCCGCGGTTGGGGCCGCGGGTGTGGGCGGTTCTTGGGCACCAGAATTCGTCGCAATCCAAAGTATCAGCCAGGCTATGAGCAGACCGACGGCGCTAAAACGGCAATGCCGTAGTGGCTGACGCATGACAGACTGCCTTTGAACTTCCGGCCAAGACCGCGCCGTGCCCGAACGGATGCGATCGCTCGGGGCGAGAGATAGGACCTCCCCAGTAGTTTAATCTGCTCGCTGGCGACCTCCAACAAATTCGCCGCGTTGCCCGTGGGATCAAACTCGTTTTCGTCGAAATTTCCCTGACATTGCTCAATGGCACGTTTGCGGCATGATTTCCAGCACACATCAGCTCAAATGCGGTGCGGTGGACAGCAGCTTCAGGAACTGCTCGTGCAACGCGGGATTGGCGGCGGCCAGCGGGTGCGGCACAGCCAGGTCGAACGGGCCGCCATCGGGCGCGGTCACCACGCCGCCGGCTTCTTCCACTAACAGCGCTCCGGCGGCCACGTCCCAGGCGTGGGTGCTCAGCGCCCAGAAGGCATCCACGCGTCCGGCCGCGAGATAGCACATGTTGAGCGCGGCGGATCCCGTTCGCCGTACCGCCTGGCAGTGCAACAAGGCCGCGATGAACTGATCGATTTCGACCGACCCGGCACGAACACTCGCCGCGAAGCTGGCAGTGACCAGTGCGTCGGCCAGTCGCGACACCTGACTGGTGCGGATCGCGCGTCCGTTGAGCCAGGCCCCTTCGCCTTTGGCGCAGGTGAAGCACTCATCGTGCACAGGATCGAACACGGCACCCACGATGGGCGTTCCACGGTGCAAGAGTGCCACGGAAACGGCATAGTGCGGCACCTGGTGGACGTAGTTCGTCGTGCCGTCCAAGGGGTCGACGATCCAACAATACTCGGCTTCGGCCTGCAGTACCCGGTCGCCCTCCTCGCTGACAAACGCGTGGCGCGGGTACTCGACCAGCAGTAGGCCGCGGATCGCTTCCTGGGAGGCCAGATCGGCCTGGGTGACCAGATCGGAAGGGCCCTTCTCGCGGACTTCGAAGCGACCGATCCAGCTCAGCAGGACCTCGCCCCCGGCCCTGGCCGCCTGCTCGCAAGCCTTCAGATATGTTGCCACTAGGTCGCTGCCCGGCACTGCTGGCCCGGTGTCCAAAAGGCGAAAAGTCTGCCAAATTCCCGGCGGAACTACGGGCGATTATAGGGCGACGCTGGGGTCTGGCAATCCGCGACGGTCGCTCGGCGCGGGCCGTTGGCTGCCCGTGCGAGCGCTCGCCAGGCTGGCGGAACCAGCCAGCCGGACGGCAGAAAAATGTTGGTCGAAAAAAATCGCAAACTATGGACATGGCTTACCGATATGTTAAGATCAAGTTCGTCAGGGGGTCTGGCTTACCACGACCTGACGCGGGTGACGAAGCGTGGATCGTCAGTGATGTTTGGCGGGTGTCGGTTGATATCTCCGGAACAACATCGGTAGCGAATCTTTATCGGCCTCTTCTCTGTTCCGGCCCCGCCGTTTCGCCTCGCGCGGACGGCGGGGTTTTTTTGTTGAAATTGATCGCGCCGTGAGCACAGCGACTTCGTGGCACGTCGATAACAACCTCGCGCGGCTGCATTTCGGACGCCTGGCCGCGCAGGTCAATTTGCTGGAACCAGCCAGCGGCTTGCATCAGCTCTGCGCAGACGCGCAAACGCTCTTCGATTGCCAGATATTGCGCGTTGACGTGCCGCCCGTTGCCGCAGCTGCGCTTTCGCGCAACGACTACTTTCTGCGCGGCGGTGATTTGGCCGTTTCTTATGGCGATCGGCCCGAGCGCGCCATGCGAACGCAAATCTATTGGCGCGCTGCGCCCGGACAGAGCGCGGGCGTGATCGCCACGATCGAGCTTTTGATATCGGTCGAGACCAGTCTCTTAGATAGTTGCCCGCGCATCAGCACCAGCAGCCGCCTGTCGAGCGGGCGTGTGTTCCGCATTGCGGCTACGAGCGATGTAGCGTCGCCAGACATTGCCGACGACCGCGCGAGCGCGATCGACCCAGCGGCGCCCGTGGGCCACGTATTTCAATTCGAAAATGGGGGCGCGAAATTCAGCTACGCCGAGATGGTTCATCCCGATGACGCGCGCTCGACCCAGGTGCTGATGCCGGACGGTGGCAGCGGTCGGCCAGCAGAACTGCGGCACGAACTCTTTGCCGAGCGGCTGGAGAAGGGCGTCATTCTGCGGGCACGCGTGTTGGGTGTGCTGCTCGAACGGACCGACGATGCTCGCCATGCGGCCGGCGTGTTTACCGACTTTCTGCGGGCGGAACTGCCGCTGACGACATAACGCGGAGTCACTCGGCAGCTTTCATACCACAGAGCCGCTTGCGGCCCGGCGGCCCATGCCGCAAGATGGGGCGTTTTCACGCGGCACCTGGGTGACTTCCATGTCTGCACAACTCCGCGCGCGGCTGTTCGAAGCACTCGACGCCATCGTGCTCGTGGATCCGCACACGCACATCAACGCGCTGGCGCCGGCTTCGACCACGCTGGCTGACATCCTGGGCTATCACTACTACACCGAGTTGGCCCACTCGGCCGGCATGCCCAAGGCGCGCATTGCAGAGCCCGCTCTCGACCCGAAGGAAAAAGTCGGCCGGTTGGTCGAGTATCTCGGCACGATCGAAAACACCGTCCAGTCGAGCTGGCTCATCGAGATGTGCCAGGTGTTTTTTAACTTTCAGGCCGAAGCGATCACGGCGAGCAATTGGGAAGCACTTTACGATCGGGCCGCCGCAGCCATGGCCGCGCCCGACTGGACCGCCACCGTGCTGGCGCGCAGCAAGCTCGAGGCGGTATTCCTGACCAACGACTTCGACGATCCGCTGGCCGGCTTCGACACGCGCGTGTACGTGCCGTGCCTGCGCACGGACGACCTGGTGTTTCACCTGGCGCAAGATTCCGTGCGAGCGCGGCTGGAGAAGGCCAGCGGCACAAGCATCGCCGACGCGCGCTCGCTACGCGCGGCCATCGGCAAACTGTTCGATCATTTCCTCGCGCGTGGCGCGCGGGCCTGTGCCATCTCGTTGCCGCCCGATTTTTCGCCGCAGCCCATCGATGCGGCCAGCGCCACCGCCGCGATCGGCGACGTGTGGCGGCACGGGCCACAGGCCGATGCCCGGCGCCGCAGCGAGTTGGGCCAATTCGTGTTCTGGACCTTGGCGGAGCATTGCGCCGAGCGCCACCTGCCGTTCGACCTGATGATCGGCGTGAACCGCGGTGTGTATGCCGACGGCGTCTATCAGGGCCGCGACCTGTACGACAGCCGCGTGTCGCTGATCCAATATCGCGAGCTGTTCAACGCATTTCCGCGGGTCATGTTTCCGATCTCGGTATTGGCCAGCGTCACCAACCAGGAACTGACCAGTTACAGTTGGATTTTTCCCAATGTGCTGACCAACGGCCACTGGTGGTACTCGAACACACCTACGTTCATCGAGCACGACGCGACCGCTCGGCTCGAGGCCGTGCCGCGGACCAAGCAGATCGCCTACTACAGCGACATGTACAAGCTCGAGTTTGCATTGCCCAAGTTCGCCATGTACAAGCGCATTCTCGCCAAGATCCTGGCCGAACGATTCGTGATCGATCGGGGCTGGAGTGAAGACCGTGCGATCGCCCTGGGACGACAAGTGCTGCGCGACAATGTCGACTCGGTGTTTGCCGATCCGCGGGCCAGCTGATGCTGGCGGTTGGGTCGCACGGGTTGGCTGGCGACCGGCGGCGACCATCGCCCGCTGGCGCAATCAGCAAAAAACCTTGAAAATCGCTTGACGCCCAACTAGGCTGGAATGCATCGGCTGACGAATGTGCTGCGCCGGCTCGACGTCGCGCGCTGCATCCGTCCGTCGCTTCCCTTCTCTCCGGTACGAGTTGCTCGTGAACCTCTGACCGCAGCTTGCAAGCGCACGGCACCTCTGCCGGCCGCCCCGGTGGCTCAAGCGCTCGGTCTTCGGTCGGGTTCAACCTTTCCACCCCTTTTCGTGATCCATGTTCCTGCGCGCGCGTCGATCAAGGCCGATGCTTTGGCTGCCTGGCTTGCTGCTCCTGGCCGCAGCGAGCGTGCCTGCGCTGGCGGTGGCCCAGACCGGCACGATCGGCATGAACTTCACCGGCGTTACGCTGGCCGACGGCATGACGCTCAACAGCAACAACGGCTACGCTCCGCCCGACAACGGCGGCGGCGTCAGCCACAACCACATTGCCCAACTGATCAACGGCGCCTACGCGGTCTACGACAAGTCCACCGGCAGCCAGCAGCAATTGATTTCCGCCAAACAGTTCTGGATCAATGCCGGAGTGGATCCCGGCAACGACATCGTCAACCTGGGCACATTCAACGAGCGCATCATTTACGATCCCACGGTCGATCGCTGGTTTGCCGCCGGCTTGAGCGGCCAATCGACGGACAACCTGGTCATGATCGCGCGCAGCGACACTGCCGATCCGACCGGCACCTGGCAGGCAGTGAGCTTTTTGGGCAACGACGGCGGGGCCGCCAAGTTTGCCGACTTCACGAATTTCGGCATCGACGCCGACGGCGTATATGTGTCGACGAACAACTACCCCATGAATTCGCAGAATGTCGGCTTCGAGTATCCGATGGTCTTTTCCATCCCTAAGGCCGACCTGCTCGCCGCCACGCCGACCGCAGAAAACATGACGCAGTTCGGCCAGTCGGAATTCAACCTGGTGGGCTTCTCCATTCAGCCAGTGATCGATTTCGGACCGTCGAAGGGTTACACGCCGTTGATCTCCATCTTGGCACTTCCGCCCGGCGAGATTCCGCTCTATCGGTTGAGCCTCGAGGGCACGACCGGGCCGGGCGCAACGATGACCGAGCCGATTCCAATCGACGTGGCCGACTATGCCGCTCCGCCGCTCGCGGGTCAGCCCGATCTGACGCAATCCATCTCCACCATCGACGGCCGCATCGCCAGCCACGCCTACCAGGTCGGCGACACGATCTACGCCGTCCATAACACGTCGCTGGCCGGCAATGCGGCGCTCTCGGTGCTGATCTTGGACGAGCCGAGCAACCAGCTTATCCAGGAAATCGTGCTCGGCGACCCGAACTTTGACTACTTCAATGCTTCGATCGCCGCCAATAGCTTGGGCGATCTAGTCGTCGGCTTTACCCGCAGTGGACTTGGCGAGGGCGGCAACCTCAGTGCCTTCGCGGTCGTCGGCCACACGGCCAATGGCGTGACTACCTTCGGCGAGCCCTTGTTGCTGAAGGACGGCCTGGTCGGCAACTATCACTTTGCCAACGGCCGCTGGGGCGACTACACCACCACGGTCGTCGACCCCTCCAACCCGCTCGTGTTTTGGACGTTTCAGGAGTACGCGCTGGGCGCGAACTCTTGGGCCACGCAGATCACGTCGATCGCCGTGCCCGAGCCGCAGAGCATGATCATGGCCGGCTTGGCGCTGGCGGCACTCATTGCCGCGGCCCGTCGCGGTCGCCGCACTCGCGGCGGCACCGTATAACGAGCGAATGGCACGCGAGGAACACGATCGCGAGGATATCCTGGCCGAGGCCCGGGCTCTGACCGAGCGCGCGAGCGTGGCACTCTCGGGCGTCGACGAGCCCGTGGTGTTCGGCTTCCGCCGCGATCGTGGCGCGAGTTTTTATTTCGGCGCCGACCGCGTCTATCACATCACGTCCGATGGCCAGCTGCGTCGGGCGTTTGTCGACGATTTGCTGTACAAGGCCGAAAACGGGAGGCTGGTTGCGCTGCGCCGCGAGCGCAGTGCTCAGGAAGTAGCGCTGGTGCGACACGAACTGAGCACCGCGGAGCAAGCGGCGTTTGTGGCCGAGATGCATGCGCGGTTCGAACGGCTGGCGGTCGCGCTTGCCGCCGGAGACTTCCGCCTGCTGGGTCAGGTTCCCGAGTCAATCGACGTGGTGGACCGCACGCAGCGCTGGCTGGACGAGTTCGGCAAGCGCATCACGATCTCCCCAGCGCCGAACGTTGGCTAGCGCACGGGAAGCGACACGATCTCCGCCTCGCCGAGCGTCGAATTCAGGCGCGTGCCAGGCACGTCGCTGCCGCGCTTCAGATAAGCGAGCGCCAAAGGGGCTGCGAGACAGAGTGAATACGCGGCGCTGGTCACCGTGCCGCCGGGCTGACCATCGTGCACGAGTTCCAGACCCGCCGTTGGGACTTTCTTGCCGTTAAAACACACGCCGCACAGCGTCTTGTTCACGTGACCCAGGGCGTCGATTCGAGCCACGGTCTCCTGGCCCAGGTAACAACCTTTGACGAAGCTGATCGCCTGGGCGTCGCGGGCGACTTCCTGGGGCAGGTTCCTGTCCGTGATGTCGCGCCCGAACCACGGAAATCCCCATTCGATCCGCGCGGCTTCGAAAGCCGGCTGGCCACACAGTTGCACACCGGCGGCCTGCAACGCCTCGCGCACAGCGGCCGCCTGCGGACGCTCCATGGCGATGAGCCATTCCGCTGCACCCACCAGGGCGCTGCGCCGCAGACATACTGGAAGTCCGGCGATCTTGGCCGAACCATGCGACCAGCGCTCTGCCGGAGGCGCACAATTGCACACCAAACGCAATAGTTTCTCGCTGCCGCTGCCCGCCAGCAAGAGCTCGCTGCGTTGCTCGCTGCGGTCCAGGAGTGTCACGCGTTCGCTGATCAAATAGTGATCGAGATGCGCAAGCAACGTTGCCGCCTGGCCAGGCACCGTGTCGATCACGATCGACTCAGGCCCCACGAATACCAGCGCGTGGGCCAGCATCTTGCCTTGCACGGTGGTGAAGAAGGTTTCGCAACCGGCGCCCGCCGGCAACTTGCGAATCTCGTTGGTAGTGAGGTTGTGCAGCCAGGCGGCGCGATCGGCGCCTGCGATCTCAATCTGCGTGCGGTCACCCAGATCGACCAGTCCGGCGCCACTCACCAGCGCATGGTATTGGTCGCGCCAATCGGCGGGTTCAGGGGTCATTGGGCTCATGATCGCCGTGAGGGCCTGGACGTCGCGCGGGGTGGCGCGCTGTCGGAACTCGCGTGGGCCACCGCGTGCTGGGCGTTGGTCAGAACGATGCAGGAGCCGTAGCGTGCCGCCAAGCGCGAGAGCTGTCCGGCCTCCAGCGGCAACAGGCCCAAATCTTCCACCAGCTCATGATCGAGGCTGCTCAGCAGATAGACTTTGCCGCGCGCCAGGGCGCGGAGTAGTTCGGCGGCGGCCGGGGAATCTTGCAACGGTTGTCGGCCGAGGTTGCGCACCGCCGCTTCGGGATTGTCGCAGCCTAGCATCCGCTTTAGCGCCGGACCGAGTTCGCCGGACAGCTCGGTGCACACGGCGATCGCGCCTTCTTCTTGCACCGCGTGAGCGGCGGAAGCCAACGCCCGCGCCAGGTTGTCCCAGGTCTGTTCAGCGCGGCCTTCGATGGTAGTTACGACCAGCGCGGCGCGCTTGGGCACTGCAAACTCCCAGGCGGCCTCGCAACGGTGCTGCCCTTCTTGAAGCACGGTCCGCAGCTCGCCGGCCAGGACGTGGAGCACGTCGTTGCCGCGGCCGGGCACGACCTGAATGGTGAACTGCACGCCCAAGAGCCGGCCGGCTTCTTCCGCCGCCTGTCGCAACCGGGCCTGATCGGCCGGCGCGCTCGACTTTGGCAAACGATAGCGCTTCAAATTGTCGGCATCGCAGAACGTGGGAAAAATCGCGGAATTGATCCCCAGGTAACCGAGCGACTCTTCGAGACGCAGGCAATCGATCGAAAGCACGAGATCGGCTTCGTGCAACGCGCGGTTGACATAGATCGGATCACCGGTGGCCGACGCGGCCAGGTATCCCAATTGATTGCGGTCCTGAGGATCGTGGATGGCGCTGACAATCTGCAATTCGGCACACAGCTCGGCCCAGGGATCGTGGCCGTTGGTGTTGGTGTGCGAGGCGCGCAGCAGCGTAATGTCTGCCGGGGCGACCCCCGCATTGGTCATCACCGCCACGGTGCGCGCGACGAGCGTTGCGGCTTGCGGCACGTCGGCGGCCAATGCCAGCACGACCCTGTCGCCCGGCACGCAGGCCTGGGCCAGCGGCGGATAACCGAGCGGCTCGGCCAGCATGCGGTCGGCCGCTGCGGCGACGTCGGTCAACGCCTCGCCCCGCGGCGCATCGCAGTATGCCACCAGCGAGGCCGTGGGCAATTCCAGCGGCAGCGACGAATCGGCCCCGTAGCGCAGTGTCAACACACTCGTCGGTTCGTCACGGTCGACGCGTGTCATGTTTTCTCGGCCAGGTTGCTGTCAAGAGAGAAAGGCGGGCGAATGGTCCGCTGCGCGCCATCATAGGAGTCGCGCGCGAGGTGGGCAAGAAGTCACGCTTTACGAGGCGGCGTGAGTATCGAATAATCACTGGCGGCAATTGCCCATTGGTTCGCTGCCCCCGCAACACCGACCCCACCAACCAGCCAGGAGCACTCCCATGTCATTGATGACAGCTCAACTTCCCGCGCGACGATGGATCGACGCCACGCTCCTTGTGGGAGCACTGACCGTAGTGACGGTCGGGTGCGCGGAATCGACCACCAAATTGCCGCCGGCCGCCGTGCGCGGGGGCGAAACGGCATCGCAGGCGAACGCCTCCGAAGACGCGCGGCAGACGGCAAGCCAGGCTGCGCCCGCGGGCACGGAAGGCACGATCCCCAATCTGGACGTGACCGCCCTGCTCAACGAAATGGTGGAAACGTATCGCAATGCCAACACCTACCAGGATGCCGGAGAGTTGCACATCGACGTCGTCTATCAAGGGGGCGAGAAAGAATCGTCAGGCGCCATTCCGTTCTCGGTGGCGTTCGAGCGGCCCAACAAGATCCGCGTCCACTCGTTGGCGGCCAGCGTGGTAGCCGACGGCCAGTTGCTGCGCGCGAGCGTCAACGCACTGGAAGGCCAGGTGCTGCAGAAGCCCGACCCCGAAACGTTGTCGCTGGGCGCCATTGAGGCAGACACCATGCTGACGCAGGCGATGCGCGGCAACGTGGGCGTTGCGCAGCCGCAGCTGGAGCTGCTCTTGAGTGAAGACCCGCTGGCGAAAATCGGCGGTGGCGCCGCGCCCAAGCTGCTGGCCGACGCCGAGTTCCTCGGCGAAATGTGCCACCGTGTGGCCTACCCCGGCGAAAACGGCTCCAGCGTGCTGTGGATTTCTCCGGCCACGAAACTGCTGGTAAAGTTTGAGTTCCCGGTCGACGCGTTTGCGCAAAAGCATTCGCTGGCCGAGGCGCGCATCGAAGCTGACTTCAAAGGAGCCAAGGTGGGCGCTCAGATCGCGGCCGATGCCTTCAAGTTTGATGTGCCGGAAGGCTCCAAACTGCTGACGCGGTTCCTGCCCGCTCCGCCCGATGCCCCCTCGCCGATGTTGGGTCAGAAGGTGGGCGACTTTTCGTTTGTCGACGCCCAGGGAGAAAGCGTCAGCCCACAGTCACTGACCGGCAAGATTGTCGTGCTCGATCTGTGGGCCACCTGGTGCGGTTGGTGCTTCGAAGGGTTTCCGAATCTGCAAAAAGTGTATGACCAGTACAAAGACAATGACAAAGTCGCCATTCTCGCCGTCAACACCGACGACGTCACCGTGAGCGACGAGAAAGTGCGCGCTTCCTTTGCCAAAGCCAGACTCACGATTCCCATCGTGCGCGATTCGAAGCGCATGGCCGACGCCGCCTTTCAAATCCAAGGGCTGCCCACGATGATCATCCTGGGCGCAGACGGCGCCGTTGAGGAGTACCACATCGGCTTCGATGCCAACCTGGCGACCACGCTGCCGGCCAAGCTGGAGGAGCTGTTGGCAGGCAAGAGCCTGGCAAAACAAGAACGCGAAAAATACGAGCAGGAACTGGCCGAGTACCAAAAACAAGAGTCCGAGGCGCTGGTGGCGGGCGCCACGGGCTCTGAACCGTAAAGGAAGCGTGCATGTCCGTCGCCCCTGAGCAGATGTTGAGTTGGTGCCGAACGCTGTTGAATGTCGACGATTGCCGTCCGCAGCGTACGCTTGCTGAGTATCTTGCCGCGATTCCGCGATTGGACTCGCTGGCAGCACAGCCGGCCGGCACGCGGGTGCTGGTGCGCGGCGACGTCGATGCCAAGCCGGGCCCCAACGTCGGTGATGGCGACGTGCGTCTGCGCTCCATGCGCGAAACGCTCGAGTTCGGTCGAGGCAAAGGCTGGAAGCAAGTGATCTTCGGCCACATTGGCCGCAAGCCCGAAGAATCGTTAGCCAAGGTGGCCGCGCGCCTGGGCCAGATCATGAACTGCGACGTGCCGCTCGTGACCGACTGGCTGGACGAATCGAGCATGACGATTCGCGACGCGGCACGCGACGCGATTGCCGGCAGCGCGCCCGGAGCGATCCTGCTGTTGGAAAATGCGCGGAAGTACGACATCGAACGCGTGTTGTGGAAGGCCAAGCCGGCGGATCTGCCAAAACTGGCCGAGCCATTGGCCCGCCTGGCCAACGAGTTCGCCGACAAAGTGGCCACGGTCTACGTGCACGAGGCGCTCTCTGCGGGCAGCCTTGACGCGTCGAGCACGATCGTTCCGGCGGCCATGCAGCGCGTGGCGCTGGGCGCCTACGAGGCGCGCGAGTTCGCAGGACCCATGCTGCGCTGCCTGGCCAGTGAGCTGGTGGTGTTTAGCGGGCTGAAGGCCGACAAACTCGATGATCTGGAGGCGATGATCGCCCGGGACAAAGTGCGGATGGTATTCGTAGCCGGTTCGCTGGCGATGGCGCTCAAAAAGGCGGCTGCCGAGCTGGCCGGGGGTCAATTCTCGCTGGGGGTGGCCGAAGACCCCGCCCACGCAGATAAGCCGTACTACATTGCTCCGCCGCGGATCGAACAGGCCCGCCGCATGCTGGACGACGCGCGCGCCAAGGGCATCGAGTTTGTGTTGCCGGTGGACTTTGTGCTGCAAGACGGGCGCGTGTCCTCGACCATCGGCCCGGGCGATCAGCAGTTCGACATTGGTCCGGCAACCAGCACGCTTTTCGCGCAGGAAGTGGGTCGATTCATCACGGAGCACCGCGGCCGCGGCGCTGCCGCGTTTTATAACGGCGTCTTTGGCAAATTTGAGGAACCGCAATTTGCCGAGGGCACCAAGCGCTTCATGGCTCAGTTGAAGCGCCTGAAAGACGCCGGCATCGAGGTCTACGTGGGCGGAGGCGAGGGGGGCGCGGCGTTAGAGGCCTACGGCAGCATCGACGACGTCACTCACTCATTCACCGCTGGCGGCACGGTGCTCAACGCGTTGGGCAGTGAGCCGGTGCCCTATCTCGTGGCCCTGGCGATGGCCGCCGAACAGCACGGCCGATAAGTTCCAGACATTCGTCACGACCGCGCCAATACGACTCTGGCAGGCGCGGCACGGCGCCATCGCGGTTCTCCAAGCAGGCTCGTGCTTCTTGGCGGGGACAATCCGCGCGCGACGAACGCACCGACGGTGCATCGACTGCGGCCTTTTCGGCTGAAGCCTGTGGTAGGGGATTTGCACGCGCTTTTCCGCGCAACTTACCACTCTGAAACGCGTTGGGACGAGTCAAAACCGGCAGATTCAATCAATTTGCCATGGTGAACTAGGAAGAATGGAGAAAACACGTGGTGCTGCTAAGCCTCTTCGGTTGGGTCGACGATAACCAACAGCGAGGCTTTCCGAGCGGAAGTTGCCTTGTGGATCGCGTGAGCGGCCTGCCTGAAATTCGCGCACATCGATGCGCCAGAGGTTCATGGCCCGGATCGTGGGCATAAGGAATTGCAGTAACCCCGTTTTCTGTTTAGGAGTCCCTTAGAATGAAATCCCGCATTGTGCTGCCGGCGTTGCTCGTCGCCGGCCTGTTTGTTGCGGCCAGCGCCTCGGATGCGCAAGCGCGTCTGTTTGGTGGTGGCTGTTGCGAGCCCTCGTGTTGTGCCGCGGAACCGTCGTGTTGTGCGGCTGAGCCGACGTGCTGTGCTCCGGAGCCGAGCTGCTGCTGCGCTCCCAAGTGCTGCCGTAAGCATTGCTGCCGGCACCGTTGCCACCGTCACCGCTGCTGCCGCAAGGCCTGCTGTGCGCCGGCCTGTGAGCCCACCTGCTGCGCCGCCGCAGAACCGGCTTGCGCTGCCGAGCCCGCCTGTGCCGCTGAGCCGAGCTGCTGCGCCGCCGAGCCGAGCTGCTGCTGCGCCCCCAAGTGCTGCCGTAAGCACTGCTGCCGCAAACACCGCTGCCACCGTCACCGCTGCTGCCGCAAGGCCTGCTGTGAGCCGTCGTGCTGCGTGGTTGAGGCCAGCTGTGGTTGTGGTGGTTAAGTGATGGCCTGCGGAGTACCCGCGCGTCATTAAGCGGTCTCCTTGACAGTACAACAAACGGCCCCCTGCTTAACCGCGGGCGGGCCGTTTGTTTTTTTGCGCTTTCATGCAGCGGCCAAACGCCTGGTCGATGCGGCGAACCGCGCGAATTGATTGACTTTTCCCGCCGGCTGTGCGACGTTGAGGGGCGGAACAACGCGGGGCCCGCGTTCCGTCGCCGCGTCTCGGGAGAAGAGTCATCATGTCGGCACCGCTCACTGTACCGTCGCTCGCTGTAGCGTCGCTCACCGTACCATCGCTCACTGGGCGTTTTCACCGTCTCCTCCCTATCGCGCTCGTCGCGCTGGTCGCGAGTGGTGGCCGCGCGTGGTCCGCGGAGGCCACAGGTTCCGCCGCGGATGCCGCGCGCTTTCAACAGCAGCTTGCCGCCGGCGAGTTCGCCCCCGCACTGGCCGCCACCCAGAAGTTGCCGCCCTCGCCCGCACGCGACGCCCGGCTGGCGGAAGTAGCCCGCGCCCAGGCCGGCGCGGGCGACAGAACTGCCGCTTTGACGACGCTCGCACACGTGGACGAAGATCGCACCCGCAGCTCGGCCATCAAGCAAACGCAGGAGGCCTGGCAAAAGGCGGGCGCGCGCGGCGGCTCGCAGGCCGATTTCGACACGCTGATCGAAATGATCACCACCACTGTCAAGCCCGACACCTGGGACGAAGTCGGCGGCCCGGGCACGATCTCGCAATTCAACAACGGAGTGTACGTCGACGCCCACGGCGTGCTCACCCGTGCGCTGGCGCCACGTGCGCCCAAGGGTGCCGCGGAGGCACGACAGCCGGCTGCCAAGAGTCTGGCGAAGACGCGCAAGCTTGCCACCCAGGCCAGCGACAACACCAACAGCCGTCAGACCGCACCGTTGCGCAAGGTATCGCTCACGCGGCTGGAGAAGCACGTCCAGTTGCGGCTCGCTGCCGGCCGATCACTCAGCGACGAGATGCAGCACCTGGCCGGCTTGGAAAAGATCAAATACGTGCTCGTCTATCCTGAGAGCGGCGATCTGGTGCTCGCCGGTCCGGCCAGCGATTGGCGGCGTGACGCGGATGGTCGCAGCGTCAGCCGTGCCACGGGACGACCGATTCTGCAACTGGACGATCTGGTGGTGGTGCTGCGCTATTTGACCGCCTCGCCGCAGGGTACGTTCGGCTGCTCGATCGATCCGACGCAAGAAGGCCTCGCGCGTACGCAGCAGTATGCCACCAGCATGGCTGCCACGCCGCTCAAACCGTCGGCCCGCGGCGCCTTCCTGCGCAAGCTGCAAAACCTGATGGGCCACCAGTCAATTTCCGTCGACGGCATCGACCCGCGAACCCGCGTGGCTCGAGTGCTGGTGGAAGCGGACTATCGCATGAAATTGGTGGGCATGGGGCTGGAGCAGGGGACTGCCGACGTGCCGAGCTACTTAAGCCTGGTAAGCGCTGCTGCCGGCCAAGCGCCGCCGCCCCTCGACGTGTTGCGATGGTGGTTCACGCTCAAGTACGACGTGGTGGAAGCCACGGAGCCGCGCGACGCCTTCGAGATCCGCGGCTCCGGCGTGCAGGTGATGAGCGAAAACGAGTTCCTGACCGCCCTGGGCAAACGCGTGCACACCGGTCAGGCACAACCGCTGAACGCCGAGTTTGCGCAGCGCTTTACGCTGCACTTTGAGGAGCTGGCAAAAAAGTATCCCGTCTACGCTGACCTGCAGAATATTTTCGACCTGGCGCTGGTGTCCGCACTCGTCAATTCCGAGCGGCTGGCGGAACGCGTGGGCTGGCACACCACCTGCTTTCTTGATCCCACGCAGTACCAGGTGGCGCTGGGCACGGCACCACAAAGTGTGGACACCGTGATCAACCATCGGCTGCTCAACGGGCGGAATCTGATTGTGGGCGTGAGCGGCGGAGTGCTGGCCCGCCCGTCAGACTTCGTGGGCGAGGGCCGCGTGGTGAAAGACAGCTACGGTGCGCCGCAGGCCCGCCGCACACATGCCCAAGCCGGCGAGCTACCCATCGAAGCCTGGTGGTGGGATTAGGGTCTTCGGCGACGAGTCGCGTTCGTGCGATTCACGAGCCGTGTTGAGCCTGATTCGAGGCGACCGCCGCAACAGTCTCTGTAACACGTCACTCGGCAGGCTCCGCAACTTCGCGCGCCGTTTGCAACCGGACGCGCAAGCGATCGAGTTGCTGCCCGCGCATCTCCGGTGCGGCGTCCGGATCGAAGTCGACGGGTGCCCCCAGCAAGCCAGACAGCTGCTCGGCCGCGACGCGCCGCTGCGCGGGGTCGTCGCGCCGGGCCAGCGCCAGCCAGGCACGCGGATCGCGCGCCAGCCAGGCCGCCACGCGATCCACGCGGTCTTCGTACTCCACGCGCAAGCCATCGAGCACGGCCCGAATCCGCGCCACTTGCTCGGGATCAAGCTTTGTGCGATCCAAGCTTTGCAAATACGGCACAACGGCCTGGCCGGCGTCGTGGAGAGCACGCTGCGCGCCTTCGCGCTCGGCGAACTTGGCGCTCGCCAGCGCCGCGACCCATTGCGACCAGCGCTGGCGATCGGGCTGGTCGCCCTGCGGTGCCTTCTGCGCGCGAAGGAGCGCTTCTTCGATCTCTGCTCCGGTCGCGGCCAATTGCCACGATGGGCGTAACAACTCCACCAACGGGATCAGGTGCTCGCGGACAACGGTCGGCTCGTCCAGGTACAGTTGCCAGAATCCGTCGGCCTGCCAGCGACGTTTGGTATCGCCCTGCTCAATGTTCAGCACGAGAGGCTGGTCGGGCCGTTGCACGAAATGGAGCGTGTAGTGATCGTTTGGCCGGTGGCGGCGAATCGAAATCTGATTGCTGGCCGTCACCTCAATCCGCAATTGGTCGTCCTGGGCCGCCGAGTTGTACTCCATGTTGCAGATGCCGGCATTGATCTCGATGGCCAAGGTTTCGCGGCGGCCGGTGCGGCGACCCGGTGATTGCACCAGCATCTTGGGCACGGTCAGGTTGCTGGAGGCCGCCAGCCGCCCGGAAATCATGTGATACTGAATCCAGTGCAGCCGGGCAGCAATGGCCGGGCTGGCGTCGAGCCGGGGCGGCGCTGCATCATCGCCCCGCGCGACTTGCGCGGTACAAAGCAACGCGGCTGCGCACCACACCAGCGGCATCAAGCACGACCGTCGAGCCACGTCGAAAGCGCAACGGTAATGGCCTTGCCCGGTCATTTGCCGGCCCGAATTCCGGAGGCGTGATCGAAATCTTCGGCGTTCCGTTCGTCGCCCGTGGCCACGGCACACGATTCGTCCGGTTCGCCGGTCAGAACCTGCGCCCGGCGACGCCAATAATAGCGCCACAAAAACACTCCACCCACGCCGGCCGCCACGAGCGCCACGAGCACGGTCAACCCTAACTCGGAGTCGCGGATGAATCCGGCGACGCGCTCGCCGTAGGCGTAGCTCAAGCCGAAGAATAGCCCCACGACGCAGGTGGCACAAAAGGCATCGATCAGCAAGAACCGCCGAAACGACATCCGCAGCACGCCCGCCGTGAAATAGACAGGGGCACGCACGCCGATCATGAACCGTGACAGAAAGAAAACCTTCAGTCCATGCCGGCGAATCATCTCCTCGATCTTGGCCTCGTACTCGGCGTGCAGCAGTTGGGCCACGCGCGGATGACGCGTCACCAGGTTGCGGCCGAAATGGTAGCCAATCGCATACAGCACCGCGTCGCCCAGCAAGGCGCCAATCAGGCACGCCAGAAAGGCGCGCCACGGCTCGAGCGTGCCAACCGAACTGGCCACGCCGGCGGCGATGATCGCCACTTCTTCCGGCAGCGGCAGCCCGCAGCCCGTCAGGATCAACACCACGATGATCCCGAGGTACGAAATGTGATCAAGTTGCAGATCGGGCAGCATCCGAGGCGGAATCCGTCAGTTAAGCGAAATTGCTGGTCCAACAGCCGGGGTTGCGCAGGCATTTTACCGAGGCCCGGGCGAACGCGAGTATCTCAAATTGGCTCTGGCAGCCGGTTTTGGCACTGCGAAAAGTGGCAGCGGGCCAGAATACCCTGCCGATTTTGTAACCGCTCACTCCGTATCGCCTTCGATCCAATCGGCCTGATCCAGCCCAAACATGTGCCGCTCCAGCCCGCCCTCGCGTGCGGCCGGACAAAGCACGATTGCTGCCAGGTCTGGCCGCGCTGCGCAGTACTCGCCGACCGCCGTGGGGCCCATGACGTAAAAGGCCGTGGACAACGCGTCGGCCTCGGCGGCCGTGGGTGCCAGAACGGTCGTCGACAGCACGCCCTCAGCGGGCCGGCCGCTGCGAGGATCGAGGATGTGCCCGTAGCGCCGCTCGTCGTGCGTAAAGAACTGCACACCGGTTCCGGATGTGGCCAACGCTCGGTCCCGCACGCGCAACTGTCCCAATCGGCGCCGCGGACGCAGCGGATCGCGCACGCCGACCAACCACCCCTCGCCGTTTGGAAGCGCTCCGTGTGTGCCGCGCGCCAACACGCTTGAGGCGCCGCCGTGCAGCAATGCGTCGTGAATGCCCACGGCAGCAAACAGCTCCGCACAACGGTCCAGTGCATAACCCTTGCCGATACTGCCCAGATTGATTTCGACTCCCGCCTGTTCGAAACGCACGCTGTGCTGCAGAGAGTCGAACTGCAGGTGTTGACTGCCGACGCGGGCCAGCGCTTCGGTCAGTGCGCTGTCCGCGGGTACCTTGCCCGCGCGGCGCGTAAATCCCCAGACGCGCGACAACGGACCGGAAGTGATGTCGTAGGCGCCACAGGTGCTACGGCTGATCTCCACGGCCAATTCCAGCAGCGCAAACAACGGTGGTTCCACGGCCATGGGCTCGTCGGCCGCGTGTCGGTTGAGCCGGCTGATTTCGCTGTGTTCGCGAAAGACGGAGAGCTGGTCTTCGAGTCGATCCACCAGGTCGAGCGCGGCCAGGCCCGCTTCGGCGGCATGCGGATACTGCCCGGCGTTGAAAAACAGCTCGAACTCGCAGGCCATTGCCGACCGCGAAAGTCGCAGCAAATACGTGCCCTGAGAGGCGACTGCCGCGGCCAGGTCTGCGCCGGATCCCGGAGCGATTCCGGACGCGGCGTCGACCAAGGCGTCGGCAGCGGCTTTGCCTTGCAGGAATTCGCGACGCGTGGAAGGCGTTGAGCGGGCCATAGCCGAATTATACCCTGCCGCCGGCGGGATCGCCCGCGGCCAACCCCGTCGTGTTTCCGCGTTGTCAGCGCTGCAGGCACCATCGATAATCGAAGCATGTGGGGCTCTCTTCAATCCGTGGGGCGCTGGTGGTTCATCGGCGCTGCCGCCGCGCTTTGGGCCACATCGCCGTTGGCCATGCGCGCCCTGGCTGCCGATGCGCCGGTGAAGCGCGCCCGGCCGCCCAAGTTCGACAAGAGCGTGACCGATGCGTTCTTTCCCGACGCGCGCCAGAAACTGGTCGGCTCACGACCGGATCGATTGCCGAGCGCCGATCCGTCGGGCGCCGGCCATGCGGCGCCGAAACTCGCGCCCGGCGTGACGCCCCCAGGTTCACCTGGGCAGACCTCGACCTGGCAAGGCCTGATTTCCGCCGAGGTGCTGGAAGACGAGATCAAGTCGCAGCATCAACGGCTGGGTGCGGCAGTGCAGAATCCCTTGAAGTTCAAAGGCGGCGAATACCAGCAGGCGCGAGATCATTTGAGCGCTCTGGCCGCGCTGTTCGCCATCGACGCGGATTACGGTGCCGACGTCCGCTGGCGCAGCAATGCCGCGGCCATGCGCGACGTTCTGGCCCGGGCCGGATTCAATTGCAAGGTCGGCACCGATGCTTCGTACGAAGACGCCAAGGCGCGATATGACGAGCTCACGACACTTGTCCGCGGCGGCGCTGTCGAGCTGCCGGCGGCACAGGCGGACGCGACTTGGGATCGCATTGCCGATCGCGCGCCGTTGATGAAGCTCGTGGAGCAATTGCACGAGCGGGGCCTGGTTCCCTGGACAGGAAGTGCGGGCGAGTTCGCCGCCCACGTCGACGACGTATCACACGCTGCCCAGTTGATCGCCGCCGTGGCGACTGTGATTCAAAGCTCTGGCTATGAATTTGCGGACGACGAGTCGTACCGCGAGCTGGCCCAAAAGATGGGCAGCCAGGCGCTCGTCGCGCGCGAGGCGGCCACGAACAAGAATTGGGAGCAAGCGCGACAGGCAACCGGCGAAATCAGCAAAGCCTGCTCGAACTGCCACGAAGGCTACCGCAACTAGGGCACGATCCGGTGCCGGGCTACGGGGCCACACGGCGGCGGCGGCGCGAGACGCCATTCGTGCCGTTGGTTTCGAACAGCTTCAGCTTGCGCAAGTCGATCAGCTCGGCCATGCCCGCCTCGGCCATTTCGCGGCCCGATACGTAGCGTCCCGGACTGATCCACTTTTGCATCTCGATCATGTTGATGCCGAGTAGTTCGGCCAGCAGGCGATCCATCTCGTTTTCCAAGTGGCCGAAATGGCGCGCCCATTCGGCGGCTTCGGCCAGGCCGACGTGCTCTTCGCTCTGCCACTTCATGGGATGAAACAAGAGCACACTGTAGGGCGACACCATGCGCCGCGTACACGCGGCAAACGGCCACAGCGCGGCCGACGAGCACTCGCCGGTGACGATGCCCGTCACGCGCAGCCCGCGCAACAAGATCAGCGTCATCAGCGAGACGGCGCAATAGGGGCTGCCGCCGGGCGAGTCGATATACATGGTGCACTCGCCGCCGGGCTCCACTCCCAGGAGCTTGTCGGTCAGATCGACTTCATTGTCGGTCAGGTCGCCCACCAGGGCGATTTCCAAATTGCCTGAGGAATCGTGATGCTGCATCGCTGTTACGTTCCTGACGATAAAACGAGAACCCAAAGACCCCGAGAGGGAGTCTCCTTGGTGGAAAAAAGAGAACCGCGTAGAAAGTGATTGGGCCCTTCGCCAAAGGCGTTGCCGATTGCGCGAAGGGGCGTTAGCAGGTCACTAGCGGCGTGCGTCTGTTTGGATGAGCGGTCCAGTAATAACGACCGAAAACTCCAGGCATTCCTTGCTGCACGCGGCGCTCCGCGGCGGACGATTGCGGCGGGATTGAATACAAGAAGTGTCCCGCGCTCTCGTTCCTAATAGCTTTGACCGCCCGGAACCAACAATCAAGGTCAAATGCTCTAATACGCGATTTTTTTGCCCCGCCCAAATCGTGCCGCGCGGCAGGCGGCGCGAATACAACGATTACGCGTGCGCGGCTCGGCCGACGGTCGCACCCTCCCTCGGCAATGGGCGTTTTCCCAGGTGCATCGGCTCCATTGACGGCGCATTCCGTACGCACAAAACCGCTGCCGGCAAACGCCTTCCGTCGCTACGGGCGCAACTATTCAACCCCCGCTGCGTAAGTATAATGGAACCATATCCAGCGGCTGAGACGCCGGCCTGACGCCACGCGGATTCCCGTGGGCCGATGCGGCGCGTCGCAGTTGCCGTCTTGCGCTTTGCGACGCACCCGGTAACGAGATGGGCATCAAGTTTTTGTGTCCCAACGGGCACAAACTCAATGTGAAGGGCTTTCTGAGCGGCCGCCGGGCAATCTGCCCCAAGTGCGGCGTCAGCCTGGTGGTGCCCAAGCTCGAGGACCAGTCGGCCGATGGCGGCGAATTGGTGTCGGCCGCGTTGGCCGAATCGGGCGAGTTCTCGACGAGCAGCGTCGCCCTGGCCGAACTGCCGGCGCGCCAAGCGCCGGCGTCACCAGGCAGTGCCGCCGATGCTGCGACGAGCGCCACGGCCGATCCTATCGGCGAAGCACCCAGCGCGGTGTGGTATGTGCGGCCGGCCACCGGCGGACAATTCGGTCCAGCCTCAGGCGACGTGATGCGAGCCTGGTTGAAAGACGGCCGCGTCGGTGCCAGTTCGCTCGTTTGGCGGGCCGGCTGGGGCGAATGGCGCTCAGCGGCCGCCGTCTTTCCGCAACTTGCGGGCATGTTGACCGCGCCCGGATCTCCGGCAGCTCCGCCCCAGTTCGCACTGCCGTCCGTTGGCGCGCCGGTCGCGTCAAACAGTCCGCCGCCGCCGCTGGCCGGTAGTCTGCCCGCGGGTCACGTGGTACAAAGCATCCCGGCCGAAGTGAGGCAGGCTGGTTTTTCGCCCTCTGCCACGCCGCCCTTAGCGCAGGTGGCGCTGCGGCGACGGCGGCAGCGCGAACAACGGCTGTACGTCAGCGCCGTGTTGGTTGTGCTGTCGGTGATCCTGCTGATCGTGCTGGTCGTGGTCTTTCAACGGCAAGGCACCAGCGCGGATCCGCAGATCAAAACGCCCGATCCGCCGGCCGCAGGCGTGATGTCGTAGTGCGCAGTGGTTCGTGCCTGGCACTGCGGCAACACTCTCGGCTCGCACGTGAACTACAACCTCAGCGAGGAACGATGATGCACTCGATCAAACGGTTGGTGGCAGCCTGGTGCGTAGCGGCGATCTCCCTGGCCGGCGCGGCCCAGGCCCAGGACAAGCCCACGCAAATTGATTTCGGCGACGGCACGCTGCGGCTGGTGGCGCCCGAAACCTGGCAGCGCAAGCAACCGCAGAGTCCCATTGTCGAGCACGAGTTCGCCATCGCCCCTGCCGAGGGCGACGACCATCCCGGCCGCATGACGCTGATGGCAGCCGGCGGCGGTGCGCAGGCCAACATCGAGCGCTGGTATGGACAGTTCACCCAGCCCGACGGCGGCAACACCAGCGACCGCGCCAAAGTGAAAAAACTGCAGGTCGCCGGCGATGCAGTGCAAGTGGTCGACATCTCGGGCACCTATCGCGACCAACGCGGGCCCAATGCGCCGGCCGTGGAACGATCTAAGTACCGTATGCTGGCCGCCATCATTCCCAGCAAAGCGGCGGGCACGTATTACCTCAAATTCTATGGGCCGGAGCGTACCGTCGCGGCCCAGGAGCCGGCCTTCATGAAAATGATCGAGGGGCTGGAGCGAAAATAGATTGTGCCGGCGATCCGCGCGTCCGTTGCTTCCGCTCTCTGACTCCGCCCCCCATCGTTCATGAAGACGCAACAGTTTCTCGAACATCACGGAATCGGCGCCAATCCTTTTGCGGAAGAGGACGCCCAAACCGATCCGGTGTTCAAAGATTATTGCATCGCCAGCACGCACCATCCCACCTGGGACAAGGTGTATGGCGATCCGAGCGATCCTGCCACCTCGATCGTGTTCGGCGAGAAGGGATCGGGCAAGACGGCGCTGCGGCTGCAGATTACGCGCCACCTGGCGCAATACAACGTCGAACATCCGCGCGCGCGCGTCTACGTCGTGGAATACGACGACTTCAACCCGTTTCTCGATCGCTTTCGCGATCGCTTCGGGGCGCGGCACCGCAGTGCCAGCCGCCTGCTGGGCGATTGGAAACTGTGGGACCACATGGACGCGATTCTGTCGCTCGGTGTCACCGGCCTGGTGGACCGCATTCTCGAATCCCGACAAACCAGCGATCCTCCGACCAACGCGCTGGACGGCGCCGATTTGCGGGCTCTCGACCGACATCAGGCGCGCGATCTATTGATTCTGGCCGCGTGCTACGATCAATCGACCGCCGAGACGAGCAAAGGCCGCTGGCGCCGGCTGCGTCGCAAACTCCGCTTTCGCGCCTGGCCGGCGCAATGGCCGTTGGCCGTGGGCATCGTCGGCACGCTGGTCATCGCGGCACTGGTGGTGTACTTGCAGGCCTGGCACTGGCTGGAATCGCCGTGGCCCTATGTGGCGATAGCCGCCGGCTGGATTCCCTGGCTGGCCAAATTCGTCAATCGATTCTGGCGGGCCGCCAGCATCGCGCGCAACACGCGCGTGGGCAAACACTCGGCCAATCAGCTGCGCCAGATCTTGATGAACTTCCGGGGCAACGACATCGCGGGGCAACCGTTTCCCAACAAGCAGCGCACCGACGACCGCTATGAACTCCTGGCTAAGTTCCAGGGCCTTTTGCACTCGCTCGGTTTCCAAGGAATCATCGTGTTGGTCGACCGGGTTGACGAGCCGCACCTGATCAATGGATCGGTCGAGCAAATGCGCGCGTTGTTGTGGCCGATGCTGGATAACAAGTTCCTCAAGCATCCGGGCATTGGCTTCAAGCTGCTCTTGCCGATCGAATTGTCGCACTACATTGACCGCGAGGACCGCGATTTTTACCAGCGGGCGCGGCTCGACAAGCAGAACCTGATCCCTTCGCTGGAATGGACGGGCGAGGCGTTGTTCGATGTGGCCTCGGCCCGGCTGAAGGCCTGCGCCCTGCCTGGCCGCAACCCGGCGCTGACCGACCTGTTCGATCCGTCGATCGACACTGCGCGACTGACCAACGCGTTTCGCGCTCTCCGGGTGCCGCGGCATCTGTTCAAGTTCATGTACCGGCTGTTCGTGGCGCATTGCAACGCGTACACAGACGAGGCGCCCTGTTGGAAGATCTCCAGCGAACGTTTCGAGTCGGTGCTCGCGCTGTATGGCCGCGATCAAGACGCGTTCGATCGTGGTCTGCGCGCAGGCTAGCGTCGCCCGACGTTTGGCGAAACGCGGCAACCGGTCGGTTCGTTCATGGCGCTGTTCGTCTTGACCGGCGCCGACCTTCCTGCGAGACTCCGCGCCCCAATGCGCGGCACGGCTGCTGCCGCTGCTGGCAATGCCAGCACGCGACGGTTCCAGCGCGACACCGCTTTCGATCAAGCAAGGAGGCACCCCATGAGAATAAGACACTTGCGGCTCGGCGCGGCGTTGAGCGCGGCGCTGGTGATCTTGGGCTGCGGCACCTCGTCCACGTCGAGCGATCCGGCGTTGGGTGGCGGGCCCAAGGAAGTGACGGAGGCGTTTCTGGAAGCCGTGCGCGTCGGCGATGACAAGAAGGCCGAAACGCTGCTGACGCCGATCACGCGCCAAAAAATGGCCGAGCACGAAACAGCCGTGGCACCGCCCGGCAGCGAGACCGCGAAATATGCCGTTCGCGACGTCATGATGGTGGACGGCGGCGCGCACGTGGCCACCGATTGGACCGACGTCGACGCCGACGGACAAATGCACACCGACCGCATCGTGTGGATCCTGCGGCAAGAGCCGGAGGGCTGGCGCATTGCAGGCATGGCGACCAAGGTTTTCGATGATCGACCACCGGTGGTGCTCAATTTCGAGGATCCGGCCGAGATGATGCGGCAACAAAAATGGGTCGGTGAAGAAATGGCTCGACGTGAGGGTAGCCAGACCCCCAGCGCGTCGGCCGCACCGGAGAAAAAAATGCGCTGAATTTCAGCGCCGCATGACGTGGCGCAGCGTGCGACTGAATGCACCCCTTGTGCCGGTGATAGCAGTCGCAGTAGCGGCGATTTGCTGGTCGCGAATGAAAGTTGCGGCCGCCCGCCGGCCGAGCGCGCAACCCGCGACAATCACTCAACTTATTGACCGCTAAACCAGAGGGCCTCGGAAGCGATTCGAGGCCCTCTTTCTATGCGCATTCGGGCGCGGGTGGACAGCCGCGCCCTATGAACTATCTTTGCGCAAACGGCGGTAGAATTGCCCCTAAAACACCGCATCATCCCAATGCATACATATTATCTCGTTGCCGCTTGACAACGGGGTCTACCATGCTAACTTAGCAGCCTAGACTGTGCAGTTGGAATAGTCTTTGCAATCCGCAAAGGCCCACAAAGGGCTGTTTACGCGGTTTGAGAATGTGTTCGAATTGCACGGTTAACGTTGAGGTCTCTCCCAATTGATGCCGTCACAGTTGGGGCCAGGAGAACGTGAGGACGGCAGTTATGTTGTTCAGGGACCCTTACGTTTCGGTACCTTGGAGGGAGGATTCTTAGATGAATCGCACGTTAGTATTGGGCCTCGCGATTTTTTTCGCGGTGGTCGGAATCGCCCTGTTGGGCGGCGAGAAGACGGCAGTCGCCGGCCATCATGGTTGCAACGGTTGCGCCTGCTCGGGCGGTGACTGCGGCGGTGGCGATTGTGGTGGCGACTGCGGTGGTTGCCGCGGACGTTGTCACGGTCGCAAGCATTGCCACGGTCGTTGCCACGGCCGTTGCCATGGTCGCAAGCGTTGCCACGGTCGCTGCCACGGCTGCAATGGTGGCTGCAACGGCGGCGGCTGCAATGGTGGTTGCTCGGGTAGCGCCGCTCCGGCGGAAGCTGCACCGGCCGCTCCCGCGGCGCCGGCTGCTCCTGCTGCCCCGGCCCCCAGCGCCTAGTCAATCTTTGGTTTGAGCCTGCCCGAGTGTGGTCGCCGCTTAGGCTGCGGCCCGGGCGATCAATCCCGCTGAGTCCAATTCTCGCCCAACGCGGCGAGATGGGCTCGTTGCGGTCATAGGCTTGCAAGCCGGACCTCAAACTTGAGGTCCGGCTTTTTTTGTCCAATCATGGCGGTCGTCCGCACCAAGGCAAACCGGCCCGGCGCGGCTCAAGCGGCGCCCGATAACTGGACGATGAACGCGCGTTGAACTACGACGGCCCGCAGGCTTCTCAGGCCCAAGTAATTCGGCTGAGCCCTATGTCAACTGCCAACCCCTCGTCCGATCCCGCCGTGCCGCGGCCCGCCGTGGCCTGGAGCAGCGAAACGCGCTCTGCCGCATCGCTCTTATTGTTTGCGCACTTATTTGCGGTCGTGGTCGCGCTCACCACGTATACCCAGCCGAGCGCCTTGCAGCGCCGCTTGCACGACGACGTGTTCGCCGTCTACCTGCGCAACTTGCATCTTACGCCGTATCCCATCAGCTATCCGTTTGCGCGCTTTCACCTGACGCACGCGCTGCCGGCCGACGTCGACTTTACTTGCCAGGTCGAGGTGGACGGTGCCAACGGAGAGAAACAGACCGTGACCATTCCCGCCGGCGGGCTGCTGCCGCCAATTCGCAATGCCCGCTACCAGCGGCTGGCCAATGCCGCCGGCTCGCTGGTGGGTGAAGAGCTAGACGAAGACGCGGCCGCTATTCTGCCGCGCGCCATCGGCGGTGCATTCCTGAAGCGCTACGGGGCCACGCAGGGTGAAATTCGCCTGCGCGCCCACTATCTGCCCGAGATCGAGGACATGGACCGTGTTGCCGCGGGAAATCGCGCCCCGCTTTCGAACTTCGCTGACATCTACCAGGCGCAAGTGTTCTTGAGCGGGGGCCGTGTCGACATCCTGCGTCGCTCGACCACTCTGGAAGTGGCCCCGGTCGAGACATCGCCCCGGTCGCAGCCATCACCAGGCCGGCAACCAGCTCCGCGTCAACCGCAGCCACAGCAGCGCCGTCCCGCGACGCCGGCGGCGCCGAATACCACGCCATGATGCGCACCATCTCAGCTTACTTCACGCGCCTGACGGAAGGCTTCGGCCGAGGGTGGACCGAGTTTTGGTTCACGCCCAGCGACCCGGCCATGTCGGGACTGATCCGGCTTTTGACGGGCCTGGTGGTGCTCTATCTGCACGCGACCTTGTCGTTCGACCTGGTCGCCTTCTTTGGACCCGACGGGTTGTTACCGGCCGCCGACATTCGCCCTTTGGAAGGCGGCACGTTGTCGTATTTGAACTACGTTTCGCAGCCGGCGGAGCTGTGGACCGTGCACCTGCTTGGCCTGGCCGTCCTGGTGGCCTTTACGCTCGGCTTGTGGACGCCGTGGACCTGTGTGCTGGCACTGGTGGTCTTCTTGTCGGACATTCATCGGGCCGCGATGCTGACGTCGCTCACCGAGCCGATCGCAGCCATGGTGATGCTCTACTTGTGCTTCGCGCCGTGCGGACGCACGTATTCGCTGGGTGCGTGGTGGGGGCGGCGCGCGAAGCCGGCAGCGCTGACGGCGGCCCCTGCCAACGAGCAATCCACGCTCGCGACGATCGCCACGCGGCTCATACAAGTTCACCTGGCACTGTTGGTGGCGACGATGGCGTTCTCCCAACTGGCCGGCGACGTTTGGTGGCTGGGCACGGCGATGTGGTGGCTTATGGCGCGGCCTGAGAGCCGGCTGGTCGATCTGACCCCTCTGGCACGCTCGCCGATGGCAATCAATGCCTGGACGCACCTGATCGTGTTGGCGGAGCTGGCGTTTGCGATCCTGGTGTGGGTGCCGCTGGCCCGGCCGCTGGTGATGGCTGCGGCGGCATTGGCCTGGATCTCGCTAGCGCTGGTGACCGGCGAAGTGACGTTCGCCCTGATGATGGGCATTGCCAGCCTGGCGTTTGTTTCGCCGGAACTGCTGCCGGCGTGCTGCCGCGGCAAGGCGACCGTGGCCGTGCCCACTGCGTAGGCGTTGCCTTTCGTAGGACGACGATTTGCATCACGCCGGGGCTGCGCGCAAAATGGCGACTCTCGCCGTTTCTGCACCTACCTGCGACCCCCGGTCATCAGCATCCATGCCCGCCACTCAGCATCGCCGCGCGTTTCTCAAGCACAGTGCATTGGCCGCCAGCGGACTTGTTGTCGCCGGAGGCGCGCCGTTCGCTACGAGCACGGCCCGGGCGATCGAGCCGATCGCGCGCGACGGCAAGCCGTTTTTCAAGTTCAGCCTGGCGGCCTACAGCTATCGCGATCTGTTACAGGCCAAGCCGCCGCAATCCAAACTCTCGCTGGAAGACTTCATTGCCGACTGTGCCAAAATGAACCTGCACGGCACCGAGCTGACGTCGTACTACTTCCCGCCGGAGCCGACCGCCGACTACCTGCGGCACTTGAAGCAGCTCTGCTTTCGCCTGGGGCTCGATGTCTCGGGCACCGCCGTGGGTAACGACTTTTGCCATCCCGCCGGAGCCGAGCGCGATCGCCAGATCAAGGACGTGAAGAACTGGGTCGACCGCGCGGAGATCCTCGGTGCCCCGGTCATACGAATCTTCTCCGGCCACCCACACGACACCAGCGAAGAGGAAGCGCGCCGGCTGTGCGTGGCCGCCACCGAGGAGTGTTGCGAGTATGCGGGCCAGCACGGCGTGTATCTGGCGCTTGAGAATCACGGCGGATTGACGACCACCTGCGACGGGATGCTCGAGCTTGTGCGGGCCGTGAAGAGCCCCTGGTTCGGCGTTAACCTGGACACGGGCAACTTTCACGGCGCCGACGTGTACGGCGACCTGGCCCGATTGGCACCCTATGCCGTCAACGTGCAGGTGAAAGTCTCGATCAGCGACGCGCAAGGTCGGCGGCAGCACGCCGATTTTCGCCGACTGGCACAAATCCTCACCGACGCGGGCTATCGCGGCTACGTGGTATTGGAGTTCGAAGAGAACGAAGATCCGCGCGTCGCTTGCCCGCGCTATCTCGACGAGCTGCGGGCCGCGTTTGCCGGCTGAACGGCTAGTTCCGCGTCAGCGGGCCAATGCCAGTGTCGTCGCCGCTGTGCGGATAGCCGTAGTAGAGAAATGCCGGCGGCGGAAAGTTTGCGGAATAGCCGGAGTACACCCGCCGCACTTCCGGCGGCGCGTCCTTCTTGCGGATCACCCGATACTCGAGGTAGCTGCCGCGCTTGACGCGCGGGGGGTTGCGCCGTTCAGCGCCCTGGGCGTCGCACACAAGGCTGTGCAACAGCCCGGCACTCACAATCAGCCCCAAGGTCCAGCGCAGCATGGACAACTCCTCGTGTGATGGAGGCACTCTCGGCCCTGGATAGCCGGCGCATCCGACGGCGAACCCACGGATCGGCATGGGAATCGGCGGTCACAACCGGCCACACTAACATTGTCGACCGGCGGGCAAGGCGGCAACGCGTCCAGTCGTCCCAAAACTTGGCGGCAGACTGGTTTGAGGTGAGTGGCGCGACGCTTATTCCGCCTTTGCCGCGTGGCGCTCTTCTTCCAGACCCAGCCGTTTCATCTTCTTATAGAGCGTCGTGCGGTTGATCCCCAAAGAGTCTGCCGTGGCGAATCGATTCCACTGGTTGCGCTGGAGCACCTCCAGGATGATTTGCCGCTCGGGGCCTTCCAAAGCTTGCTTCAGCGTACGGCTGCCAACCGGCTCGACCGGCGCTCCGCTGGCCTCGGCAATCGAGCGCGGCAGATCTTCCAAAGTGATACGCTCGCTCTTTCCCAGGAGCACGGCCCGCTCCACGGCATTTTGCAATTCGCGAACGTTGCCGGGCCAGGAGTAGCGTTGCAACGCCAACAGCGCCTCGTCCGAGAGATCGCGCATTCCCTTGCCCGACTCCTGGCACACATCCTCCAGGAAGTGCCGGGCCAGGAGTGGAATATCGGCCAGCCGCTCGCGCAGCGGGGGCAGCTCGATCGAAATGACGTTGATCCGATAGAACAGGTCCTGCCGGAAACGGCCTTCGGCCACTAATCGGCTGAGATTCTCGTTGGTCGCCAGGATGACGCGGGCATCGACGTGCACCGTCTTGTTGCCGCCCACCGGCTCGAACTCGAAATCCTGCAACACGCGCAACAGCTTGACTTGCATGGCCGGGCTGGCAGTGCCAATCTCGTCCAGGAAGATGGTGCCGCCTTCGGCCGCCAGGAATTTGCCGGTTTTGTCTCCGATGGCTCCGGTGAACGAGCCGGCCATATGCCCAAACAGCTCGCTCTCCAGCAGGTTTTCCGGCAGGGCGCCGCATGCCACTTCGACAAACGGCTTGTCGCGGCGCGCGCTGCGGCGATGGATGGCCCGGGCGATGAGCGACTTGCCGGTGCCGCTTTCGCCCGTGATGAGCACGGTGGCCCTGGTGTCGGCCACGCTATCGATCACGTCGAACACTTTCAGCATGCGGCGATCGTGGCCAATCACGTTTTCCAGGCCGAACCGCAGATCGAGCTGGGCCCTGAGGTTCTTGTTTTCCTCGATCATGCCCCGCGCTTTCAGGGCGCGATCCAAGGCCAACTCGAGTTCCTCGTCGATGAGCGGCTTCGTCAGAAAGTCGAAGGCGCCGGCCCGAATGGCCTCCACGGCCGTCTCCACGGTGCCGTAGCCGGTGATCAGAATCACGCTCACATTCGGGAAGTGCTCGCGGCTGTAAGACAGAAACTCGAAGCCGTCGCCATCCCGCAGGCGAATATCGAGCAGCATCACGTCGTAGGCCTTCTTGCCGAGCGCGGCCTGAGCCTCCGTACGGCCCGTGGCGGTGTCAACCTGGTAGCCCTGGTCGCGCAGCCACCCGGCCATCGACTCCAGAACCTGGCGATCGTCATCTACCAACAGCAGCGAGTCTTTCTTCATGGCAGCTCCCGGACAAATCGAGTCTTAAGAGGTCCCGAGTCCGCCAGCGCCACTTTTTGAGTCGCGCAGCGAGCCAGGCTCTCGAAGATTGCAGTATCCGCCGGCGCAAGTCGCATGCTCGTCACAATCGACAAGCGCGCAATCGCCGGCGTATCGCGATCGCTGGGGAGAGGGCAATCGCTGTGTGGACAACGCACTGGGGGAGAAGTGTCGCCAAATATCTACGTCACGGGATGCGGCTCGTCAACGTGCCACGACGGCCAGGCTGTTCACCCCAGCGGATCCCGCCAGAAGTCCATGCCTCGCCCCCCGCGTATCCTAGACTTACAGCATCTCATATGCGGGCGATTGGGCATCAGCTGATCGCGCGCCGACCAATGCGATTCACGAGGATTCACAAGTGAAAGTCGACGACAGTTATCTGGACGATTTGCTGGTGCGTCTTAACAGCGTGATCGGCGAGCCGGGCGGACGGACCGCAACGCGGGAGGCACCGCGAGAATCGTCCGCACATGCCGCCGACCGTGGCACCGCCGTCCTCGACGAACCGCCACACCGCGAAACGCCCGAGTATTCCTCCGAGCCTGCGCCGGGCGAATTCTGGCCGCTTGCGCCGGCCGATTGGGTGGGCATGAAGATGACGCCCGAAGCGGCTGAAGAACTGGTGCTCAAGTGCTTGTTCGGCTGCGGCACGCTGAGTGGTCGCGAAATCGCCGATCACATCGCGGTGCCCTTCGGCATGTTGAACGCGATTCTGGAAGACCTCAAATCCAATCGCTTTGTGGCGCATCGCGGCGCCGCTCAACTGGGCGACTATCTCTATCAGCTAACCGAGAGCGGCATGGAAACCGCCGCGCGCTACATGGCGCAATGCGCCTACGATGGCGCGGCGCCGATTGTACTTTCCGACTACGTGGAAAGCGTCAAGGCGCAATCCATCCACCGCAATCCGCCGACATTTGCCGACATTGCCAGCGTGTTCAGCGACCTGGTATTGAGCGAGACGATCCTCGACCAGGTGGGCCAGGCCATCCGCGCCGGTCACGGGTTTTTCCTCTACGGCAATAGCGGCAACGGCAAAACCAGCGTGGCCGAACGCGTGTCGCGCGCCTTCGGTCAAACGGTCTGGATTCCGCGGAGCCTGTCGGTCGACGGCCTGATCATCCGCCTGTTCGACCCCTGCAATCACGTGGAAGTTCCGCCGGAGAACAAGAACGGACTCTACGATCAGCTCAAGATTGACCGCCGTTGGGTGCGCATCCGCCGGCCTACCATCCTGGTCGGCGGCGAGCTGACTATGGATCGCTTGGAAGTGCGGTCCGGCACCGCGCCGGGCGTCAACGAGGCGCCACTGCAGCTCAAAAGCAATTGCGGAACCTTGGTGATCGACGACTTTGGCCGCCAGCGCATGAAGGCCGAGGAGCTATTGAATCGCTGGATCGTGCCCCTCGATCGGCGTTACGATTTCTTGAATTTGCCCAACGGCAAAGCGATCCAGGTGCCGTTCGACCAGTTGCTGATCTTTTCCACGAACATGGAACCGCACGATCTGGCCGATGAGGCCTTTCTGCGGCGAATTCCCTACAAGATTCGCGCGCTAGATCCCACGGAGGACGAGTTCCGCGAGCTGTTCCGCCGCGAGGCCCAGACGGTTGGAATTCCGTACTGCGACGACGCCGTGACCGACCTGATTCAAAAGCACTATCACGAGGCGGGGCGGACGCTGCGCTGTTGTCATGCCCGCGATCTACTGCGGCAAATCAAGCATTACTGCGAGTTCAAGGGCCTGCCGTTGGAAATGTCTCCCGAGCGCTTTGCCCTGGCGGTGAAGAACTATTTTGCCGTCGTGGGCTGATCGCGTCGTTTCGCGGTGGACCTTTGGCTTGTCCGAAATCAGGGCCGGTTAGCCGGCGAAAACCTTTGCGCATTCGCGCGATTGAATCATCCACCCCTTTCCTTGGTGTTCGACCCGGGTATCATGGATGGGTGGTCCCGCATGGCCCGGTTATGCGAGACCGCCCGGACCGTGGGCCATCAGGGGGCAAAGGGAACGCCGAAGACCGCCGGCGAACCCACTCGTATCCCGTATTCTCGGAGAAATGCATGAGTGTCAAAGTATTAGTGGCGGATGACCATGAGGTCGTTCGCTCCGGATTGGTGAGCATGCTCACCGGCGCGGACATCAAAGTGGTAGGTGAGGCCGCGAACGGAGCGGAGGCCGTGAAAATGGCCGCCAAGCACAAGCCGGACGTTGTGCTGTTGGATATCCGCATGCCGGATACCGACGGGCTGGATGCCTTGGAACGGATCCACAAGGAACTGCCCAAGACGCGCGTGGTGGTGTTGTCCACCTACGACAATCCGACCTATGTGGCTCGGGCCGTCGCGCTCGGCGCCAGCGACTACGTGCTCAAAGGCACGAGCCGCAAGGAGCTGATCGCGACCATTTTGGCGACCGCCCAGGGCAAGGCTCCATCCGCCAACGGAGAGCTGCGCCGCGTGGCCGGCGCCATGAGCAAGGACGGACTGACGACCCCGAGCGAAGAGATTCCGCTGACGACCCGCGAAACGCAAGTGCTGCGGCACGTGGCGTTGGGTTTGAGCAATCGCGAGATCGGTCGCTCGCTGTCGATCAGCATCGAGACCGTCAAGGAGCACGTGCAGAACATTCTGCGCAAGATCTCCTTGACCGATCGCACGCAGGCCGCGGTTTGGGCGGTGCGCAAGGGATTGGTCTGACGCATCCTCGTTCGGCCGCTGCGGCGTCCCGATTAACGGGCGCGTGGATGTGCGCGCTCGTAGGCGGCGCGCAGGCCGGCCGTGCTGACGTGCGTATAGATCTGCGTGGTCACCAGGCTTTTGTGGCCCAGCAACTCCTGCACGCTGCGAATATCGGCGCCGCGATCGAGTAAGTGCGTGGCGAAGCTGTGGCGCAGCGTGTGGGGCGTTGTGCGCCGATCGAGCCCCGTAGCGCGCAAGTGCTTCTCCAGCATCCGTCCGATGCTGCGCGTGGTCAGCCGGCGGCCGAACTTGTTCACGAACACCGGCCCGGCCGGCCCTGACTTCTCGCGCGCGGAGAGCCGTCGCACGGACAACCAGTCCTCCAGGGCGCGGGCCGCGTAGGATCCGATCAGAGCGATGCGTTCGCGCCGCCCCTTGCCGCGCACCCGCAGCGTGCCGCCATCCAGGTCCAGATCCGCCGCGTTCAGGCCGGCCAGCTCGCTGACGCGCAAGCCGGCCGAGTAGAGCACTTCCAGAATGGCCCGGTCGCGGCGTCCTTGGGCATCGGCCTTCGATGGGGCCGACAATAGCCGCTCGATGTCTTGCGAGGAGAGAAAGTGCGGCAGGTCGCGGCTCTTGCGCGGGTTGCGCAGCGGTTTCGCGGGGTTGGCCTTGGTCCAGCCTTCGCGCTGACCGAAGCGAAAGAAACTGCGCAGCGAAGCGAGGCGCCTGGCGATCGTGCTCTTGGCGTAACCCGCGTCGTGCAGCGCCGCCACGTAGCCGCGCAGCTCAACGGTGCCGATGTTGCCCGGCGCGGGCGGCTGGCCGTGCACGTCGGTCAAATACTCAACCAGGGCCTCGAGATCCTCGCTGTAGCTCTTGATGGTCAACTGCGAGGCATTGCGCTCGACGCGCAAATATTGCAGGAAGCGTGCGACGGCTTCTTGCATGGGCAGTTGCCTTGGTTGCGGAGGCCTCTGGGGAGCAAGCGTCGCGGTTTAGAGCAACTCGTCGGCGTCGGCGTCGCTGGGCAGCGGCAAGTTGAAGCGACGCGTGGCCACTTCTTTGCGGCCCTCTTGACGAATCTTCTGGCTCAACACGGCAGCGTCGTACCAGGTGAAGCTGAGTTCCGGGTTCGAAGCGTATCGGCCCAGCACGCGCAACGTCTCGGCGCGACTCGAGTCATCGTACAAAAAGACGTATCGCTCGGCTCCCTTGACCAAAGCCAGGACGTTGATGTCTTGATTCACTGCCGTTGCTCCTTCAAGTGGCGTGCGTGGCGTTTGGTGGGAGAGAAGGCGAGATCGCAGTTGCCGGGTTCGCCCAGTCGCTCTAGCCCTACTTATCGGCCGTTGGATGGCCTTTCCGATACTTGCGTTTGTCGGTCCGGCGCGATGCGGGCGTGCCCGTCTGGGGTCATGCGCACCTTGCCGATGCCCCCGAGATAGCGACGTGACGGGCGTTCGCGCGAAAGCAGTGCGCGCGGCCGAGAGCTGCCGCCGGCTCATCGCGCAGATGGCCAGCGCGCCACAATCGGTAGAATCGCTGTGAATGGCACGCCGGCCGCAGCGTCAGATGGCGTCGCGAAGCCGCGACAATCCCAATGGCTCGCGGCTTACGAGCGGCTCGCCGTAAGTCTTGCCAATCGACCAGCCCCAATAGGCTGCCTGATCGCGCAAGCGGTCGAGAAACGTGGGAGTCTCGGTCGGTCTGCCGGTAATGAACTGACTGCGATAGCACGCAATCGAGGCAAGCTTGCGCTCCCAGGTGGCGCTGATATCGAGCACGAACGTGGGCTGAGCCAGCAGCCGCAGATGCACGCAATAGTAGTACAAAATGCGGTCCGGAAAGTGAGGCTCGCCCGGCATATCTGTCTTGCTCAATTTGGACCAGAAGCGGGCCGCCTCGATGAGCTGCGTGGCCGCCACATGATCTGGATGGGCGTCCACCCAATAGGGCGCCAGCAGCAGTCTGGGCTTGAGCTGACGAAGCACGCCGGCCAGCTGCCGCCGCGCGTCAAGCGTATGCTCCAAGCTGCGGTTGGGCAGTCCCAGGTTGCCGCGCCAATCGAGAGCGAGAATCTGCGTGGCGGCGGCCGTCTCCTGGGCGCGAATCTCCAAGGTGCCGTGCGGAGTAGGCTCGCCGCTGGTCAAATCCAATACGCCCACGCGGAAGCCGTCGGCCTTGTACTGCAGCATGGCGCCGGCCGCGCCCAGTTCAGCGTCGTCGGGATGCGGCGCGACGACCAGCACGTCTAACGGTTGCTTGGGGAATTCCATGTTGCTCGCTTGGCCTGCCATTGGCACCCATCGACCACCGGCCCGTTATAGAGCCTGCGGGCGTCGTTCGACAAGCATTGCTGCGGACCTGCTGGCCAGCCGCAACCCACTTGAAGCAACTGACCGAGGCCGATCAATCGCGTTCGCTCACCCATCGCGGGCGGCCTGGTCGAGCGCTGCCCTTACGCACATCTGTTGATCGGGCGTCAGATCCTCCAGGCTCGTGCTGGAAAACTGCGTACGGCGATCGACCACCACGGGCGCCGGCGCTTGGGCATCCAGCGTCCCGGCCTCGGCAAACGTCGCGGCCACGAGGCTGGCACCCAGGAAGCAAGCGCCGCGCAAGTCGGCACGCGAAAAATTGGCTCCCTCCAGATCAGCATCGCGAAACGATGCTTCCCGCAGGTCGGCGTCCTGCAGGTGGGCGTTCGTCAAATTGGCCCCGTCGAAGCAGGCGGCCCGCAAGTTGCCGCCGCGAAAATCGGCATCGCGCAACAGCGCGTTCCGCGCCACCAATCCCGACAGATCGCGCTTGCGCGCGTCGATGCTGCGTAGATCGAGTTTCGAAACGTCACGCTGCGCCAGAATAGCCGCAGCTTCGGCCTTGGAGATGCCGGCCGCGATGTAACGCTCCTCCTGCCAAGGGTCGGCGTGGTTGTGATAGCCGGCGGTTGCTTCCCAATGGCCCAGCCGATCGGATTCGAGCAGTTCGATCCGCTCGAGCCACTTGAGGCTCTTATAGAAGTAGCGGCGCGGCACGACGAGTCGCACCGGTCCCCCGTGTTGGCTTGGCAGCGGCGCATCTTCGGCGGTGAGCGCGGCCAGCGTTCCCAGTTCGATAGCCTCATCGAGCGGCAACGACGTGCTGTGCCAGCGGTCGCTCCGGGCCACAAACGAAATGAATCGTGCGGCCGGTACTGGTTCTGCCCGGCGGAGCAGGTCCGCCAGCGGCACACCGGTGAAACGGACGTCGGGCTTCGACCAGCGCGTCACGCAGTGAATGTCGAGCGTGATGACGCTCTGCGGCAGCGCTTGTAGATCGGCCAGTGGCAACGTACACGGCCTTGTCACCGCACCGCAGATTTCCACGCGCCACACGGCATCGCTGCTGCGCGGAAGGCGCTCGCCCATCGGCGGCCATTTTCCCGGTGCCACCCATTGCTGACCCGGCGGAAGGCGATCGCGCAATGTCACGTTGTCACCTTGACCCCTGCTGAATGCCGCTGCCTGTTCGGTGATGCGTTGTCAGCCGTCGCACGTTCGGGCTACGATGGGCCGAAGCGGGAATGCGTGACGAGACCGACGCGCCATCACCCGCTCGCGCGCCGCGGGAACCGACCATGGAGCCGATTTCGTTTATTTGTCCGCATTGTAGCCGTCAGTTTGCCGCCGGGCAGCAACCTGCGGGCCAGGCCGTGATATGCCCGCACTGCGGCGGTGCGATGGCGCTGCCTGAAGTGTCGCCAACCGCGCCGCCCTCGCCCGGTGATGTGCCGCCTGAGTTGCCGGGGTCCCCCGCGCCGCCCGAGGCAGCCGGCGCGCTCGATTTTCTGCAAGTCGATACGCCCGTTGTACCGCGCTCGCGGCGGGCCCGCGCTGCCGCCGCGGCGAGCACGGCCCGCGAACCGGTGCGCCGACTCAGCCGTGACGAAAAGGAGCGCCGCCGCATGATTCGCAACGCGGTCTTGCTGAGCGTGGGGTCAGCGGTGCTCATCGTCACGGCGCTGGTGCTCAGCCGGCTGTAGCTGTGGCCTGGAACACACATCGACTTGGCCGCAAAGGATAGCCCGCAAACAAAGCCGTCAATCGAGGGCTTTTTGGGCAATGCGATAGATCACTTCGGCGTCCAGCACCTGGTCATTCGATTCGAACAGGCGCCGTATGGCGGCCTTGTGAATTTTCATCTTTGTGCCGCCGACTCCGATGGCGCCATAGCAGGTCATGCCGTCGCGCGCGGCGGCCTTGTCGGTGATTTCAATTCCCGCCAGACCCACGGGCGGAACGGCGCTCAGGTCGATGGCCACTTTCAAATCTTTGGCTGCTGCGCGCGCTTCGCGCGAGAGCAGCTCCACCTTGGGTGCGCCGGCGGCAATGAGGATTTGCGCGTTCTCCACGGCCGCGGCCGTTTGTGCCGGCGAGGCCGTCTCCATGGCCGTCAATTGGGCCTGGGGAACGTGGGCCGCCACGGCCTGACAAACAGCCTCCGCTCGGGCCCGCGTGCGCGAAGCCACGCGGACTTGCGCACCTTCCAAGGCCAGCAGGCGCACCACGCGCGAGCCCACCGGGCCGGTCGCAGCCAGCACCGTGGCCCTTGCGCCGGCCAGCGCGCAATGTTTTGCGGCCGAAATCACCGCGGCCGCCGCGGTCGTATTGGCGCCGTTCGAATCGAGCATCACCGACACGCGCATCGGCCCAAAGAATGCTGCTTGCACTTGCGCCAGAATCGCTTCGCCGGCCGCCACATCGGATCCGCCGACAAAGATGGCCGTGCGATGCAGGTCGTCGATACCGCGCGTAAAGATGGCGCCGTACACCAGTTCGCGCACCTGCGCCGGCGCGACACCGCCATGGCGAAACACTTGGTCCACTCCGGCGTCCACGGCCACCACGCCGTCGAACACGCTGGCCTGCGAATCGCTGTCGAGCTGCACGAGGATCTTGGCTTTGCTCATCGTTCCTCCACCGGCAGGGCCCGTCCTGGCCCAACGTAAAGACAGCCCACGGGCTGTAGCACCCAAGGGCTGTCAATGACTGGCGACGATCGGCCAGACCGTTTAGAACCCGCGGAACGGGTGCGCTTCCTTGTCCTTGCCGTCGAGCATTTCCTGGACGGTCGGCTTGCCGCGCATGGCATTGGCGATGGCGTCCTTCGTGGCCTGGTAGTTGTAGTCGTAAATCTTCTTGTCTTCCGCAGCGGCAGGGTGAATGAACACGCCGCACACGATCACCAGGTTCTCCGCGTCCTTGGCCGGAATGATGCCGTCGGCCACAGAATCGGCCACGGCCTTGGCCACGGCTGCCTGTGCGGGACCGAACATTTGCACGGCCTGCTTCATTCCCTTGATCGTTACTTTGGTGATCAAGACCGTGGCCGGCTTGACCGCCAGATTGGGCGTCAGCACCGCCAACAGATTCGTGTGCCCTTCGCTCTGCCGGGCCAACGCGTTGGCAAACGCCGCGCCGACCGGACCGTCCTTATCGCCAATCAACAGGTCGATGTGTGCAATCTCGTTGCCGTCGCCGCTGAGGGCTTCGCCAATGTACATGGACATGGTTCACTCTCCATCAATTCGTTTCTGTCTCGTGGGGGCCGAATTTCCGCGGCGCGGCAGGACCATCGATGCGCAAACACTCGACGACCGCCGCCACGCTGGACGTCGCACGGCCGTCTGCCATCACCCCTGATTCGCCGAAACCCAAGACCGTATCAGATCCTTGCGCGTTTGCAAGCACCCGCTGCGGTGCGTGAAATTGCGCTGACTTTTCCTGTTGCGAAGGCTTGATAATCTCGCCCGCTGCGATATGCTAGCACTCCTTACCCGCGGGGTCGCCCCGGGCAGACGCAGGCCGAAGGGAATAACGTCGGCTGCGAATCTTCCCGGCCTTGGCGACCCCAATTCGGCCGCGTTTGGCCGAACACCGTGGGCACCGGCGGCGCACTGAGCGACTGCCGGGACAGCCCCAAGGTGGTTTGACCCTGTTTTGCACCCTGGAGGTAGTACTGCCATGTTTGGAAGCATTTTGGCATTCGGCGCCCACCTGGCCTTTTCGCTGGCTGGCCCGCCGGCACCGGCACCGTTGCCCCCCGTGGATCTACACCCCATCGAGGCCCGAGTCGTCGAGCGAACCAACGTGCAACGTGCACGGCACGGATTGCGCCCGCTGTCGGTCGATGCACGGCTGGTGACTTCCGCGCGGCGCCATGCCGCATGGATGACCAACAGCCGCTCACTGACGCACACCTCGCAACCCGTCGGCGAAAACATTGCCATGGGGCAATCCTCGAGTACGGAAGTGATCAATTCCTGGATGAACTCATCCGGTCATCGTGCGAATATCCTCAATCCCGGCTACACGCGCATCGGCGTGGCGGCGTACTGCACGCCGAGTGGGACCATCTATTGGTGCCAGCAGTTCTTGCGGTAGATTAAAAGACTGCATCAGCGTCTTGAAACTTCCTGCGCACGCTGTCGCCTCGTGGCGGCAGCGTGCGTTGCTGTTCCCGCACATTGAGGCGCTCAGTACGTGCCCGACACGCTGACGATCATCGGCGCCAGCGCGCGCGCGGCAGCCTGGTCTGCCTGGCGCGCAGGCTACGAAGTGCGCGCGGGCGATCTCTTCGCCGATCTCGATCTTGCCGACAGGTGCCACGCGCGCGCCGTCGCCGACTATCCGCGCGGTCTGGCGGAGATTGTTCGCGGACCGCAAGCCGGCGAATGGATGTACACCGGCGCCCTGGAAAATCATCCGGCGCTGGTCGAGGAGTGGTCGCAAGTCCGGACCCTGTTGGGCAACGCCGCGGAAGTGCTCCGGCGAGTGCGCGATCCGCTGGCCGTCGCGGCGGCACTTACCGCCGCCGGACTGCCCTGCCCTGCCGCAACGCGCGGCGTGCCGCCGCCCGGCTCAGGTGTCTGGTTGCACAAGCCCCTTCATTCGGCGGGCGGAGCGCACGTCGACTACTGGCACGCGAGCTCGCGCGCGCCGCACGGCGTGCGCGCCGGCTGCTACATTCAAGAATTCATCGAGGGTGATTCAGCCGCAGGCCTCTATCTGGCTGCCGGCGGCACGGCACGGTTGCTTGGCGTCACACGCCAATTGATGGGCGGCGCATCCACCCGGGGTAGCAGATTTGGATACTGCGGGTCCGTCGGTCCGCTGCCGTTGTCGCGCGCTGCAAATTCGAGTTGGACGCACATCGGCGACGTGCTGGCCGGCCAATTCAATCTCACAGGGCTGTTCGGCGTCGACGCGATCGTCAACTCGCGCGGCATTTGGCCTGTCGAAGTCAACCCACGCTATACGGCTTCCGCCGAGTTGTTCGATTGGGCGCACGGCATTTCAACCGTTGGACTGCATGTGGCGGCTTGCCGCACGGGCCAGCCGGCAGCGCCCGAAATACCGGCCGCGCGCCGACTGCACGGCAAGCGGATTGTGTTTGCCGAGGCCCCGATCGTCGTCCAGCGGGACTTGCGAACGACACTCTCTGACTCGGAGATGCTTTCGCGCGATTGGCCCGTGTTGGCCGACATTCCCACGCCCGGAACGCGCATCGACGCCGGTGCACCGATCGTGACGGTATTCGCAGAGGGCGAAACGCAACAGCAAGTTCTTGAACGGCTGCGGTTGCTCGACGCGCGGGTCGCGGAGTGTGCGGGAAGCTAGCGCACACGTCAACCTTCGCCAACGGCCTGCGGCGCGCGCGGGTGCGCCGTCTCCGCTCGCCCGTTGAGCTCTTCGATATCGTGGGCGTCCGTCTCGGGCTTCCAGCTGCGGCCGGCCAAGCGCGGCACGAAGTCTTCGCGACCGGCGAGCTTTGCGATTTCCTGGAGGAACAACAGCGTTAGTTCTGCGAGCGCCGCCCTGTCGTTTTCGCGGCCAAAGTACGGCGACAGGTCGATCGGATTGCCGATCGTGACGCGCGCTCGACCGGTCATGAAGAAGCTGCCTAGCGCGGTGCCGTCGTACGGCGAGCCTTCTACAAAGACGGGGATCACGGGCACGCGGGCCCGCAACGCAATCATTGCCGCTCCCGGTCGTCCGGGCAGTAGCAGCTCGTCGGTCTGATTGACGCGCCCTTCCGGAAACAGCCCAACCAGTCCACCTTCGACGGCGTAGCGAATGGCCATTTTCGTAGCTGCCGTGTCGATGCCGCCTCGATTCACTGGGATGCTCTTCATATTCTTGAAGATGACCGCCAGCAAAGGCATGTAGAAATACTCGCGCGCCACCATCCAATGCACGACGCGGAGATCGGTGGCCAATTGAATCAACAGCGGATCGATGCCGCTGATGTGGTTCGACACGATGACCGCGCCCTGATCGCGCGGCAGCTTAATCCGGCCGACGACCGTGCAGCGCCACATGATGCGCGCGAAGAACGAGTTTACCGTATTCAGCAGGAACTGCCAAAAAGGATACGGCGTGGCCCGCCATGCGCGGTAGATCCACACCGCCAGCCCAATAGCCAGCGCCGCCAGGATCGTCAAGGCAGTGGTTGTGGAGTCGTGCATGGAGTCGATTTGATTCTTCCCGCCTGGCGCGGGCAAAATGCGCTGGCTGGCGGGGCCCACACCAGGGCACCCGGCCTGTTTCACATTGGTCCCCCGGGACGGACCACCGGTCACACCGGTACAATTGGGCTTTCAACGGCTGACAAACTATATCTCGCAACCGCCCCTGCGGCGACCCTGATCGACGGCACACGCCCGGCCCGCGCAACGTAAGGCGAGATCGTAGCGGCGATTGCCGCGGAGCCATGCATGTCTACTTTGATCGGCATTGTCAGCGACACGCACGGGCACCTGGAGAATACGCGTGCCGCGATCCGCATGTTGGAGACGCTGGAAGTCCAAACCGTACTCCATTGTGGCGACATCGGCACGGCCGAGGTGGCCGAGCTATTTCGACCCTGGCCCACGCACTACGTGTTGGGAAACGTGGACGCGGGGCCGGCCGATTATCGCGCGGCTATCGAGAGCGCAGGTGGCACGCTGCACGGCCGCTTCGCCAGCTTGGAAATTGAGGGCCGCCGCATCGCCATGCTCCATGGCGACGACGAGAAGCGACTGCACGAGAGCATCGCCGGCGATAAGTACGATCTGGTCTGTCACGGCCACACGCACGTCGCCGCACTCAGCCGACACGGCCGGACCGTCGTGCTCAACCCGGGGGCCCTCTATCGCGCGGCGCGCCACACGATAGCCGTTGTTAAACTGCCCGACCTCGAGATCACGCACGTGACGGTTTAGCTGCGCAACGGTCGCCAGGCCCGCGAATCAGCGGCGTGCCGCGAAATCGTGGTTCTTCAACCCGCCAGACGCGTGATGCGATTGACCGGCAGCGTAATCTCGCTCTCGGCCGGCCGGTAGCGAAATTGCATCAGGTACGCGTCTTCGGTGGTGTCTTCGTAGAAGTCGCGGAGCACCGAGACGGCACGGAACCCGACCTTGCGAAAGAAGAGTTGCGCCGCCAGATTCGTTTCGCGCACCTCCAACAAGATACGCGTGCGCCGCTGACTCGAGAGCTTCGCAACCAGTTTGGCCAGCATCTGGTCGCCCACGCCTTGGCGGCGATATTGCCTGGCCACGGCGAAGTTCAACAGGTGCAGCCGCGATTTATGCAGCTCGTAGATCATGAAGCCGACCACGCGGTCATTCATCTCGGCGACCATGCCGATGCAATTGCGCTGGCGCAGACAACGAATGAAGTCGTCTTCACACCAAGGAAATTCGAAACCTTCGTTTTCGATTTCCAGCACTTCGGCCATGTCGCGCCGAATCATCCAGCGAATTTGCACGCGCTGCTGCTGTTTGGCATCCATGCCGGCCTCCTGCCGATCGCTGCGATCTGGTTTGCTTGAGCACGCCCGTCCCAGGGCGGGGCGGTACACTATCAAAAGGCCGGCAGCGTGCCAAGGTGTTTTGCCGGCCCAATAATACCGCCAAATTCCGCTCTCGCTGCACGGGCTAGCAGCCAGTGCCATCGTGCCGCTCAAACGCGGTTATGTCCAGATCGCTTTGCCGCTTTGACTTTCCGCGCCGGCAGCAGCATACACCGCGCCCGTCGAATACGGCTGCCGTGCATTGGCAGCTCGGCATCAGCGCAACGGATTGCGGCGCGTTTGTAGATGGGGCGTCACTGCTGCTGGCTGATCGGTCGACCACGTGGCGGCCGTCACTACCCGCGTCGGCTGCCTCGCCGGCCTCGAACCGCGCAGCGGATTGAGCGCCACGGATTCAGTCGCGACCGGCTCAGGTTTCGCCGCGGACAGCTCCCGCGACGGCTCTTCCCTTGCCGGTTCCGTCGGCAGGAGTTTGGGTTCGGGCACAATCACTGCGGCGGATTGATCGACCACTTTCAACCTGGGTGTACCGCGCCAGCCTGCTGGCGAATCCTCAGGTGCCTCCGCTAGCGGCGCCGGCGGATCGTCACGGTTATCGCTACTCGTGGGCGCGGCAGGGTCCGTCGCCGCAGGCCCACTCGGGCTCTGCTCAATCGGATCGTCCTTGAAGGGATCCTCGTCGGGCATCACCGGTGGGGCATCGTCAGCCGGCGGCGCTTGAATTTGCGGTTCCAGGCCCGGCAGACCCGGCAGCCCTGGCACGGGACCCGAAGGCGTCGTGCCCGGCAGTCCGGGGGTACCTGGCAAATTGCCCGGCGGGGTGTCGCTGGGGGGCGCCGGCGGTTCGTCACCGAACGGCAGCCCCGGCTCCGGCTCGACACGCGGCTGCGTGCCGGGCGATTCCGTCTCAGGTTCGATACGCGGTTCGCCGCCGGGAATACCCGGTTCCGTGGAGGGCGGCAGCGTTCCTTCCAGCGCGCCCGGCGTTTGCTCGGGTTCGACACGTGGGCCGGCGTCTTCACCGCCAGGTGGCGGCAGCTCGCCAGCCGGTGTGGGAGCTTGTTCCGCCGGAGTCGGTGCACCCATCAGATGCGCATCGGGCCAGCGCCGCCATTGCGTTGGGTAATAGCCATAAGTAATGCGGCGCGGTGCGCAACCGACGTGCGGTCCCGTGGGACAACCGACCGTGCAGCTGCATGGCAGACCCGCTCCCGGTCCTTGTGCCATCGCATCGCGCACGGTGCCAAAAATCGCCACACAAAGAAGCACGCGGTTCAAGCTCGAGCGGACCTTCATGGTCGAATCCTTGAGGTGATTCCGTTCAGATGGTTTGCAGTAGGAGTCTCGCCCCGCCCTCTGGAAATCTCATG
>JBFWOR010000025.1:0-73371 GCA_050250435.1 Pirellulales bacterium | reverse complement strand
AGCGCCTGTAGCTCAGGGGATAGAGCAACGGTTTCCTAAACCGTAGGTCACAGGTTCGAATCCTGTCAGGCGTACTGTTCGTTCGCTACGATGAGCTCGCGGCGGCCGCGGTGCCGGTCTGTGCGCTCGTGGCATCAAGGCGAACCCGTATGGGCATCGAACACGGTCGCGAGATTGACGAACACGCGCAGCTCGATTGCGACGTGTGCATTGTCGGCGGCGGGGCCGCCGGAATCGCCGTGGCCCTGGAGTTGGCACGCGACGCGCTGAGCGTCATCTTGCTCGAGTCGGGCGATTGGAAACTCGATCCCCAGACGCAGGCCTTGTACGAGGGACAGGTTGAGCAGCCAGCGCTGCACGATCCGCCGCAGCTCAATCGCGCACGACGTTTTGGAGGTTCGACCACCGTCTGGGTAGGGCGGTGCGTGCCGTTCGATGCCATCGATTTCGAGCGGCGCGATTATGTTCCGCACAGCGGCTGGCCATTTGGAATCGACGAGTTGCTGCCTTTCTACCTGCGGGCCAACTCAATTTGCGAGGCGGGCGAGTACGTCTATCGAGCTGCGGACGCGCTGCCCAGCGCCAGGCGCGCCATGATCGAGGGCTTTGCGAGCAGCCGAGTGAATACGGACGGGCTGGAGCGATTCAGCCGGCCCACAGACTTCGGCCGCCGTTATCGCCGTGTGCTGGAGCAAGCGCGCCATTTGCGCGTGGTACTCGGCGCCAATTGTCTCGACCTGAGCGCGTGCAAAGACTCGAGTTCGATCAGCCACGCAGTGGTCTCCACTCTGGGCGGCCGCCGATTTACGATTCGCGCCCGCCAATTTGTCCTGGCAGCCGGTGCCCTGGAAGTGACGCGTTTGCTGCTGGCGTCGCGCAGCGTCTACCCGAACGGCATTGGCAACGATCGTGATCAGGTCGGCCGGTTCTATATGTGCCACATTGCCGGCCGAGTCGGTCGGCTGGAATTTGATGCCGCACCATCGCGCGTCTTTAACGGTTACGAGCGCTGTCCCGATGGCGTCTACTGTCGCCGTCGTTTGCAGCTCGCGGCAGACGTGCAGCGATCGCTCGGCATCGGCAACCTGGTCGCTCGAGTGCATCACCCCGCCATCCCCGACCCATCGCACCGCACAGGTCCGTTGTCGGCGCTGTATCTTGCGCGGCACATCGTCCCGGCGCAGTTCCGTAAGCGCGTCACCAGCGACGACCGATCTTTAGCGCTGTGGGCGCGGCACGTTCGGAACGTGATTGCCGATCCGTTGGATACCGCGCGATTCCTTTCCCATTGGGTGGCGCGACGAACGCTGGCGAGTCGCAAGTTTCCGACCGTCGTCGTCAGCCCCAAGTCGCAGCGTTACACGCTCGATTTTCATGCCGAGCAAGTGCCCCAGCCGAACAGCCGCGTTTCGCTGACCGACGAGTGCGATTGCTTGGGCCTGCCGCGGCTGCGCATCGATTGGCGGTATTCGGCCATGGACGTGCGGACGGTCGCCGAATCGTTGCGCGTGCTGGCTGAAGAATTCGAGCGGACCAACGTGGGCAGGCTGACTTTCGACGACGCCGAGGTGGAGCAGGCCATCCGGAGCGAGGGGGCTTACGCCGGCCATCACATCGGCACCACCCGGATGTCCGACAGCCCTGCTGACGGCGTTGTGGACCGCAATTGCCGCGTGCACGGGCTGCGGAATCTGTTCATCGCCAGCAGCTCTGTTTTTCCCACTTCCAGCCAGGCCAACCCCACACTCACCATCGTGGCCCTGGCATTGCGGCTGGCCGAACATCTGAAAAGCACGTCGACACGGCACGTCTAGTAGCCTGTTGAAAGAATTCGGCAGGCTGCGTGATCCCATGGATGCGATCTCAGAATAGCGACGCCCTGGGGCAAATCGCCGCGTTCCTGCAGCGCGCCTTCGTGCCCATCGGCAGCTGCGCTGAGCTGCTCAGCGACACGACGCGATGCCCGCTAGAAGCCAACCCGGAAGTACGCCCGCGGCGGTGGCGGAGCATAGTAATACGGCGCCGGGGCGGCATAGTAAGCCGGTGCCGGATAGTAATAGGCCGGTGGTGGCGGCGGAGGCGCGTAATAGACTGGCTGCGGAGCGTAATAAACGGGCGGAGCCAGAACCGGGCCACTGCTGTAGAAACCGAAACTAAAGCGCGGACCGCCATAGCCGTGAGAATGACCATGCCCGTGTCCATGACCGGCTGCTGCCACCGCCGGTGTCAGCAATAGCAAGCAGGTCATTGTGATGGCCCATCGACAACGCTTCATGATTTGGCTCCGGGCGCCTGTGCAATTCGGCGAATCGACGCGGTTGATCGCCGGCCGGCGACACGATGGTCGGGCCGAGAACGCGTCTGTTACCAATTCATCGGCCAGAAGTGAAGGCCGAAATTCGACATCCAAGGGGGGGAACGGCCAGATTCTTTGCTGGCTCCCCCCTGGAGCGTTATCGCAGCTGGCGCGGACCATTCCCGTGAACCGCTCGAAGGTGGCGGCACGGCGATCCCAATCGTCCCCTCGGCAGCGGCCGTGTCGCGCGCTCAGGCGCTGGCGGGGGTCAGCAGCGGCAAGCGGCCGCGCTGCGACGGCTCGTGCCGCTCTCGCAGCATGCCAAAACGGCTGGCCTGCCAGATCTCGCCGTCGTGAACTTCGATCGCCGTCAGCCAACCGTGTCGCCAACAGGCGGTATCGATGCAGGCTACGAATCCCAAGTCGCGCACTTCGGAATCGGGTTGCTCGGTATGGCCCACGAACACTTTCTTGCCCGAGACGTGCGGGCGCATCTCGTCGGGTTCGAACAGTGCCCAGCGCAACTGGTGGTCTGGCTGCTCGGCCATCGGCAGCTCGGCGATGTAGTTGGCGTGCGTAAAGATGACGTCGTCGGTCTCGTAGTAAGGCCGACAGCTGGCCAGGAATTGCCAATGTTCCTCGGGCACTTCGTCGATGCGCGCGCCGTAGCGGTAGGAGTTGAGCGTGGCGAAGCCGCCGCAGACCTCCCAATAGCGCAGCGCCTCCTGGTTGTGCCGCGCGGCCAGCATCATCTCTTCGTGGTTGCCCTGGATCGTGATGACCCGGCACTGTTGAGCCAGCGCGATCAGCCGGTCGAGCACGTCGCGGCTGTCGCGTCCCTGATCCACCAGATCGCCGAGGAACACGAACTGGTCGGCGGCGGTGGGAGCGATCGCCGCCAGCACGGCATCCAGCGCATGCACGCAGCCGTGAACGTCGCCGACGGCAATGAGGCGCCCGGTGCTCAAGATCGATTCCGCCCTAAATCCGCGCTTTGCCCGCGCGTGGTCGCTGCGATTCTCCGACAGACTACCCTAGCGACCCTTATGCCGGCAGACAACCGTCAACTGAGAATCTCGCTGACGACGTTGCCGCTCACGTCGGTCAGCCGGAAGTCGCGGCCTGCATGGCGATAGGTGAGCCGCGTGTGATCGAGACCCAGCAGGTGCAGCATGGTAGCGTGCAGGTCGTGGAGGTGGATTTTTCCCTGCACGGCATAGTAGCCGTAGTCGTCGGTGGCGCCGTAGCGGAAACCGGCCTTCACGCCGCCGCCGGCCAGCCACATGGTATAGCCGTGCGGGTTATGATCGCGGCCGTCGTCTCCCTGGGCCGTTGGCGTGCGGCCGAACTCGCCGCCCCATAGCACCAGCGTGTCGTGCAGCAGGCCGCGGGCCTTCAAATCGCAGAGCAGCCCGGCAATAGGGCGATCGACCTCAGCGGCGTTTGCCGCATGGTCTTTTCTCAATCCGCCGTGCTGGTCCCATTTGTAACTGTGCGTCACCTGCACGAAGCGCACGCCACGCTCTGCAAATCGCCGGGCCATCAAGCACTGGCGGCCGAAATTCTGTGTGCGCGGGTCGTCAAGCCCGTAGAGTTTTTGCGTGGCGGCCGTTTCGTCGTCGACGTTCTGTAGCTCGGGCGCCGCGGTTTGCATGCGAAACGCGAGCTCGAATGCCTGAATCCGGCCTTCAAGCGCCGGATCGGGCCCGGTGTGCGCCAGTTGTTCGTGGTTCATCTCGCGCAACAGGTCAAGCTCCAGCCGTTGCCGAGCGGCCGGCGAGCGGGCATCGATAAACGGGATCTTGGCTTGCGCCGAAGGCACGCTCGCGTTGCCCAGGGGCGTGCCGTGGTACACGGCGGGCAGAAACGCGGAGCTATAGTTATTGACGCCGCCGTGCGTCAGCGTCGGACAGATCGTGACAAAGGCCGGCAGATCGTGATTCTCGGTCCCCAAACCGTAGCCGATCCACGAACCCATGCTGGGTCGCACAAACGTGTCGCTGCCGGTGTGCAACTCGAGCAGCGCGCCGCCGTGGCGCGAATTCGAACCGTGCATGCCGTGGAGGAAGCAGAGTTCGTCGACGCATTGGGCTACGTGCGGAAACAGCTCACTCACCCAAGCGCCGGACTGGCCGTGCTGCCGAAACGTCCAAGGGCTGGCCAGCAAATTCCCAGTATCGGATGACACGACGCGCGGCTTGTCGAAAGGCAGCGGCTTGCCGTGGTCGCGCGCCAAGAGGGGTTTGTAGTCAAACGTGTCGACCTGCGACGGCCCGCCGTGCATGAACAAGAAGATCACGCGCTTGGCGCGCGGCGCGAAATGGGGCGGACGAACCGACAGCGGGTCCGCGCTCGAAGCCGCGGGGCTCTCGATCGCATGCGCACCTTGCTGGCCCAACAATCCCTGCAGCGCCAAGAGGCCGAAACCGGCGCCGCTGTGGCGCAGCAGCTCGCGGCGAGTAAAGACACTTTGAAATTGGCCGCATGGCTTGTGCGTCATAACGCGGCAACCTTACTCGACGTAGAGAAACTCGTTCGACGACAGAATTACACGACACAACGCTTGCCATCCGGTTATCTGCCGGGCCGCTGCGTCATTGCCTGATGGGGGCGCATCGTAGCGATCGACAAAGGTCAGCGCGCGGGCCACTTCCGCGTCGGCAGGCCGACGGCCAAGAACAATCCAATACAGATTCCGCACGCGCGCCTCACGATCGTCGGGTTGGGCGGAAACAAGCCGCCCCGCCAGCCGCGCGGACTGCTCATTCATCACGTCGCTATTCATCATGAACAGGGCTTGCGAGGCGACGGTCGCTTGGTCGCGATCGCCCTTGATCATCGTCGGCTCGGCAAAGTCGAACGCCTGAAACTGGTCGTACAACGCGCTGCGCACGATGGGCAGGTACAGGCTGCGGCGATCGGTATTGTAGTTCGTGACATCGACGGAAGCCGTGCTTGTCACGTATTCGCGGGGCTTCGACTTGAGCAACGTACCCCCGAGCGATGTGTCGAGCCGGCCGGCGACGAATAACAACGCGTCTCGCACCGCTTCCGCTTCCAGCCGGCGCCGGTTCATTCGCCACAGCAGCCGATTGTCGGGGTCGGTCGCGGCCGCGGCGGCATGATATGTCGTCGACATTTGATACGTGGACGACAGCATGATCAGCCGATGCAGGGCCTTTACCGACCAGCCCGAATTTACGAAACGAACTGCCAGCCAATCCAATAGTTCGGGATGACTTGGCCGGTCCCCCAGATTGCCAAAATTGTCGGTCGAGCGCAGGATGCCTGCGCCAAAGTGCCAGCGCCAAACGCGGTTGACCATGACGCGACTGGTGAGTGGGTGCGTCGGGGAAGTCACCCATTGGGCAAGTTGCAGGCGACCACTCGTGTCGCCGGGCAGCGCGGGGTCCTGCACGCCGAAGGCGCGTGGAAATCCGCGCGGTGATCGTTCGCCGAGTGCCAGGTGACTGCCGCGAATGTGAATTTGCAGGTCGGTTGCCTTCCCTTCCGATACCGCCATCGCGGTTGGCAAGGGCGCGGGCGCTGACTTCTCCAGTTCGGCCACGTCGGCCCGCAGTTTGGCAAGCTGGTCGCGATCGGTCGCCGCGTAGAAGTTCTCAGCGTGATCGATTGCCCGCAACGGGCCGCGGGCGTCGGCAAGGACTGCACGCAGCGCCTCGCCCGTCGGATCGGGGGTTGCGTTCGGCGCAGTCGCGGCTGCCTTCTGGTCCGGCGTATCGGTCACTGCCGGGCTCAGCTTGTCGGCCGCTTCGAGGGTGGACTGATAGCGCGCGGCCAGGTCGGCGACGCTATCGGGCCGGCCAGCGTCTAACAACCGCTTGGCAACGGCGGCAGCCGTGCCGCGGAACGCCTCGGGCGAAAGATCGGCTTGTTGCCGATAGGCAAACCAGGGCTGCCAGAGCGACTCGGGATCCTTCCGCGCCTCGCTCAAGTAGCTCACCCATTGGCTCAGGAAGCCGACGAGCAGTCCGCGCTCGCGAGCGACCTCCTCGGGCGCAAGCTGGGTCGGGCCCGCCGGGTCGACCGTTCGCGGCACCAGTGCCACGCAATCAAAATGCGGGAAGGGTCCCGCGCTGCGCTCCAGCCGCAGCACGACTTTGCCGGCCGGGAGTGTGAAGACGCCTGCGGGCGTCCAGCGCTGCGTGTCGGGATGCCACGAGCCTGTGGTCTCACCGGCCGCCGTGGTCTTGCGAATCTGGCCGTCAATGACAATCTGGATGCTGCGCGGCTCAGCTGCCGCATAGCGCAGCTCCAATTGATAGGTGCCCGCGTGCGGGAGCTCCAAGTCATACTCGACGAAGTTCGGCACTTCGGCACGGTTGAGAATCACCCCAATGCCGGTGCCGTAGTTGGTCGTGTCGATCAGCACGTTGCCGCGGTCAAAGGCTTCCGCTTCGCGCAGCACCGTATCGGCGGGCAGATTGGCGGCGATGCGCCCCACCGGATCGTGGACCAGCGACGCGAGGGCCGGCGCTTCGATCAACTCTGTAGCGGCCAGCAGATAGTCGGCCAGCCGCGCACGTGCGGCGGTGACCAGCGCGCGATTGGCACGATCGACGTGCGCGGCCAGTTCAGCTTTCTTCGCCGCCCGGCTTGCATCGTGGGCCGCTACCGCGGCAATCTCTGTGGCCGGCGCCAGCGGCCGCTCATGCCACGTCGCCACCACTTTGAAATTGTCCATCGTCTGCGTGCTTTTGAAGATCCCCGCCAGGGCGTAGTAGTCGGCGGTCGAGATGGGATCGAACTTGTGGTCGTGGCAGCGGGCGCAGCCCAGGGTGAGGCCGAGGAAAGCTCCGCCGAGCGTGTCGAGCTGTTCGTCGACAATGTCCATTTCCATCTTCACCGGATCATCCTCGGCCAGCATCTTCGGGCCTAGAGTGAGGAAGCCGGTGGCGACAAGACGTTGGAAGCGTCCGCCATCGTCGGCACTTGGGGGCAACAGATCGCCGGCAATCTGTTCGCGAACAAACTCGTCGTAGGGCTTGTCGTTGTTGAACGAGTCGACGACGTAATCGCGATAACGAAACGCGTTGACATACGCGAGGTTTTCGTCCTGGCCGTTGGAATCGGCATAACGCGCCACATCCAGCCAGTGCCGGCCCCAGCGCTGACCGTACTCGGGCGAGGCCAGGAAACGATCGATCAGCCGCGCGAACGCGTCGGGGGCATCGTCGGCCAGAAACGACTCGATCTCAGCCGGCGTGGGCGGCAGTCCCAACAGATCGAACTTGGCGCGACGCAAGAGCGTGCGCCTGTCGGCCGGGGGTGCGGGCTCCAGCCCGGCAGCTTCGAGCCGCGCCAGCACGAAGCGGTCGAGAGGACTGCGACACCACTGGGCACTGCGAACCTCGGGCAGCAGTGGATCAACAACCGGCTGAAATGACCAGGGAACGGGTCGCGACGCTTTGTCTGCGCCGGCGTCGCCGCTGGGCGTTGGCGCCGGCATTGGATCCGTGGCCGGCCAGGCCAACCCCTCGTGCACCCAGCGACGCAGGGCGGCGCGCTGGCGATCGCTCAGCTTGCCGGAGGGGGGCATCTTGATGTCGCCGGCGTATCCGGTGACTTCGACGATGCGACTGTCGTCGGGGTTGCCCGGCGTGGCGGCGGCCCCGAGGTCGCCGCCGGTCAGAATGGCCGCCCGCGAATCGAGCCGCAATGCTCCCTGTTGCTTCTGGGCGCCATGGCACTGCCAACAGTGCTCGGCAAGCAACGGGCGAATCTCGGTCTCGAAGAACGTGATCTGCTCGGTGGAAAACGTCGGCCCCGGCTCCGCAGCCACGGCGGGAAGCTGGCAAATCACGCAGCCGGCCGTTGCCGCCAGGCAGGCCAACAGGTGGAAGGCGGTGACCGTCAGTCGGCAGGATCGTTGGCGGCGCTGCATCTAGCACCCCCGGCGGGCGGGAAACGGAACGCTCTCAGTGTAGCCGCTGCCAAAGCGCGATTGAAGTGCGGATGCGGCCACGCTCGATTAGACTAACCTCTCGCCTCTGACGCCCGGCCACTAAAAGTCTTGGCAATGTAGCAGGGATAGGCACCATGCCGACGCTCGCCCCGCCGAAAATCGTCGACACCCACCAGCACTTGTGGGACCTGCAGCGTTTCTCGTTGCCGTGGACCAAAGGCGACAAGGTGCTGGGGCGCGATTTTCTGCTGGCCGACTATTTGCAGGCCACCGACGGCTTGCAGATCGCGCAAACGGTGTACATGGAGGTGGACGTCGACCCAGCGCAACAAGTGGCCGAAGCCAACTACGTGGTCGAACAATGCCAGCGCGACGATAACCCCATGGCTGCGGGCGTGATATCCGGCCGGCCGTCGCAGCACGGGTTTCGCGATTACATTTTGAAGTTCAAGGGCAATCCCTACATCAAGGGCGTGCGCCAGGTGTTGCACGGCCCGGCGACGCCGCGCGGCTATTGCCTGGATGCGGATTTCGTGCGCGGAATTCAGTTTTTGGGCGAGCGCGGACTGAGCTTCGATCTCTGCCTGCGTTCGGGCGAGTTGCTGGATGCCGACAAGCTGGTGGCCCAATGTCCGCACACGCGATTCATTGTCGATCACTGCGGAAACATGAGCGTGCAAGAGGCCAATCCCGCGCAGCGCAAATTGTGGATGGAAGGCATGCGTCACCTGGCGGATCACGACCACGTGGTGTGCAAGGTGTCGGGCATCGTGGCCTCAGCGGCGGCGGATTGGACGGTGGCGCAGCTTGCGCCCAATATCCGATTCACGCTCGCGACGTTCGGCCCCGATCGCGTGATGTTCGGCGGGGATTGGCCGGTGTGTACTCTACGGTCCAGCTATCGCCGCTGGGTCGACGCGCTCGATGAAATCGTCAAGGAGGAGCCTGCGACCGCGCGCCAAAAACTGTTCCACGACAATGCGGTGCGATTCTACGGATTGCGTCCTGACGGCAAGAAGTGGCACGCGAAGCCGGCCGCGACTTGAACTGGGACGGCGCGGCCTGCCAGCGTCAACGCATGCAAGGCTTCAAACATACCACGGCCGATACGAAATCATCTCACACGACAGACCTGATAGGGCACCATCATGCCGAACGCATACGAGACGATAATCTACGAGGTCAGGAACTCGGTGCTCACGGTCACGCTCAATCGGCCCGAGAAGCTGAACGCCTTCAATACGGCAATGGGGCCCGAGGTCGTCGACGCAATCGCCCGCGCAAATGACGACGATGAGGTGCGCGCGATCATCTTCACCGGTGCCGGACGTGCCTTTTGCGCGGGCGCCGATTTGTCGAAGGGTGCGCAGTCGTTCGCCGCGCTGGCCCGCGACGAGGAACAGACTGGCTCGGGCGAAAGCGCCGACTCGGGCGGCAAGGTGAGCCTGGCGCTCTATGACTGCAAGAAGCCGCTGATCGCCGCGATCAATGGCCCGGCGGTGGGGATTGGCGTCACGATGACGCTGCCCATGGACATTCGTCTGGCCAGCGACCAGGCGAAGTTCGGCTTTGTGTTTACTCGCCGCGGCATCGTGCCCGAGGCGTGCAGCAGTTGGTTTCTGCCGCGTGTGGTCGGCATCGGGCAGGCGGCCGAGTGGGTGTTGACGGGCCGGATATTTGATGCGGCCGAGGCGCTGCAAGGCGGGCTGGTGAGCCGGGTGCTGCCGGGGGGCGAACTTTTGAGCGCCGCCGAGACGCTCGCCCAGGAGATGGTGCAACACAGTTCGGCCGTGTCGGTCGCGCTGTCGCGACAAATGCTGTGGAAAATGTTGGGCGAGTCGCATCCGCGGGAAGCGCACCGGATCGAATCACAGGGCGTTTATCACATGGGCCGCTCGCCGGACGCTCGCGAAGGCGTACAATCGTTCCTGGAGAAACGCCCGCCAAAATTCACGATGCGCCCCAGCCGCGATATGCCACCGTTCTACCCTTGGTGGAAGTAAGTTCGAGGATGCCTGTTTCGCCTGGCCAATAGGGTTGTGTGGAGGCGAGTGATGACCGCGCGGATCGCCAGCCTTCTATGGGTCTGCTGTTTGCCGGTCGGTCTTTGTGCCGCTGAGCCGGCGAACCCAGCCCTGGATGCCATGCAGGGAACGTGGACCGTGTTGACGTTCACCTCCAATGGCGAAGAGGTTCCTGCGAGCACCATCGTGGCGTGGAAGCGAACCGTCACCGGAAAACATGTCGTCTGGAAAGATGGCGACCTGGTGCTCGTGGAGACTGATTTCGAAATCGACCCCAGCAAGTCGCCGATGACACTCGATAGTACGATTGCAACCGGCGACGCCAAGGGCCAGACCATGTTGGCGATCTACGAGTTCAAGGACGACGTTCTGCGCGTTTGCTTCGCGCCGCCCGGAGAGCCGCGGCCGGTGGTGTTTTCCGCGGCGGCCGGCACCGACGCGCTGATGTATACGTGCCAGCGGCTCAAGCCATAGGCAGTCAAAAGGAAGTTGTGCAATCGAGTCCCGGTCCTCTGACAGTTCGCCGGGAAACGAACATTCATTTCTTGACCGCGTCGTCGGCAATGCACAGCAGCTTCGTACGCGTGCGCACGAAGAGTGCTCCCGCCGAGATGGCGGGCGTGGCGATAATGTTGTCGCCGACGTCGTTGGCGGCCAGTTCTTCGTAGTCGGCCCCGTCGGCCAGCACGGCGATGACGCCGTTTTCGCCAGCCAGGTAGATCTTTCCGTCACCCAATACGGGCGAAGCAAAGTAGCTGGTGGCGTTGGCCACCCGCTTCGGTCCACGCAGCGCGCGGCCCGTGGCGGTATCGAACACCGTGCTGATCCCGCCGCCCTTGACCAGCAGCATACGACCGTCGGACACCAGCGGCGAGACGATGTGATCGGTGTGCCTGGTGGGATGCTTCCACAGCACGTGCGTCGCAGTGACGTCGCCGCTGCCGCCGCCCCGCACGGCCAGAATGAACTCTTCGGCTGCGCTGTCGCCCAACGATGCGAACGTGGTGCCGGCGAAGTTATCGGGATGCATGAACGCGCGGTCCAACTCGGCGCCTTGCAGATAACCATCGGCGTTTGCGTCGCCCCGATCGAACGTGCGCTCGAGAAACGCGTCGAGCGTCTTGGATTCGCCGACGTAGGCCCGAATTTCTTTCCGGTCGACCTTGCCGTCGCTGTTGCCCGTGTCTGCCTGATCGACCGCGGCGAGCCACTGATTAGCAATGCCGCTGCTCTGCACCGAGATATAAATGACGCCAGCGACCGCGACCGGCGTGGTTTTGATGTTGCGCAATAGCGTCTTGGCATACCAGCGGCGGCGGCCAGTGCCGGGATCGTAGCCGATCAGCATGCCCGTGCCGGCCACCACGATCTCATCGCGCCCTTCGAAGGTATTGATGATCGGATGCGAATAGTTGACGGCCATGTCAAATCGATCATCGCGCCAGCGCTCTTTCCCCGTGGCCCGATCCAGAGCGATCAGGGCCGGATTCAAATCGTCGTCCTGGCAGAAGATGAGCATGTCGCCATACAGCACGGGCGACATGCCGGCGCCCCACTTGAACACAAAAAACGGCGTGGGCAGCGGATGTCGCCACACGTCGGCGCCGGTCTTGGTGTCAAGCGCCTGCATGCCCAGCGTGCTGAAGTAAAAGTAGACTCGCTTGGAATCCGCGGCCGGGGTCGCGCTGGCGTGGCTGTTGGTTTGTTGAACCTCGGACAACGGTCCGGTCGGCCAGTCGCGCTGCCAGAGCTGGTGGCCTGTCTTCGCGTCGAACGCGAAGAGGCTGACCGTCTCTTGGCCAGTCATGCCGCTAACAAACACGCGGCCGTCGACCACCGCCGCCCCGCCCACGCCGTCTCCGACCGGCGCCATCCAGCGCACATTCTGGGTGCTCGAAAACTTGACGGGCAGCGTGCCCGCCTGGGTCGCGATGCCAAGACAGTTGGGCCCGCGAAACTGTGGCCAGTCGTCGCCGTGCGCGTCGCCGCCGCCGAGCGCCACGGCCAACAACGAACAGGCCGCCAGGCGGCCGAAAACGCAGCTCAGGCAGCGGGCACAAGCAGACATGCGACACCTCTCACGAATCGGTCTTCGGCGCGGTCTCGGTCAACATCGGTCGAATTTGCAGGCGAATCATGGCCCGCGCGCGTTCCAGGTCGCGATCGCGGATCGCGCTGAGCAGTTCGCGATGTTCCCAGCTAATCCGTTCGGCCGAGGTTTCCGTCCGTTCGCTGTGGGGGGCAATCTGAAAAAACTGCACCAGCACCTGCTGCATGCCCGCGATCAGCCGCGAGCCGGTCATCCGCAAGATCTGCGCGTGGAACTCGAGATCGAGCGCGACGGATCGCTGTGACTGCGAATCATCGCGCAGCGCTTGCTCCATTTGATCCGTCACGTCGGCCAGCTGCTCGATCTGCTCGTCCGTGGCGTAGCGGATCGCCAGTTCAATCGCACCGACCTCCAACGCGTATCGCAGTTGTGCCAGGTCGTGCCAATCGTCGGGCGAGGTGGCTAGCGAGGGCAAGCTGTTCGACAGCAGCCGCAGCGGATCCGGATGTCGCACCAAGAGCCCCTTGCGCTTGCGACCTTCGAGAATTCCCAGCGCCTGCAGCCGGCTCACGGCCTCGCGCGTTACCGTGCGCGAGACGCCATATTCGGTGGCCAGCTGCGCCTCGGTCATGAAGAAGCTGCCGTCGGCCAGTCGTTCGCGCTGGATGCGCTGGCGGACCAGCCGGGCAAGCTCGTGGGCCTGGGTCGAGGATCGCGTAGGGCGAGCGGCGACGTCCATTTATTATTTCCTCCGGCCGCAAATCGTAACTGTTTGACCGCGTACTCGTCAATAAGTAGGATTTGTTCCCATCGCGCGACCTGAGTCGTGCGGTCGGTGCATGTGGAGTCGTCGAGATGTCGTGGTTGGATTGGCTGGTCGTCGCCGCGTATGGCGCGCTGATGCTGGGCGTCGGCGCCTACTTTGCGCGACACAACAAAACGGCCGACGACTACCTGCTGGGCGGCCGCCGGCTGTCACCCATCGCCCTGGGGTTCTCGCTGTTTGCCACGCTGGTGAGCACGCTCTCGTACCTGGGCACCCCCGGCGAAATGGTCTCCCACGGCCCGATGATGATCACGCAGATTGCGGCCCATCCGCTCGTGTTTCTGATCGTTGGCTATGGACTGATTCCGCTGTTGATGCAACAGCCGGTCACGAGCGCCTATGAGATCCTGGAATCGCGCCTGGGCACGAACATTCGCATGGCCGGGGCCGGTGTGTTTCTGTTGTTGCGATTCGGTTGGATGGCGACGATCTTGTTTGCCACCAGTTACGTGGTGCTGGTGCCGCTCCTGGGCGTCGACCCGTGGTGGACGCCCTGGATGTGCGTCGTCCTGGGCGTGCTCACGGCGATGTATGCCTCGTGGGGCGGCATCAAAGCCGTGGTCACTACCGACGCGATTCAATCCATCACGATGCTCGTGGGCGCGGTCCTAACGCTGGTCGTCATCACGGTGCGGCTGGGTGGAGTCAGCGGTTGGTGGCCCAACGAGTGGCCCAGCCATTGGCAAGCGCCCAGTTGGGGGTTCGATCCCAACGCGCGGGTCTCGTTTGGCATCCTGGTTCTGTCGACCACGCTGTGGTACGTCTGCACCAACGGCTCGGATCAGATGTCAATCCAGCGATTTCTCTCCACGCGCGATGCCGCGGCCGCGCGACGCACGTTGGCCGTGGCGCAAGTGACCGACGTCGTCGTAGCGTCGTTGTTGGCTCTCACCGGAGTGGCCTTGCTCGGATACTATCGCGCTCACTCGCACACCTTTGCCGATGGGCAGTCGCTGACCGCGGGGGGCGACCAGTTGTTTCCCAGGTTTATCATGACCCAAATGCCAATGGGGTTGTCGGGCCTGGTGGTGGCCGCGATCCTCTCGGCGGCCATGTCGAGCCTGTCGTCGGGCGTCAATTCGGTGTGCGCCGTGTTGGACCGCGATTTCTTGTCGCGCAATTCGGTTGAGGCGTCGGGCGAAACCGCCGACGTCGTGCGGCTCAAGCGGCTTACCTGGTTCGTGGCCTTGGGAGCCATCGCGCTGAGCATTCTGAACACGCTCATTCAGGGCAATCTCATCGAGCGCTGCTTCAAGATTGTGAACCTGCTGACGGCGCCCCTGTTTGTGCTGTTTTTTCTCGCGCTGTTCGTGCCCTGGGCCAACGCCGTGGGCGCGTGGCTGGGCCTGGCGGCCGCGACAGTGACGGCAGTGGCCATTGCCTACTCGCCCGACCTGGGACTGAATCTGCCCGTGAGTTTCGTGTGGATGATGCCGTGCTCGCTGGTGGCGGGTGTGACCGTGGGGACCTTGGCGAGCGCGTTGGCCAGGACAGGCTTGCCCGCGGTGCAAAATGGGGGTCAGCGAACATGACCGTGGCCGCGTCACCCGCGCAAGCAGATATCCGAATCGGCCGTTCCCTGACCGAGATCGACACACCCGCGCTGTTGCTCGATCGCGCGGCGTGCGAGCGAAATCTCGCGCGGATGGCCGACTACTTTCGCGGCCGCGCTGCACAGCTCCGCCCGCACTTCAAAAACCACAAGTGCGTCACGCTGTCGAAGCGGCAACTGGCGGCCGGCGCCATCGGCATGACCTGCGCGAAACTGAGCGAGGCGGAAGTGCTGGTCGAGCACGGTTTCGACAATATCCTGATTGCCAACCAGGTCGTCGGCGAACAAAAAACGGCGCGGCTCGCGCGGCTCGCCCAACGGGCAAGGCTGACGGTCGCGATCGATCACCTGCAGCAGGCCGAGGCCATCTCGCGCGCGGCTGCGGCGGCCGGCTCGGTGGTGCACCTGTTGATTGAGGTCGACATCGGCATGGGCCGCTGCGGTGTTGCGCCCGGACAGCCGGCGCTCGACTTGGCGCGCCGCGTGATGCCGATGCCCGGAGTGAAATTTGCCGGCCTGCAGGCTTACGAAGGACATCTGGTAAACGTGCTCGATCGGGCCGAGCGTCGCGAGCGCGCGCAAGCGGCCATGCAGCAAGCCATCGAGACCCGGCGGCTGATCGAAGCGGCGGGCATTTCCGTAGCGTGCGTCAGCGGCTGTTCGAGCGCCACCTACGACAGCACCGGCGTGATGCCAGGCGTCGACGAAGTCCAGGCCGGCACCTACGCCACAATGGATCGACAGTACCAGCGACTGGCGCCCGAGTTCGAGCTCGCGCTGTCAATCCAAGTGCGCGTCATCAGTCGCCCGGCGCCGAACAAGGCAGTGCTCGATATCGGCGTCAAAGGGGCCGGCAGCGAGTTCGGCGTGCCGGCGATCCGCGACTATCCCGACGTGGAGATTTCGTCGTTCCTGTCGGAAGAGCACGCGGTGGTCAAGAACGCCCCGGATTGGCAGATCGGGCAGCTCGTGCAGCTGATCCCCAGCCACGCCTGCACAACCTGCAATTTGCATCGCGAGTTTGTGGTCTACGAACAAGATCGTGTCGTCGACATCTGGCCCATCGAGGGCTCGGGAAAGCTGACGTAATGACAAACTATCGCCGCCGGGTGAACATCGTGAATCGTCATTCCTTGGCGCGCGGGGGCGCGAACGTCGTTCGCCTGCTGGCGCTGCTCGCTTGCGGTCTGGTGACCTGCGGCACGCTGTCGGCCGCCGAGCCATCGAGCGAGGTGCGCGACATTGGTTCCCGGCGCGAGCTGTGGGTGGACGATTGGCTGGTCGATTCAATCTCAGGTCAGGCCGACCTGCGTCTGCATCAGCCTATTCCGCGGGAGATTGCACTGGTGACGGGTGAGCCGTGGGAAGGAAACGCCACGAACTACGTGACGGTCTTTCAAGACGGCGACAAGTATCGCATGTACTATCGCGGCAGTCATGCGTCGTACCTGAGCGGCAAAGATCGACCCACCACGCGCGACGTGTACTGCTACGCAGAAAGCACTGACGGGATCCATTGGACCAGGCCCGAGCTGGGGTTGTTCGAGTGGAACGGATCGAAAAGCAATAACATCGTCTGGGATGGTGTTGGCGCGCATGCTTTCGTGCCGTTTCGCGATACCAACCCGCAAGCGTCGGCCGAGGCGCGCTACAAGGCGCTCGGTGTCGGCGGCAGCCAGCACGGGCTCTATGTCTTCCAATCTGCCGATGGCATCCACTGGCAACTCATGCGGCCCGAACCCGTGATCACCAAGGGCGCCTTCGACTCACAGAACCTGGCTTTCTGGGACAGCGAACGGGGCGAGTATCGCGAGTACCACCGCGACTTTCGCGAAGGTCGCGATATTCGCACGTCGACCTCGCAGGATTTCGTGCACTGGAGCGAGCCGACCTTTCTGAATTACCGAGCGCTGGCTTCGCCCGGCCGGCCAGCGGAACAGCCGGCCGACGTGAAGGATCCCGTCGGCGCGAAGTATCCGTCGGGCCGCGTGAGCGAGCTGTACACCAACCAGATTGCGCCGTACTACCGCGCGCCGCATTTGTTGCTGGGATTTCCCACGCGCTACATCGATCGCGGTTGGACCGAATCGGCCAAGGTGCTGCCGCGCTACGACTATCGCCAGGTTCGCGCCCAGAATTCGACGCGTGAAGGAACCGCGATCACCGACGGGATGTTGATCGTCGGCCGCGAGCGCGAGCACTTTGCGGTCTGGCCCGAGTCGTTTCTGCGGCCCGGACTGCGCACGCGCGACAGTTGGTTCTATGGCGACACGTATCAAAACTGGGGGCTGGTCGAGACGAAGTCCGACATTGAGGACGCGCCACCGGAGCTTTCGCTGTATGTGACGGAGCACACGCTGCAGGAGGACGGTGGCGTGCTGCGCCGCTACACGCTACGGATCGATGGCTTTGTGTCGCTGTCGGCGCCGCTGTCCGGCGGTGCGTTGATCACCAGGCCGCTCACGTTCACGGGCCGACGTCTGCTGGTGAACGTTTCCACTTCGGCGGCCGGCGCACTGCGGGCCGAGATTCAAGATGCCGGCGGGAAGGCCCTGCCCGGATTCGAGCTCGAGCGTTGTCACGAGGTGTATGGCGACGATCTGGAGCGCAGCGTCACCTGGCAGGGCAACCCCGACCTTGCGCGCTGGCAGCGCACCGGAGTGCGGCTGCGTTTCGAAGTCAAAGACGCCGATTTGTATTCGTTTCAGTTTCGCGATTGAGCCATCACGTTGCGAGGATTCAGCATGACGCGCTACTACCTGCCCGCCCTCATGTTGCTGTGCATCGTCTCGGCCCGGGCCGAAGAGCCGACCCCGGCCGCTGCGGGGAGCCAGGTCGAGCCGGCCAGCGAGGCGCGCGACATTGGCTCGCGGCGCGAGCTGTTTGTCGACGACTACCTGATCGAGCGGCTGCAAGGCGTCGAACAAAAGATGCATCGCCCGGAACCGCGCGAGGTGGTCATCGTCTGCGACGCGCCCTGGGAGGGCAACACCTCGGCCTATTACACGCTGTTTGCCGACGGCGATCGCTTTCGCATGTACTATCGCGGCGAGCACTTTGACGTCTCGACACAAAAGGCGGCCCATCCGGAAGTGACTTGCTACGCGGAGAGTCGCGACGGCATCGTGTGGGAAAAACCCAAGCTAGGCCTGTTCGAATTCGCCGGCTCGAAGGACAACAACATCGTCCACGCCGGCTGGGGATGCCACAACTTCACGCCGTTCAAAGACACCAATCCCGATTGCGCGCCCGACGCGCGCTACAAGGCTCTGGCCGGCGCGGGCAAGCCCTGGGGCAAGGGTCTGCAGGCCTACAAGTCGCCCGACGGCCTCCATTGGTCGCTGATGCGCGAAGAGCCAGTGATTACCGACGGCAATTTCGATTCGCAGAATCTAGCCTTCTGGCATCCCGAGCAGAAGTGCTATCTCGATTTTCATCGCAAGAGCCGCTCGGGCGCGCGCGACATCATGACCGCCACGTCGAGCGACTTTCTCAACTGGAGCCAGCCGGTGTTTCTCGAGTACGGCGCCGCACCGCGCGAGCACCTGTACACGAACGCCATTCAGCCCTATTTTCGCGCGCCGCACTTGTTCCTGGGTTTCCCCACCCGCTTCCAGCCCGTGCACGAGCAGGTGGAGCCGATCTTGATGAGCAGCCGGGACGGCCGCAACTTTCATCGCTGGCCGGAGCCGCTGATTCCCATCACCGCGCCTGCGGAGCGCGACGGCAACCGCAGCAACTACATGACCTGGGGCTTGCTCGCGCTACCCCGGAGCGATCGCGAACTCTCCGTGTATGCTACGGAGCGCTACTACGCCGGTCCCGGCAGCCGGGTGCGCCGTTTCACGTTTCGCACGGATGGGTTTGTGTCACTGCACGCCGCGGCGGACGAAGGCGAGGTGATTACGCGGCCCGTCGTGTTCCAGGGCCGGCAGTTGTCGCTTAACTACGCGGCCCGCGATGGCGGCGGCATGCGCGTGGAGCTGCAAGATGTCGGCGGCAAGCCGCTACCGGGTTTTGCGCTGGCGGACTGCCGTGCGCTGAATGCCGATGCCATCGACCAGGTCGTCGCCTGGAACGCCGGCAGCGACGTTGCGCCACTGGCCGGCAAGCCGGTGCGAATTCGGTTCGTATTGCGCAACGCTGACCTCTATGCGCTGAAATTCGGCCCCTGACCCGCGCCTTCTCGATGGATACGTCACACTAACCGCCTTTTTAGGGATTAACTTCCATGCGACTAAGCCGGGTAAAAGCGAAGCTGCGGCTGGGCAAGCCGGCGCTCGTGACCACGTGCCACTTCATCGACCCCAGCGTGTTCGAGCTGGTCAGTCTGATGGGCTTCGACGGCATCTGGGTCGACCTGGAGCATCACGCGACCAGCGACGAGACGTCCGCCGCGCTGATGCGGGCCGCGCGGGTCGGATCGTCGGACATCGTCGCGCGACCGGCCAAAGGTGAGTTCATGCGGATGGGCCGGCTGCTCGAAGCCGGCGCCCAGGCCATCATGTATCCGCGCTGCGAATCGGCCGATGAGGCGCGCGAGCTGGTGCGGTGGGCCAAGTTTGCTCCCCTGGGCGAGCGCGGCGTCGACGGCGCCAACGGCGACAACCCGTATTGCGCGATGCCGATGCCGCCTTATCTCCGCGCGGCCAACGAACATACGCTGATCATTGCGCAGTTGGAATCGCCCCATGCCCTGGATCAGGCCGACGCGATCGCCGGGGTCGACGGCGTCGACGTGCTGATGCTGGGGCCCGGCGATCTGAGCGTGCTGGCCGGCATTCCCTTTCAGTTCGACAACCCGTTGATCGCCGCCGCGTATCGCCGCGTGGCGGAGGCCGCAAAAAAGGCCGGCAAGTGGTGGGGCACCGTCAGCGGAGAGCCCGACCACACGAGGATGCTGCTCGATTTAGGCGCCACGTTCATTTGCCACGGCTGCGACCTGCTGATGGTCAAGCAGGGAATGGAGCAAATCCAACAAACGTACGCACCTTTGGGTTTCACGTTCGACAATCGACTGGCGGCCGAAGCGGCCGCAATGGGACAGCGCCATTAACGGCCCGATCCAACCCCGCGATGGTACCCCTATGGACCTTACCAGTTTTGAGCGCGACGGCTTTGTCGTCATTCGCCAGTTGTTGCCACCCGACGAGTTCGACACGCTCACGGCGAATCTCGATCGCTACATCAGCGCAGTGGTGCCCACGCTCCCGGAGCAAGACGCGTTCTACCAGGATCGGGCTCGGCCCGAGACGTTGAAGCAATTGCACCGCATGGGGCGTGACCCATTTTTCGAGGCGTATCGCGGACATGCACGCTGGCGGCACGTGGCCGAAACGTTGCTCGGCGAGCGGGCCACGGCCGAAGAGCCGGAGTGGTTCAACAAACCGCCCGGCACCGACCACGTCACGCCCCCGCACCAGGACAACTACTATTTCTGCCTGACGCCCCCGCACGTGCTCACGATCTGGCTGGCGCTCGACGACGTGGATGCGAAAAACGGTTGCCTGCGTTACGTCGCCGGGTCGCACTCGCGCGGTTTCCGGCCGCACAACCGCTCGCACGTGCTGGGCTTTTCGCAGGGAATTTCGGATTACTCGCCGGACGATTCCGCCCGCGAAGTGGCCGTGTCGCTGCGCGCGGGCGACGCGGTGGCACATCACGGCATGACGATCCATCGCGCCGATGCGAACGTATCGCAGTCGCGGCAGCGCCGTTCGTTTGCGATGGTCTTCAAGGGCGTTTCGTGCCGGCGCGACGACGCGGCGTTTGCCAGGTACACGGCCTCGGCCCGGCAACAGCACCAGGAGCTGGGCCTGACCACCTGAGAGGCCGCCGGCCGCCGGAATGTCGGGACGCGATATGATGTCGACCGAAAAACATCAGGTTCTGATTGTCGGCGCCGGTTCGATTGGCGAGCGGCATCTCCGCTGCTTCCAGGCGACGGAAAGAACCACGGCGTCGTTCGTGGAGATCAACCCGACGCTGCGCCAAACGGTCGCCGAACGATACGGCGTGACCGGCTTTGCCTCGCTGGACGAAGCGCTGGCCAACCTTGCTGTCGCAGCCGGCGAGCGACTGGCCGTGATAGCCACGCCGGCGCCCCTGCATGTTCCGCAGGCGACGACGCTTGTTTCCGCCGGTTGGCATGTGCTGGTGGAAAAACCCTTGTCGACCAGCACCGACGGCTGCGCGCGGCTGGCTGAGATCGCTCGCGAGCGAAATCTGGTCGTCGCCGTGGCGTATGTCTATCGCTGTTTTGGGGCGTTGGCCGTCATGCGCGACGCCCTAGTGAGCGGCCGCTTTGGCCGGCCAGTCGAGCTGGTTGCCGTGGGCGGGCAGAATTTCCCCACGTACCGTCCGGCGTATCGCGAGACCTACTACACGGACCGCGCAACGGGCGGCGGTGCGATTCAGGATGCGCTAACGCATCTCCTCAATGCGGGCGAATGGATCCTGGGCCCGATTGACCGGCTGGTGACCGACGCCGCACACCAGGCGCTGGCCGACGTGACGGTCGAGGACACGGTCCATTTACTAGCCCGGCACGGCGAGGTGCCGGCCAGCTACAATCTCAATCAACACCAGGCCCCCAACGAGATCACGCTCACCGTGGTTTGCGAGCGCGGCACGGTGCGTTGGGAGTCGCATTGCCAACGTTGGCGGTGGATGGTGACGCCCGACGAGCCGTGGCACGACGAACCGCACGAGCCGCTGCCGCGCGACGCGGCCTTTGTCGCGCAGGCCCATCGGTTTCTCGATGCCGTCGAACGGAAATCGCCGCCTGCCTGCTCGCTCGCCGAAGGGTTCCAGACCTTGCAAGTCAATCTGGCTGCGCTGGCGAGCGTGGAATCGCGCTCCTGGCAGACCGTGGGAGATGCGCCATGAAGCCGATTCGCATGTCCGTGGCCGGGGCAATGATCTACCTGCTGTGCGTAAGCTCCACGTTGGCGCAATCGCCGAATCGCCTCGCAGCCGTGTCGATGGCGCCCATGCTGAAGGCCCAATGCCTGGCGGTTCTTCACCAGGCCCTAACGTCCGACGAATTCTGGCCGGCCATGCACGCGGCCGAGGCCTTGACGCTCGCCGGCGAAACGAATTCTGTGCGGGCCGCGCTTGCGACCCGGCTGCCCGCGGAGCGCGATGATCAGCGCCGCTGTGGATTGGCGCGCGAGCTGGTGCGCGCGGGCGATCGACAACCATTGGCGATCCTCGAACACATCCTAGCCGATGCCAATTCCACGGGCCGCGTCCACGCTGCCGAGAGTCTCTACAAACTGGGCGAGACGGGCGCAGCCGAACAGCTACGCGCGGCCTCGAAGCAAAGCGCCAAGGGGCCCCTCCAACTCTGGGCCACCGCCGCGCTGGCGAAGTCGGGCGACAAGGCCTGCCTGGCGGAGCTGCGGGCCTCGCTGCGCAGCGAAGCGCGCGCGAGCCGCAGCACCGCGGCCTTTGCGCTTGCGCGTCTGGGTGACACCAGCGATGTCGATGCGCTGTCCGGCGCGCTCGTGACAGAGACCGATCCCTTCGCCCGTGTCATCCTGGCAGGCGCTCTGGCCTGCCAGGGACATGCCGGTGGACGCGCGGAACTCGGCCGCCAACTGGAAAGTGCCGATGCGGGCGTGCGGGCCATTTCCGCAGACCTGGTTGGTGCCAGTCGCTCGGTCGAGTATCAATCGCAGTTAGTTGCGCTGCTGCAGGACGACGCGCTCGACGTGCGCGTGCGAGCCGCGCAGTCGTTGCTCGGCCTGTCGCAGCCCGCCACTCCCTTACAAGACAAATGAGCACGATTCCTCCCCATCGCGAACCGACGGTTTTGCAACTGTTCGACCTCACCGGCCGCGCGGCGCTGGTAACCGGAGGCTGCGGGCATCTGGGTTCGGCCATGTGCCGGGCACTGGCCGAGGCTGGCGCCACGGTGGTCGTCAGCAGCCGCGACGCGGCGCGCGCCAGCGCATACGCCCAAACACTGCCGCAACCCGGCGGCGCCACGCACTACGGCATCGCGCTCGATCACCTGCAGCCCGACTCGCTGGCAACCGGCTTTCGACAGGCGGTGACCCTGGCCGGCCAGGTCGACATCCTGGTGAACAACGGACACGAACAACAGGCCGCCGATTGGAAGACCGTGACGCACGAAGAGTTTTCGCGACAACTGGAAAATGCCAGCGGGTACTTTGCGCTTGCCAAACTGGCGCGCGACCACGCCGTCGAACGGCAAGCGAGCCTGAACATCATCATGCTCGGTTCGATGTACGGCGTTGTCGGCTCGTACCCAGAGGTCTACGAAGGGATAGGCAGTGCCAGTCCCGTGGCCTATCACGCGCTCAAGGGCGGCATCCTGCAAATGACCCGACACCTGGCGGTGTACTGGGCCGGCGACGGCGTGCGGGTGAATGCGCTCAGTCCCGGCCCCTTTCCCGGTCCGCAAGCGCCGGCTGAACTGGTTGAAAGGCTAAAACAAAAGGCTCCCCTCGGACGGATGGGCGCACCCTACGAACTGAAAGGGGCGGTCGTGTTTCTCGCGTCTGATGCCAGCAGTTACGTGACGGGGCAGAATCTCGTGGTCGACGGCGGCTGGACTGCATGGTGAATCGATGACCAGGCCAACGCACACACCGCGCGTTCCCCGTTCGCTGGCCCTGTATCAGCAGGCGCTGGCGCGCATTCCCGGCGCCACGCAGCTGGTGAGCCGTCGGCCAAACCGCGGCGCGTACGGCGTATCTCCCATCTACGCCGCCGACGCGCGGGGCGCGCGATTCCGCGACGTCGACGGCTTCGAGTATATCGACTGGGTCAGTGGCATCGGCTCGATCCTCTTGGGCTATGCGGACCCGGTGGTCGACGAGGCCGTGTGCCGGCAGATTTCGCGCGGCACCGTGTACTCAATCAACCACGAGCTGGAGATCGAGCTGGCCGAGGAACTTTGCAACTCGATTCCCTGCGCCGAGATGGTGCGCTACGCCAAGTGCGGTGGCGAGGCCTGCGCTATCGCCGTGCGAATTGCGCGGGGCGTGACCGGTCGCGACAAGGTGCTGTTCTGCGGCTATCACGGCTGGCACGACTGGTATCTGGCAGCCAACCTGCCAAGCGATGCGAATCTCGACGCGCATTTGTTTCCCGGCATCGAGCCCACTGGCGTGCCCCGCGCCCTGGCGGGCACCGCGCTGCCGTTTGTCTACGGCGAGCTCGACTCGCTGGAGCGCCTGCTCGACGACCACCGCGGCGAGGTGGCGGCGGTGATGATGGAGCCAATCCGTTCGGAGCCGCCGCCGCCGGGCTATCTCGAGGGCGTCGCGAGGCTGGCGCGCCAGCACGGGGCGGTGCTGATCTTCGACGAGGTTTCGGCCGGCTTGCGGTTCGCCCTGGGCGGCGCGCAACAGTACTTGGGCGTTACGCCCGACATGGCCGTGTTTGCCAAGTCGCTGTCGAACGGCTATCCGATGGCGGCCGTCGTCGGGCGGCGCGACGTGATGGAGCCCTCGGCGCGGATGTTCATTTCGAGCACGTATTGGAGCGACACGATCGGCCTGGCGGCCGCGCTGACCACATTGCGCGAAGCGCGGCGGCGCGACGTGCCGAGTCGACTCTGGAAGTTCGGCGGCGAACTGAAGCGGCAACTCAGCGCCGTCGCCGGGAAGTCCGGCCTCGACGTGCGCGTGGGCGGTATCGACGTGCATCCGCAATTGCATTTCAACGCCAGCGACCCGACGCTCCGGTGTCAACTCACGACACTCTATATCCAGGAGATGGCCAAGCGCGGCTGCCACGGCTTCGCCGCGTTCTATTTGAATGCCGCGCAGGGCCCGGCGGAACTTGAACAGACGATGGCTGCGGCCGGCCAGTCGTTCGCCATCATGCGCGAGGCGCTCGACAAAGGGACCGTGGAGCAAGCGCTCGAGTGTCCCGTGCAGCAGGATGCGTTTCGACGACTGGTGCGCTGACAACGGCCGCGAAAGCACAGCTCATGTTTACGATCGAGGAGCAAGGACTGATTTTCGACGCCGGCCGGCAGCCGCCCGCCGGACGGATCGCGTACTTCACGTCGCTGTGCGCACTGGGGAGCGGCACGATCCTGTGCGGCTTTCAAAACGGACCGGGCAAACATGCGCCGAGCAGCACGATTCGCCTTTGTCGCTCGGCCGATGGCGGCCGCACCTGGGAGCTTTTGCCCGCGAGCTTCGCGACCGATTTGGGCGGCGTGCCCGGCTCGCTGGCCGCGGCTGAAATGGTCGAGGCGGCGCCGAACCGGCTGCTGTTGTTTGCCACCTGGTTCGACCGCAGCGAGCCCGCTCGTCCGCTGTTCGACCCGGTGACCGAGGGCATACTGAAGTCGAAACAGTTGCTGGCGATCTCGCACGATGAAGGCCGCAAGTGGAGCGCTTGGCGCGAGCTGGGTGTGGGCGACTTGCGCGGCTGCGCCCTGACCGGCCCTGTCGTCCGATGGCCGGATGGCGCCATTGCTTTTGCCTTCGAGAGTTTCAAGGAATTTGACGACCCGGGACCCAAGCGCCATGCGGCCTGGCTGTTCGTTTCGCGCGACGGCGGCGAATCGTTCACTCGCCCGCTGCTCGTAGCGCAGCATCCGCAGCAGGAGGTCTACTACTGGGATCAACGGCTCTGCGCCGGTGCGCAGAGCGGCCAGTTTGTGGCCATGTTCTGGACCCACGACCTGGTTCGCAAGCAGGATCTCACCGTGCATCTGCGGCGCGGCTCGGTCAACGGCGACGCAATTTCCGTTGATCCCATCCGCGCCACGACCATTCCCGGCCAGATCGCGGCGCCGTGCCAGTTGAGTGACGGGCGGCTGGTCACCTTCGTGGTCGATCGCGGCCGCCCTTCGACGATGACGCTGTGGTGCTCGGCGGACGGCGGCGCGTCGTGGCCGGGGGCGGAGCGCCTCGTCGTCTACACCCACGACGAACGGGCTTCGCTCTCGCAAGGCCGGGAACAGGTTGACTTCGCGCAATACTGGGAAGACATGGGACGTTGGAGCTTTGGGCATCCGGCCGTGCGACTGCTCGCCGATGGTCGTTTGCTGTTGGCGTGGTATGCCGGCACGCCCGACTGCATGAGCCTGCGCTGGGCCCGCGTTCGCGTCGCTGAGGAACCGGCGCGATGAACGATTGGATCGTGACCGACGCGGACCGCGCGCTGTTCGATCGCGAGCTCGACAGCTTCGTGCCGCCGGTGATCTTCGACGCGCATGGTCACTGGTATCGGGCCGATCACTTTCCCGCGGATACCGTGCCCGGGCTGGTGAAGTCGGGTCCCGCGACGGCCGGCAGCGCCGCATTCGACGAAGCGATGGCGCAATTGATTCCCGGTCGGCGCGTCGAGGGGCTGTTTTTTCCGTTTCCGCACGCCGGGCTCGACGTCGACGCGGCCAACGAGTTTCTGTTTCACGAACTGGCCGGCCGGCCCGGCTCGCGCGGCCAGATGCTGGTGCGGCCCGAGCAAGATCCCGAGCAGATCCGCGAGACGGTGCGGCGGTGCGGGTTCGTGGGCCTGAAGTGCTATCACGTTTATTCGCAGCATCGTCCGACGTTCGACTCGCTCATCGAGGAGTTCCTGCCGGAGCCGCAGGTGCGCGTCGCCCACGAAGAGCGGCTGTCCATCACGTTGCACATGGTTCGCTCGCGGGCCCTGGCCGACCCGCACAACCAGGCCACCATTCGCCGCTATTGCCAAAAGTATCCCGACATGCGGTTGATTCTGGCGCACGCCGCGCGCGGCTTCAACCCGCATCACACCATTCTGGGCATCGAGTCGCTGCGCGGACTGGCCAACGTGTGGTTTGATACGTCGGCCGTGACCGACTCCGGCGCGGTCGAGGCGATTGTGCGGACGCTGGGGCACGAGCGCGTGCTGTACGGTGCCGATTTTCCGGTGTCGCACCTGCGCGGCCGCTGCGTGGCGCTGGGCGACCGTTTCTTCTGGATCTCGGCCGCCAACACGAACCTTGACGTGCCCTACGATCGCATTGCGCTGGCGCTGGTGGGACACGAATCGCTGCGGATGCTCAAAGTGGCGGCCCTGTCGCTCGGGCTGACGGATACCCAGGTCGAAGACATCTTTAATGGCAACGCCACGCGGCTGTACGGACTGAAAGCGATGGGCTGAGGGTCATCGCCGATGTCGGCACGTCAACGATTGTCTCGTTCTCAGAGCCCAATCCCGACGCCCTACGTTCTGCCGGCGCGCCCATGTGCCGTTGTGCATCGAGGTGTGCGAAATTGCGCGCTCTACTGGCCGGTCCGGTCTCGCGGCAGCGTTCGCGGCCGCCAAAGTCCCTACCACCCATCGGTAAATGCCCCGGCAGGCGATACGGCATGGTATTTTCATGTGTTTGCGTTATGGCGCGAGTTCGCAGTATGTTCCTGCCCCAAGAAAACGCGGGGGTCGTCGGCTGCCGTAAGAGCAGCGCTGGCGGCGCGGCGGCCAGGCGCCGCCTGCAAGTCGCCTCGATGCTGGCGGCGCTATTGCTGTCAACTGAAATCGCAATGTCTGGCGAGCCAGGCGCGGCTCCGGCGCCTGCGAACGTGCTGACGCTCGAGGTTTTCATTCGCAGTGACTCGGACCGTTCTTCGCGCGCCGCGGAGTTCGTCCGGCAGTTGCCAAAAAAGCGCCGCGGCCTGCGCGTCGTCGTGCACGACCTGTTCCGCGATACTGACGCGCGCCAGTTATTCGCGGATCGATGCAAGAAGTTCGCAGTCGCAAACCCTGCACTGCCGGCGTTCTTCGCTTGCAATCAAGTGCGGTTGGGCTTCGCCGATGCCGCCAAAAGCGGGCCGGCGATCGAGAATCTTTTCACGATTCGGGCGTTCGTTCGCCAGGGATGCGTTCACTGCCGTGACGCCAAGCGATTCCTGGCCGACCTTGAACAGCGCTGGCCGGCCGTGCGCGTGGAACTGCACGACGTTGTTGCCAGCTCGGCAGCCGCCGAGGAAATGGATCGAACGGCAAGCCGCCACCACGCCCAGGTCTCAGCCCTGCCCGCAATCGAACTGTGCGGCCGCTTTGTCGTGGGCTACGACACGGATGCGACCAGCGGACGCCAACTCGAGAACATCCTCCGCGATGCAAGCGCGCCGTCGAGCGCCGTTGCCGAACGGCACAGTTCGACGACGGACCGAGCCCGTTTTCCCGGAACGCTCGCGGGCTACGACGGCTCTTCGAGCATTCGCCTCGTACGCTTGGGCCCGCAGCAAACTGACCGCGGTCAGGCTGCTCCGGCCCACGTTCCACCGTTGCCCCCAGTGGCCGAAGAAGAATCGACCATGTCGGCTCCGCCGCCGGCCGCTGGGCCCGAGGGCATCGAACTGCCTGGCTGGGGAATGCTGCAGGTGGGCGACTTGGGCCTGCCGGCGTTTACATTTGTGATCGGGCTTGTCGACGGCTTCAATCCGTGTGCCATGTGGGTCCTGATATTCTTGCTCTCCATTCTGGTCAACGTGCGAAGTCGCGCGAAGATTCTGGCCATCGCGGGCACGTTCGTGCTGGTCAGCGGACTGGCCTACTTCGCCTTCATGGCGGCCTGGTTGAACGTTTTTCTGTTGATTGGCTATATGCGGCCGCTGCAAATTGCGCTCGGCGTGTTGGCCGTCATGATCGGCATCGTGAACGTCAAGGACTTCGTGGCGTTCAAGCGGGGCATCACTTTGTCGATTCCGGAAGCCGCCAAGCAAGGCATTTATGCCCGGGTGCGTGATATCGTGGCGGCCAAATACCTGAGCACCGCGGTAGCGATGGCCGTCGTGCTGGCGATCAGCGTGAACATCGTCGAGTTGCTGTGCACGGCGGGATTGCCCGCGCTGTACACGCAAATTCTCACGGTGCAGGAATTGCCGCCATGGCAAAACTATGCCTACCTGTCGCTGTACATCCTGGCCTACATGTTGGACGATTCGCTGATGCTGGGTCTGTTCGTGGTGACGCTGTCGCACCGCAAAGTGCAAGAGCGGGAGGGACGCTGGCTGAAGTTGACCAGCGGCGTCGTGATCCTGGCCCTCGGCCTGGTGATGCTATTCAAGCCGCAGTGGCTGGCACTGTCCGGACTAGTTTAGTCCAGCAACCGATGGTACCGGCCCATCCAGTACGGCAACAGAATCGCCGCGCCGTCGTCGCGCTCGTTGCCGCCCGATCCGCCGTCGAGAATGTACGGATCGCCGTTCCACTTCATCACCGGGCGCTCGGAGGCGGGCAACACCGCATGACCCACCAGGCGGCCAAAGCGGTTGGTGGACAACGGGCCCACGTCGTTGCGGCCGCTGTTGCGCACGGTCCAGTGGAACGTGTCGGGCGAGACATCCTGAAACCAGGCCAGGCACTCATCGCGATCGTACTCGGCCGGTTCCACCAGCGCCGCGTCCGGCCGCTTCGAGGGATCGGTCCACGTGTTGGCCTGCAGCGCCGCACCGTAAATGAAATTGAATAGCGGGCTGCGCTCCGGACGCTCCGCCTGCCACGTGCGGCGAATGCTCGCCAGATAGAACTGCCGCAACCCCGGATCGCGCTCGTGAATCAAGAGCGGATAGTAGGCCAGAAAGGCCAGCTCGTCGTCGCTGTGGTTGACCCACTCGGTCGGCCAAGCGTGCTTTTGAAAGACAGTGTTGGCGGCGTAGGCGTGCTTCTCCACCAGCTCGCGCGACATCTCGGCGTAGCGCGGCTTGCCCACGATGTGCTCGGCAACGCGGAGGAACGACAGTATCTCGAGCGAGTTCAGGCCGCGATCGCCCTGGCGGCGCAGGTCGTGATTCAGCTTGTCCGGGGCCCACACGCCCCAGGTCGTGGGAACGCCCGGCGGGCCGACGTAGTTCAACCCGTGATCGAGAATATGGTCGGTGATCCGCTCCACGTACGGGCGGATTTCCGCTTTCTCTTTCTCGTCGGCCGCCACGTTGTAATAGATCGCATAAGCGAAGTAGTGGCCGTCGATCTCATCGCTCGATGTGTCGCCCTTCCACCACCAGCGATCGTCGGCCGAACGGTGCCACTCGCCGTGCGTGGGCTTGGGCTCCGTGCCGGGCACGATGCTGCGGGCCGCGAAACCGGGAATGCCCGAGATGCGCTCCAGGAACATGATCGCCTCGAGCGAGCGGCGCGCGTTCTGCTTGGCGACTGGGTCGGCAGTGACGGCGTAGCGAAAAGCTTCGGCGCCGATGTAAATGCACGTCCACAGGCCGTCGTTGTCGTTCGAGTGCTGCTCGTAGCCGGCTGTCAGGTTGCCCGGCTCTTTGAGATGGACGGACCCGACCAGGCCTTCGCGCACATGGTGCCGCTGGAGCGTGTCGTCGATCTCGTTCATCTTCCGCTCGAGGGTCGTTGGCCGTCGCGCCAGCTGCACAGCGCCCGCAGGCGTCTTCACCAGCAGCTCACCGGACGCGGCAAACGCCAAGGCCTGCACGTCGTCATCGGGCAGCCAGCGGCGCGAATGAAAAACTTGCCAGCGTTTGCCGCCCGGCGGCAAGTGCATCAACCCACGGTGCGAGCCGACCCACTGACCGCCGTCGGCGGCGCGCAGGCTGACGGTCACGTCGGTGAATGGAAGCTTGGGCTCGGCATCGACCAGGGCCGCAAGCTCGGCCCGATCGGTGCGCTGGCGCCGGCGCTCGCCGGTGCGCTGGGGAAACGCCGCGGCCGGCGCGGGCTCGACCACCCAGGCCAGATACTCTTCTTCACCGGCGCCGAGAGCCAACGCGCAACACAACAAGGCCGTTTGCATGAGATCAAATCCGAGGGGGCAAGGGGCGGGCAGGTCAGGCGGTACGCGGGCAGGCCGCACACGGAATGCGTACGCCAGACTAGTCGCCGGCCAGGGCCCTGGCAAGCAGTTCGCCGGAGAAGCAAATCCGCAGGGTGCCGCGCGCCGCAGCACGCGCGCCGCCGCTGCGCGCCGAGTATCAGTGATGCTCCGCCTGAGGGCATTGGCGGGGCGGCGCGCGGCACATTAAAATCAACGTTCGCCGGACGGTTGCCCGACATCGGGTCCGTCTGCGCTGGCGTCTTTCATCGAGCAGCACCGGGAGTGACCTCCATGCAGCGCAGCATGCAGATCGGTATGATCGTGGCGGGGAGTTGGTTTGCGACATTGACCTTCGGCGAGGAGAGCGTGCCCATGCGCTGGCTGGCTCACGACATGCAGCGCGTGCGGCCCCCGGTGGTCACGCCCGCGGACCAGCATCTGCCCATCGCGCCGCCATCGGACGCGGTGGTGATATTCGACGGCCAGGATCTTTCGCAGTGGCGCGACGCCGAAGGGGGCCCGGCCAAGTGGCGCGTGCGCGACGGCTACATGGAATCGGTGCCCAACAGCGGCTACGTGTTCACGGCCGGCAAGTTTGGCGACGCTCAGCTGCATATCGAATGGGCCACACCCACTCCGGCCAGCGGCAGCGGCCAGGGACGCGGCAACAGCGGCGTGTTTCTGATGGGTCTGTACGAGGTGCAGGTGCTCGACTCGTACGAGAACGAAACCTATGCCGATGGCCAGGCCGGGGCGATCTACGGCCAGTACGCGCCCCTGGTCAACGCTTGCTTGCCGCCGGGTCAGTGGCAAAGCTACGACATCGTGTTTCGCCGGCCGCGCTTTCACGCCGACGGCACGCTGGCCAGGCCGGCGCGGATCACCGTGCTGCACAACGGCGTGCTCGTGCAAAACGACGTGGAGATTTTTGGGCCCACCTCGTGGCTGCAGCACATGCCGTACAAGAAGTTGGCAGACAAGCTGCCCATTTCGCTGCAGGACCACGGCAACCCGGTGCGCTATCGCAATATCTGGCTGCGCGAGCTGCCGGAGGCGGAGCTGCCCACTTCGCTGGCCGAACAGGAGCCGGCCACGGTGAGCCTCTCGCCCGACGAGCTCAAAAAGTTCGCCGGCGCGTACGGCAGCATCCTGGGCGACATGGGCACGATCGATCTCGAGGGCGACCTGCTGCGCGTGCACATGAAGACGGGTCAGGTGATCGACCTGGTGCCGCGCTCGCCCACGGAGTTCGCCCTGCGGCACACGGCCGGCAAGCTCGACTTCAACCTGCAGGACGGCCAGGTGACTGGCTTCACCATGCACTTAGGCGGGCAGAAGTATCCGATCAAGCGGATCGCGAGCGGAAAATAGTGCGGGCGATCGCGCCTGCCCGTCATCTGCGGTAGCAGCAAAAAAGTGCGGCAACCTGGTTGAACTGCGCATTCTTCTTGCTCGTCAGGAACAAAAGGCCTGAAATGCCAGGGTTGTCGCGCGACGCAAAGCCTGCGACAATTCGATTCGTCCTCAAATCTGGCGGCTCGAATGTCTCAGCGAATTGAATCCAATCCGTCGAACGAGCACCGTCTCTTTCTGGTGCTTTATATCACGAACGGCGGGGGCGTTTAGCCCAGCTCCGGTGTGCCAGTCGTGGCGATTCGCCCGCCACACGTGGCATCCTGCAATCGGCTGCGCAGCGAACTGTCTTGGGTGACCGTAAGGGAGATGGGATCTCCCAGAGAAATGCTGCCTGGCGGCCGTCCTTCGCATTGAAACTGGGGCAAGAAGCATGCTTGCTGTGATGTGGTTGCTACTGATTTTTGTCGGCGGGTTGGTCGTTCTGTACCTGGGTGCCGAGGGGACGCTGCACGGGGCAGTGAGTATTGCCGGTCGCATGGGCATTAGCCAGTTGGTGATTGGCCTGACCCTGGTGGCATTCGGCACATCTTGCCCGGAACTATCTTTGGATATTTCGGCTGCGGTACAAGGCAACTCCGAGCTCGCGTTCGGCGACCTGATCGGCAGCAACATTGCCAACGTCGGCCTGATTTTGGGCATGGCAGCGATCGTCTATCCACTGCGCGTCCACATGCGGCTGCTGCGCGCCGAGGTGCCCATTGCGATCTCCACTTCGTTGCTGGTTTTGGCGCTGGCGCTCGACGGGGTGATCAGCCGTCAAGACGGAGTAGTCATGCTGGCAGCGTTCGTGTTGTTCGTCGGCTACTCCTATCGGGTCTCGCGACGAGAGTCGCGCGAAGTGCAGCGTGAGATCAAGGATGCGGCGGCGGTGAAGATCAGCATTGGCAAAAGCGCAGCAATGGTAGTCGCGGGACTTGTCGGGCTGGTCGTGGGAGCGCAATTGATGGTTTACGCAGCGGTCGAGGGTGCGACGTTGCTGGGCATAAGTCCGCTGATAGTCGGGTTGACGATCGTCGCACTCGGCACGTCGCTGCCGGAGTTGGCGACGTCCTTGGTGGCGGCGCGGCGGAAAGAGGCCGATATCGTGGTCGGCAACGTCATCGGGTCGAACATTTTCAATCTGCTTCTGATTTTGGCGATCGTCGCGATCATCAACCCCGTGAACGTCACACCGGCCTCCCTCAGAATTGACTTGCCGGTCATGATCGCCTTTGTCGGCGTTCTGGCTCCGATCATGTTGCGCGGAATGGTCGTTAGCCGGAATGAGGGGATTCTGTTGGTAGTGGGGTACGTCGGATTTCTCGCGTGGCAAGTATTCGTTGCGCTACGCGCGGCCGGCGTATCGTAACCTGCCATGCGAGCTGCGGTACACGCTCAATTGGAAACAATGGTGTTCGCAGGCGCGGCCGCCGGAACTACTTCTTGCGCTGGCCGCGACTCTTCGTCGTGTGGTGCTCGGCCGGCGCGGGCGCTTCGGCGCTCAGCAGCACGCCCACCCATTTCAGATCCTGGCTGTGATCGAGCACGATCTTGACGATCATCGTCAGCGGCACGGAGAACAACATGCCGACCGGGCCCAACACCCAGCCCCAAAAAATGAGCGAGACAAACACCACCAGCGGCGAGAGGCCCAAGCCGCGGCCCATCAGGCGGGGCTCGATGATGCTGCCGGTCACCAGCTCGATCACCAGGTAGCCCAGCGCGGCGTAGATGGCCTGGGCCACGCCCAATTGCAGCAAGGCCAGCGCCACGGCCGGCACCGCGGCGATAAACGAGCCGATATTCGGAATGAAATTGAGCAGGAACATCAGCAAGCCCCACAGCAGCGCAAAGTCCACGCCCAGCCACCACAGCCACAGCGTCACCAGCAGCGCATTCACCAGGCTGATGCGCGTCTTCAACGAGATATAGCGGCGCAGGCTCTCTTGCACGGCGCCGGCGCGGTCGACGAGCGAATGATCGTCGCCGGAAATGGCGCGCAGTTTTTTGGGAAACTCCGCGCCCTCGAGCAGCATGAAAAAGAGCATGAACACGATCACCAGCCCGTCACTCAACACCGAGCCGACCGCGCCCAGTGTGTCGCCAAAGAGCGAAAGCAGGCGCTGGGTGTCGAGTTCCTGCTCGGTCAAGTGACGGGAGACGTCGACCCCATGACCCTTGAGCCAGTCGATGCCTTGTCGCTGCAATTGTTCGACGCGCGCCTGATACTCCGGCAATTGCTCGCGCAGGCGATTGACCGAGGTGCCGATCACCGCCACCAGCACGCTGCCCACGAGCACGATGACCACGACCATCACCACCATGGCGGCCCAGGTGGGAAGCCCTTTTTCCTGGAGCCAGCGCAAGGGCGGTAAACAGATCATCGCCAGAAACGCGGCCACGACCAGCGGCACGATGATCGGCTGTGCGACGCGCACGCCGGCCACGATCACGACCAAGGCCGCGCACGACACGAGTACCGGGCCGCTGATCTTGAGTTCAGACTGACCGGCCATGCAGGTTCCGCCGCGGCCGTGCATCGTGCTTCCGCCGGCGGCAAACGCCGTCGCTCTTGCTGCGGAGTCCCCCCGCTGGAGCCGCATCCTGGGAGAACTGCCCCAGATCGTACCCGCTGGCTTGGCGCTGAGACAAGCTCGCGCGGGCGCAGTGACGCGTTGGAGCCGGAGCAGATCGACACAAAACGCCGTCACCTGGGCGTAGCGGCAGTGCGCAGCCCGGGTCAAGGTTGTCAGAATTGCATGATTCCATCAAGATGAAGGCCGACCAACGGCAAGAATTCCCTCGGTGCACGACGGCGCCGAGAGCCCACTGACTGACCAATCCATGAAGCAACAATCGCTCGAGCGCCGACTGCCGGTAGGCGCTGAGGCACAGCCTGGCGGCGGCGTTCACTTTCGCGTTTGGGCGCCGCGCCGCAAGCGGGTGACAGCGGTCTACGGTCGGCAGGCCGATGCGGCTCCGAAAACACTTTCGCTGGCCGGCGAGTCGGGGGGATACTTCGCCGGCACGGCTGCCGATGCCGGGCCTGGCACGCGCTATGGATTCCGCCTGGATGACGACGAGCAGGTGTTCCCCGATCCGGCTTCGCGCTTCCAGCCGGACGGCGTGCACGGCCTGTCAGAAGTGATCGACGCCTCCACGTACCGTTGGCGCGACACAGCCTGGCGCGGCTTGCCGCTGCACGGCCAGGTGCTGTACGAGCTGCACCTGGGCACGTTCACGCGCGAGGGCACCTGGCGAGCAGCGGCCGGGCATCTGCCGCGGCTCAAAGAGCTGGGCGTCACCCTGGTCGAGGTGATGCCGGTGGCAGAGTTCGCCGGCGAGTACGGCTGGGGCTATGACGGCGTCGATCTGTTTGCGCCCACGCGGTTGTACGGCCGGCCGGACGACTTTCGTGCGTTTGTCGACGCCGCGCACCAGGCCGGCTTGGGCGTGATTCTCGACGTGGTGTACAACCACTTCGGGCCTACAGGCAACTATCTCGGTCAGTACTCGAAGAACTATCTCTCGCACCACGGAACCGATTGGGGCGAGAGCGTCAACTACGACGGCGAGAACTCGGCCGCCGTGCGCGAGTTCGTCGTTTCAAACGCGGGCTACTGGATCGACGAGTATCACATCGACGGGCTGCGGCTCGACGCGGTGCATGCGATTCACGACGACTCGGACGATCACATTCTGGCGGCGCTCACGCGGCGCGTGCGCGAAGCGGCCCGCGGGCGGAAAACGCTCATTTTCGCCGAGAACGAATTTCAGCAGTGCCGGCTGATGCGTCCTGCCGATCAAGGCGGCTACGGCTTGGACGCCGGTTGGAACGACGATTTTCATCACGCCGCCCGCGTGGCCGCGACCGGCAATGCCGACTACTATTACGCCGACTATCAAGGCTCGGCGAACGAATTGATCTCGGCCGTCAAATGGGGCTATCTGTACCAAGGCCAGTGGAACCCCCGCCAAGGTCGACGCCGCGGCACGCCAGGGCTCGATTTAGAGGCCGCACACTTTGTGAACTTCTTGCAGAATCACGACCAGGTGAGCAACTCGCCGCACGGACGGCGGCTGCACGATCTCACATCGCCCGGCCGGCACCGCGCGTTGACCGCGCTGTTGGCGCTCGCGCCCGGTACGCCGCTGTTGTTCCAGGGCCAGGAGTTCTCGGCCAGCGCGCCGTTCCACTTCTTTGCCGATCATGAGCCGGAGTTGAACCGGCTGGTGCGCGAAGGCCGGCAAGGATTCATGAAGACCTTCTTGCGGCTAGCGGGTACCGACGCCGCGGCACCCATCGACCCGGCCGAACGCCGCACTTTCGAAGCGTCTCAGCTCGACTGGTCCGAGTGCGAGCGTCATATCGAGGCTTACGCCTTGCACCGCGACTTGTTCCGACTGCGGCGCGCAGACGCCGTTTTTGCGCGGCAGCGGGCCGATCGCATTCATGCCTCGGCCATTACGCCCGAGGCGTTGCTCCTGCGCTATGTGGGCGACAACGGCGACGACCGACTGGTGCTGATCAACTTGGGCCGCGATTTGGATTGGCAGCCCATGACCGATCCGCTGGCGGCGCCGCCCGAGGGCCACGCCTGGCAACTGCTGTGGTCGAGCGAAGACGCGCGGTACGGCGGCTGGGGCACCCGGGCGCTGGAAGCGGAGCGGTGGCACATTCAAGGGCAGGCAGCGCTGGTGCTGCGTGCCGTACTCGCAACAGATTCGCTGGAGACCTAGAACTCGTCGCATGGCCGCGAAACGAAGCAGCAAGCAAAACACGGATGTCGAGCCCGCGCTGGACGTCGACCCGCTGTGGTACAAAGACGCCGTCATCTATCAACTGCACGTGCGCAGCTATTTCGATAGCGACCGCAACGGCATCGGCGATTTTGCGGGCCTGACGCAAAAGCTCGATTACGTGCAGGATCTGGGCGTGACGGCCGTGTGGCTGCTGCCCTTCTACCCATCGCCCTTGCGCGACGATGGCTACGACATTGCGGATTATACCAGCGTCCATCCCACGTACGGCGACCTGCGCGACTTCAAGAACTTCGTCCGCGAGGCGCATGCCCGCGGCCTGCGCGTCATCACCGAGCTGGTGATCAACCACACGTCGGACCAGCACCCCTGGTTCCAGCGCGCGCGGCGGGCGAAGCCGGGCAGCGCGGAACGCGATTTCTACGTCTGGAGCGACACGCCCGAGAAGTATCAAGAAGCGCGGATCATCTTCAAGGACTTCGAGAGCTCGAACTGGTCTTGGGATCCGTTGGCCAAGGCGTACTTCTGGCATCGCTTTTACGCGCACCAGCCGGACTTGAACTTCGAGAACCCACGCGTGCAGCGGGCCTTGTTCGACGTGCTCGACTATTGGCTACGGCTGGGGGTGGACGGCTTGCGGCTGGACGCCGTGCCGTATCTCTACGAGCGCGAGGGCACCAACTGCGAGAACCTGCCCCAGACGCACGCCTTTCTCAAAAAGTTGCGGCGGCACGTGGACGAGTCGTTCCCCGGCCGCATGCTGCTGGCCGAGGCCAACCAATGGCCGGAAGACGCGATTGCGTATTTTGGCGATGGCGACGAGTGCCACACGGCGTTCCACTTTCCGGTGATGCCGCGGCTGTTCATGTCGATCCACATGGAAGACCGGTTTCCCATCGTCGACATCCTGCAGCAAACGCCGGCCATTCCCGAGCAATGCCAATGGTTGATTTTCTTGCGCAACCATGACGAACTGACCTTGGAAATGGTGACGGACGAAGAGCGCGACTATATGTATCGGATCTATGCGCGCGATCACCAGGCGCGGATCAACCTGGGCATTCGCCGGCGGCTGGCGCCGCTGTTGGGCAACAATCGCCGCAAGATCGAGCTCATGAACGGCCTGTTGTGCGCGCTGCCGGGCACGCCGGTGATCTACTACGGCGACGAAATCGGTATGGGCGACAACATCTACCTGGGCGATCGCCACGGCGTGCGCACGCCCATGCAATGGAGCCCGGACCGGAACGCAGGCTTTTCCGACGCCAATCCGCAGCGGCTCTATTCGCCGGTGATCATCGACTCCGAGTATTTGTTCGAGACGGTCAACGTCGAGACGCAGCAGAACAATCCGACCTCGCTCTTGTGGTGGATGAAGCGGCTCATCGCACTGCGGCAGCATTACGTGGCGCTGCGGCGGGGCACGATCGAGCTATTGGCGCCGGAGAATTCCAAGATCCTGGCGTTCACGCGCGACTACGAGCAGCAGAGCGTGTTGATGATTGCGAACTTGTCGCGGTTCACACAGTATGTCGAGCTGGACTTGTCGCGCTTCGCCGGTCGCACGCCGATCGAGATGTTCGGGCAGACGCGGTTTCCCGGCGTGACGAAGGCACCGTATTTTTTGACGCTCGCGCCGCACGCCTTCTATTGGTTTGCCCTGGTGCAAGAAACGGCGGAAGCGCCGGCCCTGGCCGCGTCGAACCTGGACTTGAAGGCGCTGGGCGCCACCGATGGATTGCGCGTGGCGCGGCGCAGCCGCGTGCGCAAGAACTTCGAAGCCATTCTGGCGCGCGAACTGCCGCGGCTGCGCTGGCTGGTGGGCCCGGCGCGTAGGGTTCAGGCCGCGCACGTAACCGATTCGATTCCGCTGGACAAGGACTCGCACGAGTTTCCACCGCGGGCCCTCATCGTGCGCGTGGATTACCTGGAGGGCGAGGGAGAATCGTACCTCGTGCCGCTGGGCACGGCCTTTCAGCACGAGGCGGAAGCGCTGGCCGCCTCGGTTCGGCCGCCGGCCATCATCGCCCACGTGACACATCCGCAATCCGGCGAAAACGGAATTCTGTACGACGCGACGAGCGACCCCAAGGCCATGGCCGACCTGGTGGAGCTGATCGCCAATCGGCGGCGGATCAAGGGCCTGGCCGGCGAACTCGTGGGCTGGGCGATGCCCGCCAGCACGGTCATCGAGGCGCTGGAGCGCGAGACGACGACCACCACACCCTCGCGCGGCGAAACGAACGACTACAGCTGCGTCACGTTTGGCGACAAGGCCGTGCTCAAGGTATTTCGTCGCCTGGAAACCGGCGTCAATCCTGATTTGGAAATGAGTCGCTTTTTGTCCGGCCAGGCCGATCCTTGCCCGCACGTGCTGCCCCTGTATGGAGCGATCGAATATCGGCCGACAGACGGTGAGGTGCAAACGGCGGCCGTGCTGCAGGCCTGCCCGCCCAACAACGTGACGGGCTGGCAGTTTGCGCACGACACGTTGAGCCGTTTTTTCGAAAGCGTGATGACCGTGCCGCCTGAAACGCGCGCGGCCATGGCGATCGCGCCGGGCGTGTCGTTGTGGGAGCGCGCCGGAGGCGATGCTCCGCAGCAAGCCAAAGACTTGCTGGGGGCGGCCTTGGAGTGGGCCGGACTGCTGGGCCGCCGCCTCGCCGAACTGCACACGGCGCTGGCGGCAGATCATGTGACGCCGGCCTTCACGCCCGAGCCGTACACGCAGCTCTATCAACGATCGATCTATCAAACCTGGCGCAAGCTGACGCTGCAAACCATGGCGCATTTGCGGCGGCAACGCAAGTCACTGCCGGCCAATGCGCAGGCAGCGGCCGAAGCAGTGCTCGCCGGCGAGCCGCAAGTGCTCGAGGCATTCCGTGCCATCGTGGGCAGCTCCATGAGCGGACTGCGCATTCGCTGTCACGGCAATCTGAGCCTGCATCACGTGCTGTACACCGGCAAAGATTTCCTGTTTGTCGACTTTGAGGGCCGGCCCAACCGTCCGGTCGCCGCGGGGCGCATGAAGCGTTCGCCGCTGGTGGATCTGGCGGCCTTGCTGCATTCCATGCGAGGCGCCGCCACGCAGGCCGTGCAATTGCTGCCCACGTTGGCCACGGCCACACCGGAGGCGATTGCCTCGTGGCACCAGGCGGCCACGTTCTGGCACGTATGGTGCGGCTCGGCGCTGGTGCGGTCGTATTTAACCGTGCCGTCGGCCGTCGCCCTGTTGCCGTCCGTGCCGGAACACGCGCAACGGGTGTTGCGGTTCCATCAAATGGCCGAGGCGGTTGACGAACTGGAGACGCGCCTCACCGAAGGGAGCGACCAGGTTGGGCTCGCCCTAGCCGGTCTGTTGGAGACCCTGGCGGCGAACTGATGGTCGGTGGTCAGAGAGATGCACTGGCAAGATGCCAGTAGCACCCGCACCGCTATTCCGCCGCGCCGTCTTCCGACTTGACGCGCGACTGGAACACGGCCATCGACACCGGTTGCAAAGGATACGTACCCTCGGCCTTGAGCCCTGCTTCGCCGCTGGTGCTGAACGTGTCGAACACGAGCTCCCAGGGATCGCCGTTGGGGGGATCGGGCAGGGTGAACGGAATGGTGTTGCCGTGATCGGCGTTGAACAACAAGAGCAGCGTGTCACCGCGAATCGTTTCGCCATGTTCGTCGACGTCGATACTGCCGCCGTAGAGTTGCACGCCCAGGCAGCGCACGAAGCCCTGTTTCCAGCCCTCGTCGGACATCTCGGCGCCGCTGGGGTCGAACCAGGAGATTTCCGGGGCTTCCGCGCCCTGGATGGCCTGGCCGTGAAAGAATCGCCGGCGATGAAACACAGGCTGCTCGTGAAACAGGGCCGTTACCCGGCGCACAAATCGCAGCAGATCTTCCTGGTCCGGCGTGAGATCCCAGTCGATCCAGGAGATTTCGTTGTCCTGACAGTAGGCGTTGTTGTTGCCGAACTGGGTGTTGCCCAATTCATCGCCGGCCAGCATCATCGGCGCGCCTTGCGAGAGCAACAGCGTGGCCAGGAAGCTGCGTTTCTTGCGCTCGCGCAGCGCGCGGATCTGCGGATCGTCGGTGGGGCCTTCGGTGCCGCAGTTCCAGCTGACGTTGTCGTTCGCGCCGTCGCGATTGTCTTCGCCATTGGCTTCGTTGTGCTTGTGGTCGTACGACACCAGGTCGTGCAGCGTGAAGCCGTCGTGGGCGGTGATGAAATTGATGCTGGCGTGCGGGCGGCGATTGCTCCACTCGTATAAATCGCTGGAACCGCAGAAACGCGTGGCAAATTCAGACACCACGCCGCCGTCGCCCTTCCAAAAGTGGCGGATGCAATCGCGGTACTTGCCGTTCCACTCCGACCACAATACCGGGAAGTTACCCACCTGGTAGCCGCCGGCGCCCAAATCCCACGGCTCGGCGATGAGCTTGACCTGCGAGATGATGGGATCCTGGTGGATGATATCGAAAAACGCGCCCAGCATTTCCACTTCGTGCAGCTCGCGGGCCAGCGTGCTGGCCAGATCGAAGCGGAAACCGTCCACGTGCATGTGCTCGATCCAGTAGCGCAAGCTGTCCATGATCAGTTGCAGCACGCGCGGATTGCGCATGTGCAGCGTGTTGCCGCAGCCTGTGAAATCCATGTAGTGCCGGCGATCTTCCGGCGAAAGCCGATAGTACGAGGCATTGTCGATGCCGCGGAACGACATCGTGGGCCCCAGGCGGTTGCCTTCGGCGGTGTGGTTGTAGACCACGTCGAGTATCACCTCGATGCCGGCCGCGTGCAGGTTGCGGACCATGGACTTGAATTCGCGAACCACATCGCCGGCGGCGTCGACGGAAGCGTAACGTCCGTCGGGCGCGAAAAAGCCCAGCGTGTTATAGCCCCAGTAGTTCACCAGCCCGCGGTCGACCAGATGACGATCGTCGACGTGCTCGTGTACCGGCATCAGCTCCACGGCCGTGACGCCCAAGCTTTTGAGGTGCTTGATGGCCGCGTCGGAGCTGAGCCCGGCATACGTACCGCGCAGTTTCTCGGGCACGTCGGGATGCAGCTTGGTAAATCCCTTGACGTGGACTTCGTAGATGATGGTTTTGTTCCAGGGGATGCGCGGCGCGCGATCGTCGCCCCAGGTGAAGGCCTCGTCCAACACGGCGGCCAGCGGCGCAAAGCGGGCATTGTCACGATCGTCGAACGACAAATCGGCCTGCGGGTCGCCGACGCGGTAGCCCCACATCTCATCCGACCAGCGCGTGAACCGCGCGATGGCTTTGGCGTACGGATCGAGCACGACCTTGTGAGCGTTGAAGCGGTGACCTTCGGACGGCTGATAAGGACCGTCTACGCGATAGCCGTAGATCTGGCCCGGCAGCACGTCGGGCAGAAAGGCGTGCCACACCATGTCGGTCTGCTCGCGCAACGGAATGCGGTGCGACTCGAGTTCGCTGTCGGCGGAGTCGAACAGGCACAGGTCGACAGACGTGGCATGTTCGGTATAGAGCGCAAAATTGGTGCCGCTGCCGTCCCAGGTAGCGCCGAGTGGGTAAGGCCGGCCCGGCCAAAGCCGCATTTTCATAGGAGATCGCTCGCGACAGTCTTTTGAAGAATGCCATCGTGGCACGCTTCGAAACTCTCCCAGTGCAGTGCCAAGCTCCGCACGGCTGACAATACCTCCGGCGCAGCGGGGCTATCTTGAGATCGCATTGCGGTTATCGAACGGCCTGTCGAGCCCCATTCAAAGGGCCGCTTTGCGCAATACAGAAACGTAGCACATGCTATGCCGGTCCGGAGGCCAGCAGGGCCACCGGGAACCAACGAAACAGGTCGGCCACGTCGATGCGACGCGATCCACCCTCCCCTACGACCGTCGGTACCGTATGACCCGTCAAAACGTGGCGCCACGAGGTGGCGGCCTCGGCCGGCAGCACGACGGACGTTTCCTGCCACCACGGGGCCAAAGGCCAGGGCGACGCAGAGCCACCGAACGAGACCTTCCGCGCGCCTTTGCGCGTGCGCCAGGACTCGTAGGCGGTGCGGGGCACGATGCATAGGACACTATGCGAGGCCGCGTCCCGCGCGAACGCCAGCAGCTGCCCGGCGTGCGGCCCTTCGCAGGTTAATGGCGTGTACGGGCCTTGAAACAGCTCCTGCTCCCGGCTGCGGAATTGCAGCGCCCGCCACATGACGAACATCTTGATGCGCTCGTCGGGCCAGCGCGACAACAGTTCGCGCGCCAGCCGCGTCGGCTCCAACCGGGCCTGTTCGGAGAGCCAGGCCAGCGCGTCGCGTCGGGCCTGAAAATCCACCGGCCGGCGATTGTCGGGATCCACCAGATTGAAGTCCCAGAACTCCGTGCCCTGGTAGAAGTCAGGCACGCCCGGGGAAGCTATCTTGACCAACAATTGCGCGAGCCCGTTCAGGAAGCCCGCGTCGGCAATGGCGCGCACGAGATTGTCGAGATCGCGCAGGAATTCTGAGCTCGGATCGGCCAGGATGGCGCGTATAAATCCGGCGACGGCCTGATCGTATTCTTCGTAGGGATTCAACCAACTGGTGTGCAGTTTGGCTTCGCGCAGGGCCTTGTCGAGATAGGCGACGATGCGTTCCACGTACGCCTCGCGCGCCGCGGCGTCGGCGAACCTCAGCGGCCAGGTGCCGACCAGCGTTTGATAGATCAGATACTCCTCGTTGGCGTCGGGCACGGGCGCCCCGTCCAACTCTGCGCGGGAGGCCGCGTTGGCGGCCTGCCAGCGCCGCACCGCCGCATCCCAGGCCTCAGGAATTTCCGACAGCACATTGAGCCGGGCGCGCATGTCTTCGCCGCGCTTGGTATCGTGCGTGCCGGTGGTGTTCATCGTGTTCGGCCAATGGGCGGCGCGCTCGGCGACGCGGCGATGAAACAATTCCGGCGTGGCCCCGCCAATGGTCGGATCGCCGCCCACTTCGTTGAGCGAAGCCAGCGGATAGTAGCGGTAGAATGCCGTGTCCTCGAGTCCCTTGGCCGTCACCGGACCGGTGACCTGCTGGAACTTGAGCACGAACTGGCGACGCTCGGCGCGGGCCTCGTCGCTCAGGCCCTCCGGGTCCTCCAGCATCAGAACCGAGGCAATGAAATCGAAGAACGACGGGCTCATGGCGGGATTGCGCCGCTTGGCCAGCCGCACGGCCGTGAGAATGCGCCAGCGGTCGCTGTCGCTCACCGTGCCGGTGTCGGGACGAATGTACGTGCGATACACCGGGAAGCATGCCATCACCTCGCGCAGCGCGCGGTACATCGACAGCCGCGTGAAGTCGCGCGACCAGCGATGGTGCTCCGACAGCCGATCCAACTGGTGCGACAGCATGTACAGCTCGGCCGAGAGCGACGCGGTCATGATGCCGCGCTTGCTCTGATACAGTATTTCGGCAAACGGCGTCACCTGGCCGGTCAAACGCACGTACGCGTCGGCGAGCTCCATGGCGCCGGCGCCGTCGACGAACACGTCGTTCAGCAGGTTCAGGAATTCATAGCCGGTGGTGCCGTCGATCGGCCAGTCATCCGGCAACGCTTCGTCGTGAGCGAGGATCTTCTCGATGACCGTATACAACGTATCGGTGGCCGGTGGCGCCGCCGCAACGGAGCCCGGCTGCTCATCGCCACTGCGCGCCGCGGCGGCCGCCGCGCGCAAATTGCTCAAATATTGTTGCGGATCGAGCAGACCGTCGGCATGATCGATGCGCAATCCGGTGATCCAGCGTTTGCGCACAAAGCCAAAGATCTTCTCGTGAATGGCCGCAAAAACCTGCGGATCTTCCACGCGAATGGCGGCCAAGGAGTCGATATCGAAAAATCGCCGGTAGTTGATCTCATCGGTGGCAACGCGCCAGTAGCAAAGTCGATACGGTTGATCGATGAGCAGCGCCTCCAGCCGATCGAAGCTGGCCGAATCTCCCTGCTGCCCGTTGTACGTGGTGACGGCGCCCTCGATGGCCGTGCGCACCTCTTCGCTGGTTTCCTGCAGGGCGGAAAGCCGACGCCGCGCAACTTCCTTTTCGCGGTAGCGTTCCTGCACGGCTTCCGCTTCGAGCTGCCCTTGGCCGGGGACGCGTTCCAGGCCCGTAATAATGCTTTCGAGCTCCATCCGGGCCGGGTCGTCGGCCGCTAGTTGCTCGGCGACCGCATCGAGCGCCAGCCGCAGGATCGGCACCCAGGACACCGGGTCGGTCGGAAAGGCGCGCTCGAAATAGTGGATCACGAACCGCTGATCTTCGTACGCCAGGCGCAGCTGCTGGTCTTCCAGCACGCGGCCGAATTGCTCGCCCAGCACCGGCAGCAGGACTTTGTTCTGCAGCGTTGCCTTGGGAGGATTCCAATCGATATCGAAGAACCGAGCGAAGCTGGATGCCGGACCGTTTTCCAGCACGTCTTGCCACCAACCGTTGTTCGGATCGTCGATGCCCATGTGGTTTGGAACCAAATCGACCACCAGGCCAAGATGATGCGCGAGCAGCGATTCGGCGAAACTGGCAAACTCCTCGTCGGTGCCCAAACTGGGATCCAATTGGCCGTGGTCGACAACGTCGTAGCCGTGCGAGCTGCCGTGCCGGGCGCGCAAAAATGGCGACGTGTAGGCCGCGCCGATGCCCAACTCCGCCAGGTACGGCACCAGCGCGCGCGCCGCCTCGAACCGCAGATGGGCGTGCATCTGCAGGCGATAGGTAGCCGTGGGCGGTGTGTGCGCGGCTGGAATCACGGGCTGCCCGGCGAGGAGGAAAGAACCGGGGCTGATTATCGCGGAGAAATGCAAATAGGACAACCAAGCGCGCAGCAGCATTTCAACGCACAATGCATTGGCACGCAGGCGCGGCGGTGCCGTTTGTCGTGGTTGTTCGCAGAACAGCGCGCGCCTGCGCTGGCGCCCGCAGCGCTGCGCGAACAAATCGCTTGCCCTGGCGCACTTCAGGGCTAAGAATTGCCGCAGTGGACGCCAGGGGCAAGCGCGACGAAATGGGAGTGCCAAACCGATGAGTTCCAGCCCAAGTACCCAGAAGCCGTTGCGTGCCGGAGTGTTCGAGACGGTGGCGGAAGCGGATCGCGTGGTTGCTGAACTGTTGGCGGCCGGCTTTACCGTCGACCAGATCACGGTCGTCTGTTCCGCAGTCGCCGTGCAGCGGCACTTCCAGGCATTCGAGCATCAGGATCCAGCCGGGGCGCACACGCCGGCTGCTGCTTTAACCGGCGGCGCCATTGGAGCCGCGCTGGGCGGCCTGGTGGCAGTGGCCGGCGCGGTGACCGTCGGCGGCGCCGCACTGCTGGTGGCCGGGGGACTCGCGCTGTGGACCGGCGGAGTGCTGGGCGGCCTGGTAGGCGCCATGATGACGCGCGGCATGGAGCGCGAATTGGCCAATTTCTACGATCAGGAAGTTTCGCGCGGCCGCATTCTTGTGGCTGTCGAAGTGACCGATCCGCAACGCCAGACGATGCTCGAAAAGGCCAGCGCCATCTTCAGGGAGCATGGCGCCCAGTCGCTGCCCTTGAACGAGGGGTGACTCCGCAGCGGGCCATGATGATCGCGCTCACTTCAGAGTCGGCCACCCGCCACGGCTGGAACATTGCCAAGCGTGCGGTCGGATTCTTCGTCAGTGTCACTGCGAGGTTCTGCGCCGTCGTTCGCCATTCGCACTTTGCCGAATCCAAGAATCACTCCACCGCTGATCCCCGCGACGCGCAGCGTGGCACTGCGAAAAATTCCCCGCCGGCCGGAACTTCCAGCGCGCGGCATCAGGCCTTACTCTCGGCACCATCGGTTTCCAACTCCAGGTCAAGCATATGGACGACCATGACCTGCACGCGCCGGGCCAGGCCTGCGCGACGCGCGTACTTGGCCGGCGACCAGGTTTTGCGAATTTCGGCGGTGAGCCGGGAAATGCGCTCCGGCGAGGGCATCGACAGCTCTTCACGCACGCGCCGGCGTCGTTCTTCGGTGGCGACACGGATCATTGCTCTCCTCCCGCAATAAAAGTCTCTGCCCCGGCCCCTGCCTCGGCCTGATATATGTCGGCCCATTCTGAGACCCAACTCAGGGTTGTCTGGGCCGACGGTAGCCGACAGTATGGGTGTGAGAGCAACTTGTGTGCCACGCGCCAGATTCAATGATCGGCAACGAGCTTAGTACTCGATTCGTGCCAAATCGGGTCAGAGAATTACCAGTCTGGCCGTCAAGCTGTCAGAATCTGGGTGGCGAGGCGGCCAGCCACAGACGTATCGCTGGGCGCGAAAGGAGAATCCTCGCGGACCGACTCGTGGGAGTCCTCAATGCTGCGGAAGGCAGCAGGCGTATTGGCGGGCGCTGCGAGTCACAAGACCGGGGCTTATCGCCGGCCGCCGCCGCCGTTTGGATAGAAGTGCGAGTAGTACATAAAGTAGCTACCCCGGCCAGTGCCGCCACCACCGCTCCCAGGCCCACTGTTGACTTGCTGCTGGAGCTGGTTGATGGCGCCGCCTTGCCGCCTGATGGCGCTGTTCTGATCGATCAGCGGCTTGACCAGCGATTGATAGTTCGTCGCGGGGCTGAACACGCTGTTGTTCTGCAGCAGGTTCAGATACGGACTCACCGTGGGCCCATTGGGATTATCGGACCGGCCTTGATAGACTCCCTGGGCCAGAGCGGAACTGCTGGCGGCCAAGGTGAGAACGGCCACGGCGACCAGGGCCCCTGCGAGACGGCATATCATGGCGGAATTCCTCCAGGTCTGACTTCGTCAGGACCGTTTGCTGCCCTGCATTATAGGTCGGGGCCGTGGCAAGTAAAATCGCCCTACTGGCGTGCGGCCCGGGCCAGTTAGACGGTTGGGGCGAGTTTGCGGGTGGACAACGCCCATCATTAGTACCCGCCCTGGGCTGCCATCAGCAGTGCGATCAGCTCGCCCAGGAAGGTGACGATCACGGCCACGTAGAGAATTCCCGTGGCGCTTTGCGTATTGGGAATTTTCAGCGTTTGCCACGTCATGCCGGCCAGGCCCAAGGCCCCCAATAGGCCCGACAGCCAGCGCAGTGCCAGAAACAGGCAGTCCTCGGTGGTGGGAGTGCCGGCGGAGAGAATGAGCGTCAATCTCCCGGCCTCCACTACCATGCGCTGCACGATTGCGGCCGCCATCAGCACGACCAGACGCTGCAGCGGGCCTAGCGCCATCGTGGGCGAATTCAAATACCAATGGCCCAGAAACATGGCCGCCATGGTCAGCCCCAGCACGAGCCCGCTGGTGGGCGGATCGAGCCAGGCCAGCGCGAGCGCAGCGGGAGAGGCTGCGCTGTCGAACTGTGTATCGGCCCAAGCGCCCCACAAGGTCAGCCCCGCAACCAGCCACAACAACACCACGCCCGCGCGAGGCTTCTCATACAGCCAGGCAACGCTGCCGACGTAACTGACCGTGGCCGCGGCCAACGGCGGGGCCAAGGCAAACTGATCGCGCGCGCCGAACGCCACCAGCGTGGCCAGCACGGTCAGGCCCAACAGCACGTACAGATGATTGCGATAGTAGCCGCTGGTGACTTGCCGCGGATTGGTCAGCGCCATGCCGAGCGCCAGGCCGAACGACAATCGCAATACAAACTGAGTAAGAATGGCCACGGGCCGAAGCGCCTCCCGCCGAGATCGTCGCGCTGTTACGTCCGCGGGCCGTAGATCAAGTTCATCATCTCAGAGCGGCTGGAAAGGTTCGAGCGGAAGATGCCTTTCATGGCCGACGTGACGCAGAGGCTGCCGGGCTTGCGGATGCCGCGGATGGTCATGCACGTGTGCGTCGCCTCGATGACCACGGCCACGCCCTTGGCTTGCAGCTCATCGACCAGCAGATTGGCGATGGTCTCCGTCATGCGCTCCTGCACCTGCGGGCGGCGGGCAACGCCTTCCACCACGCGCGCCAGTTTGCTGAGCCCAATCACGCGGCCGCTCGGCATGTAGCCGATGTGAGCCCGGCCCATGAACGGCAGCATGTGATGTTCACACATGCTGTTGAAGCTGATGTCGCGGACCAGCACAATCTCGTCGTACTGCTCGCTGAAGAATTTCTGCAGGTGAATGCGGGGATCTTCGTGCAGGCCGGAAAACAGCTCGGCATACATGCGGGCCACGCGGGCGGGCGTTTCACGCAATCCCTCGCGATCGGGATCTTCGCCCACAGCGGCCAGAATTTCGCGCACGGCGCGGGCGATGCGCGGCTGGTCGACGGCCGAGGGAACCGGCGACGCTGCGGTTGCCGCCTCGTCCACTTCGCCGGCCAGGCTGCCCACGTCGCCGTGCTGCGCCAGGGCAGAACTGGCCAGGTCTGGGCGATTGGTGCGCGCGGACTTCGGCGGAGCTTTCCGCCTGGTGCCGTTACGGCGGTGATGGTTGCGAGACGCCATGGTTCGATCTTAGAAGCGGGCCAGCGGGCAGGTCAAGCGGCGCGAGCGGGGCATGCACGGCAACGCGTAAAAAAAGGCGCCACAGCACTGGCGGAACGAGCCGCCAGCCGCACCCGCCGACGCGCGCACCGCTTGGCGAGGTGAGTCAATTGGTGCTGAACGCCGGCGGAAAATCGGCCGCCACCTGCTCTTGCTCGGAACCGCAAGCGGCGTGCGTCAGGTGCAACAACAAGGTGCGCGCCCGGCGATCGACGTCGACCTCCTCGAGCAGCGCTTGCTTGGCAGCCAGGTCGAGATCGAGCGCGTAGCTGATCACATCGGTCAGCGTGCCCAGGGCGATGTTCTTGGCGGCCGCGTCGTTGAACATTTCGCCAGCATCGCCGGCGCCGGGCAGCATGGTTTCGAAGGTCGAGCGCAGCTTGTCGTGCAAGCCCGTTCGAGCAGCCGCGGCAGACGCCGGGTATTCGTCTTCCAGTACCTCAACTTCCGCCTCGCGAAAGCTGCGCGTCGGCGGCAGCTCGCGCACGATGCGCACCCGTCGCAGGCCCACGAGCAGCAAGTTGTACTGCTTGCTGCCCTGCGCTTGCCAGGTGAGCACGCGGCCCAGGCAGGCCACGGGTTCGACAGGCGGACGGCCATCGTAATCTTGTTCCCAGCCTGGCCGCAGCAAGCCCATGGCAATCATGCGGTCGCCGGCCAGCGCATCTTCAAACAGCTCGACATAGCGCGACTCAAAGACGCGCAGCGGCTGAATCACGTGAGGAAACAGCACCAGGTTCGGCAAGGGAAACAAGCGCACGCGGCCCGAGAACTCGCTCGGATCGAACATCAAGTCTTCTTCGCGATAGGACATGTCGAATGCTCGATTTCAAGGAGAGTGCCGCAGCGGCACGGACCACCGGCCGCCACCGTCTGCAATCATAGTACGCAGTCGACTCGGCCGCGGCAGGGGCGCGCCTAGGGCGCCGCAGAACCGAGGTGAATCTCGGGGATCGATTCCGGGTCAATCTCGATGGCCGGAAACTCTTCCTGGCTGGCAATCACGTCGGCAAAGCAGTGCTCGAACTCACGCAGGAACTGCTCGAGATCGAGCCCCATATGCCGGGGAAGGTAGGGCTCAAGGTAGCTCCGCGTGCTGAAATACAACTTGCGGGCGCCGCGAATGTTGCCGTTGCCAAAGTGGTGCAGCGCGACGGCCGCCTGAATCAGCCCTTGAAAAAACTTGCGCGAGGGCCCCTGGTAATCGGCCCACAAGGCCTCCCACACCTCGTGACTCTCATAAAAATCACAAGCGTTAAAATGTTCGATGCCGGTCAAATAGAGCTCGGGATACTCTGTATCGTCCGTCATCGCCGGCTGGCCACCTGGGCTCATCGCAGATTGGCTATGGGTATGGGCCGCTGGATTATACGCGCGTGCGGCCGTGCCGGCCAACATCGCGTCCAGGCGCCTGGCGATAACCATTCTCGATTGAGCCGCCGGCGGAGCCCACGAACTTTGCGCCGGCGTGCCGTTCGCGTCGATGGTGCAGCCCCCGGCTCCGCTGGGGATCGAACGTTCGAGCGCCTGGCGGACCATTCTAGTCGCGCGACGTGAGCGACATCACCAGTTGCACCATGTACCAGAACAAGAGCGCGACCGACGCGAAGAGCGCCAGCGAAGCGGCCACGTGCTGGCCAATGCGATAGTGGTGCAGCACGTTGCTGGTATCGTACAGGATGTAGCCGCTGGCCAAGGCGATCATCGCGCCGATGAAGATCAAACCCAGCTGGAAGCCGAAAATGGCGGCGGCCGCAATCAGCCCCAGCGCGACAAAGCCGGCCACGCACAAGCCCGTGCGCAGAAACGAGAAGTCCGCGCCGGTGAGCATGACCGTGGCGGTCAGTCCGCTGAACACCACCACGGTGAGCAAACCGGCCATCGGAATGACATTCGGCCCGCCAATGTTCTGGGCCACCCACAACAGCGGCACGAAGATCACCGCCTCGGCCACGACGTAGAGTCCCAGCCCCAGATACTGCGTCGTCTTGGACGTGGTGCTCATGGCCCAGGAGTTGGCGATATAGCTGACTCCCATGAACGCACCCAGCACCAGGAGCCAACCCCATCGCGAGGCCGACAATCGCACGACCACCTCGTCGATGCCGGGAAGTTGCAACAGGGCCGCCTCCAGGGCCACGAAGGCCAGCACGGCGCCGCCCAAGTGCAGATAGGTCTGGCGGATGAAGCCGGCGCGTTCGTTGGTCGGGGCATCCGCCGCGATCATTCCCCAACTGCGATACGGATTGTCGGCGTAACTCATGGCGCGTTCCTTATTCTCGGCAAGGCCCTGAAGTGCGAAAGTCGCACGACAACTCTACCGGCTAGTACCCCCCTGTCAAGCGATATCGCGAGCACGAGAAGTGTGAAACGGGGTGAAATTTAGCCAAAGCTCGTGCTGCGCTGACTTCCGGCGAACTCGGCTACGCGACTCCCCGCGGCGCTTTGATCGGCCGGCGGTGGCGCGCTAAGATTACCGGTCTCACCGAATTTGACGACTGATCCGCCTTGAGGAGGATGCGACCGTGGTTCTGACCCCCAGTACGATGCTGCCTTTGGGTACCGTGGCGCCTGAGTTTTCGCTAGCGAACGTCGACGGCACCCAGGTATCGCTCGATGACTTTGCGGGCGCGCCGGCCTATCTGATCATGTTCATGTGCAACCACTGCCCGTACGTGAAGCACGTGGCGCCGCAGTTGGCCCGCCTGGCCCGCGACTACCAACCCAAGGGCGTGGCGGTGATCGGCATCAACTCGAACGACGTGGCAACGCACCCGGCCGACTCGCCGGAGCAGATGGTGCACGAGGTGGAAGCGCGGGAATACACGTTTCCCTACTTGTTCGACGAGTCGCAGTCGGTGGCCAAAGCGTACAAGGCGGCCTGCACTCCCGATTTCTACGTGTTCGATAAAAATCGCCAGCTCGTCTATCGCGGACAGCTCGACGACAGTCGCCCGGACTCGGGAATTCCTGTCACGGGCAAAGACCTGCGGGCCGCGCTCGACGCGGTGCTGGCCGGCAAGAGCCCGGTCGAAATGCAGAAGCCCAGCATCGGCTGCAATATCAAGTGGCGCGCTGGCCGGGAGCCGGCGTACTTTAAGTAGGGGATCAGGGTCAGGCCCTACTCGCCGGCGTCGTCTTCCGCCTCTTGCTGCGCGCGGAGCTTGTTGGTCAGCCACCAACCCCACAGCAAGTAATGCATGGCGGCAAATCCCAGCACGCCAGTCAGTGCCACGACGATGTAAATTCCGGCCAGGCCCGTCAGCCCGATCAGCCCCACGACGACCAGCATGATGAAGCCGAGGACGACCATCACCGGCAGCCACGAGCCGCGCGGTCGCGGTGCGTGTTGAGGTCGTTCGAACTCGGGATTGCCGAAGCGCGCGTCGTACACGGCTAGTCTTCCACGAATTCCGGAACGATTGCCTTGGGAATGACCCCGGCGGCATGTCCCCGAGACAACAGCGCCCGCACGGCCTCGCGCCCGCGAGGGCCAAAGTCGAGCGTCCAATCGTTCACGTACATGCCCACGAAACGATCGGCCTTGGCCGAGTCGAGATCGCGACCGTACTGCAGCGCGTACGACAGGGCCTCTTGGCGGTGAGCGAGGCCGTATTCGATGCTCTGCTTGAGCAAGCGATTGACGTCGCGAATCACCTGTGGCCCCAAATCCTTGCGGATGGCATTGGCGCCCAGAGGCAGCGGCAGCCCGGTTGTCTCCAGCCACCAACGACCGGTATCGACGATCAGGGTCAGCCCGCGGTCGGCATAGGTGAGCTGGCCTTCGTGAATGATCAGCCCGGCGTCAATGGCCTGGCCTTGATACTCGCCGCGCTCGACGGCGGGAATGATCTGGTCGAAGGGTACGACGACGTGCTTGAACTCGCGGCCCAGGCACATGCGCAGCGCGAGATACGCCGTTGTCAATGTGCCCGGAACGGCCACGGTCATGCGCCGCAGATCGGCGAGGCAATAGGCGTGCTTGGCGACCACCATCGGCCCGTAGCCGTCGCCCATGCTCGCGCCGCAGGGGCAAAGCATGTACTTATCGGTCAGATAGGCATAACCGTGCAAACTCACGGCCGTCAGCTCGAGGTCGCCGCCGAAGGCGCGGCGATTGAGCGTCTCGATGTCCACGAGCTCGTGATGAAATTCGTAACAGCCGGTGTCGATCTTGTGGTTAGCCAACGCGTGGAACATGAACGCGTCGTCAGGGTCGGGACTATGGCCGACGCGAATGCTGGTTTTCGTCGTGCTCACTCGGAAGTTCCTTGGGCATCCGTGATGGTCGCGCCTCAACCAACATCATAGGATGATTTGCGCCGGCTGACGAGAGGCGCCGTGAGCGGCACGCCTGCGCGACTCGCAGCGGATTGCTTGGCGCTGGCGTTTCGCCAGCGCGCGTCCACGTCGTAGGCTGCACTGGCCAGACGCCAGCGACACTGGAGAATGTGCGGCCCTGTTAAAGACGCCGATTGCCGGCGGTTACATTTCGATGTCGCCCACGCCTTTGGGCGCGCCAACTTCCGGGCGCGGTCCAACTCCCAAGAGTTCGAAGGCCAGGTTGCCGCAGATGTGGTCCAGCGGAATATCCGAGGGCTCCGTGCCAAACGGATTGTCCAGCTCGTTGCCGATCGCCTCGATCATCAACACCAGGTAGGCCACGCCGACCGTGACGACGGGGGTCAGCCATCCCAGCCGCCCGACGAGTCCGGCCGGCAGCGTCACCAGATAGAGAAACACGCCGCGCTCCATGAGCAGAATGTAGCCGAGCGGCGTGGGCGTTTTCAGAATGCGCTCGCAACCGCCCAAGCAATCGATGAGCGTGGCCAGCCGGCCTTCGGCCACGGTGGCCAGCATGGGGTTGAGCGCCTGGCGTTCGACCAGGTCGGCAATGCGGCGCGAGAGTTCATTGGCACAGAAGACGGCGGGATGCGGCGCGACCTTGAGACGCTGATAATCGTCCGGCGCAAGAACGGAAGCGGCGTCGGTCACTTCGGGCAGCCCGCGCAGACGGCAACGGGTGGCAAACGCAAAAGCCACGATCCAACTGCGAAACTCGCGCGATTCCGCTTCGTCGAGGCCTGCGTGATTGGTCACCGTCATAGCCAGCCCACGCGAAGCGTTGACGATTCCGCCCCACAGGGTGCGTCCTTCCCAAAACCGCGCATAGGCCGTATTTGTGCGAAAGGCCAGGATCAAGCCGATGATCACACCGGCGATTTCGTGAAATCCGACAGGCAAGCGGATGCTGTGGTGCGTGAATTGATCGACCGCGCAGACCGCCAGCGCCAAGCCGCCGAACGTGAGCACCCGACCCAAGACGGCGCGGGCCAGACTACCGTGGGTCGCGAAGAGCAGGCGGATCCACGCCCCACGTTCATAGGGAATCATCGGGGAACTCCGGCCACGTGGCGGGACATGGGACACTTAACGGCGACGCGCGGGATAACGGGGAGATTATAGCCGCCCGCGCGACCAGCGAAATGGATCGGGCCCAACGTGCGCGGACCGGGCCCAACGCTCGATTCCCCCGGGGCGTGTACTGCCGACCGCGGTCAACAGTGCGCTGCGCCGGAAAGATTCCGGCGGCGACCAATAACGCGTAAGCCTCGGCTGCGACTTAGCGTCCCAGGCGCGGCTTGCGCGTGGGCGGTGTGGGAGCCGAAGTTGGGGCGCGCAGGCCGCGCGTGTCCTTCGGCTCGATGCGGCTGGCCCGCAGGTTTTCACGCTGGATGGCTTCGTAGATTTCCTGGCGATGGACGGGAATCTCCGACGGCGCGTTGATTCCCAGGCGCACCTTGTCGCCCCGGATATCGACGATGGTGACGACAATGTTGTCGCCAATGATGATGCTTTCGTCGCGTTGCCTCGACAGAACAAGCATCGATGGCTCCTTCCTTCACGCGGCGCACGTTTGGGTGCGACCGTTGTTTGTCCGAAAAGTGGCGAAACTTTTCAGGGGCCCGCCCGGCACGATTCGCAACTGGTCTTGCGCGAACGCGAGGCGTCGTGTTTTGTATGATCAATGTGTCGCTGGGGTTGCCCTGCGCTTTCGCGCCCGGAACGCGACGGTCCCCGCCGCCGCGACCATCTCCTGCCCACGCACTCGCAACTTCAAAACGCGCCGATCTCAGGCGGCCTGCCGCGCCGTCTCCGCCGCCTGCAATTCATACCGCAGCGGAAGATCGTGATTGTGGACCACCTGCCGGCCGAGCCGGCGCCGCAGGTTAATCACCAGCGGCGCCTTCAAGTTCAACGTAATTCCCTCGTCGTCCGATCCAACCACCACCAGCACGTGCGCATCGCTCGCCGAGCCGAGCGCCAACGGCGTCAACTCGCTGGCCGGCACGCGCACGTCGTAGTGCGGCACGAACCTGCGCGGGCTGACGACTGCCAGGGCGACGTCGCTGTGCGTCGTCGATTGCAGCCACCCCAGCGATTCGTTCTGCGCGTCGACCAGCAAGACCCAATGCTGGCAATCATCCAAACCCAATAAACCGGTGGGAAACAGGATCACGTCGTTGGGTTCGACGCTGACCGTCCCAAAACGCGTTGTATGCAGTTCCATAGCGCTTGTCCTGTCATCCTTGACTTGCGCGATCCGCGAGATCCGGTACGGTTCCCAGCGGCCTCGGCCTGCGACGAACACGCCTGGTGCGGCAAGCACCATCGCGTGCTTGCGCGCACATCATTACGCTAGATCGGCCGGGTGGGGTTGCTAGCACCAGAAAAACGAATATGGAAACATCCGGGGGCTGCCGACACAAATGGACCAAGCGCGCGAGCCGAGCGCGGCGCTGCGCGGAGTGCCGGTTGCGTAGAGTTTGGCGCGCCCTGCCTTAGCTTCCGCCACGTACCTGGCGCAGCACCTCGCCGGCGCCGGCGGCGAGCAGTCGGCGAGCGACGGATTCGCCCAGCGCGATGGCCGCCGCCGGTTCGCCCACGGCGACGGAGTCGTGTGCTGCCAGGCGCCGCGCACCGTCCGCCGAGAGAACCACGGCATCGAGCCGCAGTTGACCGTCTGACTGCGGCCGCGCCCAGGCGCCAATCGGCGCCAGGCAGCCGCCCTCGAGCGCGGCCAGGAGCGCCCGTTCGGCAACGACTGCTACATGGCTGGCCGCATCGTCCAACGGTGCAACCGCAGCGCGCGTAGCGGAGTCGTCGGCGCGAGTCTCCACGGCCAGCGCCCCCTGCCCCACGGCCGGCAGCATCACCTCGGGCGGCAAAACCTGGGCGATATGATCTTCGAGCCCGAGTCGCGCCAGTCCCGCCTGAGCCAGCACCAGGGCGTTGTACTGGCCCGCGGCCAGCTTTGTCAGCCGCGTGTCGACGTTGCCGCGCACGTCGCACATTTGCAAGTCGGGCCGAGCGTGTAGCAACTGGGCGCGCCGCCGCAAACTGCCGGTGCCGACCGTCGCGCCCGCCGGCAGCCCCGCCAGGTTGCCGTGGGGGCTGACCAGCACGTCAAAAACGCTGGCCCGCTCGGGAACGGCGGCCAGCACCAGCCCCTCGACGGGGTCGGTCGGCAGGTCCTTCAAGCTGTGTACGGCCAGGTCGATGTGACCATTCAGGAGCGCCCGTTGCAGCTCCTTCGTGAACGCGCCGGGGCTGCCGATGTCGGCAATTCTCTCTTGTGGGTCGGCATCGCCGCGCGTGGTCACCAGCACCAGCTCCACTTGGGCGCCGTGTTGGGCGAGCTGCTGAGCGACCCAGTTGGCCTGCCAGCGAGCCAGGGCGCTGGCGCGCGTTCCCAAGCGAAGTCGCGGTGGTGTCATGTTCGAGCGCGTAGCGCGTTACGAAGTGCCATGGGCGAACCGTCGTCGGACTTTATTCTTTCGATTCCCGCGACGCTGGCAAGGCGTGCTCCGGCATAGGCCGGGCCGATCCGTGCCGAGGTCGCGATGTCCCGGGGCGCCACACCTATGGCGCGCACCGCGGGAGTGGTAAGCTAACGGCGTTGTCGCCAGCGCGGCGACGGCAAACTCATTGCGAAAGGTTCACTCGCCCACCTCCGCACTCGAAAAGTCGGCGCGGACAACCTTGTTCCGCTACGCCATGCCGCCAGACGAGCTCTATCGCCACTATCAGGATTTGCAAACGTACGTCGAGTGGAGCGCTGCCGACGTCGAGCGTGTGCGGCTGGCGGGGCAGGTGGTAGAGCCGACCGTCGCGACCCTGATCGACGATTTCTACGCCGAATTGGTGCGGCATCCCGCGGCCAGCCAGGTGATTCGCGGCGGCGCGGAACAGATCGAACGCTTGAAGGGATCGTTGCGCGGTTGGCTGCGCGAGCTGTTTCAAGACGACTACGACGACGAGTACGTCAAGCGCCGCTGGCGCGTCGGGCTGCGGCACGTCGAGATCGGGCTCGATCAAACGTATACCAACGTGGCCCTGTCGCGATTGCGCAGCGGGTTGGCCAAGGCCCTGGAAACGCATTGGCAAGGGGACGCGGCGGCACTGCTGGCCGCGCAGCGATCGCTGAATAAACTGCTGGACCTGGACCTGGCGATCATCGAGCTGGCCTATCAAACCGAATTCCAGCGTCGGCAGCAGCAAGTGGAGCGGCTGGCAACGATCGGCCAGGTTGCCGGCGGTGTGGCGCACGAAATTCGCAACCCGCTGAACGTCATCAAGACGTCCGTGTACTTTCTACTGCACGCGAAGAGTCCCTCGGCGGAGAAAGTTGCCACGCATTTGGCGCGGATCGAAGGACAGGTCGGCATTGCCGACGACGTCGTGACCGCGCTCAACAATTTTGCGCGCATGACGTCGCCCGACCTGGAGCCGCTCGCCCTCGGCGAGCTCATGAACGAGGTGCTGCGATTGAACCCTCCGGGGGAGCGCATTGTCACCCGCATCGACTTGCCCGAGACGCTGCCTCCCATTCTCGGCGACCCTCAGCAACTGCGGATCGTGTTTGGCAATCTCGTGCGGAATGCGCGCGAGGCCATGGGCTCCGGCGGCACACTCACCATTGCGGCGCGGCAAGAGGGCGCGTCGGTGTTGATTGAAGTTGCCGATACAGGCGCCGGCATTCGCGCCGCAGATATCAGCAAAGTGATGGAGCCGCTCTTTTCCACCAAGGCCCGCGGCATCGGCCTGGGGCTGGCCATTTCGCGAGCGATCATCGAGAAACACAAGGGGCAAATGAGCGTCTCCAGCGAGCTCGGGCGAGGCTCGACTTTTTCGGTCCGCCTCGCCGCGGCCCCAGGCACACCCAACCAGGAGGCGGCGGAGCCATGACCGAACACCCTCGACTGCTGATTGTCGACGATGAGCCGGATACGTGCGAAAACCTCTCGGACATTTTTAGCGATCTGGGTTATCGCGTCGACGTTGCCCACGACGGCGCCGCGGCACTGGAGCTGGTGAATGAGAATTCGTACGATCTGGCGCTGTTGGATTTGAAGATGCCCGGTATGAGCGGGCTCGAACTGTATCGGGAGATCCGCCGCCGCTCGTCAGGCACGGCCGCCATCATCGTCACGGCGCACGTCAGCGGCGATACGGCCCGGTCGGCGCTGGAGGCCGGTGCCTGGGGCATCATTCCCAAGCCGGTGAATTTCGCGGACCTGCACCGCCAGGTGGATGAAGTGCTTGCGCGCCCGCTGGTGCTGATCGTGGACGACGATCCGGAACTATGCCAATCGCTGTGGGATCTGTTTCGTGAGCAGCGGTATCGCGTCTCCACGGCACACGATGAGGGGGCGGCGCGGCGGATGATCGGCGCACACGACTACGACGTCGTGTTGATCGACATGAAGCTGCCCGATGCCGACGGCACCAAGGTGCTGGCCGCGGTGCGTCAGGAGAACCCGGCAGCGCGGACTTTGATCATCACGGGCTTCGCGGCGGAGATGAGCGCACCCTTGCAACAGGCCCTTGCAGCCGGCGCCGACGCGGTGTGCTACAAGCCGTTCGACGTGGCCCAGCTGCTGCAAACGATCGAGCGGTTGACGCGGTGACCCTTGACAGGGGAAACGCCCCCGCCGCGTCTGAACCAGCATGAAGGCGTGTCAGGCCGGGCCGTCGGCACGGGCCAAGACAGCCACGGCGACGGATTCGGCGCCGGCGGCGCGTAGCATCCGCGCCGCTTCGTTCACCGTGGCGCCGGTCGTCATTACGTCGTCCACCAGCAAGAGTCGGGCCCCGGGCAAATCGCGATGCGACCGCGCGTAAAAGGCGCGCCGCACGTTGGCGCGTCGTTTGCGCGGCGAGAGGCGCGCCTGGGGCAAGGTGCGCCGCCGGCGCGACAACAAATGGTTCGCCAAGGGAACGCCCAGCCGCGAGGCCAGGCGTTCGGCGATGGTTTCGGCGCCGTTGACGCCTCGCCACAGCTTGCGCGACCAGTGCATGGGCACCGGCACAACGGCGTCCGGCCGCCAGTCGGCCAGTTGGGGTCCGCGCGTCGCCCACAGCAGGTCGGCCAGCGCCAAGGCCAGCCCCGGATGGCGCAGCCGCTTGATGCGCAGCACGGCCGTTCGCAAGGGCCCCTCATACGCGCCCAGGCGGACGACCCGCTCAAACGCCAACCGCAGATCGGCGCAGCGGGTGCAGGCCATGACGCCGGCACGCGCGCCGTCGATAGCGCTTACGGGCGCCGCACCCAGCGCACCGCAGCGGATGCACGCCGTGCGATCGTCGAGGAGCGTGGCGCAACAGTCGCCGCACAGGTGAGGCGCCGCGGACGCCTCGAGGCCGCACGAGCAAATCGCGCAACTCGGCGGAAAGACCAGGTCGAGCCCCAGTCCTAAGGCGCGAGCCGCACGGCGCCGGGCGTCGTCCCAGGCGTGGAGCTGAAGCAGATGTCGAAGCTGCGCAACCTTGGCCACGGCCATCGGCGGGCACGGTGCGCGGCCCGCCCATCAATTGTTTTTGGTGAAGTCGAACAACTGCTGGATTTCAGCGGCGGTCAGGGCACGGTTGAAAATCGCCTGATCCACCATGCCGCCTTGATACGCGGCCTGACCGCTGCCGGTCAAGGCGCCGATCCGCAGCGGCAGGTTGGCCTGCGACGGGTAGTCGCCATTCGGGCCCGTCATGACGGCCGTGGATTGATAGGCCGCGATCGACTGGGCGGACACCGGCGTGACGTAGAACGTCAGTGGCTGGCCCGGACCGTTGCCCACGACCGCAATGTGATACCATTGATCGCGATTGATCAGTCCGGCCGGACTGCTGCCATTGATGCGCACATTGCCGTTGGGTCCGGAAGTGGACATGCCGAGCTGGCCGTTGGGCATGAGCGCCAGGCTGAATCCGCTATTGGTGGCGGTGCCCTGCACAGTGTCGAACAGCGCCATATAAATGCCGAACCCTGGCCCCGGCTTGATGAAGGCCGAAAGGGTAAACACGCCGGTGTTTTGCACGAAATCGAAGTTGTGCGAGCCGCCGTTGTCGGGATTCTGCACAACCCACTCGCTGCCGGCGTAGGGCGCCGTCGCAGCGTGCTGCCAATAGGAGCCGACGACGTCGTCGTGGGCGTAGAGCACCTCGCGCGAATCGCCCGACACGGTGAGTCGATAGTTGTTGCCCGAGGCGTCGTAGGCGCTTTGCGTGGCAATGCCCGGCAACGGATCGAGGGGCAGGGGATCGGAATTCCGCAGCGCCGAGAAATAGTGCTGGGGATCGTAAGCCGGCATCCACAGTTGCAATCCGGCAATGCTCGTCGGAGCGTCGGCCGGATAGTCCGGAATGGTGAAGCGCGGCGGCGCCACGAATGCATCTGACATGAATCGCGAAACGGGCAGCGCGCTGCGCGAGAAGCGGAACGTGTCGACCACGACGGCCAGCTGGCCGCTGCCGTCGTTGTAGGCTCCCATGGTGACCCGCTGGTTGGTGATGATCGTACCCAAGGGGCCGATGGTCGTGCCGGCCAGCGCGTTGTCGATATAGAGCCGCAGCCGGCGGCCGGCGCCGTCGCGGACGGCGACGATACGGTGCCACTGGCCGTCGTTGACCGTCACGTCGCTCGCAATCTTGTAAACATTCGAGGCATCGGCCACGGAAAACTCGAGCTTGCCGTTCACTACGACCAGCGACCAGCCGACCCCGCCGGGCTGGTTGCCGATGATCACGCCGTTAGCGTCAGTGGTCTTGAAAGTCAGCTCGGCAGTGAAGCTTTCGCCCACGCCGGTTTGAAATGCCGTGGAATTGGCGGGGGAGAGCTCCACGTAGTCGGAGCCTTCGGTGAAGGCCAGGGCCGAATCACCGGCATGTACGCCATTGACGTAGGTTGGCGCTTCCGCATCGGAGTTGGCGCGCGCGCCCGCCCGATTGTCCCACACGCTGGAATCGAGCAGCGACGTGCCGACGAGATTCGGCCGCCCGCCGGGGGCCTCTTCGTTGAAGTACCAGTTGAAGACCGGTTGTTCGGAATTCAACAGCCAATCGAGATTGAAGCGGGCCAGCGAAACGTAGTCGGCACTGTATTGATTGGCATGGCCGGCGTTGTAGGCAATCAGCACGGTGTCGGGGCCGACCAGCACCATGTCTGAATAGCCGGCGAAATCGTAGGACAAGGACTTGGTCTTGGTCCAATTCACGCCGTCGTCAAAGCTGACCCAGATGGTGAGTTGATGCCGCGTACCGTCGGTGCTATAGGGCGAGGCAAAGACCACGGTGTGATCGTTGATGCGCAGCAAGCTGCCGTGCACTTCGAAGGTGGTCAGGCGCGGATCGAGCTGCACGTCGGTCCAGGTGAGGCCGCCGTCGAAACTGCGCGAGTAGCCACGGTAAGCCGCATTGTTCATGCGGATGCCCATGTAGAGCGATCCGTCTTCGGCCTCGAACACGCTGTTCTCGTTCGACTGCTCGTTTTGCGGATTGGAATGCGACGGGCCGCCGCCCAGATGCCACGTAGCGCCATGATCGTCCGAATAGATTACATGGCTCCACGAAGGGCCGCCGGTATCGGCCGTGAAACGATGATCAGCGGTGACAACCAGTCGCCCGGCATAGGGTCCGTTCTGGATCTGAATGCCGTGACCAGGTCCGGTCGCATACCAGCCCCAAGGGTCGTTCGGGTAGACGCTGGGATTGGGATTGCCTTGCGCCGTGACTTTGACATCGCGCGTGATGTCAACGGGCGAACTCCAGGTCCGACCGTTGTCCTGGCTGCTGATCAAGTAGACTTCGCTATTGCGCAGCGTATACGGCAAGAAGATCTCACCGGTCACCTGATCGACCACCGGCGAGGCGCCGCCCACGATGTCGGTGGTGTTCGGCGGGAAGCTGAAAATAATTTCGCCGGCGCTCCAGGTGACGCCATTGTCGGTACTGCGTTTGATGACCATCGCCTGGCTGGCGATGTCGAACGAGCTCCACCGGCCCTGCACGAAGGCCAAGAGCGTGCCGTCGTTGGCCTGCACGAGCGCCGGCGCGAACGAGGTGTGAAACCCTTCGTCGCCGGGCGCGAAGAACGAAACCTGCTGGCGCTGAATGGGCGGCTCGACCTGCGGAATCGGCGGGGTAAATAGCGCCAGGCGCCGCCCGAGCGGCATCGCGCTCTGCTCGTCTGTTGAATTCACCAGCGTGTCGCGATTGTAATCGAACGGCGACGTGACGGGCGCGGGATTCGAAAACGACGACGGGTTCGCGCGCGGGCCCGTCGTGTCGGCCGTCGTGACCGTGAGCCGATCGTCGTTGCCCGACTCGCCCACGAGGTTGCCGAAGTAAAACACGTCAGGGGCTTTCAGCCCGGTGTTGGGCGTGGCCTTAAGCGTGACTTGCAGCCAGGTGTTGCGCACCCAGCCGTCCGGCCAGATGACCGTCAGGCGGGTCGAGCCGCCGACGCCCGCGCCGGCTCGAACGCTGAAGCGCGTGGGGTTCGGGGCGACCTGCCAGCCGCTCGGGTCGCCGTCGTTGCCAATGCGGAACTCGAGATCCGCCAGCGTCGGCGTAGCGGGCAGGCCTGTCACGTCGATCATGATGCCGTTGATGCCGCGCGTGTAGCTGGTGACGTTGTTGAAGGTGGCCGTCTCGTTCGGAAGCAGCGCGAACTTGTCGGAGGCAATCGCCAAATCGTCGGCGGCATTGCTGGCCGGATTGTTGCCGTCGAACTGCGAGTTGTTGTAGTACACGTAGCGCCCGATAACGCGGCTGGACACGAAGTCGGCATAGGCCACTTGGGAATTGGGGGGCGCGGCGGCTTGCGCCAAGTTGATCAGGGTCAGCCCGGCGGCGGAGTTGGCCGCCGCAGCGTTGCCGCCGGACGCGCTCGGCGAGTTGCCGATATAGAAAACGTCGGGAGCGGTGAGCCAGGTGCGGGCCGTGGCCTTCAAGGTGACTTGCAGCCAGGTGCCCCTGAGCGCGCCATCCTGCCACACGAGGGTGACCCGATCAGATCCGTTCACGCCCGCGCCGGGACGCACGGTGATGCTGAAGGGAGATGGAGCAAGCTGCCAGCCGGCGGGATTGTTGTCGTTGCCCACGCGAAATTCGAAGTCGCTCAACAGGGGCGGATCGCCCAGGTTGGCCACGTCGATCATGATGCCATTGATGCCGTCGGCAAACGTTGTGAAGTTCGCGGCGGTGGCCGTTCCGCCCGGCAGCAGAACCTGCTTTGCCGCGTCAATCGCCAGGTCATCGTTCGCATTGGCGAGCGGGTCGAAGCCGTCTTGGGCCGAGTTGTTGTAGAAGACGTGCCGAGCCAGCACGTCGGCGCGCACAAACGCCGCCGAGGGCGTCAACGCCGGCAAATTCGCCAGGTGCGAGCGAATGATCAACTCATCGGTCGAGTTGACCAGCCCGTCGCGATTGAAATCGACGCGGTTTGTGATCGGCGCCGGTTGGGCGGTGGTAAACGGCGAATTGCGCGTCAGCGATTGGTCACTGATCACTACGGAAGGGACGTTCGGCCGGGCACCGGACCAGCCGATCAAGTTGCCAAAGAAGAACACATCGCTGTGCGCGATCCCGATGTTCGCGGTAGGGCGCACCGTTACTTGCAGCCATTGATTTTCAATGGCTCCGTCCGACCACGTGAGCGTAATGCGCGTCGAGCCATTCACGCCCGCGCCCGGACGCACGGCAATACTGTTCGGGTTGGGCGCCAAGGTCCAATTGGCCGGATTGTTGCCAGTGCCGACGGCGAACTGGAAATCGGCCAGCGTCGGCGTGCCGGCCAGATTGGCCACGTCGATCATCACGCCATTGATGCCGGAGCTGTAGCTCGAATAGTTGGCGAACGTGGCGGTCTGGCCCACCAGGAGCGCCTGCTTGTCGGGCGCGATCGCCAGATCGTCGGTCGCGTCGGCAGCCGGATTATTGCCGTCGAAACGCGAGTTGTTATAGAAAAGGTGGCGGCCCACCACGGTGGCGCCGGCCTGCTGCGCAGCGACGAGCGCGGCCGGCTGGTCGGCACCTGCCGACACGGACATCAAGCGGCGATCTTCCAGCGGGTCGATCGCGGGGCGATAGGCCGACAAGCGGCGCGGCCGCTGTCCCCGATCTGTCGCGCGATGTGTTCGTTTACGTGAGCTTGATGCCGGCAGCAGCCAATCTCGTAGTGGGCGAAGCAATCTGGACTCCTGCGACCTGGCGAACTCGGAGTCATTGCCGCCGTCGTGAGGTGGGACCGAGGCGCTTGCTGCGCCCCGGTGACTTCGCGGATTGCCCGGATCCGCGAACGCTTGCGGTTACCCCCCTCACCGCGCCATGGATTGCGCAGTTCGTCCACTTCGAGCTACGGCGCGCGGCGGCAGCGTCAAAGGAACTATCGTGGAGGTCGAAACAACAAGCCCCAGCCAATAGATGGCGGCACGAACCGAGTCCAGTAGCGGCCTTTCTGGGGGACCTGTTCCGAAGCTAAAGAAGGAGTGGGCAACGCACTTACCCACAACCACTTATGATTCTAGCAGGTAGCAAAGAGATTTGAACCATTTTTCGGGAATTTTTGCGCGGTTCGGCCGTGGGCGGCTCGACTTAACCGGCCATTGGCTGCCGTGTCAGGCGATTCTCCTTGGATCTGGGTGAACCCTCGCCAGCATTGACCGATCTTGACCAGCGGCAATAACTTAAATATCGTTCCGACGATTTTCCCCCCCAGGCTCCCCTGCCCGCCTCATGACCCCTGCGCGCGCCCGTTTCAGTCATCGCGCGGCCATGGCCGCATCGCAACCGATCAGCGAGCTGATGCGGTTCGAATTGGCGCGCCCCGAGTTGATCTCGATGGCTGCGGGATTTGTCGACCAGCAAAGCCTGCCGGTGGACGTCACGCGCGAGGCCACGTCGGCCCTGATGGCCGACGCCGCACGTGGCCGCGCGGCACTGCAATATGGCACGAACGCAGGCTATATCCCCCTGCGCGACGCGGTGCGCAGTCGATACCTCGCTGCCAATGGCACGTCGCCCGCCACGCCGGTCGAACAGATCGTGCTCACTGCCGGCAGCAACCAGCTGCTGCACCTTGTGGGCGAGGTGCTGTTCGATCCGGGCGACCTGGTGCTCTGCGCCGCGCCGTCGTATTTCGTGTACCTGGGCCTGCTCGCCGGATTGGGAGTCACTTCGGTTGGCGTGGCCAGCGACGACGACGGGATGATGCCCCAGGCGCTGGAAGAGGAGCTCAAGCGGCGCGACCAGGCCGGTGAATTGTCGCGCGTCAAGGCGATTTACGTCACCAGCTACTTCGATAACCCGAGTTCGGTGACGTTGTCGCTGGCACGCCGCGCCGCCGTCGTCGAGATCGCCAAGCGATGGTCACGGCACGGACAGATCTATGTCATCGACGACACCGCTTACCGGTTGTTGCGCTATGCGGGCGACGACTTGCCGAGCTTGCGCGCGTTCGACGAATCGGGTGACACGGTGATCGTGGCCGATACGTTTTCAAAATCGTTTTCGCCCGGCGTGCGCGTGGGCTGGGGCATTTTACCGCCGGCCCTGGTGGAACCCGTCTGCAACCAGAAGGCAAACATCGACTTCGGCTCGCCCAATTTCAATCAGCACCTGATGGCCGAAGTGCTCAAACGTGGGCTGTTTGAGCCGCACGTCGATAAGTTGCGGGCGAGCTATCGCGCCAAGCTCTCGGCCATGCTCGAGGCGATGCACGAGCATCTGCCCGGCCTCGCCGGGGCGCATTGGGCAGCTCCCGAGGGCGGACTCTACGTCTGGCTGAAGCTGGACGAACGGTTCAACACCGGGCCCGCGGGCCCTTTGATCGCCCAAGCGCTGGAAGAAGGCGTGCTGTATGTGCCGGGCGAGTATTGTTTTCCCGCCGCGGGCGAACGACGGCAAACGAACTGCATTCGCTTGAGCTTTGGCGTGCAAAACGCGGCAAACATTCGGCGCGGTATCGAGTTGCTGGCCAGGGCGATTCAGCGTTGCCTGGAAGTCGCTGCGGAAAACGGCTCGCCGGCGCCGGCCAGCGTCGCGGCAATTCATCCCGGCCAACGCCCCGACGCGTAGGAGGCGCCGCGTGTCGCAGCAACGAACTCCACCACCGGGCGGGCTGCTGCGGCTGTTGATTCTCGATCGCTACCTGCTGCGGCAGTTTCTGCAAACGTTCCTCATTTGCTTCTGCAGCCTCACCGGGTTGTATGTGGTCATCGACGGCTTTGCCAACCTCGAAGAGTTCATCAACGAGGGACAGAAGCAAGGCGGCTTGCTCAAGGTGATGGGCGAGTACTACGCCTATCGATCGCTGTCGTTCTTCGACACGATGAGCGGCATTCTGACGCTCATTGCCGCCATGTTCACCGTGACCTGGATTCAGCGGCATAACGAGCTGACGGCCATCGAAGCTGCCGGACTGCCCAAATCGCGCATTATTCGCCCCGTGATCGGTGCGGCCGTCGCGATCAGTCTGTTGAGCGCGTTCAACCGCGAGGCGGTGATTCCGCGCATTCGGCATCATTTGAGCCACAACGCCCAGGACCTGGGCGGCCGCACCGGCAAGATGCTCGTGCCACGATACGACAACGAGACGGATGTGCTGTTGGGTGGCTCGGGTTCGAAGACCTATGGCGACGAGCAGCGCATTCACAAGCCCGACTTTTACCTGCCGGCGGGCCTCGATCGATATGGTCCCCGCGTGGCCGCGGAGAACGCCTATTATCAACCACCCGCCGGCGATCGGCCGGGCGGCTATTTGTTTCGCAAAGTCGAAGACCCACGCGATCTGGCGGTGCAGCCCAGCCTGGAGCTGCTGGGCCGCCCGGTGCTGCTCTCACCGCACGACACGAAATGGCTGGCCGCGGACGAGTGCTTTGTGGTGAGCAACGTCAGCTTCGAACACCTGGAAGGCGGTGCCAGTTGGCGGCAGTTCTCCAGCACTTTTGAATTGGTTCGCGGGCTGCGCAATCGTAGTCTCGACTTCGGCGCCGACGAGCGGACGGCCATCCACGCCCGCTTTGTGCAGCCGATTTTGGACGTGACGCTGTTGTTCCTGGGGCTGCCACTCATCCTTTCGCGTTCCAACCGCAACGTGTTCGTGGCCATTGGGATGTGCGTCGCTCTGGTGGCAACTTTCATGTCGGTCGTCATGGCCTGTAAGTACTTGGGGGCGAGTTACTGGCTCGAACCGGCGTTGGGCGCTTGGCTACCGCTCATGATCTTCGTACCATGCGCCGTCAGACTGTCCGGACCGCTGCGCGAATAATGGTTCCAGGAGCGACTGCACGATGAGCACCCGCGCCAAGTCACACACGGTCGACGAACAAGCGACGCCCTGGGTCGAGGGGCGCACGATTCCTCAGGTGCTGCGCGAAACCGCCCGGCGGCACGGCGATCACGATGCGCTCGTATTTCCGGCGCTGGGTGTGCGCTCGACTTATGCCGAGTTCGCCGCGCAAGTGGACCTGGCGGCGCGCGGGCTGGTGGCGCTGGGAATTGGCAAGGGCCAGCACGTGGCCATTTGGGCCACCAACGTCCCGCAATGGGTCGTGTTGCAATTCGCCACTGCACGCATTGGGGCGGTGCTGGTGAATATCAACCCGGCCTACCGGCCATTCGAATTGAAGTATGTGCTGAATCAGAGCGATTCGGTCGCGCTGTTCCTGGTGGAGAGCTTCAAGACGTCGGATTATTTCGCCATGCTCCGCGAAGTATGTCCGGAGCTGGCCAGCAGTAAGCCGGGCGAATTGAACTCGCAGGACTATCCCCAACTGCGGTGGGTGGTGGCACTGGAAGACGAAGCTCCCCCCGGCGCCATCACGTGGCAGGAAATGCTCGCTCGGGCCGCCGCGGTTCCGCCCGGCCGGCTGGACGAGATCGATCGCCAGCTCGAACCGAATCAGCCGATCAACATTCAATACACCTCCGGCACGACCGGCTTTCCAAAGGCCGCCACGCTGAGCCATCGTAATTTGCTGCTCAATGGCTACTACACGGGCCTGTGCCAGGCCTTTACCGCGGATGATCGGGTGTGCATTCCCGTGCCGTTCTACCATTGCTTTGGATGCGTATTGGGCACGATCACCTGCGCGGTGTACGGCGCGGCGATGGTCATTCCGGCGGAGAGCTTCCATCCCACCGCCACGCTCGACGCCATCGAACATGAGCACTGCACGGCGTTGTACGGCGTGCCCACGATGTTCATCGCGGTGCTGCAGGACCCGTCGCTGCCAGGTCGCGATACCAGTTCGCTGCGCACCGGGGTGATGGCGGGCAGCCCCTGCCCGATCGAGGTCATGCGGCAAGTGATCGGTGTGCTGGGCGCCGCGGAGGTGACGATTGGTTACGGGCTTACCGAGGCGTCGCCCATTATCACGCAGAGCCGCAACACCGATCCGATGGAGCTGCGCGTGGAGACCGTTGGCCGGCTGTTCCCGGGCGTGGAGGTGAAGATCGTCGACCCGGCGACGGGCAAATCGTTGGGCGACAACGAACAGGGCGAGTTATGTGCCCGGGGGCACGGCATCATGATCGGCTATTACAAAAACGCAGAGGCCACGCGGGCGGCGATTGACGCCGACGGCTGGCTGCACTCGGGCGATCTGGCCATGCGGCTGCCCAACGGTTACTACCGGATTACCGGCCGCATCAAAGACATGGTCATCCGCGGCGGCGAGAACATCTATCCGCGCGAGATCGAAGAGTTTCTGTTCACGCACCCGGCCGTGGAGCAATCGGCCGTGGTCGGTGTGCCGGACGCCAAGTACGGCGAGGAACTGTGCGCGTGGGTGAAGCTGAAGAATGGCTGCACGTGCACGGTGGATGAGATCCGCGATTTCTGCCGCGGCAAGCTGGCCCACTATAAAGTGCCGCGCTACGTCAAGTTTGTGGAGAGCTTTCCACAGACCGTGACCGGCAAGATTCAAAAGTTCAAGATCCGCGAACTGGTGAGCGAGGAACTGGGGCTCAAGGAGCAGGAGACGGCGTGACGGACGGCACGGAATTTGGCTATGCCATGCAGTCGACGATATAATTCTTACGCGGTCTTCAAGACCCTTCGTGCTTGACACCACCTGGTGTGGGAGTTGCAACGATGCCCAACGATCGTATCCAAACTTTTGCCGAGTTTTGGCCGTTCTACGTGCGCGAACATTCCGTGCCGACGTGCCGAGCGCTGCACTTTATCGGCAGCACGTTGTCGCTCGTGGTGATCGCCGGCGCGATCCTCTACAGCCCGTGGCTGCTACTGGCCGCGCCCGTGGTCGGCTACGGCTTTGCCTGGGTCGGGCATTTCTTCATCGAGAAGAACAAACCGGCCTCGTTCAAGTATCCGCTCTGGTCGTTTATTGCCGATTGGAAGATGTGGGCCATGATGCTCACCGGCCGAATGGGCACTGAAGTCGCCAAGGCGGCGGGCACCGCGAAATAACGACAAGCGTGGGGCCGGCGGCGAGCGACCGGAACTGACATCGAGCCGATGACTCGGCGTTGACACGCCCGCGATGGCACGTTTGAATATCGCCTCCCCGGCTTCCGACGTTATCCAACGGGATCTGCCGCGGCAACCCACCGTCACACAACCTCACGCACACAGCTCAGCCATGTTCCAAGCTTTTGCCGGCGTCTTGTTGATCACCGTGGTCGTCTTTATCGCTGTGTGGGGCACCGCGCGGCTGATACTCAGTTAGCTGCGTCCGCCCCGCCGCTGTGCGCGCTGTAGCGATGCTGCGGAAATCGAACGTTGCGCTGAGTGCCGGACGGTTACGACTCGATGGCTGCCAAGCGGACGCGCACGTCGAGCTGCTGGCCGCCGCGAACTACGGTGACCACGACCTCCTGGCCCGGCTCGCGCTCTTCGACGAAAGTGAGAAAGTCGTCGGCGGTGACCACCTTGTGGCCGTCAACGGCCACGATCAAATCGGCCGCGTTGCGGTCGATGGTCTGCGTCTCGTAGTTGAACGGGCCCTGCCGGCGGCGCTGCCGCACGACGCGAAACCCACGCAGCCCGGCGCGTTCGGCGGGCCCGCCGGGAACCATCGTGGCGATGAGCAACCCGGCCTCCGTTTGCAACACGCGGGTGATTCCCACGTCGGGCCGAATCACGTGCCCGTGTTCGATCAAATGCGGCGCCACGCGCAGGATGTTCGCGGCGGGTATGGCAAACCCAACGCCTGCACTCTGGCCGGTAGCACTGGCGATGGCCGTGTTCATGCCGATCAGCCGGCCGCCGCTGTCCAAGAGCGGTCCGCCCGAGTTGCCCGGATTAATGGCAGCGTCGATCTGAATGATCGACTTGATCGTGCGATGGTTGCGGGCCGGCAGCGTGCGGTTCAGGCTGGAAATAATGCCGGTTGTCAGCGTGCGTTCCAGGCCGAACGGATTGCCGATGGCGAACACGCGCTGGCCGACGCGCAGCCGCGAGGAGTCGCCGAACGTCACGGGCAACAGCGAATCCTGAGGCGCGTCGACCTTAATGACGGCCACGTCCGTCGACTCGTCCTTGCCCACCAGCTGCCCTTCGTAGCCCTTGCCATCAAACAAAGTGACTTGAATTTCGCGAGCGCCATCGACGACGTGAAAATTGGTGAGGATGTGGCCGTGCTTGTCGATGACGGTGCCGGAGCCGGCGCCTTCGGAAGGCACTTCGACGTCGAAAAAGAAGAAGGCGTCGCTGCGGACGGTTTTGGTGTTGATGTTGACCACGCTGCGGTTCACGTTTTCGTAGACGGCGACGTTCACCTGTTCTTCGGCCGTGAAATTCGCTTCGCCGGTCGCCGGCGCCGTTTGCAAGGTGGCCCGCGGCTGGGCCGAACGACGACTGGATTCGCCGATGGTGGGCGGCAAGGGCGCCAGTTGGGGCTCTTGCGCCGCGAGGGGTCGCGGCCGTTGCCAAGACTGCCAGACTTCGTGCACACCGGCGCCGCACAGCGCCGCCAGAACGGGAACCAATACGTATCGCTTCATGGCTGTAGGGCTCAAAGGATTGACTGGGACTGCGCAAGGCGGCAGCGAAGCCTGTGCCGCGCGGAAAGCATTATTCCGGATGCTCTCGGTTGGTCAAAGACGAACTGCCGGTGGCGCGGTCGGCCATATTGCGGGGGCCGTGGCCGTGACGGCTCGACCTGCCGCGCAAGCACTCCCACCATCCGGCGGAAGCCAGGGCAATCTGCGTCGACGGCAGAGCGGCGAAACGGCCGGCGGCTGCGGCCACCGTGAAAAAAGCCCAGAATTCTCGCGCTTGCATCTCGAAGTCGGCGCAACCGAACCCTGCCGGAGCCGTGAATTTCGCCCGATTTTTATGGCGTAAACCCAGACTAGTGAATAGAATAGGCCCATAGGTACGCGGAGGATCGATCTTACGACTTCATGCGAGCCCATGTCTCATTGCGCGCTCGGTCGTCGCTCTCGGAACACGGCGACCGGTAAGCCGATATCACTCATGCGAGTGGAGAATCTATCGATGTGTATGCCTGTCGTTCGACTTGCCAGCGTTGGGCTTCTCATGGCCGGGCTCCTGGTGTCGGCTACGTTATGTAGCCCGGCGCGGGCCGCAGCGGCCGAGGCAACCGCCCCCGAAACGCGCCTCGACACCTATGTCAGTCCGGATGGCACGGGCTACTTCGCGTTGCGACTGGTTCCGAACGTCGACCTGGCCGACGCACCTTTAGCCGCCAAGGCCGGACGCCAGGTCGTCATTCTGTTCGACACTTCCGCCAGTCAGGCGGGCGCCGTGCGCAGCAAAGCGCTCGCCGCGCTGAGTGCGCTGGTCTCGGGCCTGGCGCAGAATGATCGCGTGGCGCTGGTGGCGGTCGATCTGGCGGCAACGCCTCTCACACAGGGGCTCGTGGCGCCGGACAGCGCGGAGCTGAAGCAGGCGCTGGCGGCCCTCCACGGTCGCGCGCCCTTGGGCGCGACCGACATGCCCGTGGCATTGCAGGCCGCCGCCGGAATGTTCGACGACAAATCTGCGGCGCCGAAAGTGGCCATCTATATAGGCGACGGCGTGAGCGCGGCGCACATGCTGGTGCTTGACGAATATCGGCAACTGGTCGACGAATTGGTGTCGCGGCAAGTTGCCGTGAGCAGTTACGCGCTGGGCGTGCAGGTCGACGGCCAATTGCTGGCCTCGCTGGCGAATCTGACCGGCGGCATGCTGGCGATCGACAGCGACAGCATCGATCCGAAACAAGCGGCCGCGTATTTGGCGAGCGCGGTGCGGGGCACCGTGGCCTGGCCGCAAGAGGTCGCCTGGCCGAGCGAATTCAGCAACGTCTATCCCAAGCAATTGCCGCCGCTGCGCAGCGATCGCGACACGATCGTCGTGGGCCAGGGCACTCTCCAAGGCGAGCAGAAGGTGACGGCCACGGTTGCCGTGGGCGGCAAGTCGATGCCCCTGCAATGGACCGTGAGCACCGGCGAATCGAACGCCGATTTCGGCTTCTTGGTTTCGCTGGTGGAAGCTTCCACGGCCGACGACGGACTGCGGCTGGCGACCGTGGGCACGCCCGGCTTGAAGGAAGTTCGCCGCCTGCTCGATCAGGCAACCGAGACGCTGGCCAAACTGGGCAGCCAGGCGATTGCCACCGGGAATCTGGGCACGGCCGAGCGACTGGCCGATGAAGCCTTGCGCCGCGACCCGAACGATCCCACGGCACTGGCCGTGAAGAAGCAACTGGCCAAGATGCAATCCGGCCAGCCGTCGGATGCCCGCGCCCAGAAGCTGGAGGTCAAAAAATTCCAAAGCGAACAGGCGGCGCCGCCCCAGGCGGATGCGGCAGTCAGCGTGCCGGCTCCGAGCGATGCCGAGCCGGAGGCGGCAACGCCGGCCCCCGCGTACGATCCGATCAACGACGGCCAGGGCCGCTTTTTGGAGAACATCGAACAACAACGGCGACTCATCACGGCGCAAGTGAAAGCGGAAGTGGAGAACGAGCTGCGCGCGGCGCGCTCGCGCATGGGTACCGATCCGGCCAGCGTCGAACAGACTTTGAAGGTAACGCTGGAGCGCGTGCTGCGTGTGCCGGAGC
>JBFWOR010000024.1:0-83780 GCA_050250435.1 Pirellulales bacterium | reverse complement strand
TGCTCATGCTCGGCCCGCCCGGCTCCGGCAAGACCATGCTGGCCAAACGCATGCCGACGATTCTGCCGCAGCTCACCGCCGGCGAGAGCATCGAGACCACGCGCATTTACAGCGCCATGGGCCTGCTGCAGGCGGGCCAGCCGCTGTTGGCCACGCGGCCCTACCGCGCGCCGCACCACACGATCAGCGATGCCGGCCTGGTCGGCGGCGGCTCCACGCCCGCGCCAGGCGAGATCAGCCTGTCGCACAACGGCGTGTTGTTTCTGGACGAGCTGCCCGAGTTCAATCGTCGCACGCTGGAAGTGCTGCGGCAGCCGCTGGAAGACGGCACTGTCACGATCTCGCGGGCCCTGTCGAGCACGACGTTTCCGGCCAACTTCATGCTCATTGCCGCGCTCAACCCCTGCCCCTGCGGCTATCGCAACGATCCGCGCCGCGATTGCCACTGCACGCTGCCGCAAATCGAACGCTACATGTCGAAAATCAGCGGGCCGTTGCTCGACCGCATCGACATTCACATTGAAGTGCCGGCGGTGCCGTTTCGCGAGCTCTCGGCCACCACGCCCGGCACCTCCAGCGCCGACATGCGCGAGCGCGTGGTGGTGGCCCGGGCCATTCAGGCCCGCCGCTTCGCCGGCAGCACCACGCGGCACAATGGCCGCATGACGCACAAACAAATCCGCGCGCACTGCAAACTGGACGACGCCGGGATGAATCTGTTGCGCGGCACGATGACCGAGCTGGGACTGTCGGCCCGGGCCCACGACAAGATTTTGCGTCTGGCCCGCACGATTGCCGACTTGGACGAGCGCGAGTCGATCGGCCCGGAGCACGTCAGCGAGGCGATCAACTACCGCATGCTGGACCGACAGTTGTGGTCGTGAGCCGCGGCGCATCAGCACACGAACCCGAAGCGCGAGCGAGGGCCAACCCAACACGAACCCGAAGCGCGAGCGAGGGAGAAATGGTCCGCGCCGCCGATGAATCGCCCTCGCTGGCGCGATCGGGCTAGTGCACTTTTGCTGGAATCTTCGCGGTTCGCCAGTTATACTGACCGCGCGGACACCTGCCCCCAACTGTGCGCCAGAAAGCAACGACGGCGCGTTCTTCGGACAGAGGAGATGCCATGCTGCGTCCCGGCACCCGTGCGCCCCGCCTCGGCCGCGTTTCTCGCAACCGCTCGGCCGGCAGAGCGGCCCGCAGTTTTCAGTTGCGCCTGGAGCCGCTGGAGCGGCGGTTCGTGCTGTCGTCCACCGTGGTCGGCCGGCTGTTGTTCTACAACCAGTCGGCGTTCGACGGCAACGATCCGGCCATCAGTGCCGCCGACGACGGCGCCATCGCCAGCGACAAGACCGCTTACCTGGCCACCGGGGCGCTCGCCGATTTCAGCAACATCTCCGGCTACACACGCGGCATCAACGGCCTGATGGTCGACCTGCTGGGCAGCGGCGCGCACGGCTCGATCTCGGCCGGCGATTTCGTATTTCGCGTCGGGGCCAACAATGCGCCGGCGAGCTGGTCGGCGGCGCCCGCCCCCAGCGCCCTTTCCGTCCGCCTGGGCGCTGGCATCAGCGGCTCGGACCGCGTGGAGATCACTTGGGCCAACGGCGCGATCGCCAACCAGTGGCTGGAAGTGATGGTCCTCCCCACGGCGAATACCGGCCTGGTCCAGACCGACGTCTTCTTCTGGGGCAACAAAATCGGCGACACCGGCAGCCCCTCGGCCACCTCGTTCACCACCACCACCGCCGACGCCTCGACGGTCATCGCCGGCGGGCTGGGCGGCGCGGGCGGCGTCACGAACGCGCGCGATCTCGACAAGAGCAACACCGTCACCGTGGCCGGCGATCGCGCGGCCGCGCTGGGCAACATCGGCGCTCTCAACCGCGCGACCGTGACGATTTCGGCGCCGGTGATCAACGCCGATCTGGCCAACGACACCGGAAGCCCCGGCGACGGCATCACCACCGACTACGCGATAAGCGGCACCATCGCCAGCCCACAACCGATCACGCTGTTCACCGCGTCGCTCAACGGCGGGAGCCCGGTGGACGTGTTGCCGCAGCTTTCGGGAGGGACGTTCACGCTCGGCATCAGCACCATGGATACGATCAACGGCGGACCGCTGGCCGACGGGCCGTACACGTTGCACCTGCGGGCCGGCGACGCCCACTTTGTGGACAGCTTTTTCGACATCTTCTTCGAAGTCGATACGTCCATCGGCACGCCCAGCACGCCCGATCTCACGCCCGGGAGCGATCTGGGCGAAAGCAACAGCGACGACCTAACGAGCGACACGACGCCCACGATCGAGGTGACGGCCGAAATGGGATCGCTGGTGACGCTGTGGGTCGACGGCTCGCCCGTGGCGCAACAGGTGGCCGGTCCGGTGGCGCAGTTTACGCTTTCGGCCTTGGGCAGCGGCCTGTACCTGATTGAGGCGACGGCCGAAGACGGCGCGGGCAACGTGAGCGCTTTTTCCGACGGACTGACCATCGAGATCGACGCCGACGCGCCGGCCATGACCGCCACCACGCTGGTCACGTTCAGCGACGACCGCACGCCGCATGTCACCGTCACCGGTGCCGGGCTCGCCAATAACACGCAAGTGCGCATCGACGTCGATATCAACAACGACGGCGACTTTGACGACGCCGGCGAATCGAACCGCACGCAGGCGCTGTTGTACAACGGCAGCGCGTACTTCCAGATCGATCCGGCGCTGCCCGCTACAAACGCGATCGACGGGCCCTACCTGGTGCAGATCCGCGCCCGGGCCACCGATCCGGCCGGCAACGAAGGCACAAGCGCCCTCACCTCGCTGCTGATCGACACGCTGGGCAGCGACGCCTTGGCCGACTACGTCTACGCGACCGATCCCACCAGCGCGCTCTCCGCTTCACCGGTCAGCACGATCGCCGGCAGCGGATTTACGGTCTACGTGTACGACCTGACGAGCCAGACGTGGCGCTCGGCCTCGGAGACCAACCGCTCGCTGTGGCGACATTGGCTGCAGATCATTGTGCCCACCACGGTCACGCACTCCACGGCCCTGCTGTATGTCACCGGCGGCAGCAATGGCGGCGCGGCCCCCACCACGCTCAGTGGCGACATGCTCGCCCTGGGCACCATCGCCGTGCAGCGGCAGATGATCACGGCGGTCTTGCCGACCGTGCCCAATCAGTCCATGCACTTCAGCGACGAGGCGCCGGGCGTGAATCGCAGCGAAGACGACATCATCGCCTACACGTTCAATAAGTTCGTCAACGACGTCGGCCCCGACGTCGATACGTGGCCGCTCTTGTTGCCCATGGTCAAAAGCGCCATGAAAGCCATGGACGCCGTGCAGGCCAAAGACACGGTGCACTCCAGCATGAACGTCGCCGACTTCATCGTCACCGGCTACTCCAAACGCGGCTGGACCACCTGGCTCACCGGCGCCATGGACGGCCGCGTGCGGGCCGTGATCCCCGGCGTGATCGACCTGCTGAACTTGGACGAGTCGATGGTGCACCATTATGGCTTCTACGGCTTTTTTGCCGAGGCCGTGGGCGACTACCAGGAGTTCAACCTGATCCAGAACACGCTGATGCCGGCCAACCAGGAGTTGGGCCGCATCGTCGATCCATATCGCTACCTGGAAACCAGCAACCTCACCACGATCCCCAAGCTGCTGTTGAACTCCACCGGCGACGAGTTCTTTGTGCCCGATTCCGGCCAGTTCTATTTCAGCGACATTCCGGGCCCCAAGTACGTGCGCTACATTCCGAACACGGGCCACGGGCTGGACTCGCGCGCGACCGAGAGCACGCAGACCTTCACCAATGCCATCGTCAATGGGCTGTCGCTACCGGAGTTCTCCTGGACGACCGATCCCGATGGCTCGCTCCGTGTGCAGACGGTGACCGCGCCCACTGCCGTGCGGCTGTGGCAGGCCACGAATCCTTCGGCCCGCGATTTCCGCCGCAGTAACAATCCGGGCATCAACTGGACGAGCGCGTTGTTGGCCGATCAGGGCGGCGGCGTCTATGTGGGCAACGTGGCCACGCCGGCCACCGGCGCGCGGGCCTTCATGATCGAGCTGACGTTCACCAGCCCCATCGGCGGCAACCCCTACGTGTTCACCACGGAGGTGCGCGTGGTCAGCAACCTGCCGCTGGTGACCTGGCCGTTCTTCATGCCTTCGAACCCGCCGTCGCCGGGCATGTCACCGCTGGCAATCGGCGCCGGTCCGAGCAGCGGCCTGGCTGGAGCCGATCAGAATGCGCTGGCGTTCGGCCTGGCGACATCACTGTGGAGTGCGGCCGCGGAGACGGCCGCGCCGCCGCCAGCCGTTTTTGCCGCGTCGGCCGCACCTGCCGCAGCGACCGTGCAGGACGAAGCCACCGAACAGCTATTCGACGACTGGTCGCTCGTGGACGAACTGGGTGCTGACGACGCCGCGGCGGACGACGACGAGGAGGCGAGCGATCTCGCGCTGTCGGTCTTAGGCGACGCGTGGGAGTAGCACCTTCGGGACTTTGATTGGTGGCACTGGCGTTTCGCCAGTGCTCGCCGGGTGCCACTGCTGGCTTGTCCGGCTTGTCCAGCAGTGCCGTATTGTCACGCCGCCGGGTGGCACTGGCGTCTCGCCAGTGTGATTCCACATCACAGCTCGGCACTGGCAAGATGTCCGGCACCCCTGCGTCACGCCAAGAGCGCCGGCACCACCCGAGCTTTGGTTACCTCGGGATCGGTCAGGCTCGTCGGCCGGCCGTCGTGCGGGTAAGTCAATCGCTGGTGGTCGAGCCCCAGCGCCGCCAGCAGCGTCGCATGCAGGTCGTGAACGGTGACGACGTCTTGCACGGCCTCGTAGCCGAACTCGTCGGTCGCTCCGTGCACGTAGCCGGGCTTGAATCCGCCGCCGGCAATCCACAGCGAGAAGCCGCGCCGGTTATGATCGCGGCCGTCGGCGCCTTGCGAAATCGGCAGCCGGCCAAACTCGCCGGTCCACAACACGATGGTCGAGTCCAATAGCCCGCGCCGCGCCAGATCCTCCACCAGCGCCGCGCTCGGTTGATCGGTCTTGGCGCACAGGCCCTTGAGGCTCTCGGCGTTGTGGTTGTGCGTGTCCCAGGGCTGGCTCTGCAGAAAGATCTGCACGAAGCGCACGCCCTGCTCGACCAGTCGTCGCGCGAGCAGGCAGCGCGTGCCGTATTCGCGCGTCTCGTCGCGATCCAGCCCATACAGTTTGTGCGTCTCTGCCGTCTCCGCGGCGATATCGAGCACGCCGGGCACGGCCGTCTGCATCCGGGCGGCCGTTTCAAAATTCGCCAGTCGCGCCTCGAGCTCCGAGTTGCGCGGATGATGTTCCAGGTGCAGCCGGTTGAGCCGTTCGAGGTAGGCGAGCTGGTTGCGCCGCGCCTCCGGCGTGACCGAGTCGGGCGTTTGCAGGTTCAGCACCGGCGACTTGCCCGAGCGGAACGTCGTGCCCTGGTACACGGCCGGCAGCCAGCCGGCCGACCAGTTGCGCTCGCCGTCGACGGGCAGCCCGGCGGGATCAGACAGCACGACGTAGGCCGGCAAGTTGCGGTTCTCGCTGCCCAGCGCATAGGTGATCCACGAGCCCCAGCTGGGCATGCCCGCAAAGAAACGCCCCGTATGAATCAAGCGCAAGGCCGATTCATGGTCCACGCTCTCCGTGTTCATGGAGCGGACCAGCGTGAGCTGATCGGCAATCCGGGCCGTATGCGGCAAGTGCTCGCACAGTTCCATGCCGCATTGCCCGTGCGGCGCGAATTTGAACGGCGAGCCCAGTACGTTGCCGCGCTGCTTGTCGAAGTGAGCCTCGATGTGCCCGCCCGGATACGGCTGGCCGTGATACTTGTTCAGCGTGGGCTTGGGGTCGAACAGGTCCATCTGGCTCGGCCCGCCATGCTGAAAAAGGCAGATGACGTTTTTGGCCTTGGGGCGCAGCAGCGCGCCGGCCTGTTCGCCGGTGGCGCCCGTGGCAGCGCAGGCCGCACCGCCCAGCAAGTGCGCCAGCGCCAGTCCGCCCAGCGAGCCGGCGTAGTGGCCCAGAAACGCGCGGCGCGAAAGTTCGGTCGCGGCTGCTGACGGCGAGTCGATGGATCGTTCGTTCATGCGACCAGTCTCACTCCAGGTACAAAAACGCATTGCTGGCCAACAGCATCTGGCAAAAGTCGCGCCAGGCTTGCTGCGTCGCCGCTGGGCTCTCAGCCTTGTCCGCGGCCGCCTCATCGGCGCCGCCTGCCGCGGCGGCATAGTGGCTGCGCTGGCCGGCAACGAACTCCCGCGCCGCCGCCAGTTCCGGCTCGCTCGGCTCACGCGCCAGGGCCAACTGGTAAGCGCGGCGCACCACCGCCTCATCGTCGGCGGGCGACGCGGCCGCCACGCGCTCGGCAAACCGGGTCGCCTGTTGCACCGCGAACTCCGAATTCAACAAGCTCAACGACTGCAGCGGCATCGTCGAAACGGGCCGCGCCACGCAGTTGAACACGATGCTGGGCGAATCGAACACATTCAAAAAACTGAGCACGGCCGTACGGCGCTGCTGGAGATAGATCGCCCGCCGCGCGGCGCCCGAGCCTGACCCGGTAATCACGACCTCTCCCTGCTCGTCGCGCGCCGTCGGCACGTAGGGTCCGCCGCTGTGTGCATCGAGCGCGCCGGCCACCCGCAGCATGGCATCGCGCAGGGCCTCGCCGTCGAGCCGCCGCAGCGAAAATCGCCACAGCAGCCGGTTCTCGGGATCCGCGGCAAAGGCCTCCTCGCGGAACGTGCTCGTCTGCCGATACACGGCCGATCGCAGTACTTCTCGGTGCAAAGCCTTGCTGCTCCAGCCGGACGTCACGAACCGCTGGGCCAGGTATTCGAGCAGCTCCGGGTGCGAGGGCGGCGCCCCGCTCGTGCCGAGGTTCTCGGTGGTGGCGACAATCCCGCTGCCGAAATAGTGCTGCCACAGGCGATTGACTTGCACGCGTGCCACCAGCGCCGCCGCGCGCGAGCCCGGCGCCGTCACCCACCGCGCCCATGCCAGGCGTCGGCCGCTGGAATTTGCCGCGCCCGCTGGCGGGCGAACATCGAGCGCTTCGCCGGCCTCGGCCAGCGCTTCGAGCGGCGCCGGCTCAACCCTTTCGCCCCGCGCCCCATAGTTGCCGCGCTCCAGCAGAAACACGTCCGGCGGCTGCGCGCTGCGCTCGAACACACAGGCGATCTTGCCGGGCCGGTCGCCCCGCTCCTGCTCCAGCTTCTTCACAGCGTCCGCCAGCTCTTTCCGTTTCGCACGCAGCTCGGCGTGGAGATCTTTGCTGGACTGATCTGCGGTCGCGCCCTCGGCGCTGCGCTCCACCAGCACGTTGTCGACCACGAAGCTGCGGCCGCAGCAATACTCGAAACCAAATCCGCCATCCGGCAAATCGGCGGCAGTCAGTTCGATCTCCTGCTCCTCGGGTACGCCGTCAACCAGGTGTTCCAGGCGGAACTTGTCGCCGTCGACGTGGGTGATGCGCACGCCAAAGTTGTGGCCCGGCTCGTAGCGCCCGCCACCCAGGTCGCCCGCGGCTTTTGTGTCGCTGCCCGGGTAATCGAGATGCACGCTGGCGCCGCCGGCCGGGTTGCCGTCAATCAACAAGTTCCCGCCCGCCTGCGGCCCGTTGTCGTCAAAGTCGGCCAGCGCAATGAAGTAGGCAATGCGCGCCGCGGCAGCGCCGTCGGCCGTGGCCCGATCCGCCACCAGATCGAACGTTACCTGGATCCACTCGCCAGGGGCGTTCGGCGTCCAATCGAAAGCCTGCCGCGTGGACAGCCAGCGATCGCCGGCGGCGCCGCTCTCCAGAATTGCCAGCGCGCCCTCGGTCCGCTGGGCGGCCGGGGCCGCAGCGGTGTCGAGCGCCACCGCCGGAGTGCCGCCCGGCGCGTCGTCGCCCGGCGCCGTGGGGCTCCAGTTCTCCGCCAACGCCGGACCGCCGTCGGCAAACTCGTCGTGAAACAGCACGGTGCTGGGCGGACGATGGCCGCGCACCCAGTCGGCAAACTGCGCGCGCTGCGCGGCCACTTGCCGGTCGATTTCCTGGACCCGCGCTTCGTAGCGCTCCACTTCGCCCGGCAGGTTGGCGAACACGTGCCGATCGTTCGGCTTTTGCCAGTCATCAATGTTCAGCGCCGGATAAAAGACACTCTGCAAGCGGTAGTAATCGCGCTGCGAAATCGGTTCGAACTTGTGATCGTGGCACTTGGCGCATTGCAGCGTCAGACCCAATAGCGACGAGCTGACAATCTGCGTCGTGGCTTCCAGTGCCGAGTAGCGATCGATGCGCACCTCTTCCGGATTGCCGTCGCTCTCGCCCGTGCCGTCCTGGCCATTGCGCAGATAATGCGTCGCTTCGAGCAATGAGATCATCGCCGGCGTGGCGTTCTGACCGGGCACATAACCCGACAACTCGTCACCCGCCATTTGCTCGAGGACAAACCGGTCGAACGGCTTGTCCTCGTTCAGCGCGCGCACCACGTAATCGCGATATCGGTAGGCCAGCGGCCGGTCCGAATCGGCGCTGAAGTAGCCGTTCGAATCGGCATAGCCGGCGGCGTCCAGCCAGTGCTTGCCCCAGCGCTCGCCGTAGTGGGGCGAGGCCAGGTAGCGATCGACCATCCGCTCGTACGCGTCCGCTGCCGTGTCGTCGTAGAACGCTTGCACCTCATCCGGCGTGGGCGGCAGCCCCGTCAGGTCGAACGCCACGCGACGAATCAGCGTTGAGCGTGGTGCTTCGGGATTAAATGCCAGTCCGGCCGCTTCCAGCCGGGCGAGCACCAGGCGATCGATCGCGGTGCGCGCCGCGGTCGCATCCCGCACCGCCGGCACCGGCGGTGCCACCAGCCGCTGAAAGGCCCAATGATCGCTGGCGGCCGGCGTGGCCGCCGCATCGGGCAACCCGGAAGCCCCGGCCGTAATCCAGGCACGCAGTTGTTCTTTTTCGGCCGCCGGCAGCGGATCTTCGGGCGGCATCTCGTCCGATTCGACGCGGTGCCACAGCAAGCTCGTATCCGCCTGGCCGCGCTCGATGACCGCGCCGTTCTCGCCGCCGCGAGCGATCGCTCCGGGCGTGCTGAGGTTCAGTCCGCCCTCCTGCTTCGCCGGACCATGACACTTGACGCAGCGATTCTTGAGCAGCGGCAGAATATCGCGGGCCAGGTCGTGCGCGGCGGCGGCCGGCGCGGCTGCTGGCGGTTCGTCAGCCCGCGCCGTCGAGGCGGCTGCCAGAATCATCAGCACCCAGAACCGCAGGTCACGCATCGCGATCTCTCAGGCGACTTGGAGGTCCCCTTTGCCGGACGCTAGTATAACCGACCGCCGATGGGTTCGTGCAGGGTGCGGAAACGCCTTCGCCGGTCGCGGCGCGGACGTGCTACCCGTTGCCTGCTCGGCACTTACGCCTCTCCGGTAGGCAGCGCGTGCCGCAACGCGTATGCTTTGTGGTTTGACCGCGCCGGCCACGTGCCCGGCGTTTCCTTCCTTCTGCCGCCGGAGCCACGCCATGCGCCGTCAGACTGCTGTGTTCTCGATCGTCGTCTTCACCCTCATTGCGAGTTTCGCCATGGCCGCCGAACCTGGACCTGTCGACAAAGACGCTCCGAAGGAATTCACCACCACGCCCAGCGGTCTGAAGTATCGCATCCGCCGCCAGAGCGACGGCGACAAGCCACGCGCAGCCAACAATGTGGTCGCGCACTACAAGGGCTGGCTCGACGACGGCACTGAGTTCGACAGCTCCTACAAGCGCGGCGAGCCCACGCCTTTTCCGCTCAACCGGGTGATCAAGGGTTGGACCGAAGGGCTGCAACTGGTCGGCAAAGGCGGCATGATCGAGCTCGAGATTCCCTCGGACCTGGCTTATGGGCCGATGGGCCGCCCGCCGGTCATTCCGCCCAATGCCAGGCTGCACTTCCTGGTCGAGCTGATCGACATCAAATAGCCTGTAGAGAATAAGCAAACGCGGACGCCGGGTAACGAATTTCGGGTGCCACTGCTGGCTTGTCCAGCAGTGTGAACTCACGGGTGCTCTTTCGGGCCGCGCGATCACCCGAAGAGCGCGCCCATCGGCGTCCCCTCGCACACGCGGTTCGGCCGGCCGACGCGGTCGTTCACCGTCGAGTGCGGATCGATGCCCAGCGCATGATAAATCGTGGCGGCGTAATCGAGCGGTGAGACCGGGGCATCGGCCGGATGGGCGGCGTGCTTGTCGCTGCGGCCGTACACCGCACCGCCACGAACGCCTCCGCCCGCCAACAGACCGCTGTAACAGAACGGCCAATGGGCGCGACCGCCGTCCTTTGCGTTGCCGCCGTCGATCTGCGGCCGGCGGCCGAACTCGCCCACCCAGGCCACGATCGTGTCGTCCAACAGCCCGCGCTCGGCAAGATCGGCGAGCAGCGCCGAGAGCGCCTGATCGGCCGGCGGGATGAGCTCTTTCTCGAGCCGCGAAAAATTCTGGCCGTGCGTGTCCCAGAAGTTCCGTCCGTCGTTGTGCCAGTTGACGCTCACCAGCGGCACGCCGCGCTCCACCAGCCGGCGTGCCATCAGCACGCACTGCCCGTGAATGTTGCGGCCGTAGCGATCGCGCACGGAGTCCGGCTCTTGGGCCAGGTCAAACGCTTGCCGGGCCTCGGGCGAGGAGAGCAAACCAAACGCGCGCTCTTTGAAGCCGGTCGCGTCAGCCACGCTGAGAGCTGCCCGCTGGCGATCGATCTCGGCCAACAGTGCGCCGCGCGCGGCGATCCGTTCGTAACTCACGCCGTCCGCCAGGTTCAGTTCCTGCACGCGCCAGTCGGGGGCGTTCGGATCGCCACTCAGCAAGAGCGGGTCGTAGCCGCGGCCCAGCCAACCGCCGTGCTGCCCGGGTGCCTTTCCGCCCGGCGCCGCCGGATGATAAGCCAGCCACGGCAGCGTGACGAACGAGGGCAGCGTGCCGCCGGCGGGCCGCAGCCGCGCGAGCATCGAGCCAATGTGCGGCGTATCGCGCTCGCTGGGCGGCTCGGCGTCGCTATTGATCTTCGGCGCCCAATGGCCGGTGAGCGTGGCGTGGCCGCTCGATAAATGCGCGGGATCCGTGTGCGAGAGCGTGCGCACGATGGCCAGCTTGTCGGTCAGGCTGGCCAACTTGCCAAAGTGCTCGCAAATCTGCACGCCCGGCACGCGCGTAGCAATCGGTTGGAACGGGCCGCGGATTTCGCGCGGCGCATCGGGCTTCATGTCGAACGTGTCGAGCTGGCTGGGCCCGCCCCACATGAACAGGAAAATGCAGCGCTTCGCCCGGCCAAAGCCGGCGGCGGTGCCGACACTCGCAGCCGCCGTGGCCCGGGCCGCCAGCAGCTGCGGCAGACCCAACCCCAGCAATCCGAGCCCGCCGGCCTGCAGCACGCTGCGGCGCGTGATGCGGCGGGCGCGTCGCAAGTCGGCGCAGCCTTGCTCGGTGAAGTCGCTTGACTTGTCGCACTGCGAAGGGTGGTGCATCGCGGCCACGGTGTGAAACCGGTTCGGTTGCGGCGGGATGTTTCAGGCGGGCAGGCAGGCGGGACGTATCAGCGGGCGTGGATGTATTCTAACCGCGCTCGCCGCCTCCATGCCAGACGAAAAAGGGCACTTTCGCGGAGGTCGATCGCGCTATGTGCTGCGCCCAATTGCCTCTTCGTGTGACGGCGCTTTTTTTCAACGCGGCGTCGCGATACAGTCAGCACAGGGGAAATGCCTGCACCGATTCGGAGCGCGCAAGATTATGGGTTTGCAATACGATCCCGACGAGGCGGTGGAAGTGCTCAAGCGCGCCGACAAGCGTCTGGCACGTGTGATCAAGCGCGCCGGCCCGTTCACGCATCGGCCCGAGCCCACCCGCAATTCGTTCCAATATTTAATGCGGGCCATCGTCTATCAGCAGCTGGCGGGCAAAGCGGCGGCCACGATCTACGGCCGCGTCGAGGCGCTCTTTCCGGGCCGCGGCGGGCCCAAGCCCGAGGCCGTGCTGGCCACGCCCGACAAGGCACTGCGCGGCGCCGGTCTGTCGCAAAACAAGATGCTCAGTGTAAAGGACCTGGCGGCCAAGACGCTCGAAGGCGTGGTGCCCACGATGGCCCGCCTGCAGAAAATGAGCGACGAGGAAATCGTTGCGCGGCTGGTGCAGGTGCGCGGCATTGGTCCGTGGTCGGTGGAGATGCTGTTGATCTTCCGGCTCGGCCGGCCCGACGTGTTGCCGGTGAGCGACTTCGGCGTCCGCAAGGGCTTCATGCACACGTACGGCGCCACCGAAATGCCGACGCCCAAGGAGCTGCTGGCGCACGGCGAACGCTGGCGGCCGTATCGCTCCGTGGCGAGCTGGTACATGTGGCGCGCCGTCGATCTTGCTCAGGCCGACGCGAGCAAAGCCAAGAACGGCAAGCAGAAATTGCCGACCTGAGCATGACGGGGTCGGCATTTGGGGCTGCCGGCCAAAACGCTGGCTCATCTATTACTCATCAAGTTCACACGTGACCCGGCTATAAAGCGGCATTCGGCCTGCGACGATGCGCCCCCCTGTTCGCCGTCGCCGCAGCGCTTCGGCGGCAATGGGCAAGGCACGAGCCAGTCGCTGGTGCAGTTCCAGGTCTTGAGAGACTTCGATGAGCGACGCATCTGATTCGACACGCGATTCATCGTTCAGCAGTCCCACGAGTGCCCGCGCGCCCGCCGCAGTTGGGGGGATGGTGCGGCCGCTTTTGTATTGCGCCCTGGCGGCCGCTGTCGCCGGCATGGCCTACGTCACGTATCGTGCCGTGCGCGAACAAGCGGCAATGCGCGCCGGACAGGACCGGCTGGTGGCGCAGCTGGGCTTGATTCAGCCGGCCCACAAGCGGCTGGCGCCGGGCTACCGTGACGGCGACGGACAGCTGCTGGCCGATCCGCCGACTGATCCCGCGCAGTGCCTCGATCCCGAGACGATCGTGTTGGCCCATTACGAGGGCGACGACGACGACGTGCAGCGCATCGATTGGGAAGCATTTCAGGCGCACCTGGCCAAGGCGACTGGCAAAAAGGTCGAGGCGCAGGAATACTTCAATTCGTCCGACGATACGGCCGCGGTCAAAGCCGGAAAAATTCACGTCGTGGCGCTGCACGCCGCCGACACGCCGTACCTTGTCAACAACGCCGGCTTCATACCCATCGCCGTAGTGGGCACCGAGGCTGGCGCTAGCGGCAACCATCTGGTGATCGCGGTCCGCCCCTTGAGCCCGATCAAGTCGCTGGCTCAGTTGCGCGGGCACAAGCTCACCTGCACGCGGCCCGACTCGATCACCGGCTATCGGGCGGCCGTGGCGGTGCTGGCGCGCGAAGCGGGAATGCGCCCCAACGTCGACTATCACGTGCATTTTTCGCATGGCCAGCGGCGCTCGATCGAGGGGCTGGTTTCCGGCCAGTTCGAAGTGGCCGCGCTGTCGGCCGACAAGATCCAGAGCATGCTGCAGGACGGCAGTTTGAAGAAATCGGAGATTCGCGTGGTGTACGAGTCGCAGGTCACGCCGCGTCTGACGATCGGACATATCTACAATCTCAAGCCCGAGCTGGCAGCCGCGATCCAAACGGCCATCCTGGAATTCGACAACGCCAGCAGCCCGCCGGATGCAACCACGGGCCAGCCGATGCGCTTCTTTGCGATCGACTACAAGCGTGACTTTGCTTTCGCCCGCAATATCGACGATTCGTTCGATCCGCGGTTCGGCAAGATTTCGCACGTGACGCCGTGAGGTGGCTGTTCGTAGCTGAAAAGCGCCAGAGTTCGGTCTTCTGTAGCCGGCACACGCCGTGTGCCGTAGCTTCCGGGTGCCACTGCTTTCCGGTGCCACTGGCGTCTCGCCAGTGCAATCCTCGTAGCTGAGAAGCGCCAGAGTTCAGCCTCTTGGCCGCGCTAGCGGCCCAGGTCTTTTAGCGACGGGCGCGAGCCCGTCGTATCGTGATCGTTCACTCAAAGATCAAGCCGCGCAGCGGCGCAGGCGGAATCTTTGATCAACCAGCACGCCACCACACAAATCTCCTTTGACTTTTTTCTCGGTGCCCTCGGTGCCGTCCTCTGTGGCAAACGAATTTGTCTCTTCGTCGTCTCTTCGTAATCTTCGTGCCGTCGTGGCGTCGTGGTTAATTGCTTTCGTAGGTCAGGCACCCCGTGCCTGACATGATTTCTGGGTAGCTGAAAAGCGCCAGAGTTCAGATGTCTTCGGGAGGGCGAGGCTCCCGCCGAGCCGGTAGCTGAAAAGCGCAAGAGTTCAGAGCGGGTCCCGCCGAGCGTCCTCACGTCGTGCTGTCGTGCCGTTGGAGCGGCACGCTGACTACACCTGGCACTTTGACGACCAGGGGTTTCCTGTCGGTTCGGTCAGGTATTTCGATTAGCTAAAGGCGGCAGACTTTGTCGGTCGAAGCAGGTGGAGGGTGAAGGTGCGTGTACCGTCACGCTTCATGTTGCTTCGAGGAGTCCTGTCGTGCGGTGCATCAAGAATCGATCGACGGTTGTCGGTGCGGGAGCATGCATTGCGATCGCGGCCTTGCTGGCGCAAGGCAAGCCATCAGCCGCCCAACCGCCGGTCGCGCCCGTCTTCCAATCGCCGAATCCCCCCTATCCGTTTACAAGCACTCCCGCGGCGTCCGCGTTGCCCGCGTGGCCGACCGCAACTGGCGTTCACCAACCGGCGTCGGCCAGTGTTAGCCCCGTACCGGCCAGTGATAGCCCCGTACCGGCCCGCGTTGGACCGGTACCGGTCGGCGGCGCCGTGCCAGCGCCATTGCAGCAAATGCCCACAGCGCCGCCCCCGATAGCGCCCATTCCTGTGCCGCTGCCGCCGCCCAGCCAGTTGGCGGCACCTCTGCTCCCGTCGGCACCGGCCGATCAACCGCGAGACGTTGTTGCGGCGGCGCCGCCGTACGCAGTGCCGGCCATGGTCGGCACGGCGTCGAGCGTGACTCCCACGGCGTATCAAACCCCGGGACCGGTGCTCGACCCGAATCAACCGGGCAACTTGGGCCGGACGATCGGCCCAAACATTTCGAGCAACGACGTCGAAGATGCGATGCGCACGCCGGTGCTCGATCCGAACCAGGCCGGCAACTTGGACCTGCGGTTGGACGCCGCCGAGCGGCGGTTGCAAGCGGCCGGCGGGACGAAGAAGGACGAACTGCCCATCATACGCCTAAGCGGTTTCATGCAGTTGGATGAAGGTCTGTTCACGCAAAGCGCCGCCAGCAGATCCCAGCTGGGCGACATCCAGGACGGCGTGGGCTTTCGTCGCACGCGTTTGCAAGCGATCGGCAAACTTACGGAGTTCACCGGGTACTCGATCGAAATGGATTTCGCGACGGCCGGACGCCCCAGCTTCATGGACGTCTGGGGAGAGCAGTCCGAGCTACCGTTCTTCGGCACCGTGCGGATCGGCCAATTTCGTCAGCCCGGCACGATGGATAGCTGGACGAGTATTCGACACCTTGATTTTCTGGAACGCTCGCTGCCCTTTCAGGCGCTGGATCCATTTCGCCGCGTCGGCATCATGTCGTACGCCATGAGCGAAGACGAGCGGACGATGTGGGCCTATAGCATGTACGGAACGGGCCTGACCTTCTTTAACGGCACGGGCAGCACCTATAGCACCCTGGGCGACACGCGCGCGGGCACGCAGATCGGCGACTCCGGCGGCGTGTCATTCACCGCGCGGGCGACGCACCTGCTGTACTACGACGACTTGTCCCAGGGACGATACCTGGTGCACGTCGGCGGCGGCTATAGCTACAGCCAGATCGGCGGCGACGGCACGACGGGCTCTTTTGCCAAGACGTACAATTCTCGCCCCATTCCGGAATTCTTCGTAGGCGACCCGGCCGGTGGCGGTCTGACCGTCGCCGGCACGCCGGTGGTGGTGGACTCGGGCCGAATCCTCGCGAATAGCTTCAACTTCTATCACGTCGAACTGGCCAGCAATTGGGGGCCGGCGCACTTCCAGACCGAGTTCATGTGCGCCAGCGTCAATCAGCGCAATGGTCCGGCCGTCGTTTATCCGGGCGCGTACTTCCAGTGTGGCTATTTCCTGACCGGCGAGAGCTGCTTGTACCTGAAACAAGCGGGCGTGCTCGACTACAACGTCGTCCCGTACAGTGACTTCTTTGGCATCGGCCGCCGCAATTTGTGCGTCGGCGGTTGGGGCGCCTGGGAAGTTGCCTTCCGCTGGTCCTGGGTCGATCTGTCAGGAACCGACATCCTCCCGGAAAACCAACTATCGAATTCGGCCGGGCCGCCGCCGGCGCCAAATCCAGGCTCGGTCAACGAGTTGACGTTGGGTGTGAATTGGTGGTGGAATCGATTTACACGCCTTCAGTTCAATTGGATTCACAGCATTCCCAACTACGCCAACGCGGGAGTGGCCCCGTTCGATATTTACGGCGGCAGGTTCCAGGTCGAATTCTAGCGCAACGCGGCGGCCGCCGTTGTCGCATCGCGTGCCGGCACAACGGATGCTCGTCAAGGTCCACTGCCCCAGAGAGGTTGACAGATGACTACCAGATCGCAACTGCTCCACAAACGCTTGCTCCGCCCGCTTACCCAGTACCTGCTCGTTGCGGCCGTGCATTTCGTATTGGTGTGCGCCGCCCTGGGCGACGACACCCGATGCGATCGTTGTGGCTGCTCGGCCTGCTGCCGCCGAGTGTGTGTGCCAAAGATGGTCGAACGAGAAGTCACCAAGGTTTGTTGGGACTACAAGTGCGAAGATATTTGCATTCCCGGTCGCAGCAGGTTCTGCGAAACGAAATGCGCTGAGGACCAGTGCGGTTGCTGGTCGTACGACGTCGCAGAGCCAACCTGCGCACGCGTGAAGACTCGCCGTGTTCCCGTCAAGACGGAGGTCAAGCGCAAAGTGCCGGCGGTGGAATGGGTCGTAGAGTACCGTTGCGGAAACTGCTGCGACTGAATTACGCCGACGCCGCAGCTAGTGAAATACCTCCGTCACCTCGACCTCGACGGGCTCCGTCCAGCCCATCGCTTTGGCCAGATCCCGCACGTAGTCCGTCGCTGCCTGCGTCACGCCCTTGCGCAGTTCGGGGTCCAGACTCTTGGCCTTTTCCGCGAACTTGACCACCGCGTTGATCTTGTTCGGCGGCTCGGCCAGGTAGGTCGAATGAACGAATTCATACCGTTGGCGATGGTTGACGTTGCATTGCAGCGCCAGCCATTCCAAACGGGTGGGCGTATAGGGCGATTCCCAGGTCGGCTGGTTGCGTGAGGCACCCAGCAGCAAAACCGCTACGACACAAGCTAACACGATGCTCAATTGCTTCGTTCTTGTTCCCATGCATGCCTCGACAAAATCCCAATCACTTCGATCGACGCGCTCGCACAACGCTTGACGAACCCGCTCAACGTTCCTTGCTTTCAATCGTAGTATGACGGTGGCATCGGTCCAGATGACCTTCTGGACCTAACCGATAAGTAACGTGCGCGCGATCCGCGGCACCGCTGGGCGGTCAGTGCTCTGTGCTCATTGATCAGGAAGACGCACTGGCGAGAGGCAAGTGGCACCCGGAAGCTACGGCACACGGATTGTTTCGGCAAGAAAGAGAACTGAACTCTGGCGCTCTTCAGCTACCGGCGGCGGGAGCCTCGCGCTGCCGCAAACGATTTTCGCTCGTCCCTCACGCCAGCATTTTCTGCACGACGTTGCCTTCGACGTCGGTCAGGCGGAAGTCGCGGCCCTGGAAGCGATAGGTGAGCTGCAGATGATCGAGGCCCATGAGGTGCAGGATCGTGGCCTGCAGGTCGTGCACGTGGATGCGGTCTTCGACGGCGTAGTAGCCCAGCTCGTCGGTCGCGCCGATGGTCTGGCCGCCCTTGATGCCGCCGCCGGCCAGCCACATGGTGTAGCCGTCCACGTGATGGTCGCGGCCGATCAGGTCGCGCGGCTCGCCCATGGGCGTGCGGCCGAACTCGCCGCCCCATATCACGATCGTGTCTTCGAGCAGCCCGCGCTCTTTGAGATCGCGCACCAGCGCCGCCGCGGGCTGATCGGTTTCTTTGCAGCGGGCGTCCAAGGGCTCGCCCAGGTGCGTGTCGTTGTTGCCATGATGATCCCAATCGGTGTGGTAGAGCTGCACGAAGCGCACGCCGCGCTCGACGAGTCGCCGCGCGAGCAGGCAGTTGTTGGCAAACGACGCGGCGCCCGGCTCGGCGCCATAGGCCGCGAGCGTTTCCTTGGTCTCGCCGGACAGGTCGATCAGCGCCGGTGCGCTGGTTTGCATGCGAAAGGCCATCTCGTACGCCGAAATACGCGTGGAGATTTCCGGATCGCCCACGGCCGCCAGCCGCTGGGCATTCATCCGGCCGACCGTGTCGAAGAAGCGTGTTTCGCGCGTCCGGTCGATGCCCCGCGGACTGGCCAGATTGAGAATCGGCTCCGCGCCGCCGAGGAACGGCACACCTTGATACGCCGTGGGCAAAAAGCCGCTGCCCCACAGCGGGTTGCCGCCGCGCGGACCGCGCGGGCCGGACTGCAGCACAACGAATCCGGGCAGATCGCGCGACTCGCTGCCGATGCCATACGTGAGCCACGCGCCCATGCTGGGCAGGCCGAAACGGCTGGAGCCCGTGTTGACGAACAGCTTTGCCGGGCCGTGATTGAACACGTCGGTGACCATGCTCTTGACGATGCACACGTCGTCGACGGTTTCCGCCAGGTGCGGTAACAGCTCGCTCAGCTCGGCGCCGCATTCTCCGTGCCGGGCGAACTTGCGCCGCGTGCCCAGCAGCTTCGCGTCGCCCCTGATGAACGCGAAGCGCTTGTTCTTGGTGTACTCGGGCGGGACCACCTGGCCGTCGAGCGCCTGCAACTTGGGTTTGTAGTCAAACAGCTCGAGCTGGCTCGGTCCGCCGGCCATGAACAGAAAGATCACGCGCTTGGCTTTCGGCGAAAAGTGCGGCGGGCGCGGGGCGAGCGGATCCTGCGGATCGGGCGGCACGATGCGCGATTGCGCGTCGCCCGCCATGAGCGACGCCAGCGCCAGCGAGCCGATGCCCACGCCGCACTGGCCAAAAAAATGCCGCCGCGTGGCATTGCGGAGCTGCGCCCCTGCGATCGCAAGCCGCTCGGTCATCGCACTACTCCCGGGTAATGAATTCGTCGAGGTTCAAGAGCACGCGGGCCAGCATCGTCCAGGCCGCGGCGTTCGCTGCGTCCGCGCCCGCGGGCTGCGCGGCGGCGACGGCCGTGGCATCGGCCGGCGACTCGGCAAACCGCTGCCGCTCGGCACGCACGTACTCGGTCAAAGTCGAGAGCTCCTCGGCAGCCGGATCGCGCGCCAGGCAACGGCGAAATGCCAGTCGCGTGCGCGCCGTGTCGTCCGCCGCAGGCTCGGCGAGCAGCTCAGCGGCAAAGCCCTGTGCGATCTCAAAAAACGCGCGATCGTTGGCCAGCGTGAGCGCTTGCAGCGGCGTGTTCGAGCGCGGGCGGCGCGTGCAGGCAACCGTCGCATCGGGCGCGTCGAACGTCTTGAGAAACGGATATGGGCTCGAGCGCCACAGGTACGTATACATGCCGCGGCGGAAACGATCGGGCCCTTTGCTTTCGCCCCAGTATTTTTTCTGCTGGGTGAAGCGGTAGATCCCTTCGGGCTGCGGCGGATATACGCCGGGGCCGCCGAGATCGTGGTTCAACAAGCCGGCGGCGGCGAGCGCCGTGTCGCGAATTGTCTCGGCCTCCAGGCGCAGCCGCTGCTGCCGACCGAGCAGTTTGTTATAGGGATCCGCTTTCGCCAGGTCGGCGCGGGCGGCGGACGCCTGGCGATACGTGGCGCTGGTGACGATCAGCCGGTGCAACGCCTTTTGGCTCCAGCCGCTTTCCAGGAACGCGCGGGCCAGCCAGTCGAGCAGCTCCGGATGCGTGGGCTTATCGCCCTGCAGGCCGAAGTCGTTCTCCGTGGCGACCAGGCCCTGACCAAAATAGGCCTGCCACACGCGGTTCGCCGTCACGCGGGCCGTGAGCGGATGATCGGGCCGGAACAGCCAGCGGGCGAAATCGAGACGGTCTGGTTGCGGACCGCGCGGCACCAGCGGCGGCAAGACCTCGGGCACGTCCGGCGCGACCTTGGCGCCGGCGCGCAGGAAATCGCCGCGCAGGTGAATGTGCGTCTCGCGCGGCTCTTTCCGCTCACGCATCACCAGCGTTGTGGTGGTGGCGGACTCGATCTGTTTCTTCCGCTCGTACAACTCCGCAATCTGCGCGGCCAGCGGCACGCGCTCCGGATCGATCACCTGGTACGTTTCGCGAACGGCCTTTTGCTCTTCGGCAGTTCGGGCGGCCGCCGGCTTTTGCAGGGCCCCGCGCACCAGCACCGGCAGCCGCAGGACGTCGAGCGGCGCCGACGTGACGGCCAAGCGGAAGCGCCCCAGTCGCGCGGGCCTCTTCAACGGCCCTTGCGACAGGGTGATCGACAGCGTTTGCCCGGGGGCGGCCGCCACTTCGGCAGCCAGCAGGAAAATGGCCGTGCGCGGCACACCCAGCTGTTCCGCCTGGTTCACTGTCCAGGCAGTTTTCGCGTTGCCGTCAATGGCCTGCGGCGCCAGGCCCGCGGCACTCGCGGCGTCGGCCTGCGCTTCGGCCAGCGCAAGCTTGCCGGGCTCGGCGTTTGGCGCGGCAACCGTGGCCGACAACTCACGCAGCGCGAAGGCGCCTTTGTCGCCGGTGCCAGGGCCCTTGCCGGGCAGCGATTCGTGTGGCAGCGCTTCGAGCATGATGGCCGTCACGGGCCGCTCGGGCAGCGGCGCCGTCGCCACATACGTGTCGTCGCCAGCTGTCGCGTCGGCCAGGAGCGAGCCGTCGGCGAGTTTCGCAAGCGACGTGGTGCCGCTGGTGGCCGCGGCATCGAGCACCGTCCATTCCACGCTCAGCCGGCCGGCGAACTTGCCCTCCCATTCCGATTGCCGGCCGCCGATGTTGGCATCGACCATTGCCAGCCGCTCTTCGGATTGCTTGATCTCGGCCAATAGCGCGGGCATTTCTTTCGCTTGCTGGTCTGTGGGCACCGGCAGCGTCGGTTCGTCGGCGTTGTTGAACAGTGCAAACAGCTCGTAAAACTCGCGCTGCGAAATGGGGTCGTATTTGTGATCGTGGCAGCGAGCGCAGCCCAGCGTGAGCCCCAAGAACGCGGAACCGGTGGTGGCCACGCGATCGACCACGGCCTCGACGCGGAATTGCTCCTTGTCGGTGCCGCCTTCTTCGTTCACGAGCGTGTTGCGGTGAAAGCCGGTGGCGATCCGTTGATCGACCCGCGCGTCGGCCAGCATGTCGCCGGCCAACTGCTCGATGCCGAACTGGTCGAACGGCAGATCGCGGTTCAGGGCCTGGATGACCCAATCGCGATACTTCCAAATGGAGCGGCCGCCGTCGATCGTGTAACCGTTCGAGTCGGCATAGCGCGCAATGTCGAGCCACTGGCGGGCCCAGCGTTCGCCGTAGTGCGGCGAATTGAGCAGCCGGTCGACCAGGCGCTCGTACGCGTCGCCGCTGGTGTCCGCGACGAACGCGTCCACTTCGGCGACGCTCGGCGGCAGGCCCAACAGATCGATACTCAAGCGGCGGATCAACGTGGCCTTGTCGGCCGGCGGCGAGGGCGCGAGGCCGGCAGCTTCCAGCCTGGCCAGCACGAAGGCGTCGATCGGGTTGCGGCCCCAAATCGCGTTGCTCACCGCGGGCGGTGCGGCACTGGCGAGGGGTTGGAACGACCAATGGTCGCTCGTTTTGCGCCGCGCGTTGGCAGCCGGTTCCGCGGGCACCCTAGCGCCGGCGTCGATCCAACGGGCCACTGCCGCAATCTCTTCTGCCGAAAGTGCCGGCCCCTCGGGCGGCATCTTTGACACGCTTTCGTCGTTGCCGCGGAGGGCCTTGATCAGCAGGCTCTCGGCGCTCTTTCCGGCCGCGACGGCCGCGCCGCTGTTGCCGCCGGCCAACAGTGCCGCCCCACCGTCGAGTCGCAGGCCCGATTCTTGCTTCTCGGGCCCATGACATTCGTAGCAGTGTGCTGCGAGAATGGGCTGCACTTCGCGTGCGAAGTCAGGCGCCTCGGCCGCGCGCGCAGCGGCAGCCGGCAGCGCGCACGCCGCCAGGGACAGCGCGAGCCCGAGGGCTTGGCGGCGAGCATCGAGCCAGGTGGGGTTCATGGGGTGGGACCGCCCGCGAGCGCAATCGTGCCGGCGAAACGTTCCCCCTATCGTAAACGAACGGTGGGGCTGTGGAAACCGTGCAGCCTTGGCCGGATTGCTCCGCAGTTCGAGCGAACGGCGATCGATTGACGGACTGAGTCGCAGGATCTCACAACAGGCTCCGGCATTGAGCCAGCCGGGCCTGGCCCAGCGCGGTCAGCCGCTCGACCTCGTCGGCCGGCAGCACGTGCAGGCGGCCGGCCAGGCCGAGCGATTCGCCGGCCAGCACATAGGGCTCGGCCAGTGTAGGTGTGGCGCACAACACGATCGGCGTTCTGGGCGCCTGGTTGCTCGCTTGAGCCAGGTGCGCCAGTTCCGCGCCGATCACCAGCCCGCTCAGGAATGCCCGATTGCCGGCGGGATCCGCGTCATCGAGCACTTGTCGGGTTCGCACGCGAAACAGCGCGGCGGAGAGCGGCAAGCCGGCGGCGTGCTCGACACCGGCCAGAAACGCAGTGCGCTGGGCGCGGGCATCGGTCTCGGCCGGCGAACTCGCGCTCGGCGCGTCCGCCACGGAATGCCGCAAAATGCTGTGGCTGCCGAGCACCTCGAACAACTCGCCGGTCATGAACGTTTGAAAACCCGTCAGGCAATGCCCGGCGATGTGCAAGTGTTTCGAGTGTGTTCCGGGCAGGACGACGAGAGCTTCGCCGGCCAGCAGATCCGCGGAATGGAGTTGATAGACGCCTAATGACTGGGTCTCTTCGCCGCGCAGGATATCCGCGTCGGTGCGTACGCCGGACAGCAAGAGCACGCGATGCGGCCCGGTGGGCGCGGCGAGCGGTTCGAGCTCACGCCAGGCTGCGTCGTTGCCGTCCAATCGCCACGGCACCCGCGCGTAGTCGAGCTGCTGCCAGCCGATCGACGAGCTGGCCATGCCGGAGATGATGACGGGCAGCTGGGCGATCGCGCTTTCGCGCTGGCCGCCGGCGACGAGTTGCTGCAAGCCGTCCGCGAGCACGCGGCGAAAGGCCTCGGCCCGCTGGGCCGAGGGCGCGCTGGCTGCCACGGCCGCGGCGCCCTGGGCCGACGAGAATTCGGCCTCGGGACGGCCCTGGTCCGCTGCCACGAGGCGCAGGCGAAAGTGGGTCGTGCCCCAATCGCAGCTAATAAAAATTCGGGCCATTTCGTGTCGTTTTCCCGCTTCGCGGCATCCTCGCTTCCCGCGTCGACCCCAAAACTCCCAGGCTCACTCCCGTCCCGGCGAGCACCGCAGTGGACGCGCTGGCTTTTTGACCCTAATCTGCCGCCTGCGACCGAAACTTTCCAGCCCGCGCGGGGTATCAATAGAGACCGGCAAATGGATACCGGCCCTGCCTAAGTCGTGAAATTGCAAGCATCTTGCTGAGGTTTGCCTTCCTTCTGGTGCGAGATCTGGCCGTGAATCGCAAGTCGCACGAGCGCCGCGGTGGCTTTACCCTCGTCGAACTGTTGGTGGTCATCGCCATCATTTCGATGTTGGTGGGGCTGTTGCTGCCGGCCGTCCAATACGTTCGTGCCAGTGCCCGCCGGACGCATTGCTTGTCGAACCTGCACCAGATCGGCGTCGCAATGGAGAGCTATATGGACATGCAAGGTCAGCGCGCCCTGTATCCGGACTGCTGCCACATGCCCACGATTTGCGCCGCCGCCACACCGGTGGACAAGCGGATCTCGCTGAAGAAGGCGATGGGGCCGTATATGGAGGACTCGGACGGCGCGTTCAGCTGCCCGAGCGACATTATCGAGCCCAACCCGGCGGTCACCCCGACGCCTGGTGCGATTGTCTACGAGCGGTTTTATGACCGCGAGGGAATGAGCTACGAATACGACCCGAACACCCGGTTGGTTGACGATGACATCGATCCGAAGACGCTGAAGCGCAAGCGGCGGACTCGACAAGAGGTGGCGGAAAGGGCACAGGGGCATTTGAGCTCCGTCATCATCGCGACGGACTACGACCCATTTCACGGCGGCAAGGCGGGCACCAAGGGGCTACACGGCGATGGCGCGCGGTGCGCCGTATTCGCAGACGGCCACGCTGAGGCGCCGTAGGAACTCTTACCACTCATTTTGCAGGGAACCAGCCATGCAACGACGCCCCGTTTCCAAACCCAAATCGGCGCCCGACAAGAGCAAGCGCACGGTGCTGATCGTGGTCTTTCTGCTGCTGATTCTGACCGCTACGGCGGCCTGGGCCATGTGGTCGCGAGAAGATCCGCAGATGACCAAGGTCCGCGACATGGCGGTTGCCATGGAAGAGCTGCCCTGGGATCAACGCCGCGATCAGTTCCGCCAAATGCGCGAAGAAACCGAAAAGCTCACCGAGGAACAGCGTGATCAGTTCCGCGATGAAATGCGCCAGCGGTGGGAAGAGCGCGAAGCCAAGGAAATGCAGGACTTCTTCAGTAAGACGCCGGCCGAACAGATTGCCGAGCTGGATAAGCGCATCGACCGCATGCAAGAATGGCGCGAGCGCCGCGCGAAGGAAGGCGATCGTCGCGGCGGGGGCCGGGGCGGCGACCGCGGCGGGGGCAGCAACTTCGGCAAGAGCGGCGGCATGGATCAAAGTGTGCAACGCTCCATGGATCGGCTCGACCGACGCAGCGCCGAATCGCGGGCTCAGCGCGACATGTACCGCCAGATGATGGTCTCGCGGATGCGTGATCGCGGCATTAATATGCCCACTCGCGGACCACGCGGCTAGTTCCGGTGCGCCACGTGTCGGGCTCGTGACGAGCCGCCACTGGCGCCCTGAAGTCACCCGTCGCGGGTTGTGAAGCGGCGCTGCTGGTGCTGGCGGTCCTCGCGGTCGCCAACCAGCGGGGGGTTCGCTCACGTGCCCATTCCCCGCAATCGCACGGCGGATTGCCGTTGACCGCGCCGGCGTGCCTCTCTACACTCCGCCCGCGTTTTTGGGCAGGCGCCGCGCTGCGGCGATTCTGCCCGCGCAACTTATCGTCACGCGGGGAAACGTCATGACACGAGCCTTGTTCTTTCTGTTGGCACTGGCAATCGTGGGGCTGATTATCACGGGCGCCATTCAGTTGCAGCGCACCGACGACACGATCACGATACAGATTAACAAAGATCGCGTGGCCGAAGACGCCAAGAAGGTGGTCAAGCGGGGCCAGGACGTGCTCCGCAAGGCGGAAGCTTCGCTCGACGACGATAACGTGAATCGGCGCTAAACGCGCATGGCGGGCGCCGGCTGCCGGTCGCATGGTCGACCCTCTGGCGGCCGCGGCGGCCGCTCTCGGTCCGGCCCCATGGGGCGCTTGGGCACCCACCCCTGGCGCACAATCTTCGCTTCGCCCCGGCTTCCGATCGGCCATCCAGCGGCAGAAAAGTGCTGGCTTTTCGGGTGGTCTGTGGGTACTCTAGGGGCACGATATCAGGTTCGCGGTGCGCGCGGCCGGTGCAGCACTTGCGGTGCGACCCAACGGCGCAGGGTTCCAGGCAATATCGAGGGGCCATGAAATACGTGCGCAAGCAACTTGCGCGGACGCCACGCGGCGGCCGCCGGCTGGGATGGGAAATGCTCGAGCAGCGCCACGTGCTCAGCGCCGCTGCCCCCTGGTACAACGACGCCGTGCCGCTGGACGTCAACAACGATTCGATCGTTTCACCGCAGGATGCGATGAACGTGATCAATCGGCTGATCCTGCAAGGGATTGGCCCGCTGGGCGCCCCGCCGAATACGCCCGACTATTACGTCGACGCGAATGCCGACAACATGCTCTCCCCGATCGACGCCATGAAGGTGATCAACGGACTGATTCGCTCGTCGACGGTCGTGCTGGATACCCTGATGCCGTTTACGATCGACCTTACGCCGCGGCTGGAAGTCTCGGTCGAAGGCGGAGAGAACGTGGCCGACGGCACGGCGGTGCACATCGACCTGGACAAGAACAACAACGGGAAGTTCGAGCCCGACGAGATCGACTATCAGATCTCGAGCATGTATCAGAACCGCGCGGAGTTTGCCCTGGGGCCGGCGCTGCCGGCGAACGACGCCTCGGGTCCGTACGGCATCAACCTGCGGGCGCGGGTGCAGAACACGGCCGGCGTGATGATACCCAGCGGCGTATCGCCCCTGGTTGTCGACACGCAAACTTCCAACGCTTTGTACAACTATGTGAACGAGCCCGATCCGTCCTATGGCTGGTCGCTGCAGGGCCAGAGCGTGGGACCGGGCGGCGCCTATCGCTACTACGTGCTGAAGATGACGAGCCAGACCTGGAAGAGTGGCCTGGTGAACGACCCGGTGTGGGACCATTGGCTGAAAATTGTCGTGCCGCAGGGCGTGACGGTGCCCGACACGGCGCTACTGCTCATCACGGGGGGCAGCAACACGTCGGGCTTGCCAACGACACCAGACGCCGCGATGGTCGCCAGCTCGTTGGCCACGCATGCCATTACGGCCGAGCTCAGGGTCGTGCCGAACGAGCCGGTTTCGTTCTTTGCCGAGCAGCCGCCGCGGCAGCGCAGCGAGGACGAAATCATCGCCTACACGTACGATCAGTACCTGGACCATATCGGCGAGCCCGGCAACGAGAGCTGGCCGCTGTTGTTGCCGATGGTCAAAAGCGCCGTACGGGCCATGGACACCGTGCAGTCGTTCATTCCCCAGATCACGGAAAACGCTCTGCACGTCAGCGATTTCGTGGTGACCGGCTATTCCAAGCGCGGCTGGACCACCTGGCTGACCGCGGCGGCCGATAGCCGCGTGAAGGCGATGATTCCCGGCGTGTTCGACAACCCGAACCAGGGTGCGTCGATGGTGCACCATTATCAGGTTTACGGTGCGTTTTCCGAACAGGTCGGCGACTACAGCGAAATGCAGATTTTCGAGCGCCTGATGACGCCCGAGGCGCAAGAGCTGTCCAAGATCGTCGATCCGTATCGGTACTTGAACAACGGCCGTTTCGAGATTCCCAAGCTGATCCTGAATTCCGCCGGCGATGAGTTCTTCGTCTCCGATTCGTCGCAGTACTATTTTGAGGATCTGCCGGGCGACAAGAACTACATGCGTTACTTCCCCAATACGGGTCACGGACTGGATGCCTCCGCGGTCAACAGCACCGCGACGTTCCTGGATGCGTACATCAACGATCGCCCCTTGCCGGAATTCGACTGGACGGTCGAGACCGACGGATCGATCCACCTGCACACGGTCGACACCCCCACGCAGGTGCTCGTGTGGCAAGCCACCAATCCCACGATTCGCGATTTCCGGCACGGTTACCATCCGGAGATCATCTGGACCAGCTCGGTGCTGGCCAGCTCAGGCGGAGGCAACTACGTGGCCAGCCTGCCCACGCCCGCGACGGGCGCCACGGCGTTCTTCATCGAGATGACGTTCCCCAGCGGATTGGCCGGCACGCCGTACATCTTCACGACCGATATTCGCGTCAACTCGTTCCTGCCGCAGACTGACTGGCCGTATCCATCGACGGTGCCACCGATCACGAACACGTCCAGCGGGTTCGCCCAGCCGCTCAACGCAGTTGCGGGCGTCTTCCTGACGTTACCGAACAACGAAAACACGTTTGGCCCCGTGCCCTTGTTCGTCCTGCCCGGCAACAGCGCGGAAGTGACGCCGCCGACTGCGCCGGCGAGCGCCGTCTCTGAAGCAGCGGACGAGACGGCAGCGGCAGCCCCTGGCAGCGGACCGCTTGGGGTTGCCATCGACGATCCGGCGGAGTTGCTGGCCGACGATGATGGCGAAAGCGCCGACGATGCGGTCGACGCCGCGCTGGCCGACGAGCTCGAGCTGGCGCTGTAGCAAGAGCTGGCGGCACGGCTCGGGGGCCGTCTGATGCCGACTTGGCCGCGCCGCCGGCACACCCTTTGCACCACGGTTGCGGTGGGGCATGCGCGCAGGGTACTACCATGGCAACCAGAGCTATGCGAACGACGACCTGGCCGGCGGATTCCACGGAAATCGACATCGACCAACCCGATGACGTCGAATTCTGGTCGCAGCGCTTCCAGGTTAGCGCCGGAATGCTCAAGCGCGCGGTGCGGCAGGTGGGCTCGAAATTCAAGGACGTGGCGTACCTGCTGAAATCGCAGCAGCGCGGCGAAATGTCCGGCCAGGGGCCAACCTAGCCCGGTTTCACAACCGATTGCAGGTGCCACTCAACGCCGTTAACCGTGGGACGGCATCTGGGGGCGGGCACTGGCGAGACGCCAGTCGCACCGTGACTTGACCGGTCATCGAGAGTTTGGAAACTGTTCTAGCCGGCCGATTTGCGGCGCCCGGCCTTGCGGGGCGCTTTGCCGGCGCGGCGCAAGCTGTCGGCGGCCACGCGCTTGGCCGAGGTGACCTTGTCCTTCGACGAGAGGCTCTTTTTCAGGGCCTCCATCAGGTTCAAGACCGGCGGCTGAGCCGGCTCGGGCGCGGTGACGATCTCTCGGCCTTCGACTTTGGCTTCCACCAGGTCGCGGACTTGCTCATTGTAGGTGTCGCGATATCTGGTCAGATCCACGCTCTTGGCCGTCGACGCGTCGATGAGCATCGAGGCCAGCCGCGCTTCCTCGCGCTCGACCTTTGGCAAATCCAACCGTCCCCACAGCTCCGCCGGGCCGCGCAGTTCCGCTGCGTAGTGCAGGGTCTCCACGCACAGCACCTCATCCGCCGCGCGGAGCACCACCAGATGATCCCGGCTGGAAAAATTGGCGATCGCCAGGCCCCACAGCTTCTTGTCGTGCAGCACCTGCAAGAGCACCGCGTACGGCTTGCGCGCCATGGGCCCGTCGGGCATCAGATAGAAGGTCCGGCCTTCGAAGTATTTGGGATCGATGGCGTCGGGCTTCACAAAGGCGTCGATATCGACGGCCTTTTCGTCCTTGCCGCGGAGCGATTCGAGCTCGCCGTCTTCCATCACCACGTATTCGTCCTTGGCGTATTCGAATCCCTTGACGATCTCGTTATTGGGGATTTCGCCGTGGACCGGGCAGGTCTTGACGTACTTGATGCGGTTCTTGCACTTGTCGTGCAACTGATTGAACTGCACGGCGCCCTTTTCGGTGCCGGCCGCGTTGTAGGCCTGCACCGGGACCGAGACGAGACTCAAACGCAGAATGGCTTTCCAGCTGGCGTGTGGCATGGCGATTCCCCGACCTGATGCTAGCAGCTTAATGATAGCACGGTCTGTGCCGCGCGGTGGAGCCTGGAAAAATGATTGAGCGGTCGCGGTCGGTTGCGCGGCGGAACACCCGTTTGCTTGTTCGCGAATCAGCCCGGCGTTCCGCGGCACGTATTGCGACTGAGGGCGCGATCTGTGCGTATGTACACTAAGGCGCGAGGGGCAACCGGATGTGGAGTTGCCGGGCGGACGGCCGGAAAGAAATGGGCCGGCGAGTCTCCTCGTCGGCCCTAGTGCGTGGCAGTGGATTGGCCGCATGCTGCCACATGCCCATATCTAACATCGGCATGCGAGCGACAACGACCGCGTGGGGAAGCCTGTCGAATGCGACAGGATGGCCGCTGGCAAGATACCGCCGCGGGATCGCCGTGGGGGTCAGAACAACCCAACCGCGGTCAGCCGCCCGCGGCAAAATGCTGTCGCAAGCCGATGGCGGCGCTCCAGGCGGCCTGGCATTTGGGGCACAAGGGGCCCGAGCGCCACTGCTTGGGGATATCGACGGGGCGGCCGCCTTCCCGGTCGATGAGAACCTGGATTGCTTCCCGGGTCGTATCGGCCACGGAAGCGTGCATTTCCGATTTGCAGCCAGCGCATTTAATCATCACACAAGACCTTAAACTTTTGAGCAAGCTGGGGGGACGAACTGGACACGCTCCATCGCGCTATGTCCCGCCGAACGCCTACGCGGCGACGCCACCGAGCGAACGCTTACGGTTTGCTGGAACCCTGCTTCGTGCTGGTTACTGGAATGGCAAAATTACCGGCCAGATCGTGCCACACGCTGTGGATGTGATTGGCCACGTTGCCGGCCGAATCAGGTTGCGTGTTGTTGAACTCGATCAGGAACGTTGCGCCCTGAACGAGATAATGGTGGCCGGTACCGGGCTGGTGCGCGCCGGCCCAGGCGAACTGGATGCCGTCGAACCCGGCGCCTTCGATGGCGCTGAGCCGCTCGGCGGCCACGTCGGCGGGCAAGTTGTTGGCGTAGGTCTGGATCAGCTCGCGCAAGATGGCGGTTTGGGCGGGCGTCATGTCGCGGGCGGCCAGGCCTTGCGCCGGCGAAAGCGGCGGTGCAGCTTTGCCCGCGTCGCGCACGTCGCCGGGCGCCTTATCGGCAATGGTGACGGTCTGGCGTTGCTCAGGCGTGAGCGCGTCGAGCAGCTGGAAGGCCAGCTCTTCTTCCTTGGCCAGCACCCGCAGACCCTTGGGAAAGCCGGCGCCGTAGTCGGCCATGAGCGTGCCCGGGTTGGCGCCAAAAAACGTGGGGGTCGAGGAGACGACGCCGTTTTTGTCGACGACGAAGTTGAGCGACAAGTGATGCCCTTCGACGCTCAGTCCCCAGCGGCCGCCGGTAGTCGGTTGGCCGAAGAGCGTGAAGTAGTAGCGCTCGGGATCGCGGATCATGCGATTCGCCCGGCCCTGCTCCAACTCGTTGAGGATCTTCTCGAGCTGCATGATCTTGTCGGCCTTGGAATAGCCCGTGGCGGACAGTGCGGCCTGCAACAAGGCATGCGCGGCCTTGCGCTGCGGCTCGGTCATCTCGCGGACTTGCAAACCCTTGCGACTGGGCTTGGGAATGTAGTGCCAGTCGGTGCGCAGCGGCGTATCGTATGCGAGCACGGCTTGCGGGCGTTGAGCTTCGGTGAGCGAGGCGACGAACTGCTCGGCCGCGGCCGTCATGGCGGCGCCGCTGGTCTCCGTCTTCAAATAAGCAAAACCGGCGGCCAGGGCCACCAGCGGCAGGCACATCCACACGAGCTGGGGGCGACGGTTCATCGCAGCGTTTCCTGGGGAGCCATCAGGCAGCAGAGCGGCATTGCAGCAGGCAATTCGCGGCTCGGGTTGGGGAGGGGAGGTTAACGCGGGGCAAATTTCGTGGCCGGCAGTATACCCTGCGGCGGGAACGGCTGGAATACATTCTTACGTCGACACAAACGTACGAGCCTGCAACTACGAGAGCCGAACGGCGCGGCGAGTCCCCCGGCCGCGGTATGAAGCTGCGCCAAATCCGGCGAATTCCGCCGGCTGTTGCGAGCGGGCGATGGTGTTTCGATGCGGGGCTCGAGCGCCGTCGTCGACTTATGCCGAGTGCAAAAGTTGCAACCAGCACGGGCGGACAAGCCGCCGGTGGCACGAGACTTCAGCACTGGCGAGACGCCAGTGGCACCAAGTGGCACCCTGAATTCACCGGCACAGCGGGCTTTGAAGCTGCTGCTAGTGGGCATGTTCCTTGCCGTGCGGATCGAGCGGGTGATGATGCTCGTCAAGGTGCAGATGAACCTGCGGCAGCGCGGCCAGCAACCTGGCCAGGCCGTCGTCCGTCACGCGCGTGCGATCGAGATAGAGCGACTCGAGCTGCGTCAGGCCGTGCAGTGACGCCAGGCCGTTGTCCGTGATCGGCGCATCGAGCAAGTGCAGGAACCGCAAGTGCTCAAGCCGGGCCACCTGCGCCAGGCCGGCGTCGGTGATCTGCGGGGCAGCCAGGCGGAGCTGTTCGAGCTGCGGAAGTTGGCAGAGCCTGGCGAGCCCGGCGTCGGTGATCTCGGCATGCGACAGATTCACGCGCCGCACACGCTCGCGCGCTTCGTCGAGCGCTGACAGGTCGTCGTCGCGCACCACGGTGTGGTCCAGTCGAATCGTGTCGCTGTGGCCGAGTTGAATCGCGCGAACTTGTTCGGCAAGTGACGGCTCGAGGTCGTTGGCGGCAGGAGCGGACTTCGCCGCGGGCCTGTCACATCCGCCGGAAATCACCAGGGCCGCCAGGATCAGCAACCTGATCGCCGCGGGCAGCCGTTGCTTGTTGATGGGTCGCATCATCGGCGGCAACTCGGGCAGGCGAGCACATAGCGGGCCAATCCGGCGCCGCGCGATTGCCGCACGGTCATCACGCTGCCGCACTTGGGGCAGTACTCGGCGGGGCCGCCTGGCTGGCCGCGCTCATCGCCCGCCTGGCAAGCCGCGCAGAGACGCGTGTCGGGCAAGGCCTCCAGGCGTTCGCGCGGGATGGGCGAACTGCAACCATCGCAACGGCGGGCCATGCCCCAGGCTTCGTCGTCTGCGTCGTCGACCGGCTCGCGCACGGCGAGCCCACGCACGCCGCAGCCGGGACAGGCCAGCCTGGTCGCGGCGGTGCGAAACAGCTCGGGCAGAAGGTCGGCATCGGGCCCGCCGCAGCGGCGCAGCATGCCGGCGGCGCGCAGGTGTTCGATCATCGACGCCGGCCCACAAAGCGATTTGTACGGGCAGCGCGGGCAATAGAGTTCGAGCTGGCCGATCATGCCGGTGCTTCTGGGGTGCGTTCGCTTATGAATTGTCGCGCATGGTATGTGCGCGCGAGAGAAATTATACTTTGGCACAGCCGTCGAGCGAGCCCGGCGGGCCAGGCGTTTCTTCCTTCCACGAGAACCATCATGAGCATTCCACGTCGACAATTTCTGCAGGGCACGCTGGCGCTGGCCGCGGGGGCCGGCGTGTCTGCATCCCGGGCCGTTGCCTCCGACGAGGAGAACGCGTCGCTGGGCAAGACGCCGCACACGAAGTTCGCCGTGAACGTGGAAATGTGGTGGACGAAGCTGCCGTTCCCGGAGCGGCTGAAGAGCGCGGCGGCGCTGGGCTTTCCGGCCGTGGAGATCTGGCCGTACGAGAACAAAGACATCAACGCCACGCGAAAGCTGTGTGCGGAGCTGGGCATCGAGATTGCGCAGTTCACGGCCTGGGGCTTTACGCCGGGCATGAACAATCCCAAGAACCTCGACAAGTTCGTGAAGAAGATCGAAGAGGCCTGCCAGGTCGCCCACCGCTTGAATTGCCGGATGATGACCGTGGTGGCGGGCAACGATCAACCGGGCATGTCCCAGGCTGAAATGCACGACCAGGTGATCGTGGCGCTCAAGCGCGTCGCGCCGATCGCGGAAGCGGAAAAAGTGATGCTGATTCTCGAGCCGATGAACATTCGCGTCGATCACAAGGGGCATTGCCTGTACGGCAGCGGACCGGCGGTGCGGATTTGCCGCGAGGTGAACTCGCCGATGGTGAAGATCAACTGGGATCTGTACCACATGCACATCAGCGAGGGCGATCTGTGCGGTCACCTGAAGGACGGCTTCGACCAGGTGGGCTACCTGCAACTGGCCGACCATCCGGGGCGCAACGAGCCGGGCACCGGCGAAATCTTTTACCCGCGCGTGTTGCGGCAGGCGTATGAGCTTGGCTATCGCGGCTACGTGGGACTGGAGTGCCGGCCGGCCACCACGGAGCTGGCCGCGGCGCAGGCCGTGGCCAAGGCCGACGTGTGGTAGAGCCGCACGGAACGCATGCTGAATTCTGGCGAATTCAGCTCCCTGGCAGAGCGCCGGTAACGTGGCACGGCACAGGCTAGTGCCGCCCAGGAGAATCGTACAACCACACTGGCGAAACGTCCGTGACGCCCAGCAGGCCAGGCTCGCGACGCCTGTGGCACCCTTCAGAACGTCAGCTCCAGCTTGTCGCTGTCCGCCGTTCCGCCCACATTCATGGCGACAGGGGGCCTGGCAATGCTCTGGCCGAGAAAGTCGCTGATCCGCTGCCACGTTTCCGCGCTATTGAGATCGTCGGTCCGCAGCACCCGCATGCGCAGCGGATGCCGGGCCGCGGCTTCGCGCATCCCCTGGTTGTACTCGTCGACATAGCGTTCGATGAGCGCCAGCTTGGCGGCATCGGGATCGGCGAGCAGGCGCGTGGGCACGGCGTACGTCGGGTACAGCGGATCGCCAGGGCTGGGGGCCCAAATGCCGTTGCCGGGCGCCGCCCAGTGGTTGAGCGTGCCGGGTCCCGTGCCTTTGATCTTGGCGAAGGAGCGGGAGCACGAGGCCGTATCGCGCTCCAGCCCCAGCACTTTGACCTCGGGAAACTCGGCCAACACGTCGTCGAGCGCGTTGAGCCACCAATGCGAGCAGTCTGCCACGATGGCAAATCGTTCGCGCAAGCGCTGGAAGCGCGCGAAGTGAAACTGCAACTGCTCGACGGCCGGCTGCCAGAAAATCGTGGCCGGGTTTTCGTGCGTGGAGCAAGTCGCGGGCAGCGCGGCCAGAGCGGCGGCCAACGTGGTCGACCCGCAGCGTCCCGGACCGATGCCCAGCACGAGCAAGCCCGGCGCGTCGCGCAGCGGCCGGCGCGCCAGCAGCAGGTCGAGATTCTCGAAGTATGCGGCTGTCAACAGCGGCGTCGGAAACGAGTTGCCCATCACGCGCAGGATGAACCGCGACCGCTTCTCGGTGCCCAAGGGGTAGGCCGGTTGCTCGATGCGATAGAGCAGATCGCCGAAGCGTTCGCGCGAGGGCCGATGGTACGGATTGTCCGCGCACAGGCCGAGCCACATATCGGCGGCCGTCTTGGGATCGCTGTGCTCGAAGTGGTCGGCAATGCGGGTGGCCGTGTCGCGGTCGAATTGCAATCGCAGAGGCATGGCGGAGCCGATAGGGGGCGGGAAACGAGCGACCGACTTGGCGCAGCTGGCGAGCGCCGCGGCCAGTGAGTTAATTATAAGCACAGCGGCTGCAGCTGCGCGCGGGCGCGCACGAATCGTCCGACTCTAGGGGCTGGCGGCGGTTGGACTGTCGACCGCGTTGCTCGGCGCGGCGTCCGGCGCCGCGGCAGCAGGGGCGTCCGATTTCGCCTTACCTAGCAGCGCCATCAGCCCGTCGGCCAGCGAACCGCGCCAACAGCAATAGTCGTGACCGCCGTTGTATTCCGAATAGGCGACGATCTCGTAGCCCTTGGCCGACAGCACATCGCGAAAGTGCCGATTGTCGACCAGCAGGCTTTCGCGCAGCCCGGCCTCCAAAAAGAAGCGGACGACTTTCTTTGGCGACGTGGCGAACTGCCGCGTCAGCCATTCGCGCTCGACGGCCGGATCGCCGTTTGCCTTTTCGAGCTCGGGGAACCACCAGTAGGAACCTGACTGCGACAGCACGTTGCCGGCCACCTCCGGATAGCGCCAGGCAAAGTACGAGGCAGCCAGGCCGCCGTAGCTCGAGCCGCCCACCACCACCTGCCGCGGATCGGTTGTCACGTGGTGCTCTTTGCGCACGGCCGGCAGCAGCTCCTCGGCCAGGAAGCGAGCGAACGTCTCGTTGCAGGGCAGCTCGGTGTTGCGAGCGTTCGGTGCGTTGCCCACCAGCAATGTCACGACCGGCGGAATCTGGCCGGCGTGGATCAGGTTGTTGAGGATCGTGGGGGTGGGCACGAACAGCGTGTAGGCATCCCAATCGAAGAGGATGACCAGCGGATAGGGTGCGGCCGCGGGGTCATAATTCGCCGGACGATAGACCGAAATCTGCCGCTCGTTGCCCAGGATCTCGCTTTTGAATTTCTTGCCTTCAAGGGTGCCGCGCGGCGCCTGCTCGTTGGCTTGAATCCATGGCTGCGGCGGAGCGTTGGCCAGCTCGATGAGCGAGCCGGCGATCTGCCGGCGCGGGTTCAACGGATCCGGCCGGCTGGTGACGCCCTGCCCCTCAGCGGGCTCGTCGCCCTCGATGCGGGGATCGTTCACCAGCAAGCGATAGGTCGTGCGCAGGTCGTTGCGCATGCGTAGGGTGCGATACCAGACGTCGGAATTGGGCAGCTGCTTCAGGCGATTCTCCGTGGGATGGCCGAGCGCCGCGCCGCCCACCAGCACGACACTGCGCGTGCTGTCGTCGCCGCGCCACAGAAAGGTGAGCCACACGTGATCGGCACCGCCGTCGATGGATTCGACCAGCGGCGTTTTCTTGACTTTGATCTCGGTCCAAAACGCTTCGGTCGCGGCGCCCGTGTCGCCCGCGGCGAGCGCAGCGGCTAACTGAGCGATGCGCGGGCTGTCGAACTTGGGGGGCGGCGGCTCTTCGGCGGCGATCGCCCACTGCGCGGCGAGGATCCCACAAGCCAGGGCGAGCAATTTCACTCTGGCAAGGTTTGCAAAAGCTGGCTTCATCGCGTGTTTCTCCGGCGGGCAGGTGTGCGTAACGGGTTTCGCCCAGCCTCGGACCATCTTGGTATCAGCCGGCGATTTGGGTCCAGTCAATATTCTGCAGGTCGGCCAAACGCGGCAGCTTGACGCGCATGGCCTCGGGATACTTCTGGGCCGCGCCCGTATTGAAGATGACGACCTGCTCGTCGCGGCCGATCCAACGCTCCTCGACGAGCCGTTCCAGGGCGCCGATACAGGCGGCCGTTTCCGGACAAATGGCGACGCCTTCGCTTTGCATTCCCAGCGCCATCCACTCGCGCAGCCGTGCTTCTTCGACGGCGACCGCCCGGCCGCCGCTGGCGCACACGGCGTCGAGAATCATGAAGTCGCCCACGGCCGCCGGCACGCGGATGCCACTGGCGATCGTGGCCGCCGGCGCGAAGGGCTCGGCAAACCGCTCGCCACGATCAAACGCGCGCACGATGGGTGCGCAGCCGGCGGACTGCACGGCCACCATGCGCGGGCGGGTGGAGCTGTCGAGCCAGCCCAGCTCGGCCAGTTCGGCGAACGCCTTCCACATGCCGATCAGCCCGGTGCCGCCGCCCGTGGGATAGAGGATGACATCGGGGAGCCGCCAGCCAAACTGTTCGGCCAGCTCGAGGCCCATGGTTTTCTTGCCCTCGATGCGGTAGGGCTCCTTGAGCGTCGAGACGTCGAACCAGCCCAGCCGTTCGATGCCGGCGCGGACGATCTTGCCGCAATCGGTGATCAGGCCCGGGACAAGGAACGTGCGTGCACCGGCCAGATGACACTCGTATTGATTGATGGCGGGCGTATCGTCCGGCATGAACACGTAGGCCTGCATACCGGCGCGGGCGGCATACGCGGCCAGCGCACCGCCGGCATTGCCCGCGGTGGGAATGGCCAGGCGGCGCAGGCCGAATTGTCTGGCCATGGTCACAGCCAGCGCCAGGCCGCGACTCTTGAAACTGCCGGTGGGCAGGCGCGATTCGTCTTTGATCCAGAGGTTCGTCAGCCCGTAGCGCGCGGCCAGTGCGCCACAGCGGACCAGGGGCGTCATGGTCTCGCCGAGCGACACGACTTGGGCCGGATCGGCGTAGGGCAACAGCTCGCGATAGCGCCACAGGTCGGCGGGCCGCCGGGCCAGCTGCTCCTTGGAGAGCGCTTGCCGCACGCGATCGAGATCGTAGCGCACCCACAACGGACGATCCTTGTGCAGCGTTTGCGGCCGGTCGGCCGGCAACTGCGTGCCATCGAGCGCGCTTTCAAGATGGGTGACGAAGGAAGTCATGGCGCGCGTGGATTGTTTCGGACAAGCTGGCGCGCGGCGCGGCGCCGAACCAGGTGGCCAAAGTCTAACCGCGCGTTGACGGCGCGAATACACGCAGCAAATTCCGCGCACGGCGAACCGCCGACGGACCAGCGGGGTCGAAGATTGTCGGCTGCCCCGGGCGGCGCAGGGATTTTGGAAGCTGGGAACGTGCCGAGCGAAGGGCCTCATAGCGACCTCGCGGATGCCAAATCGCGCAAAGCGGTTGCGATTCTCGGCGCCGGTGAAACCCGGGCTTGCCTGCGGTGGTATTTATAAGTACACTACTTACCGATAAGTAAGTTCCTTGCCCGCCTTGCGTAACCCGCCTGAACAACTCGCTTTTGGCCCGTCTCATGGCCTCAACTGCTGAAAGTGCGATCGCCGGCCGCCTGTTAGAAGAGGCTGTTAGGCTGTTTGCCACCAAGGGTTACGGGGCCACCTCGACGCGCGAAATCGTCGAGGCGGCGGGCGTCACCAAGCCCATGCTCTATTACTACTTCCAGAGCAAGGAAGGCTTGCTGGCCGCCGCGATGGCCCACTTCATGAACCCGTTTCACGCGCGGCTGCGCGAGGTGCTATCGCAGCCGCTGGAGGCGCGCGAGCTAATGGTGGAACTGGTCTGGGCGCATTTGGACTTCTGCCAGGAACATAAGCCGCTCGCGCGGCTGTTCTACGCGCTGTACTTCGGGGCGGACGACCAGAAGAACATCGTCGACCTGGCGCAATACACCGAGCCAGGCCACGAACTGCTGATGCAAGGCGTGCAGCAGGGTATCGAGGCCGGGCTCTTGCGGCGCGGCTGCGATGAAGAATTTGCGATGGCGCTGCACGGCATGATCAACATCTGGGTCATCGCCGCGCTCACCGACAAGGCGACGTTGTCGTACTCGGTGGCGGCGCGGATCGTGGACGGATTGTTAGTGGGCTTTCGCACGCAATAAAACCAACGATCGGCCGCGCACGGCGGCCGCTTTTATGAGTGATGCAACGAGTAAGGTAGCGCGACGCATATCAGCCGGGCTGGCGCTGGCGTTCGCGCTGGCGATCGTGCCGGCCTGCAGCAAACAGGGGGAGTCGCTGCCGCCCGACACCGAGCCGGCGGCCGCTGCCGACCGCGGCGCGGTGAGCGTCACAACGGCGACCGTGGCCTTCCGCCCGGTGCAACGCTATGTCGGGCTGGTGGGCACACTGTATGGCTATGAAGAGACGACCGTCGGCGCGGAAGTGGGCGGCCGCGTGAAGAAGATCACGCACGAAGTGGCCGACCGCGTGCGGCCCGGCGAAGTGCTCATCGAAATCGACCCCACCGATTTCCAACTGGCCGTGCGACAAGCGCAGAAGGAATTGCAGGTCGAGCTGGCCAAGCTGGGACTTTCGGAGCCGCCGAACGCACGCACCGACGTGACCAAAATTCCCATGGTGGTGCAAGCGCGCTTGAAACGCGACAACGCGCAGGTTCGGCTGGATCGGGCCAAAACGCTGGTGCAAAAGAAGGCCGCGCCGGAAGAAGAACTGACGGAGCGGACTTCCGAATTCCGCGTGTACCAATCGGAGTACGACAATCAGATCCTGCTGGCCAAGGCCGGCATCGCGGCCATCCTGGTCAAGCAAGAGGCGTTGGCGATTGCCGAACAGCGCCTCAAGGACACGCTGGTCCACGCGCCGCGGCCGAGCCTGACGGTGCCGGGCGACGACGACACGCTGACGCACGCGATCACCAAGCGCGCGGTGTCCGAAGGCGAGTATGTGATGGAGGGGGCCGAGCTGCTGACTTTGGTGATCGACGATCCCCTTAAGTTTCGCGGCCGCGTGCCGGAACGACTCAGCGGCGAGGTACGGCTGGGCCAGAAGGCCAAGTTGTTCACGGCGGCCTACACCGAACCTTTCGACGGCGAAGTGGTGCGCATCAATCCGGCGATCGATCCGGCTACGCGGGCCTTCGAGGTGGAGATCCTTGTGCCCAATCGCGAGGGCAAGCTCAAGCCGGGCGGGTTCGCCAAAACCGGCATCCTCACAACGCTCGACGAACGGGCGGCCACGGTGCCGCTCGAAGCACTCGTGCACTTTGCCGGCGTGAGCAAGATCTTTCTGGTCGAGGACGGTAAAGCCAAGGAAGTGCAAGTGAGCACCGGCATGCAGGAGACCGATTGGGTGGAAATTGCCGCGCCCTCGCTGCCGCCAGGGGCCGTGGTCATCACCAGCGGACAGACCGCCATTGCCGACGGGACCGAAGTGGCCGTGCGCGGCGAGGCCGCCGCAACGGCAGCCGTGGCTGCCCACACGGCTGGGACCGAACCGCCGGCGCCGGCCGAGTCATCCGCGCCCGTTCCGCCCGTGGCCCGGCACGAGGGGACGCCGTGAATATCTCCGAGATTTGCATTCGGCGACCGGTCTTCACCTGGGTGCTGGTTGGCATTCCGGTGGTGATGGGCGCCGTTTCCTATTTCGAGCTGAGCGTCGACCTGTTTCCGAAGGTCGACTTTCCCGTGGTCAGCGTGTCGGCCAATCTGCCCGGCACCAGCCCGCAGGAGATGGAGACCAGCGTGACGCGGCACATCGAGGAGGCCGTGAACACGGTCTCCGGCGTGGATGAGCTGCAATCGACCGTGAGCGAAGGCATGACCACGGTCGTGGCCCAGTTCGTGCTGGAGAAAGACGGCGACGTGGCGGCGCAAGAGGTGCGCGACAAGCTGTCGTCGATCATGCGCCTGCTGCCCGAGGGCATCGAAACGCCGCTGGTCGACAAGTTCGATCTCGACGCCACGCCGATCATGTCGATCGGCATTTCCGGCCGGCGCGACGTGCGCGAAGTGACCGAGATGGTGAAGCGCGAGATTCAGGAGGTGCTGCCGAAAGTGCCCGGCGTCGGGCGGGTATTTCTCACCGGCGGGCGCACGCGGGCCATCAACGTGGTGCTCGATACCCATCAGCTCACGTCGTTCGGCCTGTCGGTCGAAGACGTGCGGCGGGCCATTCTCACCCAACACTTGGAAGTGCCCGGCGGGATCGTGCACCAAGGCTCGCGCGAGCTGGTGTTGCGCACGCTGGGCCGGCTGAACACGGCGCGACAGATCGATGAGCTCATCATTACCACGCGCGACGGATACCCCATCCGCGTGAAAGACGTGGGCCGGGCGGTCGACTCGGTAGAAGAGCCGCGCGGGCTGACGCGGCTCGACGGTGAGAACGCCGTGAGCCTGTTCGTGCAGAAACAGTCGGGCTCGAACACGGTGAAAGTGGCCGATGGCGTGCTGCGCCTGCTGGACGACGTGCGGCGCCGCTTGCCGGCCGACATCCGCATTCAAGTCGTCAACGACCAATCGCGTTTCATTCGCAGCTCGATGGAGGAGGTGAAGTTTCACCTGCTGCTGGCGGCCGTGCTGGTGTCGCTGACGATCTTGCTGTTCATCCGCGACTGGCGGACCACGCTGATTGCCACGCTGGCCATCCCCACGTCCATCGTGCCGACGTTCTTCTTCATGAGCCTGATGGACTTTTCGCTCAACAATATCACGATGCTGGCCTTGATCCTGGCCATCGGCATCGTGATTGACGACGCGGTGGTGGTGCACGAGAACATTTTCCGGCACATGGAAGAGCACGGGCTGGACGCCATGACGGCGGCGCGCAAAGGGACCAAGGAAATCGCCCTGGCCGTAATGGCCACCAGTCTCTCGCTGGTGGTCATCTTTCTGCCCGTGGCGTTCATGGGCGGCATGGTGGGCCGGTTTTTTAGCAGCTTTGGTCTGACGGTGGCATTTGCCATTGCGATGAGCCTGTTCGTCTCGTTCACGCTCACTCCCATGCTGTGCTCGCGCTTCTTGAAGCTCGATCCGTCGGAGGCGGGTCACGCTGCCAGCAAGTCGGGAATCGCGTATCGCTCGGTCGACTGGCTGTACGGCCGCGCGCTCCGCTTTGCGCTGCGATTTCGGTTTTTGATCGTGGCCGCGTGCATCGCGGTGATCCTATCGACCGGGCCGATCGGCCGGCGGCTGGGCATCGACCTGGTGCCGCGCGACGACCAGAGCGAGTTCCAGGCGTCGATCATCGCGCCCGAGGGCTATACGCTGGAGCGCGTGGACGGAGTGTTTAGCGAGATCGAAGCGCGGTTCAAGGCCCTGCCCGGCACGCAGCATCTGTTTACCGTCATCGGCGAGAACAGCAATTCGGCCGGCAAGGGGCAAGGAGACGTCACGCGCGGCTCAATCCACGTGCAGATGAAAGAGCTGGAAGAGCGGGCCTACAGCCAGTTCGACGTGATGGAGCGGGCGCGGCGTATTTTGAAGGACTATCCCGAGCTGCGGACCGCGGTGAGTGACGTGTCGACGATCGCCAGCGGCGGGCGCGACAGCCGCATTTTCCAACTGGTGCTGTCCGGGCCCGACCTGGACGCGCTTTCGAAGTACTCCGACGAGCTCATCACGCGGCTGCGCAAGGTGCCGGGCCTGGTCGACGTGGATACCACCATGTCGCTGCGCAAGCCCGAGGTGCAGGTGTCCATCGATCGCGATCGGGCCAGCGACTTGAGCATTCCGGTGGAAACGATTGCCACAACCTTGAACGTGCTGGTCGGCGGCCAACCGATCTCGCGCTTCACCGAGGGCACCGAGCAATATGATATCTGGCTGCGGGCCGACAAACAGTTCCGCGGCAATCCGCAAACGCTCAGCACGCTGGGCGTGTATTCGCCAAAGGTCGGCCTGGTGGAACTGAGCAGCCTGGCCAAAGTGACCGAATCGCGCGGGCCCAGCCAGATCAGCCGTTCGAATCGCCAGCGCAACGTGACGATCCTGGCAAATCCCGACGGCATTTCGCTGAACGACGCCAAGCTGCAAGCCCAGCGCATTCTGGACGATATGAAATTGCCGCCGCAATACACGGTCGACTTTCAGGGCCAGTCGAAGACGCTGGACGAGACGGCCTATTACTTCATGATCGCGCTGGGCCTGAGCATCTTGTTCATGTACCTGATCCTGGCCGCGCAATTCGAGAGCTGGACCAACCCGCTGGCCATTCTGTCCGCGCTGCCGGTGACCATTCCCTTCGGGCTGCTGTCGCTGGTGTTGTTCGGGGCGCGCATGGATTTGTACGCCATGTTCGGCTTGTTCATGCTGGTGGGCATCGTCAAGAAGAACGGCATTCTGCAAGTCGACAAGACCAACGAGCTGCGCCGCGCGGGCATGGCCTGTCGCGAAGCGATCATCGACGCCAACCATACCCGGCTGCGGCCGATTCTGATGACCACCATGATGCTCATCGCGGCGATGGTGCCCATCGCGCTGGGGCAAGGGCCGGGCGCCGGCGCGCGCGCCAGCATGGCCAAGGTGATCATCGGCGGGCAAATGCTGAGCCTGCTGTTGGCGCTGTTGGTAACGCCGGTGACGTATTCGCTTTTGGATTCGTTCACGAACCTGTTTCGGCGGCGCAAGGCGCAGCCAACGGCGGCTGCGCCCCATCCGCGTGAACCCATGCTCACGCAGGCGTGAGCATGGCACCCGCAGGCTGCGGCGGTTATTCTGAATCGCGGCGGCCGTCCGGGTTTGGGCCGCTCCAAGCGCTTCTCGGAGGCCCACGATGCGTCTGCTCTCTGGCTTTGATTTCTCGCGCCGGCTGAGGCTGCAATGGTTGGTCCTGCTCTTGGCGATCGCGCCGCTCGGGGCGTGCCAGGCGCGGGCGGCCGACGATGCGCCTGAGGATCGCGCGCGGCGCTATCTGTACGTGGCGGTGCCGGGCATTCGCAACTATTTGGAATACGGCGGCCATGGGCTGCTGGTGTTCGATATGGACCAAGGGCACAAGTTCGTGCAGCGGATTCCCACCGGCGGGCGCGACGATGCTGGACGGCCGATCAACGTGAAAGGCATTTGTGTCTCGGCCGCGACCGGCCGGCTGTACATCAGCACGCTCAAGCAGCTGATGTGCCTCGATTTGCCCAGCCGTAAGTTACTGTGGGAGCGGAAGTACGACACGGGTTGCGACCGGATGTCGATCACGCCGGACGGCAAGACAATTTATCTGCCGTCGCTCGAAGGGCCGCACTGGTACGTGGTCAACGCCGAGGACGGCGAAGTGACCGACCGCATCGTGGTCAACTCCGGCGCGCACAACACGGTCTGCGCGCTGTCCGGCAAGCACGTCTATCTGGCCGGCTTGCAGTCACCCCTGCTGCGCGTGGTGGACACGAAGACGGGCGTGGTCACCACGGTGGGGCCGTTCGCGGCCAGCATCCGGCCGTTCACCATCGACGGCCGCGAGCGCTATTGCTACGTGAACGTGAACGAGCTGTTGGGGTTCGAAGTGGGCGACCTGCATAGCGGCAACAAAATCCATCGCGTCGAGGTGCAGGGCGTCAAGCAGGGACGCGTGAAGCGGCACGGCTGCCCGAGCCACGGCATCGGCCTGACGCCGGACGAAAAAGAGATCTGGGTCACCGACGGCGCCAACAGCCAGATGCACGTCTTCGACGCTACGGTGATGCCGCCCAAGCAAGTGGCCTCGATCGAGCTGCGTGACCAGCCGGGCTGGATCACGTTCAGCCTGGACGGCGCGTTTGCCTATCCCTCGACGGGCGACGTCATCGACACCAAGACCCGGCAGATCGTCGCGCACCTGACCGACGAGAATGGCCAGGCGGTGCAGAGCGAAAAGATGGTGGAAGTGCAGTGGGACCACCTGCGCATGGTGCGCGTGGGCGATCAGTTCGGGCTGGGGCGGGTGGTGGACGAAAAGTGACGCGGTCGGTTCGGCACTGGCGAGACGCCAGTGGCACCAGACAAAGAACCCTCGCTGGCGCTTCGGGTTAGTGTGGGTGAAAAGCACAACCGCCGCTGAACTACGCGATCAGGTCGTGCAACACGTTGCCGGCGACATCGGTCAGCCGCATGTCGCGGCCGCCGTGGAAGAACGTGAGCGCCTCGTGATCGAGGCCCATCAGGTGCAGAATCGTGGCGTGCAGATCGTGCACGTGCACTTTCTTTTCGATGGCGGCGTAGCCGAACTCGTCGGTGGCGCCGTAGGCCTGCCCGCCCTGGATGCCGCCGCCGGCCATCCACATGGTGAAGCCGCGCGGGTTGTGGTCGCGCCCCTTGTTGTCGCCCTGGCTGGTGGGCGTGCGGCCGAACTCGCCACCCCACACGACCAGCGTCTCGTCCAATAGCCCGCGCTCTTTGAGATCTTTGAGCAGAGCGGCGATGGGTTGATCGGTCTCGGCGCAGTGCAGCTCGTGATTCTTCTTCATTCCCTGGTGGGCGTCCCAGTTTTCGTCGAAATGTCCGCCGCCGGAATACACCTGTACGAAGCGCACGCCGCGCTCGACAAGCCGCCGGGCCATCAGGCAGCGCCGGCCGAAGCGCTCGGTCGTTTCATGATTCAAGCCGTAGCGCTCGAGCGTTTGCGGTGTCTCGCGGCCAAGGTCCACGGCCTCGGGCGCGTGCTGCTGCATGCGGAAGGCCAGCTCGTAGCTGTCGAGCCGCGCGGCCAGTTCCGTGTCGTGCGGCAGTTGCTCGCGGTGCATTTCGCCCAGCTGGCCGAGCAGGTCGAGCTGCTGCCGCTGCTGGGCGCGGGTGATGTCGCCGCGGGGCGAAAGGTCGATGATCGGGTCGCCGCTGGTGCGAAATTGCGTGCCCTGGAACGTGGCGGGCATGAAACCGGCGCCCCAATTGGGCGCGCCGCCGATCGGCCCGCCGCGATGATCCAACATCACGACGTACGACGGCAGGTTCTGATTCATTGTGCCCAGGCCATAGGTGACCCAGGAGCCCAGGCTGGGAAAGCCCTGCCGCAGGCTGCCGGTGTTCATCTGCAGCAGGCCGGAGCCGTGGGCAAAACTATCGGCGTGACAGGAGCGAATGATGGCCAGGTCGTCGACGCAGGAGGCCACCTGCGGAAACAGGCTGGAGACCTCGATGCCGGACTGCCCGTGCTTTTGAAACGGCCACAAGCTGCCCAACAGCGGCTTGCCACTGGTGCGGCCGACATCGTTTTTGAAGCGCGGGTCATTCTCCAGGTTCGGCATTGGCTGGCCGTCGCGCTTGGTCAGCTCGGGCTTGGGATCGAACAAGTCGACCTGGCTGGGGCCGCCGTACATGAACAGAAAGATGCAACTCTTGGCTTTGGGGGCAAAGTGCGAGGGCCTGGCCGAAAGGGGTTGCGAGCCGAGCGACGCGGCCGCGCTAGCCGCAGGCAAATAGCCGTCTTGGGCCAGCAGCCAGGTGAGCGCCGTGCCGACAAAGCCGCCGCCCGCCTGCCAAATGAACTCGCGGCGCGTGCGACCGCAGGGCGTGAGGCGGGGCGCCCTTCGCTTGTTATTTGTTCGCTCGTTCATGGCATGGTCCCTTGACCCATTCGTCGGGCAGCTCACTGCACGTAGGCAAACTCGTTGGTATTCAACAGCACCAGGCAGAGCGCCGTCAGGGCCTTGGCCCGGGCCGCGTCGCCCGCGATCGCGCCTTTCGAGTCAGCCGTCACCTGATCCGCCTGCTGGCCCAGGAACCGCAGCACGGCCGCGCGCTCCTGCTCGGTGGGCAAGCGGGAATAGGCCAGCAAGTAGGCGCGCACCAGGCGCGAGGTGTCGTCGGGCCCGGCTTCGCGGGCCAACCGCTCGGCAAACGCCTGGGCCTGCTGATGGATGAACTCGCCGTTCAGGAACGTGAGCGCCTGCGGGGCGACCGTCGAGACCATACGCTGCTCGCAGGTTTGCTCCGTGCTGGGAAAGTCGAGCACTTCCAGCTCGGGCACCAGCAACGTGCGCTTGACGAACACATACACGCTGCGGCGGGCGGCTTCGCGCGGCGGCGAGGTGCGCCAGCCGTCGCCCGGGCGAGATTGCGTTTCCAGGACGGCGCGGGAGATTTGTGGATAGACGCTCGGCCCGCCGGCGGTCGTGTTGAGCTGCCCGCTGACGGCCAGAATCGCGTCGCGCACGGCCTCCGCTTCCAAACGCCGCGGTTTGAAGCGCCACAGGAGGTTGTTCTCGGGGTCGACGGCCGCAGCGGCCGGATCGTCGCTGGAGGCCTGGCGATAAGCGCTAGAGAGCACCATCATGCGGTGCATGCGTTTGATGCGCCAGCCGCCGGCGACAAACTCGTCGGCCAGCCAGTCGAGCAGCGGCTGATTGCTGGGCGGCGCACCCATCACGCCAAAATCGTTCTCCGTGCCTACCAGCCCGTCGCCAAAATGGTGCTGCCACAGGCGGTTGACCATCACGCGCGCAGTGAGCGGATGCGAACCATTGGTCAGCCAGCGGGCCAATTGCAGTCGACGGCCGGTGGAATGCGACGTGGGCGCAGGCGCCGCGGGCGCTTGATCGACCAGCACTGCGGGGAAGCCGGGATCGACTTCAGCGCCCGGACTGCGCGGATCGCCGCGCTGGAACACGCGTCCCGGCTCGGCATTCGGCCCTTCTTCGTACCAAACGTAACCCTGCGGCAACGGCGCGGGATAGCGGTCCTTGGTCGACTGGAGGTTTGCCGTCCAGTCGCCGAACTGCGTGCGCTCTTCGGCCGAGCCTAGTGCGGCCGTCAATGCGGCGAGCTTGTCGCGGTGATCGTGCACGAGCTTCTTCTGCTTGTCGTCGCGCTTGGCCGGTTCGAGACCGAGGGCGGCGAGCGCATCGCCCGGCAGCTCTTGGGCGAGCCTGGCCACTTCGGGCGCGATGGCGTCGGCGGCCGGTTTGTCGCCGGCGGCGGCCAGCGGCAGGCGCCCATCGGAGGCGGCCCGAGCGTAAACCTGCCACTGGAGCGTGGCGACCTTGCCTTCCAGGTCGGCTTTCTCGGCGTCGAGCTGTTTGATGAGCGCGTGCTGCGCGGCAACTTGCTCGTGCGGGCCAAGATCGCGCGACAGATCGCTGCGGTCGCGCTGCGGCCGTTTGAGCGGCGAGAAAATCGTCAGCCAGCGAGTGTAGTCCTTCTGCGAGAAGGGCTCGAACTTGTGATCGTGACAGCGGGCACAGCGCAGCGTCATGGCGATGAACGTGGCCGAAGTGGTGCCCACGACGTCGTCCAACTGGTCGTAGCGGTCGGCCAGCGTGTCGGCCGGTTCGTCGTCCCAGGGACCGAGCCGCAGCATGGACGTGGCGATTTGGGACGGCACGTCCGAGCCTTCGATTTCGTCGCCCGCCAGCTGCTCGATCAGGAACTGGTCGTAGGGCATGTCCGCATTCAAGGCCGCGATCACCCAGTCGCGAAAGCGCCACGACTCAGGCTTCACCCCGTCGCGCTCGTAGCCGTTGGTTTCGGCATAGCGCACCACGTCGAGCCAGTGCCGGGCCCAGCGCTCGCCGTATTCAGGGCGGCTGAGCAGATCGTCGACCACGCGCTCGTACGCGTCGGGCCGCGTGTCGGCCAGAAACCGGTCGAGCTCGGCGGGCGTCGGCGGCAGGCCGATCAGGTCAAAGTACAGGCGGCGCAACAATGTGGCGGCAGGTGCCGGCGCCGTCGGTCTCAACCGCGCCTCGTGCAGCCCGGACAGCACAAACGCGTCGATGGGGTTGGTTGCTTTGGCGCCGTTGGCCAGGGCCGGAACCGCGGGACGCACAACCGGCTGAAATGACCAGTGGTTGCGGACTTCTTCCTCGTACAGGTGCCGGCCGTAGGGCTCGTCGGCAAAGGCCCGGCAAGGGGTGACGGCGAGCCACGCCCATGCCAATGCCGCGAACAAACGAGCGGACGTCGGGATCGGCGAATGTGGCCGCATGCAACTGGCCCAAGATGAACAATTGGGGGCGGGCGAAATCGGCGGGCTCGAGAACGCATCCATCATAGCCGATTGGGGGCCGGATTCCAACTCCGCGCCGTGGCGCCAGAGCGGCTTCGCGTCACGACTTGCGCCACGCCGCAAGGCGATCGCCAATGGCGTCAATCAGCGTTTCCAGCGCGCCGGGAGCCACCACGGCGATCGACTCCTGATACAGACCGCGACCGTACGTCTCGCGCGCGGGCACGTAGCCGGGCCGCCAGCCGTTGGTCACCGTGGTGACCACGAGCGGACAACCGGCAAAGCGCTCGCGCAGCCTGCGCTGCATGACGTGGTAGTGCTCGCCTTGCACGAAGATCCAGTAGGCGTCGCCCAAGCGCCACAGCGACACCGTCACCGGCACCGTGGGGCCCTCGGGCAGCGAACGCAGCCGGGCCAGCTGCCGCGTCATGCGCTCGGCGTTGGCGCGGGCGTCGCGCGCGCGATCCGGCTCGCGCGCGTCGAGGGCTTCGCGCTCGGCTGACGTCCAGCGAGCCAGTTCCACCTCGGTGTCATCGCGCGACGGCAGGTCGGCACGATATGGCAAATCGACCGTGAATTGCTCGCAGCGCCAGCCATGCTTCTCGCACAGCACCTCGGGCTCGAGCGGGCGATAGTCCCAACGGCCGAGCGTCGCGCCCGAGACCACCGGGCCGGAGTACTCGAAGCGCAGGCCGGCGTGCGGAAGCGACTCGAGCGCCGCCAGAACCGCATAGCCGAGCTCGCGGCCGTTGCGATCGGCCACCTCGACGTCGCCCACGTAGCCGTGCCGTGGGCCCAGGTCGCCCGAGGCGCCTTGCAAGAACAGACACAGGCCGCCGGTGGCCCGCTCGACGACGTCGCGCATCGCGCCGACATAGTCCGGGCTGATCAGCGTGTTTTCCCAGGCCAGCGTCGTCGGATGGCAGGCGTAGTTGACGACGACGGCTAACGTGCCGCCACCAACGTCTGCAACGCGAGCGATCAACACCGTGTCGTCCGTCGGCCCAGCCGGATTGAGGCCGCACACGAATTGACCGGAATCGGCGTCCCAAAAATCGCGATTGCCCGCGAGCCCGCAGCGGCCGGTTCCGTAAACCATGCGCGCGGGTTGCAGTTTTTTGCGCGCCTCGGCAATGGCTTCGCCGATATGCTGGGCCATTTGCTTGAGATACGGGGCGATCCGATCGCCGCCCGGCAGGTTCGCGCGACTGGGATCCATGAGCCCGGCCGCGTGCGTGTGGGTGAAGGCGATCTGCAGCTGATCGGGGCGCAGCCCGGTCGCGCTACACACATCGGCCTGCAAGCGCTGCATATCTTCGTTCCAGAGCAGGCAGTGGTCGATGCTGACGAGGACCTGCGGTGACGTGCCGGTGCTCGATTGGGGCGGCTGGCCGTCGGGCTCGATCACCAGTGCGGTCGCGGTGAGCGGTCGATGCACGCCGGTGGCACATTCGTGGGTCGCCGCGCCCCACATGCGATGGTAGATGCCGACGGGCGGCGTTATATCGCGGCGGGCCACGCCGGCTCGACAGAAGCTCTGCGGAAAGTCGAGGTGCATGGGGGAGCAGGCTGGAGGCTATAGGCTGGAGAGGTCAGGGGCAAAAGAGTCGGAAACCGCACTGGCGAAACGCCAGTGGCACCAGGCTGTAGGTTCTAGGGCGGAGACGGACTCGATGGGAAGAAGACTTTCATCCTCATCCCGCCCCTCTACGTCGAGGGAGAAGGAGAAGGACCAAGCACATGCTCAGCTCGATTCGGAAATCAAATGCGCCTTCACGAAATCTTCGTTTAGCGTGACGCTCAGGCCGGGGCCGTCGGGCACGGTGATCCAGCCGTCCGCCGCCTGCACCTTCTCGTGCGTCAGCTCGTGCCGCAGCGGCGAGTCTTCCACGCAATCCTCGAACAAGAACGCATCGCGGCAGGTGGCCAGCCAGTGCAAACTGGCCGCGGCCGTGAGCGGGCTCGTGTAACAGTGGTTGCATAGCCGCGCGCCGTACTCTTCGACTCGGGCACGAATGAAGGCCGCGTCGGTGAACCCGCAGCGCGACAGATCTACCTGGTACACGTCCAGGGCCCGGCGATCGATCCAGGGCCTAAAAGCCTCGCGGCCGCACTCCCCTTCCCCAGAGGCGATGGGCACGGGCGAGCGATCGCGCAGCCAGACGTAGCCCTCCAGGTCGTCCTCGCGCAGCGGCTCTTCCAGCCACTCGATGCCGAACTGGGCAAAGGCGTGGGCTCGGCGCAGCGCGGTGCGGGCGTCCCAGACGCAGCCGGCGTCGATCAGCAGCGTGCCGTCGCCCAGGCCTTCGCGCGCCCCGCGCACCAGCTCGATGTCGAGCGCCTCGTTCTGGCCCATCGGCTCCCAGCCGCACTTGAGCGCCTGGTAGCCGTACTCGCGCCAGCGGCGGGCAATGTCGGCGGTCTGGCGGCCGTCGCGGCCGAAGAGGATCGACGCGTAGGCCTTGATCCGCGTGTGCTGCTTGCCGCCCAGCAGGCGATGGATGGGCTCGCCATAGTGCTTGCCCTTGAGATCCCACAGGGCCATGTCGACGGCGGCCATGGCGGCGATGGTGACGCTGGTGCGGCCGAAGTACATGGTGCGGCGATACATCTTCTGCCACAGCCGCTCGGTTTCGAGCGGGTGCTCGCCGACCAAGATTTCGCGCAGTCCGCAAGCGATGTTGTGGCTGAACGGCGCGTCGACGATGGCCTTGACCACTTCGGGCGAAGCGTCGGCCTCGCCGATGCCTTCCAGGCCGGTGTCGGTACGCACACGGACGATGACGGCGTCCTGGCTGGAGGCGGTCTTGGCCTCGACCGAGGGTATTCGCAGGATCTGGCAGACGATCTTTTCGATCTTCATGGGGCAGTGCTTCGAGCGACGCTGTGGACGAACGGGCGCGGTTTACACCACGTTAACCTGTGGGACACGTGGCGGGTAGACTGGCGGCCGTTCCGCCAGTTATTCTCGCTTTCCGGGTGACGCTTTCGCCTGCCCGGTCTACTAAGTTGGCGACACGTTTGCAACGCAGGCCACGAGGGAATCGCCATGAACCCGCGGCAGCTCAGTTTGCGCGATTTGTTGCTGCTGGTGACGATTGCCGGCGTGCTGCTCGGCGGCGCCGTGTGGCTGGCCGCGCTGGAAGGCCCGGCCCGGGACACGGTTTTCAAGGTGCTGTTTTACGTCCTCTTGGCGCTGCCCTTCCTGCTGGTGGCGATGCTGGCCTGGACTCTGGCCCGAAGCGCGGGCCGACCTCGTGCAGGCCGCTGGCTGTTCATACTCTCGACGCTCGCACTGGGGCTGAATCTCTATTGGGGCTATTCCGCCTCTGGCGCGCTGGCGGCGCAAAAAGCCTGGACCGGCGCGGCGTTGACTCTGGCCATGACGATCCCCCGAGGCTTCGTCGTGGCGTTCGTCGCGGCGATCGCGCGGTGGCTCCTAGGGCGCGGAAAGCGAAAATCGGAGCCGTGACAAGCGCGCGGCGGCGCGAAGAAGGCTGCAACGACTCTTTTCTAGAGCCTGTGGCCTAGAGCCTGCAGCCTAGAGCCTACAGCCCGTTTGAAATGCCGAAGACAGGACTTGAACCTGCACCCGGTTACCCGGACTAGCTCCTGAGGCTAGCGCGTCTGCCAATTCCGCCACTTCGGCCTATGCAAAGTTTATAGGTCGATTGGCTCTGCAATTCAAGGCGTGACGACGCGGGCCGCGAATGCGTGCGGTTGGCGCGTCGAAATTGGCTTCGAACAGAGCACGCGAAATCGGCCGGTTTTCGCGGCGTGTCACGTGCGGCGCGCTTTTGGCTTGATTGGCGGCGGGCCACGTTTGAAAATGGTGGTTGGTCGGCATTTGGTCAATGGTCAGGCGAGTGCAACGTCAGGCACGGCGTGAGTGATTTAGTCCAGAGGGCGAGGCTCCCGCCGACCCAACGCCAGCCGTGGCGCCCAGTTGAAAATCAGAGCAGGACAATTGTCAGGCACGGGGTGCCTGAGCTGCGCATCTGAATTCTGGTGAAGTCAGCTACGAACAAAGAGTCCCCCGGCCGAGCCGGGGGCTAAACGCGCGCCACATGATCATGCCAGGGTGGCACTGGCAGGATGCCAGTGGCACCCGGAGTTACGAACACAAACGGCTCGGCGGGAGCCTCGCCCTCCCGAAACGAAGGTGGCGTCGGCGAGTTGCACTACACAATCCATCGCGCGCAGCGGACGAGCACAAGGTAGATGGCACTGGCAAGTGCCAGCGGCACCCGGCAGAATCAAGAAAATCTATGGCACAAATCGTCTGTCGCTGTCCGCATTGCGCCGGCACCTTTCAGGTCGAGGCCAAGCCCAAGGAACGGCAAGTCAACTGCACGCACTGTCGCGGCGTGGTGACCGTGCCGGCCACGGTGATGGCCGCGCCGATCAATCCCGCGGTGCAGGTGGGCCAGCGGGCCGCGCCGCAAATCGCGGCGCCCGTGATTCGCGCCGGCCGGCTGCAAATGCCCGATGAGCTGGATTTCGATCCGCTCGCGGCCGAGCGCCCCACCACGACCGTCACCATTCCGCCGATCACCACGCCGCTCGACCAGCTGTCGATTCACGAGGTGCTGCGGCACGGCCGGGCCCATCGCGTGAGCGATATTCACGTGGCGCCCGGGGCGCCGGTGCTGTTTCGCATCGCCCGCAAACTGGTGCCGGCCACCACCGGGCCGCTGACCTCCAAGCAGAGCGAGCGGCTCTCGCTGGAGCTGCTCAGCGAGGCCCAGCAGAAACAGTTTCACATCGATCACGACTACGACTTCATGGCCATCGACGACTACGGCCGCTATCGCGTGAACGTCGGCTATTTCGACGGCGACATCGGCACGGTGATCCGGCTCTTGGCGCAGCGGCCGCGCACGCTCGACGAGCTGAGGGTGGCGCCCATCATCAAGGAGCTGGCCGGGGCGACCAAGGGCTTGCTCTTGCTCACCGGCAGCGCCAGCCAGGGCAAGACCACGACGATGACGGCCATCATCGACGAGATCAACACCAACCACGCCCGGCACATCATCACGATCGAGGACCCGATCGAGTACCTGCACGTCAACAAGAAGGGGCTGGTGCGGCAGCGGCAGACCGGGCGCGACACGGCCGATTTTCACAGCGGCCTGCGGGCGGCGCTGCGGCAGAATCCCGACGTGATTTCGATCGGCGAGATGCGCGATTTCGAGACCATCAAGATCGCGCTCACGGCGGCCGAGACCGGCTGCCTCGTGCTCTCGACGCTGCACATCATGTCGATCGACAAGATCATCGAGCGCATCTTGAGCTTCGTGCCGACCGAGGACGAAGGACACATTCGCTACGTGCTGGCCGATACGCTGGTGGCGGTCATCCACCAGGAGCTCGTGCCGGCGCGCGACGGCGGCAAGCGCGTGGCGAACGAGATATTAGTCGTCAACCAGGCCACCAAGAACATCATCCGCAACCGGGGCACGTTCTTCCTGCGCAACGTGATCACCACGGGCAAGAAGTTCGGCATGATCTCGATGCAGTCGAGCTTGCAAACGCTGGTGGACGAAGGCGCGATCACGCCGGAAACAATGGCCGACGTGATGGCAAATTATAAGTAGGCGGGAGGCTGGAGGACGGAGGACGGAGGACGACGATTGTGTAGCGCCATGCTTGCGACGGCACATGGGCGTGTGCCTGTACCGCCCCTCGCCCCGACCCTCTCCCGCGCGGGGAGAGGGAGAAAACGAGATGAGTGTGCACGACTCGATTCGTGGGCAATTTGCGCACCGTAGGCGACAGCATCTGCATAATCCTGCTTCGCGGGGGAGGGAGCCAGATGATTCACAACGCGCTTAGCTGGTTGTTCGCTGACGGCACACGGGCGTGTGCCGGCTACGTTGGCTCGGCGGGAGCCTCGCCCTCCCGTCTCACACCGTGTAGCCTTCGCGGAAGGTGGGATGCACGAGCTCGGCCACTTCGGGCGCGTTGGTGGCTTGCAGGCTCTTGGCGTCCCACTCGATCTTCTTGCCCTGCGTGCCGGGTTCGTTGGCGCACCACACCGCCGCGTTGGCCAACAGCACTGTTTCGGTCAACGGGCTGGCGTAGTCGGCAAAGTTCGAGCGGGCCGCCGGGCCGCCGCGGATCGCATCGACCAATTCTTTGAAGTGGCCGGGCGAGGCCTGGTAGTCGATCTTGGGCTGCTCGGCGCCGCTCGTCAGCTTGTAGCCGGTTTCGCAATAGTCGCCCCGAGCCAGGAGCGAGTCTTTGTCGCCCACCACCAGCACGCCGCTTCTGGGCACGGGCTCTTTGCCGAACAGGTCCGGCGCGGGGAGCTTGCCGCCGTCGTACCAGGTGAGCGTGAGCGCGGGTCGCTCGCCGTCGGCCGGGAACTCGTAATTGATCACGGACCACTTGGGGTAGCTGTCGCGATTGTGGCCGGAGCTTTCGGCGACGACGCTCGTGGGGTTGCGCAGGTTCAAGGCCCAGAACGGCATGTTCAGCGTGTGGCAGGCCATGTCGCCCAAGGCGCCGGAACCAAAGTCCCACCAGCCGCGCCAGGCGTGCGGATGGTAGCCTGGCCCGTACGGGCGATGCGGCCGTGGGCCGAGCCACAGATCCCAGTGCACGGACGGCGGCACGGCCGTTTCCGGCGGGCGCGATCCGCCTTGGGCCCAGGTGGGCCGGTTGGTCCACACGTGCACGGCCTGCGGCTTGCCGACCACGCCGGCTTGCAAGGCGGCGACCGTTTTGCGGAGGCCGGGGAACGACGTGCCCTGGTTGCCCATTTGCGTGGCCACGCCGGTCTCGCGCGCGATCTCGCCCAAGCGGCGGGCTTCCCAGATGGTGCGCGTGAGCGGTTTTTGCGTGTAACAGGCCTTGCCCAGCCGCATGGCCATGGCCGTGGCGGGCGCGTGCATGTGGTCGGGGATGCTGACGGTCACGGCGTCGATGCTCTTGGCCATCTCGTCGAGCAGCTTGCGAAAATCGCTGTACCGCGCGGCGCTGGGAAAGCTGGTAGAGCCGGCCTTCTCGAGCGTGGCGTCGTCGACGTCGCAAATGGCGACGATATCGGCCCAGCGCTTGGCGTCGGACGAGTCGGCGCGGCCTTTGCCGCCGATGCCGATGCAGGCGAAGCGGATGCGCTCATTGGGCGAGGTGCTCTCGGCGGCTGCGGTGCCGGAGACAAAAACGCCGACGCCGGTGAGCGCGGACGTTTGCAAAAAGCGGCGACGATCCGTGAGGTACGACATGGCGGGGGCTCCGGATACAGGCTGGGGGTGTCAGGCTGGCGACGGGAGGCTGCAGGGCATCGAAAGATCCGTGGCGATTGTTGGCCTGTGCGTGTTACCAATAGGCTGGACGACGGCTAGATGGCCCATGGCCTCTTGTTCGTCTTAGAGTCTACGGCCTTCAGCCTGTTTCAGTAGCGGGGGCCGGACTTGAACCGGCGACACGCGGCTTATGAAGCCGCTGCTCTAACCAACTGAGCTACCCCGCCCAAGGCCTTGTCGGGCAAGGCGCTATTGGAACGTGCGCACGGCGGGATGCGGGCGCTATCAGTGACGCGATCCGGCCGCCGAGCGAACAAATAAGCCTACCAGGAAAACCCCTAGCGGCAAGGTCGACAACCGCGCGGGCGCGCGCGACGGGCGACCACCCGGTCGATGCTCAACAACGGCAAGCAACGAGCGCGCAACCAATACACATGGCCCCGCCAACATCACGGTCGCGCGAACACTCGATTTTTGTCGCTCCCGTTTTTCGGCCCGGTCGGGCTGCGAAGTCGCGAGGCACTCACAACCACGGCGAATTCGTTCTGGAGCGCCTGTGCTTCGCCCTGTTTACCGCATCAGCAGCTGTTTATGTGAATCCACCACCTCAGGGGGGTTGTGCGCACTGCAGTAGCAACTAAAACAGAGACGCTAAAGCCGAGAGACCGCCGGCGGAGGTGTTTGGGTTTTACCAGCCGCACGGTTCCGCATTTCGTGGTCTTTGGGCAGAGCGCTAATGAGTCCTTCCTTGATTGTGGGCGAGTCGGCCTGGTGCCGATCCCTGCGCGAAAGCATTCGCCAGGTTGCCGCCTTCCCTTCCAATGTCCTGCTTTGCGGCCCGAGCGGCACGGGCAAAGAGCTCGTGGCCCGAGCTTTGCACGCGTCGAGCCCCCGCGCCGACAAGCCGTTTATTCCCGTTGATTGCACGGCGCTGACGGGCGATCTCTTCGCCAGCCATTTGTTCGGCCATGTTCGCGGCGCCTTTACCGGAGCATCGTACGAGCGTGCCGGCTGTTTTCGCGCGGCCGACGGAGGCACGCTATTGCTCGACGAGATTGGCGAACTCTCGCTGGAATTGCAGGCGCGCTTGCTGCGCACGATCCAGGAGCGAGCGGTCGTTCCGGTCGGCGGCGAGCAACCGGTGCCCGTCGATGTCCGGATTATCGCGGCCACGAACCGAGAGCTGAGCGCGGAGGTGGAGGCCGGTCGATTCCGGCTGGATTTATTCTATCGGCTCAACGTTGTTCTGCTGCAGACGATTCCTCTGAATGCCCGCCGTGAGGATATTCCGGGGCTGGCCGAACACGTGCTCTGCCGCGTGGCGGCAACGCACCAGTTGCCGCGCAAACGCCTGTCGTCGAGAGCACTGCAGGCGTTGCAGAACTACGCCTGGCCGGGCAACGTCAGGCAATTACAGAATGCGCTGGAGCGGGCGGCCATCTTTAGCCCTGGTGATACGATCGACTTTGATTCGCTTCCTGAGGAGGTTCGTAGCGACTGCGGAGAGGCCACTGCCAGCGCGGAAGCCGACAACCTGGCCATTGCGAGCGAATGGATGTCACTCTCGGACGTGGAACGCGATCATATCCGTGCCACGCTGCTGCGCGTGGACAGCAATCAAAGCGCCGCGGCGGCCTTGCTAGGGATCAATCGCGCGACGCTGGTGCGAAAAATCCGCAGCCATGGGCTCGACGTGGTTCGCGGTCGACGCGGTCGTCCCCGGCGCGCACCAGCCGATCGCAGGGCTTCTGCCTAGCTGTTTCCGGCAGCCTCATCGCCGGCGGTGGCGCTCCCCTTTCGCGGCTTTGCGCCTGCGACTTCACGCGCTGGTCGTTGGCGCTCGAAATTGCTGCGCTGTAAATCATTTATTCTGCGACACATTCGCGAATAAATGTCGCCGGCGCAGCAATTCTCGCCGAGCCTGGCGCCCGCTGCGCGGCGCATCAAGAATCTTCAAATCCTGCGCTCGGCATGAGTTGCGTGGACCCGGCGGCGCGCCCTTCGCATCCTGGCACGACGCGTGCATTAGGGATCGGCGGAACGATCGACACGACGCCCAAGCGTGTGTGAACCTTTAGCAACCTGCCGTGCCCATGGCTCTGATCTTAGAACCCGAATCGCACGTGGTGGTCGTTGATGCGCGACCCACGGACTACCGAGACTTGCCGCAGCTGGCGGCAGAGCACCGGTGGCATCTGCACTTTCTTACGAGCGGCCGTGGTCTCACGACGTTCGTGCGAAGAGCGAAAGTCGCGCTGTGGATCATCAACACGATCGCGCCGGATGCGACGGGGCGGTTCCTGTTGCAAACGGTGCGCGAGTACTTTCCCAAGGCCATGCTGTTTGTCGTGACGGACCGCTACGACGTGGAGCACGAGGGGCTGGCCTGCCAATCCGGTGCTGCGCTGTACCTCTGCAAAGATGACACTGGCGGGCTTTGCCTGCAGCCTTTTCTCATGCCGCTTCGCTCGCGCGACACACCCGACGAGTCAAAGGCGCGCGCATCGCCGGAATTTTTGGAGTGGGCGCCCGCGCCGTCGGGCGCAAGAACGTGAGACTACGCCCGCTAAAGACCGCATTTTCCAAGTTGCCGTTCGCGGCTCGCCGCAACCGAGCGACTGATTCGTGACCGCTTTAACCCGTAACCGAACTTCCATCCCAGCACATACAGGAGCATCACCATGGTTTCCTGGGCCCACGATACCGACCTGTTGGAGGAGTGGTCGACCGAGCGTTTCGAAAAGATGCCGCGCAAGCACACTGGGTGGATGCCCTCGAGGACGACGCGGCCGGCGCAAAGCGCCAGCGTTCGTACGCCCGCATCGCGCCGCGCAAGCCGAGAAGTGGCGCAGCGCGTGGGCGGCAAGCACCGTCGCTGCAGGCGAACTTGGAACTAGCCCCTGCTCCGTGCCCTTGCTCCATGGGCCAAGACTCACTGCGTCGTCGCACCGAAACCATTCGTCTTGTCATGTAATCAACGTGTCTCGCACATTTTCGCTGACCTCACCACAAAGGATAAAGCTCATGACCACACTTCGACACAAGCTGCTGACCCTGGCAGTCGTCTGCCTCGCGGTTGCCTCGGCCCGCGTGACCCTTGCTTCGACCATCTACGACAGCATCAGCAATCCGGAACCGTACAACCTTCCCAGCCTGGGTTACCAGGCGACGTCGACCGACGAGTTTGGCGATCACATCGAGCTCGGCGGGACCGACCGAGTGCTCACCACGGTTCGCGCCGGAATGAGCAACTGGGCGCTTAAGTCAACCTACCTCGACGGCAACGATGACCCGCTGCCCGGTTATGGCCATGTGACGATGGATGCCAGCGGCTACGAACACGACCTGACGTTGAACTTGTACAACGTCGACACGAGCGGAGTGATACCGGTGCTGGGCTCGTTGATCGGCACCCAGACGGTGACGGCCTTCGTTCCTTGGCGGCCGGAAAACCAAGGCCCCGGAGACCCCTGGTTGGCGCCGGACAACAACGAGTACAACGGTATTTTCTTCACGGTCGATTTCGACTTCTCCGGCGATGGAATCACGCTGCCCGAGGAGTTCGTCGCGGCGGTGGCCTACAACACCAATACGTATGGCGCAAGCCCGATCGGCCTGAACGGCCCCTATGAGTCGTTGAACGTGGCCCTGTCTTCGTCGCCCGCCGAGCCGACCATCGGCGTAAACGTCGACATCGACACGGTGTTTTGGGACACGTCGGTCGCCGGGTTCTACACCGACGGCGGCACCGCGGGTGTGGACATTTTGCGGGCCGACACCGGTTGGACTCCGTACACGCCGGCCCTCGAAATCTCGGCCGTGCCCGAGCCGGCCACCTACTTAATGTTTGCGGCGGGGCTGCTGGGCACTTGCGTAGCCTATCGCCGCCGGCATCGCACGGCCTAGTTCGGATCGTGTGTTAAATTCAAATCGTTCTCAGGGGCGGGGTGACATCAAATCACCTCGCCCCTTTTTCGTCTTCGCAGGCCGATTTTTCTCATTGAGTTCGAAAGGCTGGGGCAACTCCAGGGTGATCGACCTGGATCAGCCGTTCGAGGTCCTGATTCCGATTTCCAGCGCGCTGCTGCACGAGGCCCAGGCGCAGCGGCAGCGGTGAGCGGCGCTCGCGTCACCTGTCCTCTGACGGCCGATTGCTCGAAAACACGATCCACTTGCCATCCGGCGACCAGTCGGGATCGCGACTGTTGCCGATCTGGCCGGCGACGCGTCGCGGCGCCCCGGTGCCATCCACGTCGAGCAGGCAAATCACGCTGTCGTAAGTGACCGCGAGTTGCTTGCCGTCGGGCGACCAGGAGAGTTGGCCCATCAGGTCGCCTTGCAAGCGAAGTCGCGGCTCAGGGCTCGAGTCCAGATTCTGCACATCCACAATCCACAGCCCAAGCTTGCCATTTCTACGAGCAACGAACGCGATGTGGTTGCCATTGGGCGACCAATCGAAGCCTTGGCGGATGCCGTCCCAGCTATTATCGAGGAGCGGCTGCTGCGTCTCGCTCACGAGGTCGCGCACGATCAGGTTGGGGTTGAGCAGGAACGCCAGGCGGCCGCCATCCGGCGACCAGCGCGGCGCCACGCCATCGACCAGAAAACTGCGGCCCTGGCCGTCGAGGTTTTCCACCCAGGTCTCCGCCTGATCGGTATTGCCGGTGAGAAGCTGAAACGCCAGTTGCTTGTCATCCGGCGACCAGTTGGGAAACTGTCCTTCCGACCAGGGCTGCGGCGCCTGTCCCGGCCTGACGTCAACGACAAAGATCTGTCGCGCGGGCGTTGGGCCGTCCCAGGCGTGAAACGCCACGCGCTGTCCGTCGTGGGACCAGCGCGCGTGGCCCATTCCTTTGAAGCCCGGCGCTTCGGCGAGCTTGTAGACGCCGCTGCCGTCGACCTTCATCACATAGATAGCCGCGGCGTTCTGCGCCGGTGCCCTGGTTGCGGAAAATAGTGTGGTAACCAGGCCGAGCAGCAAGATCGTGCAGCAACGTCGCCTGCCGAAGCGATCGTGATCGAGGCGTGACATCGCGCGCTCTGCCCTCTATTCTTGTCCTTTGCGAGTGGGGCCACGGCCGGGCTGCATTGTAGCATGCGAACGGGTAGGTTCGCGCAGACCAGCTGCATCGTGAAAAGCGCTACGCGCCCGAACTCGTATTGCGAGCAGCGATCCCGTAAAATCGCCAGAGCGATTCGGTCGGGATTTTTGCCATCGAGAGACACGATCCGTGAATTCCTTGCTCATTGCTGCCGTTGCGTTTGCCGCCACTGCCGGCGGAGCCATGCTGGGAATGTTTTCTGCGCTCCGTGCTGCCCGATGGGCACTTGCGTCAGGAGTCGAAGGAAGTGATCCTCCTGGGCTCCGGTTTGATCGCCACCATGGCGGCGTGGCATTCGAGACGTTGCTACGCTGGGATGAAGACGAACTTTGAGGGCAATCTGCTCATGTCGCGACCGGGCCTCAAAGTTGCATTGTCTGCGGCGCTGGTGATTTGCTGTGGACGGCCAGGCGCGGCGCAACCCATCGCCGCCCCAACGGCGCCGGCCGCAGTGCAATCCAGGCTGTTGGCTCCTCCGACGGCGGACGGACCGGTGATGGTCCTGGCTTCGTTCGAGCTACTGAGCATCATCGAAATTCAGGACGAGGGAGAGAAGCTCGCGTTTTCTGGCGTCTTGACACTGGAGTGGCGGGATCCGCGCCAGGCGTTCGACCCAGCGATCGAAGGCGTGAGCGAAAAGGTGTTCTCCGGCGCCTTTCAGTTCGACGAGATCTCTCCCGGCTGGTATCCGCAAGTGGTCTTGGTGAATGCCGCGGGCCAATACGACAGTCGAGCCGTCGTGCTGCGCGTGAAACCGGATGGAACCAGCACGTTGAGCGAAGGGATCGAGGCGGTCGCGAAAGTGGACCTGAATATGCGGCGATTCCCGTTCGACCGGCAAAGACTGGAACTGGTATTCAGGGTTTTCGGGTTTCCCGCCAGCGAAGTCGCGCTCGAGACGGCGCCGACATCGGAATCCGCGGCCGAGCCTCTCGCCAAACTGCCGCAGTGGACGCTCGAAGGAATCGAGGAGTCGGCCCAAAACATACGGCCGTCCAACGCCGAGCGCGAGAGCGTCGCGTCGCTCGTGGTGGCCGTGAAAGTCAGGCGCGAGTCCTTGTTCATGCTCCGGTTGGTCGTCATACCCCTGGGTCTCATTGTGATGCTCTCCTGGGCCGTATTCTGGATGGACCGCTCGTCCGTGGGCGACCGCATGGCCGTGTCGTTCGTGGGAATTCTCACGGTAGTTGCCTACCAGTTCACAATGGTGGGGATCGTGCCGAACGTTTCGTACGTCACGGTCATGAATGGGTTTCTGAACTTCAGCTTCCTGCTGATGTGCGCTACGGTCCTGATCAATCTCTACGTGGGCGCGGCCGGACACGAGCGCGGCGAACGCATCGACCGGCACTGCCGTTGGATCTTTCCGCTGACCTACATCGGACTGAACGCCGTGGCGCTGACGGTGGCGCTCCTATTTTTTTGAAGCTTCCAACCGCCGTGACTGGGGTGCACCGCAATTGCCGTAGTCCCGGGGTGATCGCATGACCTTTGCCGATCATTTTTCGAAGCAGGCCGGGGCGTATACGCAGTTTCGCCCGCGCTACCCGCGCGCGTTGTTCGCGTTTCTGGCCACGCTGCCGGCGCAGCGCGAGTCGGCCTGGGACTGTGGCACCGGCAACGGCCAGGCGGCGGTCGATCTGGCGGAGCATTTCGCGCGGGTCTTGGCGACCGACCCTAGCAGCAATCAAATTGCGCATGCGCAGCCGCATCCGCGTGTCGAGTATCTCGTGGCCCGGGCCGAAGCGTGCCCGCTGGCCGATCAGTCGGTGGATTTGATCACCGTGGCACAGGCCCTGCACTGGTTCGACCGGCCGGCGTTTTATCGCGAGGTGCGGCGCGTGGGCAGCGCGGGCAGCGTGCTGGCAGCCTGGAGCTACGGACTGGCCGCCATCACGGCGGAGATCGATCGCGTGGTCTGGCGGTTGTACGAAGAGATTCTGGGCGAATACTGGCCGCCGGAGCGACGACTGATCGAATTGCGCTACACGACGCTCGACTTTCCGTTTGTGCGCATCGATGTGCCTGAGTTTTCGATGACGGTCGACTGGCAACTTGCCGACCTGCTCGGATATCTCACCACGTGGTCGAGCCTCGAGCGCTACCAGCAGCAGCGCGGTGAGAACCCGCTGGCCCTGGTGGAGCGCGATCTGACGGCGGCGTGGGGAGACCCGGCCACGGTCCGCACGGTGCGCTGGCCGCTGTTCCTGCTGGTGGGCCAAATTGCAGCGGGCACGGCCTGGCGCTCCGCGGATTATGCGGGTTGAGCCGCGGGTTGCGGATTCTGCAACCGCAGCTGCTGTGGGTCGGGCGGGGCCGGCGGCGCCGCGCCCTGTTCAACTCGAATCTGGCGAAAGACAATGAATTGAATACGTCGATCGCCCGCCCCGGGCACTGCCGAACAAGCGGTCTGCAACCGGCCCCCAGCGTCCCATGATCAATGTCGCCGAAACGCTGTCGATAGGCACGCGCCACCACCAGGCGGGCCAGTGGGCCGACGCCGAGCGCTGCTACCGGCAGGCCCTGGCGGCCGAGCCGGAAAACGCTCGAGCGCACTACCTGTTGGGCACGTTGGCACTCCAAACGGGACACGTGCAGCCGGCGATCGAGCTGCTCTCGAAGGCCACGGTCCTGGATCGCACGCAGGCGTCGTTTCTGGCCAACCTGGCCGTGGCGTATCGAACGGCCGGCGACGTCGAACAGGCCATTGCGGTCAATCGCCGCGCCGCGGCCCTGGATCCCAATTTCGCGGCGCCACACATCAACCTGGCCGGGATCTTTCAGGGACAGGGTAATTTGGCGGCCGTGAAAGACTGCCTGCAGGCAGTGCTGCGCATCACGCCGGGCGACGTTGAGGCGCGCGTCGCCCTGGGCGAAGTGGAGCGCGAACTGGGAAACACCGCGGCGGCGGCGGAATGTTTCACGCAGGCCGCTCGCAACGCGCCCGACAACCCCAGGGTCCTGGCCGCGGTCGGACTGCTGGCGTACGATCGGGGCGATTTCGTCGCGGCCCGCGCGTCGTTCGAGGCGGCACTGGCCGTGGCGCCGAAGTATGCAAATGCCCGTAACAATCTGGCCAACACACTCAAAGAGTTACGGCTGCCTGAGGAGGCCGAGCGCGAGTATCGGCAAGCGGTCGCCGATGACCCGCAGCTGACCATTGGGCACCTCAACCTGGGCCTGCTGCTGGCCGATCTGGGACGCCCCGAGGATGCCGTCGCCCCGCTGCGAACGGTGGTCGAGCAAGATCCCAAGTTGGCGCGCGGTTGGAGCAACCTCGCCGCCGCGTTGTTGGGAACGGGCGAGCTGGACGAGGCGGCGGCCGCCGCGCGCCGGGCGCTGGCCATCCAGCCCGAGTATCCCAGTGCGCTGTGCGATCTGGGCAGTTGTTTCCGCGCGCTGGGCAAGTTGGATGACGCCATCGCGCATTATCGCCTGGCGGAGCGGCTCAACCCTCGACAACCGGCTTACCGCAGCAATCTCATCTATACGCTGTGCATGCACGGCGGATACGACGCGCAGACCCTGTTCGAGGAGCACCGGGCCTGGGGGCGCGCGCATGCCGACGCGCTGACGGCCGTCAGCGCGCCCCACACGAACGATCGCACACCGGGGCGGCGATTGCGAGTGGGTTACGTTTCGGCTCATTTTTGGGACCATGCGGTGAACTTTTTCAGCGAGCCGATCCTGGCGTCGCACGATCACGAGCAAGTCGAAGTGTATTGCTATTCGCACGGATCTCGCGCCGGCGAAACGAACTCGCGACTGCGAACCTACGCCGATCACTGGCGCGAGCTCGGGCCGTGCGACGACCAGCAAGCCGCAGAATTGGTGCGCCGCGACCAGATCGACATCCTGGTGGACCTGTCGGGCCACATTGGCGGCAACCGGCTGCTGGTGTTTGCACGCAAGCCCGCGCCCGTACAGGTCACCTACATCGGCTATCAGAACACGACCGGCATGACGGCCATGGATTATCGACTGACGGACGCGTGGGCCGATCCGCCCGGCACGACCGATGCGTACTACACGGAGAAGCTCGTGCGGCTGCGGCGGGCGTTCTTCTGCTATTTGCCGTCGGCCGACGCGCCGCCGGTGGGCCCGCTGCCGGCCGACGCGCGCGGCTATGTGACGTTTGGGTCCTTCAACGCGTTTTCCAAGGTGACGCCCGAAGTGCTGGCCGCCTGGGCGCGGCTGCTCCAGGCCGTTGGCCAGTCGCGGTTGCTCGTGCTGGCGCATCAAGTCGATTCATTGCGACAGTATCTGCACGACACGTTCAGTGCGCTGGGCATCGCCGCCGATCGGTGGACCATTGCCGACCGTTGTTCGCGGAGCGCGTATCTGCGGTTGATCGCCGATACGGACATCGCCCTCGATCCGTTTCCCTTCAACGGCCACACCACCACGTGCGATGCACTGTGGCAAGGTGTGCCGGTGGTGACGCTGGCAGGCCGTACCTACGCCCAGCGTTTCGGCTCGAGCGCCCATGTGAATCTGGGGCTCAAAGAGTTGATCGCTGGTTCGGTCGACGAGTACGTTGACATTGCGGCCCAATTGGCCGGCGACGTGCCGCGGCTGGCCGCGCTACGAGAGGGCTTGCGCGGGCGGATGGCCGCTTCGCCGATTGTGGACGCCGCTGGGTTTACGCGAAATCTCGAAGCCGCTTATCGAACGATGTGGGAACACTGGTGTCTGCAGCCGGAGGTCGGGACAAAATACTAACTGGATCGGCGAGGTCATAGGCCCGACGAGCCGACGAGGGCGAACAATAGGTTGCGGTTCGCAGGTCTCCCTCGCTGGCGCTGCGGGCTCGTGTGAATTTTACTCCACCACCATTCTCAGACAGCTTTAATCGGCTCACCGCGCAAGCCGAACGTCAGGAGCACCGAACAACGTGCCGAGCGTCGCCGAAGTATTGCAGCAGGGCGCCCGCCATCAGCAGGCCGGCCAATGGGCCGACGCCGAGCGTTGCTATCGGCAGGCACTGGCCGCCGAGCCCGACCATCCGCACGCGCTGCACCTGCTGGGCATGCTGGCGATTCAACTGGGGCAGCTGCCGCAGGCGATCGAGCTGATTGGCGACGCCATTCGGATCGACCGCAATCAGGCCACATTCCACGCCAACCTGGCTGAAGCCTATCGGCTGAGCGGCGACTTGCCGAAAGCGGCGGCCGCCAATCGCGCGGCGCTCAAGCTGCAGCCACAGTTGCTCAATGCGCACGTCAACCTGGCGGCGGTCCTGTATCAAATGGGCGATCTGGCGGCAGCGGTCGAGCAATATCGCCAGGTCGTGAAGCTCGCGCCGGAAGACGCCTCGGCCCGCTTGTCGCTGGGGCGAGCGCTCAAAGCCATGGGACAGGCGGCGGAAGCGGAGGCCTGTTTCCGTCGGGCGCTTCGCATTGCACCCGATCACGGTCCGACGCACACGTTTCTTTGTCTGGCGCTCGTGGACCAGGGCAAGCTGGCTGAAGCCCGCGCGGCCGGGCAGGCGGCCGTGGCGCTCAACCCGAACGATGCGATTGCCCACAACAGCCTGGGCGCAGTGCTGAAGGACATGCACTTGCTTGCGGAGGCAGAGGTGGAACTGCGCGAGGCCATTCGCCTGGGTCCGCAACTGGCGGCCGGCCACAACAACCTCGGCGCCTTGCTGCTCGACCTGAACCGCTACGGGGAAGCGATCGACGCACTTGGCCGGGCCATTCAGCTCGACCCGCAATCATTCCAGGCGTTTTGCAATTTGGCTCGCGCGCTGGAAGAGGTGGGCCGACTGGATGAAGGCGTGGCCGCGGCGCGGCGCACGATCGAACTCAATCCCGGCTTTTCGTACGCGCACTGCAATCTGGGCACGAGCTTAAAGAACTTGGGCCGCTTGGACGAAGCACTGGCGGCGTATCGAATGTCCGTGCAGCTTGATCCGCACGGCGCCTATCAGGGGAGCAACCTCGTCTATGCGCTGAATTTGCACGGCGGATACGACGCCCAAACGGTCTTTGACGCACATCTGGCCTGGGGACGAGCCCATGCCGATGCGTTCACGGCCGCCAGCGCACCTCACACAAACGATCGCACGCCAGGGCGGCGGCTGCGCATTGGCTACGTGTCGGCGCACTTTTGGGCGCACGCGGTGAACTTCTTCAGCGAGCCGATTTTGGCGGCCCACGATCACCAGCAGTGCGAGGTGTTTTGCTACTCGCATGGTTCGAAGCATGACGAAACCAACGCGCGACTGCGGAGCTACGCCGATCACTGGCGGGAGATCGCGCAGCTGAGTGACCAGCAGGCCAGCGAGCTGATACGCGGTGACCAGATCGACATCCTGGTGGATCTGTCAGGCCACATTGGCGGCAACCGGTTGTTGGCCTTCGCGCGCAAACCGGCGCCCGTACAAGTGACTTACATCGGCTATCAAAACACGACCGGCATGGCGGCCATGGACTATCGGCTCACGGACGCTTGGGCCGATCCGCCGGGAGCGACCGACGCGCTCTACACTGAAAAGCTCCTGCGGCTGCCGCGGGCGTTCTTCTGTTATCTGCCGTCGGCCGACGCGCCGCCGGTGGGCCCGCTGCCGGCGGCACAGCGCGGATACGTGACGTTCGGATCGTTCAACAACTTTGCCAAAGTGACCCCAACCGTGCTGGCGGCGTGGGCGCGAATTCTGAACGCCGTGCCTGGCTCACGGCTTGTCGTGCTGGCCCACGCGGCCGAGTCGCTACGGCAGTACCTGCACGACACGTTCGCCGCGCAGGGAGTTGGGGCCGACCGCTGGAAGTTGGTCAACCGTTGTTCGCGCGGCGAGTACCTGCGGTTGATCGCCGATACGGACATCGCCCTCGACCCGTTTCCCTTCAACGGCCATACCACCACCTGCGACGCACTGTGGCAAGGCGTGCCGGTGGTGACGCTGGCGGGCAGCACCTATGCTCAAAGGTTCGGCTCGAGCGCGCACGTGAACCTGGGACTGGCAGAGCTCATCGCGCGGTCGGTCGACGAATATGTGGATGTTGCCGCAAGATTGGCCGGCGACGTGCCGCGGCTGGCGGCGCTGCGGACCGAATTGCGGGACCGCATGGCCGCCTCGCCGATTGTGGACGCCGCCGGCTTTACGCGAAATCTGGAATCGGCGTATCGAGCGATGTGGGAACATTGGTGCCTGCAGCCGGAGGTCGGGACAAAAAACTAACTGGTTCGGCGAGGTCATGAGCCTGACGCGCCGGCGAAGGTGAAAAACAGGGCGCGGTTGTTCAGTCTCCCTCGCTCGCGCCTGCGGACTTGTTTGAATTTCACTCCACCGCAATTCACAGACAGCTGTAATCGACTCACCGTACGAGCCGAATGTCAGGAGCACCGGACAACGTGCCGACCGTCGCCGAAGTATTGCAGCAGGGCGCTCACCATCAGCAGGTCGGCCAGTGGGCCGACGCCGAACGCTGCTATCGACACGCGCTGGCAGTCGAGCCCGATCATCCGCACGCGTTGCACCTGTTGGGCACCTTGGCGCTCGAATGTGGTCAATATGAGACGGCGGCTGCGCTCATCGAACAGGCGGTGCGTGCCGATTGCTCGCAAGCGGCCTACTATGCGAACCTGGGCGAGGCGTATCGCCGGCTGGACAAACCGCAGGAAGCGATCGCCAACTACCAAACGGCCCTTCGCCTGCAGCCCGGCCTGGTGCACGCGCAGACCATGCTCGGCACGCTGCTGCAGGCCGCGGGAGACTTGGATCGGGCAGCTACCGCGTTTCGCGACGCTTTGAAGTTGCAGCCCGAGAATCTACGGGCCCGCGCGCGGCTGGGGCAGGTGCTCTTGGAGCAGAACAAGCCGGCCGACGCGGAGGCCTGCTTTCGGCGCGTGCTGCGCGGCGAGCCGACATCGCCGGCGGCGCATTTTGAATTGGGGAGCGTGCTGCAAGCCCAAGGACGGCTGGACGAAGCGGCCGCGTGCTATCGCGCCGCCATCGAGTTGGAACCCAAGCACGCCGAGGCCCACACCAACTTGGGCACGATCTTGCAGGGTCGTCAGGAGTACGAGGCGGCGGACGCTCAATTTCAGGCGGCCTTGCGCGCCGATCCCAACCGTGCCGTGGCACACTTGAATCTGGGAACCAACTACCAGGCCTGCGGACGTTTGGACGAGGCCGAAGCCTGTTATCGCGCGGCGATTGCTTTGGAACCGGCGAATGCCGACTTGCACGTCGCCTTGGGGTCCGCGGCCCAATCGCAGGGCAAGATGGACGAGGCATTGGCGGCATTTCGCGAAGCGATTCGCCTGCGGCCCACGGATGCCGCCGGGCATTTGCACGCCGCCAGCGCGCTGGCGGCACAGGGCAAATTGGAGGACGCGCTGGGCGATATCGACGAAGTGCTGCGGCTCGAACCCGACAATGCCGACGCATACAGCAACCTGGGGATGATTCGCAACGAGCAAGGCCGCCGCGACGAGGCAATTGCCGCCTGTCGCCAGGCGGTCGAACAGCGGCCCGACTTTGCCGACCCGCATAACAACATCGCCGTGGCGCTGATGGCGCTGGGGCAGATGAAAGAGGCGATTGCCGAAGCGCGGTTGGCGTGCCAGTACAGCCCGGCCGGCTCGCCGCACTTCAGCAACCTGCTGTACATGCTGAACTACGATCCGAGCTACAGCCCGGCGGCAATCTTTGCAGAGCATCGGGCCTGGGGTAGCGCGCAGGCCGACCCGTTGACCGCGACCGCCGCGCCGCACACGAACGACCGCGCGCCGAACCGTCGGCTGCGGATCGGCTATCTGTCGGCCCACTTTTGCGCGCACGCCGTGAATTTCTTCAGCGAGCCGATTCTGGCCGCGCACGATCACCAGCAGTTCGAAGTGGTTTGCTATTCGCACGTCGATCATCCCGACGAAACCACGCGCCGGCTGCAAGGCTATGCCGATCAGTGGCGCGAGATCAAGCACTTGAGCGATCAGCAAACGAGCGAGCTGGTGCGCGCGGATCAGATCGACATCCTGATCGATCTGTCGGGCCATATTGGCGGCAACCGGTTGCTCGTTTTTGCCCGCAAGCCGGCGCCGGTGCAAGTGACGTACATTGGCTATCAGAATACGACCGGCATGGCGGCCATGGACTATCGGCTCACGGACGCTTGGGCCGATCCGCCAGGAACGACCGATGCGCACTACACCGAAAAACTGGTGCGGCTGCCGCGGGCGTTTTTCTGTTACCTGCCTTCCGCTGCAGCGCCCGAGGTGAGCCCGCTGCCGACCGCACAGCGCGGCTATGTGACGTTCGGATCGTTCAACGCCTTTTCCAAGATCACGCCAGAAGTGCTGGCCACTTGGGCGCGCTTGCTTACGGCCGTGCCGAATTCGCGGTTGATCATTCTGGGTAACGTGACGCCGTCGCTGGCCGAGCACCTGACGCAATCGTTCGCCAGCCGCGGCATCGACACGGCCCGCATCACGTTGGCGGATCGGCGGCCGCGACTCGACTACCTGCGGCTGATCGCCAGCGCCGATATCGCGCTCGACCCGTTTCCGTTCAACGGACACACCACCACGTGCGATGCGCTGTGGCAGGGCGTGCCGGTGGTGACCTTGGCGGGCGAAACGTACGTGCAGCGGTTTGGCTCGAGCGCGCATATAAACCTGGGGCTGGAGGACCTGATTGCGCGGACGGAGGATGAATACGTCGATATCGCGGCCCGACTGGCCGGAAACTTGCCGCGGCTGACGGCCTTGCGGGCCGGATTGCGCGAGCGCATGGCCAGGTCGCCCATCGTCGATGCGGTGGGCTTTACGCGGAACCTGGAGGCCGCTTATCGCACCATGTGGATCGATTGGTGCCGGCGTCCGGCGAAGGATGAAACCAGCGTCTGATCCGCGCGGAGATGGCCCGGCAATGCTCGACGTGACCCAAGCGCTGGCGGAAGGGATGCGACACCAGCAGGCCGGACGGCTGGCGGATGCCGCGGCGTGCTATCGGCAGGCGCTGGCCGCCGAACCGCGCAACGTCGACGTGCTGCGGCTGCTGGGAAACCTGGCCATCGCCACCGGGGACCTGCCGGGGGCGATCGAGCACTTCTCGCGCGTGCTGGAGAGCGATCCGTCGCGCGCCGACGACCACGTCGACCTGGGCGAGGCGTATCGCCGCTCGGGCGATTTGGCGCGGGCCATTGCCTGCAACCGGCGCGCCGCGGAGCTGCGACCGGACGTGGCGGGAATTCAGGGAAACCTTGGTCAGCTGTATCGGCTATGCGGCGACGTGTCGGCCGCGGTGGCATCGTTCCGCACGTTGGTAGCGTTGAGCCCGCGCGAAGCCCGCGGCCACATGCTGCTGGGCCAGGCACTCTTGGAACAGGGTGAAACAGCGGAGGCCGAGGCGCATTTTCGGCAGGCCGTTCAACTAGCGCCGCACGACGCGCAAGCCCAATTCAACCTGGCGCTCGTCTTGCAAGGGCGGCAGCGCGACGACGAGGCCGAAGCGCACTATCGACAGGCGATTGCCGCGAACCCGCGGCTGCCGGGCGCGAGCAAGAAGCTGGGGCTGCTGTTGTTGATGCAGGGCCGCTTTGACGACGCGATGGGCTGCCTGCAATTGGCGGCCGAGAGTGCGCCCAGCGACGCCGAAGTGCATGCGGCGCTCGGCGCCGTGTTGCAAGACACCGGGCGACTCGAAGAGGCCACGCTGGCCAGCCGGCGGGCCGTGGCGCTCGATCCGCAGTCGGCGACGGCGCTCAACAACCTGGCCATCTGCGCGCAGCTGCAGGGACAGCTCGACGAGTCGCTCGATTGGTATCGCCAGGCAATACGTTGCGAGACGGACCGGGCCCGAAATCATTCGAACTACTTGTACGCGCTGAACTATCATCCGCGCTATTCGCCCAAGCAGATTTGGCACGAGCACCAGGCCTGGGGGCGCGAGTATGCCGATCCGCTTGCCGCGGCCAGCACCGCGCACACGAACGATCGCGCGCCGCAGCGCCGGCTGCGCGTGGGCTACGTGTCGGCCCATTTTCGCCAGCACGCGGTGAGTTTCTTTGTCGAGCCGATTCTCGCCGCGCACGATCACGGCCAGTTCGAGATCTACTGCTATTCGAACACCCTGCCGACCGACGCCACGACCGAGCGACTGCGCGGGCACGCCGACCAGTGGCGCGACTGCACGCAATACGATGACGAAGAACTGGCGAGGTTCGTGCGCCGCGACCAAATCGACATCCTCGTCGACCTGTCGGGCCACATTGGCGGCAACCGACTGCTGGCCTTCGCGCGCAAGCCGGCGCCCGTACAAGTGACGTACATCGGCTATCAGAACACGACCGGCATGGCAGCCATGGACTATCGGCTCACGGACGATTGGGCCGATCCGCCGGGAACGACCGACGCGTTCTACACTGAAAAGCTGGTGCGGCTGCCGCGGGCGTTCTTCTGTTACTTGCCGTCGGCCGACGCGCCGCCGGTGGGCCCGCTGCCGGCCGCACAGCGCGGCTACGTCACGTTCGGGTCGTTCAACAATCCGGCCAAGATCACGCCGCAGGTGCTTGACGCTTGGGCGCAGCTGCTGGCGCAGGTGCCGAACTCGCGCCTGGCTCTGCTGGCAACCGTGACCGCGGCGGTGCGCGCGCGGGTGAATCAAGCGCTGGCTCGGCACGGCGTGGCCGGCGCACGTATTGAGCTTGTGGAGCGTTTGCCGCGGGCCGACTATCTGAAGCTCATTGCACAGGTCGATATCGCGCTCGATCCGTTTCCGTTCAACGGCCACACGACGACTTGCGACACGCTGTGGCAGGGCGTGCCGGTGGTGACGCTGGCCGGTGCGACATATGCCCAAAGGTTCGGTTCAAGCGCGCACGTGAACTTGGGAATGGAAGGGCTGATTGCGCGGTCGGCGGACGAGTATGTCGACGTGGCCGCGCGGTTGGCCGGCGATGTGCAGGCGTTGTCGGCCCTGCGTGCCGGATTAAGGGAGCGCATGGCCGCGTCGCCCCTGTTGGACCATGCGGGCTTTACTCGGAATCTGGAGGCGGCCTATCGCACGATGTGGACCGCGTGGTGCGCTACATAGCAAGCCAATGTGCTTGAGCTGGAATCGACGGGACTTGGTGGCACTGGCGTCTCGCCAGTGTTATTCTCGAAGCACCGCGGGCAGTAGATCGACCAGGCTAGAATGTCAGGTCCACGGTGTGCTCCGCGGCAGCGTGCGTCTAACTCGCGAGATAGCTTTTTGATCGACACCCGGCCGCGCAAGCGGCTGAGGTCTGTAGCCGTGGGCGGCGAGCCCACGGATCCCGAAGCACCTCGACCCCTCGGTGCCGCGCGCTTCGGCGTGGCAGCGGCCAGCGAGTAGTAGCAGCTTCGCCGCCGAAGCGCGCGGCATTGTTGGTTTTTGGGACGTCGTGTACGGCGGGCTAAAAGCCCGCCGCTAGGGACCTAGGCCGCTCGCGCGGCCGACGCGCGAAACGCCTCCGCTCGGGCATGACATTGATGAGTGGTCGGTCCAGCTAACTCAGTCCTGCGCGCTTTGCACGAGCTCTTCCAGCTCGCACCAGCGGTTTTCCGCCGTCGCCAGTTCGCTGGTGATCCCCGTCAGCTCCTGATGCAGCCGCACGGCTTCGGCCGCATCGGTCGTGTTCATGAGCGCCGCGTTCACCTGCTGCTTGCGCTCGTCGAGGCGGGCAATCGTCCGCTCGGTGGCCGCCAATTCCTTGCGCCATTCGCGCTCGCGCTTGGCACGCTCCTTGCGATCGTCGGCCGTCTGGGCGTTCGTGCGGGCCTTGCCTGGTTGCGGCAGGGCCGCTTGTTGCCGCTCGCCCTCTTCGATTTCCTTGTTGACGTAGTACAGATAGGCGTCGTAGTCGCCGTGGTAGTTCGCCACGCTGCCGGCGCGCACTTCGACAATACTGGTCGCCACGCGGTGCATGAAGTGACGATCGTGGCTGGTGAAAATCACCGTGCCCTGGTATTTGACGAGCGCTTCGGCCAGGGCCTCAACGGTTTCCACGTCCAAGTGGTTGCCCGGCTCATCCAGCACGAGCACGTTGCACTTGCCGAGCAGGATTCCGGCCAGGCACAGGCGGGCGCGTTCGCCGCCGCTGAGCACCTTGATCGACTTGTTCACGTGATCGCCGCGGAACAAGAAGCTGCCGGCCAGGTCGAGAATGGTTTGCGTCTTGATACCGGGGGCGGCGCGGTACTCGAGATACTCGAGCACCGTCTGGTGCGCTGGCAGGCTGGTGTAGACGTGCTGGGCGTAGACGCCCAGCTCGCAGCCAAAGCCCCAGCGCAACTCGCCATCCAACGGCTCGAGCGAGCCGACGACGGTGCGCAGAAACGTGGTTTTGCCCTGACCGTTGTCGCCCACCACCGCCACTCGCGAACCGTGCTCGACGGCCACGTCAATGCCTTTGGCGATCTCGCGCTCGGGATAGCCGATCGCCAGTTCGATGCAGCGCAGCGCCGGCCCTTTGCGCGGCTCGACTTCCGGAGCGCGCATATTCACCGTGGACTCGGGGCCGGCAACCTCGATCAATTGCAGCCGCGCCAGCTGCTTGCTTTTGGATTTGGCTCGCGAAGCCGTGCTGGCGCGGGCCCGATTCTTGTCGATGAACGTTTCCAGCTGCCGCATCTTGGCAGAGACCGAGGCGTTCACGCGCTCGTCGTGCAGCCGCCGCTCGCGATCGTACTCCAGATAGGCCTCGATGGGACCGGGGTAGAGCGTGAGCTTGCCGCGCGACAGCTCCAGCGTCTGATCGCAGGTGGCGCCCAGGAACGCGCGATCGTGCGAGACGATGAGGCAGGCCCGATTGAAATCGCGCAGAAAGTGCTCGAGCAGAATTTGCGTCCGCAGGTCAAGAAAGTTGGTGGGCTCGTCCAACACCAGCAAGTTCGGATCGTGCAATAACAGCGCGGCCAGCTTGACGCGCGTTTGCCAGCCGCCGGACAGCTTGTCGAGCGGCCCTTCGAGATACGGCCCTTTGAGTTCGAATCGGCCGCCGACTTCGCCACAGCGCCAGTCGGGCTGACCGCTGTCGCGCATCAGAAAATCCAACACGGTCTCGCCGGGCAGGAACGGGTCGTGTTGCCGCAGGTAGCCCAGGCGAAGCCGCGGGTGGCGGATCACCTCGCCCGCCTCCAGATCTTCGTCGCCCAACAGCACACGGCAAAGGGTGGACTTGCCGGCTCCGTTGCGGCCGATGAAGCCGACCTTGTGCTCGTCGGTCAGCGACACTTCAGCGCCGTCGAGCAGCACTTGCTCACCGTAGCTCTTGTGAGCCTCGCGAATTTGCAACAGGACGGCCATGATAGTTTGGAGCAACGTGAAACGGATGGGGCGGCGCCGGGGCGGGCGTGCCACCTGGGACCGCGGGGGCATTTCCGAGGTTCGCGCCGGTAGGGGCGAACGGCCGCGGGCAGGGCCGGAAGGATGTGGCCCTATGAAAACGATAGTCGGCCGGCCGCGTGGCGTAAAGATCGGCCGGCGGATTGCGGATCTCGGCGGCGCAGTAATCGCTGCGGCGGCCCCATAAAAGCAATGGGACGCGACCTCGAAACATTTTCGAAGTCGCGTCCCGTAGTTCGCGCGAAGGCGTTGGCGACACAGCGCGGGCAAGCCTGGCCACCAACCCCGCCGCGAGCGAACTGTTAGTTCAGGATCTTGGCCGTGTCTGCGACGATCGCCTTAATCGCGGCGTCATCCAACTGGCCCGGGCCGAGCGCGTGCGTGGCCGCCACTTTGCCCTGACGATAGATCGTCACGGTCACTTCGGCATCGGGACTGATGTTGAATTCCGGCGGACCGTTCTGGTTGTCTTGCGGGACGACCAGCGCCACGTTCTCGAGCTTGTTGGTGGCGGCGAATTCCTTGGCCTTGGCCTTCAGGCCGTCGGCATCGCTGCCCAACAGGTTGATGAAGGACGACAGCTTCTGGTCGGCGTTCTTGGCCACGTGCTTGTCCAGATTCTTGGCCAGGTTGGCCAGCGAGCCGTCTGCCTTGCGGGCAAACACCATGACGACCGGCTTGTTGCCCAGCATGCAGCGATAGCAGAAGTTGTCGCCGACGGAACGGCCGTCGTTGACGGCGCCGCCGCACTTCTCGACGTCGAAGGCGGGGACCAGATCGCCCGGCTGCAAGCCGCTCTTCAACTCCGCGGCTGACACGGCGCTTGCGCCGGCCAGCACCAGGGCCAGACTTAGGGTGACGATTGCTTTCATCGTGCAGACTCCTCCTAGGGAATAAGAATCACAGCTACCGACGCCACGGTTCGTGGCATTGTACGTAAGTGGTCCGCAAAGGGTTCGCGGAAATTCTCGCAGGCAGGAAATTTTGTCCGCCGCAGGCGCTCGCCCCGAGGCGCAGGTGTCAGGTGGGCATGCACGCCGTTCCGCGGCGAACGGCTTTATTCCGTCAGTGGAGCGGCGGGTTCACTTCTGGCGACATTCTAGGCAGCGGGGCCGGGCCCGGCCAGTCGCATTGGGGTCGTGTGCACTATTCTAAGCGAGGCAACATCGAACGCAAACGAATTGTCTCGCTCAGTTGGGCAAATAGGCAAATCTCAAGGTCCAGCGAAGCCTGTGGCGGGCCGCGCGCAATGCTTGACGCGGCAGGGAATTAATGCCAGATGCGGCCCGAGTGCGGCCCGGCGATTGCATGTCCGACGCAGCCCACTACGATGTGGGTGATCGATCGTGGGGGGCGATTCATCGGATCGCCCACTCTCGTCCGCCTGACAACTGACTTCCGCAGCGCACCGGCCAAGGGCACTCCAGTGATGAAACTCAAGCAATGCGTTCGCATGGGAATTGGCCTGACGTTGGCGCTGGTCGCAGGTACCGTGTCTGCCGGCGACAACGCTCTGAGTGATGCCGAGAAGCGCGACGGTTGGATTCTGCTATTCGACGGCCAGTCGCTCGACGGCTGGATGACCAGCAGCAGCAAGCCCGGTCAACGGCCCGTGGAAGAGCATGCGATCAACCCGCATCGGTGCGGCGGGTACATGATGATTCACGAGCAGACCTGGGGCGATTTTGTGTTGTCGCTCGATTTCAAGATCGCCAAGGGGTGCAACAGCGGCGTGTTTGTGCGCACGTTTCCGCTCGAGCCGCGACCGGGCAAAGACGTGGGCTACAATGGCATCGAGGTGGCCGTCGACGATACAACCACGGCCGGCTATCACGACACCGGCGCGATCTACGACCTGGTGAAACCCAGCGCAAACGCAATGAAGCCGGCGGGCGAGTGGAATCATCTGGAGATCACCTGCCGGGGCGAGCACCTTGCCGTGCAGGTGAACGGCCGGCAGGTGAGCGAGATGCACCTGGACGAGTGGACGGCGCAGAACAAGCGGCCCGACAGCAGCGATCACAAGTTCGACACGGTCTTTCGCGATCATCCGCGCCGGGGCTACATCGGCCTGCAGGACCACGGCGGCGAGTGCTGGTACAAAAACATCAAATTGAAGCCGCTCCCGGCCGGCGCGACACGCGCGGCAGAGTGACAGCATGACTGGCGGCCAGACCCCTCGTCCCGTTTTATGGTCTTCGAAATATCCGAGTCTCGATAAATTGCCGCCCTCGCTGGCGCTTCGGGTTCGTGTGCAATCGGTCTGGGACGGATGGGCCGATTCGGCTATGATCCCGCGACTGCTCGGGCCTTGCTGACGCGTTGCGGCGCGGGGTCCATAGCCCCCAAAACACCATCGCAGAGGACGTAGCATGATCCTTCGTTGGAAGCTTGCAATCGTTGTGACCCTTGTGGCAGCGCCGGCGTTCGCACAGCAGAGGCCGCCGCAGCGCACGGCTCAGGCGCCGCCGCGTGGTCAGGCCGCGGCACCCGGCGCAGCGGCACCGGGTACAGCGGCGCCCGGTGCAGCGGCGGGCGGTGCGCTCGGCACCGTGAAGGCAAAGGCAAGCTACAGCTTCGGCATGATGATCGGCAGCAATCTGAAGAAGCAGGGAGTCGACGTCGACGTCAACCTGTTCGTGCAGGGATTGCGCGATGCCTCGGCGGGCGGCAAATTGATGCTCACCGAAGAACAAGCGGGCGAAGCGATCGCTGCTTTTGAGAAGGAAGTGTCCGCCAAGAAGGCCAACGAGTCGAAGCAGTTTCTGGCACAAAACAAGAGTCGGCCCGGCGTGACCACCACGCCCACGGGCCTGCAGTACAAGGTGCTCAAGGCTGGCACCGGCGCCAAGCCGGCCAAGAACGACGCCGTCACCGTGATCTACCGCGGCATGTTCATCAACGGCGACGAGTTTGACACCTCGGCCGGCAAGCCGTTCACCATCGGCGTGGGCGACGTCATCCCCGGCTGGCAGGAAGCACTGCAATTGATGCCGGTCGGTTCGAAGTGGATGCTGTTCGTGCCGTCGGAATTGGCCTATGGCGAATTGGGCCAGCCACCCATCGGCCCGAACGCCACATTGGTCTTCGAGCTGGAACTGGTCGACATCGCCAAGGCGCCGGCTGCCGGTGCAGCCCCCGCGGCGAAGGCTCGCCCGCGAGCGGAACCGGTGCGCTAGTTTCCGTGCGCGCGAGAAAGGCTATTGATACCGAGTTTGTTCCACCCCGGGCTGGCCCCGGGGTTTTTTTTGATTGCAGCCGTGGCGCATTTCAAAAATCGTCCCCCGCCAGAGTCGAGGGCTGCACGAAGTCGCTACGGTTGCTCGGTCGTTGGCGGCGCGTCGGCCTGCCCTGCTGCGGCGGGCGCAGCGGGCACGAGCTTGACCTCCACAGTTTGTACGCGGCCGGCGCGTTCGATCTCCAACGGCAATATGCCGCGCGCGTCGACGGCGATCTGGCGGAACGCCTCGGCGTCGGCGAACTCTTGCCCGCCGATGCGATAGATCCGATCGCCCACGCGCACGCCGGCCAGATCGCCGGCCGACCCTGGAATCACCCGGCTGACAATCACCGTGGCAGGCTCCGCATCGTCAGTTCGCCAGGCAATGCCCAACCGCGCGGGTTTGCCCACGAGCTCAATCTTCACGTCGATGGGCGTCTCGGAGCCGGCCCGCTCGAGCACGGCCTGGGCCGGGCTTTCGGCGGCCAGCACGGCCAGGCGAAACGCGTCGCCACCGTTGACGTCCTGGCCGGCGAATTTCACAAAGCGATCGCCGGCGCGCACTCCGGCCAGCGCTGCGGCGGAGCCGGGCGTGACCGCGGTGACGACGATCTGCCCCGACTTCTTCGCCAGCTCATCATCCCAGCGCACGCCGAGTCGGCCCGGCGGCAGGGCCCAGGGGCGCTCGCGCGAGCGCTGCAAGTTGCGCGACTCGCCGCGCGATGCGGCGCGGAAGGGGCCGAGTTGCGGCGCGTCGGCCAGCTCGACCAATACGTGAAACATCAGCCGCGACACGTCTGACAGACCGTCGTTGTTGATCAGCTCCGCATCGTCGCTGGGGCGGTGATATTCCGAGTGTTTGCCGGTGTGCAGCATCAAAAAAGGAACGTTGCGGGCAAAAAACGGGTGATGATCGCTGTCGGCCCGAATGTCCCAGTCGAAATCCATCTGCAGCAGCTCGCTGTCATTCAACTGGCTCAAGAGACGACGCAGTCCGGGGCTGGTGCGAATGCCGAACACCTCCACTTTCCCGTTGCGCAGCCGGCCGATCATGTCGACGTTGAGCATGATGGGCACGCGCGACAATTCCACCGTGGGATGTTCCACCCAGTGCTGCGAGCCGAGCAGGCCCTTTTCTTCGCCGTCCCAAAATGCGAACAGGATGGAACGCTTCGGGCGCTCGGGCAGTTGGGCCACGGCATCCATCACTTCCATCAGTCCGGCCACGCCGCTGGCGTTGTCGTCGGCGCCGTTGTGGATGCGGCCGATCGGGCCGTAGCTGTTGCGGTTCGTGCCGTAGCCCACGTGGTCGTAGTGGGCACTGATGACGACGACCTGTTTTTTCAACTCGGGATCGCTCCCCTCGGCCAGCGCCAGGAGATTGCGATAGTTGCCGAAGGGTTGGAAATAACTGCCCTTGGGTCCGCCGCCGGGAATGCCAAGTTTCTTGCAGTGCTCGATGATATAGCCGGCGGCGGCCCGATTGCCGCGGCTGCCCGCCTCGCGCCCTTCGAACGTGTCGTCAGCCAGCGCGTCGACGTGGCGCTTGGTATCGGCCGCGGTAATGGCGTTGGCTGCGGCAGCGCGGGCGGCGGCTTCGGCGGCGACGGCCGGGGGAGCCTGGCGCAGATGCTGCCAGACCAAAACGACGGCGCAAAATATGCCACACAGGCAGCGATAACGGTGCATGGGAATTCCGGCTGTAGGGATGATGCGGTCCGGCGGTGGCAGGAGGGCCCACGCGATGAATTCAGGGCCATCAGCCCGCGTGCGGACCCAATTTTACTATACCTCATGCCGCGGTTGCACCGGGGTGGCCGGGGCGCGAAGTACTCCGGCAATCCGCCCCCTAGGCGTGTACTCGGGGGCGCTGTTACATTGAGCGCCGGCGGGAGGCGAATGGAAAGGCAATCGCGCGGCACATGACAGCGAACATCCGCAAGATCTTAATCGCCAACCGCAGCGAAATCGCGATTCGAGTCTTTCGCACGTCGCACGAGTTGGGCATTCGCACCGTCGCGGTCTACTCGCACGAAGACCGCTATGCGCTGCACCGCTTCAAGGCCGACGAGGCCTACCAGATTGGCAAACCCGGCGAGCCAATCCGCACGTATCTCGACGTCGACGCGATTCTCGACGTGGCCGTGCAGTACGGCGTGGATGCCATTCATCCCGGCTACGGCTTTCTGTCCGAGAACCCGGCGCTCGCGCGGGCCTGTCGCGAGGCGGGGGTGATCTTCTGCGGGCCGCCGCCGGAGATCCTCGAACAACTGGGAGACAAGATCGCGGCCCGAGCCATTGCCCAGCAGGCGGGCGTGCCGGTGCTGTCCGGCTCGAACCAGCCGCTCACCTCCGGCGCCGAGGCGCAGAAGCTGGCCGAATCGCTCGGCTATCCGGTATTGCTCAAGGCAGCCAAGGGCGGCGGCGGGCGCGGCATGCGTGTGGTGAACGCGGCGGCCGACATGCCGGGGGCACTCGAGCAGGCGCAGCGCGAAGCGCTGGCCGCGTTCGGCAGCGCCGACGTCTTTCTGGAGAAATACATTCCACGGCCGCGGCACATCGAAGTGCAGTTGATCGGCGACAAGCACGGCAACCTCGTGCACCTCTACGAGCGCGATTGCTCGGTGCAAAGGCGCTATCAAAAGGTGGTGGAAATTGCGCCGGCGGTGAACCTCGATCCGAAATTGCGGACGGAGATTTGCGACGCGGCCTTGAAAATCGGCCGGGCCGTGAACTACGAGAGCGCCGGCACCGTGGAGTTTCTGGTCGATTCCGACACGGGCAAGTATTACTTCATCGAAGTGAATCCGCGCATTCAGGTCGAGCACACCGTGACCGAGGCGGTGACCGGCGTGGACATCGTGAAGAGCCAGATCATGGTGGCCGAGGGCCGGCCGCTCAACGATCCCGAGCTCGGGCTGGACTCGCAAGAAAAAGTGCGCACCTACGGCTATGCCCTGCAGTGCCGGGTGACGACGGAAGATCCGGAGAACCGCTTTCTGCCCGATTATGGGCGCATCGCGCACTATCGTTCGGCGGGCGGCATGGGGCTGCGGCTCGACGCGGGCACGGCGTTTTCCGGCGCCATGGTCACGCCGTTCTACGACTCGCTGTTGGTGAAAGTGACGGCCTGGGGGCCGCGCTTTCACGATGCCACGCGGCGCATGGAGCGCGGGCTGTCTGAATTTCGTGTGCGGGGCGTGAAGACGAACATTCCGTTTTTGATCAACCTGGTCACCAACCCGAAGTTCGTAGCCGGCGGATTCAGCACGCGGTTCATCGACGAAACGCCCGAGCTGTTCGAGTTCGCGCCGCGGCAGGATCGGGCCACCAAGCTGTTCACCTACCTGGCCGAGACGATCGTCAACGGCCATCCGCTGGTGAAGAAGAAGCCCGAGCGGATCCGCCGCGAGCCGGCGCCGCTACCCGAACTGGATCACACGTCGCCGCCGCCCGACGGCATGCGGCAGAAGCTGCTCAAACTGGGCCCGGAAAAGTTCTGCCGCTGGGTGCTCGACGAAAAGAAGCTGCTGCTCACCGACACGACGTTTCGCGATGCGCATCAGTCGCTGTTGGCCACGCGGGTGCGCACCTACGACATGCTGGCCGTGGCCGACGCCTATGCCCGGCTATGCCCCGACTTGTTTTCGATCGAGATGTGGGGCGGGGCCACCTTCGACACTGCCATGCGTTTTCTCAAGGAGTGCCCGTGGCAGCGCATGGCCGACCTGCGCGAGCGGATCCCCAACATCCTGTTCCAGATGTTGTTTCGCGCCTCGAACGCGCTGGGCTATGCCAACTATCCGGACAACGTGGTGACGGCGTTCGTGCACGAGTCGGCCCAGGCGGGCATGGACCTGTTCCGTATTTTCGACTCGCTCAATTGGGTGCCGAACATGCGCGTGGCCATGGAGGCCGTGCTGGAGACCGGCGCGCTATGCGAGGCGGCCATCTGCTACACGGGCGACATCCTCGACCCGAAGCGCACCAAGTACGACCTGAAGTACTACGTGGAGCTGGCCAAGGAATTCGAGAAGATGGGTGCGCACATTCTGGCCATCAAAGACATGGCCGGCCTGTGCAAGCCCTACGCGGCCGAGAAGCTGGTGCGCACGCTGAAGCAGGAGATCGGCATCCCGATCCATTTCCACACGCACGATACCAGCGGCGTGCAGGCCGGCGCCATTGTCAAGGCGGCCGAAGCCGGGCTCGATATCGCCGACGGCGCCGTCTCGTCCATGTCGGGCCTCACCTCGCAGCCGAACTTGAACTCCGTGGTCGAAGAGCTGCGCTTTACGCCGCGCGACACGGGGCTGGCGTACGAGCCGCTGGAATCGCTGGCCCTGTATTGGCAAGCCGCGCGCGAGTTTTACGCGCCGTTCGAGACCGGCATGATGTCGAGCACGGCCGACGTTTATATCACCGAGATGCCCGGCGGGCAGTACACCAACTTGTACCAGCAGGCGCAGGCCCTGGGCCTTGGCCCGCGCTGGCCGGAAATCTGCCGCATGTATGCCGAGGTGAATCAACTGTTCGGCGACATCGTGAAAGTCACGCCGTCGAGCAAGGCCGTGGGCGACATGGCCCTGTTTCTGATCACCAACCACCTGGGCGTGCAGGACGTGCTCGACTCGAAGCGCGAGCTGTCGTTTCCGGAGTCGGTGGTCGATTTGATCTCCGGCCGCATGGGCCAGCCGCCCGGGGGCTTTCCGCCGCAGGTGATCAAGCGCATTCTGCGCGGCAAGGAGCCGAACACCGACCGGCCCGGCGCGGGCCTGCCGCCGGCCGACTTCAAGGCCACGGCCGCCGAGCTGGAGCAAAAGATCGGCCGCGCGCCCACGCGACAGGAAGTGCTCTCCTATCTCGTCTATCCCAAGGTGTTCACCGAGTTCTCGGCCTGGCACGACCAATACTCGGATCTCAGCGTGCTGCCGACTGACGTTTTTCTGCACGGGCTGGAGCCGCAGCAGGAAGTGGCCATCGATATTGAGCCCGGCAAGACGCTGATCGTGAAGTTTCTGACCGTGGGTGATCCGCATCCGGACGGGCGGCGGACTGTGTTCTTTGAGCTGAACGGCCAGCCGCGCAGCATCAACGTGCGCGACATGAAGCTGGAGCCGACCGTGAAGCTCCGAGTGAAGGCCGATGCGGCCGATCCGCTGCAGGTGGGCTCACCCATGCCGGGCCTGGTGGTCACCGTGGCGGTGAGCGCGGGCGACACGGTGCCCCTGGGCCACAAGCTGCTGACGCTCGAGGCGATGAAGATGGAGACGACCATCTACGCGGAGCACGCCGGCACGATCAAAGAGCTGCTGGTGGAGCCGGGCACGCAGGTCGATACGAACGACTTGCTGATTCGGTTTGAGACAGTGGAGTGAGGGGGGGACTGACGGTCGTATCGAGGATCCCGCGGTGGACTTCCCCACAAAAAGTGGGCGCTCGCTTAGTGATCGTTCGTAAGTAGTGGAGCGGCTGCGCCGCGATTGTTTTTGGATTTGGGGGAGACGAGGCCCCTCTCCCCCAAGCCCCCTCTACCCTCT
>JBFWOR010000023.1:0-88792 GCA_050250435.1 Pirellulales bacterium | reverse complement strand
GATTCAATCGTAGCGAGGGTGAAGGGACTCGAACCCTCGGCCTCTAGCGTGACAGGCTAGCGCTCTAACCAACTGAGCTACACCCCCGGGTGGACTCGGCGCGGCGCTCGGCCAGTGGTCGAGCAACGGCACCGAAATCGGGTCGAGACACGGAATTATAGCCCCCTGGGTTAGGCTCGCAAGGGGACCGGCACTGCGCCGCCCGGAGTCGATCGCAACAATCCAGCCTCGACCATCCTTCATCGGGCACGACATTTCTCCGTGTCCGTGTCCATTTTTGTGGCTGGCCAATTTATCGAGGAGTCCACGGGCCAAACCGCTGTCGAAACCGCCCCACTGCGCCACCATTCTACCGGTCGTGACGATCGTGCCGTTCGGCACCATCGGTTGCCCCTCGCCGGGCCAGCGCGACGGGCCGCTTCTCGCAAATCCGCGGGCAACGTGACCTAGATTTCACGCAGTAGCAGGAATTGCCAGGGATCGCTGGTGGTCAGGGGCAGATGGCCAATCGGCACCGTGGAAGCTACGTTGCGCCGCTTGCGCGGCGCGAGAATAGCACGGGAACAAACGACAGGCTTGCGAGTCAGTCTGATGTCTTTCAGCCATTTTTATCGCACGGTGTTGCAACGGCTGGAAAACCTCGATTTCCACCAGGTGGCCTTGCTGGTGTTGATCATCGTGGGGTTCGGATTTTACTGTCTGCGCGGCTTTGGCTCGCGCCACGACTATTGATCCACCGCCCTCGGACACATTCCGGGCCGCTCGTACCACCGCCGCCTTTACTTTTTGCATAGGGAAGTCGACGCGATGTATTTCCCCTACGAAATTCCCCTGCCGCTGGCGTTGGCGGTCATTGCCACTCTCGGATACATGGCGGGCCGACAATCGCGCGCCCAGGCGCTGGAAGAAGCCGACAAGGCTCGCCGCGAGTTGCGCCGCGCCAAGGCCGTGGCCAAAGAGCTGGAGCAAATTGCCGAAGGTGTGCGCAAGCAACTCGCGGCACATCATACGAGCGTCGCCCGGTTCAAGGACCGCGTCAGCGAGCTGTCCGGCCAGGAAAAGGACGCCTCGTTCAACGACCTCTGCAAAGAGGCCGAACAGATTCTCAAACCCACCCTGCGCTTGGCCGAACGCATTTCGCGGGCCTACGACGAAATCCGCCAGCAGACAAACCATCTGATGTCGTTCACCGAAGTACGCACGGATCCTTTGACGCGGGTGAGCAATCGCCGCGGCCTGGACGAATCGCTGGAAGCGATGTTCGCCCTGATGGAGCGCTACAACCAGCCGTTCTCGCTGGCCATCTTCGACATCGATCACTTCAAGCAAGTGAACGACAACATGGGCCACTTGCATGGCGATCGGACGTTGCAGGCCGTGGCCCGGATCCTCGATGACGCGGTGCGCGATACCGACATCGTGGCGCGCTACGGCGGCGAGGAGTTTGTCGTCGTCATGGCGCACACCACGCTCGCCAACGGCTGCCAGTTTGCAGAACGCGTGCGGCAGCTGGTCGAGAGCAACCTGGGATTGACGATCAGCGGCGGTGTGGCCCAGGCCGTGGAGGGGGACAACTCGCAGGGACTGTTGTCGCGGGCCGATGCGGCCCTGTACAGTGCCAAGGCGGCCGGCCGTAACCGCGTGTTCCGCCACACCGGGGCCGACATCGAGGTCGCCACGCCCAACGCCGAAAAGGAAGCAGTGGCCGCAGTGGCCGAAGTGCCGGAAGTGGCCGCGTCGACGGCCTGACAAAATCTCCCCCTCGCCCGCACTATACGGCCGGCGGAAACTGCAAGTTCGCGGCCTCGCAACGCGGTGTTTTTCGCCTCCGGCGGCGACTCGCGCCAGGCGCACTTTCGTTCGCGTTGACGGATGGCTCACCAAGACTTAACATTCTGGTGGACCGCGCACTCCAGGACCGCGACGCGGTCATCTACGACCCCGCATATCAAGGGAGGGTGCGAGCCATGCCGCTGTTCGAAGTCGAAACCGATAGCCACATCATCATCACCTGGGCCTCCGATGAAGACGCGGCTTCGGCCGTCGTCAACGAGGCCTATCCGGCCGATCGCGTGATTCGACTGACGAAGCGTCCCCGCGACACTTGGGTCATTTCCAAAAGCGCGCTGGGAATCACGATTCAGGCTCCGGATATCTGCACGACGGCCCGCGACTGCCTGTCCAAGGCGGCCGGCGACAAGGTGCATGCGATTCGGCTGTACATGCACGAGACCGGCTCTGACTTGGAGCGGGCGCGCAAAGTGATCGAATCGAATATGGTGATGGGTTGGTGAAGGCCGCGCTGGCGGCCCTCTTTTGCACCGCGCTGGCGGCCCGCCTTTCTTGCGACGGCTTGGGGCGCGCTATTCTCGCAGATTTTCTGGCGTGGCAGCCGCAACTCCCAGGCGCGGATCGATCGCCGCGCAATCTCTCCCGCGGCCGACACCGTCGAACGCCCGCGCTCGATTTGACATCCGCTTTACCGGCAGCTTATCGTACCCCAAGGAACGTGCGTCCCGATGTCGTGGAGGGCCGGCGGTGCATGCTGCCAGGGCGTTGCTGGAAGCGGTTCGAAGACCGATCAACGAGGCCGGCGGCCGGTGTCTCCGCAAGCGCTGTCTCGAGGTCGGCCGGCGGGGCGGATTCCATCGAACAGCATTTGCGTCGCCCCAACTCTGCGGTGCGATACTGCTCCTGTTCGTGGCGCTGCAAGCCGCTGCGGCGCTCGGCGAGTCGGTTGATTTCGAGCGCCACATTGCGCCCCTGTTGGCGTCCCGTTGCGTAGGCTGTCACAACGCGGGCGATCCCGCCGGCAAGCTCGATCTCTCGCGGCTGGCGGGCGCTTTGACGGGCGGCGAAAGTGGCACGCCGGCGCTCGTCGTCGGCCAGCCCGGCCAAAGCCAACTGCTCGAGCGCGTGCGCAGCGGTGACATGCCGCCGCCAGGCAAAGGCCAGCGGCCCAGCGACGAGGAGATCGCCCGGCTCGACCGCTGGATCGCCGACGGCGCCCGCTGGCCCGGCGAGCGTGTGCTCTTGGCCTACGAATTCACCAGCGACTCTCGGGCCGGCTTCGACTGGTGGTCGCTGCGGGCGCCCGCGTGGCCGGCCGTACCACAGGTGCGTCAGCACGATCGACTGCGCTCGCCCATCGATGCGTTCGTGGTAGCCGCGCTCGAAGAGCGGGGCCTTTCCCTGGCCGACGAGGCCGATCGTGCCACGTTGATCCGCCGCGCATCGTTTGACCTGATTGGCCTGCCGCCGACGCCCGCAGAGGTGGAACAGTTCGTGGCGGACACTTCGCCCGACGCTTACGAACGGCTGATCGATCGGCTGCTGGCATCGCCCCGCTATGGCGAGCGCTGGGCGCGGCACTGGCTCGACGTGGTGCGCTTCGGCGAGAGCAACGGCTATGAGACGAACACGGCCCGGCCCAACGCCTGGCCCTATCGCGACTGGGTGATCGGCGCGCTCAACGACGACGTCGACTATCGCCGCTTCGTGCTCGAACAACTGGCCGGTGACCAGACCGGCACCGATGCGGCGACAGGATTTCTCGTCGGTGGACCGCACGATACCGTGTCCAGCCCCGACGTCGAATTGACGCTGCAGCAGCGCGCCAACGATCTGGACGACATGATCAGCACCACCGCGGGCGCGTTTCTCGGCCTGACGGCGGGCTGTGCCAAGTGCCACGACCACAAGTTCGATCCCATCTCGCAGCGCGACTATTACGCGCTGCAAGCGATCTTCGCGGGCGTAGAACACGGCGAACGCGAACTGCGCACGCCCGACGGGCCACAGCGCAGTCGGGAGGCCGAGCGGCTCAACGGCGAGGTATTGGCTCTGCGGCGGCAGGCCGACGAGCTGTGGACACGAAATCAGCCGCTGGCGCGCGTGGAGTCGGCCGGCGATCCGGCACTTCGCCCGCCGGTGCGAGCGACGCTGAACGTGGAACGCTTTGCGCCCGTGGCGGCGCGGATGGTGCGCTTTAGCGTGCAGGCCACCACCCAGCTCGAACCGTGCCTCGACGAACTGGAAGTGTTCGCGGCGGATCAACCGCAGCGCAACGTGGCGCTGGCCCAAGCCGGCGCTCGCGCCGCAGCATCGAGCACCTACGCTGGCGGGACTTCCAAGATCCACCGCTTGGAGCACATTCACGACGGACAGTATGGCAACGGCCGCAGTTGGATCTCCGGCGAGACCGGCAGCGGCTGGGTGCGCGTCGAATGGCCGGAAGCGACCACGGTGGACCGCGTGGTCTGGGCCCGCGACCGAGAAGACAAGTTCCGCGATCGCTTGCCGACGCGCTATACCGTGGAAGTCAGCGCCGACGGCAACGCTTGGCAAACGGTCGCCACCGGCGAGGATCGTCTGCCGTATCACGCTGACGACTCGGGCCCAAGCACCGCGGCGCTCGACCACTTGCCGCCGGATGTGGCCGAGCAGATTCGCACGCTACGGGCGCAGGCCGACGCGCTGGCTGAGCGGGCCAAGGCGCTGGCACCCGCAATGATTTACGCCGGCACGTTCGAACAACCCGGCGCCACCCACGTGTTGTATCGCGGCGAGCCGCTGCAAAAGCGTGACGCCGTCGGCCCCGGAGGCATCGCCAGCGTGGGCCAGGCCCTGGCATTGGCGGCCGATTCGCCGGAAGCAGAGCGCCGCATCGCGCTGGCGCGGTGGATTGGCAGCGACACGAATCCGCTCTCCGCACGCGTGGTGGTGAATCGCTTGTGGCATCACCATTTCGGCCAGGGGCTGGTAAAGACGCCCAGCGATCTCGGCTGGGGCGGCGGACTGCCTTCGCACCCGGCACTGCTCGATTGGCTGGCGACCGAATTCGTGCGGCAGGGCTGGCGCCTCAAGCCGCTGCATCGGGCCATCATGTTGTCCAGCGTGTATCGCCAATCGTCGCGACCCAACGCCAGCGCCGCGGCAATCGACGCCGACGCACGCCTGTTGTGGCGCATGCCGCCGCGACGACTCGAGGCCGAAGCCATTCGCGATGCGATCCTGGCCACCAGCGGCGTGCTCGATCTGCGCATGGGCGGCCCCGGCTACGATGTGTTCGAGCCCAACACGAACTACGTCAAGGTTTACAATCCCAAGACCACGTTTACGCCGGTCGAGTGGCGGCGGATGGTCTACCAGAATAAGCCACGCTTGCGGCAGGATGCCACGTTTGGTGCATTCGACTGCCCGGACGCCAGCCAGTCGATGCCGCGACGCAACATTTCGACCACGGCCCCGCAAGCTCTCAATTTGCTCAATGGCCCCTTTGTCGTGGAGCAGGCCAAGTTGTTCGCGGCGCGGCTGGCGCGCGAGGCGGGCCACGATACCGCGCACCAGGTGGCGCGCGGGTTCTCGCTGGCATTCGGCCGTGCGCCTGCCGACGAAGAGCTCCGCGCCGCTCGGCACCTCGTCGAGCAGCACGGCCTGGTGATATTCTGTCGGGCACTGCTCAACGCCAACGAATTCCTCTACGTGAACTGACGCACTCAGGCGGCCAATGTCACACGAGCCGATTCTCTCGCATAGCGGACGACGACTGCTCGACCGGCGCCGCTTCTTGACCGGCGCGGCGGAAGGCCTGAGCGGCATTGCCCTGGCCAGCCTGTTGGCCGGCGACGGCCTGTTGGCCGACGACACATCGCCCTTGCGCCCGGAGATTCTCGCCGCCCGGCCGCTGGCGGCGCGGCGGCCGCACTTCACGCCCAAGGCGCGCCGCGTGCTGGTCATCTTTTGCAGCGGCGCTTGCAGCCAGCTCGACACCTGGGACTATAAACCCGAACTGATCAAGTGGCACGACAAGCCAATGCCCGGCAGCAGCGAGTTGATCACCTTCCAGGGCAAGAGCGGCAACTTGAACCAGAGCCCCTGGCAATTCCGTCCGCGGGGCGAGTGCGGCAAGTACGTCTCCGACCTGTTGCCGAACCTGGCGGAGCTGGTCGACGAGATGTGCTTCATCCACTCGATGACCTCCAAGACGAACACGCACGGGCCGGGCGAGAACCACATGAGCACCGGCTTTGCCGTGGAGGGGCACCCGAGCGCAGGCGCGTGGGTGTCTTATGCCCTGGGCAGCGAGTGCGACGACTTGCCGGCTTTCGTGGCGATTCCCGATCCGCGTGGCGTGCCGCAGGTCGGCCCCAACAACTGGTCAAGCGGCTTTTTGCCGGCCGTGTTTCAGGGCACGTCGTTCAACGCCGACCAGCCCATCGCCAACTTGCAGTCGCCGCGCGATTTTGACGCCGCGGCGCAAAGCGCCAGTCGCGATTTTCTCGAGCTGCTCAACGAGCGCCACCTGGCCGAGCATCCGGGCGACAGCCAGCTGGCCGCCCGCATCGCCAGCTACGAGTTGGCCGCGCGGCTGCAGCTCAGCGCGCCCGAAGTCAGCGACTTGTCGCGCGAGACGGCGGCCACGCACGCCGACTACGGCACCGATGATGCCGATCCGATCAAGTCGGGCTTTGCACGCAATTGCCTGCTCGCCCGCCGCTTGCTGGAGCGCGGTGTGCGCTTCGTGCAGGTTTTCAACGGGGCCTATGCAATGGGCGAAGGCGTCGGCAACTGGGACGGGCACAAGTCGCTCAAGACGCAGTACGATATTCACGCCCCCATTCTCGATCGCCCCGCCGCTGCGCTGCTCAAGGATCTCAAGCAGCGCGGCATGCTCGAAGACACACTGGTCGTGTGGACAACCGAGTTTGGCCGCATGCCCACGTTTCAGGCCGGGGCGAACGGCCGTGACCACAATCCCAAGGGCTTCACCGTCTGGCTGGCCGGCGCGGGGGTCAAGCGCGCCACGAGCTATGGCGCAACCGACGAGTTCGGCTATCAGGCGGTCGAGAATCCCAGCAGCGTCTACGAGCTGCACGCCACGATGCTGCACTTGCTCGGCCTCGATCCGCACCGGCTAAGCTATTTTCACAACGGCGCCGAGCAGCGGCTGACGTTTGTGCACGGCCGCGTGATTCAAGAGATCCTGGCGTAGCGCGCTGGGGACGAGCCGCTTCTGGGCACCCTCGGTGCCTGACCTACGAAGTGCAGCCCGAATTCGTTTCGGTCGGGCGAGGCTCTCGGCGAGCCTTGTAGGTGTCAATCAAGCCCATGGCGCTAGTAGCTGTTCGACCAGCCCGGCGCCGTCGCGGTCGAAGGCACGCCGTAGCGATCGGTCGATCCGGCCGGTGACTGCGAGTTGCTGCTGGGCAGATAGTCGCTCGTCGTGCCCGGCCGATAGTGCGGCTCGCGACCGCTGGCGCCGACCACGTTGGGCGGCGCGGCCGGTTGATACGAGGCCACGCCCGGAGGCGCATAGCCGGTCTGGCCCGGATTGTATCCGGTATTGCCGGGCTGATAACGATCGGCGCCGGCCGCGGCCGGCTGATTGGCATACTGGGCCGCATCTTGCGGAGGCGCCCCGGTTGTCTGATCCGTGGGCATCGCTGCCGCGGCATCAGGCTGTGCGGCAGGTGCAGCGCCCGCCGCATAACGGTCGGCAGGCGCCGACGGGTTCGTCGCCGCCGCGCCACCGGCAGCTCCGCCGGTCGCGTAAGGATTCGTAATCGTGTAACCACCCGAACCGTCCGGCGTCGTCGCAGCCGCTAGCGGAGGCGCGCTTCCGCCCGCCGCGGGCGAATGCATTTGCGCGGCCGGCGGCGCTGCGGCGGCAGGCTGTCCGGCAGGCGCGGCGTAAACGTCCGTGGGCGGTGCGGCGCCATAGGCATCGGCCGCCGGTTGCGCCGTCGCTTCCGGATACGGTCCCGCCTGCGGTGCCACAGCGTAAGCGCCCGCGCCGTTGGTGGCGGTGCTGCCGTAGCCGTTTGCTTCAGCGCCGGTGCCATAGGCTCCGGCCGGTGGCGGAGCCGCCGGATAAGCGCCCGCAGGCAGCGCTTGGTACGAATTGGCCGGATAGCCGCCGGCGTTGGCCTGATCGTAGCCTCCGCTCGGCGGCGCGTTGTAAGAGTCGTAGCCGCCCGCGGGCGCACCGCCGGGCATGGCGTTGGCCGAGGGGAGCTCAGGGCCCGACATCGTCTCGCTTTGCGCCGCGTCCGCGTGTTTGCGGCTCCAGGGCATGTGCCAGTTGCTCGAACCGCCGCCCGTACTGCGGCAGCCGCACACGGCCAACGTTGTCATGACCACGATCGCGCATCGGGCGAAGGCAGCTCGCATCGCGCAGGAGCCCTTTATGGTTGAGACACAGAAAGGGAGCCGGCGCGCGACATCCATGTCGGCCGTGCGGCGTCCTCTTCCCTGAGGATTCGTGTTGTCTGGCAGACCGGGCGCGGACAGGGTCCGCGCGAGAGCCCACCTAGGCAATCTGGACTGACCTTATTGATTCTTCGGACGTGTCGGGCCTGGTGGCCCAGTGGAAATCCGCCAAGTTGATCGGTGATTGCTGCGCAGCGGCGGAGGCACGCAGGGCGGGGATTATAGAAAAGGCTCTCAGCAGGTCAACAGCAAACCAACCCCCGCACGCATGCCAGCACGGCGCGCAGGCACATGAGCCGCTGGCACGGGGACGCGCGAAACACCGATTGCGGCTCCTGAGGGGCGCAGCTTCTGAAAGGCGTATTTGAGAGACGCACTGTCAGACGTCCGCCCCCCAATCTCTACCGCAGGGCCGCCTCGTAGCGTTTGCCCACGGCGTCCCAATCGACCACGTTGTAAAACGCGCCGATATAGTCGGGGCGGCGATTCTGATAGAGCAGGTAATACGCGTGCTCCCACACGTCGAGTCCCAGGATGGGCGTGTTGCCCGCCATCAGCGGCGTATCCTGGTTGGGCGTGCTTTCGACAACCAGCTTCTTGTTCTTGTCGACCGAGAGCCAGGCCCAACCGCTGCCAAACCGGGTAGTGGCCGCGGCCGTGAACTTTTCCTTGAAGGTGTCGAATCCGCCCAGTTCCGCCTTGATGGCCTCGGCCAGCTTGCCGGTGGGTTGGCCGCCTTTGCCGGGACCGATCGTCACCCAGAACATCGAATGGTTGGCGTGGCCGCCGCCATTGTTGCGCACGGCGGTGCGAATGTTCTCGGGCACTTTCTCGATGTCCCGCATCAACTGCTCGATGGGCTGACCGTCGAACGGCGTGCCGGCCACGGCCTTGTTCAAATTGGTCACGTACGCCGCGTGATGCTTATCGTGGTGGATTTCCATGGTGCGCGCATCGATATGCGGTTCGAGCGCGTTGAACGGATAGGTAAGGGCGGGTACTTCGTAAGGCATGGCTCTCTCCTTTTACGGCAATGAAGTCCGCTGCTGGTCGAGTATGGAAAAGCACGCGGCAAAAATGGCGCCGCGCTGCTCTGTTCCGGCACGCCAAGGCGTGCGCCGGCAATCTAAATCCGGAAGCGCAGCATACCCGATTAGGGCCAAGATGACAAATGGCCGGCGCTGCGTCGCGACAGCGAGCAACGCGCATCGCCGCGGCAACTAGCCGCGCAGCTTGAGCCAGGGCGCCAAGAGATTGATCGTGCGCCGCGTCTTGGTGGGCTCCACCGAAGGCGTTTCCGTCGTGGCCATCAGATAGGAGCGAATGCCGGCCAGAATGGCATTGGCATGCGCGGTCACGTCGGCCCGCTTGCGGTCGCGCGCGCGCTTCAAACGGATCGCCACGGTCGCATAGGTGCGCGTCACCTCACCCGTCACGCGGCCGTCAACGCTCGTGGAGGGCGCATGCTTCTCGCACAACGACAGCTCCACCAAGAACGGTATCGGCCGATCCGACCGGCGGCGCCGCGGATCGGTCGACAACGACTCGATCTGCAGGTCGATGCGCTCGGCGTTGATCGCCAGAATCTCGGCATGGTGGTCGAGCACGAAGCCGCGCAGTTTTTCCACGGCAATGTTGAGCGGCACCGCGGTAGCCAGCGTGCGCTCGATGAACAGCTCGTTGCCGGGCCGATGTTGCCAGGCCGGAGCGTCCGCAGGCACTTCGCTGTCGTCGCCCATGCCGTTGCCCAACTGCACGACCATGTTGCGGCCCAGCCGCTTGGCCTCCAGCAAGGCGCGGTCCGCCCGGCGGAGCATCGATTCGGGCGTGTCGCCCGGCTGAATTTCGGTAACGCCAAAGCTGGCCGTAATCTCCTTGCCGCCCAATGCGGCGTGCGGCAGCTCGCTGATGATCTTGCGAATCTCCTCGGCGCGCCGCGCCGCGGCCGCATTCGTGCAATCCGCGCACAGAACCACGAATTCTTCGCCGCCATAACGGGCCACCAAATCGCCCGGCCGGCATTCACTCTTGAGCATTTGGGCAAAGCTCTTGAGCACCACGTCGCCCGCCTGGTGGCCGTACGTGTCGTTGATCGACTTGAAGTGGTCGATATCGCAGATGATCGTGCTGCAGGGAATGTTGCGCTCCAGGTGCACGTTGACGAACAGCTGGTGCGCCCGATCGAACTCGGCGCGGTTGGCCACGTCGGTCAGCGGGTCTTTGCTGGCCCGCTCTTGCAGCGACTGGCAGCGCTCTTCGAGCGAGGCCTCGCCCGACGCGTCGTGCAGCACCATCACGGCGCCGCGCGTCACGCCGTCGGCCCCCGTCACCGGCACCGTGTGAACGTCCACCGCCACGGGCCGATTGTTGCGATTGGCCACGAGCAGCCGGCGCAGCGATTGCACGCCGGTTTCCATGGCGTATGCCACCGGGCAGTCGCAGGTAGTCCAACCCGCCACCGACTCGTCGCGCATGCCGATCAGCGTGGGCGACCAGGTGCGCTCCAACACGCTGGGCGCTGCGATGCCGGTGAGCCGTTCGCTGGCGCGGTTCCACAACACGATCTGCAAGTTGCTGTTCACGAAGATCACGGCGTCGTACATGTTTTCCAGCAGCTTGCGCTGGAACAACAATTCGCCGCTGGCCGCCGCGGCGCCGTGGCCCTGGTGCTGTGGCGAGGCGCCGCGCCAGAATCGGTTCGACTGCCCGGCATCGAGATTTTGCAGCCAGTGACTGGCCGCCTTGCTGGGCTGATTGGCGGCCACCTGCAGCTCGGCGAAGGAGCGCACCAGTTGCGGATCGAACTGCGTGCCGGCGTTGCGGAACAGTTCGTGCATGGCCCGCTCGCGCGGCATCGCGCGCCGGTAAACCTGGTCGCAGGTCATCGAGTCGAAGGCATCGACGATCGCCAGCATCCGCGCCGTGAGCGGAATCTCGTCGCCCACCAGCGAATACTCCGAGCGCGTGCCGTTGTACCAGCCGGCCGAATGTTGAATGGTGCCCAGCACGCCGGCCGAATCGCAGCAGTTGACCAGGATGTTCAAGCCGGTGCGACGATACTGATCGATCAGCTTCAATTCATCCCGCTCGAGCGAGGCGGGTTTAAACAACAGCCGGTCCGGCGCGCCGATTTTGCCCACGTCGTGCAGCAGGGCGGCCACCTCCAGCTCGTCGCGCTGTTGCGGCGTCAGCCCGTAGGCAAAGCCCCACGACGAGCAGTTCAACGCAACGCGTAGCGAATGGGCGGCCGTGGCCGCGTGCTTATGCCGGATCGCCGCGAACAGACTGCTGGCGATGCCCAGCCGCACTTCGACCAGGTGATTTTCGTAGGCCGCGTTCAAGGCGCCGGGCGAGGTGGCCGCGCCTGCCGGAAGCGGCAGAAGCTGGGCCAGATCAAGCGGCCCGTTCGTGCCCAGCAAGTTCGCAGTCGCGGCCCCTGGAGAGTCCATTCCCGCCGCTTGCGTCTCTAAGTGCGCCATTGCTGTGTTCGTCCCGATCTGCCGCGCCGTTGGCAGACCCCGCTGTGTGGCAAGGGCGCAGCGATCGCCCCTACCTGACGATCACCGAATGCCGCTTTTGGAAAACCTACGTCACACTGCGCAGGTCGTCAAAGTCGAAGCGGCGATGAAGGATAGACGCCCCGGGGCCGCCATTCGACTTTGCGGACTGTGCGGATTGGGACGCCTTGCGGACGCTGCTCAGCACAAAGGGGGTGTTGCAAATCCGGTCCAACGAGGACGGGCCGCAGGGATTGTCGGCGGCTTGGAAGACGGCTCCGGCCAACGACGTTCGTCCGCCACAGCTTCACCAGGCCGTGCGACCCGACGCCCCAGCGGCGGATGGAGCGCCGGCCAGGTCGCGCCCGCCTATTGCCGGCCAACTACAAATGCCGAATTCGATAAAGACCGTACAGGCGCATGTCTGTTCCTAATCCTCCCCCGCGGCATCCCTCGGCCACGCCGCCGACGCCGTGACGTATTGCACTCCCGGGCTGGCTCATGTCCTTTCGCAACGATCGACGACGACGGCTGGTGAGCGACGAGCTATCGGCCGCGCACCACCGGGACGAAGCCGAAGGCGACGAGCGTTCGAGCGATAGTGCCCATGAGGAATCGCACGCCAAACGCGCATATGCCACGGCGGCTGACGAGGCGCTCGATCGACCGCTGGCCGCCTGCTTTCCGGCCAGCTACCTGATGATTTCCTTGCTGCTCACCGCAGGCATCGGCCTGGTTGCGGCGTTGCTCGTGGCGCATACGTTCACGGTCGGCATGACCGACCCGGCCCACACGGTCCACACGCGTCTGTTCGACGTCGTCGCACCGGGCAACGCTACACACTGGTTGGCGTCTATGTTGTCGGCCGCGGCCGCGGTGGTGGCGGTCTATATCTATGGCCTGCGCCGCCACCTGCTGCACGACTATCACGGGCGCTACCGCATGTGGATCTGGACGGCCTTAGCCTGCCTGGCCGTCAGTTTTGGCGAGGGCACCAGCGCCGCCGCGTCGCTGCGAGCGCTGTGCGGTCACCTGGCCACCCTCTTTCACTTGAACAACAACGTCGCCTGGCCGGCGCTCGTGGGCAGCTTACTGGTGGCCATCTCTTTGAGAATCGGGGGGGAGGTGCGACGCTGCGGCGCCGCTCTCGCGCTGTTGCTGCTGGCCGCCGTCAGTGCCGGCGTGGCCACCGCCGCCTCCAGCCAGCGGCTGGCTGAATCGCTGGGTGCGCATGCGCCCTTGGTCGCGCGCGGGGGTTGGCTGACCGGCTATCTGTTCGGGCTGGCCATGATGTTCTGCTATGCCCGGCACGTCACTGGCGAGATCGAAGGCAAGATCGCCGTGACGGTGAAGGTTCACAAACGCCGCAAGAAGCACAAGAAAGTGCACTACGCGGAGACGGACGACGAAGCGGCCGCAGCGACGCACCATAGGCACAAGCATAAGCACGTTCGCACCGATCTCGATCCGGAGGAACCCACCTCTTCGAAATCGAGCCACGCGCACGATCGCCATCATGCGGCCAGCGTGCCCATGAAATCATCGTCGCAAGCGACGACCCGCGACGACGACGAGGAGGGCGAGGACGCAGGCGACACACGCGACGGACGTCCGCTCTCGCGCAAAGAGCGCCGCCGGCTGCGGCGCGATTCGCAGATGCGGGCAGCCTAGCAACCGCTAACGAATGAGCCACCGCGCGAATGCGCCGCGCGGCAAATCGGGCACCAGCAGTCTCTCCGGCCGCGCCAGCGCGCGCAGCACGCCCTCGGCCGCCAAATAGCCGCTGCGGACCGCGCTTTCCATCGTGGCGGGCCAGCCGGTCGCGGTCCAATCGCCGGCCAGGAAGAGCCGGCCGCCGGCGGTCGCCTGCGCCGGGCGTAACGCGTCCAGCCCCCGGCGCGGCGAAAATACCGCGTCATGCTGCGTGACCACTCGGGTCCGCAGCAACCTGGCCTCTGCCGCTGCCGGCCAAATGCCCTTCAGCTCGTCGACAACTTGCGCGCCAACGGCATCGCGATCGCGCCCGGCCAGCGCGTGCGACGCGCTAATCACAACTTGATAGTAGTGCCCGTCGCTGCCTTCGATCGGCTGCCGCGAGCCGCGATGGAACACCCATTGACTGAGTCGCCCGACGAGCACGGCGTGCGGCAATTCCATGATCGGTCGGTCGAACCACAGATGCACGGCCGTAATCGGCGCCGACGGCAGTTTGGTCAGCCCGGCGAGCCAAGGCCACGTGGCCGTCAGGTGCGGATCGATGAGTTCCGAGACTTTCGTCCACGGCACGGCCACGATTGCATAGTCGGCGTGAGCCGCGCCGCCGCCGGACAACTCGAGACACACCTTATTGTTTACGCAAACGCGCCGCACCGGCTCGCCCAGGGCTACCTGCACGCCGTGCTCGCTCAGCCAGCGAGCGATCCGGTCGTACATCGCTGCCAAGGGCGCGCAAGGAACGTCCACTTCGTAGGCCTGGCGCGAGGCCAGAAACCCGTCCACGATCACTTTGCGTGCCGCCGCCAGCGAGATGCATTCCAATTCCTCGCTCAAGGCACTCGTCAGAATCACGCGCCAGAAACCGTCGATCGCCGCGGGCGACTGGTTGTTAGCCGCCAGCCACTCCGCCACCGTCGGCCCTTGCGCCTCGTCGATTGCGGGCCGGCGCATCAGCTGCCACATGCCGCGCGCAATGCCAAAGCGATCGGCCGGCGACAAATACTTCAGCCCCCAAAACCCCGGGGCCAAATGCAACGGCGCCGGCAGCCATTTGACGGCCCGCAAGAGACGTGTCCGCCCATCCGGACCGATGAAGTACAGCGTGTCGTCGCGGCGGAACAAATCGTCGCTGCCCACGCGCCGGCCAAAGTCGGCCAGGTTCGTGCAGCAGGCCATGCCCACGTGCTGACAATGATCCACCAACTCGCCGCTGGCGGGATCGCGAAATGAGCCCGCGCGCCCACCCAGCGTGCGGCGCGCTTCGTAGACTTGCACGCGGCAACCCGTGTTCGCCAACGCCACAGCCGCCGCCAGGCCAGCCAGTCCACCGCCGACGATGGCCACGCGCGGCGCCTCGCCGGCGCCTTCGGCAGTCATGGCGCAACGACTCCGCCGGCCGGCACCAAGCGCGGGCCCAACAGAAAGCACCGCGTGGCAATGCGCATCTTCCGCCAGTTGCTCAACCGCACGCGGGCCGACAGCACGTCGCCGTCGCGGCGCTTGATCTCCGCCAACAACGCCCGATACACGGCCGTCATGCTGGCAAATACCCGGCGTTCGCGCGGCGCAAGCCATTGGGCCAGCGCCGTTCCTTCCTCATACAGCCGCTCGTTCCGCTCGATCTCGAACTGCATCAGCCGGCGGAAACGCTCGTCCCGCACGTTCGAACGCAAATCTTCGGGCCGATAGCCAAAACGCTCCAAGTCCTCTCGCGGGAGATAAATTCGCCCGCGGGCCGCATCCTCGCCCAGATCGCGCAAGATGTTCGTCAACTGGAAGGCAATGCCGCAGCGCCGCGCCGGGCCCTCGGCCTCGGGCGCCCGGCAGCCCCAGATGCGCAGGCACGCCAGGCCCACCATCGACGCCACACGCTCGCAATATTGCTCTAACTGCGCGAACGTCTGGTAATGCGTGCCCGCCAGGTCCATCGCCGCGCCGTCGATCGCCGCCGTCAAGTACTCCAGCGGCAGCTCGTGCGACTGCACGACGTCAGCCAGCGCGGGCAACAATGGATCGTCGTACCGCCCAGCCAGCGCGTCGGCCAGCGACACGCGCCACTTAGCCAGCGCCGCTTGTTGCTCCGCCAATGGCTCGTCGCTATCCACCAGGTCGTCCGTGCGGCGCAAGAACGCATAGAGCGCGCACATCGCCAGTCGTTTGTTCTTCGGGAGCAGCAGGAACGAATAATAGAAACTCGATCCCGAGCGCCGCGCAATTCGCTGGCAATGCGCATAGCTGGCGGCCAGTTGGTCGTTCACGAATCGTCTCCCGCAACACGCGGCGCGCTCGGCGCGATCAGGCCGCGCCATAACAACCGCGCCTGCGACCAACGCGACACAACCGGTCGACGCATCCAAACGTCGTAATTTTGTCGGCGTATCGCCTGCAAGATTTCCAACCCGCCCGCGACGAACAGCCCCACCTGGCGGCGCAGCTGCTTGGGCATCAGGCCCACCAGGGGCTCGCCGCCGCGCAGATAGTCTGCAGCACGATCGACCTCCTCGACCATGACGCGGCGGAACGCGTCATTGAACTCGCGGCGAGCGAACATTTCCGCCGTGTAGCCCGCGCGGTCCAGCGTGGCTTGCGGCAGGTAGACGCGCCCCAGGTCCCCATCGCGGGCCACGTCCTGGCAGAAGTTAGCCAGCTGCAGGCCGGTGCAAATCGAATCGGCCAGTGCGGCGCGGCGCTCATCGCAGCAGCGGCCAACGTACAGGATCAAACGGCCCACGGGATTCGCCGAACCGCGACAGTATCCGAGCACGTCGTCGTGTGTCGCGTAGCGCGTCACGCGCTGATCCTGGCGAAAGGCGCTCAGTAGATCAGCAAACGGCTGGCGCGGAATGCCGAACTCGCGAATGGTGTGCTGCAACGCGACGAACACCGGATGGCTCGGCTGGCCCTCGTAGCAGCCATCGAGCAGCGTCTCCCACTCGTCAAGTCGGCGCAAGGCATCCGCGGCGTTGGCCGCCCCATCGGCCAGGTCGTCCGCCGAACGGCAATAGGCATAGCTGGCCCAAAAGTGCGGTCGCAGCGAGCGCGGCACAAACCAACTGGCCACGCTGAAGTTTTCATAGTGCGATCGCGTGAACCGCCGGCAATGTTCCACGGCCGCGCGCAGCGCAGGCGCCGGCGGCGCGAGGGACGCGCTCAAACGCGCAACTTCGGGCGTGGCGGAAAGCTGCGTCATTCGCGCTCGCTGCAATCATTGCGAAAATTGAAGGGGCAGACCGGCCCGCTGGCCGTCGCATCCGCCGGCTCGACTATCCAGTCGTCGACGATCGCATTATGATGAATTGCACAGCACCTTGCAAAGATCAGGCCACTGCCGCGCGGCCCATCCTGCCGCACTGCCCGGTGGCTGAATTCACAAGAATTCAGTGCCCGCGCACAAGCGTTGACCGTCGCCGCGGCAAGAAGCAATTAGTCACAGCATGAAGATCATCCTCGCCAGTCCGCGCGGTTTCTGTGCCGGCGTCAATATGGCCATTGAGTCGCTGGAGCTGGCGATCAAGTATTTTGGCGTGCCGATCTATGTCTATCACGAGATCGTGCACAACAAGTACGTCGTGGACCGCTTCCGTGCGTTGGGCGCGGTGTTCGTGGAGAATCTGGACGAAGTGCCGGCCGGCTCGACGCTGCTCTACTCGGCTCACGGTGTCTCGCCCGAGATCCGCCGCCACGCGGCCAGCCGCCAGCTGCACGCCATCGACGCCACTTGCCCGCTGGTGACCAAGGTGCACCTCGAAGCCGTGCGCTATGCCAAGACCGGTTACACGATCGTGCTGATCGGTCACGAAGGGCATGACGAAGTGATCGGCACCATGGGCGAAGCACCCGAGGCGATCGTGCTGGTGGAATCGCCCGAGGACGTCGACCGGCTCGAACTGCAAACGGCCAGGCTGGCGTACCTGACGCAGACGACGCTCTCGGTGGACGACGCGAACCGGATCATCGCCCGGCTCAAGCAGCGGTTTCCGCACATTGTCGGTCCGCCGAAAGAAGACATCTGCTACGCCACGCAGAACCGCCAGGAGGCGGTGCGCGTGCTGGCCCGCGAGGCCGAGGTCGTGCTGGTGCTGGGCAGCCAGAACAGCTCGAACAGCCAGCGCCTGGCCGAGCTGGCAGCCGAGTCGGGCGTGCGGGCGCATCTGATCGACGGCCCGGCCGATATCAACGTCGACTGGTTTCGCGCTGACGATTGCGTGCTGGTCACCGCCGGCGCCAGCGCTCCGGAAACGGTCGTCGAGCAGTGCCTGGAATTTCTGCAGGCGCGGTTCGGCGCCACGGTCGAGTTGCGTTCGCTGCGGGAAGAGGAAGTGTACTTCCCCTTGCCGAAGGAATTTCGCCAACAGGCGGCGGCCAGGCCGTAGATCGCGAGCACACCAGCCCGTAGCGCTAGCGAGGGCGAATTCAGGGTGCCACTGGCATCTTGCCAGTGCTTCCTCACGCCGGGTGCACCTGCTGGCCCACGTCCGAGATTGCTGTCCACCAGCAGTGCAACGTTGCCACCAGCACTCGCGGACAAGCCGCCAGTGGCACCCTCAAGTCGCACCCTCACGCGGATCGGCGCGTACAAAATCCGCTGCGCCCACGTGTCGGACCACTACCCTTGGATGTAGCTCTTCAGGTAGTGATTCTCCAGCGACAATTGGTCGTGCTGCGATTTCACGACGTCGCCAATGGAAATCAGGCCCACAAGCTGGCCGCCTTCCAGCACCGGCAAGTGCCGAATGCGCCGCTGGGTCATCAGCCCCATCGTGTCCGCGACCGAGTCGTCGGGCGAGCCGGTGGCCACGTCGCGCGTCATCACTTCGGCCACGGTCATCTCGGCCAGGCTGCCGCGCCGCGCGGCGCACGCCCGCAGGATGTCACGCTCGGTGATGATGCCAACCATGCGCTCCGCAGGACCGCCGCAGCGGTCGACCACTTCGCCGGCGCACACCACCAACGAGCCACAATTGTGTTTGACCAGGGTGAGCACCACGTTCTCCAGCGTGGCGTCCGGGCCGATGGTGTGAACCACGGCGCCCTTGCTGTGAAGAATATCACGGAGGGTCATGAGGCCGCCCCTATGTAAAGAAAACGCTGCACGGACGTGAACCGTAAGGAATTGGGTAAACCGCCCCGCCACCCACGGGGTGTATCCCCTTTTCCTGTGCCAGCTTACTGCCGTCGAATCGCGGCGTGTCTCAGCATACGCCAAGGCGCCGCGTTCTGTCAAAAAAATTCCTGGCGCCCAGGCCCGGGAAGAAATCGGCTAACGCGGCGGCAGCTCGGCGAGGCGCAGCTTGCGGAACGACAGATCCGTCGTCGCGTCGTGGCCTTGAATGCTGATGGTCCCGGCCGCGCGACGCAGTCCCTGCCGGGGATTCTCGTGGGGGGGACGCGTGTCGGTCCAGTCGCTCACCTGGTAGCCGTTCACCCAGGTGGCCAGATGGTCGTCGCTGACCACGAGCGTCTTGGTGAACCACTCGTGGTCGTTCGATACCACCCGCCGCGCGTTTTGGCGGCGGTAGAAGCCGCCGGTGCCGCAATCGATCGGCTGCGTGCGATCGTTGTTCTTGTAGCCGTTTTGAATCTGGCTCTCGTAACCCTGCCAATGCTCGCCGGGGATGTTGCGAAAGAAGATGCCGGAGTTCAGGTGCTTGCCGCCGGAGAACACGTCGAGCTGCATGACAAAGTCCGCCGCGCGGCCCTGCCATTCCAGCTGCCCCGGCCCGTTCTGCACGCGGATGGCGCCCTCGGGCGTGACGGAAAACTGGCTGGGCTTGCCCGGAAAGGTCTTCCAGTCGGCCAGGTCACGGCCGTTGAACATCGCCTTCAATCCCAGCGGCTTGAGCTTGATGTTGCGAAACTCGACGCGGCCGGAGTTGTACTGCAGGCCGATCAGGCCACGGCCCAGCGGCTTGGGATCCGTGTAGTCGAGCACTTGCTGGCCGTCCAGCATGACCGTGAAGTGCCCGCCCTCGGCCACCACGGCGAACGTGTGCCAATCGGGCGTGTACGTCGCGCCCGTGGCCTTGGCTCGATTCACAAAGCTGCCCGTCGCGTAAGGACTGACCGCCGGCGCCGCGATGTTCAGTTCATAGCAATCGGCGGCCGGGTTCGTGGGCAGCAGCGGCGTGCGCAGAAACACGCCGCTGTTCGTCGTCTCGGGCACGCGAAAATCGAGCGTGAGCGCGTAGTCGGCAAAGGGGCTCGTCGTGCAGAGCAGGCCCTTCTCGCCTTCGCTGACCGAGATCACGCCGTCGGCCACTTTCCAATTCGCGCGGCTGCCGGCCCGCCATCCGAAATCGGTCTGGCCGTCAAATAGCAAGATCCAGCCCTCTTCGATCTCCGCGGGCGAGAGCTTATTGAGCTCGGCGGCCGCCAGCGGCAAGGCGCCGCCGAGCGTGCAGGCGAAAATGTAACTCAGCGCGCGAATCGTCATGGCATATTCTCCGGGCGGTATATCGTTGCCAGGATACCAAGGGCGGCAGGCGCAATCGAGATGTGCATCACTACGACACGATGTTGCGCGGCCTCCCCTCTACCCTCGGCGGGAGAGTGGTTGGGGGAGCGTGCCTAAGCTTCCGAGGCTCGGCGGGAGCCTCGCCCTCCCGTTACGAGCGCCGACCCGCGTTCCGCCCTCACCGCGGATCCAACGTCTCGATCTTCCAATCGGTGACATGCCGCGCAATCTCCAGCCACACTTCGCCAATGCCGCCGGGCAATCCGCGCGGGCCGTACTCGACGTGCTCCGGCGGCGCTCCGTCGGGCGCCAGCTCGATCTCGATCGCCAGCACGTTGTGCGGCCGCAGCTTTTCCGTCAGGTCCAGCCGCGGCTGCGGACAGTGTCCCTCGATCGTCCCCAGGCGATGGCCGTTCAACGCGAAGCGGGCCTGGAAATCGACGGCGTCGCAAACCAGCCACACACGCTCGTCGGCGTCGAGATTCGTGGGCGCGTTGAAGTGCCGCGTGCAATGCACGGCCGGCGGATCGTCTGCGCCGCGCTCGTCGCGCGGCACCACGCGACATTCCCAGGGGGCCCGCAATCGAATCAAGTGTGGCGTGGTCATACGAGGCAAAGATAGCCGTGCCATCCCGCACATACCAGCCCGGCTTCGTTGTCGCTGAACTCGCCAGAGTTCAGATCGTGATGGCGCTTGCAGGGCTGAATTCTTGCGAATTCAGCTACCACGCGAGCGACGCCGATACCCACGCCCGCTGCGGCCGAGTGCCACGGGTAGCTTGCAGAGTCACCAGTGCGTTCTTGGTTCGAGCTTTGTATTTCCACTAGCCCGAAGCGCCAGCGAGGGCGAACAACCATGCGCCAATACTCCTTCACCCTCGCTGGCGCTTCGGGTTGGTGTAGAGTTTGCCGTATCAGTCCGGCAAAAAGTCCTGCACGACCGTGACCTGGCGGATCTGCTTGCTGCCGGGATCGTACACCCGAATGATCACGCGCAGGCCACGCAGCGGCGCGGCAAACGGCGCCTGCGTTTCCGCCTCCGCGGGCTCGTCGATCGTGTTGTTCGCGGGCGTGGAGTTGTCCAAGCCGTCGGTGCCCCAGTCGGGCGTCCGGCTGCCGCCCGGATGGTCCGTCACGCCGTTGCTCTCGTAGTGCACACTCCACGTGTCGTAGGTGAATGCATTGCTGAGCCCAAATGGCGTTAGGTGCACGTTCGTGCCGGGATTGATTGGCAGCCGAACCGCCTGATTGAAGTGCGCGTCATTGTTCGTATACGCGTTCGTTCCCAAGTCAACGTACGCGCCGACGAATGGATTGGCGACGAAATTGTAACCTGGATCGGTCGGCGTTAACGCAGTGTTCGCTGTCACGTTAATCGGCGCGCCCGGATCGTACACCTGCACGTCGAACGACAGCACGTTCGTCAGCAGCACGTCGTCGCTCAACCGTGGGCCAGTAAACGGCGCGATCGCGGCGTTGCTCGTGATTTGATATCCGCCGGGAATTGTCGACGATGCGTTGTAAGGAAATCCAGTCGCTCCGCCTGAAGGGAAGTGCGCGAAGCGGTTTTCGCGTTTGGTCAAATCGGCCAGCGTATTGGCAATCACCTCCGGCGGCCCGGCGTTTGAAAACAAGTGAATGCTGACGTCGTTGTTGTCGAGATAGTCCGCCGTCAGCGGCGGCATCATTGCGCCGGGAAGCCGTGGATTCACCAGCAGCACGCGCCGGTACAGCGTGAAGGTGCGCACGGGCGTGCCGGTTGCCGGATCCACAAACAAGATTGCGTCACTTGGGTTGCCGTTCGCATCCAGCGCGGGGGCGCAGAAGTAGATCACCTCTGCGTCTTGCGATTCGACCGTCAGGATGTTCGGGTTTGCGGGATCACGAAACCGGCCCACGAAGGGCTCTCCCCGGCTGCGCGTGGTGAACATCAAAACGTCGTCATTGTCACCGGACAGCGAGCCAAGGAGAAACGCCTGTTGGCTGCCGAGCGCGATCAGTTGCTGAGCATCGGTTGACCCACGCTCAATTAACTCGAAGTACCCCATGTTCGATTCTGGTCGCATGGGCGGTTTCATGATCGCCGTCACGCCTTGCAAGTCGGTCTGCAGCCGGTTGCGCGTCGCGCGCAGGCGCTCGGAGATCTCGATCACCGAGCGGCTGTTCGAAACGTTGTCGGAGATCAGCCCGAAGAGCGACACCACCGCGCCCATCATCACCAGTGTGATGGCCAGCGAGACCAGCATTTCGATGAGCGTGAAGGCCCGGGAAAGGCTGTAGGCCGTAGGCCGTAGGCCGGAGGTACGAGAGCGCGTGGCCCGAGCGCGTAGGCTGCAGGAAGGCGAGCGCGAAGCCCGAGCGTCCAAGGCAAAACGGTTCATGGCTGGCTCTGATCCGTGGGAAAGATGTGCCCCTCTCGGCAGGATGGCGCCTGCCGGCCCGCGGTCCTTCTATTCTATTCCGCGGCGCGCCGTTTCGCCATACAGGCGGCTCACGCGGCGTGAGCATGGTACCTGGCGACTTTGACCTCTCGCCGCCAGCCTCCAGCCTGTCCTCACATCCGCCGCAGCTTGGCGCGCATCTCTTCCAGCACGTCGCGAATGACGGTATCGAGGTCGAAATCGGGCCGGAACTGGCAAATGCGCCGCAGCCGTGACAAGTCGGGAATCCGCGAGCGCACGTCCTCGAAATCGCGGTCGTAGGCGTCGGCATAGGTCTGAAACACAATCTGCAGTTTCGGGTCAACCGCCGCGATCACGCTGCGGGCCAGTTGCAAAATGGAGACCGGCTGGTCGCTGCCGACGTTGAACACTCCGGCCACCGCCGCCTCGTTGTCCATCAGCAGCATCATGGCCCGCACCACGTCGAGCACGTGGGCAAAGCAGCGCACCTGGTGGCCGTCGTCGTGCACAACCAGCGGCCGCCCGGCCAATGCCGCTTCGATGAACCGCGGCAGCACCATGCCGTAGCGCCCGGTCTGGCGCGGGCCCACGACGTTGAAGAACCGGCCGATCACCACCGGCAGACGATGTTGCCGCCAATAGGCCAGCGCCAAAAACTCGTCGATTGCCTTCGACGCCCCGTACGCCCAGCGGGGCCGCTGCGTGGGCCCGAACACCAGGTCGTCGTCTTCGGACCACAGCGGCTTGGGGTTCTTGCCGTACACCTCGCTGGAGCTGGCGATGAACAGCTTTACCGCGTAACCGTCGCGCTTGCGGCGCAGCAGTTCGCTCAAGATCAGCTCGGTCGGGTAGATGTTGGTTTCAATGGTGTGAATGGGCGCGGTCTGGATCAGTTGCACGCCCACGGCCGCGGCCAGGTGATACACCTCGTCCACGTCGCTGATCAGCGATCGCACCAGCCCTTTGTCCGCGGCGGAACCCTGCACGAAGCTGAAATTGAAATGATCGCGCACGGCGGCCAGGTTTTCGGCCGTGCCCGTCGACTCGTCATCCAAGACGGTGACGCGATAGTCGCGGGCGATCAGTGCTTCCGCCAGGTGGCTGCCGATAAAGCCGGCGCCCCCGGTAATGAGAACGTGTTTCACGAGAGTTGCATGCTCTTCGAACGTGCGGCGCGGTTCCCAGCGTTCACAGTGCACACCCCGAGTCGGCGCGTCAATAGCCGGCGCCCGGACGGCTCACCTCGGCGGACATTTCACGGCGTTTGGCAATGATCGACGCCACGATCGATACGCCTAACAGCCCGAGAATTATCAGCAACGACCCGACCGGCGTGACCAGATGACTGCCGGCCCAATACTCCACCACCATCTTCGTGCCGACAAAGATCAACACGGCCGCCAGCCCATAGTTCAAATAGCGGAAAATGTCGATCGCGCCGGCCAGCAGGAAGTACAAGGCCCGCAGCCCGAGGATGGCAAAGATGTTCGAGGTGAAAACCGTGAAGGCGTCCTTGGTAACGCCGAAAATAGCCGGCACGCTATCGACGGCAAACAGCACGTCGGTGCTCTCCACGACCAACAGCACCAGGAACAAAGGCGTCATGCAGCGGCGGCCGTCTTCCACGGCAAAGAACTTTTCGCCGTGGCTTTCGCGGGCCACCGGAAACAGCCGCTTCGCCAAGCGCATCAGGATGTTGCGATCCGGATCGACCTTGGCGTCGCTATGCAGGCCCAGCTTGACGCCGGTGTAGATCAGAAACGCGCCGAAAATCCACAGCGCCCAGTCAAACCGCTCGAGCAGCGCCGCGCCCGCCAGAATAAACGTGAGCCGCATCACGATCGCGCCCAGGATGCCCCAGAACAGCACCCGATACTGATACTTCAGCGGCACGCCGAAGAATTGAAACACCACGGCAAAGACAAAGACGTTGTCCATCGACAACGACCATTCCACCAGGTAGCCGGTCAGGAATTCGATGCCGATGGCAGGCCCGCGCCACACCCAGATCAGGCCGTTGAAGGCCAAGGCGATCGAGCACCAGACGATCGTCCAGATCGCCGACTCGCGCAAGCTCGGCTCGTGCGAATCGCGGTGAAACACCACCAGGTCGATCGCCAAGAGCACGATCACGAAGGCGCCGAACGCCAGCCAATGCCACAGCGTGGGCTCGGGGGCCGCGGCAGGAACCTGCGCCACCAGCGGCATCACCAGGGACGGTCCGAAACTGAAGACAGACAACGCGCCCGCTGCTCCAAAGAAAGTCCGATAGCGATCGGACAGGACCTGCCCATCATAGAGCGGATGGCCGAAATCGACAACGGGCCGGGCGCCAGACCGGCAGCGGGGCAGGGGCGTGGGGCGGGCCGTCGCGGCCGCCAACGCGCATCGGCTCGTCCCAATCGTACGGGCGCAATGCCGCCCCCGCGCCTTCGGATTCAGCAGATTAGCGGCCGCTCGCGCGAGCGTTAGCGCAGCGCGACGACCTTCTTGTTGCGGTCTTCCTCGATCGACACCTTGTCTTCACGCGCCAGCCAGCCAATGGCCTGCATGATGACATCGCGTGGGGCGTCGACTTCTTTGACCAGCTGGCTGAGGGTGCGCGGGCCGTGTTGGTTCAGGTGGTGCCAGACCAGGCCGGCGGTATCGCCAATCTGGTCCAAGCAGCCGTTCTGGGCATGAGCAGTTGCCATTTTTCGTGGCTCCTAAGACGTTCTCCGATACGATTCCATGAACGCATGCCACCTTTGCTTGCGGAAGTATATCGATGCGGCCTGCGAATGCTCAAGTCCCGTGCATCCGCTCTCAGTGTGCAGCCCAGGTTGCCGGGCGACGCGAAGGCGTGGTTGAGCCCCGCGAATTCGCCTTCGAAGTATAGGCCGTGCGGTTGCACAGAAGCCTAGGCCGGCACGAGCAGATTGCGACGATCGTGCCACTGCCAACGATTGTGTCAGCGGTTGCCAGCCCAAGCAGTGGACGGCGGCCGGGTGGCACTGGCGTCTCGCCAGTGTTCGGCCGGGTGGCACTGGCGTCTCGCCAATGTTCGGCCGGGTGGCACTGGCGTCTCGCCAGTGTTCGGCCGGCCCGTGCCACCTATCGTTCAGCGCGCAAAAAAAAAGGGCCCGATTGGCGGCCGGGTGGCAACCAATCGGGCCCTTCAACCGTGAAAAACTGGTACCTCCCGTAGTGGGCAATGGTCGCCATACCTTGGCGACGGACCGCTAAGATTCACGGTGCTTACATGTTCGTGAGCTTGAGAGCCCCGAGTCGCGTGCTCCCCAAATTGATTCCGGCGCCGCGGGGCTGGTGGCCGCATCGAACAGAAGCGGCAGGCGGTAGAGCACAGGGCGTGCCAGTCTCGACCGGTCGGACACATTTCTTTAAACAATTCGGCAAACCAGCGGCGCAGGACGGTATTTTTTCCTGTTGGCCTGCCGCGCGAAAGCTGGCACTTGCTCGCTGGCGCGGCAGGCGTTGTTGTAAGAATTGCAACTCGGCACACGATCAAAGATGCAATCGGTGCCCAACCGTGCGAAGAATTTACATCGACCCCAGCGCGCTGGTTGAAATGGCCCTGAACACCGCGCCGAGCTGCTCGTAGTCGCGATCTTCGGCCTGCCAAAGCACCAGGCAAGTTGCAGCGGGTGTGCGAAAGCTGCGAATGCAGGCGACGCTCACAAAGTCGAGATAGAAGAAGCGGAAATCGAAGCCCTCTAGCGTGCGCTCCCCGATGCGCTCGTTCGCCGGCTCGACTTCGAACTGCGGATACTCTTCTTCCAGCGCCGCCAACGCAGCCTGCGCCAACTCCTGCGGATCCATTTCCACGGGGTGCAGCGTGATCGACCAGAACGCCCCGCCCGGGCTCTGCACCGTCACCATGCGGCCGCCTTGCTCAGGTTCTTCCTCGTCGACCGACCAGTTGTCGGGATAAAGGAAGTGCAGTCCGTCGCTGTCGTAGGTCTTCGGCATGGCGCGCCCGCTGGAATGGTGGCGTTCGATTGCTGGCAACATTGTAGGAATTCCACCCGCGTTTGAGCCAGCGGCGCGCCCGCCGGGCCCGCGATCGTAAGGCGACCATCTTGTGACAAAGTGCCTATTTTGATACGGTTTTCGCCCCGTCGGCAGCCGAACGGTCGAACGCCGCGGGTTGATTTCCGAAGCCTCCTCTTGAGTGCCGGCCCATGCCGCGCGCATCCGCTGACGGTCCGTCACGATTGGCCTGCAATGCTCCGCGCTCCGCGCGGCCGGCGCAGGTCACTGTCGCGCAGCCGCACACTCGCGACTGGCATCGCGCGCTGTGGGCGGTTGCCTTGTGTGCCATGGCCTGCAGCTGTCGCTCTTTCGGCGGGCGCCGCGAAGCCGTGCCGCAGACCGTGGCCACGTGCCGCCAGTTGACCGAACAGGGCATCAGCGCCATGGATCGGGGCGACTGGAAGCGGGCCGAGTCGCTCTTGGCCCGCGCTGTGGAAACCTGCCCCCTCGATGCCGATGCACGGCGGCAATATGCCGAATCGCTGGCCCACCGCGGCGCGCTGCAGCAGGCGCTCGAACAATTGCACGAAGCGCGGCGGCTGGTCAATACGGATCCGGCGCTGGCGGTCCGCGCCGGCGAGATGTGCCTGGCGATCGACCAGCCGGCGCAAGCGCGCGTCATGGCCGACGAGGCGCTCACCCTGGATCCAAAATTTGCTCCCGCGTGGGCGCTGCGCGGACGCGTGGCGGGCGCCGCAGGCCAGCCGCGGCAGGCGCTGGCCAATTATCATCGCGCGCTGGGTTACGATCCGGAGATTCCCGACGTGGTCATTCTGGTCGCGGAAACCTATCGGCAGCTTAACGAGCCGCAGCGCGCACTGGTGATGCTGCAAGCGCTGGCCGACAGAAGTCCGCCGGGCGAGCAGCCGCAGCAAGTCTTGTATCTCGAAGGGCTCGCGCTGTCGGCTCTAGGTCGCTACGACGAAGCGGCCCGCAGCCTGACGCAGGCCGCCAATGCCGACCGCCCCACGCCCGAGATTCTCTGCGCGCTGGCGGAAATCGAGTTGCACGCCGGCCACCTGGCCAGGGCTCAGTCGTGTGTGCAGCAGGCGCTGGCTATCGATCCGGCGCATGCCCCGAGTCGGGCCCTTTCGTCGCGTTTGGCGGCGGCGGTGCAACCCGGCCAACCGATTGCGCGCTAAGTGCGATGGGTGGTGTCACTCTTTCACCACCTCGGAAGTACTGGAGATCATCTGCTGCGTGCCACTGGCGTCTCGCCAGTGCGACGCTCGACGAATCGGGCACACTGGCAAAATGCCAGTGCCACCCAGAATGCCGACTTAACGGCGTCGGGCGGCACGGCTGGCTCGCCGGGCGGCGACCTCGTGTTCAACGACGTCCCCCGGCAGAATCGTCACATCCGGCACGCGCCGAATCGGTCACAGGCGGGGGTTGGAATTCGCCGGGCGGTAAAGTTGCCCCCAACCGTTCCGCGGTCTAGGGTTTCGTGGCGAGCTGCGCTTGCGTGGGCAGACCCCCCGGGCCGATCGCGGGCTTGCTGATCCGTTCCGTCCGCACCGATTCACGCCTGACACGTGCGACGGTGGTCCGCCAAACCCAAGGAGCGTCCCATGTCCAGTTCCGCGATGAGTGTGGGGAGCGAGTCGTTCATCGATCGGCGCAGTTACGATCCGGGCGTCGGACGTCCGGGGATGGACCGCCGACAGTTTGCCAACTCGCACGAAGACCTCTCGCCCGACGCGCGCGATCTCGCCGTGGCGATCGACGGCTACAAACTGATGCACCGCCGGCGGTTCATCACCTACGAAGAAATGCTGACGGTCGTGAAAACGCTGGGCTACCACAAGTAGTCGGCGACGGACCCGGCATTGCGAAACAGTGGGCGACGGCGCCATTTGGCTGTCGCCTTTTTCTTTGCGCAGCGACCGCGCCGTTCACTCGTCGCCGTTCACTCGTCGCCGTTCACTCGTCGCCGTTCACTCGTCGCCGTTCACTCGTCGCCGTTCACTCGTCGCCGTTCACTCGTCGCCCACAGCGGAGCGGCGCGACGCCACGTCGAACTCAAACAACGCCGGCACCAGCATGGCCGCCGTGGCAAAGCCGTAGGTCGCCACCGTCACCAGAAACACGCTCAACGTGTAGTGCAGCAAGAAGCTGGTGATGGCCCAGAACGTGGCAATGGGGCACAGCATCGACGCCAGACCGATCGCCACCGAGGGATTCCGGGCTCCCAGCGCGGCATACAGCCCCACGGCACCGCCCAGCATGAACGCCAGGAACGGCTGGATCTGCCAGTGGAAGGAATGAAAGGCGATCATCATCCGCATGCACGTGGCCACGCCGATGAACAGAAAGAACACCGTCCCCAGGCTGACGCCGATGGCCGTGCGCGAGCTGGCGTAGTTGATGCCGGCATGAATGCCCAGCACGGCCACAAACGTGTTCATCACCACCAGACCGCCCACGAGGTACACCAGGTTCTCGCCGCCCAGCATGCCCTGCCACCACAAATAGGCGCACAGCACCATCGGCAAGAGCACCATCTCTTTGGTGTTGTACAGCACGCCGCAGAGCTTGCCGAACACGAACTCGCGCGGTGATAGATCGGTGACCAGCAAGAGGTCCAGCGCGCGGCCGTCGCGCTCGGTCGTCAGCGACGTGACGGCTTGTGCATTGACCAGCACCAGGCTGAGCACCAACAGCGGCACCAGCACCAGCGAGCCCGACGCCGACGTGAGGCTGCCAGCGGCGATCATCGAGGAGAGCGCGTAGGCCGCCAAGGCCACCAGCGCCAGATACGCCACGCGAATGATCAGCACGCGCCGGCCGTAGGCCCAGGTACGCATCTCGCGCCAAAGTACCGGATTGTCCCACACCGTGCGCACGGCGCCGGCGGCCGCGTGGACGCTGCGGGCCGGCGCGGCGCGCTTCAGCGCGGCCGATTCTTCGGTCAGCCCCCAGATACTCTCCTGCTCTTCCGCACCCGCCATGGCGGAGCGCACTTCGCGCGACGGGTTCCACACGCGCACCAGCGCGATCGCCGTGAGGTTCACCAGCACGGCCAGGGCCGCCGAGTTCAGCAGAAACAGATTGATCGCATGGCCGAACCAGGGCAGGGCATCCTGGGCCGCAACCAGCGGTCGCGTCGCCACGATGATCGCCTGCCAGGGACTGAAACCGGCCGCCCACACTTCGGCACCGGCGCCGTGCCACGACGTGCCAAAAACGCCCCGCGCCAGCGCCTCGCCCGCCGCCAGCCAGAATACGAGCACCAGCGCCGTCAGCGCCAACGTCTGAAAGGTCTTCTCCCGCCACAGCGCAATGAACGAGCCGCTGCTGCCGGCCACGACCACGGTGGCCAGCGTGATGGCGAAGACCCGCGCGATCTGCTCAAACGACACGCCGCCCAGGAGCGCCGCAATCATGAACAGCGGCAGCGACGCGGCCAACAGCACCAACACGTTGAGCAAACTGGCCAGCAGTTTGCCCAGCACGAGCTCGCTGTTGGTCAGATTGGTCAGCAGCAGCAAGTCGAGCGTGCGACGATCTTTTTCCTGGGCCACGCCGGCCGCGGCCAACAATGCGGAAAAGAACATGCCCAGTGCCAGCTGCAACGGCGCGAGGATCTGAAACAACATGGAGCCGAAGCGGGCCATGTCGCCCAGATTGCGGACGATCTGCGTGCCCGTCACCAGCAGCCAGGCAGTGCTAACCAGCACCAACAGGCCGGCAACGTAGGCCGCGCGCGAAATGAAAAGCCGCGGCCGCCTTGGCGCCGTGACAACCTCGCGCGTGAAAACGGGCCCGATGAGCAACCGTCCGCCCCTTGTCTGCTGGTGCTGGATAGCCGCGAACGCTATTCCAGGGTACCACTGCCGGCTTGTCCAGCAGTGCTGAATTCCGCGCCGCCGCTCGGCGCCCGAAATGGATTATAGACTGGCCGCAGGCTGGACCGCGAGAGTTTTCCCCCGCCCATGAAAAACGCCCGCGCGAGTTGCTTCGCGCGGGCGTGCTCTGATGCACGATAACGCTCGGGCCGCAGACTTACTCGGTCTTTGCCGCGGCTTCGTCCTGGCCGGCTTCACGATCGGCTGCGGCCGCGGCTGCCCGCCTGGCCTGCGCTGCGGCACGCAGCTCGGTCACCTGGCGACGCTGATCGGGCGTCAACACGCCGAACAGTTTCTTTTCGCGCTCGTCGACCAGCGCCTTCAGTTCGGCGCGCTTCGCTTCCAATTGCGGCAAGTACTCAGTCAGGATCGCCACGATTTTTTCCCGCTGCTTTTCATCGATCACTTTGTTGAAGTGCGGCGGCATGCGCGGTTGTTCTGCTTCCACCACCGGCTTCTTCGCGGTCCGTTCTTGCGCCGTGCTCTTTTTGCCCTCGGGCTTGGCCGCGGCGGGCTTTTTGTCATTGTCTTTGGGCGCCGCAACGAGCGGCGCGCCTAACAGCAATGCCACGAGTGCCAGCGTGCAGCCCAGAATGCCCCCGCGAATCCCATGCAAATCTCGCATCTTAAGACTCCTCGCAAATGTTCGGTTTGTGCGTTTGTTGCCTTCCCCCTCGTCTAGGGATTCGCCATCATACTGAAGGACTAAAACGCGGGGCAAGTATATTGCGAAATTCCCGCGGTCCCGACCGGCTGCTTTGCGGGATCTGACACGGCAGCTACACTATGTAGTAAGGGCGAAATTCGCAGCGGCCGCGCCGCAAAACTCTCTACGAGGACGATCTTCCGATGGGCGGTAACAGGAATGTATCCCCGCGCCGGGCTCCGCGAACCCGGTTGGCCGGCGCCGGCGCGGCCCTGGCTCTGGCATGGGCGGTCGGAATCTTAGCCCAGCCGGCCCGGGCCGAACTGACCGTCGCCGATTTGACCAGCAAATCGGTCGCGGCCGTCGGGCCGTATCAGCAGGACGTTGCCGACGCTCTGAAGGCCTTTGCCGCGGGCGACTATGGCACGGCTTTCGCGCGGCTGGAGAGCGCGAAGAAATCGACCCCGCCCTTGTCCCTGCCTGAGGTGATGATGGCCCGGCTGTACTTCGACGGCAACGTGCCGGCGGCCGGCGTGGGCATGCTCGAACAAGCCCTGCGTCGCGATCCCAAGGACCCTGAGGCCTTGATCCTGCTGGCGGAACGGGCCTTAGCCGAGGGCCGCCTGACCGAGGCGGGCATGGTGTTCGCGAAGGCCGCGCCGCTGGTCGAGGAGTTCAGTTTCAATCCCAAGCGGCGGCAAGATCTGCAAATCCGCATGCACAACGGTGCGGCCATTGTTGACGAGCGCGCCGGCAACCTGGCCGGAGCCCAAAAGCATCTCGAAGAGCTGTGCCGACTGGATACCCAGAACGCGCAAGCTATGGAGCGGCTGGGGCGCGTCATCTTTCAGCAGGGCAGCGGCGACAAGATCGCCGGTCAGAAGGCGTACGAGCAATTCAAGGCCGCGGCCGCCGCCGATCCCAAAATGCCGCCCCCCGAAATCGCCATGGCGGCCCAGTTCAAAGACAAGATCAAGGCCGAGCAGTGGCTGAACCACGCGCTCTCGGCGCATCCCGACGACGTGCGCACGCACATTGCCATTGGTCAGTACCGGCTGCGAGAGAATCGCATCGACGAAGCCAAGACCCATTCTGACAAGGCGCTGGCGCTCGATCCCAACGGATTGGATGCGAACCTGCTGGCCGGCCTGGTGGCACGACTGCAATACGACTATCCGACCGCCACCAAACTGCTGGGCGCGGCGCACCTGTTGAGTCCCGGCGATCCGTCCATCATTAATAACCTGGCGCTGGTGCTGATCGAGTTGCCCGACGACGCCAGCCACTTGCGGGCCGGCCAGTTTGCCGAGCTCAACGCCGTGCAGCACCCCAACAGCGCCGAGGCGTTAATGACCTTTGGCTGGATTTGTTACCACCTGAATCGTCGGGCCGATGCCCAACGAGCATTGAAGACGGCCTTCCAAGCGACCGCCGCGGCCAACGACAACAGAATGAATGCCGACATGGGCTATTACCTGGCGGTCCTCGCGCGTGACGCAGGTCGGATTCCCGATGCCCTGCAGCTGCTCAAAGAGTCGCTCAACACGACCCAGCCGTTTGCCTACCGCAAACCGGCGCAAGCGCTGTTGGCGCAATTGGAGAAGATGCCCGCCGCGACTGCCGGCGATGCGCGCTCAAAGGCCGGCGCCGTGCCCCGCAGCGCCGCGCGTCCCCCCGGGCAACCAGCCGCGCCGCCAGGCGACAATCAGCCGATTACGACGACGCCCTGACGCGCGGCACACGATCCGCTTGCGGTAGCGCGCAAAAAAAGGTCATGGCAAGCCGATCCGTCGTCTTGCCATGACCTCTATCCTGAAGCGGGACCCACGTGTGTCCCGCCCTCCCGATCAGTGTGCACGTTGTATATCGGTCGGCGCGAGCGAAGCTCTTAAATCGGTTCTCCCTGGCCTGCTGCCGGCGCGGTTTACCTAACCGGCAGACCCGCGCGCAAAACAAAAGGGCGGGCCCGTCCTGGACCCGCCCTTGTTTCGAGTCTGCCTCGCCGTCACTTCTCCCCAGTCGTTCGGGCGAGGCTAACTCGTCGTGTCAACGCGTCGAGGGCTAGTGCAACCAGTCGTGCTTCCTCGGTTTGTCCAGACATCCGTGCCCCCACGACGCGTACCAGGAGTATTGCGTCCAGTGAGCGCATATCGCGCAGCCACCTTCCGCCCAGCAATAGTTGTAGGGTGCGCAGCAGGGAACGCCGTTGCCGCCGCCGGCCGGCATGAAGCGCAGGCCCGACGGTTGCGGCGAATAGTTCCAGGGATCGCCAAACCCTTGACAATCACAGGCGGGCGCCGCGCCAAAGTCCTGGCCCAGTGCAGCGCCGGCCAGGCCGAGCACGCACACGACAGCCAGGATCAAACAAATCCTGTTCATTCGTTGACTCCTACGGTGGGGAATGGGGATGGGGAACTCTGTTCGCTCACGACCAGTCGCAGCATTTCGCAAGGTGGGCGGCCTTGGACCGCGTAGTGCGGTTGCGGCCGAAGGAGGCGAAAGCGCGCTGATCCGGTATGCAGGCAAACAAACATTCCCCATGCTCTGTGCGATGCAAGCCGGCCGTGTTGACTTGCGGCACCAACCGTCTGTCGCCGCCCTCGCCTGCAGCGACGCTATCCGATTGTTGGCCATCGGGTTGCTGCCTAGAATGAAGGCGGAAAACTATTGTTGCTTTTTTTCAACACGAGCGCCGCGGCCCGCTTCCGGTTAATCGCGTTATGCCGATTTTTCCAACTGGCGCGTGGCCTGGCACGCTGCCGGCGATCGTCGAACCGCGCCTGGCGGCGGTGCTGGCCCTCGTGCTCGCAGCCGTCGGCCTGACGGCCTTGCTGCGTGAGCGGCCGCGACTGGCCGGTACCACTCTGGCGGCCGTCTGGTGCTGGGAACTGGTGAGCCTGCTGGCGATCGGGCTGACGGAATTGCTGGTCGCGCTTGTTGCCGGGGGCTCCGTTGAGAGCTGGGTGCTGCCGCTGCGCTTGGTCGCAGCCACCAGCAGTTTTCTTCCCACCATGGCGCTCTTGGGTGCCAAGCGGCCGCAAGACCGCGCCTGGCAATGGATTGTCGGCACCTTGTGGTGCATTCTCAGCCTGCCCAGCGGCCAGTGGCTGCTGTTCGGCGGCGTGCGCGAGATGCATCCCGCGCAGTTGGTCTTCCTGGCGATTCTCGTGGGCGTGGGCCTGGTCAACGGCCTGGCCACGCGGCTGTGGCCGGTGAGCGTTTTCTTTGCGGCCGGCCAGCTCGCGCTGTTGGCCCCGTTTTATGCCGCCACCTTCGCCAGGGACGTTGGGCCCGCGGTGCCCCTGGCCGGTTTCGCTCTTTTAGTGGCCGCCTGGTTGCTGCGAACCCGTCAACGACCGCGCCCGCGGGCGGCAGCGGCGCCGCTCGACCGTGTGTGGCTCGACTTTCGCGATGCCTTCGGCGCCGTGTGGGGCGTGCGCATCATGGAGCGCATGAACGCCGCGGCCGCCATGTACGGCTGGCCGGTGACGCTCACCTGGAACGGCTTTCGCGCCCAGGCCGAAGGAGACAGCCTCACCGCGGCTCCCGACCAGGTCGCTGAAAGCCTGCGCACGCTGTTGCGACGCTTCGTCTCGGCCGAATGGATCGACGCGCGGCTGCTACCGCGCGAGCCCGCGACCGCACCTACAGCTTTAACCGCGTGAACTCGCGCACGCGGCCTTCGATCGCCGGCTCCACCGGCAGCCGCTCCATCGAGCTGGCGCCGTAGAACCCCACGATGCCCTCGGTCCGCTCCAGGATGTACTGCGCATCGGCCGGTTCGGCAATCGGTCCGCCGTGGCACAGTACCAGCACGTCGGGCTTGATCCGCTTGGCCGAATCGTGCATGGCCTGAATCCGCGCAACGCAATCGTCGAGCGACGCAGCGCTGGTGGCGCCAATCGTCCCCTTCGTGGTCAGGCCCATGTGCGGAATGAGGATGTCGGCGCCGGCCTTGGCCAGCGCCGCGGCCTGCTCGACGTCAAACGCGTAGGGCGTCGTGAGCAGATCCATTTCGGCCGCCTGGCGAATCATGTCCACTTCCAGGCCGAATCCCATGCCGGTCTCTTCCAGGCCCTGGCGAAATGACCCGTCGATGAGCCCCACGGTGGGAAAGTTCTGCACACCGGCAAAGCCCGCGGCTGCCACGTCGCGCAAAAAGAGCTTCATCACGCGAAACGGGTCGGTGCCGCACACGCCCGCCAACACCGGCGTCTGCTGCACCACCGGCAATACTTCACGAGCCATGTCCATCACGATGGCGTTGGCATCGCCGTAGGGCATCATGCCCGACAGTGAGCCTCGGCCTGCCATGCGAAAACGGCCGGAGTTGTAAATGACCAACAGGTCGATGCCGCCCGCCTCGGACATCTTGGCGGTCAGTCCGGTGCCGGCGCCGCCACCGATGATCGGCTGCCCGGCGGCAATTTTGGCTCGCAGGCGATGGAGGATTTCGCGGCGGTTCATCGGCTAGTATTTGACCAGCTCTTTCTGTTCGCCGTCAGGCAGTACGGCGCGCACGACCTCGGCCGCCCGTTCCGTCATCATGCGCAGTTCGCTGCCAATGGCGATGAATTGCATGCCTTGCTCCGCCCGTTTGAGCGCCGTTTTGGGATCCATCACGTGCATGCCGGTGGGGGTGCCGGTCTTTTTGCCAATGGCGATCACGCGCTGGAGCATCTGCTCGAACTCGTCATCGCTGGCCTCGCTGCCGTCGGGCTTGCGCATCTGCGCCCGCAGATCGACCGGACCGACGAAGATCGCGTCGACGCCCGGCAGGCTGTAAATCTGTTCGGCATTCGCCACGCCCGTGGGACTCTCGGTCTGCAGCACCACCAGGATCTCGTCGTTGGCGCGGTGAAAATACTCCTGGCTGGTGCAATCGAAATTGAGCGAGTGCATGCCGCCGCCCAGGCTGCGATTGCCCACCGGCGGATACTTGGCGGCCGCGATGGCGATCTTCGCTTGCTCGACCGTGTCGACCATGGGCACCACGATGCCCCACGCGCCGGCGTCGAGCACGCGCTTGATATAGTCGTGGTTTCCCTTGGGCACGCGCGCCAGGGGCACGCCGCCCGCGTCGGCAATCGTGGCAAAGATCATGGCCGCCTGCGACCAATCGATCGGCGAATGCTCGATGTCGAGCGTCAGCCAGGCGAAATTCATGCGCGCCAACAGGCGGGTGGCGAACAAGTCGCCGAGCGACAGCCAGGTGCCAAACGTGGGCCGTCCCTCGCGCAAGGCCCGTTTGACGGGATTGGATTTCATAGCGCAAAGGTCTCCGAAAGATAGTCGTATGGGCGACAACGGCAGTGTTGCCCAACCGTGGCCCGGCCGCAAGTCCCGCCGCCAGTGGCGCGTGCTTAGTTGTGGAGCGGCCTCGCGGCTGGCGTTGCCCATCCGCAGCGCTTCGGCGAAAATTCACCGTATGGAAAACGACGGCGCCACCGGACGGGCATCCTTTCAAAGATCGCGCTACCGCATCGCCGTCGCGTGGATCGTCGTGGCCGCCGTGGCAGTGGTCGCAACGGGCTGCGGCAGGGCAGGGGGGACCGGCGGCGCAGTGCCTCCAGGGGCTACCGGTGCTCCGGCAGAGCCAACCGCGCATGCCGAACCGCCGGGCAATACCCGCGCCCAACCCGATCGGCCCGCGCACCACGGCGCCCACCTCGAGCTCGTTGCGCCGGCGGAGCATGAATCCGCTGCGCCCTATGGCGAACCCTATCGCGCGCTCGACGCGCTGCGTCGGCAAGGGCGGTTCGACCAGTTTGTCGACGGCGCGATGAACGCCGCCGCCGAATCGCCCGATAGTGCCCCGTTGCAATGGCTGCGTGGCGAGGCCTGTCTGGCGCTGGGTGACAACGACGGCGCCAAGTCCAGCGCGTTGAAGAGCGCAACCTTGGCGCTGGATGCGAACGACGACACGCAAGACGACCATCTGGCAGTGCGGGCACTGCGACTATGGTTGACGGCCACGTTGCGCCAAGGCGAACCGCTCGATGCGGCCGGCGTTGAGCCGCTCTTGGATCGCTTGCCCGCCGCTGACGATGGCACGCGACTGGTGCGCTTTTGGATCGCCGCCTTGGCCGATCGGCAGCCCTACGAAACGCTCGGCAGCGAACGGCCCGAGCCGGCAAAGCTCGTCCCCACGCACGCCGCCGAGGGGACGTTGTGGGCCGAGATGAACGCCGTCGAAGTGACCGCCAACGGCGCGACCTTGCCCATGGTGTTCGTCGACACCGGCGCGCAACACACGATCATGACGCGCCGGGCTGCGCAATTGGCCGGCGTGCCCGTCGGCGCGGCCAACGCGCAATTGGTCGGCTTCCGCGGGCTCGCCGCCCAACCAGCCGTGCTCGATTCACTCGAATTGGGCTCGCTCAAACTCCGCAACGTGCCGGTGCTCGTGGGCGATTCCTTGCCGCTGGTCACCGCCAATGGGCAAATGGCCCTGGGCACCGAGCTGATGCATCACGTCCGCTTCACCCTCGACTATCCCCAACGCCGCGTGCTGGCCGAGCGGGCCGACAAGCCCACGGCGTTGCACGCGTCGCGGTCGTCCCGGCAGATTCCACTGTGGACATTTTCGCAGGCCTGCCTGGCGCGCGGCGAAACCCCGCGCGGCCCGGCCAGGGTGTTGATCGATACCGGCAACCGGTCCGGCACCTACGTTTCGGCCCGTTGGGCACGGCATTATTTTCCGCAGTTTCGCGTGCCCGCTGCCAACCTGATTTTCAAGTTCCGCCACCAGGGCCTGATGCTGGATAGAATGGATCTGGGCAATGCGGTGCTCGTGAATTGGCCCATCCTGGATCGCCTGCCCAACGACCTGGAACGCCTGGATCTCGTGGACGTGTTGATCGGCCGTGATATGTGGTGGCCCTATCGCGTTACGATCGACATGACCCAGCGGTTACTGATCCTCGACGGCGGACCGGACAGCCCCACGCCGCCGACGGACACGATTCCCTGAGCCGACTCACCGTGCATCCTCGTCTCATGAACCATCGCCCGCCAAGTAGCAGTGCCAGCCAGCGCGCTTCGTCATCGACACCAGCCCGCGGCGCCAGCGAGGGTCCTTCAGCGTCGATGGGATCACGAATTCACGGCCTTGGCAGGTGCCAGCCGCCGTACAATCCGCGCTTCTGGTTGGTGTGGGCCTTGGTCGCGCTCATTGGCGCTTGCCTCGCCGGCCGCGCATCCGCCAACGACTACGAAGCGCTGCGTAACCGCATGGTCGACGACGAGATCGTCGGCGCCGGCATCGATTCGGCGGCCGTGATCAAGTCGATGCGCCAGACGCCGCGACACGAGTTCGTGCCGCTCAACATGCGGCCCAACGCCTATTTCGATATGGGCCTGGCCATCGGCTGGAAGCAGACCATTTCGCCACCCTTTATCGTGGCGTACATGACCGCCGCGCTCGATCCGCAGCCGACGGACAAGGTGCTGGAGATCGGCACCGGCAGCGGCTACCAGGCGGCCGTGCTGAGCCCGCTGGTGCGCGAAGTGTACACCATCGAGATCGTCAAGGAGCTGGGCGAGCGCGCCGGCCGCACCCTCAAACGATTGAAGTACGCCAACGTTTTCAACAAAGTGGGCGACGGCTACCAGGGCTGGCCGGAGCACGCCCCGTTCGACAAGATCATCGTCACCTGCTCGCCGGAAAAAGTGCCGCCCAAGCTCGTCGAGCAGTTGCGCGAAGGCGGCCGCATGCTCGTGCCCGTCGGCGAGCGCTATCAACAAACGCTGTACGCCTTCACCAAGAAGGACGGCCAGTTGATTAAGACCGAGCTCTTGCCCGTGCTGTTCGTGCCGATGACCGGCAAGGCCGAAGACGGCCGTCAGGTGCAGCCCGATCCCAAAGCGCCCCGCCTGGTCAACGGCGGGTTCGAAGCGGTGGAGGACCCCGCGGCGACCGAGCCGCCCTCAGCAACTACCGGCACTGCCGCGGCCAAAGATGACGTCGCACCCAAAACCGACGACACGCCGGCCGGCTGGTACTATCAGCGGCAATTGAAGCGCGTCGCCGGCAAGGATGCGCCCGAGGGCGATCACTTCGCCACCTTCACGAACACCACGCCCGGACGCGGCGCCCAGGCCCTGCAAGGACTGGCCGTCGACGGACGTGCGGTCAAAGAGCTCGACGTCTCACTATGGGTCAAAGCCAACCACGTCGCGCCGGGCGAAAGCCCCCCGCAGTCGGCCGCGCTGGCCATCACGTTTTACGACGACAATCGGGCCGAAGCAGGGCACACGTGGGTCGGCCCGTGGCAAGGCTCGTTCGACTGGCAACGCGTGAGCGAGAAAGTGCGCGTTCCCACGCGGGCCCGCGAAGCCATTGTGCGCATCGGACTCTCCGGCACGACCGGCGAAGTCTCCTTCGACGACATTCGCATCGGCAAGGCGAACGAATAATTCCGGGACCGGCTCGTTTTGCGCTCCTGGCTCCTTTCGCACCCCCCAGCACCGCGCACCAGTGAGCAGGACGACCCGCAGCAAAAGGCGCCTGTCCCTTAGCACACGTCCCGCTTACGCCGCCACGCGCTCGGCAAATCGAAACGGCTCGTTGGTCACTTCATAGCCGGGCCGCAAGCCGATATTGAGCACCAACCCCAGCGCCAGACTGTTGGCCAGCAAGCTCGATCCGCCGTAACTCACCAGCGGCAGCGCCAGGCCGGTAATCGGCAGCAGGCCAACCAGCATGCCCGTGTTGATCAGCACCTCGGTGCCTACCAGCGCCGCCACGCCGATGGCGACCAGCCGGCCATACGGTTCGCGCGTCGCTTGCGCAACGGCCAGCGTGCGCCACACCAAAAGCAAGAACAGCGACAGCAGGGCCGCCAGCCCCAGCAGCCCGAACCGCTCGCCCAGCACCACGGCAATCGCGTCGGTGTGCGCCTCGGGCACGTAGTACGCCGTGCGATCCGGCGTCACTTCGCCGCCGAAATAACTGCCGCGCCAACCGCCCAGGGCGAGCAGCTGCTTTGCCTGGTGCAACTGGTAACCGTCTTCGCTGGGCCTTTCGTCGGCGCGGGTCTGTTCGGCCAGCGCCGTGACGCGCGATTTCTGCTCGCGGCTCATCTGCGACCACAAGAGCGGCGTGACCGCCAGGGCCGCCAGCGCCGCCACAGCAAAGTGCCGCTTCCTGGCCCCGGCGGCAAACAGCATGACGAACAGCACCGGCAAGAACACGAGCGCCGTCCCCAGATTGGGCTCGCGCAGTACCAGCACCACCGGCACCAAGACAATCGCCAGCGGCACAAGCAAGCCCGACAAGTTTCGGTAGCTCTCGCGATACATCAGGTACCGCGCCAGTCCCAGCACCACCGCGAGCTTGGCGAACTCCGATGGCTGCAAGCCAACAGGTCCAAAGCGAATCCAGCGCTGCGCTCCGTTGACCGGCGGAAACCAATACACCGCGATCAACAGCAGTAGCGATGCGCCCAGCACCGCGTAGCTCCAGCGCGTCAGCACGCGATAGCTGGGCCAGGTGGCAAGCAGCATCACCACCGCGCACACCGCGCTCCACGCCATCTGCCGGTAGAGATAGCGGCTCGACGTCTCGGCCAATTCCTGGCTGCGCGCGATGCCCAGCCAACCCAGTAGCACAAGTACCGCAGCCACGAGTACGACCGACCAGGGAAGCCGGCGGATCCAGGTCGATCGCTGCATGCCGTCGACCTCCATGGCGACGCGAGAGAGACGTTGTTTCGGCACGTCGTCGATGCGTGCCCAAGCGCTCGCCGTAAGCGCGCCGGATTATACGCGGCCCTGGGCGGCATAACCGAGACGGGAATCACCCCTTTGCACCCCGCCGGCAAAGCAATCTAGGCGTTCCCTGCCGAGGGGGAGCGATTGCACCGGTGCTATCGGAAAAACTGCCAGAAAAGTAACTGGGCCCAACCCAGTCATCGCAATTGGTTTAGGGAACGTGACCGAAAAATCCTACGCAGATTCCTTGTTTTCCGTGCTAGCATTGGTATGTTTTTGGAGGCATGGCCCGTGATCGTCCCAATGATTGGGTACGGCCAGCCTGGACACCCAATTTTCAAGGGGAGCCGACTGATATGTTGCGAAACACAATGAAGACGCTGGCGGTGCTGGCCGTAGCGGGCGTGACGCTCGCCGTGGCCGATCAAGCGCAGGCGTTTGGCTGGCGCCACCGCGGATGGGGCGGAAGTCACGGCAGCTCGGGTTCGAGCGGTGGCTGGTACTACGGTTCGAGCGGATCCAGCGGCGGTAGCTGGGGTTCCAGCGGCGGCAGTTGGGGCAGCTCGGGTTCGAGCGGCGGCTGGTACTACGGTTCGAGCGGATCGAGCGGCGGCAGCTGGGGTTCCAGCGGCGGCAGCTGGGGCTCGAGCGGTGGCAGCCACGGTTCCAGCGGCGGTCACTACCAATCGGCTCCTGCGGCCCCGACGGCGCCCGCTCCACCTGCTCCTTCGCCGCCGGCTGGTGCCGAAGCGGCCGAAGGCAAGAGCGCCGGCTATCATCCCACGTACGGCCCGCTGCGCTCGAGCGCCTGGCTGAACGTGAAGGTTCCGGCCGACGCCAAAGTGTTTGTGAATGATCGCGAGACGACGAGCACCGGCACTGATCGCGAGTATGTCTCGCACGATCTGCGTCCGGGCGCCCGTTACAACTACAACATCCGCACGGAATTCGTGCGCGACGGCAAGACCGTCAGCGAGACGAAGAGCGTGCAGCTGGTCGCCGGCCAATCGGCCGAGCTCGATTTTGCCGACGGCGAGCAGGTGCAAACGGCCAACAACGCCGACACCCGCACCACGCTGATCGTCCGCTTGCCGGCCGACGCCAAGTTGTTCCTGGCCGGTCGTGAGACCAAGGCCACCGGCGAAGTCCGCGAGTTCTCGACCTCGCGTCTGCAGTCGGGCAACGAGTGGACCCAGTACGCCATCCGCGCGGTCGTCGAACGTGACGGCCACGAGCAAGTGCGCGAAGAAACGGTCACGTTGAAGGCCGGTGAGTCGCGCGAAGTGACGATTGGCTTCGAGGCCCTGGCCAGCGAGACCGCCGGTCAGACCGCGGCCCGCTAAATCGTCAGTGGCTGGTTGAAAATCGTGCGGGCCTTCCCATCGGCCAGTTGCCGGTGGGAAGGCTCTTTTTTTTATGCTAGCCAGGTAACCCGCTGCGGCCGCGGGCCGCTGCATCGCCTGTCGGCCCCTGCCGCAACGCGCTGGGCTTGCCGGATTATGCCGGCTGTGCGGCCGACGCCGACGCCGCGCCGAAATGTTTCCCCAGCAGGTACAGCCAGCCGATACTGTTAGCCAGGGACTGGCTCCTTTTGCCACGCTCCGTGCGCGCCAGTCAAATTGACCTTGCAGAGCAAAAGGTGCCTGTCCCCTTTGGGTATGCCATCGGTCGAAAATAGGTCATGAGCACCGCGCCCCTCGAGTTCGACGTGACCCCGCCGCCGCGGCCCGTCGTGCGCGCCCTGGTCAGCGGGCTGGTCATTGTGCACGTCGTGGGCGTTTTCCTGGGTCCGTTCGCCATGCCGCCGCAAACCTCGCAACTGGCGGCCACGGTGGCCAACTTCTATCGGCCCTATGTCGACACCTTGTACCTGGCCAACGGCTATCGGTTCTTCGCTCCCGAGCCGGGTCCCAGCCACCTGGTGCGCTACCAACTGACTTTCGACGACGGCACCTCGCGCGAAGGCGTGTTTCCGAACAAGGCCGAGCACAAGCCGCGGCTCTTGTATCACCGGCATTTCATGATGAGCGAATTCCTGAACACGCTGTCGAACCCCGACGCCCCGCGCGACCGGCTGGATGGCTACGTGCAAAGCTACGCCGAGCACCTGCTCCACGAAACGGGCGCCAAAGAAGTGAAGCTCTCGCTGGTGCGCCACTGGGTGCCGCGCATGGACGAAGTGCGCGCCGGCCGCCAGCTTTCGGATCACGAGCTGTATGAAGAGCGTCCCCTGGGAACTTTCCAGCGAGATCCATCGTGAGCGGCGCAACAGGCTACGTGCGAAATTGGGGAGCCGAAGTCCTGGCGGCCTGGAACCGCTTTTGGTTCGAGCCGGCCGACCCCGCCACCTTGGGCGCCATCCGCATCTGCGCCGGCGCGATGCTGTTTTACACGCACGCCGTCTGGGGCCTGGCCCTCACCACGTTCTTTGGCGCCGATGGCTGGCTGGCGCCCCAGGCGGTCGTTCGCTTGCAAGCCGGATCGTACGCCTGGAGCTATCTGTGGTGGTTCGAGTCGCCCGCGGCGCTGTGGACGGTGCACGTGGCGGCGCTCGTCGTGTTTGCCATGCTGACCGTGGGACTGTTTACCCGCGTGGTCTCGATCCTGGCGTTCATCGCGGCGGCTTCCTACATTGGCCGGGCCACCGGCGCGCTGTTCGGTCTCGATCAGATCAACATCATGTTGGCGCTGTACCTGGCGGTGGGACCCTCGGGCGACGCCTTTTCGCTCGATCGCTGGCTCGCTGCGCGCAAGGCGGGCAGCACGTTGCCCATTCGCAAAAGTTGGGCGGCCAACATCGCCATCCGGCTCATGCAGCTCCACATGTGCGTGATCTATATGTTCGCCGGCATGGCCAAGCTGACCGGACCGGCCTGGTGGGACGGCAACGCAATGTGGATGGCCTTCGGCAACTTGGAGTATCAATCGCTCGACATGACGTGGATGGCCGACTGGCCGCGGGCCATGAACCTGATGGCCCACGTGACCGTGTTTTGGGAGCTCTTCTACGTTGCCCTGGTGTGGCCGCGGCTCACCCGGCCCGTAATGCTCCTGTTGGCAATCCCGCTGCATCTGGGCATTGCCATCTGCCTGGGGATGATCACGTTTGGGCTGATCATGCTCGTGGGCAATATGGCCTTCGTTTCGCCGGCGTTGGTTAGGGCCATCGTCGCGCGGCTGCCGGCAGGGCAGGGCAGGGGGGCCCGCGCTGCGGTTGCCCCACCGGCCAATGGCGGCACCAAGCGTCCGCACACCGCTGCGGGCTCAGCCAAGGCCAAACGCTGAATCGGGCCCGGCGCTGCCCGCTGCATGGCGTGCTGCGGCGCTCGCGGAACTCTCACCCAATACCCCACCAGAATTGGGTGGTTGATATCCATCCTTAAGTACTGTGACAACTAGTTGTCACTTGTACACTAATTCCCATTGCTGCTGCGCACGGCACGGACGATAAGTGACGCCATGATCTCCCTGGCCACCACGTCACCGATTCAGCGAGCCCGTCCGATGCACGCCGGCGAACCTCCACGCACCTGGTCCGACTTCGACATTCGGCAGCTCGTCGGATCGAACCTGATGCACCCCATCGTAACGCTCGAGCAGCAGACCGTCGCCCAGGAATCCACTCGGCGCGTCGAGCTCGACCGTGTTCGCAACGTGGCGACCGGCGATGAAAGCCAGGTCATCCGCATCGTGTCTGCCGATGCCGCCCACTACGCGAGCGTGATCGTGCCCGTTTTGCTCGACGGGCGACTGATGCTGCTGGGTCGGTATCGGCACGCCATCGATCGCTGGAGTATCGAGCTGCCGCGGTTCGCCAGCGTGACGCGCGATACCGGCTGGAAACATACGGCCGAGTCGCAGCTGCGCAAGACCATCGGCCTGAAATCCACCAAAATGACGCTCTTGGGAGCCGTGCAGCCCGACCCGGCATGGGCTGCCACGCACGCGATCGTGGTGCTGGCCGAAGGTTGCGTGGTCCACGCGGCGCGGGGCGTTAATCCGCGGGAACTCATCGCCGGCGCCGTGGCCCTGGCGCCGGACGAGTTGAACCGGCTGGTGCGCCGCGGCGAGATCGTGTGCGGCGTCAGCCTGGCAGCTCTCTATATGTACGGCGCCCATTCGCGGACATAGGGCAGCGCCACGTCGGACAACCCGTGCAGCTGAACTCGCCAGAGTTTAGCGCACTGCGCGCAGGCGGCTGAATCCTGGCGCTCTTCGGCTACCCGAACGCCCGCCATGCGCCCCGCGGCGAACCTCACTTCGCGTTGAACTGTCCGTCGCTGGGCGCTTATACTGGCGTTTTTGACCCCCGAACGCCGAACCGGGCAGGGGGCTGTCACCGGCTTGGGAGGTCCAGCGTGTTCGAAACCGTTGCAGTCGTCGGTGCCACCGGCGCCGTGGGCACGATCATTCGCAGCCTGTTGGCGGAGCGCAAGTTTCCCTATCGGCAGATGAAGTTTCTGGCCTCGGCCCGCTCTGCCGGCAAGAAACTTCACTTCGAGGGTCGCGACTACGTCGTCGAAGAGCTCACGCCCGAATCGTTCGCCGGCGTCGATCTCGCAATCGGCAGCACCCCCGACGAAACGGCTCGCGACTTTGCCCCCTGGGCCGTGGCACGCGGCGCCATCGTCGTCGACGAGAGCGGCTATTGGCGCATGGACCCCAAGGTGCCCTTGGTCGTGCCGGAGGTGAATCCCGCTGCGGTCGATTCGCACCAGGGCATCATCGCCAGCCCGAATTGCTCGACCACACAGCTCGTCGTGGCGATGAAACCCTTGCACGACGCGGCCCGCATCCGCCGCGTGGTGGTCAGCACCTATCAGGCGACCAGCGGCATGGGCCTGGCCGGCACGCAAGAGCTGGACGCCGCGACCCGCGCGGCGGTCGCCGGCCAACCGCACAAGCCCACCGCTTTCGCCCATCCAATTGCTTTCAATCTCATTCCGCAAATCGGCTCGCACAAAGAGCAGGGCTACACCTCGGAAGAGATGAAGATGGTGTACGAGACGCGCAAGATCCTCGGCGACCCGTCCATTCAGGTCTGTCCCACCTGCGTCCGCGTGCCGGTGGCCAATTGCCACAGCGAAAGCATCCTGGTCGAGACCGAACGCAAGCTGACCGTCGACGAGGCGCGCCAACTTTTCGCCGCGATGCCGGGCGTGATCGTGGTGGACGATCTGGCCAGCAAGAGCTATCCCATGCCGAGCAACTGCGACGGGCGCGACGAAGTGTTCATCGGCCGCATTCGCGAAGATCTGTCCAGCCCCAACGGCCTGGCGTTCTGGTGCGTCAGCGACAATCTCCGCAAAGGCGCCGCCACCAACGCCGTGCAGATTGCCGAACTGCTGGTCCGCCGGCAGGCGCAGGCGCGGGGCAGGGGGGCGGCAGTCGCCAGCGGCAAGTAGATGTTGCAAGTGACCGCCCTTGGGTGCCGCTGCCGGTTCGTCCGGCAGTGCTGAATCCCGCTCTGATGCCGACCTTCAAGCTCACGCTCGCCTACGACGGCACGAACTATTGCGGCTGGCAGGTTCAACCCGGCCAGGCCACGCTGCAAGCCACCCTCGAGCAGACGCTCGAGCGCATCACCGGCGAATCGATGCGTGTTTTCGCCAGCGGCCGCACCGATGCCGGTGTTCACGCGCTAGGCCAGGTCGTGAGCTTCACCAGCCACACGCACCTTTCGCCAAGCGTGCTGCAAAAGGCGCTCAACGCCGAACTGCCGCACGACATGGCCGTGGTCGCGGCGGAGCAGGTCGCCGACGGCTTCCACGCCACGCGCGACGCCGTCGGCAAGCGGTATCGCTACACCATCGAAGACGGCCCGACGCGCGACGTGTTCGCGCGACAGTATGTCTGGCACCACCGCTCGCGCCTGGATGCCCAGATCATGCACCGCGCGGCGCAAGCGTTGGTCGGACGGCACGATTTTTCCAGTTTCGAATCGGCCGGCTCCGAGCGCGAGTCGAGTGTGCGCACGATCTTCGAGATTCGCGTGGCGCGCGACGCCGCCGCCGCAGACCGGCTCTCGATCGAAGTCGCCGGCGACGGATTCCTCTATAACATGGTCCGCGCGATCGTTGGTACGCTGGTAGATGTGGGGCGGGGCGAGCGCACCGAAGCGTGGCCCGGCGAGGTGCTGGCCGCACGCGATCGCCGCGCCGCCGGGCGCACCGCACCCGCGCAAGGCTTGTGCCTGGTGCGCGTAGACTACTGATGCGGACTGGCTCCTTTTGCTCTTGCTCAAGGGGCGACCATTCTTGGCCACGCGCCGGCGCGGATCGCCGGGTGCCACTGCTGGCTTGTCCAGCAGTGCCGAATCCACCAACACACCGTCAACACTCAAGACGTAAAGCTGCATGCGGATCGCACACATCATCACGCGCTTGATCCTGGGCGGGGCCCAGGAGAACACCGTGCTCACGTGCGAAGACCTGCTGCGCGTGTACGGCGACGACGTGTTGCTGTTGACGGGTCCTCCGCTCGGTCCGGAGGGCAGTCTGCTGGAGCGCGCTCAAGCTCATGGCGTGCCGGTGGAAATCCTGCCGGCGCTGCGGCGCGAGATTCATCCGCTCCGCGATCCGCAAAGCTACGCCGCCATCAAGGCAGCCTTACGCGCCTTCGCGCCCGAAGTGGTGCACACGCACAGCGGCAAGGCAGGGCTCTTGGGGCGCGCGGCGGCCTACAGCCTGCGCGTGCCCGCGATCGTCCACACGGTGCACGGCGCGCCGTTTCATCCCTATCAACGCTGGGGCGCGCGGGCCTTGTTTCGCGCCTGCGAGCGCTACGCCGCCAGGCGCTGCGACGCGCTGGTGAGCGTGGCCGACGCCATGACCGACTTGATGGTCGCCGCCGGCATCGCGCCGCGCGAAAAGTTCACCACCATCTACAGCGGCATGGAAGTGGAGCCGTTTCTGGCCGCCAACGAAGGCCGGGCCAAACTGCGCCAGTCGCTCGGCTACAGCGACGAGCACGTCGTCGTCGGCAAGGTCGCGCGGCTGTTTCACCTCAAGGGGCACGAGTATCTGGTGCGCGCCGCGGAGCAAGCCGTCCGCGAACAACCGCAGCTGCGGTTCCTGCTGGTGGGCGACGGCGTGCTGGCCGACGCGATTCGCGCACAAGTCCGCGCCGCCGGCCTGGAATCGCGCTTTCATTTCACGGGCCTCGTCCCGCCGCAGGAAATTCCGCACCTGATCGGCGCCATGGACATCGTTGTGCACACCAGCTTGCGCGAGGGGCTGGCGCGCGTCTTGCCTCAGGCCCTGATCGCCGGCAAGCCGGTCATCAGCTACGACGTCGACGGTGCGCGCGAGGTGGTGCTCGACGGCCAGACGGGCGTGCTCCTTCCGCCCACCAGCGTTGACGAGCTGGCGGCGGCAATTTGCCGGCTGGCGGCCGATCCGCAACTCCGCGCGCGGCTGGGCAGCACAGGCCGCGAACGCTTCACCGAGCAATTCCGCCACGAGCACATGAGCCGTCAGATTCGCGCGCTGTACGAACGGCTGCTGGCGCACAAGCGACGCGCGTAAGGTGCCGCTTTACCGTTCCGCCGCGCACACCTGACACAAGCCCGACGCGCCAGCGAGGGCGAACACCAACCCGAAGCGCCAGCGAGGGGCGAACACAACACCAACCCGAAGCGCCAGCGAGGGGCGAACACAACACAAGCCCGACGCGCCAGCGAGGGCGAACACCAACGCGAAGCGCCAGCGAGGGCGAACACAACGCCAACCCGAAGGCATGCAACGACGAGTGAAAATTTCTTCCTGGAGTCTACAGCCTGAAGCCTTCAGCCTTATTCCCCACTAACCCGTCCGAGCCGCGGCTGCTAAAATAGGCATACCTGATTCTCGAAGCGCGGCATCCGGACAGCCCGCTTCGTACATTTCCCGTTGTCGCTAGCGAGTCATCTCCCGTGGCCCAAGATCGCGTCGGCTCTTACCGACTTCTGACTCAAATCGGCGCGGGAAAGTCGTGCGAAGTCAGGGAGGCGATGCACGATGCCAAGGGCGAACGCTTTGCGATCAAGCTGCTGGCCGGGGAGAACGCACGCAACAAGGAGGAGATCGCCTTCTTGAAGCACGAGTCGCAGGTCGGTCGCGGCCTCACGCATCCGAACGTCATCAAGCTTTTCGAATTCGGCTCCGACGGCGATTTCGTCTACATGGTGATGGAACTGTTCCCCGCGCCGAACCTGAAAACGCTCATCAACCAGGGCATCGAGGCCCTGCAGCCCCACGCGGCCGCCATCTTGCGCGGCGCCGCTGAAGGCCTGGCATACTTTCACTCGCAAGGCTGGATCCACCGCGATATCAAGCCCGACAATTTCCTGGTCAAGTTGCCGGGCGAGGTGAAGCTGATCGACTTTGCGCTGGCCACGCGCCGCAAGGGCGGGCTGGCGCGGCTCTTCGCCACCAGGACGAAAGTGCAGGGCACCCGCAGCTACATGTCGCCCGAGCAAATCCGCGGACAAGCCCTCGACGAGCGCGCCGACTTGTACAGTTTCGGTTGCATGGCCTACGAGCTGTTGGGTGGGAAGCCGCCTTTTACCGGCGCCACTACCAACGAATTGTTGAACAAACATCTGCGTGCGCCGGTGCCGCCGCTGCAGGCTTCGAACCAAAACGTGTCCGACGATTTTGCGCAGCTCGCGCGCCGCATGTTGGCCAAGAAGCCGGAAGATCGGCCCGAATCGATGGGTGAATTTCTGCGCGAACTACGCGGCATGCAGATTCATAAGGTGCCTCCCGCTGCCGTGAAATAATGCACCGTGCAGTGCACCTGGCCGCGGGGCACGCGCGAGAGGGGGGCCGCTGCCATCGACTTGCCCGGTCGCTTCATGCAACAATAGACGGGCCTGCTGCCGCCACCGCCGGACGTTCACAGATCAGCCCCATCGTCGGTTGGCGGGAGAGGGCAGGTCGCTCCGATAATAAGACCAAGAGCCCGAGTAAGACAAAGAGGCCCAGAGGCGGTTTCAAAACTGAATTCCCGTGCCACCGCTTGCTGGTCAAGCAGTACCCGTCGACACCAGCAGCACTGCTAGCGAGCTAGCACTGGCACCCCGCAGTCAACCTTCTCTCCACGTAACCGCGACCGCTTCAAGCGCACCTCGCGTACCTGGGAACAAAACGCCATGGCAACCGTCAATCACCGGCTCGCTTTCGAGCGGCCGATCTACGAGCTCGAAACGCGGCTGCAACAACTCGAAGCGGCGGCCGAAGACAGCGTCGCCGCGCGCGAAGACATTCGCCGCTTGAAGCGCGAGCTGTCCGATACCAAGAAGCGCGTCTATTCCAATTTAGCGCCGTGGGAAACCGTGCAGGTGGCGCGGCACAGCGAACGGCCGATGACCACCGACTATCTCGAGCTCGTGTTCGACGAGTTCGTCGAGCTGCACGGCGACAAGATCTTCGGCGACGACCGCGCGCTGCGCAGCGGCTTCGCCAAGCTCGATCAATACAAGGTCGTCGTCGTCGGGCACCAGAAGGGCAAAACCACCAAGGAGCGTATTGCCTGTTATCACGGTTGTGCGCATCCGGAGGGTTATCGCAAGGCGCTGTTGAAAATGAAACTGGCGGCCAAGTACGGACTGCCGGTGATCTGTTTCATCGATACGCCCGGCGCGTATCCCGGCATCGGCGCCGAAGAGCGCGGCCAGGCGCAAGTGATCGCGCAAAACATGTTCGAAATGTCGCGCCTGCCCACGCCCATCATTTGCGTGGTGATTGGCGAAGGGGGGTCGGGCGGGGCGCTGGGCATCGGCGTCGGCGATAAAGTCGCCATGCTCGAACACGCCTACTACTCGGTCATCAGTCCCGAGGGCTGCGCCGGCATCTTGTGGAAAAGCGCCACCTACGCCGAGCAAGCCGCCGCCGCCTTGAAGATGACCAGCAAGCATCTCCTGGGCCTGGGCGTCGTCGACGACGTGATCGAAGAGCCGCTGGGCGGCGCCCATCGCGACCATCACCAGATGGCCGCCCGCATGAAGATGTACCTGCTCAAGTGCCTCCGCGAGCTGGTCGGCACCAAGCCGGACGTGCTCGTGGAAAAGCGCTATGACAAGTTCCGCCGCATGGGCGTGTTCTTGGAGCAGCTTTCCGAAACCGAAGCCGCGGCCGGAACCGGCTCAGATTCGGGCCACGACTAGCGCCAATGGGGCTGAATTCTGGCGAACTCGGCTACACGGAAAAGGTCCGTTTGGCGCGACCTCCCAGGATTGCGCCAGACGCGTTCCAAGCCGGTTGGACGACCTGAGAGTCGAACCGAGGCGCCCGAACGCATTGGGAGCGATTTCTTGCGCCGGCGATTTTTTTCGGGCCACTTTTTCCGGCTCGCCGCCGCCGGAGATTTTTTTCGCCGGCGATTCCCCAGGCGATTCTAATCTGTGGCCATCGATGTTCGTGATGAGCGCTTCTTTGATCGTAAGAGCGACAGAGGGCCGGCTTTTCAGCCCGCTCCCCAACGTCCGATAATGTTTCTTATGTTCGGTTTGGGGGTCGGTTTTCGCGGCGATTTCGCATTTCTCTGCCGCGTATCCCTCGTTCCTTCCTCCTGCCTCCGGTCTCCAGCCTTCAGCCTTCAGCCTGTTCCAGCCTCCAGCCTCCAGCCTGTCCGTCACAGAACTTCCACCGGCGGCAGCCGCCGAATGTCGCCCCGGTTCCCGCGCCGTGCATCGCTCCCCTGCTCCGGCTCGTCGTTGCCGGCCGGGATCGTCGCCGGCCGTGGCACGCTCACCGGCGGTTCGTTGTCGTTGTGCTCGTGGGTCGGGTCGAGCTCCCGCTCCAGCTTCTGCAGATACGGGTCGAGCACCTCGTGCAGCTCTTGCGGCATGACCGTGTCAGCCCGATTGAGCAGCACGGCGATATAGTGGCCCGAGCGTGATTCGAGGACCATCCCCCTGAGCCTGGCAGACAGCGTCACGGCAAAGAACGTAATCGCTACACACAGCAAAATCCCCTTCGCCGCCCCGAATACGGCGCCCATGTGCCGATCGAACTCGCGCAGTCTCACGCGGTCGAGCACGCCCTTGACCACGCGAAACACCAGCCAGATCGCGGCCGACGTGCCGATGTACAGCGCCGCCATCGCGACGAAGCGGTTCAGCGGGGCCTGGGTGCCAAAGTAGTGGGCAAATTTCGGACTGAAGTGCAGCGCCACCGCATAGCTCAGCACCAGGCTGGCCGTCGAGGCGATCTGCCAGACCATGCCCTTGTACGCGCCGTAGATCGTGGCCAGCGCCAAGACCGCCAGCATGCAGATGTCGTACGGTTCCATGTTCATGGCAGCGGGGCGCCCGGTTTCCCAAGGGCGGCGACGGCAGCGAACGTAAAAAAAGGCCCCGGAGTATACCGCCCGCCCTCGGGCCGGCGAAGGTCAATGCGTGATATCGGGTGACACTGGCACACTTGTTCGCCAGTGCGAAGTGCGCACAGCGCAGTGCCAGCACCCACCCCTCTGTGGTCGTGACGCAACCGCCGCAGACAACTGGTCTTGGCGGCCGCGCGCAAGGGCTGATAAAGTTCCGCCGCAAAAGCGGGTGCCACTGGCGTTTCGCCAGTGCTGAGTCGGACACGGGCAAGATGCCCGTGCCACCCGCGCGCACTCAAGAGTAGTTCGCCGCGACACGGGAAGATCTTGGCATGGCCGGCTTCAAGACGCATATCACCGTGAGCACGACCTTGGGCGTGGCCTACGGCACGACGGCCGCGCTCGCCTACGGCGCGCCGCTGCCGGCCTGCGCCTTGGCCGGCGGACTGTGCAGCGTGTCGGGTATGCTGCCGGATCTGGACAGCGGACCCGGCGTGCCGCTGCGCGAGAGCACGGCGTTCGCCGCGGCGGTGGTGCCCATGCTGCTGGTCGATCGCTTCGAGCGGCTGCACATGCCGCCCGAGACCATCGTGCTGGTGGGCGGCATCTTGTATCTGTTGATACGTTTTGGCGCGGGCCGACTGCTGACACAATTCACCGTGCACCGCGGCATGTTTCACAGCATTCCGGCCATGGCCATCGTGGGCGAGTTCGCTTACTTGATCTGCGCGCATGAGAATCCTTGGATGCGCTTGTTCAATGCCACGGCGGTGATGCTGGGGTTCGCGTCGCACCTGGTGCTCGACGAGATCTGGAGCATCGACCTGCGGCACTTTCGCTTGAAAAGCTCCTTCGGCACCGCCGTCAAGCTGTGGGGCGATTGCTGGTGGGCCAACCTCGCCACCTATGCCAATGCGATCGTCCTGGCGCTCTTGATCGCTGAAGATCCGACGATGCCGCAGCCGATTGTGCCCGAAAAACAGCCCACCGCCGTGGCCGAGCAGCCGGCCGAATCGTGGCGGCCGTGGAAACGCATCGTGAAGTGAGCGCCGTACACACAAGCCCGACGCGAGCGAGGGCGACGTACCTCGGGTGCCACTGCTGGCTCGTCCAGCAGTGCCGGCTTGCACGACCCAGATCGTCATGCACGGAGTGCATGACCCACGAGGCTAATCTCACGTCTCGCGCCGCGTATCCAACAACAGCGTCACCGGCCCGTCGTTGGTCAGCGAGACCAGCATGTGGGCGCGAAACTTGCCCGTAGCCACCGGAATTCCCAGCGCTGCCACCGCCGCCGCGAACGCCTCATAGAGCGACTCGGCCAACTCGGGCGGCGCGGCGGCCACGAAACTCGGCCGGCGCCCCTTGCGGCAGTCGCCCAACAGCGTGAACTGGCTGATCACCAGCATGGCGCCGCCCACGTCCGCCAGCGCCAGGTTCATCTTCCCCTGTGCGTCGTCGAAGATGCGCAGTCCGACGATCTTGTCGGCCAGTTGGCGGGTGTCTTGCGGCGTGTCCTCCGCGGCTACGCCCAACAGCACCACGAGCCCGCGCTCGATGCGGCCGCACACTTCGCCGTCGACGGTGACCTCGGCCTGGGAAACGCGTTGCACGCACGCACGCATGGAGAACTTGCCTCGCCGCGAACCATTCGACGTCACCGCTGGTCTCTCACCATACGCGTCCCTGCAACGAACGGTCAAGCTGCCGTCGGCCCCGTAGGGCGGCACCGTGCCGGGTGAGCGTCTCGCCAGTGCGACCTGCCAATGACGCGCACCGGCAGGATGCCAGTGTCACCCAGTCGGGCGCGTGGTATGCTGTTCGCGCATGGTCTCGAATCGCGGGGAGCTTGTACTTTCATGAATGCCCTCGATCTTACGCGCCGCATGGATCAGCATCGCACCTGGGTCAATCGCCAGCTGCTGGCCGCGGCTGCCGCACTTTCAGCAGAGCAACTGCACCAGACCTTCCCGATCGGTCAGGGCTCAATCTGGAAGTCGCTCGTGCACATGTGGGCCGCGGAGCACGTCTGGCTCGAAGCGCTCCACGGCCACGAGCAAGCGCTCGCGCCCGGCGACGTGGCCGGCAAGCTGCCCGGCAATCAGGAAGGCCCGGGCGGCGTGCACTCGATCGCGGAGCTCGAGCGCGCCTGGACGGCGCTGGCCGTGCGCTGGCAAGAGTATTTGCAAAGTCTTTCGAACGAACAGCTCGATGACCTCGTGTACAAGGTGCGCTCGCTCGGCGGACGGTTTGCCTTTCGCCGCAGTGACGTTCTGCTGCACGTCCACATGCACGCACACTACACCGCGGCCCAGGTGATGAACATGCTGCGTCATGCCGGCGCCACGAGCCTGCCCGACCCGATGGTGATCTCGCTGGTGCGCAGCGAGCCGCCGCTGGGCTGATCCTTTCTGGTAGCTGAACCCGCCAGAGTTCAGAGCCGCGCGCGCCACGGCTGAATTCTGCCGAATTCAGCTACCAGAGTTGCAGCACCCAACCAACGCCCGTTTCGCCTTGCAGACATTCACCGCGCGGCCCATACTGGCGCGTCTTGGAACCACGCGCATGTCTCCCGCTATCTCTATCGCGATCTATTGCCTGGCCTGCGTGGTCTGTTCTCTGCTGGGCGGATGGTTGCCGTTGGTCGTGCGCTTGACGCACCGCCGCATGCAGATCGCCATCAGCTTCGTCTCCGGCGTGGTGCTGGGAATCGGCGTGCTGCACCTCGTGCCCCACAGCTTTGAGCTGCTGCAATCGATCGACGCCACCGTGTTGTGGATGATGGCCGGCTTTCTGTTCATGTTCTTCCTGGAGCGATTCTTTCACTTCCATCATCACGAGGCGCCGGAAGAGCCCATGTCGCTGGTGCAGGCGCCGGTGCCGCCCACGGCCAGCCATCAGCATGCGCCGCACGGCGCGGGCAGACACGATCATCACGCGCATGACCACGATCAGGCGCACACCGATCCGACCATGAGCTCGCGGTTTTCCTGGAGCGGCGCCGCCGTCGGCCTGACGTTGCATGCCTTGATCGACGGCGTGGCCATCGCCGCGGCCGTCAAGGCCGAAAGCGGACATGCCGGCGTGATCCTGGCCGGATTCGGCACGGCGCTGGCCGTGGTGCTGCACAAACCGTTCGACGCGCTGACCATCGGCACGCTGATGGCCGCCGCCGGACGCTCCGTCTCGGCGCGGCAATGGTCCAACATGCTCTACGCGCTCGTCACGCCGCTGGGCGTCGGTCTGTACTATCTCGTCTCGGGCGGGCTGTCGGAGCCGACCGCCGGACTCGGTCAAGTGCTCGGCTTTGCCGCCGGCGCGTTCGTCTGCATCGCCTCGAGCGATCTCTTGCCCGAGCTGCAATTCCACGGTCACGATCGTGCGCAACTTTCGCTGGCGCTCGTGGCGGGCATCGCGCTGGCCTGGGCGACCGTGTTTGTCGAAGGCGGCCACGATCACCACGGGCACGACGACCGCCTGCCCGCTCACGAAGCCCACGATCATGCTCACGACGCGCACGAGCACGAGCACGAGGCCCACGAACACGAATCGCACGACGGACACTCGCACGCCCAGCCGCACAAGTAGCTGGCATCTTGTCATGCCGTGTCGTGTGCCGGGTGCCACTGGCGTCTCGTGCAGCCCCCGGCTCCGCCGGGGGATTCTTCGTTCCTCGGTAGCTGAACTCGCCGGAGTTCAGTCTTCTGTAGCCGGCACACGCCGTGTGCCGTAGCTCCCGGGTGCCACTGGCGTCTCGCCAGTGCGACCTGCCAATGGCGCGCACTGGCAAGATGCCAGTGCCACCAGAATACGGCCGCCACTCACACTTCCAGGCCGTGCTCTTCGCGCACGCGACGGACGTCGTCCATCACGTCGGCGATCACTTGCTGGTTGCGGGCGATGTTCTGCCACTCGGCCCAGAAGCACCAGCCCACGAGCAACATGCCGGTCATCGCGCCCAGCATGTGCGGCGTGACCCAGAATTCGGTGCCCGGCCGGCCGCTGGCCGGATCGGCTGCGCCGCCCAAGGCGATCACGCCCACCACGGTCAGCATGCCCATCACGGCCCACGGAAAGGTGCGCCGTTTGAGCGCGTTGCTGCGGGCCACATGAGTCATCCCCAAGCCGTAAGTCTCACTGACTTCCTTGCACCAGCGACTGGTGCCGATGAAGTAGGTCACGACGATGCTGTTGACCAGCACCACCACCAGCGCAGCGGCCACGCCAGTCAGCCGATGAACCGTGGCCCAGCGCAGCGTGTCAGGCGCGTGGTCGGTGTGAAAGTCGCCCAGCGAGAAGCCCAGAATGAGCGCCGCGGCGACCATCACCAAGGCAAACCAGGCCAGCGAAACAAAAATACGTGACACGGTGCGAACGCGAAGGGTGACAGTGAACTCAGGGTGCCGAACTCAGGGTGCCACGGGCGGCTTGTCCGCCTGTGTTCGTTGCAACTTGCACTGCTGGGCAAGTCAGCAGGCCCCCGAAACCGGTTGGAAACTGCTCGTTGCCATTAGACACTCGCCGGCGCCACTTCGTCCAGCGGCCGCGACCGACTAGAATCGAATCCAGAGGATTGCAGCACGAACATGCCCCAACCACGCATCGCCATCACGCTGGGAGATCCCGCCGGCATCGGTCCGGAGACGATCGTCGGCGCCTGGCCGCACGCAACCGTTCACGCGTGCTGCCGGCCGCTGGTGGTGGGCCATCCCGAGATTTTGCGCCGCGCCGCACGCTTGCTGAGCAGTCCGGCCCGCGTCGTGCCGATCGCATCGCCCGAGGAGGCACAGCCTGCGCCCGATGTGATTCCTTGTTTGACCGCCGGTCGTGACGACGTGCTTGATATTCCTCCCGGCACGATCGACGCCCGCGGCGGCCAGGCGGCGTACGACGCGCTGGTGCTGGCCGCGCAACTGGCACTCGCGCGGCGCGTGGATGCGATCACCACGGCGCCCTTGAGCAAAGCGGCGCTGTGGCGCGCCGGCCATCACTATCCCGGCCACACGGAACTATTGGCCGAGTTGTGCGGCGCGGACGACGTCGCCATGATGCTCTACCTGGCGCACGGCGCCGGCGTCGCGGGCCCGGTGGGCCTGGCCATCGTACACGTGACACTCCACATGGCGCTAGCGGACGTGTTCGCCGCGCTCACCGCAGATGCCGTGCTGCGCAAGGCCCGACTCGTGTCGAGCGTGATGCACAGGCTCGGTTGCGAACCGCCGCGCGTGGGCGTGTGCGCACTCAATCCGCATGCCGGCGAGGAAGGCCTTTTCGGCGCCGAAGAACGAACCATCATTCAGCCGGCGGTCGAGCGCGGCCTGGCCGAAGGACTGGATCTCGCCGGGCCGCTCCCGGCCGATACGCTCATCAGCCGCGCGCGCCACGGCGAGTTCGACGCCGTGGTCGCCATGTATCACGATCAGGGCCACATCGCCATGAAGCTGTTGGCCATGCACCGCGCTGTCAACGTAACGCTGGGGCTGCCGATCGTGCGCACCAGCGTCGCGCACGGCACCGCGTTCGACGTGGCCTGGCAAGGTCGCGCCGAGTGCGGCGGCATGGTCGAGGCCATTCGCGTCGCCAGCCGGCTGGCCGGCGAAAAGTGAGCGGCGCGTTATGGCGTCCGCGAATTCTGGGTGCCATGCACACGTCCGCGTGAGCATGTTCCCTAGCGCCGCGGCGGCACCGTTCGGCGCGCGCCGGTACCGGCCGCTTCTTCCAGGCCAAAGCGCTCCAGAAACTCGCCCGTGCGATCGGCCGGCGACGTTCCTTCGGCGGGCGTGAACGCAAACTTCGCCGCATCGATCGCGGCGCCGAGTCGCACCTCGAACAGCTCCATGATCACCAGCAGCTGCCCTTCGCCCTCGTTGGCCGTCAGCGTTGACGCCCCTTCATGGCGCCAATACTCCAGTTGATACGGCACAAAGTCGTCGCAGCCCACGTGCAGGACGACCGAAGTGGGCAACTGCGCCGAGAGCCGCGTGAAGTCGACCGTGCCGCCCTTGGCGATGGCGTCTTTCTGATCCGGCAACAGGTCCGACAGCCGGCCGTTTTCCCAGGTGCCCACGAGCGTCCAAACGCGCAGGTTGTCGAGCCGATTTTCGCTCACCGTGTGGAACTGAAAGCCGGCGTCGAGTCCTGCCAGCAGCTTGGGCAAGCCACCCAGCGACAGCCAGCCGCCGGCGTCGACCGTGCCGCCGCTCTTCGGCCGCGCCCGGCGCAGCCGCGTCAGATCCACTTTGGAAAACCGCACCTCGCCTGCCAGCTCTTCCATCATCCACAGCGTCACACCATCCGAAACATGCCGCAAGCGGCTGGCGATGGGTGGCGTTTGCAGCGTCATGTCCCAGCACATTTGCCGCTCCAGCCCCCTGCCCTGCTGCAGATAGATGCCGGTGCCCAAAGCACTGCGGTCCTTGAGGTTCACCTGGTAACGCATGCGGGCGGAGAGCGAAGGCAGCGCGTCGACGGCTGCCATCACGCGGCGCAACAGGGCATCGCCCGAGATGCGCGGCGGCGGGGGTTGCGGCGTCGTCACCCGGGCCGTGCGCGCGGCCGGCGCCGCGGTTTGCTGGGTGGGCGCATCACTCGAGCGAACCGGCAGTTGCGCGCTCGCGCGGGGCGCAACCCAGGGCTGCGCGAACAGCAGGCACAGCAAAATGGGCAAGCTGTACTTCATTTCGCGGTTATGCCGGATTTGCCAAAGAAACGCATTGTAGGACGCCGACGATCAGTAACGTCGTCATGGCTTGCCGCGATTGGCCGAGCCGAGAGCGCTGGTTACACAGCGAGGAAGGCTCGGGGCAAGGTCCAGGTCACGAATTGTAAGGTGATGCCGGCCAAGGGTCTATGTCAGTCACAGCGCGCTGAAGAGCAGCAGAATTCAGCGAATTCCCAACGGCCAACGCCGCGTTTGAAACCACTTCGACCCACTTGCCGCGGATCGGGCGAACGACTCGCTCGGCCGCGCAAGCGCAGTCGCGATTTTTGGGGGGGACAATGAAACTTCGCATGGCCTTGTTATCGCTGGCGATCTTGGTGGCGGCCACCAGCGGCTGCCAACTGCATCCGCCTTACGGAATGCTCAACGACAACACCACGTTCTTGCCACCACTTTCAAAGTTCACCCACCGCAACAACCTGCCGCCGGCCAATATGCTGATGGAGCCGGGGCCAGGCGTGGGCGGACCCGGACCCGGCGTGCTCATGGCCGCTGAGCTCAGTGGTCCGCCGGGCGGACCTTGCAGTCCCTGGGGACCGGGCGGTGGACTGGCCGGCATGCGCACGTCGCAGGTCGCCTTCACCAACCCCGACGGCATGTCCGTCGCGTGGGACGTCGGCCAGACCGGCATGTTTGATTCCGATCCGTTGATCGTGCCGGGACGGTACAACTTTCCCGTCGGCTCGATTTATCGCTTGAAGCTGACGGGCATTCCCGGTCGACCAGGCGTGGAACTTTATCCCACGCTGGAGATTGGGCCGCCGACGCCGCGAACCGAAGCCTATCTCGCGCACAACGCCATTCCGGCACAGTTCACGGAAGAAGATTTCGACCAGGTGCTCTCGGGCAACTTTGTGACCAAGGTGGTGTACCTGCCGGATCCTGAGTTCCAGGAACTGGCCATCGCCGGCGTGGAGACCTTGGTGAGCACGCGGCTCGATCCCGGTTTCGATCCGATTGTCGAAGCGGATCGGCGCGGTGCGATCCTGGCGATCATTCGCGTCGGTAACAAAGATCTCGAAGCGCCCGGCGGCGAAGCCGAACTCGCCGGCGTGTTCGCTTGCGGCTATGCGGCCATCAGCGGTCCTGGCGGCGGTCCTGGCGCTTGCGGTCCGGGCGGCTGTGGTCCGGGAGGTTGCGGTGGCGGCGAGTGTGCCCTCGGTCCGGGCGGCGTTCCGTGCGTGCCCGGCATCACCGGCGCCATGCCGGCCGGCACCCCGGCTCCGTTCATCGCCGGCATGACCGCTCCCGAATATGGCATGCCCACCTGCGGCACGCCCATCGGGCTGCCTGGTCCGCCGCACGTGCCGATGGGAGTGCCCGCGGGCCTGCGGAAGCACGTGATTGCCAACCACACGAAGATGCACATTCCGTCGCCGGTGCGAAAGTTCAAGATCGACGTACGCGAGAAGCCGGGCTTCAGCTATCCGAAGCCGGTCGACCACGTGAAGATCACCGAGCATAAGCACATGCCGCCGGTGCTGTTCCATCAGCCGATTGGCGACAAGCACGATCACGACTTCGACGTGCTTGACGGCCAGGACTGCGAGTGATGAATCCAACGCGGCGGCCCTGTTCACGCGAACCGTGAGCAGGGCCCGCCGTGGTCTTGTGTCGGATCAGAAACTGTGTCAACAACGAACGGGTGTCCCGGCAGGCTCGTCCAGCACCGCGGAATTTGCCGCACCGCACGACTCGCCGGCCGGCGGTACCCGAGGCTCGAACCGTGAGTTTGGTAAGTATCCATGACAATGGTCCACACGCTCAGCAGCCGGATTCAACACCCGGCTCGGGTTGCGGCCCTCGCGATGAGTGCGCTATCGATGTGGCTGGGGCTGGCGGCACTGCTGCCGGCTGCACAACCACCGGTGCACTACAACCACGGGGGCAACTTGACACCGGGAGCGATTGGAAACGCGCAACTCCAGCGTGGTGGGCCATTGCCAGGATACTTTCAGCCGGTTGAGATTCGCGGGCCCGAGGGCGCGCTGATCGCAACCGCCGAAGGCGGTCAGTTCAGCGACACTCAGCCCGCGCCCATGACCGTGGGCCTGTTGATCGGTTCGGTCTATCGCATGCGGGTGACCAACATCCCGCTGCAGGAAGGCCTCGAGGTGTATCCGACGATCGAAGTGATCGATCGCACGTATCCGCCGGTGGGCCTGGAGTTCAAGTTTCCGATTCCCATCGAGCTCTCGCAGGAAGAGCTCGAGATGGCGCTCGACGGCAAGTTCGTCACCCGCGTCATCTATCTCGAAGAGCCCGCGGCCGCGGTGCCCGCAGTGCAAACGCGCGACCTGCAGCCGTACTACGACGTGAGCGAAGGCGAGAATCCACTGGAAGTGGCCGACGGCCTGGGCCGTCCGGTGGCGATTCTGCGCATGGGAGCGCGCGTGCCCGATGCCAACGGGCCGGACGACGCGTTCATGTATGGCTCCCCGGCCCTGGTGCGCTGGCGGCCGTATGCCGGCGAAAGCTATGAAGCAAGCGGGCCCCTTGTGCGATCGAAAAGCCCGGCGATTCCGCGCGTGAACGTGACTTCGGCCACGGCGCGAGTACCCGTGTGGCGAGGACCGGGCACACCATGATCGCCATCAACCGCTTCCAATCCGAATCAAGTACCACTGCCGGCCAATCGGGTGCCACTGCTGGCTTGCCCAGCAGTGCCGCTGCTGCCAGCCCGCCAAGTGCCGCGGACAGCTTGTCCGCGAGTGCGGACTTTATCCAATCGTGTCGCGGTCTCGCACGTGGCACGCTGGCCGGCGTACTGTTGCTGTTGCCACTCATGGCTTGTTCGTGCCGCACCATGCAGCGCTCAGCGCGCCTGCCCCAGCCGCCCAACGAGGCCGCGCTGGTGCGCCGCGCCGCGGCCGAAACCGTCGTGCACGACGCGCAGCCGACACCCAGCATCCCGGCCGAGTGCATCGTCGATACCGGCGTGCCCATGCCCATGTGCAACGAATCGCCCTGGGCGCCGCCCGGCATTGCCGGCCCCTGGCCCCACGATGAGTATCTGTGCGATGGCGGCGACGACGAAGTGCAAGTCAACGTGGGCCCGCAAGGTAATCTCCAGGGCCTCGAACTCGAAGACACGGTGGCCGTGTACGAAACGGCCGACGGCGAAACCGTGATCAAGCCCAGCAACAAGGTCTGTCTCTACGCGCCGCGCTTTGCCGCCGTGCGTCAGGTGCGCGGCGTGGTGAGCAACGAACAGGCGGATCAGCCCATCGGCGTCGACCGCCCGCTGGTGCCGGTTGCTTATCAAGACGATCAATTCGCCACCACCGCCATTCAACCGGAACAGCCCGAGGGACAAATCGGCCGCAAGCAGCCGAACATCGAGCGCGTGGGCGAGAGCGCCGTGCCGGCGACCAGCCGCCAGCCGATCGCCGCGCTCGAAGGCGGCTTCGCGCCGCACGAAGATTTCCTGATCATGCGCCACGGCGTGCTGCGCGAGTCGGAACGGCCGCAAGTGGCCGAAGCCGTCGATGCGGCCATCGCCTGGACCCACAACGCCGCCGTGCAGGTCGTGCTCGACGGCCGCGAGGCGGTGAGCATCACCGGCGAACAAAAGGCCCAGGCCACGTTCCGCGTCGACTTGCCGAACCCGGCCTGCCTGCGGGTGATCAAAACGGCTTCCACCAAAGTGGCTCAGCCGGGCGACGTCGTCGACTTCACCATCCGCTTCGACAACCTGGGCGAACAGCCAATCGAGCGGGCCGTGTTGATCGACAATCTCACCACGCGGCTCGAGTACGTGCCGGGCTCGGCCCAGAGCAGCCGCCCCGCCGAGTTCTCCGTCGCAGAGAACGAAGGCGATTCGCTGATGCTGAAGTGGCAATTCACGGAGCCGCTGCCGCCAGGCCACGGCGGACTCGTGCGGTTCCACTGCAAGGTGCGGTGATAGAATCTGGTGCCGCTGGCGTCTCGCCAGTGCTTGTCACGCCCACGGGCCAGCTGCCCGTGCCACCTGTCTGGAATCGCAGTCGCCTCGTTTCGCGCGGCCGCACGCTTCGCTAAAATAACCGCGCCACTCGTTCTCTTCGATCGCGAACCGCGGAGTCACCTACGATGCAATTGGCAGATCAGGCGGCGATTGTCACAGGCGGCGGAACGGGCGTCGGCCGGGCCACGGCCATTGAGCTTGCGCGGCAAGGCTGCGCCGTCCTGGTGAACTACTCGCGCTCCCGCGCCGAAGCCGAGCAGACCGTCAACGAAATTCAGGCTCTGGGCATCAAGGCCCTGGCGTTTCAGGCCGACGTGGCCGATGACGCCGCCTGCCGCCGCATGGTGGAGGCGGCCGTGAGCGCCTTGGGCCGTGTCGATATCCTGATCAACAACGCCGGCACCACGCGCTTTGTCATGGCTGCCGATCTGGACCAGGTGACCGACGACGACTGGCAACGCATTTTTGCCGTCAACGTCATCGGGCCGTTTCATTGTGCCCGCGCGGTAAAAGACGCGATGCTCGCGGGCGGCGGCGGCCAGATCATCAACATCACCAGCGTGGCCGCGTTCGCCGGCAAGGGGAGCTCCATTCCGTACGCCGCTTCGAAGGCGGCGCTCAACAACGTGACCGTGGCCCTGGCGCGCGTGCTGGGCCCGAAAATCCGCGTCAACGCCGTCGCGCCGGGCTTCATAACCGGCCGGTGGCTCGAACAAGGACTCGGTCCGGCCTACGGCCCGCTCAAAGAAATGATGGAGCAATCGTGCCCGCTGGAAAAAGTTTGCGAGCCGGCCGACGTCGCCGCCGCAATCTTGGGCCTCGTCACCGGCTCGAAGATGATCACCGGCCAATGCCTGGTCGTCGATGGCGGCATGCTGATTGGGAAGTAGAACCTACACCAGCCCGAAGCGCCAGCGAGGGCCACTCGTCGCTGCACACCAGCCCGAAGCGCCAGCGAGGGCCACTCGTCGCTACACACTAACCCGAAGCGCCAGCGAGGGCCATTCGTCGCTGCACACCACCCCGAAGCGCGAGCGAGGGCGGCTTGCCAACCGAACACCCTGATTCACCCTTGCTGACGCTGCGGGCTTATGTTTGGCCGAATTCCCTGGCTCCGTGGGCATGGCATCCGCCCCCCTGCCCTGCTCATTGATAGCGCGTGCTGGGCGGAGCCCGAAACTGTGTCGCCGCGGCGGCCGATGGCGGCGAAACGGGCACCAGACCGCCCGGCTGCGCCAGGTCCACTTCCGAGAAGCCCTGATAGACCGGCTTGGTGAACAGTTCCTGCGGGGTGGCGGACAGCTGGTTGATCGTTACGTCGCCCAATTCGAGCGCAATCTCCATGCCGGCCGGCGGCCACTGAATATCGACGTGCCGGGGCAGCTTCGCGCCGGTGGCCGGATCGTGCTTATGGCCGGAAAGTCGCGCCGTCGCCAACCGCACGCCTTGCCCATCGTAGATGTGATCTTCCAGCACGATGCCGCGCGAGTCGTCGATGATGACAATCCGCGAGACCGTGCCGGTCGACGTGTTGTTGCGCGTGCGAATTTCCACGCGACCACTGCCCACCGGAAACGGCCCTTCGATCTGCCCGGAGCGGTCGAACGTGATGAGCCCCAAGGCTTCGATGAGCCATTCGGGATCGACCGGCAGCACTTGTCGCGCGGCGCTGGTGCCAAATTGCGAATGGCTGCAGAAATACAATGCCGGCGGCTGCGCCCGGCGAACCCAAAACCACATCAGTTCGTCGTTGCTGCCCACGTCGAGCTCCGGCCCAATAAACTTGTGGGCCACCAGGCGGAGCGAGCGCGGCCGCATGAAGTTGATGTTCGCGCTCAGCGCCGGGTAGCCGGCCATCGTGATCGTGGCGGCCGGCGCCGACAGCGAGTTGATGCGCGCACTGTTGTCGTTGACGATGTTGACGATCTGGTCGAGCGATGGCGAAGGAGGCAAGGCCCGCGGAATCGGTTGCACGTATTGCTGCACGACACGTGGACAGCCGGCCCCGCCACAGGCCAACAGCACCAGCAGGCCGCACAGCGCGCGCGTCGCCAGGCCGAGATGCACTTTGTCGCACGGCCCCGACTGTCCCGCCCGTGCAGCCCCCGGCTTTGCCGGGGGGTTCTGCTGTGCACGGCAACCCGACACCGCGCAGTCGCGGCGCGGCCCTCCGTGCAGCGCGCTCGGCCGTCTATCCTGCGACATCACTTCCCTGCTTCGCGGTGCGCGATCCATCAAGACTCCGCGTTGGCAAACAACAGCCGCGACAGTTCTTCCTGAATCTCGGCCGTCCGCTGGTCGCTGGGCATGGCCGTGAAGACGCGATACGTCGTCTCGCGGCGCGGACAATACAGCACGGATACCTCGCGGCCGGAATCGTCGTGCTCGGTCTCCTCCAAACGGACCACGCGGCGCCGCACCAGCAACAGGGCCAGCACGTAACGCATATCTTCGTGCTCCGCACGCGATTCCAGTGATTCGAGCAAGTCGAGCATCACTTCGTTGGGCGCAAAGTGCAGCTTGCGGGCATCGCGGGCCGGCATGCGCGACTTCCACCACCCCACCACGCCGGCCGGCGGACCTTGCCAGGCTTCGCGGGCGAAATCACGACGAACGAGCGCGGCGCCTTCGGCCGTGAGCGTTGAATAGAACTCTTCGCCCGGCTCGAGCTCGCGGCCAGTGACGGCGCAGTGGCGCGTGCAGCGCTGAACTTCGTAGTCGATCATGGCGGCCCAAGACGGGGATGAAAACAAACCGAGGCGCGCATCCGCAAGGCAAACGCGGGCGCGCACGCCACGCGGCCTGCGGCTATTCTTCGGGGCGGAATGGTACGGAAAAGCCCCCTGGCGCTCAAGGTCCGCAATTCGCCCCGGTGATTCGGCAATTTACAAGCCCGCAGCGCCAGCGAGGGTGAGATAGCAACCGGCGGTAGGATTTCGCCCTCGGCAGCGCACGTCGAACTTCATTCAATGCCCAGCGCCGGGCCCCCTAAAAACGCCCGGCCCCAAAGCCCTTAGCCCCGCAGCCGCGAACCTTTCAGCTTGACCCTGGCTCTTGCGTGCGGTAGAGTCTTAACGTGCGGATTCGCTGGCAGTCGCATGCTGTCAGGCGGCGCGAACGACATTTTTCCAGCGATTCGAAGTTAGCGATTTCAAACATGGCCAGCCTGAACCTCCTGCGGTTGTTGCTTTTGGCGCTTAGCGGGCGCCAGCCGTAGGGGTTCGTACATACCAAGATTCATGGATTACGACGGACCCCGAGGCTCAGCCTTGGGGTTTTTTTGTTGGTCCGCCGAGATGGCTCAACCGGCATCTCGGCACGTGAGGCGACAAGCATGGTTCCGGCAACACGCGTTTGCACACTGCGGCTGCGCTCAACGAGGGCGCGGTTGGCGTTGCCCGGGCCGACCTGGGGTCGGCCATCTCCCGGTGCCACTGGCGGCGCGTCCGCCGGTGGCTGGCACGGCGCGTGTTACTGAACCATCAGCCTCCAACGAACAAGGACTTTAGTCATGTCGAAACGAAATATCCGCATCTTTGACACGACGCTCCGCGACGGCGAACAATCGCCCGGCGCGAGCATGAATCTGGCCGAGAAGATGGAAGTCGCCCAGGCCCTGGTCGATCTGGGCGTCGATATCATCGAAGCCGGATTTCCCATCGCATCGCCGGGCGACTTCGAGAGCGTGCGCGAGATCGCCCGCTCCATCAAGGGCTCGGTCATCTGCGGCCTGGCCCGCTGCAACGACGAGGACATCGACCGTGCCTGGGAAGCCCTGCGGCACTCCGAGGCCCCGCGCATTCACGTCTTCCTCGCCACCAGCGCCATCCATCGCGAGTTCAAGCTCAAGATGGGCAAAGAGGAGATCATCGAGCGGGCGGTAAACGGCGTGCGCCGCGCAGCCGGATATTGCAGCGACATTGAATTCTCGCCCGAGGACGCTTCCCGGACCGAGGTCGATTTCCTGTGTGCCGTGATCGAGGCCGCCATCGACGCGGGCGCTACAACCGTCAATATTCCCGACACCGTCGGCTACGCCACCCCGGCCCACATGGGCAAAGTGATCCGCACGCTCCGCGACCGCGTCCCAAACATCGACCGCGCCGTGATCAGCATGCACTGCCACGACGACCTGGGACTGGCCGTGGCCAACAGCCTGTCGGGCGTCGAGATGGGTGCGGGCCAGATCGAGTGCACCATCAACGGCATCGGCGAGCGGGCCGGCAACTGCTCGTTGGAAGAAGTGGTGATGGCCCTGCGCACGCGCGGCGACTTCTACCAGGCCGACACGCGCATCAACAGCAAGCGCCTCGTGCCCACCAGCCGCCTGGTGGCCAACATCACCGGACTGCAAGTGCCGCGCAACAAGGCCATCGTCGGACGCAATGCCTTCGCGCACGAAGCCGGCATCCATCAGGATGGCATGCTGAAGGAGCCGACCACCTACGAGATCATGCGCCCCGCCGACGTCGGCTTCGCCAAGACCGATCTCGTGCTCGGCAAGCACAGCGGCCGCGCCGCCCTGGCCGACCGTGCCAAGGCCATGGGCTATTCGCTTTCGGCCGAGCAGCTCCGCACCGTGTTCGACGCCTTCAAGGTGCTGGCCGACAAGAAGAAGGAAGTCTACGACGAAGACATCGCCGCTCTGATCGATCAGCAAATCCGCGACGACTCGCTGGAATCGTGGTCGCTGGTTTCCTATCAGGTGGCCGCCGCCACGGGCCAAACGCCTTCGGTAACGCTGACACTCAAGCTGGGCGAGCGCGAAGCGACCGAAACCATCACTTCCGGAGACGGGCCGGTCGATGCGATCTTCCTGGCCATCGAGAAGATCACCGGCGTCACCACGGTGTGCAAGGACTTCCGCGTGCACTCGGTCTCGGTGGGCAAGGACGCGCAGGCCGAAGTGAACGTGGAGCTCGACTATCGCGGGCGGATTCAGCGCGGCCGCGGCATCTCGACCGATAGTCTCGAGGCCAGCGCCCTGGCGTTCCTCAACGCCATCAACCGCATCGCGGTGCACCACGGTGCACCGTCAGAGCGGATGCAGGCGACACTGTAAAGTAACGCCCGGATTGCCACCTCATTCCTTGTCCACTCGCCCCCGGCGCAGGAGGATGCAGGTGCTGGCGCGGACAGGGAGCGCAGCGCGTTGAATGAGGACCGCCAGCGCACAGCAGCGCGTTGAGAGTCATCTGGCTTCTCAGCCGGTCCCGGCGCGCCGGGACCACCCTCTCCCACCAGGCAGGATTATGCAGGTGCTGTCGCCTACGGCGCGCGGGTTGCCCACGAATCGAGACGCGCACACTCATCTCGTTTTCTCCCTCTCCCCTTGCGGGAGAGGGTCGGGGTGAGGGGCGCGACAAGCGCGCTCGCACATTCTCCTGCTGTTCACCCCTGGCGCACACTCAGCAGGCGACGAATCTCCTCGACGCCCTCACGCCACGAATGCCAGATAGTAGAAGATCCACCCCGTGACGGCCGTGCACGCCATGTCGATGGCGGCGGCCATGCCCACGCGGCGATGCCACGGGCTGTGCGCCGAGGGCGCCACCGGAACGGGAAACTCGCGCAGCGCGCGCGCGATGACGATAATCCACAAGAGCGCAGACGTCACGGCAAAGCACAGATGAATGGCCAGCGCCACCGTCACCCAGTCGGTGCCGTTGTGTCCCGCGTAGGGCGACGCCTCGGCGCGGTGCCGCCAGCCGCCGATGCGCATGTCGGCTTCGAACAGCGCCACGGTCACCAGCAATACCATGCCCAGCGTGAGCTGAATCGTCTTGTGCAGCGCGTAACGGCGCCGCACCATCACCTGGTAAATGCTGAAGGCCAACGAGGGCAATAGCGCCACCATCGCCAGCACCACCACGTCGAGCATGAATGACGCGCGGGTGCCCAGAAATCCGTCGCTACCAAAGGGCATGGGAGTGATGTCTTAGAACAAAGGGACAGGTCGTGTCGGGGACTGGCTCTTTTGCAAAGCGGGGACCACGCAACACGCATTTGCTGGTTCCATGACCGCGAGCAAACGGTGCCTGTCCCCTTCGGCTCGGTGCGGGCAAGACGACGGCGTCGGCGGCCGGCCCACAGATCAACTGCCAGGGCCGCCGGCATTTTAACCGGCGACGCCGGGCAATCGTACTCCAAATTGCACCGCCGCGCTACAGCAGCGTGCCGCGCAAAATTGCCGCGGCCGCCGAGAAATAGATAATCAGGCTCGTCACATCCACCAGCGTAGCCACAAACGGCGCGCTCGATGTCGCCGGGTCGAGCCCGATGCGCTTCAGCAGCAAGGGCAGCATCGAACCGGTGATCGTCCCCCACAGCACGATGAACACCAGCGTCAGGCCGACGGTCAGGCCCACCAGCGGCCAGTGTGGCTCAGGCTCGGCGGAGAAGGAATTCCACAGGGCCACGCGGCCGAAGCCGATCACTCCCAGGATCAATCCCAGCATCAGGCCCGAAGCCAGCTCGCGCCCGAGCACGCGCAACCACTGCCGGCTGCGCACCTCGCCGAGCGCCAGGGCACGCACGATAAGGGTCGAGGCCTGCGAGCCCGAGTTCCCGCCGCTGGACATGAGCAGCGGCACGAACAACATCAGGATGTACGCGCGTTTCAACTCGTTTTCGTAGTAACCCATGGCGTTGGTCGTGAGCAGCTCGCCCAGAAACAAGAGCACGAGCCAGGTGGCCCGCTTGCGCACCATGACCAACAACGGGGTGTCGAGGTAAGGATCTTCCAGGGCCTCGACGGCACCCATCTGCTGCATTTCCTTGGTGGCCTGCTCCTCGGCAATGTCGAGCACGTCGTCCACCGTGACGATGCCCACCAGAATGCCCTCGGCGTTGACCACGGGCAGCGCCGTGCGGTCATACTTGCGGAACAGCTCCACGGCCGTGGCCTTGGAATCCATGACTTTCAAACACACGAAGTTCTGGTCCATCAGGTCGTGCATCGTGGCGTGCCACGAAGCGAGCAGCACGTCGCGGATGCGAATGTCGTCGATCAGGTGCCCCTTGTCGTCGGTGACGTAGATGGCGTTGAGCGTTTCGCTGTCCTTGCCGTAAGTGCGGACAAAATCGAGCACCTGCTCGACGGTCCAATGCTCGCGCACCGCAAGATAATCGGGCGTCATCAAGCGGCCCACGCTCTCTTCCGGATACGCCAGGAGCGTTTCGGCGATTTTGCGTTCCTCGGGCGACAGCAGCGACAACAGCCGGTGCATGCGATCGGGCGGCAGATCCTCGAGAAAGCGCGTGCGATCGTCGGGAGCCATGCCGTTTAAGATCTTGACGATCTCGCCCACCGGCAGCGACTCAGTGAGGTGCTCCTGCACGCCGAACTCGAGATACTCGAACGCCGCCGCCGCCAGGTTGCTGTCCAACGCGCGAAAGACGGCCGCCTGGTCGTCGGAATCCAAGTCTTCGATCAGGGCCGCCAGGTCCGGCGGCAGCCATTCGGCCAGGATTTCGCGCAACGTGGGCCAATCCTTGTCGTGAATCAGCTCCAGAATTTCCGGCAGCACGAGCTTTTCGAGGATCGACATAGCGGCGGCTCACTTGATCTGGGGACCGGCTGATGCGCCGGGTGCCACTGCCGGCTTGTCCAACAGTGCATCACTTCCGAACACCGCGCTGTGAGCGTCCCGGCGATCATCGGGGGCCACTGCTGGATTCTCCAGCAGTGCGATACGCCGAGCGCTCCCGAAGCGCAGTTTGGCTATCAGTACTGACGGGCCTGGCGGGAATGCAACTAGGCAGTGTCGCCCAGTCGCGTCAAATCGTCAAGGAAGGCAGGTACCCGGCGCGGGCAGTCTTTGCTCGGGGCTCAGCAATTCATTCTAGTGCGGGCGTTCGTCGCGCGTCGAGTTCACTGCGCGTGGCGTGATCGAGTTTCACAGGTCCACACAGCGCGGGAACGGATGCAGCGCCGATCAAGCGATTGTCATCGGCACGAGTTCTCCGTCGGCAGCGCGCTATTTTTCTGTTTCCGTGTGCAAACCGCAGTCGGGCCGTCAGCCAATGGCAAAAGATCCCCGCTGAACAATGCCCGACGAGTTGGGGGCACCCGAGGCTATGCGCAGGCGCTCGCGGTCAGCTGCAGAACGCGAACTGGCGAACGCGGCAGTCGTATGCGCACAGGGAGGACAGCGCCCTATCCCGCAAGATTTCCGCGGAATTCTTAGCACGGGTCGTCGCGACAAGTCGCCGCCACGGTGACGGACCAGGAGGACCACGCATAAATGCAGATTGATGGGTGACCGCCGTTCTCGGTGGAACGCCCGGACGCGGGCTCACCTCGCACCGCGCCCTAGCCGCCCCACCGTGTGTCATTATTTTCCACGGATACTACAATGCAGCCAAGCGGGCCGCGTTCGCCGGCCCGGCACCATTCGGTTGCTATTCAGCATTCGTCGAGGAGACGCGTCATGGTTCGTTCATATCGCGCTGCGCGAATCGCCGTTCGAGCAGGTCTGTTGTTCGGCATGCTGTTGACCTGTGAGGCCGCCCGCGCAGAGGCCGAGATCGAGGTCAAGAAGGATATCGTCTACGGAACAGGCGCCGGCGAAGAGTTGAAGCTGGATCTGGCCGTGCCCAAGGGACTGGAGCAGGCGGCGCCGGCCGTCGTGGTGATTCACGGCGGCGGTTGGATGCAGGGTAAACGCCAGGACATGGCCGACCTGATGAAACGCGCCGCCGCGCGCGGCTATGTGGCTGCCACGCTCAGCTATCGGCTGGCGCCGAAACACCGCTTCCCGGCGCAAGTCGAAGATGTGAAATGCGCCGTGCGCTACTTGCGGGCCAACGCCGGTGAACTGAAGATCGTGCCCGAGCGCATCGGCGCCATCGGCATCTCGGCCGGGGCGCACCTGTCGATGATGCTCGGCACGCTCGACTCGGAGGACGGCATGGAAGGCGACGGCGGTCACGCCGATCAGCCGAGCAAGGTGCAAGCCGTGGTCAGCTTTGTGGGGCCGGTGAATCTCGTGCGGCCCAGCTACACGGACATCCAGGAGCAAATCCTGGAAAACTTCTTCGGCGATAAGCCGCTGAACAAGCAAGCCGACTGCCGCCGCGCTTCGCCCCTGCGTTACGTGAGCAAGGGCGACGCCCCGATGCTGTTGTTCTTCGGCACGAAGGATCCGCTGATCGAGGACGACCAGGCCTATCAGATGTCCGAAGCGCTCACTGAAGCGGGCATTCCCGGCCGCGTGGAATTGCTGGTGGGCGCGGAGCACGGCTGGAACGGCCCGGAGCTGGAGCGTACGCTGGATGCCTCGTTCCGGTTCTTCGACGAGCACTTGAAGAAATAGGGAGCTCGCCGCAGAGCACGTGTGCATGGCAGCCGATCTGGACATCCATCCCGCCTCGCGCGACGAAGTCATCGCCGCGCACCACAACGTTTTTGACATTTGGAGCAAAGGCCGCAGCCTCGCAGACCACGTTCGCCACCGGCTGCAATCGCCCACGCATCGCCGGGCCGAGTGGTTCGTAGGCTGCGTCGACAGGCGCGTGGTCACGTCGCTGGCCGGGCATCCCGTGCGGTTTAAGATCGGCGCCGACGAGTTCTCCGGCATCGCCATCGGTTCGGTCTACACCCTGCGCGACGTGCGCGGTCATGGCTTTGCGCCGCGGCTCATTCGCTGGGTCGAAGACTTCAAACGCGAGCAAGGCACCGGCCTGAGCGTTCTCTATTCGGACATCAAGCCCGACTATTATGCCCAGCTGGGCTATCAGCTGTGCCCGGCCTGGCAGGGCTGGTGCGACGTGCAGGCCGCGGCCGCGCGCCGGCCCGCCACGCATCGCCTGGCTGCCTTCTCGGCGGATGATCACCTGCCGCTGGTCAAGCGGTTGTACGCCGGCTATCACGGCGCCCGGCCGCTATCGATTGCACGCAACGACGAATATTGGTCGATGATGCTCGAGAAGTTTGCCGCCTGCCAGTTCTATTCGTTGATCGCTGCGCAGGGCAATTGGCAAGGCTACGCGCTGCTGGACGCCACGACGGCCAAATGGCGGATCATCGACTATGCGCTGGCGGACCATTCGCCGGCGCTCTTGGCGGAACTGTACGCCGCGGTGATCGCCGCAGCTCAGGCGGCCGGCGCCGAGCGCGCCGGCGGTTGGCTGCCCGATGTCGCAGCGGCCCGAGAGCTCTTCGAAGTCACGCCGCGCAAAGACGAGATCACGATGATCAAGCCGCTCGCCTGGCACGGCACGCTCACGCCGGAAATGATCGCCGGGACGACTTATTTCTGCGAGCTGGATCACGTGTAGTGGCGCGTCGGCGGCGGCAGGCACGCACTCGTCCGCCCAGGGCGAGACCGCTGGGAAACCTCTGCGCCGGTCCGGCGCAACTCGACACCCGCCCGCGCGGCCGCTAATCTGGTCTGCGTGCCGCCGCGCCACGGCGACGTTGGCCACGGCGGCGTTGTGCTTTGCCAATCTCCGACCGAGGACGATCGCCATGTGCCGTCGCTGCCAGCTGGTGTTGGTTTTTGCTACTGCGATTTGCCTGTCGTGGAACCTTGCCCGCCCTGCCCTGGCCGACGACCTGCCAGACGCTCCCCAAGGTTCGACATCGGAGGACCCGAAGATGAACCCGTCCGCAGCCGGCGAACCTGCTGCCCAGCCGGCCCCGGCCGGCGCGCCGGCCAAGCAGCTGCACGTCAAACCGACGGGCGATTTCGCGATCACGGGCGACGGCAGCGCGGCCCCCTGGCAGCCCATCGCCTGGGAGCCGCTCGCGCGCCGCGGCGGCGGGCAGCACGACTACCACGCCCGCTTCAAAATGCTGTACTCCAAAACGGGCATCTATGTGCTCATGAACGGCTCGGACAAAAAGCTCTCGGCCACGCTGGACGACGACTTTCTCGATCTGTGGAACGAAGACGTGTTCGAGTTCTTTTTCTGGACCGACGAGCGGCTGCCGATCTACTTCGAGTACGAGATTTCGCCGTTGGGGCGCGAGCTGCCGATTCTGGTGCCGAACGTGGACGGAAAGTTTCTTGGCTGGCGACCGTGGCACTACGAAGGCGACCGGCTCATCCGCCACGCCACCACGGTCGGCGGACCGAAAAAGGAATCCGGCGCATCGATCGACAGCTGGACCGCCGAAGTATTCGTGCCCTACAAGGTGCTCGAGCCGTTGGGCAACGTGCCGCCGGACAAGGGCACGCGGTGGCGCGCCAATTTTTATCGCGTCGACTATGACGACGGCCGCGAAACCTCCTGGGACTGGGTCCGCGTCGGCCCCAGCTTTCACGAGTTCCGCAAGTTCGGCACGCTCATTTTTGACTAGCAGCCGTTAGGGCCGGGAACCAGGGTCCGCCGCCGGGTGGTCCAAGGGCGCAAAGTTCCCACAAACACTGGCGGACAAGCCGCCCGTGGCACCCTGAGGTCCAAGCCCAATCGAGAACTCTCATGCGCGGCGAAGTGGTTTATCTCTATGCGTTCGACGTGGCCAACGAGATCGTCACCGCCGAGGTGAAGGACATCCTGGCCAGCAAGCCGTTCGCGTTCGAGATTCGCACCGGTCACACTCTGCCCAAGGACGTGCCGCTGTATCGCCCCTTGGCGATCGAACCGCCGGCGCTCACCAGCCCGCTCGGCGGTCAAACGGTGCGGACGCTGGTGCGCGTGTACGAGGTCGGCGTGGTGTCGATCACCATGCGGGTATCGATCGAGGTGGAACACCTGACCGCGCTGGTGCCGTTCCATCGCGCCGTGCTCGACGACGGCCGCGCGCTCGACCAGGTGGCCCGCGAGCTGTGCGAGGCGGTGTGCCGCAGCATTGCCGATGCGATGGTGCGGCATGCGCAACCCCCGGGCCCGGAGGCGTACACCGTGTTCTGCCTGGAGGAAGTGGCGCCGCCGGGCGACGTGCCGGCCTGGCTGGCGGCCAACCGCGCGGCCGTGGCCGAACTGCTCACCGAAGCCCGCCCAGGCACACTCAGCGAAACGCAGGTTGCCGAAGTGCTGCGCATCAGTCGCTCGTACCTGACGACGGACGTGGTGGTGATCGATTGGGACGCCGCGCTGGTCGTGGACTTGGACGGCTACGTCGACGACGTGCTCTACGTGCTCGAACTGGCCAATCTGCAGCTCGAGGAGTACCGCACCATGGACCTGCGTCTCGACCGCTATCTCGATCGGGCGTACGAGGACCTGAAGCGGCTCCGCGTGGGCGTTTTTGGCACGCACTCGGCTACGCTGGGCACGCTGCGGGAAATTCGCATCGACCTGACCAAGCTGAACGACGAAGTGACGCACATCGGCAAATTCTTTGGCGATTGGTACCTGGCCCGAGTTTATCTGGGAGCCCGCGAGCGGTTTTACTTGCACGAGTGGCGGGCCAGCGTCGAGAACCGGCTGGCGCAATTGGACCAGCTGTACTCGGTGGTCAACACCGATATCAACAATCGCCGCATGACGTGGCTGGAGCTTTTGATCGTGATCTTCTTCGCCATCGATCTGTTGATGCTGGCGTTCTGGCGGCACTGAGGTGCCCTCTCACTGGCCCGCGGTCTTGGCCCCTTTGAGGTGCTCGTTGTACCAATCCAGCGCCAATTGCTGGGCCTGTTTGCGGGCCTGCATGTAGATGCCGTAGTGCTGGATGTTCGGCACGATCACCAGTTTCTTCGGCCCCTTGGCCAGCTCGTGCGCCTTCAGCCCGTGCTCCTTGTTGTCGAACAGTTCTTCCTTTTCGGCCAGCACGAACAACGTCGCGCAGTGCGCCGCGCGGTCCGCGTCTTCGACCGGCACGTACTGCATCAGCTTCTCGCGAATCGGCGCGCCGCGCAAATTGCCGATCACGCGCGCCCCCGGCTCCGGATAGCCCAGCTCGCCGTGCGTGCGGGCCACGGCCTCGGCATAGGTCTTCTCCGTTTCCGCGCCGCCCAACACGACCCACCGCGAGTCGAACGCCGGCACCTGGCTGACCGTGGCCTTGATGCGCGGGTCGCGGGCCGCCACGTACACCACGTGGCCGCCGGAATAGCTCGAGCCCCACAGGCCGATCCGCTCGCGATCGCACTGCGGCTCGCCGTACACCCAGCACACCGCGTTGGCCAGGTCGGTCGTCATGTCGATGGGGTCGACCACTTCGCGCACCTCCAGGACTTCTGCCGTGAACTTGCGATCGGCGCTGCGCGGCGGCTGCGGCTTGGTGAGCACCACGCGCGAGTCGCTGGCGCCCCAGCCGCGATAGTCGAACGTCACCACCAGGTAGCCCGCGCGGGCGAAGACGACGGCATCGGGCCGCAAGTTGGCCGCCACGCCGCCCCAGCCGTGCGACATGATGATCGTGGGCAGTTTGTCCGTGGCCGGCGCCTTCGGCGCGTACAACTCGGCCGCCATGCGCGTGCCCTCGCTCATGATCGTCGCCGTGCGAAAGGCGATGTCGTCCGGCGCCTTGAACGGCGCGCTCTCCTGCGCGGCCGCCTGCAGTCCGAAACCAAGGAGCAGTGCAATACCAGTAAGCAAGCGTAGTGTGGCGGACATGTTTCACCTGGGCCTGAGTGGTTGGTTGGGGACAATGTCTTGTGCAACGCGGGAGTTCATTTGCAGATGATCAATTCGGCGATCACGCCGTAATGGTCGGCATAGTCGATGGTCTTGCCTTCGTGCTCGCGGCGGGCCCGTTGCACGGTCTGCCGCAGCAACGTACTGCCGGTGCCGCGCGGATCCACGAGCACGTGGTCGATGTGCTTGCTGCGTTTGGTGGGCTCGTTCCAGCTGTTGTGGCCGTCGACCGTAAACGGCTGTGGATCGTCAAGCGGAAAGTTGCGCGTGCCGGTCAATTCGAGCAGCAGCGGAAACTCCCGCTCCTTGACGTCCACGTTCATATCGCCCAAGAGCAAGAGCGGCACACCCTCGCGGCGATGCGGCACCACGACCGAATCGCGAATTTCCGCAAATTGTTTGTCGCGCGTCGCGTCGTCGCCGGCCTGCAAATGCGTACCGGCGATTTGAAACGTCACGCCGTCGCGCGCGCCCTCCACCAGCAGGCAGCCCTTCTCGGCCAGCTTGTCCACGCCGGTGCAGTTTTTGTACACGCAATGCGTGACGTATTTGAGCGGCAGGCGACTGGCGATGAGAATGCCCCCGGAGCAGCCGGCCACGCCCAGCTTTGCGTCGGCGGCAACCAGGTGCGGATACGTAGCTTTCAGGCCGGACTTGAGTTGCGCCGCGATCGGCGGATCGATCACTTCCTGCAACACCACGATGTCGTAATCCCGCTCGTTCAAATACTCGACGATCCACGGGGCCCGCAGCGCTTGTCCCTTTTGCAGCTTGTCGCTGGCGAACGCCAACGCCGTGGGCAGCATCTGAATGTTCCAGGTCAGAACCTTCAGATTCGCGCGCGGGGGCGATGACGCGTCGACGGCGAGACCGGGCCGCTCGGCTGCGTGCACCGCCAGCAGCAGACCCAGGCCGATGACGCCAACCCGCAGCGCCAGCGAGGGAGAACTACGCGCCGTATTCACGCCCCAGGATTCTGTAGTCGACACACTCCGTCTGTCGAAACGGCCCCCGCTGGCGCTTCGGGTTGGCGTAGTAGCGCCCCAGGGTTCTGTAGTCGACACACTCCGTGTGTCGAAACGGCCCCCGCTCGCGCGTCGGGTGAATGTAGTCGACACACTCCGTGTGTCGAAACGACCCTCGCTGGCGATTCGGGTTGGCGTAGTAGCGCCCCAGGATTCTGTAGTCGACACACGCCGTCTGTCGAAACGGCCCCCGCTCGCGCTTCGGGTGAATGTAGTCGACACACTCCGTGTGTCGAAACGACCCTCGCTGGCGCTTCGGGTTGGCGTAGTAGCACCCCAGGGTTCTGTAGTCGACACACTCCGTGTGTCGAAACGGCCTTCGCTGGCGCTTCGCCTTAGTGGGTCATCGAATCTGGCCGCCATTGGGCTCCCTCAATTGCTCACGTTCACCGACGCGCTTAGTTTACCTGGAACGGCCGCGAGTAAGTTTCAAATTCGTGCACCGGGCCCTCGGCTTCCTTGCGGAAAACGCCCGCATGGCCGACGCGGTACGTTCCACCGGCCGCGTCCGCCGGCACCGTCCACTCGACGCTGAACGCGAGCGGCGCGGTCTTTTTGTCCCCGCCTTTCTCCGGCGCCGGCAGCCACCGGCACTTCACGTCCCAATCGCCGTCGCGCGCCACGGCCTGCCAGCGCCCGTCGCGCTGGCTTTCAATCACGGCATACTGCCGCTCGGGCCGATAGCCGCCATTCGGATTGCCGCTGACAAACGTTGCCCGCACGGTGTCGCCCGCGCGATAGGCCGACTCCGCGTCGTGCGTCACCGCGCCGAACTCGGCCGTCTCGGGCTTACGGTCGATGCCCTTGCTTAGCGGCGTCGGCCGCACCGTGCCGCGCATCTCGTGCGGCGGTGCGTGCGAATCGCTCGGCCGTCCGGCGGCGATATCGGCCGCCAGCCGCGCGAATTCCTGCGCGTAGGCCGCCTGCGTCCAGGGGCCGAACAGCGTGGCAGCGCCTTCGTAGTGCTGCACTTCGTATTCTTCGCGGGTGGCGACGTAGCCGGCGTAGTCGTTCGCGTAGCCGGCCACGGCGACGTAGCGCACACCCGGCAACGCATGTTTCACCGCCTCGCGAAAGCGCCGCCCGCTCATCGTGGTGAATTCGGCCGGACCGATCACCAGCGCCAGCTGGCCCACCCGGGCCACGCCAATCGGCAGCACTTGCGGCATGGCCGGCGGGTCGGCGGCGCCCAGCGCCAGCAAGATCGGCTTTGGCCGATGCGCCTGCCGCATCGCTTCGTTCGCCGGCGGCAGCGGCACGATGGTGCGCGCCAGCGCGTCGATGAACGGCTCTCGCTGGGTCATCCCTTCGCGAAACATCGGCTGCCCGCCGCCGTCTTCGGTCGAGCCGGCGGCAAACGAATAGCCGTACGCCGGCGGACCGGTCACTTGCGGTCCAGCATGCGTGAACTCATCGCGCACGCTGACGCGCCCCAGGTCGACATACGACTGCCGCGCGTCGATCGGCCCTGCGAGCGGCTCGCTCGCCGCGGCGAAGATGCGCTCGGCGGCATCGGCCATGCGGCCGCCAATGATGGCGGTGCCCTCGAACTCGTCTTCGCCGGGGCCCTTGCCGGTGAGATCAAGATGCGGCGTCACGTCGCCGCAATTGCTCTGGGCAAAGGCCGCCACAAAACCGTCGTCGCCGGCCGCGCGCCGCGCGCGCTCCACGCGCCAGGCCGCATAGCCCTTGTTGTCGCTCGAGATGAGCTTGTTGTGAAAGCTCATCGACGTGGGATGCACGGCGTGCCAATTGAGCAGGCCGATCGGGCGGCCCTCGCGCTCGAAACGCAACAGCGTCATGTGCGTGTCGGTGTCGCTGCGATAGGCTTGCCGCTCGGCCTCGGGATTGTTCAGGTACGCCAGCCGCGAGCGATTCGCGCCGGCGCTCTCGACCTCGCCTTCGGCGATCAGGATTCGGCCCGGCCGCAGATCTTCGTGAGCCGCGACGATCGACGCGGTAATGCCGGCCACCAGCGCGTCAAAATGCTCGGGATGAAAGGGCGAGCCGAACGGCGTGTCGGCCGCATAGTGCCAGTAGCCGCCCGGCACGGCGTGCGTGTGCGTGGCGGCGATGACCACGTTGTCCAGCCGATAGGCGTCGCCCAGTCGCTTTCGCACCGCGTCGAGCACCGACAAAACCAGCGAGTGCGTCACACTCTGCAAGTCGCAAGTCACGATCGCCAAACGATGCTGGCCGCCGGGCTCGGCAACGACGAACGCGCGAGCGAACTGCCGCAGGTGAATGCCCTCGGTGATCTGGTCGGGCCGGACGTAGCCCAGCATCTTCACGCCGACGGGCGGACCGGTGATGTCGGCGCTGCCGCGGCCAATGAGATAGTCGCCTGCGGCGGTTTGAGCCGGGCGCTGTTCGGCTGCGGTGTCAGCGACGCTCGCAACGGGCACAGAACCAGCGAACGAAACGACCAGCGCGGCGCAGAGGATTCGCAATGGGGCCATGGGTGACAGCAGCCTCGCAGCTTGGCACGGCCGGCGTGGGAACGTCGAACCCGGCTGGCGTGCAGTGGACGAAGCGCCGATTATAGCATCGCGGCGCCGGCGAATTCAGCCTGTGGGTCACACCACTTCGCTACTGCGCAAGAGTAACTCGCGAGACACCTCTTGATCGACGCCCCGCCGCGCAAGCGGCTGAGGTCTGTAGCCGTGGGCGCCAGCCCACGGATCCCGAAACTCCTCAACCCTCAATCGCCGCGCGCTTCGGCGTGGCGGGGGCCGAAGAGTAGTGGCACCTTGGCCGCCGCAGCGCGCGGCCTTGATTGGCAAGGTCGCATACGGCGGGCTAAAGCCCGCCGCTAGGGACCTGGGCCGCCTGCGCGGCCGCCGCACGAAACGCCTACCTAAGCACATGACACCCCTGGCGCCTCGGGTTAATGGTGTCGACACACTCCGTGTGTCGTAACGGCGCTCGCGCTTCGGGCCAATTCTCAGTCGGATTCATGCTTCGTCCCTGTAGCCTACAGCCTATCGCCCATAGCCTCATTCATGGCCTACAGCCTATCGCCTACAGCCTCGCTCATGGCCTACAGCCTATGGCCTAGATCCTATTTCTCCCTCCAGCCTCCAGCTTCCAGCTTCCAGCCTGCCTCATCGCGTCGCCACGCCCCGGTACACATAGCCGTGCGTGCGCGGTGTTTTCTCCAGGTAGAACTCGGCGCACTCGGTGGATTGAAACGGCTGCCGCCCCACCAGCGCGCGAATGTCTCGGTCCAGGTGACAATTGTCGGCGATCAGCCGTTCCAGGCCGTTCAAGCGCCGCTGCCAGCGCTGCACGCCGGGGTCGGGGCTAAGTCCGTGCTCCAGGAATAAAAACCGCCCGCCCGGCCGCAGCACGCGATGGAACTCGGCCAGCGCCTGCTCGATGCCCGCGATGCTGCACATGGTGAACGTGCTCACCACGCAATCGAACGATTCGGCGCCAAACGGCAGCGACTCGCCGCCGAGCACGCGCTTGTCGACCTCGATCTCGCCCGCCGCGATGCGCTTATGCGCCTTGCGGTGCATCCCGGGATTCGGATCGATGGCGGTGATCTTGCGGATCGAACGCGGATAGTGCGGCAAGTTCAAGCCGGTGCCGATGCCGATCTCCAGCACGTCGCCCTGCGCGTCGGCCAGGAGCTTCGTCCGCTCGGCCGCCACGAACGGGCGGTTCAAGCTGACCTCACACAACAACGGAAAGAACCAGCGCGAGTAGAGACCCATAGCATTCGCTCACGGTTTTTGCCCGGGATCGCTCCATTGTTTGCGCTGACCCTCGATACGCAGCGGCCCGGCGATCTCCTGACCGTCGCGCACGACGACGAATGCGTCGGCGCCTGCCATATTGTCCCACTCCAGCACGGCCAGGCCTTTGGCCTGCGCCACCGGCGACGCGGCCGTGCGGCGTCCTTGCGGGCCAAGCGCGATGATCGCATAGCGATGGGCCCCCGAGCCGTCGTCCTTCAATACGGTGGGCGCCGCCGGCGTGGCAACTTCCGTGGCGCGCAGCTGGCCGCCCCACAGCTCGAGCACTTCGCCCGGCACCGGCAGGCCGCTGCCGCCGTATCCGCCGCCGCCCAGTGACATCTTACCCTGGCCGACCAGCGCGTCGGTCAACGGCTCGGGATGGCCCGGCCGAAACGACTGGAACCGCAAGCGGCCGGGATGCGTGCCGCCGTTCCATTGCTCGCGCGGCGTCTCATCATATTCCAGGCCTTCGCCCTGGATGATCGCCATCTGCCGCCAGGCGCCGTCGAGCCAGACGTTCCAGGAGATGTGGCCGGGGGCGGTGCGCAGCGTGCCGTTGCGCTCCAGGGCGTGAAAGCGGTCGTCGAACGGATCGTCGACTTCGCCCTTGATGAGCCGGCTGCGCACCCACAGCCCCCCTACCCCGTCGCTCGTGACGCTCTTGGCATAGATGCCGCGCGGAATCTGGTGCTCCTCATAACCCTTCTCCCACGGCTGCCCGCTGTCCGAGACGATCAGTTCCTTGCGCACGATGAGCCGATCGACGTCGAGCTCTTTCACGCGCTCGGGCTCGGCCTTCAAGATTCCAAACGTGGCGGCCACCGACAACACCACGGTCACCAGGCGGTCTTTCATGGCGGGTTCTCCAAGGTGGGAAGGTCACAGGGGGCGGGATTCGTCCGCTGCAATGGTATCGCGCCGGCCAGCGGGGTGCATCCACTTGAGCCGCCAACAGCCGAGAGTCGGGGTGGCACTGGCATTTCGTCTGGTGGCACTGGCGTTTCGCCAGTGTGAGGCGCGCCGAGAATCATTGTCTGGTGCCACTGGCATCTTGCCAGTGCGACGGAATCGTGTGTCTGGCTGAACTCGCCAGAGTTCAGTCTTCTGTAGCCGGCACACGCCGTGTGCCGTAGCTTTCCGGTGCCACTGGCGTTTCGCCAGTTTGAGGCGTGCCGAGAATCATTTGTCGGGTGGCACTGGCATCTTGCCAGTGTGATTTCGCGATACCGTTGCACGGCACTGGCATCATGCCAGTGGCACGCAACCTTGCCGCGCCCGCCCTTAACCCGGATTTCTCACCAACTTCGTAGCGAGCGGAGCTAAGTCCTTGACTGGCGAGGAGAGAGGTGCGGCTCGGCCGCAAGCGTATTGGTACATACGCTGAGAGTCGAGACGCGCCCCTCGACGACGCCAGTCAAGGACTTGGGCTCCGCAGAGCAGGAGGCTGGTGAGAAATCCGGGTTACGCCAGCGGCCCGAACGGCAGCTGCGGCAACCGCGCCAGCGCCGTTTGCGCGGCGTGATAGCCGCACATGCCGTGCACGCCTCCGCCCGGCGGCGTCGACGCGGAGCAAATCAGCACGCGCGGGTTCGGCGTGGTGTAGGGATTCCAGCGGGCCACCGGCCGCGTGAAAAGCTGCCACAGGTCGGCCACGCCGCCGGTGATCGCGCCGCCGATGTAGTTCGGATTGTAGCGCTCGAGTTCGGCCGGCGACATCGCGTGGCGCGCCAGAATCCGCCCGCGAAAACCCGGCGCAAATCGTTCGATCTGCAGTTCCACGGCTTCGGTCATGTCGCGCGTCGAGCCGGCGGGCACGTGGCAGTAGGCCCAGCCGGTCTGTTTGCCGGCGGGCGCGCGCGAGGCGTCGAACTCGCTCTGCTGACAAACGAGCACGAACGGCCGCTTGGGATGCTGGCCGCCCCACACAGCAGCTTCCGCGGCGGCGATTTCTTCGAACGTCCCGCCCACGTGTACCGTCGAAGCGGTGAGACATTTCGGATCGCGCCAGGGAATGGAGCCCGACAGCGCCCAATCGAGCTTGAACACGCCGGGCCCGTAGCGAAACTTTCGCAATCGATTCAAATAGCCGGCCGGCAACACGGTGCCGGCGATCGGCGCCAGTTGCGCCGGACTGGTGTCGAACAAATACACGCGCGCCGGCGGCAGGTCCGCAGGCGAACGCACGTTGATTCCAGTTTCAATCTGCCCGCCCAGCGATTTGAGCAACCCGGCCAATGCCTCGGCGATGGCCTGCGAGCCGCCTTCGGCCACGGGCCAATCTTCCACGTGGGCGGTCAACAGAAACATCAGTCCGAACGCGCCGGTGAGCGGCCGATCGAACGGCAGAATCGAATGGCCCGCGCAGCCGGCCAGCAAGGCCCGTGCGCGCTCGCCATGGAAGCGCTGCGCCAGACTCTCGGCGGAGCGCCAGCCGCGCCACCCAAAGCGCAGCATGGCCAGCGGATGCTTGGGAATCCCCAGCGGAGCCAGCGCGTCGGCCAGCAGTCCCTGCGGATCGCTGAGCAGCGGCCCAATCAACCGGCGATAGGCTTGCTCATCTTCTTCCAGACCGGCGGCCGTTTCGTCGAGCGAGCGGCGCAAGATCACGGCCGGCTCGTCTGCCAGCGGATGCGCGACCGAAGCCTGCGGCCGGATCCAGCGCAACCCGTGCTCTTCGAGCGGCAGCGTGCGGAAGAATGGCGACAGCACGCCCATCGGGTGCACGGCCGAACAGACGTCGTGCGCGAAACCCGGCAGCGTCAGCGCGGCGGTGCGCGTGCCGCCGCCAATCGAGTCATTCCGCTCGAGCACGCGCACCGCGGCGCCTGCCCGGGCCAGCGCCACGGCCGCGGCCAGCCCATTGGGCCCCGAGCCGATGATGACGGCGTCCAGTTCCTTCACGTCGTCCCCCAAGGCTGCATTTCACGAAGCGTGCGCACGTCCAGCTCGCCCTCTTCGAGCAGCCCTGTCTTGGCGTCGACGATGCGATAGTGCATGGTGTTCCGTCCGAGGGGCTGCGACTCCACGAAGATGCAGCGCAGCTCGCCCTCGTCGAACGCGCATTGGCTTTGCAGGGCTGCCAACAGCGGCTCATTGTGCAAGTGGCCGTCGCCAAAATTCCAGCCCAGTGCCAGCCCGGCCACGAGCTCGCCGTCGAGATATTCATAGTCCTCGAGCCGCTCGACGGCCTCGGGAATCAACAGCGGCAGCGCGCGTCCGTGCAAATGCATCATGCGGAAGGCCAGCACCTTGCCCACCAGCGCCACGGCCGTGCGGCGATCGTAGAATCGGTCAAGTTGATCGTAGACCCAGGCGGCGCTCTTCGTGAGCCGATCGAGCTTGCGATAGCTCTCGCCGCGAAAGAGCCACACGCTGTACGGCCAGTTGCCCGCATAGTAGCGCATGGCCACGAGAAACGATACCCAGCGCGGGAACAAATTGCCGACCAGCGGCAGCAGCACCAGCATCACGACCAGAAACACGGCCACGCTCACGGAGCCCAAATCGGCCAGGCCCACCTCGGGATGCGCCCAGAACAAGGCAAACCCGCCGTACACGACCATGAAGTTCCACTCGATGGGCACGCCCATCGGCACGTTGCTGGTGATGTAGCCGTGCAGCATGAGCATCAACACGATTCCCAACCCCAACGACCAACCGCCCGGCGAAAGCAGAAACACCAGCGGCACGAGCAACTCGAGCGCGGTCCCCGCATGGCCCATGGCAACTGCCAGGCGTGACGGGCGCAGGTCGTCCGGAAAACGGCGGTACATGCGCCGCCGCAACCAGCCGAAGCGCATCACCGGGCTGTTGCTGGTCATCACGCACACAACCGCCGGGAAGTGATGATTGAGCTTGGACACGCCGGCCCAGAACCAGAGTGCCAGCTGCACGGCCTTCGCCCCGGCGATCCAATTCCCGGCGAACGCAAAACACACGGCCGTGGTCCAGTAGTGTTCCGCGCGCAGCGCCAGAAAGATCGTTCGATCGGCGATGCCCACGAGCGGCACGAGAACGACAATCGCCACCAGCTGCCACTGCTCGATGGCCGGCGCGATCAGCGTCCACGCCAAAACAGCGATCAGCGCGCCGTACAGAATCACATCGAACCAGCTGCGGCGCGTGCCGCCCACCAGCGGCAGCCGCGGAAACAACGCGAGCTTGGTGGTGCCCGGTCGCAGAAAGTACAGACAGCCGCCCACGGGCGGAAAGTAGCGGCCCGTGAGCGGTCCACTGCCGCAACCCAGCCCCAGCCCTTCGAACAGCAGGCTCCACAAGATGGCCTTTTGAAAAGCCAAGGGAGACAGCCACCAGCGGTCGATCGTCGCCAGACCACCCAGCCCGGGCGTGAGGCTGCACAGCCACACCCAAACGCCGATGTAGAACAGCACCTTGATCGCATACAGCCCATAGGCGGCCGGCGGCGAGCCATAGCCGTCGAGCGCCCAGGCGCGGCACATCATGCGGCCGCGCTCGGCCAGCGGCTTCTGCGTCCACTCGAGCGGACAGAACGGCGGCAGCGTCGGTTGCAGGAGGCTCACAGGGACCTCGACAGCTTGGATCGATCGACACCCGGACCTGGCACCGCAGTCGCCCGCCGGCCCGCCTTCCAAAAATCGCGCGGCGGCACCAAAACAATCCCGGCCCAAGGATTGGCGGAAGCCCCTGGGGCAGATATTCTAACGGCACCTTAAGGATTCACGCCACGCGACGACGCGCGAAGCCCGCGAGCGGCACCGTCCCAGCGATACGGTCGAGTGACCGCTCGCACCGGCGCCGCCGCAACGCATGCGTCGTCGCAGAGCCCATGAACCCTCATTTCGTCCCTCTCGTCGACACCCTGATATTGCGAGCACGCTAATGCATCTCATCCAACACACGCTTCGCAACATGCGCACCGCCTGCGCCCTGGCTGGGCTGCTGGCCACGGCGCTCTTCGTGCCAGACGCCTCGGCCGCCACCTTCTTTTTTCAGACCGGGGCCAGCGGCGGCGGCTCGCAGAACATCTCCACGCCCAGCCTGCCCATTTCCGGCACCATGATCGCGCAAGTGCCGCTGTTCAATCCCGCCTGGGGCACGCTCCTCCAAGCCGACTTCGAATACGCGGGATCGGTAACCGGAAGTTGGACCAGCATCGGCAACCCCATTGGCAACGCCACGCTCAGCGTTTCGGGGCCGGCCGACGTCGGCGGGCAGCCGATGGGCAACATCTCCGTCGGTTACGTGGGTATCTACACAACCAGCGGTCCGTCGAACGAGTTCGACGCCCAGTACGTGTCGACGACCTACACCTCGGGCCCATTTTTCAATTCGTTGACCGGCATCGGCACGGTCCCGATGACGTGGGTCTATTCCGGACTCGCCACGCTCGACACGCCCGCCGTCGGCGCTGGGAACTCCTGGGGCGCATCGGTCCACGTGCTCTACACGTACGATCCGGTGCCCGAGCCGCAAGCGATCGTGCTGGGCGCAGGCGGGTTGTGCGGACTGTTGGCGGTTGCCGTGCGCCGATACCGCAACACGCGCCCGAGCCCGATTGCCGGGCCGCAAAGTTGATCCCACGGATTCGTCCCAACTCGCGGCGCCACCATTAGTAAACGTCGTTGCTCACCGTTCGCCAAGGTTGACGGAAACGCATCAACGACGGAGAATGCGTCCACACGGCTCACTCATGTGTGCACGGTCGGCCAGGTGCGCCCGTGCTCGCTCCAAGGAGGATCGGCCATGCTGACGCTTCTCGGCCAGCGCCAACGCTTCGGGGGCAAGTGCACCCGCCGCGACGTGCTCCGCGTGGGCACGCTCGGCATGGGCGGCCTCACCCTGGCCAACATGCTCCGCTTGCGCGCCGCGGCCGGCGCGACGGCCCCACCGCCCCGCTCGGTGATCATGATCTGGCTGCGCGGCGGCCCGTCGCACATCGACAGCTTTGACATGAAACCGCTGGCCCCGGCCGAAATTCGCGGCGAGTTCCGCCCGCTGGCCACGCGCGTGCCGGGCATCGATATCTGCGAGTATCTGCCCAAGCACGCCGAGATGATGGATCGCCTGGCGATCGTGCGCGGCATTCGCTCCAACGACCTGGGCGATCACACGCCGCACTACATCCTCACCGGCTTTGCCGACCGCGGCAAGCGGCCCACGCTGGGTGCGATCGTCAGTTATTTGCGGCCCGGCAAACGCGAGCTGCCCGTTTACGTCAGCCGCATGTATCGGCCGGACCACGAAAGTTCCACGTACACGGGCGCCGCGCATCAGCCGTTTGTGCCCGAGGGCGATGGACTGAAGAATCTGAGCCTCGAGCGCGAGACCACGCTGGACCGTCTCGATCGGCGGCACGACCTGCTGGCAAACCTCGACGCGTTTCGCCGCCGCGCGGACAACGCCCGCTCGTTCGGCGGGCTCGACGCGTTTCAAGAGCAAGCGCTCGATATCATCACGTCGCCCAAGGCGCGCGACGCGTTCGACGTGGAGCAGGAGTCGGCCGCCACGCGCGAGCGCTACGGCGAGTACAGCCGCGACATGCTGCTGGCGCGGCGCCTGGTCGAAGCGGGCGTCTCGGTCGTCACGCTCAAGATTGGCGATTGGGACACGCACGAGCACAATTTTCGCGACATGCGCGATCAGCTCCCCAAGCTCGATCAAGGTTTCCACGCGCTGATCAGCGATCTGTACGACCGCGGACTCGAGCGCGACGTGGCCGTGGTGATGTGGGGCGAGTTTGGCCGCGCCCCGCGCATCTCGCGCATCGCCGGCCGCGACCATTGGCCCGAGGCCGGCGCGGCGGTGCTGGCCGGCGGGGGATTTCGCACGGGCCAGGTCATCGGCGAGACGGACTCCGTTGCCGGGCAATCGAAAAGCAAGCCGTACACGCCCAGCAACATTCTGGAAAACTTGTATCGCCATTTGGGCATCGACAGCAGTCTCACCATTCCCGACACCAGCGGCCGGCCCATGTACGTGCTCGACGAGCGGCGGCCGGTGAGCGAGCTGCTGTAGTCACGCCACGGCAGCGCTCGCCCTCGTTGCCGACGGTGGCCTTGCTGGCCCCGTTTCGCTCCCCCGTCCGAAGCCGTGTAACGGCCGGGATTTCCGCTCATTTCTCGCAAAAACGCGCCCGAGCGGGCTATAATTGTCGGTGCCCGGCAGGATGCCCGAGCCAGGCGGAAATCGGACTAATTCGATTGCCGTTGCATCCTGCGAGGGTCCCATGAATCTGCGAAGTAAGTTTCAGCTCACGCGCCGACGCTTTTCCTTCTACGTCGGTCTCGGCCTGTTCAATCTCAGCGAAGTGCTGCGCGCCGACGTGCTCGACGATCTGGCCGCGGCCTCGATGCGGGCCACGGAGCCCGCCGCGCCGGCCACGCCCGTCTCGACCGCCGAACACTGGACGGCCGCCGAGAACAACACCTGGCAGTGGTTCGAGCGCGAGCACCTGCAGGACGGCAAGTGGAAGGTGACCGGCATCACCACGCCCGTTCACAAGCGTACCGGCGAACGCTACTCCGGGCACACCGGCTATTTGGAAGACAACCTGGTGCCGCCAGACATGCGCCGCGGCGAGCAAGTGACGGCCGCCACACACGTCGAAGCGGACGCGCCAGTCGAGGACGATCCGGGCAAGCCCAACGCGCTGCGCCGGGCGCGCCACGGACGACCGCCCAGCCGCTGGCTGCGCAGCCTGTATGCCGATGAGCTGCGCATCTGGCTCAAGACGATCGACGTGCCCGAGGCCGGAGTGAGCGGCATGACCTTCTGGGAGCATCTGACGCGCGACCACTCGTTCGACGCCAGGCACATCGAGGGCCTCACGATCAACGAGCAGGCCAGGCTGCATGCGGCGGCGCATTTTGGATACTAGAGCGCATCTGACGGGAGCCTAGCGCCAACCGCGCGATCTGGATAAACTAGCGAACTGTCCTTGAACAAGGAGGTTCGTATGTTGCCGTATTCGAAAGAGATGCGTCGCGAGGTGTTGGCGGCGTGTGATCGGGGGGAAGGAACTC
>JBFWOR010000022.1:0-107098 GCA_050250435.1 Pirellulales bacterium | reverse complement strand
GTGAACACCTGCACGGTATCCATGCCGAACCGCGCGGCCTCCTCGACGGCCTTGTAGTAGCCGCCGGCGATCGACATGTGAGCCCCAAGCGGCGGCAACGATCGTCTCCGTAGCCAGTGGTGTGCGTTCGATGTGCGCCGCTAACGCCCGATTCGCGCGGCCGCATGCCGCGCCATGATAGCAAAGGCGGCCCGGCCGGGCAGGACACTACCGCCTGGCGCGGCCCGCTGCGATTCGCCGCAGTGGCGCGAGATTCAGGCAATTCCCGCGGCCCACGCGCGATCGCGGCAATTTGCTTGTCTGGCTTACGGTTCAGGGTAGAATGGACGTGTTGCTAAATTCTTGCACGGCGGCATTGCAGGAGGCCGCGCAATGGCTGCATGGTGGGTGCCTGCGATCGTCGGGATCGCAGTTCTTCTGGTGCTCGCGGCACTGGCCTGGCGGCCGGTGCGCTCCCGGCTCCGCGAACGGCAGCTCGCCCACGCGCGCAAAGAATTTCACCGTCATCGCGAACATCTCGAAGCCCGCTTTCTGCGTCTGGCATCCGAAAGCGGCAAGCCGCGCGGCCTGGAATGGGCGCGCTGCGACTTCGATGACGACGTGGTTTACGCCCGCCATCGCCGCAGCGGCGAAATCTCCGCCTTCGTCGGCGTGACCATCGGCTTCGAGGCCATCGAAGGCGGCGGCATGGAAGAGGTTGAAGCCGTGAGCAATCTGCGGGCCGCGACCGCCGTGTTCCGTGTCGAAGGCGGCGCCTGGCGCACCGATGGCCGCGCGCTCTTCAATCTGAACCCCTCCGAAGCCATCGCCTACTACCAGGACAACCTGGAACTGGTCGGCCAGGAACTGGCCGGGCAGAAGTCCTAGAGCGCGCGGTTTTCCGGGCAGCCACCGGCTCGGCTCAGGGACGAAGTGGCGGTGGGCGTTGCGCTGTTTCCGCCAGGCCGACGCTCCTGTAGCTAAACTCGCCAGAGTTCAGTCTTCCGTAGCCGGCACATTCCATGTGCCGAAAGCCGATCAAGAAGACCGCCCGGCTCCCATAGCTGAACTCGCCAGCGTTCAGTGCCTCGCATGTGCGGCTGACTGCGTTTCGCGAGCGGCGAAGCTCCTGCTGAGCGTTCTTCCTTGACCGCCCATTTCAGCGTCACGCTCGGCGGAAGCCTCGCCCTCCCCGCGACGACCGGCTCAACAATCGCGCTCTACTCCGTCAGCAGCTTCCGTAGCACCGTCTGCAAGATGCCGCCGTTCTTGTAGTAGTCGATCTCGACCGGCGTATCGATCCGCACCTGGCAGGCAATCTCTTTGGTCGAGCCGTCCGCCGCCGTGGCCACCACTTGCAGCGTGGCGCCGGGCTGCAAGCTATCGTCGAGCCCGCGAATCTCGTACGTCTCTTCGCCGCTTAAGCCCAGCGTTTCCCACGATTGGCCGCGCGGAAATTCCAGCGGCAGCACGCCCATGCCCACCAGGTTGCTGCGATGGATGCGCTCGAAGCTCACGGCGATCACCGCCCGTACGCCCAACAGGAGCGTGCCTTTGGCGGCCCAGTCGCGGCTGCTGCCGGTGCCGTACTCCGCGCCGGCCAGCACGATCAGCGGCACGCCTTCGCGCTGGTACTTCATGGCCGCATCGTAAATGCTCAACACTTCGCCGTCGGGCAGGTGCCGCGTCACGCCGCCTTCCGTGCCCGGTGCCACGTGGTTGCGAATGCGAATGTTGGCAAACGTGCCCCGGGTCATCACGCGGTCGTTTCCGCGCCGGGCGCCGTAGCTGTTGAAATCAACCTGCTCGACGCCTTGCTCGACCAGATAGCGCCCGGCCGGACTCTTGGCCGCAATCGATCCGGCGGGCGAAATATGATCGGTCGTCACCGAGTCGCCCAGCATGGCCAGCACCCGCGCGCCGCGAATCGGCGCGATCTTGCCCGGCGTTCGCTCCAGCCCGATCAAAAACGGCGGCTCCTGGATATACGTGCTGGCCGCATCCCACTCGTACAAGTCGCTGCTGCTGGTGGGCAGCGCGTTCCACTTGTCGTTCGAGGTGAACACGTTGGCATAACGCTGGCTGAACATCTCGGGCGAGATACATGCTTCCACCGCCTGTGCCACTTCCTGGGCCGACGGCCAAATGTCCTTCAGATACACGTCCTGGCCGTCGCTCGAGCGGCCCAGCGGCTCGTTCAGCAGGTCGATATCGGTGGTGCCCGCCAGGGCATATGCCACGACCAGCGGTGGGCTGGCCAGGTAGTTGGCCTTCACCAGCGGGTTGACGCGGCCTTCGAAATTGCGATTGCCGCTCAGCACGGCCGCCGCCACCAGGTCGCCCTCCGTCACGGCCTTGGCCACCGGGTCGGGCAGGGGACCGCTGTTGCCAATACAGGTCGTGCAGCCATAGCCCACGGTGTAGAACCCAACCGCTTCGAGCGCCTTGTCGAGCCCGGACTTTTCGAAATAGTCGGTCACAACGCGCGAGCCGGGCGCCAGGCTTGTCTTTACGTACGGCTTGGGCTTGAGGCCCTTCGCCACCGCCTTCTTGGCGAGCAGGCCCGCGGCCACCATCACCGATGGATTGCTGGTGTTCGTACAACTGGTGATGGCCGCGATCACGACCGCGCCGTGGCCGATCGTGCTCGACGAGCCGTTGTTCGCCACGTTGCCCGTGCGCTTCAGTCCCGCGTCGTCCAGTGCAAAACCGCGCTCGGCAATCGGCGCGGAGAGCGCTTTGCGAAACGACGTCTTCATCGCCGCCAGCGGCACCCGATCTTGCGGCCGCTTGGGTCCGGCCAGGCTCGGCTCGACCAGGCTCATGTCCAGCGCAACCACCTTGGTGAACTTGGGCTCCGGCCCGTCATCGGTGCGAAACAGCTGCTGCTCTTTCGTGTAGCGCTCCACCAGTTGCACTTCGGCTTCCGTGCGCCCGGTGCGGCGGTAATAGTTGAGCGTCTCGGCGTCGACGGGAAAGAAGCCCATCGTCGCGCCGTACTCCGGCGCCATGTTGCCGATCGTGGCCCGATCTGCCAGCTTCATCGTCGAAATGCCCGGGCCAAAGAACTCCACAAACTTGCTGACCACGCCTTCCTTGCGCAGGATTTGCGTGACCGTGAGCACCAGGTCGGTGGCCGTGGCGCCGTCCGGCAGCCGGCCGGTCAGCCGGAAGCCGACCACTTCGGGCATCAGCATGTACAGCGGCTGGCCGAGCATCACCGCTTCGGCCTCGATGCCGCCCACACCCCAGCCGAGCACGCCCAGGCCGTTGATCATCGTGGTGTGACTGTCGGTGCCCACCAGCGTGTCGGGCACGGCCACGGCGTCGCCCGCCGGCCCGCGCAGAAACACGCCCTTGGCCAGATACTCGAGATTCACCTGGTGCACGATGCCGACCGAGGGCGGCACCACGCGAAAATTCGCGAACGCATTCTGTCCCCAGCGCAAAAATTCGTACCGCTCGCGGTTGCGCTGGTATTCGATGTCGACGTTGATCGACAGGGCCTGCGGGCTATTGAACTGGTCGACCTGCACGGAGTGGTCGATCACCAGGTCGACCGGGATCAGCGGGTTGATTTTCTTGGCATCGCCGCCCAGTCGTTTCATCGCCGCCCGCATCGCCGCCAGATCGACCACCGCCGGCACGCCCGTGAAGTCTTGCAGCAAAACGCGCGACGGGTGAAACGGAATCTCCACTTGCGCGGGCCTCTCGGCGCGCCAGCTAGCCAGGCTCTTCACGTCCTCCTCGCGCACCGAGTAGCCGTCGCAGTTACGCAAGGCGGACTCGAGCAAGATGCGGATGGAAAAGGGCAATTGCGCGATGTTCGCCAGCCCGGCGCGCTCCAACGTGGAAAGTCGATAGAGAGTTGCCTTGCCGCTGCCGGTGTCGAACGAGTCGCGCGCCGCGAACGGATCCGTCTTGCGAAAAGTGGCCATGATGGTGTGTTATTTCCCCTGAAATTTCCTGGCGCGTCGACTGCCGCGCTACAAACCGAACAACCGGAAAAATTGTACCCGCGCGCGGAGTTTCTGTCTGCGGGCCGCCGTCGCCGGCGCAGCGGCCAACGCGCGTGCCGGGCATTCACCGCAATCGCCCGGTGCAGCGGCTGTTTCGCCGTTTGACCGCGGTGTTCCTGCGTCCTAGGGTTGCCCAGACGGTACGCACTTTTTGAACTTGCGCGCCGGCGCCGCCAGGCCGCGCGAAGCGTCCCTGGGACGGCGCCGTCGCCGCGCGCCAGCGGCCCATCAACGGACACTACGGCAAACGGGGAAACACGATGACGGACACCCAGCACGACGATCTTTTGGCACGCCTGGCCGGTCAAGGTGGCACTGCGGACGCTGGTCCCTGGGCAGCGGTTGCCGCTTCGTTGCCCCGTCACGCGACGGTGGACGAAAAGGCCCCGGACGAGCAGAAGCTTGGCCAATTGCTCGACCGCTTGCGCGGACTCACCGAGCCGGCCGAAGAAGAGTCGCTCGTGGCCACCATGGCCCACGCGACCGCCAACCAGCAGGACGAGTTCGTGCCCCTGGAGCCCCGCACCTTTGGCGAAGCCGGGCTGACCAGCAGCGCCGTCGAGGCGCTCATTCTGAAACTGCTCTTGTCACGCGGCGACATCACCGGCCGTCAGATCAGTGACCACCTGCGATTGCCGTTTGGCATTCTGGACGAGCTGCTGCGGCAGATGAAGACCGATCAACTCATCGTTCACAAGGGGTCGGCCCCCATGAACGACTACTTGTATCAATTGACCGACGTCGGTCGCGAGCGGGCGCGCCGGCTGGCCGAGCATTGCACATATTTCGGCGCTGCGCCCGTCGCGCTCAAGGACTACATCGCCGCCGTGGCTTTGCAATCGCTCACCAAGCAGCATCCCACGTCCGACGACCTGAAACACGCCTTCGAAGATCTGTTGATCAATCCCAAAATGCTGCGCCGCCTGGGTCCGGCCATCAACTCCGGCCGCGGCCTGTTTCTGTTCGGCGCGCCGGGCAACGGCAAAACCAGCATCGCCGAGCGCGTGACCAGGGCCTTTGGCCAGTACATCTGGATTCCGCGGGCCATCGGCGTCGATGGCGAGGTCATCCGTCTGTACGATCCCAACGCCCACGAAGAGTGTCCGTCCGACGAGGGCAGCGGGCTATTGAATCAAAGCCAGATCGATCGTCGCTGGATCCGCATTCGCCGGCCCACGGTGGTCGTGGGCGGTGAATTGACGATGGACAACCTGGAAGTCACCCTCAACACGTCGACCGGCATCAGCGAAGCGCCCATGCAGCTCAAGAGCAACTGCGGCACGCTGGTCATCGACGACTTCGGCCGGCAGCGCATGAGCACCGACGAGCTGTTGAATCGCTGGATCGTGCCTTTGGAAAAACGCTACGACTATTTGAACCTGGCCAACGGCAAGAAGATCGAGGTGCCCTTCGACCAGTTGGTCATCTTTTCGACCAACCTCGAACCGCGCGACCTGGTGGATGACGCGTTTCTGCGGCGTATTCCCTACAAAATCGAAGTGAACGATCCCTCGGAAGACGAGTTTCGCGATCTGTTCAAAATGATGGCGCCAAAAATGGGCTTCGAATACAAGGAAGAGGTGGTGGACTACCTGCTCGAAACCCACTACCGCCCGATGAACCGGCCGATGCGCTGCTGCCACCCGCGCGATCTCTTGATGCAGGCCCGCAACATGTGCCTGTACGAGGGCACGCCGCTGGCGCTGAGCAACGACGCGATGGACTTTGCCGTAGAGAACTACTTCGCCGTGCTCTGAGCGCCGGCCGTCGGCGGCTGAAAGAATTCCACGGCCATGGCCACGCCGTCGAACATGTATCGCGCGGCGCTATAGTGCCCGGCGTCCCACCACACGATCCGCGGCTCGCCAAAGGCGCGCCACAAGGCCGTCGTGCACTGCGTCGGCACCACCTCGTCGCGCCGCGCGTTGAGCATCAGGATTTCACGGCCAGATTGCGGCCGGGCGTAGGTCACCGGATCGACCGACTTGAGCGTGGCAAACAGCTGTTCCTTGCTGCGGCCGCTCGCCAGCCACTGCTCGCGCAGCGGCGCGAGTTCCTCGCTCGTCCAGGCCACCTCGCCCATTTCGCCGCCGGCGAGAATGAAACACGCCTTGTTGAAGCGCGGCTCAATGCTGGCCGCCAAGGCCCCCGTGATTCCGCCAAGACTGATGCCCATGATGCCCAACTGGCTCGGGTCGACGTTCTCCTGCGCCGCCAGCCACGCCGCCGCCTGCCGGCAATCGAGCACGGCCTGCGTCATGCCCCGCACCACTTCTTCCGCGTCGGCCGAGACCATGCGGGCCGGCGAGTCCGGCTGTCGGCGCTCGCCGTAATAGGGCATTTGCAGAAACAGCGCGGCCACGCCTCGCGAAGCGAGCGCCCGACAAAACAGCCGTGACAGGTCGAAATCGCCGCCCAAAATGTGCAGCATGATGACCGCGGGCCGCCGCACGGGCGGTGTATCGGCGCCGGTAGCCCCAGCCGCCGGTACGTTCTCCACGGGGCAGAAAAACTCGCAATGGACCGTGTTGTTCCTGGGCTCCCGCGTCACGACAGGCGAAGGAAACGTAACCTTCGAGATCCGCAGGGTGCGCGAGGTCGTGGCGACCGGCGCGATCTGATAGTCGAACGCGTGCGGCGGCAAGCGATATTGGGCCGGCAAGGTCGCCTCGCACTCCGCACAATGAAACGTGACCGTGCCGCGACGGGTGTCCTCCGCGCAAATAGCCGCGCTGGGAACCGTCAACAGAACGGTGACGCCAAGTAAAACCCTCGAGACCTGCATTTGTGAAACTCCGCGCCGCCAGGTTAAAGGTCCGTCGTGTCCATTCTATGCCGCTCGTCGCCGGATGTGGCACGTTCATGGCCGCAACGCCGGACGTTGTAACATCCGCCCGCGGCGGTGCGTAACGGCAGTATCGCAAGTGCCCACGCCGCGGGCCAACCGGTCCGTCTGCGCAACCGCCATAGCCTGCCCAGTCGCGCAAGTCCTCGCGCCCCGCTCGTGACGTATAATTCCCTGGCGAAACGCGCCGGCCGCCACGACCTGCCGGCGGATTCTTCGAGAAACTCGTACGCGATCCTGGTGGGCAAGATGCGCAGAGTGCTGCTGTTGGGTGCCGGAAAAATCGGCCGCATGATCGCCAAGATGCTCGTCGGGAGCGGTGACTACGACGTGCTGGTGGGCGATGCTGATCTGCATGCGCTGGAGCGCATTCGCGCCCAAAGCGGCGTGGACATCGTGCGGCTCGACGCAGCCGACCCGCCCGAGCTGGCCTCGGCCTTGCACGGCCGCGGGGCCGTCATCTCCGCGCTCAGCTACCACCACAATCCCCTCGTGGCTCAGGCGGCGCTCGAGGCCGGCGTCAGCTACTTCGACCTGACCGAAGATATCGAAACCACGCGCCGTGTGACCGATACCTCCGCGGCCGCCATCCCTGGCCAGATTTTCATGCCGCAATGCGGGCTGGCTCCGGGCTTTGTCTCCATCGCGGCGCAGAGCCTGACCGAAGGCTTCGACACGCTCGACTCGGTGTACATGCGCGTGGGTGCGCTGCCGCAGTTTCCTTCGAATGCCCTGATGTACAACCTCACCTGGTCCACCGACGGCCTGATCAACGAGTATTGCAACCCTTGCGAGGCGATTCACGAGGGTCGGCAAATCGAGGTGTTGCCGCTCGAGGCCAACGAACATTTCTCGCTCGACGGTGTGCACTACGAAGCGTTCAACACCTCCGGCGGCCTCGGTTCGCTGTGCGACTCGCTGGCCGGCCGCGTGCGCGAACTCAACTACAAGACCATCCGCTACCAGGGCCACCGCGACTTGATGTACTTCCTCACCCGCGGCCTCAGGCTCTACGAGCGCCGCGACCTGCTCAAGGACATCCTCGAACACGCCGTGCCCGTGACGTTTCAAGACGTGGTCGTGGTGTTTTGCACCGTTTCCGGCCAGCGCAAGGGACAATACGTACAAATCAGCGACGCCCGGAAGATTTACGGCCAGTCGATCGACGGCGAGGCCTGGAGCGCCATCCAGCTCACCACCGCCAGCGGCATCTGCACGGTGGTCGACTTGTATTTCGAAGGCAAGCTCACCGGCACCGGTCTGGTGCGGCAAGAGCAGGTGAAGTTGGGCGACTTCCTGAAGAACCGCTTTGGACAGCTCTATCGCAGCTCGAAGTCCAATAGCCGCTTCAGCGGCATCTCGGACGTCTCGGAGGGCGGCCATGAAGTCCACGCTTGACGAATTGCTCAAGCGGCTCGGGGTTCCGCCGTTGGGAGCCGCAGTCAGCCACAGCGAGTGGCGACCCAACGTTGGCGAGCGGCTCATCGTGCGATCGCCGATCGACGGCAGCGAGCTGGCCGAGTTGCACTTGTCAAACGCCGAGGATGTGCATGTCGCCACCGCGTTGGCGGCGCAGGCGTTCGCCAAATGGCGTCTCGTGCCTGCGCCCAGGCGCGGCGAGCTGGTTCGCCGCATCGGCGAGCAGCTGCGCGTGCACAAAGAAGATTTGGCCCTGCTCGTGACACTCGAGTGCGGCAAGATTTTGGAAGAGTCGCGCGGTGAAGTGCAGGAGATGATCGACATCTGCGAATTCGCCGTCGGCTTGAGCCGGCAGTTGTACGGCTTGACCATCGCCAGCGAACGCCCGGCCCATCGGCTGGCTGAGCAGTGGCATCCGCTGGGGCCGATCGGCGTGATCACGGCGTTCAATTTCCCGGTGGCCGTCTGGGCCTGGAACGCCATGCTCGCGCTCGTGGCCGGCGATCCGGTCATCTGGAAGCCGTCCGAAAAAACACCGCTGTCCGCGCTGGCCTGTCATTGGCTGGCACGCCGTGTGGCCGAGCAAATGCCGGAGGCGCCGGCGGATTTGTTTACCGTACTCGTCGGCCGCGCCGACGTGGGACAAGCCATTGCCGCCGAGCGCGGCCTGCCGCTCGTCTCGGCCACCGGTTCGGTGCCGATGGGCCGCGCCGTGGGCCAGACAGTCGCCGCGCGGCTCGGCCGCGCGCTGTTAGAGCTGGGCGGCAACAACGGCGCCATCGTCGCGCCCTCGGCCGATCTGCAGCTTGCCCTGCGTGCCATCGTGTTTGCCGCCGCCGGCACTTGCGGTCAGCGCTGTACCACGCTGCGCCGCCTGATCGTGCACCAGTCGATTGCCGACGACCTGCTTGCGCAGCTCAAGCAAACCTTCGATCAACTGCCCATCGGCAACCCCCTGGCACCCGGCACGCTGGTGGGCCCGCTCATTGATGAGCAGGCGGCCCAACACATGGACGACGCGCTGGCGGCGGCCCGCGCCCAAGGCGGACGGGTCTTCGGCGGCGGACGAGTTACGTCGGGAGTCCCCGCGGGCGGAGCTTACGTGCGCCCGGCGATCGTGGAGATCAACGCCACGGCGCCCATCGTGCAGCACGAGACGTTCGCGCCGATTTTGTACTACCTGCGTTATGAATCGCTCGACGAGGCGATTGCCATGCACAACGGGGTGCCGCAGGGCCTGGCCTCGGCCATCTTCACGCGCGACGCGCGCGAAGCCGAACTGTTCTGCTCGCCGGCCGGCTCCGATTGCGGCATCGCCAACGTGAATATCGGCACCAGTGGCGCCGAGATCGGCGGCGCATTCGGCGGCGAAAAGGAAACCGGCGGCGGCCGCGAAAGCGGCTCCGACGCCTGGAAAAACTACATGCGCCGCGCCACCAACACCATCAACTACTCCGGCGAGCTGCCCCTGGCCCAGGGCATCAAGTTCGCCGTTTAGGCAGTCTCATCCAGGCTGTCCTCGGGCGACACTCCACCGTTAGTTCTGGACGTGCTGGAAATCATGTGCCCGGTGCCACTGGCGTCTCGCCAGTGTGACTCTCGAAGTGTCTCAAACTGGCAATATGCCGTAATGCGCACAATGCCAACGGCTCGGCGGGAGCCTCGCCCTCCCACCAAAGAGATTCGACATCCTCCGCTGACCCCTGATCCCCGACCCCTGATCGCAACCTTCACCGCCTGCTCTCAAACCGATACTCTCCCAGCGGCGACTCCACTTTGCCGGTCCATACGTTGTGCTGCTGGGTCTGCTTGTCGGCCGGCACTTCGTAGATCGCGCGCAGCCGCGTCGACATCGTTTGGCCTTTCGCCGGCAGCTTGAATCCCTGCCAATCGTCGCCGGCAAAGTAGATATCGAACACCACACAGTCGCCCGCTTCCAGCGCGTAGGTCGTCGGCGCGTTCTGGAGAAACTGCTGCGGCCGCCGGCCGATTTCCACAACCTTGCCGGCCGCGTCAACCGCCTCGAACCGCAAGGCCTGGTAGCCCCAGGAGCAGGTCTGCGTCCACAAGCGAACGGTCGCCTGGCCGCGATTGGTCAGCACCACGTGAAAGTGCGGCCGCTCGCCAGTGACAAAGATGGGCCGCACACCCTCTCGCAGCGGCACGGCGATAGCAAGTTGCAGTTCCTGCATGGGTGCCTGGTCGACAGCGGGTGCTTCGCCGGCCGCCGCGCTCCCGCCCGGCAGCCACCAAAAAATCACGCCGGTCAGCAGAGACGTTAGTGCGCCTCTGCCAGCCAGCGTGAGAAGGATCCACAAGCGTTGCATCAAATCAGTCACGCGGTCCGGCGTCGACGGCCGACAACCAGTGCCGCCGCTCCGCCTAAGGCCAGCATCAGCCAGGTGGCCGGCTCGGGGCAGGGCATCAGGTCGCAATCGGTGTGAACGGTCCACGGGTTGCCGTAGTTATCGGAGAAGCCGCTGTTCTCGAGCGCCGTCTGCAGGTGCGCGATCTGGATGGGCGTGATCTGTACCGGATCCGGGAATTCGAGCTCGCCCGCTTCCAACACGGTATTCCACGAGTATCCCGCCAGCACGCAAAATTCGTTCGCGTCCAGGTCGCCGCCGGTCACGACCAGATAGGTCTCGAAAAAGACGTCCTCGGGAGTGGGCGAGTCTTCCGTATGGCTCGACACGCCTTCCACGTGCAGATCCGAAAAATTCGGGAACGCGAAACTGCCGGGCCCGGTGTTCTCGTAGAACGGATCGTTGTCCGCGCCGCCGTCTCCCGACTGGTAAGAGTAGCCGCCGGCCGGCGGATCGACAAACGGAGTCGTCGGTGTCACGGTGTAGGCGCCGCCGGGATCCTTGAATTTGAACTCGGGAATCGCCAGCAGATCTTCCGGCGCATCCACGATGATCTGGTACCACCGGAAATCGTAGCAATTGTCGAGCTGGCCGTGTGGCGCGGTAAACGTGAAGTCGCCCGACTCTTCAAACGGATTTGCCTTCGATCCGTTTCCGCTCATGCTGGCGTTGATGTTGCCGATCTGCACATTCGGCACGCCGCCGACGGTTGCCGTAACGGGAATGTTGATGGCGCCGCCCAGCGCCGCTTGACAAAGTGCCATCCCCAATCCCCAGGTCATGAGAATGGCGAGCGAACGAATGGGTGTCAGCTTCATTAGACTCCTCCTATAGACGGTAGGTAAGGCGCGGACGCCGGGCGGCGACAGCGCTTGCACGAGGAAAAAATGGCGACTAGCTCCGGCAATCCAGATACGCCAGTTGAACTAGCGTGTGCCGGTCGACTCGTTTGGTCTCACTAGCGTGCTCCTCGCGCCGTCCTCTGTCCCTACCAGGAAGATGGCCCGTGAGCTGGGCGTCCCAGCCGCTACCCCTAATGCGGGGCTCCTGCCCCAGGGTTTGGTAGCAATCGTAGTCTTCAGAAAGTGAATTGCAAGAGTTTTCCCCGGTTTTTTTGTTTCCAATCGGGGGGCAGCGATGCGACGTCCCCAGGCCGAATTCCCGTACTCCGCACCCGTTGCGCTGGCACGTGAGCGGCAGGGACTACAGCAGCGCCTCGATCGGCCGGCCTTGAAATAGCCGGTACGGCCGCCGCTCGAAATCAAAGAACTCGCTGTCCGCGTCGATCCCCAGCAAATGAAAGATCGTGGCCGCCAGATCGCCCGGCGTGTAAGCCTCACTGGCCGGCTGCCCGGCCTGGCGATCGGTCTGGCCGATCACGCGCCCCGGCTGGATGCCGCCCCCGGCAAAGAAGCACGGAAACACGTCGCCCCAATGATGCCGCCCTGGCGAAAACGGCTCGCCCGAGGCGTTCTTCCCCGTGGTGCTGATGGGAGAAATGCGCGGTGTGCGGCCCATCTCGCCGCACATGACAATCAGCGTTTCGTCCAGCAGGCCGCGCTCCGCCAGATCGTCGAGAAAGCCGCTCAAGCAGCGATCGAGCGAAGGCAACAGGTGCCCCTTGAGATCGCGAAACGCGTTCTGGTGTGTATCCCAGCCGCGCAGATTCACCTGTACCATGCGCACGCCGGCTTCGACCAGCCGCCGCGCCACCAGAAACGCCTGGCCCCATTCTTCGCGGCCGTACAAGTCGCGCACCGCATCCGGTTCACGCGTGAGATCGAATGGGTTGTGCTGACCTTGTTGGCCGAGAATCAAATCCCACGCTTGCTGCCGATAGACTTCCAGCGAGCGCACGCTCGGCGGATTGTCCAATGTGCGTCGCGCCTGATCGAGCGCAGTCAGTAGCGCAGCCCGGCTGCGGAGCGCATCGACGCTCAAGCCCGTCGACAGTCCCAGGTCCGGCAAGTGAAAGTCCGGATTGCGGCAGCTCGAGTTGTCCCACCACGCTCCAGGCTGTTTGCCTGCCACGCGCTGGGGATCGTTCGGCTGATCGTGGCTGAAGCAGTTCGGGCAGGAGCCGCCGCCATCCGGCGTATGACAGGGCGGAGCCAGATCGACCCGCCACCGCGCGTATTTGTTGCCGAGCATGCCCGGGCCGCTGCCCGGCGCCTGGATGTTTGCCCGCGGCAGCTCCACCGCTGCCGGTAAACCGAGCGCGCCGCCGGAGGGCAGCGCGTAGGCAATGGCCGAACTGATCGACGGCCATTCGAGCCGCCTCGGTTGCGGCAACGCAATCGTCGACGTCGTCTCGCCCGGTGGCAACTCCATCCGCCCCGTGTGCAGCAAGTACATCGCGGCGTTGTGTTCGTTGCGAAACTGAGGCGCCGCCGGATGATGCATCGTGCGGACAATCGAGAAACGGTCGGCGCGGGCCGCGAGCTGCGGCAGATACTCGCAAAAGTGCACGCCCGGCACGCGCGTGGCCGTCGTGCCATATTCGCCGCGAATCTCCGCGGGCGCCTCCGGCTTGGGATCCCACGTTTCGTGTTGCGAAGGGCCGCCCGACTGAAAAATGAACACCACGCTCTTGGCCTTTGCGGTTCGACCGAGCGTCGTTGCGGCCTGCAGGCGCGCGAGACTGCCGGCGCCGAGGCCCAGGATCGAGAGCCCGCCCGCTTCCAAAAGTTGTCGCCGGCCGATCCGCGGATGATCGCTCGTCGTGCAGCCGGCGCGGTGCGAGAGACGCGGCATGTCGATTCTCGGCGGCGGGGTGGGCCGATGGTGGGGCAGGGGAGGGCGCGCGAGACCATCGTACTTCATCAGTCTGCGATCGGCAATCAGCCGGCCGCCAGCGTCTGCTGCGCCAGCGCAAATGCGCCCAGCACGCCAGACCGCTGGCCCAAACCGGGCGGCACGATGTACCGCTCGATGTCGTCGAGCACCGCCGGCGCTTGCACGTACCTGTTGAGCAGCTGTTGCACGTTGCCGCGCACGAGCGGAAACAACGGTTCGTGCGACATCACGCCGCCGCCGAGAATGATCCGCCGCGGCGAGACCGTGCAAATCACGTTCACCAGCGCCAGCGCCAAATAGTGCGCTTCGAGCGCCCAGGCCGGATGATCGGCCGGCAACGTGTCGGCTGCCTGTTTCCAGCGCTCACTCATCGCCGGGCCGCTGGCCAGTCCTTCCCAACAGTCGCCATGAAAAGGGCAATGGCCTGCGTAGGGATCAGCCGCCAGATCGTGCGGAATGCGCATATGACCCATCTCGGGATGAATCAACCCGTGCATCAGCTTGCCGCCCAGCAGCCCGCCGCCGCCAATGCCAGTGCCGATCGTAATATAGATGAGGTCGTCGATGCCCCGGCCCGCTCCCCAGCGCTGCTCGCCCAGCGCCGCGGCGTTCACGTCGGTGTCAAAGCCGACGGGCAGCCCGCACGCACGTCGCACTTCGCCCGCCAGGTCGGTCTGGCTCCAGCCCGGTTTAGGCGTGGCGGTGATGTGGCCAAACGAGGGCGACCGTGGGTCAGGGTCGATCGGCCCGAACGATGCAATGCCGATGGCCGCCGGCTGACCGACGGCGCGCCCCTGCTCGCGAAAGAAAGCAATCGCGGCGCCAATCGTTTCACTGGGGGTCGTCGTGGCAATGCGCGTTTGTGCGCGTATGTCGTCGGGCCCTGTCCCCAGCGCGCAGACGAACTTGGTGCCGCCGGCTTCAATCCCGCCTACGAGCTGCGCCATAGCGTATCAACCCACCCTCTTCTCTTTACGGACCCCTGACGCCGACCCCTGACCCCTGACCCCTGACCCCTGCTCAGCGTCGACAATCATGCGGCCATCGTGCAGAATGTGTCAAGCAGGCCCAGGTGCCGCGAGTCCCGCAGCACCCCCCGCCGCCCGCCATGCATCCCGCCGAGAACAATTACCCATGAAATCGACGGCTGATATTCCGCGCGCAACAGCGCTGCGTGCCTTGTTGCGACTTGTCCCGCTCTCCGCGCTGCTGTCGATGACGTCGGCCGCCGCTCTGGCCGAAGACTGGCCCAACTGGCGCGGACCACAGAATCTGGGTATCTCCACCGAGTCGAACTTGCCGCTCACTTGGAGCCCGACGGAGAACATCGCCTGGAAAGTCAAGCTGCCAGAGCGCGGCAACTCCACGCCGATCGTCTCGCAGGGGCGCATTTTCATCACCCAAGCGCTCGAAAAAGAGCATCGTCGCACGCTCATGTGCTTTGATCGCGCGGACGGCCAATTGCTGTGGCAAGTGGGCACCGACTACGCCGCCGCAGAACCCACTCATCCCACCAATCCCTTTTGTTCTGCCTCGCCCGTGACCGACGGCGAGCGCGTCATCGTATGGTACGGCTCGGCCGGCGTGTATTGCTATGACTTTCAGGGGCGTGAGCTGTGGCATCGCGACCTGGGCATTCAGGAGCATGAGTGGGGCTACGCCGCCTCGCCGGTGCTGCATGGCGACCTGTGCTTTTTGAACTTCGGACCCGGCCAGCGCGAATTCGTCATCGCGCTCGACAAGAAAACCGGTGAATCGGTGTGGCAGTTCGACATCCCCCAGCCGCCGCGCGTCGACGTGCCGGACGATCAGAAGACACCGGCCCAGCGCGATGCCGAGCTGCGCGGCTCCTGGAGCACGCCGCTGGTGATTCGCGCCGGCGGGCGCGATGAGCTGATCATGACCCTGCCCCAGCGCGTCGTCGCGTTCGATCCGCCCAGCGGTCGCACGTTGTGGACCTGTGAAGGCTTGGGCTCGTTGGTTTACACGTCGCCCATGTGGGGCGATGGGGTGCTGGTCGCCCTGGGCGGCTATCACCGCGCCTGCCTGGCCGTGCGTCCCGGCGGCGCCGGCGATGTCACGCGATCGATGCGGCTCTGGCACCAGCCCAAGAGCAAACTGCGGCTTGGCTCAGGCGTGATCCACAAGGGACACATCTATATCAACGACATGCAGGGGGTGGCGCAGTGCCTCGACTTGCAGACCGGCGAGCCGGTTTGGGAAGAGCGTCTCAAAGCCAGCGGCAGTGACAACGCCACCTGGTCGTCGATGGTTCTCACGGCCGACGAGCGGCTGTACATGCTCAACCAGGCGGGCGATACGTTCGTGCTCCGCGCCCAGCCCAAGTTCGAGCTGTTGGCCACCAATTCGCTGGGAGAGATGAACAATGCCTCGGTCGTCATTTCCAACGGCCGGATCCTCATCCGTACCTTCGAGCACCTGTGGTGCGTCGGCCCCACGGGAAAATAAGCTGATCTCGCCTTTTGCCGTAGGTCAGGCACCCCGTGCCTGACCGGCCCCGCAAAGCGTCTGTGTCGCTGAACTCCCGCGGGGCGCGGCCCCGCAAAGCGCTGTGTCCCGGGTGGTCCAGCGCCGGCGCGGCGCCCGGGTGCCGCCAGGCAACACGAGGCGACTCCAGCGAAGCGGAGTCCACGAAGCGCGACGCGCTCCTTGCATTGCCCCGCCGGGCATGGCAAGCTAATGAGCGGTCGCACCGAACCGCCGCCGGGCCCGCTCGCCGCGAACCGAAACACCGTCGCGCCCCCAGCACGCGAGGCACCACCCGGTTTCGTCGACCGTCTCAACGTCATCCTGTCTCTCGCGGTTCACTCGTTCACAGGAGTTTGGGCAATGGCGCGGCATCCTTCGCAGCTTCGAAATCTGTTGATCGTCGTAGGACTGGTTGTCGCGTGCTACTCCGGGGGCACCGTCGCGCGGGCCGACGAGGCCGGCGACGCAGCCGCCGCCGAAAAAATGGCCGCCCAGGTCACCATCCATCGCGACGAGTGGGGCGTCCCGCACATCGAGGGGCCGACTGATGCCAGCGTCGCCTTCGGTTTTGCATATGCTCAGGCACAAGATTACTTCTGGCAGATCGAAGATACCTACGTCGCGTCGCTCGGCCGTTACGCCGAGCTCTATGGCCCGGAAGGCGTCAGCTCCGATTTGCTCAATCGCTCATTCGAAATTCCGTCACGCGCTCAGGCCGACTTTCCCAGCATCGAGCCGCAGCTGCAGGCCATTGCCGCCGGATACACCGCCGGGCTCAATCATTTCCTTGCCAAGAACCCCAATGTCAAGCCGCGGCTGATCACGCACTTCGAGCCCTGGCACATGCTGGCTTACGAGCGGCACGTGCTCCTGGAGTTCATGTTCGGCAAGTCGCACGCGCCGCGCGGCAACGTGCAAAAGGCCGTGGAAGAAATTCAAGCGCAGATCGGCTCGAACACCTGGGCCATTGGTCCCAGCCGCACCAAATCGAAAAAGGCCATGCTGTTCGCCAATCCGCACCAGCCGTGGTTTGGCTACGGCCAGTTTTATGAAGGGCATCTGAAGAGCGGCGAAGGTCTGAACTTCTCCGGCGCCTGCTTCTTCGGCGGTCCCATTCCCACCATCGGCCACAACGAGCATCTGGGCTGGTCGCACACGGTGAACGACCCCGACGTGGCCGACGTCTGGCTCGAGACGTTCGACGATCCGCAAAGCAAACTGAACTATAAGTACGGCGACGGCTATCGCCCGGCGACCCAATGGTCCGAGACCATCAAAATTCGCACTGCCAAAGGCTTCGACGAAAAGAAATACACGCTTCTCAAAACGCACCACGGACCCATTGTCGGCCGCAACGCCGACGGTAAGCTGCTGGCCGTGCAGATCGCCCGGCTCGCTGAGGGCAGCCGCCTGCGCCAGGCTTTGAAGATGACCAAGGCCAAGAACTTCAAAGAATGGCGCGACGCCATGGCCGAGCTCAACCTGCAGATGTTCAACACGTGTTATGCCGACGACCAGGGCAACATCTTCTACGTCTACAACGGCGCCATTCCCAAGCGCGATGGCAGTTTTGACTGGACCAAACCGGTTGACGGCGCGAACCCCAAGAGCGATTGGCAAGGGTTGCACGCATTCGAAGAACTGCCGCAGATCCTCAACCCCAAGTCGGGCTACTTGCAAAACTGCAATTCCACGCCGTTCTTCACGACCGACGAGGGTAACCCGGCCATCGGCGATTTCCCGGCCTACATGGCGGAAGACCGCTTCGACGACAAGCGCCGGGCAAAAGTCTCACGCATGCTGCTGCGGCACATGCACGATATTTCGTTCGACGATTGGAAGCGGGCCGCCTGGGATACCACGCTCTATTGGCCCCTGGTCGAGCTGCCGCCGCTGGCCCGGCAATTGGAGGAGCTGGAAAAATCGGAGCCCACGCTGGCCGCCAAGTGCAAGCCATTCATGGATCACTTGTGCGATTGGGACTGCCGCTCCGCGGTCGACTCCACCCAGACTACGCTCTGCTACCTGTGGTACGAAGAGATGTATGGCCGCGGCTATCCGGTCGAAACGCTCAAGCCCCAATTCGTCGACAACCCGACCAAGAAATTCGAGGCCCTGCTGACCGCCGCCGGCAAGTTGCAGGCCTTCTACGGCGACTGGCGTGTGCCCTGGGGCGACGTGAGCCGCATTCAGCGTCATGCCAACTACGCCGACATGGCCAAGATCCCCTTCTCGGATTCCCAGCCGAGCTTGCCGTGCGCCGGCGCTCCGGGTCCGCTGGGCGTCGTGTTCAACACGTACTACGCCCCGCCTACCGCCACGCACAAAAAACAATACGGCGTGGTGGGCCACTCGTTCGTGGGCGTGTATGAATTCGGCGACAAGGTGCAGGCGGCCACCGTGCTGCAGTTCGGCGCCAGCGCCGATCCCAAGAGTCCGCACTTCATGGATCAGGCCGCGCTGTACTCCAAGAAAGAGTTCAAGCCCGCCTGGTTCCATTGGGACGACGTGTTGGCGCACGCCCAGAGCAGCTACCACCCGGGCGCGGAAAAGAAGTAATGGCAGAGACCAAAGTGCTCTCGGGTGCCACTGCTGACTTTGCCCAGCAGTGCTGAATCTGCACAACGGCACTGCCAGCCGGGAGTCATGCCCACGCTTGCGCGAAAATGACTCCGCATTGCTGCCGAGGTTTGTCGCCGCACCTACTTCTCGCTGTTCGACTCGGTTTGGATCAGCGGCGATTTAGTGTGGTCGCCCATTGCGTGCTCGACGGTTCGCAGCCACGACAGGATCACGAGCCCGAAGATGGCGCCCACGATGGGCAGCCAGATGCGGCCCGCGCCCACGGCCGTCCCCAGCCCCGCGGTGAGCCAGATACTCGCCGCCGTGGTCAAGCCGCGGATTTCATTTTCGTCTTTGGATTTGAGGATCGCACCCGCGCCCAGAAAGCCGACACCGGTGGCCAATCCTTGCACGACGCGCGTCTCGGCATCCACCGATGCGCCTGCTTCGAGCGAGGCCATCATGAACACGGCCGTGCCCACCGACACCAGCATGTGCGTTCGCAGGCCCGCCGGCATCTGCTGCTGCTCGCGCTGGAGCCCGGGCAGCGCGCCCACGATGGCAGCTAACGAGAGCCGAAAGATGACGTCCAACAATTCGGTCGTTCCCGGCCAATCCGCGACCACGCCCTGCCAAAAAGCTTCCATAGCGATCGCTCCCTGCAATAACGGGGTGATGCCGACTCCGTACCATCATACCCGGCGTTTTCGCCCGTTGTGATTTCCGCGGTCGGGTGCCCTGCGAGTTGGGCGTTGCCGCCGGCCGCGGCCGCTATCTATACTTGCCGTAGAGACGCCGGCGCCGCACCCAATCGGCTCGGCGCGCCCGACCATGAGCAACGACAAATTGCGGCGTCAGATCACGTGCGAGGCCGCGCGGTTGCTGTACGTGCGGCAGGAGTCGGAATACTATCGGGCCAAGCTCGTCGCCGCGCGCCGCATCGGTCACGGCTGGGTCAAAGCGGCCGATCTGCCGACCAATCGCGAAGTCCGCGACGAGATTCAAGTGCTCGCGCGGCTGCACGAAGGCGTCGCGCCCACGCCGGACGACGCGGCCGACTTGCCCGCCGAGTCGGGCGAATGGTCGCTCGATCGTTTTGCCGTGTATCGCGCGCTGCTGGCGCCGCTCGAAACCGTTCGCCAGGATCCCGAGCGGCATCCCGAGGGCGACGCGCTCTATCACAGCTTGCAGGTCTTCGAATTGGCCCGCGATGCGGTGCCCTATGACGAGGAGTTTCAGCTGGCGGCCTTGCTGCACGACGTGGGCAAGGGGCTCGACCCGCGCAATCACATCGCCGCGGCGCTCGAGGCGCTCAGCGGCCACATTACGGAACGCACCCGCTGGCTGATCGAGCATCATCCCGACGCCCAGGCGCTGCGCGACGGCACGCTGGGTATGCGGGCCCGCCGCCGGCTCGAAGCGCACGAAGACTTCGACGACTTGATGCTCTTGTGCGATTGCGATCGCCGCGGCCGCGCGCGGGGCGCCCAGGTGCCTGACGTGGAAGACGCGATCGAGCACCTCCGCGAGCTCGCGCAAAGCGACGACGGGCACTGAGTGCGATGCGTCCTGCAGCCCCGGCTTGGCCGGTGGGTTCCTTTCCGCGACTGCCGAGACCGGGAGGGCGAGGCTCCCGCCGAGCCTTCTGTAGCTCACGGCTGCCGCAGCGTTGTCGGCCTGCCGAGCCTTCTGTAGCCGGCACACGCCGTGTGCCGTAGCTCCCGGGTGCCACTGGCGTCTCGCCAGTGCAGATTCCTGAATGGTGCGCAGGGTCCCACTGGCGGCTTGTCCGCCAGTGTGTCTCGAACTACCCGAAGATCCGATCGCGCTTGGCCTTGTTGTAGGCCAGTTTTTCGGCGACCGTCATGCGCGAAAAATCGGGTACCTCTCCCGGCGCCAGCGCGCCGGGTGCCACTGGCGTCTCGCCAGTGCGCGTCTCCGAATGACTGTGGCTCGCCGTGGCGTCGTGGCAATGACATGCCTGCGGATCGCTGCCCCCGCAGCCGCAATCGTGCTTGTCGGCCGCAGGCCCTGTCCTTTTATCAACCGCTCTTGGCACGCCGGCCGGCACACTCGTGCTCGATCCGCTCCCGTAGCTCATCACGCCGCTGTGCAACTGCATGTCGTCGGCCAGGGAGCGCTGCGGTTTGATGTGCAACTTTTCGAGCACGCCGTGATACGCGCGCACGGCCTCTTCGGGCGTCACTTCGCCGTCGACGATCCGCCGCAGAAACTCGACAAACGCCAGTTGGCACTCGGCATGATTGATCTTGCGGCCGAAGAGCGCCGCCCGGGCACCGTACTTTTGTGCTTCGGCGATCAATTTGAACGCGTCGTACGTGGTGCCGGCGCTGCCGCCCAGAATGCCCACGATCAGGTGCGGATCGTAGGCCACGAGCTCTTCCATCGCCCGCGGCCCGTGATACACGATCTTCAGAAACACGGGCCGGCCCGCGGTCGCCACGCCGGCCAGCGTGCGGGCGATGCAATCGTTGACAAACTGCGGAGTCGATTGTGGCGTCAGACCTTCGGGCGAGTTCGGGTCGAACACTTCCAAAAAATGCCGAAAGCCCTTGCGCTCCGCCTCTTCGCGAAACTGCCGATAAGACTCGAGCGAGTGCAGATCGTCGTCCAGCCGGTTGTTGAACGTGACGCTGTACAGCCCCAGGTTCGCGCCGCGGGCCCGCTCATCCGGCCGGCAGTCGACGTGTCCGCATTGAATATGGTCGAGCGAGGCCGTGCGAAACGGCTGCGCCGGCTCGGCAATGTAGCGCCCGTGGCGGACGGCGAAGATGTCGCTCGCGTCGTTGGCTCGGGCCGCCGGCGTGACGTGACTGCTCTCGAACAGCCGCTCGCCGATCGTCAGCACGTCGTTACTGCTGGCCGACATCAGCATGATGTCCACCAACCCCTGACGCGTGATCTGCCGGATGCTCTCGCGATACTCGGCCAGCGTGCGCATCCGCACCTCGCCGGCGTGCATCTCGGGAGAGCGGCCGGGCGAGCCGATGCCGAACGCCATGTCGGCGTCCTTCGCGTCGGCCAGGATGAACTCCTTCGAGCCCGACGGATCGGCGTGAATCGCGGCCAGTTTACGGTCGAGGGATTTCTGCATATTGATTTGCGATGCCGCGCTACCTTTTCTCCCCCACTCCGTCGACGGGCGAGGGGCAGGGGTGAGGGTGAGGAATCTACGCCCTCGTCTTCAGCCGCCCCAGCACCTCGTCAATCGTCTGCCGCAACACCTGACCGCTCTTGCGCAATGCCTGAGTTTCTTTCGGCCACAGCTCAATCTCCAGCGTGTCCAGCACGCCGCCGGCGCCGACCACGGTCGGCACCGAAATCGCCACGTCGCGCAGCCCGTACGCACCGCGCTGCACGCTCGACACCGGCAGGAGCGCCCGTCGATCGAGCGCAACCGCCTCGATCACTTCTTGGATCGCCAGGCCGACGGCGAAACCCGCGCCCCCCTTCTTCTTGATCACTTCTGCGCCCGATCCTTTCGTGCACGTGAACAACTCGCTGGCCAGATGCGGCGACCAGCCGGGAAACTTTTCCAGCGGCAGGCCCGCCACCGTGGCGCTGCTCCAAATCGGCACCATGCTGTCGCCGTGCTCACCCAGGATGAGTGCCTTGACCTGCGTCGGCCCGACCTGCAAGCGCTCGGCAATGAGCGACCTGAAACGCACGGTGTCCAGTTGCGTTCCCAGTCCCAGCACCTGTGCCGGCGGCAGATCCAGGGCCTGCGCGGCCAGATACGTCAGCACATCCACCGGGTTTGAAACCACCAGCACCTTCGCATCGGGCCGGTAGCCTGCGCGGCGAATTTCCGCCAGGATACTCAAGAACAGATCGACATTGCGATTGATCAGGTCGAGCCGGCTCTCGTCGGGCTTGCGGCGCAGCCCCGCCGTGATGCAAATCAAGTCGCTGCTGGGGATGTGCTCGTAGCCGCCGGACGTGATCGTCTGATCGGCCATCAGGCTGGCGCCGTGCAACAGGTCGAGCGCTTGCCCGCCGGCCAGCTCGGCGTTCGCGTCGAGTAGCGCAATCTCGCGCACGATCTTGCCCGTTTGCAGGGCGAAGGCCGTGCACGAGCCAACCAGTCCTCCGCCGCCGATAATGCTGACTTTCATGAGTCCCTTACCCCTCGCCCCTTACCCCTTGTTCAGCGCCGCCATCACGCGCTCGGTGATCGTCTGCACGAGCGCCTCGGTGTCAATGTCCGCGGCCGGCCGCGCGGCGCCATTCGTCGCAGCGCTCTTTGCGGCTGTCGCGCCGCCCGCGGCGCCTTTGGAGCCGGGCCGCATCGACGGCGGCGGCTCGAACGCCCGTCGCTCCACTCCGCTGTCACGCCAGCTGTCGCGAAACACATCGTTCGCGCAGATGTCGCAGTTCTCCATGCCCGGCGCCAGCCGCGCGTCGCTGTAGCCCCACTTGGTCTTCAAGTCCAATAGCTCGCGCTGTTTCTCTTCGCTGAAGTAGTTAATCTTGCCGAGGTCGCGGGCCATCATCAGGATGCGGCAGTAAGCATCCAGAATCTCCGTCCACCAATAGGCCCGTTCCACCGTCTCGCCAAAGCTCACCGTGCCGTGGTTGGCCAGGATGATGACGTTGCTCTTCTTCACGAACGGCAAAATCGTGTCGGCAAAGTGCTGCCCGCCCGGCGTCTCGTACTTGGTGATCGGCACGTCGCCCAAGAAAACCTCCACTTCCGGCAGCACGCATTGCGGGATCGGCTCTCGGGCCACCGCAAACGCCGTGGCGTGCGGCGGATGGCAGTGCACCACGCTCTTCACCTCCGGCCGCTCTTTCATGATCGCCAGGTGCAGCAAGATTTCGCTCGTGCGCTTGCGCTGACCGCTGAGCTGCTTGCCTTCCATGTCGACGATGCACAGATCTTCGGGCTTCAGAAACCCTTTGCACACCATCGTCGGCGTGCACAGCACCTGGTTCGGGCCGAGCCGATAGCTGATGTTGCCGTCGTTGCCGGCGGCAAAGCCTTTGGCGTAAATCCGCCGGCCGATGTCGCAGATTTCCAATTTGAGTTGATGCACGTTCATGATTTGTTTGGTCTGTCCTGGTATTCCGTTCTTCGTCTCTTAATCTCTCATTCTCTCAATCTCTTCGTCTCTTTGTCCTACAGCCTACAGCCTACGCCCTATGGCCTCTCACCTACGGTCCCTCCAACTGCACGCTGTCCAGAATGGCCGCGTTGTAAGCATCGACCGGTTTTGTTGCCGGATGAAATGGCTGCGCCGCCTCGCGCCCTTCGCTCACCGCAATGTGCGCACCCACGCCCGCGCCCAGCACGTCGTACACCACCAGTGTCTCGGCTGTCGGCGTTGTGCGGCCGCGCAGGTCGTCTTGCGACATCGGCACGCCCAATCGCAACGACGCACCGGCCAGGCTGGGATGCGCCCGATTCAACGTCACGGTTCCAATCACTTCCGCAATTCTCATTTCCCCACTCACCTTCGCCGCGCGTCGCTCTCGTCGGCGACAGCCGTGGCCATACTGATTCGATGTTCTCGCAACATATCCCGGGCCGACGGCGTCAGCACCGCGCCCCGCGTCACCACCAGCCGAGTCACGCCCTTCAGCTTGTGCTCCAGTTCGCGCGTCGAGATCACTTTGGCCGTGATCAACAGTTCGCCGTCCGCCGCTGTTGATTCACGATTTGTTTTGTCGCACCGGTATTGAGTCAGGGTGCCACTGCTGGACTGTCCGGCAGTGCGAGCGCTTCCAATCCCGGTCATCTCGGCCAGCACCTGGCGCACGACCCGTTCCACTTGGGCTCGCAGTCTCGCGTTGGCGTCTCCTTCGGCCATTTTCAGTCTTGAAGTCCAATCACGCTCCAGCGCACCGGCGTGTTTTCGCTGCCGAGTAACTGTCGCGTGGCTTGTCCGTCGCTCGATACAATCACCCGCTCGCCCCGCCCGGCCCCCAGCGCATCGACCGCAATGACCGGCTCGCCGTCCGGCGTGCTGCCGTCCGCGCCGTACAACTGCACGACAAGCATCTTCTGCCCTTGCAGCGAGGGATGCTTGACCGTTGCGGTCGCCGTGCCGATCACTGTGCCGACTTGCATTTTTCTATCTCCGGCCCCCGATCCCCTATTCCCAATCCCCGATCCGTCCCCTGGCCCCTGACGCCTCACTTTCCCAGAATCCGCAAGTCGTCGATCAGCGAGCAGCGCCGCTCGCGCGTGAACGTCAGCGGCGTGGTTACGCCTTCGCCCGTGGGCGTGGCGATCGAGAACGACAAATATCCTTCGCCCCCCAGCCCCAGCGAGGCCATGCACGGGCCATTCTTCACAAACAGCGTCGTGTCCAACGCCCGGCCCATGGCCGTCATGTTGCGCACGTTGTTGGAGTGAATGATGCTCGTGTGGCGGAAGTTATGCTCGTAATGCTTGGCCTTGGCGATCGCTTCGTCGACGTCGCGCACGCGGACGAACGGCAGAAACGGCATCATCTGTTCGACGGGCACGAACGAGTTGTGCTCGTCGGTTTCGCCAAACACCAGTTCCACGTCCGGCGAAACCCGTTTGCCGGCGGCCTTCGCCAGCACGGCTGCGTCCTGCCCGATGAAATCTTTGTGCGCGACGTCGTGCTTGTGCTGGCCTTCTCCCACGCTGGCAATGGCGGACCTGGTGAGCGCATCGATCTCGCGCGCATTGAGTCGCACCGCTCCGGCCCGCTCCATGGCGGCCAGCATCGCGTCGAACACCTTTGCCACCACGAACACTTCCTTCTCGGCAATGCACAGCAGGTTGTTGTCGTACGAGGCGCCTTGGATCATGGCTCGTGCCGCGCGGTCCAGATCGGCCGTCTCGTCGACCACCACGGGCGGATTGCCCGGCCCGGCGACGATCGCCCGCTTCGTGGCTTGCATGGCGGCTTTGGCCACCGCCGGCCCGCCCGTCACGCAAATCAACCGCACGCCGCGATGGTTGAAAATTGCGTCGGCCGATTCGATCGTCGGTTCCGCGATGACGCAGATCAGGTTGTCGATCCCGAGGTCGCGATAGATCGCTTCGTTGAACCGGCGCACGCCTTCGGCCGCTACCCGCTTGCCGCCGGGATGCGGATTGACCACCAGCGTGTTGCCGCCGGCGATCATGCTCACTGCATTGCCAGTGATTGTCGGCAACGAATGCGTCACGGGCGTGATCGCGCCGATCACGCCAAACGGGGCGTGTTCGATCACCGCCAGCCCGTGGTCGCCGCTAAACACTTCGCTCCGCATGAACTCCACGCCCGGCGTGCGCTCGCCCAGCGTCTTGAGCTTTTCGATCTTGTGAACGAGCCGGCCAATCTTGGTCTCGTTCATCTCCATCGTGCCCAGCTCCACCGACTGCTCGATGGAGATGCGGCGAATGTGGTCGATGATCCGCTTGCGATCCTCAATCGTGCGCGTGCTGAGCTGCTCGAAAGCGTCGTTGGCGGCCGCCACCGCCTCGTCCACGCAATCGAAGACGCCATGGCGGCCGGTGTAACCGCGGCCGCCCGATGCGTGCGCCGCCGGCGCGCCCATCCGCGTCAACACTTGTTCGACCACGTTGCGAATCAGTTCTTCAGTGGCTTGCATGATTGAATCGTTTCCTCAAGCTGCGTGACTCTTCGTGTCTCTGTCGGTGGGCGACGCCTCCAATCGGGAGGGCGAGGCTCCCGCCGAGCCTCTTCATAGGCTGGCGTCTCGTCGCCGAACTACTGCTGCACTTCTTCGCGTCGGAATACGCACTGCTGCCCCACGTGTACCGTATCGACCAGGCCGATGATCACCGTGTCGATCGGCAGGCTCTTTGTCTCCGGCGTGAGCCGGGCGCTCGAGCCTTGCGTGATCAGCACGTACTCTCCTTCGCCGGCCCCCACGGTGTCGACCGCTACAAACGTGCGGCCGGTGCTGATCAGTCGCTGGCGGTCTTGCGGATCGATGCGATACGGTTCCACCACCAACAGCTTGTGGCCCACCATCGAATCGACCTTCTGTGTCGACACCAGCGACCCGGTTACTTTTGCGACGAACATGGCGCTAGCCTTTGGCTTCCAGGAGTTGTTTGGTTTGTCGGGCCACGATCAACTCTTCGTTGGTCGGTACGACCCACAGTTGCGTGCGGCTTTCGGCCACGCTGATCTTCGTTTCGCCGCGCGCCGTGGCGTTCGCCGCCTCATCGAGCACGATGCCCAGCTCTTCGAGCCCGGCCGTCACGCCCGCGCGTATCGCCGTGCCGTTCTCGCCGATGCCGCCAGTGAACACGATCGCGTCCGCACCGCCCAGCTCCACCAGCATCGCGCCCAGCGCGTGCCGAATGTCGGCAACGAACACTTCGAGCGCCAGCCGTGCCCGCGCGTGCCCTTTGGCGGCGGCCTCTTCCAGATCGCGCACGTCGCCGCTCACGCCGCTCAGTCCCAGCAGGCCGCTCCGCTCTGCCAGGTCGTTCAGCACTTCCGCGAGCGTCTGGCCCGTGTTCCGCATGATCACCGGAATGGCAAACGGATCGAAGTCGCCCGCGCGGTTGTTGTGCGGGATGCCGCTTTGTGGGCTCATGCCCATCGACGTGGCCACGCTCTGGCCGCCGCGCATGGCGCACAGCGAGTTGGAGCCGCCCAAGTGACACGAAATCACGCGCAGGTTGTCGCGTCCCAGGATCTCGGCAATCCGCGTGCCGATATAGCGGTGGCTCGCTCCGTGAAATCCCCAGCGTTTGATGTGAAACTTCTCCGCCCATTCGTAAGGAGCGGGATAATACCGATTCCGATCCGGCACGGTCGCGTGAAAGCCCGTCTCGAACGCGGCCACCAGCGGAATCTCCGGCAGCTTCTCGCCCAACAAACGCATGGCTGCGATGTACGGCGGATTGTGCGCCGGCGCCACGTCGCTCATCGCTTCCATGTCAGCCAGCACCGCCGGCGTCACGCGCTGCACGCCGCTGGTTCGGCCGGCGTGCACTGCCTTGAAGCCGATGGCCGATACCTCCGCCGCGTTGCGCAAACAGCCGCCCTCCGGATCGGTCAGTTGCTCAAGGCATTGCCGCACTGCCGCGGCATGGTCGGGCACGTGCGCCACCAGCTCGCGCTTGGCGCCGCCGATTTCCACCGTGCAGCGGCTTTCGGCCGAGCCGATCCGCTCGATGCCGCCGCGCGCAAGCTGCCCCTCGTCGGTCATGTCGAACAACCGGTACTTGAAGCTCGTGGAGCCCAAATTGGCGACCAGCACTTTCATGGTCAGGACGTCCTTGGTTGAACCGCCGGGGCGCTTGTCGCGGCCAACGCTGGCCCGCGAACTTCCTGCTCACCCGGCACGCGCGCTACGACAGGTACGCCGCCACCAGGCCTTCCGACGGACGCGGGATGACGTGGCTGGCGACCAGTTCGCCCACCTGGTTGGCGGCCTGGGCGCCGGCTTCCACCGCAGCCCGCACGCTGCCAACGTCGCCGCGCACCACCGTGGTAACGTACGCACCGCCGATGCTGATGCGCTTGACAATCTCGACGTTGGCCGCCTTGGCCATGGCGTCGGTGGCTTCGACCAGCGCGATCAAGCCTTTGGTTTCTATTAGTCCAATCGCTGCGTTCATAGTGTTTGAGATCCTTTTTGACATGGAGTTTCGTTTTCTGGGTGCACTGGCGGCTCGCAGAGACCGCAGTGCCTGTACCTGCTTGGGTGCCACTGCGGTTTGCCCGGCAGTGCTTGAATTTACTTGCGTTCGGGAATGACAACTCCCAAATCATCGTGCGGTCGCGGAATGACTTGCACGGCGATCACTTCGCCCACGCGGCCGGCCGCGGCGGCGCCGGCATCGGTGGCGGCCTTGACTGCCGCGACGTCGCCGGTCACAAACGCCGTAACCAATCCGCTGCCCACCTTGTCCCAGCCCAGGAATTGGACATTGGCGGCCTTCATCATTGCGTCGCTGGCTTCGACCAAGGCGATAAAGCCCTTGGTTTCAATCATGCCCAGCGCTTCGACATTCTTTGCCATGGATGGCTCTCCAAAAGTAAGAAAAGTTAGTGGTCCATTGTGAAGCGATGTTTTGTCTCTTCGAATCGCCTCGTTTGTTCTTCGCGCCCTATTCCACTGCGTCCTCGACGGCTTATCTTTTCGTGATCTTTGTGTTTTTCGTGGTTCGCTTTTCGCGTCGTCCTCTCCGCTCTCCGTGTTCCTCGGTGCTCTCTGTGGTTATCTCTTCGTAGTTTCGCCGTTTCTTCGTGCACTTGGTGTCTTTGTGGTGGATCGCCCCCGCTCATCAGCGCGGCTTGAACAATTCGATCTTCGTGGCGTGATCCAAATCGGCCGCGTTTCCCTCGTCCGTATCCAAGTGGACCTCGAGCTTGCTCGTCGCGTCGGCCCGCACCAGCAAATCCTCCAGCACGACGCTGCAGGTGCCTTGAATGCGCAAACTCATGCGGTCGCCGTTTTTCACGCCGTAGTGCGCGGCGTGGTCCAGGCTCATGTGGACGTGTCGCTCCGCCCGGATGACGCCCTCCGACAGTTCCACGACGCCCTGCGGACCGACCAGCACGCAGCCGGCGCTGCCGCGAATGTTGCCGCTGGCCCGCACCGGCGCGTCGATGCCCAGCGAAATGGCGTCGGTGAACGCCAGTTCCACCTGGCTGTACGGCCGCGTCGGACCCAGCACGCGCACGCTGGGCAGCATGCGCCGTTTCGGTCCCACGACCATCACCGTCTCTTCCGCCGCGTAAAAGCCGTCCTGGTACAAGGGCTTCATTTCGGTCAGCTTGTGCCCCGGCCCGAACAGCACTTCCACGTGCTCATCGCTCAAGTGCAAGTGCCGCGCGGAAATGCTCACCACCAGCTCGGGCGTGCCGCGGCGACCGTTCGTGGCCTGCGCGCCCAGCGTGCCGGCGACCACTTCGCGCACAATCCGCTCAACTTGCGTGCGATCTAAAACAGCGGGCATGGTCTGACCTCAAGGGTGCCACGGGTGGCTCATAGAGACACCCGTGCGCGTTCGCTCACTTCACCGCTTCCGCTTCTCCCGCGTCTGCCACGTGCAGCGTCACTCCCGCCGCGAGCAGTCGCGCGCGCCACGTCTCGGAAGTCTCGTCGTCCACCACCATCTGTTGAATCTCTTCCAGGCCGCACAAGTGGGCCAGGCTCTGTCGGCCGAACTTCGTGCTGTCGGCCACGACGATCACTTCGTCCGCGGCGCGCATCATCGCCCGCTCGGTCTCGACCAGCAGCAGGTTGCTGTTGAAGAATCCGCGCTCGGTCACTCCCGCGACGCTGAGAATCGTGCGTCGCACGCTTAGCCGCTCGAGCATTTCGTTGGTGTGCGGCCCCAACGCCACGCCCGTGCGCGGATACACGTAACCGCCCAGCAGCACGAGGTCATGATTGGCGTTCGAGGCGAACAAGTTGGCCACCGGCAGTGAATTGGTCACGATTTGCAGCGGCCGCCCCACCAGCAACTGCGCCACCTCGTAGGTCGTGCTGCCGCCGTCCAATAGCACCGTGTCGCCGTCTTCGATCAGCTTCACCGCGGCGGCGGCGATGCGTTTTTTCTTGTCCCACTGCTGCGGTTGCCGTTCGTCAAAGTGCGGCAGCTTGGGCGACGGGCCCGTGTAAAACACTCCGCCGTGCGTGCGCTTGGCGCTGCCCACTTCTTCGAGGTAGTCGAGGTCGCGACGCACCGTCGACTCCGACACGCCCAGCCGGTCCACTAACTCCGGCAGCGAGGCAAAGCCCCGCGAGCGCACCAACTCCAGCAACTGGTTGCGGCGTTCCTCAACGAGCACCGGCACCACGCCTTCCACAAAGTGGCAAAAACACGCAGTTATATCGCTCGATTATGCCCGGATGCGTGGCCGTACACAATCATCTATGTGGAATATTATGATAGATATATTCCAAATGTCGGCACGGCCTTTGCATGGTATCCAGAGTAAATAGCTGTCAGGTAACGAGTTATGGTATTCTGGCAGGCAATGACCATCGTGCTGCAACTGACGCGACAACTGTATCAGCGACCGGAAACTCCCGCGGTCGATGGCGTTCGGCTGCGGCACTACGCCGGGCCGGCCGACGTCGAAACTTGGCTCGCGCTGCGGCGACAAGCCTTCGCCCGGCAGCGGGTCAGCCTGGGCGATTGGGACGCGGCCGACTTCGCGCGCGAGTTCCTGGAAAAGCCGTGGTGGCGCCCCGAGTGCATGTGGTTCGCCGAGGCGCGCGGCGCACTCAGCCTGGGCCCGCGCACTGTGGGCACCGTGACGCTCGCCCGTCGCGGCGACCCGCCACGCGACCGGCCCGTGGTGCACTGGCTGGCGGTGTTGCCAGGCTATCGGCGGCGCGGCGTCGGGCGGCTGTTGATGGCCGCGCTCGAAGCGGCCGTCTGGGACGCGGGCGAGCGCCAGGTGTGGCTCGAGACCCATAGCGCCTGGGCCGAAGCCAGCCGGCTCTATGGCGCGCTCGGCTACACGCCGGTTGTGTCCGCCAGCTAGTCCACGTTCACGCGCCGGCCCGCCACCGTCACTTTGCCGCGCGCCAGCAAACGCAGCGCCTCGGGATACGCCTCGCATTCCGCCGCAAACACCCGCGCGGCCAGCGTATCAGGCGTGTCGTCGTCCAGCACCGGCACGACCTTCTGCAGGATGATCGGCCCGTGATCGTATTGGTTATCCACGAAGTGTACCGTGCAGCCGCTGATCTTCGCGCCGTATTCCAGCACCGCCTCGTGCACGTGATGACCGTAAAAACCTTTGCCGCAAAACGCCGGAATCAGCGCCGGATGGATATTGAGCACCCGGTTTTCGAAGTCGGGCGGAATCAGCACGTGCGTCAGGTAACCGCCCATCACCACCCACTGGCAGTTGGCTGCGCGGCAGGCATCGAACACGGCCTCGCTGTACGACTCGGGCGTCGCATGCGCGCGGCGCTCGATCACTTGTGTGCGAACGCCCGCGTCGGCGGCAATCTTCAAACCACCGGCCCGCGGATTGCTGGAAATCACCAGCGCCACTTCCGCCGCCAGCTTGCCGGCCGCGATTTTCGCCAACAGGTTCTTGAGCGTTGTGCCACCACCGGAAATGAGCACCACGAGCCGCAGCTTGCGTTCGACCTCGGTCGGGCTCACGGCGCCACCACGCGCAGATAGATTTTCACTGCCGCGCCGGCCAGCTTGATCTCCACCGGCTCAACGCCGTCGATCGGCCCCGCGCCTAGCCGCGTGCACAATGTTTCCCCCTCAATGTACGACCGGAAACTCTCCCCGGCGTCGCGCAATGCCGCGTCTTCCGTGACGATGCCCACTTCGATGCGGTCGGTGTACTGGCAATCGCGATCTTTGCGCACGGTCTGGATCGCGTGCACCAGTTCGCGCGCCAGACCCTCGGCCAGCAGCGACTCGTCGAGCTCCGTGGAGAGCACCACCACGCACGCAGCGCCCTGCGCCGCGGCCCAGCCCGGCTTGGCTTGTAGGCGAACTTGCAGATCGATCGGGTCGAGCGCGACCGGCCCGCCGGGTAGCTCCAGCGTCACTTGCCCTTGCGTTTCCATCTGGGCTAAGAGCGCCGCCGCGTCGGCCGCGGACAGCGCCTGCTTGAGCGCCGGCAACTGCTTGCCCAGTCGCGGGCCCAACCGCTTCAAGTCGGGCAGCACCGTGTACGCAATATATTGCTCCGCCTTCTCGGCGAACTCCACGCGTTTGACATTCAGCTCCTCGGCAATCAGCGCCGCATGGCCTTGCAGCCAGCCTAGCTGCTCGCGCGCCGCAAGGATCACCTCCACCTTAGCCAGCGGTTGCCGCACCTTGAGCTTGGCACCCATTCGCGCCGCGCGCCCCAGCGAAACGATCTCGCGCACCAGGCTCATGCGCTCGGAAAGCTGCGCGTCGATCGCCGTCGCATCGGCCGTCGGAAAATCGCACAGATGCACGCTTTCGCGCACTGAACTACGCTTCGCGGTGTCAGAGATGATTTCCCAATCAGATGGTTCCAGTGCCGCCACGGCCAGGTTCTGCCACAGCGCCTCGGCCAGAAACGGCACGAACGGCGCCACCAGTTTCACGGTCGTCAGCAGACATTCATACAGCGTCCAATAAGCGTCGAGCTTGTCGGGCGCCGTCTTGTCCTCACTCCAGAAGCGGTCGCGGCTGCGGCGCACGTACCAATTGCTCAAGGCGTCGACGAACGACGTGATCTGCCCGCACGCGGCAAAGTTGTCGTACGCGTCCATGTGCTCGGTCACCGCCGCCACGGTGCGATGCAGCTCGCTCAGGATCCAGCGATCCAGCTCCGCCCGCTGGCCAATCGGTCGGTAACCGCGCCCCCGCGCCAGCTCGTCGGCGCCCAGCTGATCGCGCCGGCCGGCCAGCAGCTCTGCCGGGTCGAATCCGTCGATCCGCGCGTAGATCACAAAAAAACTATAGACGTTCCACAGCCGTAACAAGAACTCGGGCACGCTGTCCTTGATCGCCTGCTCGTTGTAGCGGATCGGCGTCCACGGCGGCTGATTGGCAAAGAAGTACCAGCGCAGCGCATCCGCCCCGTAACGATCGAAGATTTCGTTCGGCTCGCGGTAGTTCCGCTTGCTCTTCGACATCTTCTGGCCGTCTTCGCCCAGCATCAGCCCCAGCACGATGCAGTTGCGAAATGGGTGCGGAAACGGCTCGCGCGGCCGGTCGGGATCTTTTGAAGCGGCCGGATCGGCCGACGCGTCATCGCCGAACAACAGCGTGCTCTCGGCCAGCAGGCTGTAGAACCAGCCGCGCGTCTGGTCGATCGCTTCGCTGATGAAATCGGCTGGGAATAGCTCCTGAAATTCCTCGCGGCCGCGATGCGGATAGCCCCACTGTGCAAAGGGCATCGCCCCGGAATCGAACCAGCCGTCGATCACTTCGCCCACGCGGCGCATCGTGCCCGCCGCGTCGAACGGCGACTGGTAAGTGATCGCGTCGATATACGGCTTGTGTACTTTCAAGTGCTCAGAGAGTTCCGGCTTGGCGGCTTTGGCGCGCTGCCACACTTCGGTGCCGGTCGCTCCCGGCTTGGCCAACAACTCGTCATAGCTGGCGATCGCCTCGGCGCGGCCCGTCTTGTCGCACACCCAGATCGGCAGTGGCGTGCCCCAATAGCGTTCGCGCGACAAGGCCCAGTCGACGTTCGTCTCCAGAAAATTGCCGAAGCGTCCGTCCTTGATGTGCTCCGGCAGCCAGTTCACTTGCCGGTTGTTGGCCAGCATTTGGTCCTTGAACTGCGTGGTGCGGATGAACCAGCTGTGCCGCGGATACTGGATCAGCGGATCCTCGTCGGCCCGCCAGCAGAACGGATACTCGTGACGATACTGCTCCTGGTGATAGAGCAGTCCCCGCCGCTTGAGCTCGCGCGAGATATCCTTGTCGGCCTCCTTGACCCAGCGGCCGGCATAGTCCGGCGCCTCGGCCGTGAATTTGCCGTCGGGCGCGACCGCGCAAATCAGCTCCGGACCTTCGCCGCCAACAAACCGGCGCTGCTCGGCCTGTAGCACGTCGTAGTCCACTTCGCCAAAGGCCGGGGCCTGGTGCACGACTCCCGTGCCGCTGTCGGTGGTCACGAAATCGGCCGCCACCACGCGCCAGGCGACGTGCTGTGCGCCGCCTGCTTGCAGTTTGCCCTGCCGCGCGCCGGCGGACTTGTAGTAATAGTCAAAGGGCGGCACATAGCGCTTGCCAACCAGCGCGCTGCCCGCCACGGTGTTCACGATCTTCGGCGGCGACTCTCCGGCGGCCTTGGCGGCCACCTGCTCCACCAGCGCGCTCGCCACGATCAGCCGCTGCCCGTCTGCCTCTTCGAGCACGGAATACTCCAGTTCCGGATGGACTGCGGCAAACTGGTTGCTCGGCAGCGTCCAGGGCGTGGTGGTCCACACCAACAGCGAAGTGTTCGGCTCGTCGACCAGCGGAAAGCGCACGAAGACGCTCGGGTCGTCCACTTCGCGATAACCCTGGCCCACCTCGCCCGAGCTCAGCGCCGTGCCGCCCTGGGCCCACCACCACACGATCTTGTGCCCCTGGTACAACAGCCCGCGGTCGTACAGGTTCTTGAGCGCCCACCACACGCTTTCGATGAACGGCTGATGGTAGGTGACGTAGGCGTCGTTCAGATCGATCCAGAACGCCAGCCGCTCGGTAAGCCGCTCCCATTCGCGCGTGTAGCGAAACACGCTCTCCAGGCATTTGTGAATAAACGGCTCGACGCCGTAACGCTCGATCTCTTCTTTCGAGTGGATGCCCAGCTCTTTGGACACCTCCACTTCCACCGGCAGCCCGTGTGTGTCCCAGCCGGCCTTGCGGCGGCACAGGTAGCCGCGCATGGTCTTGTAGCGCGGGAAGAGATCCTTGATGGCCCGCGTCAGGCAGTGGCCCGGATGCGGCAGGCCGTTGGCCGTGGGCGGTCCCTCGTAAAACACGAAGCGCGGGGCGCCGGCACGCTGCTGGAGCGACTTTTCGTAGATCTGCTGGCGCTTCCAGAACTGCGCGATCTCGGCCTCGAGCGCCGGAAACTTGATCGCCGCATCGACACTTCGAAACGCCATGATTCCTGACACACCGTGGGTTCGCGAGTCCGCCGAAACTCAAAGTAGACCAACTAGGTTGCAGGCAATCAAGGACAGTTAAACGTCGATTGACGCGGGCGAAGATGTGCATGCATTTCGGGGCCGAAGGCCCAAACTCGATAGCCCTTGGGCACGGCCCAGGAAACGCGGCGCCCCCCGTGAACGTGCAGCAAGGCCCAACGGGCCGCAACAAAACATCGCGCACGCGAGAATTCAATCCCGCAGGTAGCGCTCGTGGCAATCGACGCCTGCGCGATGCCTTGAATCGACACGCCCGTTGGTTCACAATTGAGCACGTCGGCCGCATCATTTAATCCCACCTGGCGTGCCGCAGACCGATTTCCTCCCGGCCCCACAAGGCTCACCCCGTGAACTACCCTGCTTGGAAATACTCTGCCTGGCTCTGGCTGTTGGTTGCCGGGCCTGCCGCTGTTCGCGCCGCCGAAAACCCCAAGCTCGCACTGCAGCCGCACGACCAAGTGGCCATCATCGGCAACACGCTCGCCGACCGCATGCAGCACTTCGGCCATCTCGAGGCGCTCGTGCAAAGCCGCTTCCCACGCCACGAGCTGATGTTTCGCAACCTGGGCTTCTCCGGCGACGAGTTGACGCTGCGGCTGCGTTCGGCCGGCTTCGGTACGCCCGACGAGCACCTGCAGGCCGTGAAGGCCGACGTCGTTCTGGCCTTCTTCGGCTACAACGAGTCGTTCGCCGGCCCTGAGGGTCTGGCCAAATTCAAAACCGACCTGGAAACGTTCATCCAGCAAGCCCGCGCGCAAAAGTACAACGGCGCCAGCCCGCCGCGGCTGGTCTTGTTTTCGCCCATCGCGCACGAAAACCTGCGGGACCGCAATCTGCCCGATGGGGCCGCGAACAACGAGCGCATCGCGCTGTACACCAAGGCCATGGCGGAAGTGGCCGCGGCCCAGCAAGTGCCGTTTGTCGATCTCTTCGCCCCCAGCCAGAAGCTCTACACCGGCGGCGACGTGCCGCTCACCATCAATGGCGTGCATCTCAACGAACGCGGCAACTGGGAGATCGCGCGGGTCATCGACACGGCCCTTTTCGGCGACCGGCCGGGGGGACCCGTCGAACCGTCCGCCATCGAAAAACTGCGCCAGGCGGTCGTCGACAAGGACTTCATCTGGTTCGAGAAGTATCGCACCACCGACGGCTATTCGATCTTCGGCGGGCGCGCCGATCTCAAGTTCGTCAACGATCAGACCAATCGCGAGGTCATGGACCGCGAGCTGGAAGTGCTGGAGGTGATGACGGCCAATCGCGACCGCCGCGTTTGGGCGCTGGCCCAGGGCAGCGACCTCGCGGTCGACGATTCGAACACGCCGCCGTTTCTGGAAGTGATTTCCAACAAGCCCGGCCCGCTCCCCGGCGGCAAGCATGTTTTTCTCGGCGGCGAAGAAGCCATCGGCAAGATGACCATCGGCCAGAATCTGAAAGTCTCGCTCGTGGCCGACGAAGCCATGTTCCCCGAGCTGATCAGTCCCGTGCAAATGGCTTTCGACACCCAGGGCCGGTTGTGGGTGGCCACCTGGGAAAGCTACCCGCATTGGAAGCCCAAGGACGAAATGAACGACCGGCTATTGATCCTCGAAGACACCACTGGCGACGGCCGCGCCGACCGCTGTCTCACGTTTGCCGACCACCTGCACAATCCCACCGGCTTCGAATTCTGGAACGGCGGCGTGCTGGTCGCCATGGCGCCCGATCTGCTGTTCATCAAGGACGTCGACGGCGACGATCGGGCCGATACGCGTACGCGCGTGCTCTCCGGGCTCGACTCGGCCGACACCCATCACACGTCCAACAGTTTCACTTTCGATCCGGGCGGCGCGCTCTATTTTCAGGAGGGTACGTTCCACCACTCGCAGGTCGAAACGCCTTACGGCCCTCCCATTCGCCTGGCGAACGCCGGTGTGTTTCGCTACGAGCCGCGCGCACAAAAGTTCGAAGTCTACGTGTCCTATGGATTCGCCAATCCGCACGGGCACGTGTTCGATCACTGGGGACAGGATATCGTCGTCGACGGCACAGGCGCGAATCCCTATCACGGCGCGCTCTTCTCCGGCCACGTCGACTTTCCGCACAAGCACGCCACACCGCCGATGGTCTACAAGCCCCGCACCCGCCCCTGCCCGGGCATCGAGTATTTGTACAGCCGCCACTTTCCGCCCGAGATGCAAGGGCACCTGCTCGTGGGTAACGTGATCGGCTTTCAGGGCATTCTGCAGTACCAGGTGGCCGACAAGGGCGCCAGCTTCACCGCCAGCGAAGTCGAGCCGCTGTTGAGCTCCAGCGATCCCAACTTTCGCCCGGTCGATCTCGAAATCGGACCCGACGGCGCGCTCTATTTTACTGACTGGCAGAATCCCATCATCGGCCACATGCAGCACAACCTGCGCGATCCCAATCGCAATCGCACGCACGGCCGCGTGTATCGCGTAACCTACGAGGGTCGCGAGCTGATGAAGCCCGCGGCGGTCGCCGGCGAGCCGATCGACAAGCTGCTCGATCTGCTGAAGGAGCCCGAGTCACGCGTCCGCTACCGTGCCCGGCTCGAACTGAGCGCCCGTAATAGCGACGACGTACTGGCCGCGGTCGACCGCTGGGTCACGCAGCTCGACGAAAAAGATCCCAAGCACGAGCATGACCTGCTCGAAGCGCTGTGGGTCAATCAGCAGCACAATCGGGTCAACGCGGGGCTGCTGGACCGGGTGCTGGCCGCGAACGATTTTCGAGCCCGCGCCGCCGCCACGCGCGTGCTCTGTTACTGGCGCGATCGCGTGTCCGACACGCTCGATCGGCTGCGCAAACTGGCGGCCGACGAGCACCCCCGCGTCCGGCTCGAGGCTGTGCGCGCCGCCAGCTTCTTCACCGAGCCTGAGGCGGTGGAAGTGGTCGTCATCGCCGCCCAGCAGCCGGGCGACGAATATCTCGACTTCGTGCGCAACGAGACGCTGAAGACACTCGATCCGCATTGGAAGCAGGCGCTGGCCGCCGGCCGCGAGATCAAATTCACCACCGATGCCGGCCAGCGCTACCTGCTGGCAGCAATTTCGAACGAGCGGCTGCTGGCCATGCCGCGCAACCGCGCGGTCTGTCAGCAGATGCTGGCCCGCGCCGGTTTGCTCGATGACGATCGCCGCGACGCCCTGCGCAAGCTGGCCGAGTTCGAAAAACAATCGGAGCTGGCTGTGATCATGGGCGCCATCCGCGCGCTCGACGAGAAAGAAGCAGACGCCGACCCCAGCCTCGTGTTCGACCTGGTACGGCTCCTCGGCGGACGCAGCGCGAACGAGCTGGCGGGCGCTCGGGCCGAGCTCGAACAACTGGCCACCACCGCGCGGCAGCCGGTGCTGCGGCAGATCGGTTTCGTCTCGCTGCTGAACGCGGATCGCTCGCCGGACAAAGCCTGGCAATTGGCCACGAGCTCAGTCAAGAGCCTGCGCGATTTCGTCGACGCCATGCCGCTGGTCGCCGATGCCAGTTTGCGCGCCAGTCTGTATGAGCGTATTGCGCCGCTGCTCGCCGGCCTGCCCGAGTCGCTCGCTACTTCGTCCGGCGACAGTCCAGTAGCGCGGTTTGTGCGCATCGAGCTCCCCGCGCGCGGCACGCTCACGCTGGCCGAGGTCGAGGTCACCAGCGGCGGTCGCAACGTGGCCCGCTCCGGCAAGGCGTCGCAAAAGAACACGGCGCACGGCGGCGACGCCGCGCGCGCCATCGACGGCAACAAGAGCGGCGAATTCGGCTCCGGCGGCCAGACGCACACCGAAGAGAACACGCCCGGCGCCTGGTGGGAAGTTGACCTGGGCAGCGACATGCCGATCGACGCGGTGACCGTTTACAACCGCACCGACGGCTATCTCGGCCGCCGCCTGGAAGGCTTCACCTTGCGCTTGCTCGACGGCCGGCGCAAGGAAGTTGCCATGCGCGACCGCATTGCGGCCCCGCGCGAAAGCGTGGCCTTGCAGCTGGGCGATGGCGATCCCGCGGCTGCCCTCCGCCGCTCGGCCATGATGGCGCTCACTTACGTCCGCGGGCAAGAGGCCAAGACGTTTGCGCTGCTGGCCCCCTTCGTCGCCGCCGATGCCAACCGACCCGCCGCCATTCGCGCCTTGCAGCGACTCGGTCGTGCCGACTGGCCGCGCGAGCAGGCGCGCCCGCTGCTGGACCAGGTCACCAGGTATCTCGCCGCTGTGCCGGTGGCCGAGCGCACCGCGCCTGAACCGCTTGATGCCATGGAGTTCGCCCACGGGCTGGCCGCGCTTCTGCCGCCGGACGAAGCGAAGCAAGCCCGCGCCGCGCTGTCCGAGCTCGGCGTGCGCGTCATCCGCATCGGCACGCTGTTTGAGCGCATGTCGTACGATCAAGACACCATTGCGGTCCGCGCGGGCAAGCCGGTCGAGTTCGTTTTCGAGAACAGCGACCTGATGCCGCACAATCTGGTGATCGCGCGGCCCGGTTCGCTGGAAGAAATCGGTCTCGAGGCCGAAGCTACTGCCCAGCAGCCCGGCGCGGCGGAGCGGCATTTTGTGCCGCGCTCGCCCAAGATTCTTCTCTCCAGCACCCTGCTGCAGCCGCGCGCCAGCGAAAAGCTGAGCTTCACCGCGCCCACTGAGCCGGGCGTGTATCCCTACGTGTGCACGTATCCCGGCCACTGGCGGCGGATGTACGGCGCGCTGTACGTGGTGGAAGATCTCGACGCGTATCTGGAAAATCCGGAGAGCTATCTGGCGGCGCATCCGTTGGAAATCAAGGATCCGCTCTTAGCCGATCGCCGCCCGCGGGTTGAGTGGAAGCTCGATGACCTGGCCGGCGCCGTCACCGCGCTTTCCGCGGGTCGCTCGTATGGCAACGGCAAGCAGATGTTCCAGGTTGCCAATTGCGTGGCTTGCCACAAGCTCGATGGCGCGGGCACGGCGCTCGGCCCCGATCTCACCCAGCTCGACGCCAAGTTCGGCGCCCTCGACGTGCTCCAGGAGCTATTGGATCCTTCGGCCCGCATCAACGAGAAGTTTCAGTCGTACATCTTCGAGCTCGACAGCGGCAAAGTGCTCACGGGCCTGGTCCTCGAAGACACGCCCCAGCGCGTGCGCGTGATCGAGAACCCGCTGGCCAAGGCTGATGCCGTGGAGCTCAAGCCGGACGAAATCGTGTTGCGGCAAAAATCCACCTCGTCGATCATGCCCAAAGGCCTGTTGGACAAGCTGTCGCGAGAAGAGATTCTCGACCTCGTGGCCTACATCGTGGCGCGCGGCAATCCCGATTCGCCGCTCTTCCAAGGCGGCCACGATCATGGCGCCGCCGGCCACGCGGGCCATTGATTTCGCGCTTGCCTCGAACGGGCGCGACGGACTGACTCCAAATCACTCAAACAACGCCACGCTTGCCGTGAAGCCGTGCAAAAAGTTCTTGCCGCCGATGGGGCCAATCTCGCCCTGGGCAAAGAAACCCGCCAGCGCCGCGCCTGGCCACTGCCGCGCGACGCAGGCCGCGTCGTGATCTGGCCCGTCAAACAGCCGCGTGCCGCGGCCGTTGCACGTAAACAATAGCGCCCCGCGACAGTCGCCCGCGCCGCTTGCGCCGGCAGCCAACAGGGCCGTCAGATCCTCGTCGGCACTGGCCGCGTCGCGCACGTGGAACTGCACGGTCTGGCCCACCCGCACCCAATCGCCGATTGCGATCGCACCCGACTGCGGATCGACGCCTTGCACGTTGCGCACCAGAAAATCGCCGCGGCCGAACGTCTCGCGATACTCGTTGATCACCTGGCCCACGTGCAAGCCCTGTCGGGCCAGTTGCTGCTCCTCTCGCGAGAGCGTGCCGAAGAGCTCCTGCAATTGCTCGAGCGCCGGCCGGCCGCCCAATTCGAGAATGATGTTGCGTTCGGCCTTGGTCACCACAAACGGCCGACCGATCGGCCGGCATCCCTGGCTGACCACGGTGCTGATTCGCACCGGGCCATGCACCAGCGCCGCGACCGCCCCCGTGCGAACTTCGCGGCCGCCCAGCAACAGGCGAGTCTCGCCCGGAGAGAATCCGCCGCTGGCCATCCCACCCACGATCGGCAACGCCGGCTGGCTCTCGTTCAATCGCGCCAACAGCACGTCCGCGGGAAAGCTGAACGGGTCGGCCAACAGGATCAGCGCGGCTCCGGCCGGCCAGGTGTCCGGCAGCGCAGCGGGCCAGCCCACAAACGCGCCCCCGTCCGTCGCGGCCTGAAACTCCAGCTGCATCGGTGTCACGCTCGCGCCCGGCAGATGGGCCGCCCACAGGGCAATGCCGGTGGGCTCTTCATACTCGCGCGCGTTGCAGGCGATCGACTCGGCCGTGCAGCCCAAAATCGCCTCGGTGCCGAGCGCGCCGTGCATCGCCGCGGCGATCTCAGCCATCCGTTCGCGGTGTGCTGCCGCCACGAACGCCAGCGCCAAGTGCGGCGCCGCGCCCAGCTGTTCTCGCACCGTTCGGCACAACGCGCCGATATCCGTTCCCGCTTCATACGCCGCTGCAAACCGGGACGCTCCGCTGACGCTGGATTCCATACCTCTCCTCCTGGTGCGATGCGTGCTGTCCGGCCCATCCGCCGACGATGTCGGTCGGCCTACGCCAGCAGCTCGCGAATCACGTGCCCGTGCACGTCGGTCAACCGTCGATCGATGCCGTTGTGTCGGAACGTGAGCTGCTCGTGATCGATGCCGAGCAGGTGCAGCACCGTGGCGTGCAGGTCGTAGCAATACGTCGGGTTTTCGGCGGCCTTATACGACCACTCGTCACTCGCGCCGTACGTGGCGCCGCCCTTGATCCCGCCGCCGGCCAGCCAGCTGGTGAACGTAAACGGATTGTGGTCGCGTCCCTTGCTCCCCTGGCTGCACGGCATGCGGCCGAACTCCGTGGTCCAGATCACGATCGTGTCGTCGAGCATGCCGCGGGACTTGAGATCGTTGATGAGCGCCGCCGCCGGGCGATCCATGCTGGTGCCCATCTCGCCGTGGTCCCGGGCCAGGTCCTCGTGGCTGTCCCAATTGCGCCGCGGGAAGCCGTTGTCCGCGCCGCTCCACACCTGCACGAACCGCACGCCGCGCTCCAGCAGCCGCCGCGCGATCAAGCAATTGCGGCCGAAATCTTCGGTCACTTTCTGATCCAGCCCGTAGAGTTGCCGCGTGGCCTCCGTTTCGCCCGAGATGTCGAGCACACCCGGCGCGCTGAGTTGCAAGCGTGCCGCCAGCTCGTACGAGGCGATCCGCGCCTCCAGCCGCGTGTCGCCCTCGCGCCCGGCGCGATGCGTCTCATTCAGCTGATTCAGCAGCGCCAGCCCCGCGGCCTCGCTATCTTTCGTCACAAACCGGGCGTTGGCCGGTGGAAACAAATCGGCAATGGGGTTCTCCGCAGCCGGACGGATGAGCGTGCCTTGCTGGGCCGCCGGCAGAAAACCGGCGCTCCAGTTGCCCGGCCCATTGGGCGCGAAACCTCGCCCGTCGGGCAGCACGACGAACGTCGGCAAGTCGTCGGTCATGCTCCCCAGGCCATAAGCAACCCACGCGCCCATCGCCGGAAAGCCCGGCAACACGAAGCCCGTGTTCTGCATGAACGTCGCCGGGCCGTGTACGTTCGACTTGGAGATCATCGAGTGCACGAACGCCATGTCGTCGACGCACGACGCCAGCTGCGGCACCAGGTCGCTCATCCACTTGCCGCACTGGCCGTACTGTTTCCAGGCCCAAGGGCTGGCCATGCACGCGCCCGGCTCGCTCTGGAACAGCTCCACCTTTTCGCCCGGATCGAACGGCTGACCGTTGCGCTTGATCAACTCGGGCTTGTAGTCGTACAGATCGCATTGGCTGGCCGCGCCCGACATGAACAGCTGCACAACCCGCTTGGCCTTTGCCGGATGATGCAGCCCGCGCGGCGCAGTGCGCACGGCATCGGCGGCCGCCGCGCCGGCCAGCAGCCCGCCGTCGGCAATCAACTGCGCCAGCGCAATCCCTCCCAGACCGCCTCCGGCGTGCCAGAGAAATTCGCGACGATTGGCAATGCGTGCTTCGTTCACGGAGTGGTCATTCTGCATGGTAGCTGAACTCGCCAGAGTTCAGCCGAATCTCGTCAACCACCGAATTCTGGCGAATTCGGCTACCAGGAGGTCAATCCACAAACACGAACTCGTTGCTGTTAAAGATCACGCGGCACGCGGCAGCCAGGCCGAACCGTTCGGCGAACTGCAACACGGCTGCCGCCTCCTGCGCGCCGGGCGGCCGCGCCAGCGCCAATCGATAAGCCGCGTCGATCTGGCTGGCCCGCTCGGCGTGCAACGCTTCCAGCCGCGCAGCAAAATGCTCCGCCTGCCGGACGCAAAACGGATTGTTCAATAGCGCCAACGCCTGAATGGAAGTCAGCGTCGTATTCCGCCGCGGCGTCATGATCGAGGGATCGGCGCAGTCCAAACACTCCATGAACGGATCGGGCACGCTCCGCACCAGGAAGCGATACACGCTCCGCCGCTGTCCGCGCGGGTCGTCCACCTCGAACCGGCCGTAGTCGTAGATCGGCGAATGATCGTCCTTGAAAAAAAACTGCTGCACGCTCGGTCCGCCCATCGCCGTGTCCAGCCGGCCGCTCACGGCCAGCATCGCGTCGCGCAGGCATTCGGCGTCGAGCCGCGCGCGGTTCATGCGCCACAAATAGCGGTTGCCGGCGTCACGCGTCGCATGCTCGGCATTGTCGACAGAGGCCTGCCGGTAGACCGCGCTCGTCAGCAGCAGCCGATGCAGCGCCTTGAGCGAGTGGCCATGGTCCATGAACCAGCCGGCCAGCCACTCCAACAGCTCCGGATGCGTGGGCAACGACCCCATGCGGCCGAAATCGTTGGGCGTGTCGACCAGGCCTTGGCCGAAGTGATATTGCCACACGCGATTCACGATCGATCGTCGCACCAGCGCATTGGGCGGATCGACGAGCCACCGCGCCAGCGCCGCGCGGCGTTCGCCTTCGTTCGCAGAGTCGGCCAGTGCAAAAGCGTTCTCGGGCCCTTGCACGCACGCCACGGCGGCCGGCTCGACCAGCGGACCGCGGCTGCGCACGTCGCCCCGCACGAGCAAATAGATCGGCCTGGGGCTCGCCGGCGGCGCGAACGAACCCTGCGCGGCAAATTGGTTGGCCGCTGCATACACCATCGGCCGCGCCGGCAGTGCGGCAAGCTGAGCGTCGAGCTCCTTGATCGCTTGTTCGTGCATGGCGATCGCCGCGGCGTTGGGCTGGCCCGCGTCGGACTTATCTGCGCCCGCCTTGGCAGCTTCCGCCGCTTGGCGCGCCAGAGCCAATTGCTTCTCGGCCTGCTGCTTGCGGCCCTGCAGCTCGGCCCGCTGCGATTCCACCGCCGGATCGTCGCGATACGGCCGGTCGGCCCGCTCCACGCCCGCGAACACCGCTTGCAGCGCGTAGTAATCCTGCTGCCGAATGGGATCGAACTTGTGATCGTGACAACGGGCACAGTGCACTGTCAGGCTCGTGAACGTCGACATGACCGTGGCCACCATGTCGTCGCGATCGTTGGACCGGGCGATGTCTTTGTCGACCGTCCCCTCGCGCAGTTCGCAGTGGCCGACGAAATCCCAAGGCCCAGCCGCGATGAAACCCGTGGCCGTGATGGCCTGCGAGTCGCCCGGCCACAGCACGTCGCCGGCGATCTGCTCCGCCACGAAGCGGTCGTACGGCTTGTCCCCGTTGAGGCTGTCGATCACATAGTCGCGATACGGCCAGGCGTTGGGCCGCGGTTTGTCTTTGTCGTAGCCGTGCGACTCGCCGTAGTGCACCACGTCCAACCAGTGCCGGCCCCAACGCTCGCCATAGCGGGGCGAGGCCAGCAGCCGATCGACCAGCCGCTCGTACGCGTCCGGCCGCGCATCAGCCAGAAACGCGTCGACTTCTGCGGGCGTCGGCGGCAGGCCGTGCAAGTCGTACGTCAGCCGGCGAATGAGCGTGCGGCGATCGGCCTCGGCCGCCGGCGACATGCGTTGCGCGCGCAGCGTGGCGAGAATGAACGCGTCGACCAGGCTGCGCGGCCAGACGTCGCCCTTGCAGTCAGGCACGGCCACCTCGGCCAGCGGCACCAGCGACCACCAGTTGACGTCCGTCGGGCGTTTGTCGGCGAGCACAAGTCCCGCCGGCCAGGCCGCGCCCTCGGCGACCCAACGTCGAACGGCGGCCACCTCCTCCGCCGCCAGCGCCGGCGCGTCCATGGGCATTTCCGGCTTCGCACCCGAGATCTGCGTCACCAGCAGGCTTTCGTCCGGTTTGCCCGGCACGACGGCCGGGCCGCTCTCGCCCCCGGCCTGCAGTTTTGCATTGTCGACGAGCGACAGCCCGCCTTTGGGCTCATCGCCCTGGTGACAGCGCACGCAGTGCCGCTCGAGCACCGGCGCGACGTGATCGCGAAAGTACGCCTCATCTCCGCGCGCAGCGTTGCCCGCGAACATCGCCTGCGCCAAGATGACTGCCACCCCAATCCGCCGCATGAGAGCCAGTATACCAACGGCCGCGCTCGGTTCCCACGCTTGCGAAACGGCGCCGCTCTCAAAGATAATGGGCCAGCGGTCGTGGATAATGCGGGAGGGCGAGGCTCCCGCCGAGCCATTCGTCGTGCGAAGCCAAAGCGCGGGGCGCTCGCAACAAATCCAAAATCCAGAATCGAAAATCGAAAATGTTTTCACCATGAAGCCCACGTGTTCGACCATCGCGCTGGTTGCCGCCGCACTGTTGGCCAGCGCTGCGCCCCTCAGCCCCGCCGCCGAATACATCTACCTCGAAAACACCGACGGCGGCACCGTCTCCGTCATCGATATCCCCGGCCACACCGTCGTCAGCTCCATCAACGTCGGCACCTACCTCGACGACGTTTGTGCCTCCAGCGACGGCACGATGCTCTATGTGAACCGCGTCAACACCCTGGGCCTGGCCATCTCGCCGCGGATCGGCGAGTCGGGCGAGATTGTCGCCATCGACACCGACACCGAACAAGTCCAGTGGCGCACCGCCGTCAACGGCTGGCCGCATCACATGTCGCTCTCCGCCGACAACCGGTACCTCTACGTGCCGCTTTACGACCGCCAGTGGATGGACGTGATCGACACCAGGCAGCGCCGCGTGCTGCAACATTTTGCGATTGGGCTCGGCGGCCACGGCACGCAGCTCTCGCCCGACGGCAAGCGGCTGTACGTCGGCTCGATGTTCACCGACACGCTCACCGTGTACGACCTGGCCACGTACGAGCCGGTCAAGCGGCTGGCGTTCAAAGACGCCGTGCGGCCGTTCGTCTTCACGCGCGACGAAAAAACGCTCTACGTGCAACTCTCGCGATTGCACGGTTTCGACGTGGTCGACCTGGCCGCCGATAAAATCGCCCGCGAAGTGGCGCTGCCGGCACTCGCGGCCGACGTCAAGCTGCCCCAGTTCTATCCGCACACCTACAATCACGGTTTGGCCATCTCGCCCGACGAAAAACTGCTCCTGGCGGCCGGCAGTGTCGCCGGCTACGTGTGCGCGTACCGGCTCCCCCAGCTCGAGCTGGCCGCCACGATCCCCGTGGGCAAAGAGCCCAACTGGATCGTCTTCAGCGGCGACGGCGCGTATGCCTACGTGAGCAACCGCGCCAGCGACACGCTATCGGTCATCTCCGTGGCGGAGCTGAAGGAGACCAAGCAGATCCCGGTCGGCAAGTACCCGCAGCGGATGCGCGTCGTCGACGTGCCCCGGCGCACCGGTCCAACGCCGGCCGAGGAGCCCGCCGCCGCCGACAGCAACGCCGCACCCGCCAAGGGTGCGCCATGAGCCAGCCGGTCAGCGCCGCCGACTTGCAAGTCTGCGGCCTCGACGTCGACGAGGCCGCGCTGTTGGCGCCGCGCGTTGGCGCCGCACTGGCGCAGCCCGCACCGCAGGCCTGGACCGAGATCGCGCGCCATCTGCTGCGGCCCGAACATCCCTTTGCACTGCACCAGGCTCTGTTCGCGGCCGCGTACCGCGATTGGGACGAAGCCGCGGCCGGGCCCGCGCCCGCCTGGGTGCCCGATCAGCCGGCCATCGCCGCGACCAACGTCGGCCGCCTGCTGCGCGAGCGCGGTCTTTCCAGCGTCGCCGAGTTGCACGCCTGGAGCGTGAACCAGCGCGCCGACTTCTGGGCCCACATGATCGAGCGTCTCGGCATTCGCCTGGCGCAGCCCTGCTCGCAAGTGCTCGACACGTCCGCGGGGGTCGAGCAGCCGCGCTGGCTGGTCGGCGCGAAAATGAACATCGCCGAGAGCTGCTTTCAGGCCGATCGCGACAAGCCGGCCATCGTTTATCACGGCGAAACGGGCGAACGCGACACCGTGACTTATGGCGAGCTCGAAGCCCTGGCCAATCGCGTCGCCAACGGGCTGATCGCAGCCGGCTTTCGGCCGGGCGACCCGCTCGCGATCGACATGCCCATGAACGTCGCAGCCGTGGCCATCTACCTGGGCATCATCAAAGCGGGCTGCGTGGCCGTCTCGATTGCCGACAGTCTCGCGCCGTTCGAGATCGCCGTGCGCCTGCGCCTCTCCGAGGCCCGCGGCATCTTCACCCAGCACTCCCTCCTGCGCGGCGGCAAGCAATTGCCCCTGTATGCCAAGGTGATCGAAGCCGGCGCACCCCGGGCCATTGTCCTTAGCGAAGAATTCGGCGCGGCAGCGACACCATTGCCGCCGCCGCTCACACCGCTTCGACCCGGCGACCTCGCCTGGAACGACTTCTTGAGTGACAGCGACCGCTGCGCGGCGCATCTGGCATATCCCGGCGACACGATCGGTATCTTGTTTTCGTCCGGCACCACCGGCGACCCGAAGGCGATCCCTTGGACGCATACCACGCCCATCAAGTGCGTGGTCGACGCCTGCTTGCATCAGGACGTGCAGCCGCACGACCGTGTGGCCTGGCCGACGAACCTCGGCTGGATGATGGGGCCCTGGCTGATCTACGCCAGCCTCGTGAGCCGCGCCACGATGGCGCTGTACGGTGGCGCCCCCACGGGCCGCGATTTCGGCCGCTTCGTGGCCGACGCCCGCGTGACCATGCTGGGCGTCATCCCCAGCCTCGTGAAAACCTGGCGCGCCACCGACTGCATGCGCGGCCTCGATTGGAGCAGCATCACGCGCTTCAGTTCCACCGGCGAGTGCTCGAACCCGCACGACATGCTCTACCTCATGAGCCTCGCTCGCTACCAGCCCGTGATCGAGTATTGCGGCGGCACCGAGCTGGGCGGCGGCTACATCGGCAGCACGCTGGCCCAAGCCAACGTGCCCTCCGCGTTTTCCACGCCCTCGTTCGGCACCGAGATGCTCTACGCAGAATCTACTCCCCTCGACGCGAGAGCGGCCGGGGGTGCGGGTGCCGCGGCGTTGTCACCCTCGCCGGCCCAGTGCGACGACGACCGCGAGGTCTTCCTCGTGCCGCCGGCCATTGGCATGTCGACCACGCTTGTGCGGCACGATCATCACGCGGTCTATTACGCCGGCACGCCGCGCGGTCCGCAGGGCCAGGTGCTGCGCCGCCACGGCGACACCCTGGTGCGCCTGCCCGGCGGTTACTATCGGGCCTTGGGACGGGTGGACGACACCATGAACCTGGGCGGCATCAAAGTCAGCTCCGCGGAGATCGAGCGCGCGGCCAATGCAGTGCCGGGCATCAGCGAGACCGCCGCCATCGCCGTGCCGCCGCCCGGTGGCGGGCCGAGCACGCTCGTCATCTTCGCGGTCCTGGCGCCCGACTGCCGCACCCCGTGCGAGCAATTGCAGCAGTCCGTGCAGCAAGCGATCCGCGCGCAGCTCAATCCATTGTTCAAAGTCGAGCGGCTGGTGGCGGTCGACCAACTGCCCCGCACGCCCTCGCACAAAGTCATGCGCCGCTTGCTGCGCGAGCAGGCGAGCCCAAAATATTTGACACCGCCCGGGCACTCAGTTAGCTTCCGGCGTGGTCGCGCGCGGCATCCACTGACTCGGCAACGGGTCGCGCCGCGCAAGACCGCTCGCGCAAGCCCGGTCCATTCCACGCCCCCACCTGGACAGGAAGCCGCCATGACGCCCGACGCACCCCTGCGCTACGGCATGTTCATCATGCCGTACCATCCGCCCACCAAGCCGCTGGCTCAATCCTGCGACGAGGACCTCGAGCTGGTCGTCGCCGCCGAAGAGCTAGGCTTCTCCGAATTCTGGATCGGCGAGCATCACACGATGCAGTACGAGACCATCGTGATGCCCGAGATCTTCATCGCCCGCGCGCTCGCCGAAACCAGCACCATCCGCCTGGGCCCCGCGCCGGTCTGCCTGCAGCAGCACCACCCGGCGCACGTGGCCTGCCGCCTGGCATTTCTCGATCACTTGTCCAAGGGCCGCTTGAACCTTTGTTTTGGCGCCGGCAGCGTCACGGCTGATCAGGAGCTCTACGGCTGCGATCCCAAGCAGGCGCCCGCAATGGTTGACGAGGCCATCGAGACGATTCTGTATCTCTGGTCGCACGATCCGCCCTACGAGGTCGACGGCAAGTATTGGAAGATCCGGCTGCGCGACAACGTAGACTTCGAGACCCGCATCGGCTTCATTCCCAAGCCGCTACAGCGGCCGCACCCGCCCATTTCCGTGCCGGGCATGAGCCGTAACTCGCCCAGCATGAAAACCGCCGCGCGCCGCGGCCACGCGCCCTTCGGCCACTGCCTGGTGCCGGGCAACGTGCTGGCCGACACCTGGCAAACCTACGAAACGGCCGCGCTCGAAGCCGGTCGCACGCCCCTGCGCCGCGATTGGAAGGTCTCCCGCGCCATCTTCCTGGCCGACACGGCCGACGAGGCCATTCGCCGGGCCCGCAGCAACTCGCTCGGTCAGAATTTCGAGTACATCGGCCGCCTGTTCGACAAGGGCCTCGGCCGCCGCATTTACAAGCGCGACCTGGAGATGAGCGACGCCGACTGCAATCTCGATTACCTGATGCAGGAGCAGATCATCGCCGGCGACGTCGATCTGGTGCTGCGTCGCCTGCTCGAACTGATCGAAGAGACCGGTCCGTTCGGCACGCTGGTGCTGATGAGCTACGACTGGGACGACAAAGCCGCCTGGCGGCGCAGCATGGAGCTCTTCGCCCACGAGCTGATGCCGGCCCTGAACAAAGCGCTCGGCGCCGTGCCCGTGTCGTAGCGCAGCCCGACCTCTGAGCGTCCTCTGTATCTTCGTGTCCTTAGTGTCCTCAGCGTACTCTGTGGTCAATCCTTCTTCGTAATGTGATCTCTGGCCATCCTTTCCATTCCATCCGTGGACACTTCATTCATCTTCCTTCGTGTCCTTCGTGATCTTGGTGGTTAATCTGTCTTCGTAAGTCGACGGCCCAGGCATGGCGATTGAAGTCTCCAAGGCGACGACCGACGATGCTGCGCCGGCGTCCGATCGCTTCTTGCCGCCATGGACCGTCGGCGACTTGCCCGTCGCCCCGCCGCGCGGCTGGCGCACCTGGATCCTGCTCATCGGCCCCGGCGTGCTCTTGGCCGGCGCGTCCGTGGGTTCCGGCGAGTGGCTCTTCGGCCCCGCCGTCAGCGCGCAGTACGGGGCCACGCTCCTGTGGCTGGCCGGTCTGAGCATCGTCTTTCAGGTGTTCTGCAACCTGGAGATGATGCGCTACACGGTGTACTGCGGCGAGTCGATCGTGCTCGGCTTCCTGCGCAGCTGGCCCGGCCCGAGATTGTGGATTGTGTGGTTCGCCGTGCTTGATCTCGCGGCCATCTGGCCGTTCAACGCCTCGAACGCCGCCGTGCCCTTGGCGGCCGCCATTCTGGGCCGCCTGCCCGGAACCGGCTTCGTCTGGATCGCCGGTTTTGAAGTGCCCGAGCGGCAACTGGTCAAACTGTTGGGCTACGCGATCTTTCTGGCCGCCTTCGTACCGCTGATTTTCGGCGGCACGATCTACAAAATGCTCGAGCGCGTGATGGCGCTCAAGCTGGTCGTCGTGCTCAGCTTCCTCACGCTCACGGCCGTGTTCATGGTCTCGGCCACGAACGCCTGGCAGGTGCTGGGCGGCTTCTTTCAAGTCGGCACCGTGCCGTTGCCGGCGCAAACGATCGTGGCGGGGCGCAATTTCATCGTCAGCGATCGCGTCGGCCTGACGCTGCTGACGGTCAAGGGCACGATCGAAGACGGTACGCCGCTCGTAACGCAGTATGATGTGGATCGCACGGCCGCCGGCCAGCCGCGCGTCGAGAAGTTCAACGTCGCCGCGCAAGTGCCGGGCGAGTACCGCTCGGCCTTCGATACCTTATCGGCCCGCGCGGTCTCGCTGGCGCAACCCGGCCGCTTCGTCATCGAAGACGTTCTTTCCTCCGTCGCCCCAGCCGGTGAGCAGCATCCTTCTCCTCTCTCGCCTGGCGCCGACAATTTAAACGCTCCCCTCTCTCCTGGCGCAGAAAATTTGCACACTCCCCTCTCCCCTCGCGCCAAGGATTCACACACTCCCCTCTCCCCTAGCGGGAGAGGGGCCGGGGGTGAGGGGGTAGGCACGCCGGCCAACGGCACCGAACACCCGGCCATGCTCACCATCACCGGCAGCATCGACGCGGCGCGTGCCTGGCACGCGGAGCAATTCACCGTCACGCGCCCCGGCCGGCCGCCCGATCGCTACCCGCAATTGGCCGAAGTGCCCGAGCCTTATCGCGCGCGCGCCGCCGAACTGGTGCGCACTGAAGGCCTGCACCTCGTGAACCTGGCCACGTACTACAAAGAGAATGGCGCGCTGCCTCCGCTCGATTGGGCCATGCTCGCGGCGTTTGCCGCCATCGCCGGTGCCGGCGGCATGACCAACACCTTGTTTTCCAACTACGCCCGCGATGCGGGCTGGGGCATGGGGGCGCGCGTCGGCACCATCCCCAGCGCTATCGGCGCTCGCAACATCCAGCTCTCGCACGTGGGCGAGCGCTGCCAGCTCGACGCGCCCAACCGGGCCCGTTGGCGCGACTGGATGCGTCACATCCGGCGCGATCAACTGGCCATCTGGATGCTCGCCTCTGCCGTCGGCATGGCATTGCCCTGCATGCTCTCGCTCGAGTTCCTCCGTCATGCGCCGGTCTCGGGCGATCGCGTTGCCGCCATGATGGCCGCCGGCATGGCCGAGCGCTATCCACAGCTAAGCCAGTTTCTCTGGGGCTCCACGTTGCTGTGCGGCTTCCTGGTGCTCTTTCCCGGGCAGATTCTCGGCTGCGATCAGATCTCGCGCCGCTGGACGGACATTATCTGGACCTGCAACAGCCGCGCACGACAGATGCCCGGCCACCGCGTGCGTGTCATCTATTACAGCATCCTGACCATCTACTGCTTGTGGGGCCTGGTGGCGCTGACCCTGTTCGATCCGCTGCAGATCGCCAAGATTTCCGGCGTGCTGATGAACGTGGCCCTCGGCTGGACTGCCATCCATGCGGTTTACGTCAACCGGACCATGCTGCCGCACGAGCTGCGCTCGCCCTTGTGGATGCAAATTGGTTCGATCGCCTGCGGCATCTTCTTCCTGGGCATCAGCGCCATCGTGTTCGCCAATTTGTGACTGCCATCGTTCTGTAGCCGGCACGCTCCGCGTGCCGTAGCATGAAAAGCGAAGTTTCAAGGGACTGCATGGACCGACTGCGCTTAACTGGCGTGCACAGGGTGGTATTGGCGGCTCGCACTCATCTCGTTTTCTCCCCTTTGCGGGAGAGGGTCGGGGTGAGGGGGACGACAGCCGCAGTGAACGCTCGAAATCGCTTTGAATCTGTGTGTTAGCGAACGCAAAGGCCCCGCACATGCCACGCGTTGACGCTCACCTGCACGTGTGGCGCGCAGCCACGGGGCCGACGCCCGGCGTTTCGACGCTCGTGCCGCCGCAGCAGGACGTGCCGCTCGCAGCCGCCGCCGCGATGCTCGCCCAGCACCGTGTCGATCGCGCCGTCCTCGTGCAGCCCGTTTTCCGCGGCGAAGACAATTGCTACATCGCCGACTGCGTCCGCGCGTCGCCCGATTGCTACGCCGGCGTTTGCGTCGTCGATCCGCGCGTCCCCGGCGCCGGCAAGCGCCTGGCCTTTTGGGCCGGCCAAGGATTCCGCGGGGTGCGCCTGCGGCCCCGGCTGCCGGACGAAGAAAAGATCTTCGGCGACGCGGCCAGCTTCCCGCTTTGGGCCGCGGCCGCGCAACACAGCATCGCGGTCAGCATCCTCAGCGGACCGGAACACCTGCCCACGATCGCCGCCCTGGCCGAGCGCTTTGCCGAAGTGCCGATTGTGATCGACCACCTGGGCCACCCTGATCCCGCCGCCGGCGCCACCTCCGCGCCTTTCCGGCAGTTGCTCAACCTCGCCAGCCACCCGCGCGTCTTCGTCAAGCTCAGCGGTTTCTATCATTTCAGTCGCAAGGCATTTCCCTTTCCCGACTGTTGGGACCTCATCCGCGCGGTGTACGAGCACTTTGGCCCGCGCCGGCTCCTCTGGGGCAGCGACTATCCGCACGTGACGCTCAATTGCGGTTATGCTCGCAGCCAGGAGGTGCTCGATCTGGCATTGGCGGACTGGTCTGCCGGCGATCGCGCAGCCGTATTGGGCGGCACTGCGCTTGAACTCTATTGGCCCAGCGCGTCAATTTGACGGCGCCGCCGCGCCGCGGTATTACTAGCACTGCTTCTGGGTTTTTCCCCGCCGCACATTCACCCCGCCAACATTGCCGCTGCCGTGGAAAACGCACACTACTTTCGCGAAAAGATTGCCAGCCGCGAGACCGCGCTGGGCACCTGCGTAACGCTGATCGACCCCGTTGTGACCGAAGCCCTGTCGCGCGTGCTCGACTTCGTGTGGATCGATACGGAGCACAACCCGCTATCGCTCGAGCGCGTGCTGGGCCACCTGCTGGCCACCAAGGGCTCGCACACCACGCCCATCGTGCGCGTGCCGGCCAACGATCCGGTGCTCATCAAGCCGGTGCTCGATATCGGCGCCGCCGGCGTCATCGTGCCGCTCGTGAAGTCGGCCGACGACGTGCGGCTGGCGGTGGCGGCTTGCCGTTATCCGCCCGAGGGCATTCGCGGTTTCGGTCCGCGGCGCCCGTCGAACTACGGCGCCCGCGGCGGCCCGGAGTTCTGCCAGGAAGCCAATCGCGAGATCATCACCATCGTGCAAATCGAGCAGCGCGAAGCGCTCGAGAACATTGACGCCATTCTCGCGGTGCCCGGACTGACGTCGATCGTCATCGGCCCCAACGACCTGGCGGCGTCGATCGGTTACACCGGCCAGCCCTGGCATCCGGCCAACGCCGAGGCTATCGAGATGGTGCTCGGCCGCGCCCGCGCCGCCGGCATCCCCCTGGGCATGGCCATTGCCGACGATCCGCAGTTGATGGCCCGCTGGATCGACAAAGGCGTGAAATGGCTCTCAATCGCGGCTGACTATGGACTGCTGATGCGCGCCGCGTGCGAACTGGTCGACGGCGTGCGAAAACGCGAAGTGGCCAGTGGTCAGTGATCAGTGGCCAGAACGGATGCCTTCCGCATACAAAACTGATTTTGGGTGCCACTGCTGGCTTGTCCAGCAGTGCCTCTAACCTCTAACCCCTGACCACCATGTATCGAGTCGTTATTACCACCGAAGCGCTCCGCGAACTGCCCGGCCCGCATCTCGACGTGTTGCACGCCGGCGGTTTCGAAGTTGGCTATCCGGCCAAGACCGTGCTGTTGACCGAGGACGACACGCTCGCCGCCCTGCAGGGCTTTGCCGCCGTCATCGCCGGCAGCGAACCCTACACCGACCGCGTGCTCGCCGAGTTGCCGCAGCTGCGCATCATTTCGCGCAACGGCGTGGGCTACGATCGCATCGACGTCCCCGCCGCCACCCGCCGCGGCGTCGCGGTGACGATCACGCCCGAGGGCAACCATCAGGCCGTCGCCGAACACACGATGGCGCTGCTCCTGGCGGTTTCCCGCTCGATCGTACTCAGCGCGGCGGAAACCCGCGCCGGCCTGTGGCGCCGCCGCAATGTGCACATTCCTTTGCGCGGCAAGACGCTGGGCATCGTCGGACTGGGCCGCATCGGCCGCAGCGTGGCGGTGCGCGGCGCGGCCTTCGGCATGCGGCTCGTGGCTTGCGAGCAATATCCCGATGGCGAGTTCGTGCGCCAGTTCAATGTCGAGCTCACCGATCTCGACAGCTTGCTGGCCGCCTCCGATTTCGTCACGCTGCACACGCCCATGGGTCCCGCCACGAGCGAGCTGATCAATCGCCGCACGCTGGAGCTGATGAAGCGCGGCAGCGTGCTGGTGAACACGGCCCGCGGCGGCCTGGTAAACGAGTCGGATCTACTTGAGGCACTCAAGTCCGGGCACCTTGCCGGCGCCGGACTCGACGTGCTGGTCGAAGAGCCTCCGCCGCCCGATCATCCGCTTTTGGCCCTGGAGAACGTCGTCGTCAGTCCACACGTTGCCGCCCTGGACACGCAGGCCATCGAAGACATGTCGGTCGGCGCCGCGCAAAATATCGTCGACGCCTTCCGCGGTCAGTGGCCCAAAGGCGCCCTGGTCAATCCCGACGTGACGGCCACCTGGCAACGATGACGAGCCGCACGCGCTCATCCCGTTTCTGCCTCTCCCGTCGCCCGCCATCGAGCCGCACACAGTCGTCGTTATCTCCCTCTCCCCTGGCGCGGGAGACGCGCTCACGCTCATCCTGTCTTCTCCCTCACCTCGGGCGCGAGAGGCGCTCGCCCATTTCATATTCACCTTCTCCCCTGGCGCTCAGAGGGTCGGGGGGGCCCGCGCTGGCTGACGGTTTCCGCGTCGCCATCATCATTCCGGAGCCCGCATCGCTCGCCCACGAGTTGAGTCGATTCACGTTGCGCGCCGCCGCCATTGCCAGGCAAACGTCATCTCTTGCACCTTGCGGAACCTGCCGCCACTGGTTGCGGACCATGCCCGCTCGCCGTAACCTTGGCTATCAAGGCTGGCTGAAAGAAAAGAAAGGTGCCCATGGCGCGCGTCAAAATCACCGCGGTCGAAACCATCCTCGATCCCGAGCGGCCGCTGCTCGTCTGGGTGTGCATTCACACCGATGCCGGGCTCACCGGCCTGGGCGAATCGTTTCAATCGCCCGATGCCGTGGCCCGCGTCGTTCACGGCACGCTGGCCAAGGTCCTCGTCGGCCAGGATCCCACGCAGATCGAGCTCGTCTGGCATCACATGTTCAAAGTGGTGCACTACGCGGGCTACGCCGGCGCCGAACTGCGCGCCGTCAGCGCCATCGACATCGCGCTCTGGGATCTCTTCGGCAAGCTCACCGACCGGCCCGTCTACGAACTCTTGGGCGGCGCCTGCCGCGAGCGCATCCCGCTCTACAACACGTGCGCCAGTTGCGGGCCGTACGACGACCACCGGCGCTTTCACGACGACCCGGCCGCTCTGGCGCGCGAGCTGTTGGCCGGCGGCATTCGCGCCATGAAGATCTGGCCGTTCGACGACCTGGCCCGGCGTTCGCTCGGCCAGAACATCAGCCCGGCGGAGCTAGAATACGGCGCGTCCCGCTTTCGCGCCATTCGCGAGGCCGTCGGCGACGAAATGGAAATCGCGCTCGAAGGTCATTGCCAGTGGAACCTGCCCAGCGCCATCCGCATTGCCCAGGCGGTCGAGCCTTACCGGCCCATGTGGCTGGAAGAGCTGATGCCGCCCGACCATCCCGAAGCCACGCGTCAGCTGCGCGCGGCCACGCGCACCCCGCTGGTCACCAGCGAGCGCCTGATGACGCGCTGGGGTTATCGGGCCGTCATCGAAGCCGGCGCCGCCGACATCGTGATGTTCGATATCGATTGGTCCGGCGGACTCACCGAGGCCCGCAAGATCGCGTCGCTCGCCGAGATGCACCAGCTCCCCGTGGCACCGCACAATCCGGGCGGACCGGTGAGCAACCTTGTCGCCGCCCATTTTTGCGCCAGCGTCTACAACCTGTTCATCATGGAAAGTGTGCGCGCCTTCTATCTCACCTGGTTTGCCGACGCCCTCACGCAGAACCTGGTCGCCATCGACGGCCACTTTCCGCTGCCGCCCGGTCCCGGGCTGGGCGCTGAACTGCGGCCCGAGTGGCTCGCACGCCCCGAACTCTTGCGCGAGAAAACGACCGCCGGCCAGCACGACCTCTCGGGCTACGCCTCGGGCAATCCCTATCGCGAGGGCAATCCCTGGCAGCGGCGATAAGTGTCGCCAGCGCTACGTATCGACAGCACGCGGTGCCGAGGAATTGGTTTCGATGACGATTGTTCTCGGGGGCTGGTTGCCACTGCTGGCTTGTCGAGCAGTGCAGTGACATGGTGAACGTGAGGCACGACAGTCGCCGCAAAATCGACCATCGTCGAACACTAGCCGCCGATGACTCTCGTTCCGAGCCAGACCGTGCGCAGCGCCAGGTCGTCGCGAATCGCGTGGGCGTAGATTGCCACCTTGCCGCCGATTTGTTCTTCGCGCAGCAGGAGCACGGCGGCCATCTCCGCCGGCGGCAGTGCCTCGTGTACGCAGAAATCAAGCAGCTGCCAGCGCAACTTCTCGTACGGCAGTTGTCGCGGCCGATTGAAAAACTCGAGCACCGCTCGGTCGAGCTCGACCGCCGATCCCTGGTGATTGATGCGGAACGTCGGGTGCGGATCCAGCAGCTCCAAATGCGTGGCAAGACGGTCCACGGCGGTGGGTGCGCGCGACACCAGCCTATCGCACTTGCCGAGCGAGACGCGACGATCTCTCAACAGTTCGTTGATCCAACGCAGCACGAACGGGCGCGCCGCGGCCAACGGAAGGCGACAAACGGCTTCGATGGCTTCGAGCATGCGTTGAGCGGACTCATCGCCGGCAAAACGCCGGCATTCGATGGCGACAAGCAACTCCCAGTCCAGCGCATCCAGCGCGGCACCCATCGGCCGATCGAGCACGTTGCATTGCGCCGCTTCGCGCATGTACCGCTCGAAGGCCGCCTCGCCGCCGCTGGTTTGTCCCAACCACGCCAGGTGCGAGAGCGCGATAGGCAACAACGCGTTCCATTCGGGCGCGCCCGGCGTCAAACGTCTGGCGAGCGCTTGCAGATCGCCGAGCAGCGTTTCCAGATTGTCGATTCGGCCGGCCAACGCGCTCCAGCGCCACCGATAGAGCAGTGCCAGCGGGGCCGCGCCGCTTTCGTCTTCGAGCAGTCGTTCGAAACGTGCCGATAGCGCCTCGCTGGGCCTGCGCGCTACCTCGCGCTCGTACAATGCCGTCAGCACGTCATCGCATCCGTACTCGACAAGGCCAGCCGTCAGCCAATCGCACGGTTCGCGCCCTGGATCGAGTTCCGGCTCGACCGACAGCAGCCAATAGAGCATCGCGTAGACGCGCTGCTGGCGTGGCCGGCGCTGTTGTTCCGCCACGAGACGCCAGTACGCGGCCGAGCGGTCCCCCGCGCACGCCAGCTGCCAATGCGCCGGCAGCTCGTCGCCGTCGACCGCGCGGGCCGGCGGCGCAGCGTCATTCTCCGGGAAATGGCGTCTCACCTTGGCAAGTGCGTCGCGGGTGACACGATCGATAGACGATAGGTGCTCGTCCGGCGAATCCTCACGGGATCCTTGGCCCTGCGAATGAGTGATCCGCTCGTAGGCCTCGCGTATCAGGCAGAATTGCTTGGGATAGAACTCGGGCTTGAAGCGGCGGATCAGCCGTGTGTAGGCCACTCGTATCGTGCGCCGCTCGGCGCGACGCGAAACGCCCAGCAGCAAGTATGGATCGCGCGGCCAAGCGCTGGTGTCCTCGGGCAACTCAGCGGCACGATTCGGATCGTCGGTCATCGAGCGAGTCCGCTAGGGTTGCTGCGGGACATGCGAATCAATGGAGTCTACCGATGGCGACGGACTCTCGCTCAAGGTACCATCCAACAGTTGCTGGGTGCGCTCGCGCTGCCGCTTGATATCTTGAAATCTACGGTAGGCCTCGACACCACGGCGAATCTCTTCGGGATCAAACCCCTGACCTCTAAGGACCGGCGGAATCTCTCCCTCGGCACCGGTCTGCGTGTCCTGCTGTTGCTCCCATTCTGCCTGCCCGCGCGGCGCCGCGTTAGTCTGGTCGTACTCGGTATGATCCACCTGGGCCTTCCTGGCCCACGCGTCGTTCGGCTTGTAAGGGGGAGATTGGGATATCACATCGAACGCCGATTTCAAAACGACCACGACGCCCAGGATAATGGCCGCCGTTCCCAGCCTGCGCCGGTTGGTCGCGGGTCGGGTCACCACCTTCGGTCCTTGACTAAAGAACTTCCTGACGTGTGCGAATCCGTCCGCCGGCTCTCTTGCAGCCAGGCGCGCCAACAGCCCCGTATCGAGCGCAGCGAAATCGCGGTGGCGGCGCAACCACCGCGCAGCCGCAATCCACACCGCGCGCTCGGCGTCTCCGTCGGCCAGAAACTTGCGGCGGGCCGCAGCGCGCGCATCCGGCTCCATCACGAACTCGCACAACACTTCTTTGGCCAGCAGATCCGCCTTCGGAGGGCCCGCGGCGACCGGCTCGGGCACGATGTCCAGGCCGGCCCGAAGTTCGTTCAACCGCGCCACCGCGGCGCCGTATCGCAGCGCTCCGGCATGCAAGGCGTGCCACTTCATCGACCGCTGGGTCGGAACGAGCGAGAAAAACTCATCGGCGAACGCGTCCACCGCGCTATGCCAGTAAAGCTCGCTTGCCGCATGTGCTTCGCCGTCGGATCGCACCAGCCGGAAACTTGGCGGCGAGTCGGGCACGTGGGGTTCGACGTGCGACCCGGTCAGCACGCGGCCCAGTGAGTCTTCGAACTCGTCCACGCAAAAGTCATTGTCGGCCACGTGCCGCAGCCATGCGCTTTGGACCGAGGCGCGTGTGCCATCGTGCTCCAGCCCCAAACGGTCGGCAGCCCAGGCTTGCACGTCCGACAAGCGGTCCTGCGCTTCAGGAGCATCGGCCATGGGCGTTCCCTTAGTCGGCTTTGTCCGGAGAGTCGTGCTCGTTCAGAAACTCCTCCAGGGCCGCGCGAAAACTCTCGACCGCGGCCCGATCCTGCATCTCAAGCGATTGTTCGAACCCGTCGAGCAGGGACGACAAACGCTCGCGCTCGACGAACGCCAGCTCCTGAAATAGCCGCTCGGCCCGGCGCAGCAAATAGCGATTCACTTCTTCCGTGCGCATCTCGAACTTTAGGTGTTGGAGCGCCTCGATGGCCGCCTCCACCTCGGCCGGCGTCAGTCCGTGGGCGTGCCGCGTGACGACATACGCGCACTTCTTGCCGGTGGAAACAACTGTGGCTTCGACTTCCAGCACCCCGTTCAGATCGTAAGTAAAGCGCACGTCGAGCGCCTCTTCGCCGGCAGGCCTGGCCGGCAATGGGCTGAGCGTGAACTTGCCCAACAGCAGATTGTCCTCGACGCGGCGAGCCTCACCCTGGTAGATCTCGATCGATACCGCCGTCTGATTGTGCGCGGTCGTGCTCAATCGTTCCACGCGGCTGACCGGGATGGTCGTGTTGCGATTGATGACCGGCAGGAAGTATCCGCCTCGATGCGTCTGCCCCATCGACTTGGCGACCGACACCCCCAGCGTAAATGGCGCTACGTCGGTCACAACCAAATCTTCCACCGCTTTGGCCCGACCGATCAGTCCGGCCTGCACCGCTGCGCCTAGCGCCACCACCTCGTCGGGATTGAGGTGATGGCACGGCCCGCGGCCATAGTGTTGCTCCACCAGCGCGACAACCGCGGGCATTCGCGTGGCGCCTCCCACCAGGATTACCTCATCGAGATCGTGCCATGTGAGCCGCGCGTCGGCGAGCACGCGCCGCAAAGGCAGCTCCATCCGATTCAGGTACGGCCGCGTCCACTCTTCGAATTGGCGCCGTTCGACATTCCATTCGAGCACTTCGCCTGGACTGGCTTCGGCGGGGCCCAGCCGCACCGCTACGGATTCGGCCGTGCTCAGCGCCAGCTTGGCCCGCTCGCACTGGTGCACCAGGCGTGCGACCATCTCGGCCTGTTCCAGCTCGGCCCGCTCGAACACAATGTGCCGCGATTCGAGCAAACGTGCGGCCAGGGCCCGGGTGAAGTCCTCACCCCCCAGAAAACATTCACCCGTCGACGCCCGGACCTCCAGCGCGCCGTCGAACAGATCGACCAGCGAGACGTCAAAAGTGCCGCCGCCGAGGTCGAAAACCAGCAGCGTCTTCTCCTGGCCGGGCTGATGAAAACCGTAGGCCAGCGAGGCGGCGGTGGGTTCGTTGACGATTCGTTTTACCTCCAACTCGGCCATCTCGCCCGCGCGAATCGTCGCCTGGCGCTGGCGGTTGTTGAAATAGGCCGGCACGGTGATGACCGCGCTGGTGACCGGTTCGCCGAAGTGCGATTCGGCATCGCGCTTGAGCGCCCGCAGAACCAGGCTCGACAGTTCTTCGGCCGAGAAGGTGCGCCTGCCGATGGTCGTTGTCCAATCGCTCCCCATGTAGCGCTTGAACAGTGCCGCGCAACAGCGCGGCTTGACCACTTGCAACTCCTTGGCGGCCGCCCCGACCAACAGCGTGCCGTCGTCGTCCAGTCCGACCACTGACGGCGTGAGGCGCTGGCCCAGCGCGTTGGGCAGGATCGCCGGCCCCTCGTCGCCCAGATGCGCGACCAGCGAATACGTTGTTCCCAGGTCGATGCCGATGATCGGAGGCATGGGACAATTCAGGCGATAGGCGGTGGGCCGCGTCGCTTTAAGAATGCAGTCTCTCGCGAAACGAACGGCAAAAAATGAGCAGCGAACCACTGCGGAGTACGCCAATCATCTCACGTCGCAATTGGGTTTTCCAGCGACTGTCCCGAGCCCCTGACAACTGCGTTGTCCTGCCACTACAATAATGGGCGCGGATTTGGGCATTTTCAGCTATCGGAGATCATCGAATGCGCGTGCGTATGGCGATGCTAAGTGTCTGGCTGTGCCTGGCGACGTCGGCCGCCGCCGAGAATTGGCCCGAGTTCCGCGGCCCACACGGCAACGGCATCTCCGCTGACACCGGCCTGCCCGTCACCTGGTCCGAGACCGAGCACGTCGCCTGGAAGACGCCCATTCACGGCAAGGGCTGGTCGTCGCCGGTGATCTGGGGCGACCAGATTTGGATGACCACGGCCACCGAGAACGGCAAAGAGCGCTACGCCGTGTGCGTCGACCGCGCCAGCGGCAAGGTCGTGCACGACATTCTGCTCTACAAAATTCCTGAGCCGCAGTTTTGCCACGCCTTCAACAGCTACGCCAGTTGCACACCCGTGATCGAAGAGGGGCGCGTCTACGTTCACTTTGGCAGCGCCGGCACCGCTTGCCTCGACACCGCCAGCGGCAAGATCCTCTGGAGCCGCGAGGATCTCGAGTGCGACCATTTTCGTGGGCCCGCCTCTTCGCCCATCCTCTTCGGCAACCTGCTCGTGGTGGCCCTCGACGGTTACGACCTGCAATACGTCGTCGCGCTCGACAAGCAAACCGGCCGGACCGTCTGGCGCAAGGACCGCAACATCGACTACGGCAGCGACAACGGCGACATTAAAAAAGCCTACGGCACGGCCACGGTCATCGAGGTCAACGGCCAGACGCAATTGGTCTATCCCAGCGCGGGCGACACCGTCGCCTACAACCCGAACACCGGCGCCGAACTGTGGCGCGTGCACCACGGCGGCATGAACGCCGCGGCCCGGCCGCTCTTCGGCCACGGCCGACTGTACATCAACACCGCCGCCGGCGGCCTCAAGTTCTTCGCTCTCCGCGTGGGCGGCAGCGGCGACGTCACCAAAGACATCGACTGGAAGTGCAGCCAGGGCACGTCCACCCGTTCATCGCAGCTGCTCCTGGGCGATTGGATCTTCATGGTCAGCGACCAGGGCATCGCCACCTGTCTCGACGCGCACACGGGCAAAGCCATCTGGCAGAAGCGGCTCGAAGGCGAGTTCTCGTCCTCGCCCATCGCCGCCGAAGACCGCGTCTACTACTGCAACCAGGAAGGCAAAACCTTCGTCGTCGCCGCACGGCCGGAATACGAGCTGCTGGCGACCAACGAACTGGCCGACGGCTGCATGGCCTCGCCCGCCGTCTGCGACAAGGCCATCTACCTGCGCACCAAAACGCACCTCTACCGCATCCAACAGTAGAGCAAGTAGCTGAACTCGCCAGAGTTCAGACCGTTTTCGGGAGGGCGAGGCTCCCGCCGAGCCTTTGGTAGTTTTGTATGTCAGTTTCGTAGGTCAGGCACCCCGTGCCTGACATCGCTTCCCGGTAGCTGAACTCGCCAGAGTTCAGAGAGTTTCGGCCGGCCCAGTCGCTGTACTCGGCGTCTGGGTGCCGCCAGGCACAAGAGGCTTGCCGCCGCGCCGGCCGTCACTTCTTCACCCCACCCACCTGTCGCACGCGATGATTGTTCGTGTCGCCGATAAAGAGCGACCCATCCGGTCCCAGACAGATCCCGTGCGGCCGATCCATTTTCGCTTCGCGCGCCAGTACGTTCTCGCCCGCAAATCCGCGCGCCTCCGGCCCACGGCCGGCGATCGTGTCGATGCGGTCCGCCTTCGTGTCGATCCGCCGGATCACCTGGTTCTCCGTATCGACCACATACGCCACCCCGTCTGCGCTAACTGCGATCCCCTTGGGCCCGTTGAACGTGGCCAGCTTCGGCGGCCCGCCGTCGCCGCCAAAACCCTTCTGGCCCGTGCCGGCCACGTGATTGACCACGCCCGAATCGAGGTCCATCCGCCAGATGCTGTGCCCTTCGCGCAGGGCGATCCACAGCGTGCGTCCGGTGATGAAGAGCGCCCGCGGCCCTGCCATGGCGTGCCCGCGCGCCGTCTGACCATCTCGCGGTAACGCGCTCTTGCCGTTGCCGGCCACGGTGGTGATCACGCCGCTGGCCAGGTCGACGCGGCGGATGCGATGGTTGCCGATGTCGGCCACGTACAGCCCGCCGCCATTCTCCATGGGACTCTCATCGAGTGCGATGCTGTGCGGCTGCCGCAGTTGGGCCTTGGTGGCCGGTCCGCCGTCGCCACCAAAACCCGCCGTGCCCGTGCCGGCGACTGTGGAGATCGTGCCGCTATGCGCGTCGACGCGCCGCACCAGGTGGTTTTGCATTTCCACGAAGTACATGTTGCCCGCGCGATCGAAGCGCACTTCGTACGGCTCGTTGAGCTGCGCGGCCGTGGCGGGCCCGCCGTCGCCCGCATAGCCCTTGCTGCCGTTGCCGGCGACACGCGTCAGCCGGCCGCTGGCCGGATCCAATCGCAGCACGCGATGCTGCCCAACCGACGTGATGTAGAGCGCGCCGTCCGGCCCCACCTCGACGCCGAATGGCTGATCGACGGGCACGCGGACGGCGTCATTGCGGTCATCGGGCGGCAGATCGCCCGTCTGGCCGTTGCCGGCGACCGTGCTGATCACGTACTCGCCGCCCACGGTGCGCTCCTGCAGTGGCCCGGCCGTCAGCACGCCGATCGCCACGGCCAACATCGTGCCTCGCCGGGTGAGCAACATCGTCGGTCCTCCGCGAATCTTAATCGTTGGTCCTCCGCGAACTATGATTGAAATGCGGGTCGTGAGTGCGGCACCAAGCAGCGCCTGCGCTATCTTGCAGCGCCCGGCCGGCACGGTGCGATTTGGTTGCAGGCGTTGTACCCGATCGCCACAATGGCGGCAATCAAGTCGTCAGCCGGCCATCGTCGGCCAGTATCCTATCCAGTCGATCCACGGAGTCTGTCATGAGGCGGAAGCAGAGTCTGCTAATTTGCGTCGTGTGGGCCTGCTTGCTGGCCGCCCCTCTTCGCGCGCAGCAACCGTTCGGTCAGGTTCAAGATAGCGCCCAGGTCCAGTTCGCCAATATCGGCGCGAACCAGAAAGAGGCGCTCCAGGTCACCGACCAGATCTACCAGGGCATCGGCTTCGCCAACACGTTTCTCGTGCTTACGCCCGGCGGCAACGTCATCATCGACACGTCCGGCGCGAACCGCGCGCAGCAGCACAAAGAGCTGCTGGGCAAAGTCAGCGACGCGCCCATCAAGTACATCATCCTCACGCACGGCCACCCCGACCACACGGGCGGCGTGCATCTGTGGCGCAGCGCCGGCACCCAGGTCATCACGCAGCGCAACTTTCCGGAGTTCTGCGCCTACCAGGATCGCCTGGCCAACTACTTCATTCGCAACAACGCGGCCCAGTTCAACATGGACCAGAAGCGGCTCGAAGAGTCGTACCGTTCGACCAAGCGCGTGATCACGCCCGATATCACGTTCGATGACCGCTACGATTTTGAACTCGGCGGCGTGAAGTTTGAAGTGTTGGCCACGCCCAGCGAAACGCCCGACGCCCTGAGCGTCTGGATTCCCCAGTACAAGGCCGTCTTCGTCGGCGACCTGATGTACGACTCGTTCCCCAACATTTACACGCTGCGTGGCACGCCGCCCCGCCGGGCGCTCGACTACGTGCACTCGCTCGACAAGGTGCTGGCCCTCAACGCCGAGGTCTTGTTGCCCAGCCACGGCCTCGCCATTAAAGGCCAGGAAAAGGTGCGGCAGGCCGTCACGAAGTATCGCGACGCCGTGCAGTACGTGCACGACGAAACGGTCAAGGGCATGAATGCCGGCCAGGACGTGTTCACGCTGATGCGCGAGATCAAGCTGCCGGCCGAGCTCGACGTCGGCGAGACCTACGGCAAAATCTCCTGGAGCGTGCGCGGCATCTATGACGGCTATGTCGGCTGGTTCGATGCCAATCCGGCCACGATGTACGGCGCCTCGCCCAACGTGGCCGATGCCGAGCTTGTGAAACTGGCCGGCGGCGCAGCGCAGGTTGCGGCCCGCTCGCGCGAAGTGACCACCGCTGGCGACGCGGTCAAAGGTCTGCGCCTGGCCGACGCGGCGCTGGCGCTCGAGCCCGCCAATCGCCCGGCCCTGGAAGCCAAACGCTTCGCGCTCGAAAGTCTGCAGAAAGTCAGCCGCAACGGCCTGGAACACGCCTGGCTCAGCTACGGCATCCGCGGTGTGCAACAGGCACTCAACGGCGGCGCGGCGGAATCTAATTGAACCACAGAGAACCTGGAAAACACCGAGAGTATTTCTTTTCCTCTGTGTTCTCGGTGCCCTTGGTGGCCAATTCAAAATTCATCTGCGGCCATCTGCGTCATCTGTGGCTCACTCTTCCTTCACGCCCAGCACCGCCGTGACCGGGTAGTGGTCCGACGGGTATCGGCCCGCGCGACTCGCGCGCAAGATATCCGCCTCGCGCACCGGCAGCTCGGCCGTGCCCAGCACGAAGTCGATCCGCCGGCCCTTTGCGCCGCCGCGAAAGCCGTGAAACGTCCCTTCGTCGGCGCCCGCCGTCGGATGCTTCTGGCGATAGGCGTCGAACAGGCGTGGCGTCGCGCTGTCGGCCAGCATGGCCCGCACGCCTTCGTGGTGCTCGGTCACGTTCAGGTCGCCCGTGACCACCGCTTCGCAGCCGCGCGCATGTTCGTCAAGCCAACGGCGGATGATCTTGCCGGCTTCCACGCGCGCTTGCCGCCCGCGGTGATCCCAATGCGTGTTGAGGAACATGATCTCGCGTCCGCCGGCCTCGCGATCGCGCAGTTTGACCCACGTGGCCACGCGCGGCAGCGAGCTGTCCCAGCTTTTGCTCCCCGGCACGTTGGGCGTTTCGCTCAACCAGAACGTGCCGGAGGCGACCGGCTCGAAGCGGTCCTGGCGATACAAGGCCGCCGAAAACTCGCCCTTCCGCTGGCCGTCGTCGCGCCCCACGCCCACCAGCGTGTAGTCGGTCAGCTTCTCCCGCAGGTAATCGGCCTGTTCCGCCAACACTTCCTGCGTGCCCAGCAAGTCGGGCCGAAACTCGCGGATCACCTCGATCAAAAACTCCCGCCGCTTGTCCCAGGCGTCCGCGCCGTCGGCCGCCGTGCCATAGCGAATGTTGAACGACATCACACGCAAAGTCGGCTCGTCGCCACAAACCAGGCTCGCCGTCCCCCACGCCGCCAGAATCGCCAACGCAATCGCACCGCGCACCATCTTGATTCCTCCGCCTGGGGTAAGTTCATTCAAAAATAATCCACGAGTCGACGCGCCGCTGTAGCGCCTGCTCGCCGTGCCGCGCTGCTGCGGCAAAGGCAGCTTGACGTCCGGCAACGGCAGCCGAAAAGATCAAGCTCGCTTGATATCTGCATCTGTTGATCCGTTGTGATGTGACAGGCTTCGACGCTCATTTACCATAGCGTCAATCGGCAACGATCCGCATCGTTCGGCCAACTTGTTTCCTGGCTCACTACGCGCGCTCGGCCTTGGATGTTGATCCTTCGCAATCGACGTTACTCGTTTTTTTGTAACAGGTTATGCGCGCGCCTCGTAATTTCTTCCAATTCTCATTTGTGGAGTTCGCCTCCGTTCGATAACATCAAGCATCGTTTATGCGATCAATCGAGCAGAGAGGAAAAGGCAAGTGCCATCAACTAACCGATTCGAAGGCAGCTGTGCCGTGCTCCCAAACCCGATTTTTCCCATTTTAACACTTTGGACATGAGCGTAATGGCCGGGCGATCTGGTGCTGGAATCGTTTTCCGTCGAGCCCATCCGTCCCCGGCGCTACACGAGTTCGTCGACGGTCGCGCGTGAATAACGCACGACCCCCCACCCCCGCACGTCTGACGGCAGAGGCCGCCGGACGATCGCGATCGCCCGAGAGTTCCGAACTCTCGGGTCCCGCCGCGAAAACCCGCCGAGAACAAAGGAGACCCACACCATGAAGAATCGAATTTCCACATGCCGCATGCTCCTGGTTGCTAGTCTCGTGCCAGCCGGCCTGGCCGCCGACGCCTCCGCGCAAGACCTCTATCGGTCACATGCCGACATGCTCAATGCCATGGCGGCCAACAAGCAAGCCGAAGCCACGATGGTCAACGCCCTGGGCAACTTTGGCAAGTCCGCGGCCGAGGCCGCCAAGACCAACGAGGAAGCCCGCGAAAAAGCGGCCCATAACGATCTGCTGGAAACGGAGACGTACTACAAGAAGCGGGCCCAGCACCAGGCTTTCCGCGTTGCGCAACGCGCCAAACCCGGCACGCCCGATCCAAACGCCGAACAGGCTTCCAAGCCGGCCCCCATCGAACTGACTACCTTTCAAGTCGACCAAAAGTCGGGACAATTTCGTTGGCCCACCTTGCTGAAGAGCAACGCTTACGATTCGCTGCGGCGGCAGATCGACGGCCTGCTCGGCAAGCGCACGCCGCAAGACAGTGGCGCCGGCTCGCAGAATTGCAGCGAGACATTGAAGGTGGTTAACGCGCTGACGACGCGGTTGCGCGACAACATTCGCCGCTATAGCTCGAGCGACTACCTCGCCGCCCGCAACTTCCTCCGCACCCTCGCGCTCGAAGTGCAGCAGCCGATTGACCTGGCCGATCCCCGCACTTTGGACCGGGTTGCCGGCCGGTAGCAGCCGAACTACAGCACGACGTCCTGTTGGCACACGGGCGGCGCCGCGATCGTTCACGACGGTCGCGGCGCCGTCGATCCCATCCTCAATCTGTGACCATCGGTGTCATCTGTGGATCGTGCCGCATCCTCCGCGCACTTTGTGGTAAATCAGCTTCCTCCTCGGCCCTCGTTCACCCTTCCGCCACTTCCACAAACACCTTGAGCGCCGTCGGATCGTCCACGAGCGCCGTCATCATCTGCCGGTAATTGTCCAACCCCCGCACTGGCGTCGTCAAAATGCGCTCGAGCACGCGCGGATACATCACCTCGCCCAGCGCCAGGTCCTTGATTCCCATCTCAAAGTGTTCGCGGTTCGCATTCACTGAGCCGAGCAACAGCTTGTTGCCGAGCACCCAATCGAGGTTCACCTTGTCCGAAGGCACCTCCACGTGCTGCAGGCCGCCGGTCACGCTGGTCCACACCAGCACGCCGTTATGTCCCAAGAGCTGCATGCAGCCAAACGCGATGGCGCTACTGCCCGTCGCGTCGATGATCAAATCGGCCTTGCCCACTTGCTTGGGCAGCTCGGCCATCGGCATCCGCTGCGTGCTGACGTACCGCGCCCCCATCGCCTCGACCAGTTCGCTCTTGAGCGAAGGCGGCTCGCCGCGCGCGAGCGTGTACACCTCCAGCCCGCGCAGCCGCAAGGCCAGCGTGCTCAACAGCCCGATCTGGCCCGCGCCCATCACGTAGGCCACTCTCGGCCGCCACACGCGCAGTCGGCGCTGCACTTCGAAGGCTTGCTGCACGGCCTTGGTGGCGCAGCTCATCGGCTCCGCCAGCACGTGCAGATGTTTGAGTCCCTGCGGCATCTTGACGATGAACTCGGCATCGTCCACATAGTGCTCGGTCAGGAACCCGTGCAGCAGGTTGATCCCGCGCTCGAAGTAGATCTCCTCGCTGGTCATGTCTGACGTGCCGATCTGATCGTAGATCGAACCGCCCGGCCGCCGCACCGTGGCCGTGACGTAATCGCCCGGCTTGACGTGCGTGACCGCCGGGCCCACCGCCTCCACCACGCCGAACGATTCGTGCCCCAGCACCAGAAAGTCGTAGCCCGGCGGTGCCGCGCCGTATTTCGCTTCGTTGATCTCGCGATCGGTGGCGTCCACTCCGATCTTCAGCACCCGCACCAGCACGCCCCGCCCGGCCGGAATCTCTTCCACCCGCGGTTTGGGCAGCTCGGCCAGGTGCACGCTGTCGGGCTGGCCCGGAGTGACGGCAACGGCTTTCATGCGCTTAACTTCTCGATGACAAAATGCATTGGCCGGCCGTTTGCGCCCCGCGAGCGCTTTGCTGCCGCGCCTCGCTGGTGGTCCGCTGGGGCCGGCCCGTCGACAAGCGCCCAGCCTAGCTGCTGCAAGTCCCGTGTCAACGCGTGCCGCGTGCACCACCGCGTCCCCGTCTCGACAGGCTGGCCGCAAACGGCTAGCTTGGCGCTATGGCGCACCGACAGGACGGTCGATCGCGCCGCTCCAGGGAGAAACCAACATATGCATCACGTTACGATCATCTTCGGCCTGATTCTGAGCGCGATCGGCTTGTTCGGTTACTTTAATTCGGCCTCGGCAAGCCCCAGCCCCACGGCATTGATCCCCACCGCCTTCGGCGTGGTGCTGATCGTGCTCGGTATCGTGGCCCATCGCGCCAGCGCGCGGATGCACGCCATGCACGCCGCCGCCGCCGTCGGCCTGATCGGCTTTCTGCTGGCGGGCGGCCGCGGGTTCATGAAGCTGGGCTCCGCCGCCTCAGACGATCTGACCATCTCCCGCCCCGTGCGGCTGATCCTGCTGATGGCGATCGTCTGCCTGACGTACGTCGGGCTGTGCGTCTGGTCGTTCATCTCGGCGCGCCGCCGCCGCGCGGGCGCCACCGGCGACTGAATGCGGGCCATCGAAGGGGTGCCATGCTCACGCCCGCGTGAGCATGCCCGCGGGTGGCACTGGCATCTTGCCGGTGCTGTATTCGTAGCTGAACTCGCCAGAGTTCAGAGAGTTTCGGGTGGCAGACGCTGTACTCGGCGCCTGGGTGCCGCAGGCCCAAGAGGCAAATCACACCAACCCAAAGCGCCAGTGAGGGCGAACGAAAGCCAACCTTCGCTCGCGCATCTGGCTTGTGTCAGGAGCGGCGATCACACCAGCTCCGCGATCGGCGTGCCGTGCTCCACATAGTATCGTGGCCGGCCGCGCCGGTCCGGATACGTCCCGTCCAACGGCACGCCGAAATGGCGATAGATCGTCGCCGCCAGGTCGCCCGGCGTGACGGGCCGTTCTTTGATATGTCCGCCGTCGCGCTCTGTCGCGCCAATCACCTGCCCGTGCCGCATGCCGCCGCCGGCCACGGTCATTGACATCACTACCGGCCAATGATCGCGGCCGTCGCTGCTCCCCTGCGTGCCGATGCGCGGCGTGCGCCCGAACTCACCCATCGCCAGTACCAGCACGTCATCCAGCAAGCCGCGCTCGCCCAGATCCGACACGAGCGTCGTAAGCAAGTGATCGAACACGGGCAACAGTGGCCGCAATCCGTTCCAGATGCCGCCGTACGGTGGAATATTGTCTCCGTGCGTATCCCACGTTCCCGACGCGCCGTGATTGCTCAGGTCGACCGTCACGAAGCTTACGCCCGACTCGACGAGCCGCCGGGCCAACAGCGCCTGCTGGCACCAGTTGTGGCTGCCGTAGCGCTCGCGCACCGCTGCCGGCTCGCGCGTCAGATCGAACACTTCGCGCGCTTGTCGACCGGCGACGATGTCGATCGCCTGCTGCTCGAAACGGTCGAGGGCCGCCATCGACCCCGACAGATCCAGGTCGCGCCGCAACCGATCGAACTGTTCGGCCAGCGACTGCCGCTGGGTCAGGCGCTCCTGATCGAGTCCGCGGGGCAGCTCGAACAGCCGCGCGGCCTGGCTGCCCAAGAACGGATCGTACTGCTTGCCCAGGTAGCCGCCCCACGCCACGTGCGACCGCGATTGCATGTTCAGCACTACGCTCGGCGGCATGCTCTTGTTGGCGGCTTCGCGGTGCTGGGCAACGATCGACGCGATCGCCGGATAATGCTCCGCCTCGCGATTGGTGCGCGGCTCGGCTGCCAGGTTGCCGGTCTGAAAAACCTGGTTCGGCTCGTGGTTGCTGTTCGTGGCATCGACCGAGCGGATCAGCGTCAGCCGGTCCATCATGGCCGCTTGCTTGGGCAGGTATTCGCACAACCGCACTCCCGGCAGTCGCGTTTCGATAGTGCCGAATGGTCCGCGCACCTCGCGCGGAGCGTCAGGCTTGACGTCCCAGGTGTCGATGTGGCTCGGTCCGCCGGTCATCCACAGCAGAATGACCGACTTGTTGCTCGGCAAAGGCTGCCCGGCTTCCGCCGCAACCGCCCGCCCGCGCAACAGCTCCGGCAGCGACAACCCGGCCAGTCCGGCCAGGCTGGCCTTGAGCACGCTGCGCCGGCTCACCACGCGCACCCCCTCGTGCGCCCGCGCGTTCAAAAAACCAAACGCGTGCGATGGAAGGTGCGGCAGGGCAGGGGGCGTCTCGAAAACACAAGCCCCGAGTGCAAGCGAGGCCTTTTCGTGACTCTGCGGGGCGGAAGGTGGGCTGGTCGCGACAGGTTCCATGGCAGTCGCGATTCTAGCCGACCGTTCCCCCGACTCCAAGCTGAGCGATGCCTGGGATGCCCGAGCTCATCCCAATCCCCGAACCCTAGTCCCTGCCCGGTGCCACTGGCGTCTCGCCAGTGCTGATTTCGGGTGCCCCAATGTTGCCGCAGGCTCAAGAGGCAAATCACGCCAACCCGAATCGTCCCGTGCCCTGGCGTCTCGCCAGTGCTGAGACACTCGCGCGATCACTTCCTTCCGATTTTCTTCAACAGCGCAATCTGCCCCGCGTGATACACGTTGTGCTGCGCCACGCCGTGCAGAATTCCGTACACGCTCGGCATGTCGTCGAACAACTTTTCTTTTAATCGCCCGTCGTCGAGCGAGCGCACCACGTCGAGCAGCTGCTGATGTCCGCGGCGCAGCTGCGCAAGCGTCGCTTGCCAGGCCGCCTCGCTCGCGTCGCTCACCGCGCTCCACGAATCCTCGTCCTTGGGTTGCACCAGTTCGCCACTCAGCCAGCGCAGCACGGCCGCTTCCCAGAAAGCCATGTGATCCACGATCTGCCACAGCGTATGATCGCCGCCGGGCGACGCCGCGCAGGCCGTCTTCGCGTCGACGCCTTGCAGCACTTGCTCCACGCTGGGACCGTGCCACGCCGGCCCGCTGAACGTGCGCTCGATCTGTTTGGCGATCAGTTCCACTTCGCGCATGGCGGTCTCCTTTGCGCCGGATGGCTCACGGCGAACTTATCTGTCGGGTTCGCGATTCTCCTCCCCGTCCGCCTGGATTTGTCGTCGCAGCGCGGTCCAGCATTCCGCGCAGACATGATACTTTTCGACGAGCCACTCCTGGCCCACCGGCGGGCTGAACACCAGCGCGCCGGGCCGCGTGAGCGTCGCGCCGCAGCGATTGCATTTCAATTCCAGCATGGGCCCATTCTAGCAAGGTTGCTGCCCAGGGGCCTGGCCGGTCGCGACCCACTCCCCCGAGAAACCCTTCCTTCGACGAGGTCCGCTACAATGGTTCCGGAGACGTTGCTATGGACGAATGTGCAAAACCGTTGCCGCCCCGCCGCGTGGGCTATGGTTGGCTCGTGCTCATCTGGCTCGCGGCGATGATCGGCGTGTGGTTCGCGTTGCGCTCTTCGCCGGTGGCACAGATGTATGGCATCGCTGCCGTGGCCTGTTCCTTCATGATCTTAGTCCTGTGGCGTATGACCTCGACGCTCTCGACCGCCGGACCCAGCGGGCACTTCCAGTTTCGGCTCAAGACCGTGCTCATGTGGGTTGTGCCGTATGTCGCCCTGGCCGCGTGGATCGTCGCCTGGACCGGGCCCTACGAGCAAGATTTCCTCAACGCCAACGTGAAGTGCGGCGCGCTGGTCATTCTCACGCAGATTTGGGTCTCCGCGTTCATGATCCGGCAAACCTTGAATGCCGCCCGACGGCAACCGCCGCGCCCGGACGCCACGGCGCCGCGGTTCGACGGGCCGGACTGACCAGAGTGTTGGGGACTGGCTCGTTTTGCGGAGTCCGCGAAGCAAAAGGTGCCTGTCCCCTTCTGAGTCCCATCTGTCCTCATCCCCGGCCATTGGCGTCATCTGTGGATTTCCCGCTTTAATCTGCGTGATCTGTGGAAGACCCTCGCACCCGCTGAGCGTTCTTGACCGGTGCTCGCCGCGCGGCCCATACTGTGAGCTGGCTACTCCTGCCTGCTCGATCGAAAAGTCCCGCCGGAATCTCGCATGGCGCGCGATCCCCTATCCGCCGGATGTCCTGGCTTTCAGCGACTCCATCGCCGCGATCTGTTGCACATTGGGCTGGCAGGTCTCGGCGGTCTCTCGCTGCCTGCCTTTCTGGCCGCTGCCGAAACGCAAAACGCTGCCGCCACGACGCACCAGCCCCGCGCCAAGTCGATCCTTTTCTATCATCACTACGGCGCGCCCAGTCACATCGACTCGTTCGATCCCAAGCCGCAGGCGCCTGTCGAAGTGCGCGGCGAGTTCGGCACGATCGGCACTTCCGCCCCGGACTTTTACGTTTCGGACATCATGCCGCGGATTGCGGGCGTGTGCGACCGGCTCTCGGTTGTGCGCACGATGAACCACCGCACCAGCAACCACAATCCGGCCGTGTACCTGGCCATCACCGGCCGCACGTCCGATCGCGACCAGGTGCAGGTCGGCGCCAGCGCCAACGATTGGCCGCACCACGGCGCCGTGCTGGCCAAGGTCGCTCCCGGCAGCGGCACGTTGCCCGTCTCGGTGCAGGTGCCGCATCGCGCCTACGATCAGGTTTACACTTGTCCCGGCCAGACCGGCGGCATGCTCGGCAGCCGTTTCGATCCGCTCATCATTCAGCGCGACCCCAGCCAGCCCGATTTCCGCGTCGAAGAGTTAAGCCTGCGCGTCGAAGCCGGCCGGCTCGACGACCGTCGGCGGTTGCTGGCCGCCATCGATCGGCAGCTCGTTGAGCGCGAGCGCGGCGCGGCCCTGCACGCGCGCGACCAGTTTTATGAACGCTCGTTTGCCCTGCTCAGCTCCAGCGAGGCCAAGCGCGCCTTCGACATCTCGGCCGAAGAACCCCAGCTCCGCGAACGCTACGGCCACCACAAAAGCGGACAGAGCCTGCTCTTGGCCCGGCGACTGATCGAAGCCGGCGTGAAGTTCGTCACCTGCTTCAGCGGTTCGAATCCGGGCGACGGCTGGGACACGCACAAAGACAACTTTGGCCAGCTGAAGAACACGCTCATGCCGCCCGAGGACCAGGCCTTCTCCGCGTTGATCGAAGACATGGACACCCGCGGCCTGCTCGACGAGACGCTGATCGTGTGGAGCGGCGAGTTCGGGCGCAAGCCGCAAATCGGCATGCCCAACCCACTCACCAACAACATCGGCCCGGGCGGGCGCGACCACTGGCCGTTCTGCTATTCGCTGGTTTTCGCCGGCGTGGGCGTGAAACGCGGCTTCGTCTACAGCAACAGCGATCGCATTGGCGCCCATCCGGTCGGGCCGCCGCACACTCCCGCCGATGTCGCGGCGACCATGTACTGGGCGCTGGGCCTCGACCCGGAAAGCGAAATTCACGATCGCCTCGGCCGGCCCTTCAAACTGGCCGAAGGCAAACCAATCACGGGCATTTTTGCGTAGTCGGACTCCTAGTCCAGAGCGGTCCATTCGACGACAACCTTGCCGAAAACTCCGCTTGCGGCACAACTCTGCCGACCACAATACCCGCGCTTCGATCATGCCCTTGAGGAACAGACCCATGCGACTGCCGTTGACCGTTTTTGCGATACTGCTTTGCGCCGCTCCCGTGCTGGCCGGCAAGTACAACGCCGTGTTGAACATCGGCGACGCCGCCCCGGCCTGGGAAAACCTCGAAGGAGTCGACGGCAAGCGTCATGCGCTGGCCGACCTGGCCGACAAGCAGGTCGTCGTGGTCGTCTTCACCTGCAACAGCTGCCCGGTGGCCACGGACTACGAAGACCGCATCCTGGCCTTCTCCAAGAAGCATGCCGGGCCCGATGGCAAAGTCGGCCTGGTGGCCATCAACGTGAACACCCTGGCCGAGGACCGTCTGCCCAAGATGCGCGAACGGGCGGCCTCAAAGGGTTTTAATTTCCCCTATCTCTACGACGAGACCCAGAAGATCGGCCGCGCGTTCGGCGCCGCCTTCACGCCCGAGTTCTTCGTGCTCGACCGCGACCGCAAGGTGGTTTACATGGGCGGCATGGACGACAGCAGCCAGGTCGACACCGTGAAAGTGAACTATCTCGAGCCGGCGGTCGAAGCCGCGCTCGCCGGCAAGAGCGCCGAAACGGCCGAGGCTCCGGCCATCGGCTGCCGGGTCCGCTACAAACGCGAGCGGGGGAAGTAGGCCCTGGGCAACAGGCGATAGCCATAGGGATGCGATTCCGCACTGCGCCCTGAATCTGGCGTTCGGCCCCGCCAGCCGCCGCCTGCCGTCCCGGCGGCCTACCTCCAGTCTGATCCCCCTGTCCTACAGCCTAGAGTCTATGGCCTAGAGCCCGCAGCCTATCGTCTCATTTTCCTTGACAGGTAAACGGCTTGCCGTTATAAAGAGAACAAGAATTCTAGTTCAGATACGCGGTTCTTGCGTCGACCTTAAGAGAACGGGAATTCTCATTCCCTTCGCTCGCGTGCGGAGTCGCTTCACGTGACACAGGCATTCACACACATGGAATGGGTGCGGCCCATCCACCAGGCGCGCAGCCAGGAAACCCTGGAGCGCCTGCTCGAAGCGGCCGAAGAAGTCGTCTCCGAAAAGGGATTCGACAACGCCACCGTTTCCGAGATCGTCCGCCGCGCGAAATCTTCCGTCGGTGCCATGTACGCGCGCTTCAACGACAAAGAGTCGTTGCTCGTCGTATTGCACGAGCGGTTTTGCGAACAGGCTCTGGCAACTACCGAGGCCGTGCTCGATCCGCAGCGCTGGGAGGGCTCCAGCATCGCCGACATCCTGGCCACGGCGCTTCCCTTCATGGTGCACGTGTACCAGCAAAAGCGCGGACTGCTGCGCGCCTTCATGATGCAAAGCTCGGATCCGCAATTCACCGAACGTGCCAGCCGCGTCGGCCGCGAGATTTCCGCCGTGCTCGTCAAGCTGCTCATGAGCCGCCGCCACGAAATCCGCCATCCCGATCCGGTGCTGGCCGTCGATTTCGGTCTGCGGGCCACGTTCGACATTTTGGATCTCACCACGTTCTATGGTGACGTGCAGCGCACGCAGATGAAGCTCACCCCCGACCAACTGGGCGAAGAGCTCGTGCGTATGTTCACCTGTTACCTGGGCATTGAAACGCCGGCCATTTGGGCCGCGGCCGAGGATCACGACACCGACGCCGGCGAGAAGTACGCCGCCGATCTCGATATCACCGAGGACCTGAACGGCGACGAGTCGTAAGCCGAAAGACCACCACCCGTAGGCCGCGTCATGGCGGGCGAACCTCGCCCGGACACGGCGGCTCAACACCATCGAAACGATAGTCCGGAACGCCGAGGCAAACCAACATCGCGTCACCCCACGAATTCGTGACCGAGAAAACGAATCGCGCTTGAGCGGCTTTTTGCACTGGAGGTAAGGACAAATGGGCAAATCCGTGCTTTCCCTGTTGACGCTGGCGGCTGTGCTCGCCGCCGGCCCGATCGCGCTGGCCGGCGAAGCCAATTCGCCGATCGGCAAAAAAATCGACAATTTCAAAGGTCAGGACTTCCGCGGCAAGGACGTGTCGCTCTCCGACCTGGCAGAGCAAAAGTTCGTGGTCGTGGCCTTCTTGGGCACGCAGTGCCCGCTGGCCAGGCTCTATGCTCCGCGCTTGGCCGAGCTGGCCGAACAGTACCAGGCCCAGGGCGTTGCGTTCATCGGCGTCGATTCCAATCGCCAGGACTCGATTGCCGAGTTGGCCCATTATGCGAAGGAGCACCAGGTTGAGTTCCCGCTGATCAAGGACGCCGGCAACACCATTGCCGACCAGTTCGGCGCCGTCCGCACGCCGGAAGTGTTCCTGTTGGATCAGGATCGCGTGGTCCGCTATTGGGGTCGCATCGACGATCAATACGGCTTTCAGGAAGGCTTCATCGGCTTTCAGCGCGAGAAGCCCACGGCGCGCGATCTGGCCAACGCGATCGACGAGTTGGCCGCCGGCAAACCCGTCAGCAAGCCGCTCGTTGCCAGCCAGGGCTGTCTCATCGGCCGCATGAAAGAGCCCGTCGCCTCGAGCGAAGTCACCTACTCCAAGCACATCGCCAAGATCTTCAACGACAACTGCGTCTACTGCCATCGCGAAAAGCAGATCGCTCCCTTCGCGCTCACCAACTATGAAGAAGCGGTGGGCTGGGCCGACATGATTCGCGAAGTCGTGAACGACCGCCGCATGCCTCCCTGGCACGCGGATCCCAAGGTCGGTCATTTCTCGAACGATGCCCGCCTCAGCGATGCGGACCTCGCGTTGATCAACAAGTGGGTCGAAAACGGCGCGCCCCAGGGTGATCCCAAAGACCTGCCGCCGGCCCCGCAATTCGCCGAGGGCTGGCAAATTCCCGAGCCCGACGCCGTGATCAAGATGGCCGAGGTGCCGTACGACGTTCCGGCCACCGGCACGGTCGAGTATCAGCGCTTCGTCGTCGATCCGGGCTTCAAGGAAGACAAGTGGGTGCAGGCCATGCAGTGCGTGCCCGGCAACCCCGCGGTCGTCCACCACATCATCGTCTACCTCGTTCCACCCGGCGTCACGCCCAGCGGCCAGGCCGGCCGGCTGCGTTCCAATTGGCTGGGCGCGTTCGCCCCGGGCCATCGCCCGCAAGTGCTCGAAGAAGGCTTGGGCCGCTATATCCAGGCCGGCTCCAAGCTCCTGTTCGAAATGCACTACACGCCCAACGGCACCGCGGCAAAAGACCTGAGCTACGTCGGCTTCAAGTGGGCCGATCCCAAAACGGTGAAAAAGGAAGTGGCGGTGCAGAACGCCGGCAACTTCACGTTCAAGATTCCGCCCGGAGACCCGAACTACGAGGTGGAGTCGGAATTCGTGTTCCGCAAGAACTCGACCCTCTTGAGCGTGTCGCCGCACATGCACGTCCGCGGCAAAGATTTTCGCTATGACCTGATCTATCCGGATGGCAAGCGCGAGACCATTCTCTGGGTGCCGCGCTACGATTTCGGCTGGCAGACCACCTATCAATTGACCGAGCCCAAGCAGTTGCCGCGCGGCACGAAGATGTATTGCCTCGCGCACTTCGACAACTCGGCCGATAACTACGCCAATCCCGATCCGGCGAAAGAAGTCTCCTGGGGCGAGCAAACCTGGGAAGAAATGATGTTCGGCTGGTTCGAGATGGCCCTGACCGATCAGGATCTCACGCAGCCCGCCACGGCCAACGCCACGCGGGTCAAGGAGTTCCTGGCCTCGGTCGACTCACTCAAGCTCGACGACCAGACCAAGGCCATGGCCCGCGAGGCGCTCAAGGACGAAAAGTCGTTCGAGCGCTTCAGCTACCAGTTGTTCGAGCTGGTGCCGCAATTGGATCGCATCTGTGTCACGAGCGTCGAGAAGGATCGCCTGCGGTTGAAGCTGCTCATGGAGCAGCTCGGCTTGAACACTTCGTTCAAGAGCAAATCGACCGTCGTGCGCATCCAGGGCCAATCGCTGGCCGATTACGCCTTGGGCGACAAGGTCGTGGTAAATGAAACGCTGTCCGGTACCAACGGCTCGATCATGGCCGGGATGGCCGGCAAGGATATCCGTTCCAGTATGCACGTGCCCGTCATGTACAAGGGCAACCGTGCGACCGTCAACTTCTGGAGTGCCGAGGCGGGCGGGTTCCCGCCCGAGGCCGCCAAACTGCTCACGGAAATTGCCCACCTGATGGCGGGCAGTGCCGAAGCAGTCGCTCAGAAGTAAATGAAGCCACGAGGAAACCCACCTGGGGGGTGGGGGCAAGTGGAGTGCCCCGAGAGCCGTAAGACTCTCGGGGCACTCACGTTTTTAGGGTCCGAGCTTCCTCGTAGCGGAATTCGCCGACGGGAGGGCGAGGCTCCGGCCGAGCTTCCCCGTAGCTGAACTCGCCAGAGTTCAGCCGTTCATTCGTAGTGGACCGACCACGCATCCATGTCATGCACGATCAGTTGCAAACTACTGGGTGCCATGCTCACGCCACGTGAGCATGCTTGCGCAAACGCAAGCATGGCACCCGACATTTTGGCGTGACCGGTTCAGTAGCTCAGGCTGAACTCGCCGACGGGAGGGCGAGGCTCCGGCCGAGCTTCATCGTAGCTCAACTCGCCAGAGTTCAGACCCGTTCTGATCCCTGATCCCGGACCGCTGATCCCTATTCCTTCCTCTCCGCTTCCGCCGCCGGGCTCTTGCCCAAATACATCTTGAACGTCTCGGTGATGTTCTGCGAAACCTCCTGCTGACCGGAGATTTCCTTCACCGTCGTTTGCTTCCCATCCGATTTCACCAGGTGCCCCGCCGCGGCGTCGAAATAGGCCGTGGCCGAGCTGTCCTGCTCGACGATCTCCATCTCGGCCCGCGGGTTGGCCTCGGGCTCGAACAGCACTTCGGTCTTCGACGAAATCTTCGTTAGCTTCTTGCCGTCCACGTCCTCGTCGCCCGCCAGCGAATAGGTCGTCTCGGCAATTTCCTTGCCCAAAAACGGAATCTCATTCTCGAACGCCTGCGTCCAGGTGACGTCTTTTTCCGCCGTTTCCGGCAGCGGCACGACGGCCTGAGAAATGAGCTGCTTGATGCCCTTTTCGTTGAACGCGTTGCCGCCGATGCCCATCCCCGCCTGGCGGTTCTGCCCGACCACTTGCTTGGCAAAAGCTTCCTTGAGCTTCGCCGGCAGCTCGATATCGCTCACCGCGCCGTTGGGCGCCACCCTGAGCGTGAACGTCTGGTTGAGCATGCCTTCGACCATTGGCCCCAGCAAAGTCCAAATCGGTCCTGCCGGCGCCGGGCCGCCCGCCGAGTCGTACTTCACTTCGCCCGACAGCGGCGAGGCCATGCTGATCCGAATGCGATCGACCGTCTGTTCCAGGTTGGCCGACCCGTCGTCGTTCACGCTCTTGCACTTCCAGGTCGTGTCGAACGCCATACCCATCTGAATGCCGAATTCGTTGCCGGCCAGCGACATCTTGCCGTCGGCGTTGCGCTCGAGCACATAGTTGAGCGTCTCGCCTTCCTTGAACTTCCAGCGCGGGGGAGCATCGGCCGCGACGGCCGGCGCGGCCCAGGATACGAGTGCGAACAGGACGGCCCAGGCCTGAGGGCGCGCAAAAAATGCACGGCTACGCATGAGTGGAACCTCGCTTACGAAACGTGGACGTAACGTGTAACTGCGACACGTTGGGGGGCCGGCCGCACCTTGTTATCAGAGATTCTAGCCCGCCGCCGCTCCCGTGGCAAAGTTCAGCCCCCGGCACAGGACTTCGCGACTTGCTCGGACACTCGCCCGAGGCGGCGAGCGAGGGGCATTTGGCGGTCACGCACCGCGCTGATACCATCGACGCCATGCATCACCCGTGGCGAATTCTGCGAACGCGCGTGCCAGGGCTGAGCGCCCTGGCGCTGGCCGGTTGGATCCTCTGCGTCCCCCTCCGCGCGCATGCCGACGCCCCGGCGCCAGCCCCGCCTCAGACGGTCCGCGTTGCCGGCATCGTGCTCAAGTGGATCCGTGGCGACAAGGCCGCCAACTTCCGCCGCGCCGAACCGCTGCTGCGCCAGGCCGCCGCCGGGGGCGCCAAGGTCGTTTGCACCACCGAGTGCTTTCTCGATGGTTACGCCATCGCCGACAAGTCGATCCCGCTCGATACCTACCGCGCCCTGGGCGAGCCGATTCCCGGCGGGCCGTACTTCGAGCGCCTCGCGCAGCTGGCCGACGAACTCGATATCCACCTCATCGCCGGCCTGCTCGAGGCCGACGCCGACGCCCGCTTCAATACGGCCGTCGTGCTCGGACCGGACGGCGCGCTGGTCGGCAAGTACCGCAAGCAAAAACTCGGCCACGAGCTTGTGCGCAACACGCCTGGCAACGAGTCGCGCGTCTGGGCCACTCCCTACGGCTCGCTCGGCGTGATGATCTGCGCCGATCGCACCGAGGCCGACATCGTCAAAGGCTTCTGTGCCAAGGGCGCGAACTTTCTGATCTGTCCCTCGGGCGGCATGTTCGGGCCCCAGCGGAACGATCCGATCTTGCAGGCCCGCTCGCGCGAAAACGGCGTGCACATCGTCTTCGTGCACCCGGCCGAGTTTCTCGTCACCGATCCCGCGGGCCAGATCATCACGGCCGAACTGTTTGGCGATCGGCTGCTGATCGATGCGAGCGACGAAAACTCCGATGCCGACAGCCACGGCGTGCGCTATTTTGATCTGCCGCTGTGATTGTTCGTAAATTGGCGCGGCGACCGCGTATTTCCAGCGTTGCTCCACCCGCTTCGCAGCGTATGATTAAGATGTCTGTACCGGGGAACACTCAATGGCTCGCGCGGATTCCACTCAGACTGCCGCTGATCTCGCCAAAATGCACGCCGTTTATCGGCAAGGAGGAGCGGCGCGCGCTATGGCTCCTCACGTGATCTATCAAGAAGCCGGCTGTCCCCATGCCGGTTGCACTCAAAACCTCCGCGCGATCGATTTTCGGTTGGAGGCATTCGGGCGAGGCGTTCACGACCCACTCGTGCGCGCCTGGTGGGATGACACGGGCTTTGCCGGTCGCTGCCCAACCTGTGGCCGCTGGATCCACTTCACCATCCAAGCGAAGCACGCCATCGACGACGCTCAAGCCGCTGCCCTGCCGCAATTGCCGGCAAACTGGGCCGAAGAAGCGCTCATTCTGTAGACAGCGCCTTCCGCATCGGCACGAACTCGATCGTCAATCCCGGTTCGATTTCGTACTGCACGGGCGCCTGTGGCAAGTAGCCGCACTGCTCGTAAAGCTTTCGTCCGGTGAGCGTGGCCATCAGCTCCACCGTGCGAAAGCCGTGGCGCCGTGCCTCCGCCTCGCAGTGGTCGAGCAACATCCGCCCGAGCCCGGCCCGGGCATGGTCGGGATGCACGAAAAAGGCTCGCACCTTGGCCGCTTGCGTCGCGGGATCCAACAGCGTCGAGTCGCGCGCGACGCCCGTATCGCCGCCGAACAACGTGGCCCGCCGGCTCCAACCGCCGCAGGCCGCCAGCTGACCGGCGTACTCGATGACGAAATACGTGCCGTCGCGCACCAATTCCGTGTCCACGCCGAACGCGCTGCGCAGCGCTCCTTCAATCTGCTGGCTGGAATAGTCTGCGGCACACAGCGCGCGCGCCGAGAGCGCAATCAGCTCGGCCAATCGGTCACGTTCGTCCAGCCGTGCCGCTCGCAGATGGTAGGCCATGGATGTCGATTTACTTACACGCGCGAATTGCGCGTTCCATCGCACCGCGATTCGTTCGCGCGCTCCCGCGCCGCTACTTCCCCGTCGCCGGCGGGAACTTGCCCAGCATCGTGTACAGGTTCACGAGCGCCTGGTTCATCATCGCCTCGCCCGCGCCAATCGCCACCGGCGACACGGAGGCATCGCCGCCGTAGCCGCCTTCGCTGGCCGCTTCGATCGTAGGAAAGTACATGTGATGGCCGTTGCAATAGCCAAAGAACAGCGTGTTGGGCACGTAGGCCCGCTGCTTGAGCCGCACCGAATGGTTGCAGAAGAACTCGCCCGATCCGCCAACCAATGCCAGATCGCCGTTTAACAGCACCGTGGTCATCTCCGGGTTAATCCCCTGCTGAAACTCCCGGGCGAAATTCCGCACCAGCTCTGGAAAGAAGGCCCGCTCGAACATGGCCACCAGCACCGGGTTGGAAAAGTCCACGCGGCTCGTAAACGCAAACCGGTCGACCTTGGCCTTGATCGACGGCTTGTCCGGCACCTTGGACTCCACCGATTGCGCCAGCGCCACCGCCTGATCGCCCAGCGCTTCGCCATACGCCTTGGTATCCAGCTGGCCGCGGTTGGGGCTCATGTCGCCGCTGGCCCCCTGCATGAACACACAGTTCGTGGCCAAAGCCGACTCCACCCGCCCCTGCAACCAGCCCGGATAGTCGGGCGAGAACTTCAAAACGGCGCCGTTGAGCGTCACCGGATGCGCGGCAAAGTTCACGAGCACCGCCAGCGGTTTCCCCTCCAGCGTGTCGAAGCGAATCACCGCCAGCTCCGGGTCGGTCGGCTTGGGCGTGCGCTTGGTGTGGCGATTGCGGTTCAGCTCCAGGTCCTTCTTGGCCACGCCGACTTTCGCCGGCACCGCGTTCTTGCTCGCCTCGACAATCGCCTCGGTCAAGAGCACCGGCAGTTGCTTGCTATAGGCCACCGCGCCGTCGAATTTGCCTTTGCCAAAGCCTTCGCGATCCGTCAGCTCGATCACCGGCCCGTGATGCGAATGGCTGCCGGCAATCATCACGTGCTCGACGCCGGCTTGTTCCTTCACCTGCTGGCGGATCTGCTGCATCATGTCATCGGTCGGGCCGCGACCAATGTCCGTGCCCACGATCGCCAGCTTTGTGCCGCCCGCCTCGATCACCAATGCCTTGGCCATCAACGGTTCGAGCGTTCCCTGCGACAGCGCGGCATGCCGGTCGCCATAGCCCCACATCGGCGTCGGATCCTGGGGCGTGATATCGCGCTTGGCAAAGCCGACCTTGAATTCGCCCTCCGCCGCCAGCGCCGCTATCCCGGCCAGAACCCAGGCCGCCACCAATAGTGCAAACCGTTTCATGGTCTCGTACCTCCACCTGGGCTGGCAATCTGCGCAAACGTAACCGGCTCGGAGCATACACAAGCCCGACGCGCGAGCGAGGGCGAATTCGGTGCGCCCTCCGTACGTCGACCTTGCCGGTTTCGGGCTTCTGAATTTCCCGTCCCTTCAACATAGTAGTGGCGCCCGGGGCTGTAAACGCGCCGCGTCTGGGACCGTCCTGGCCGGCCTCGGCTGCCCCATTGCATCTCGCCGCGCGGGCCCTTAAGCTCAACAAATCGCCTGCCGCACGCCGCGCTTTTGGTCACGCAACCCGCCTCCCGCGAATTCCGCTCGAAAGGGTCACGCCATGAGGTTCCTGGCATGTGTCTGCGGCCTTTTGCTCGCCTCGGCAACGCACCTCTGGGCCGCCGAGTCCTCCGTGCTCGCTCCCGCCGAGAATCTCACCGTCGCCGGCATTCCCTCCATCCCGGCTGAGCTGGCCGAGCGAGCCAATCGCTACACCGAGTTCCGCACTGCTACCGCGCTCGACTGGCATCCCAGCAAGCGCGAGCTCCTCATCTCCACGCGCTTTGCCGACACCAACCAGGTGCACCACGTGTCCGCGCCCGGCGCCGCCCGCCGCCAGATCACGTTCTTTCCCGACCGGGTCAGCGCCGCCAGGTATCAGCCCGGCAAGGCCGACTATTTCGTGTTCGCCAAGGACGCCGGCGGCAGCGAGTTCTTTCAGCTCTTCCGTTACGACCTGGCCGACGGCAATTCGCAATTGCTCACCGACGGCAAGTCGCGCAACACCGGCGGTCGCTGGTCCACCCAGGGCAATCTGTTCGCCTACGCTTCCACCCGCCGCACCGGGGCCGACGTCGATTTCTACGTTCTCGATCCGGCGGATCCCAAATCCGACAAGCTCCTCGCCGAAAACCCCGGCGGCGGTTGGACCGTGGTTGATTGGTCGCCCGACGACAAGCAGTTGCTGGCCGTGGAATACGTTTCCATCAACGAGAGTTACATCTGGTTGATCGACGCCGCCACCGGCAAAAAAACCCTCGTCACGCCCAAGCAGAGCACGGACAAAATCGCCTACCTGCCCGTCGCTTTTAGCAAGGACGGCAAAGGCGTCTATTGCACGAGTGACAACGGCTCGGAATTCATGCGGCTCGCCCTGTTCGATCTGGCCACCAAGCGCGAGACCGTGCTGTCCGGCGCCATTCCCTGGGACGTCGAAAGCGCAGAGCTGTCGCACAACGGCCAGCAGATCGCTTTTGTCACCAACGAAAACGGCATCAGTCGCCTGCACCTGCTGGACACGGCCACGCGTCAGGAATTGCCCGTGCCCCCCTTGCCGGCGGCGCTGATTGGCGACCTGCAGTGGCACACGAACGATCAGGAGCTGGCGTTTGTCATGACCTCGGCGCGGTCCCCCGCCGACGTTTACTCCTGGGAAGTTGGCAGCGACAAAGTGCACCGCTGGACCGAAAGCGAAACGGGCGGCCTGAATGCCGAGTCGTTCGTCGAGCCCGAGCTGGTCACCTGGAAGACGTTCGACGGTCGCGAGATTTCCGGCTTCCTCTATCTGCCGCCGGCCAGGTTCGCCGGCAAGCGGCCGGTGATCGTCAACATCCACGGCGGGCCCGAGGGCCAGTCGCGCCCCGGCTTCCTGGGCCGCAACAACTATTTTCTCAATGAGCTGGGCGTCGCCATCCTATTCCCCAACGTGCGCGGCTCGTCGGGCTATGGCAAGTCGTTCCTCAAGCTCGACAACGGCTTCCTGCGCGAGGGCACCTACAAGGACATTGACGCGCTGTTCGATTGGATCAAAACGAGCGATCGTCTCGACGCCGATCGCATCATGGTCACCGGCGGCAGCTACGGCGGCCACATGACGCTCGCCATCGCCACCCGCTCCAGCGACCGCATTCGCTGTGCGCTCGACGTCGTGGGAATTTCCAACCTGGTGACGTTCCTGGAACGCACCGAGAGCTATCGCCGCGACCTGCGCCGCGTCGAGTACGGCGACGAGCGCGATCCGAAGATGCGGACCTTCCTCGAAAAGATCGCCCCGCTCAACCATGCCGCGCAAATCAAAAAGCCGCTCTTCGTCGTGCAGGGTAAGAACGATCCGCGCGTGCCGCTTTCTGAATCCGAACAGATTGTCGACACGCTGCGCAAGAACAACACGCCCGTGTGGTACCTGATGGCGGCGGACGAAGGTCACGGCTTCGCCAAAAAGAAGAACGCCGACTTTCAGTTTTACGCGACGATCGTTTTCGTACAGAAGTACTTGTTGGAGTAAGCGCCTGACAATCCGGGTGCCACTGGCATCCTGTGTGCTGCCCGGGCAAACCGGCGCAGCCCCCGGCTCTGCCGGGAGATTTTTTGAGAACCACGAACCACGACCCACCCCCAAACCCGCGAGGCCCACGATGAGCCAGCAAGATCGCCGAGAATTTCTTAAGCGCAGCGGGCAGGCAACTGCCGCCGCCTCCCTGGCCTGGACGGCCACGGCCCGAGCCTCGGCCGCCAACGAACAGCTCAAGGTCGCCGTCATCGGTCCCGGCGGCATGGGTTCGAATCACGTCGAGCTCTTATCCAAAAACAAGAACGTCCAACTGGCCTATTTGTGCGACGTCGACGAGCAGCGCTTGGGCGCCGCAGTGAATCTGGCCGAGCGGTCGGGCGCTGCGGCCCCCAAGGCTGTCAAAGACATGCGCACCGTGTTCGATGACAAGTCGATCGATGCCGTGTGGGTCGCCACGCCCGATCACTGGCACGGCCCGGCCACGATCCTCGCCTGCGATGCCGGCAAGCACGTGTATGTCGAGAAGCCCTGTGCCCACAACATTCGCGAGGGCCGCCTGATGGTTGAGGCCTCGCGCCGCAACAAGAAAGTCGTGCAAGTCGGCACGCAAAGCCGCAGCACCGCCCACGTCCGCACGGCCATGGAGCGGCTTCGCGCCGGTGCGATTGGCGACGTGCTGGTTTCCAAGGCCTGGAACAGTCAGCGCCGCGGCTCCATTGGCCATCAGAAGCCGAGCGATCCTCCGTCCACGCTCGACTACGACGCCTGGGTCGGCCCCGCCGAGATGGTGCCCTATCAGTCGAACCTGCTGCCGGGCATTTGGCGCTGGTGGTACAACTTCGGCTGCGGCGACATGGGCAACGACGGCGTGCACGATATCGACCTCGCCCTGTGGGGCCTCGGCGTCGACACGCATCCCTCGTCCGCCGTCGCCCTGGGCGGCAAATACTTCTTCGACGACGATCAGCAGCACGCCGACACGCAGTACGTCGTGTTCGAGTATCCCGGCGACGGCAAGGTAGGCCATAAGCGGCAGCTCATCTTTGAGCAACGCATCTGGTCGCCCTACGTGCAGGAAGGCTTTGAAAACGGCAACGCGTTCTACGGCACCAATGGGATGCTGCTATTGGGCAAGCGCGGCGGGTTCAAGATCTTCGGACCCCGCAACAAGCTGGTCGAAGAGGTGACCACCGGCGAGCCCGATCTGCAGGCGCACCACGACAACTTCCTGGCCTGTATCAAGAGCGGTGAGCGGCCGCACGCCGACATCGAGATCAACCACCGCTCGAGCGCCCTGTGCCACCTGGGCAACATTGCCACGCGCGTGCGCGGCCAACTGGAGTTCGACCCCGACAGCGAGCGCGTCACCAACAATCCCGACGCCGCGGCGCTCGTCCAACGCAAGTATCGCGAGGGCGGCCATTGGGCCGTGCCAAAGAATGTCTGAGCATTGGACGAAAGCAACACGCCGGGGACTGGTTCGTCCGGTAGCTGAATTCGCCAGAATTCAGCCGCACGGGCGCCGGGTGCCACTGGCGGCTTGTCCGCCAGTGCTGGCGTTCAGGGTGCCACTGCTGGCTTGTCCAGCAGTGCTCGTCCGTGCGGCGCGCTGCGTCCTGATGGCAATCGTCGCGGTCCTCGCCGCCGCTCCACTCACTCGCGCGGCCGACACGCCGTCGCAGTACGTCATCCACATCAGTGTCGACGGCCTGGCGCCCCGCTTCATCGAAGAGCTCCAGGCCGACAAGCTGCTGCCCACCTTCGGCCGGCTGCAGGCCGAAGGCGCTTGGACCCACAACGCCCGCACCGATTTTGACTACACGATCACGCTGCCCAACCACACCTGCATGGTTACCGGCCGGCCCGTGAAAGACAAAGTTGCCGAACCGGCGGCCATCGCCGGGCATGCCTGGGTCACCAATTCCGATCCCGGCGAAAGGAACTTGCACTCGAATCGGCACGACTATGTGGCCAGCGTGTTCGACGTGGCGCACGACCACGGTCTGCGCACCGGCATGTTCGCCTCCAAGTCGAAGTTCGTCGTCTACGACCAGTCGTACGATGCCCGCAACGGCGCGCCCGACACGGTCGATGCCGACAACGGCCGCGACAAAATCGACGTTTACGTGAAGGAAGGCAACACCACGCTGCTGATCGACAAGTTCGTCGAGGCCATGCAGGCCCAGCCCCTGAACTACACGTTCATTCACTTTGCCGATACCGACTCGGCAGGCCACGCCAGGGGCTGGGGCAGCACCGAGTATTGCGCGGCGCTGGAACACGTGGACCGTCAGCTCGGCCGGATCCTCGACCTGGTCTCTACCGACGCGCGCTTCAAAGGCAAGACCACGCTCGTGCTCTCGGCCGACCACGGCGGCTACAACCGCAACCACTTCATCATTGCCGACCCGCTCAATTTCACCATTCCGTTCTACACCTGGGGCGCCGGCGTGGCTCGCGGCGGTGACTTGTACGAGTTGAATACCACTTCGCGCGCCAATCCGCAGTCAACGCGCGTGGACTACACGGATTCGCAAGGCCAGCCGATTCGCAACGGCGACGGCGGCAACCTGTCGTTGAAGCTGCTGGGCCTCGGCCCGATCCCCGGCTCGCTCATCAACGCCGCCCAGGACCTGCATGTAAACAGCGGAACCTCGGGGTAGCTCTTTGGGGACTGGCTCTACGGGGACTGGCTCGATTTACGGAGTCCGCGGAGTAAAAGGTGCCTGTCCCCCTTCCTACGCACTGACAGCTCGCTTCACTCCGCCCGTGCACGCAAAGAATGAATCCATGCCTCACAGACTCTTCTCCTGGCTCCTTTTCCTGATCGCGGCCTTTGCGGCGCTCCTGCCCGCCACGCTCGCCTCCGCGCAATCGACCAACTATTTCCGCCGCGATCACGGCCGGCCGGTCGCAGACACCGCGCCCTTGCCCGCTGAGCTCACGGACGAGCACCTGGCCTGGAAAACTCCGTTGCCGCCCGGCCACTCCACGCCGCTCATCGTCGACGACCGCATCTTCCTCGCCGCGCACGAAGGGCTCGACCTGTTGACGATCTGCCTGGAGCGCAGCTCGGGCGTGTTGCTCTGGAAGCAATCGGTGCACGTCGACGCGCTGGAAAAAACCCACGCCGAGGGCGGCCCCGCCACCGCCACGCCCACCAGCGACGGCCGCCGCGTCTATTCCTTCTTTGGCAGCTACGGCCTGGTGTGCTACACCGTCGCGGGCGATCCGGTCTGGACGCACCGCATGGGCCCGTTTCGCGACGAGTTCGGCTCGTCCAGCTCGCCCATCCTCGTCGACGGCCGGATCATCCTTTGCGAAGACCACGACCTGGATAGTTTTCTGATCGCTATCAACGCCGACGACGGGCAGGTCGCCTGGCAAACCCCGCGCGAAGGTTTCACGCGCAGCTACGCCACGCCGGTCGTCTGGAAATCCGGCAATCGCAATGAGCTCGTCATGGCCGGCGCGCTGCAACTCGTCGCCTACGATCCGGCCACCGGTCGCCAGCTCTGGTCGCGCGACGGATTTGCCCGCATCGTCAACACCACGCCCGCCCTGGCCGACGGCAAGCTGTTCATCTGCACCTGGTCTCCCGGCGGCGATACGGACGCGCGCATCGCCATGGAGCCCTGGGCGCAGGCGCTCCAGCTGTGGGACAAAAACGACAGCCGGCTGTTGGAAAAGAAGGAGCTGCCCGTCGGCGAAGTGCAGTCGCGGTTCTATCGCATCGATCTCGACGACAGCCAGTCGCTCGACGAGCAAGAGTGGAACAAGTACGCGCGCATCTTCGAGCTCGCGCAGAACTCGCTGGCGGCGCTCGAGCCCGACGCCCAGGGCGGCACCCCGCGGCTGGCCTGGGAATATCGCCGCGGACTGTCGTACGTGGCCAGCCCGCTGGTCTATCGCGACCGCTTGTTCATGGTCAAAGACGGCGGCATCGCCACGCTGCTCGCTGCCGCCAGCGGCAAGCTGATCAAGCAAACGCGCGCCAAGGGCGACGGAAACTACTATGCTTCGCCCGCCGGCGGCGACGGCAAAATCTACACGGCCAGCAAAGGGGGCGTCGTTACGGTGTTCCGGCTCGACCCGCCGTTGGAGATCGCCTCGTCGCGCGATTTCGAGCAGCCCATCTTCGCCTCGCCGATCGTCGACGACGGCCGGGTCTACATCCGCACCGACAACGCCTTGTACGCATTTGGTAAACGCTGATTCGATTCTCAAATCGGCGCTGATAGTTTTCTCGAGCGATCGATTCCGCTTGCGGCGTCGCCATATGCACGTGAAGCCGTTTTTCCTGCAAGCAGTTTCAAAGCCAATTTCGGGTGCCACTGCTGGCTCGTCCAGCAGTGCAACGTTCGAGCACTGGCGGACAAGCCGCCAGTGGCACCCTGAATTCACCGTAAAGGTATTGGAACTGCTCTCAACCGCCCTCGCCCTCGCCGCGTTCCTCGCCGCCAGCCCAGCCCTCGCCGCCGAGCCCGAGCCGCCGAATTACCGCCGCCCGGCTGACGACACCCAGCTGCGCGACTGGCTGACGAACATGGTGTGGCACCACCGGTTCACGAGCGCGGAAATCGAAGCCGCCACCGGTCTGCCGCCGGCCGACATCGAGGCAGCGATCGAACGCTTCCGCCTCGCGCCCGACACGAAGCCGCCCCGCGCACCCGGCAGTCCGCTCTTGGTGTTGCCGTATCCCGGCGGACGGCACCCGCGCATCGGTTTCCTCGAGGGCGCCGTGCGCCCGCAGCGCGAAACTAAAATCAGTGTCTTCGCGCCCTGGGATGATACGAGCTACGTCGTGGCCGATATTCCCGAGGCCATCTGGTCGAACCTCGGACTGCTGTATCTCGCGCACACCCACGTGCCCACGGTCTGGACCAAGGCCGGCATCGAGCTCGAACCGCTCGAGTGGATTCGCCAGGCCAAGGGCGCGCTGGCCGTGCGCCGCATCCTGCCCAACGGCGTCCGCTTCGGCACCAAGGTCACGCCCACGCCCACCGAGGTGCGCATGGAGATGTGGCTCTTGAACGACACCTCCGAAACGCTCACCGACTTGCGCGTGCAGAACTGCGTGATGCTCAAAGGTCTCGCCGGCTTCGATCAGCAGACCAACGACAACAAAGTCTTCTCGCCGCCCTACGCCGCTTGCCGCTCGACCGACGGCCGCCGCTGGGTCATCACCGCCTGGACGCCCAACCATCGCGCCTGGGGCAACGCGCCCTGCCCCTGCCTGCACTCGGATCCCAAGTTTCCGGATTGCCCGCCCGGCGAGACCAAGCGCCTCCGAGGTTGGCTGTCGTTTTACGAAGGAACGGATATCCAGGCGGAATTCCAGCGCATCGACGCCACCGGCTGGCGCGAGTGATACCCGGTCGATTTCCACCGCCTTTGACAAATTGTCATGGTATGATAAATTGTCATACCGGAGGTACATATGGCATCCGCCAAGGTGGCCATCACTCTCGACGAACGTCTCTTGCGCGCCGTCGATCGCTGGGTCAAACAGGGGCGCTACCCGAATCGCAGCCAGGCGATCCAGGCGGCCTTGCGCGAAAAGATGGAACGCTGGCAGCGCTCCCGCCTCGCCGAGGAGCTGGCCAAGCTCAATCCCAAGGAGGAGCGCACATTGGCCAACGAACAACTCGCGGGCGAGGTATGGCCCGAATACTGAGAGGCGATATCTACTGGGCTGATTTGAATCCAGTTCGGGGCCGCGAGCAGGCTGGCCAGCGGCCGGTATTGATTCTCAGTCGAGAGATTTTCAACGAGCGGTCCGAGACCGTGATTGCCCTGGCGATCACAAGCCAGCCGCAACGCGCAGGATTTCCACTAACGTATCCCCTGCCCGACAAGCTTCTCCCCAAGCCGTCCTGGGTAAAAATCGGCCAGGTCCGAACTTTGGCCGCCGAACGGATTGGCAAAAAACTCGGGCGGCTGCGTGAGTCCGAAATCGATCGGATCGTCGAAGGGCTCTTAGACATTATCGGCTGAGGGCGTGCTGTCTCGCGCAGTACTCCCTCCTTCTGCCCTTTGTCCCTTCGTGTCGTCGTGCCGTTGTGGTCAATTTGTGTACGGTTGAGCTCCTCCCACGCTGGCATGCCTCAGCCGGCGAACCCTATCCCGCTCAAGCGCGTCTATCCCTCCAATCGCGCCGCGTACCGCCGCAACACGCTGCGCCGTAGCGAATTGTCGCCGCCTTCGATATACTCGCGGAACGCCTGTCCCCTCGCAAAATTGCTAGCGTCCTGACTCATGGTTCGCGTTGCCATCATCGGCGCCACCGGTTACACGGCCCTCGAGCTGGTCAAGATCCTCCTGCGCCACCCGGAGGCCGAGATCACCACGCTCACCAGCCGTAGCGAGGGCAATCCGCACGTCGCCAGCGTCCACCCGCAACTGGCCGGGCGGATCGACTTGCACATGGCCGACCTCGGCCCCTCCGAGATCGCGGCCCGGGCCGATGTCGCGTTCAGCTGCCTGCCGCACGGCGTCACCGCCTCGCTGGTTCCCAAACTGCTCGACGCCGACCTGCGCGTGGTTGATCTCAGCGCCGACTACCGGCTCAACAGCCCCGAGTCGTACGCCGACTGGTACGGCCAGAAGCATGCCGACCCCGAGCGGCTCGGCAAAACGGTCTACGGCCTGCCCGAGTTGTTCCGTGAGCGCATTCGCGAGGCGCGGCTGGTGGCCAACCCCGGCTGCTATCCGACGTCAGCCATTTTGGCGCTCGCCCCGCTGCTCAAGCGCGGGCTGATCGCCCCGCGCGAAATCATCATCGATAGCAAAAGCGGCGTCTCCGGCGCCGGCCGCACGCCCAAGCTCACCACGCACTTTCCCGAAGCCAACGAAAGCGTCTCGGCCTACAACGTCGGCCGGCATCGCCATGCGCCCGAGATCGAGCAAGTGCTCACCACCGCCAGCGAGCGCCCCGTGGAGGTGATCTTCACGCCGCACCTGATTCCCATGGATCGCGGCATCTTGTCGACCTGCTACACGCAGCCGTTGGCGGAACTGACCGAAGAAAAAGCGCTGGCCACGCTGCGCGAGTTTTACGCGAACGAGCCGTTCGTGCGCGTGGTCAACCACTTGCCCGGCACCAAGGATTCGGCCGGCACAAACTTTTGCGATATCACGGCCCGCGTGGTGCGCGGCCGGCTGATCACCATCAGTTGCCTCGACAATTTGATCAAGGGCGCCAGCGGCGCCGCGGTGCAAAACTTCAACCTCATGTACGGCTTCGCCGAAACCACCGCGCTGTAGTGTTTTGATTGTTCTTCGTCCGCTCTGTCTTCTTCGACTTCGTCTTTGTCTTTCGTCCCATAGCCTATAGCCCATCGCCCAGAGCCTAATGCTCCTCCCCAAGTCTTATCGCGTCGCCGGCCTGCACTGCGGCATCAAGCGCAATGCCTCGAAGCCCGATCTGTCGCTCGTGGTCTCCGACAAACCGGCCGTGGCCGCGGGCGTGTACACGCAGAACCTGGTCTTCGCGGCCCCGGTCGCTTGGAACCGCGCGCTCACGCCGGCCGCCGACATTCGCGCCGTCGTGATCAACTCCGGCAACGCCAACGCCTGCACGGGCGAACGCGGCCTGGCCGATGCCCGCGAAATGGCGCGGGCCGGCGCCGTCGCTTGCGGCGCCACGGAAAAACAGTGCCTCGTGCTGTCCACCGGTGTCATCGGTTCGTATTTGCCGCTCGACAAGATCCGTGCCGGCATTCGCGAGGCCGCCCAGCAGCTGGGCGATAGCGAAGAGTCGCTGCTCGCCGCCGCGCGCGGCATGCTGACGACCGATTCGGTCCACAAGGTCTCCGAGCGCGAACTCACGCTCGGCGGTCACCCGGTGCGCATCACCGGCATGGCCAAAGGCGCCGCCATGATCGGCCCCAACATGGCCACCATGCTGGCCGTGATCCTCACCGACGCCGCGCTGGCCCCGGCCGACGCTCAGACCGCGCTGGCCCAAGTGGTCGACGTCACGTTCAATTGCATCCACGTCGACGGGCACATGAGCACCAACGACACCGTGCTCTTGCTGGCCAACGGCGCCGCTGGCGGCGCGCCGCTGGCCGGCGATGACCTGGCGCGCTTCACCGCCGCCTTGCAGGAGGTCTGCACCGATCTGGCCCGCGCGATTCCCGCCGACGGTGAGGGCGCCACGCACTTGGTGACGCTCGACGTCAGCGGCTGTGCCAGCGTGGCCGCCGCGCGCAAAATTGCCCGCACCATCGCCGACAGTCCGCTGGTGAAAACGGCCATCGCCGGCGCCGACCCGAACTGGGGGCGCATCGTCTCCGCCGCCGGCTACGCGGGCGTGCCCTTCAATCCGGCGGGCGTCGATCTAAAGATCAACGAGTTTCAGCTCTACGAGCGCGGCGCGCCGGTCGAGTTCGACGCCGCGCAAGTCTCGGCGTCCATTCGCGACAATCGCGTCACGCACGTCGAGCTGCGGCTGCGCGAGGGCGACGCCGCCATCCGCTTCTGGACCACCGACCTCACGGCCGAGTACATCCGACTCAACGCCGACTATCACACCTGAAGACTGCGCTGCCCCTATGCCGTTGCGAATTGCCCTCGGTTGATGCGACGACAGGTTGTTACGTTCAGTCCCACCACCACGACTCACTGCGTTTCGGCGATGCGTGCCCCCACGCTTCCCGCACCTCGACTTGCAATTCGGCGGCATTGACCACGCGCGGCACATCCAGCTCCACTCCGCCGGATACGCTCACCACCCACGTGTGGCCTCTCCTCAGCGCGCTCGCATGCGAGGCAATGTTCTTCGGTATGCGATGCGCCGCGAGCTTTAGGCGCTTGGCGTCCAGCAGCATTGGCAATTCCAGATGAACGTGTGTCAACAGGTCGCTGCTGGCGAGAACTGCCGTCACCAGAGCTAAATCCATGCAGCCGCGCAATTGACCGAACACGGGTTCGACGAGCGCCAGTTGATCGTACCGCGCCGTCATGGAGTCGGCCCACTTTGTTGCCGTCGGATCGCTCTCGCTGTGAGTCGAAATCCGACCGTCAGGACCCATGCGTCCCGCCGCCGTGCAGACTTGTATCCCTGGTCGCGCGATGCGCCAGCCGAGCCCGTCGGCGTCGCGCTCCACCGGCTGCTTGCCGTAAGCGATCCACCAGCGAGGCAGAGGATTTCGCGTCGCAGATCGAGGCTCGTCATTTAGCAACTCCAGGTAACTTGTTAAGCCGTTCACAGGCGACGGAACCAGTCCCATTCCTATCCGCTTCATTTGCCAGTCCGCCGCGACGAGAACCTGCGCAAAGTGGCTCTCCGGCGCCACACCGGACAGCGTAATCGTCTGCGGCCCGACGGCCTGCTCCATTTGTCGGAGCAATTGGGGCGAAGGCGACAACCGATTGCCGCGCGTGAGTCGCGCAAATTGCTTGAGTCCTGCCGCCGTCGGATCGATCGAGCAGCTTATGATCTGGCCGGCCCGCATGCGATCTTTGGTCCGCAAGGCGGCGATCAAATCGACCAAGTGCAGCACAGCCGCTTTTGAGTTGGTCCCGACAACATGACCGCGATCATCAACCGTCCACCCCTCCGCCGGCCCGGCCAATACAATGTCGTGGGAATCAGGGTAAGCGAATACGTATTCCACGCGCTGCAGGCCCGCGAGATAAAGGACCTCCGCGGACAGCGGCTCATTCCGGCTTACGTGTCGCGCCAACAGGGCGTCGAGTCGGCGCAGCGAAATCTTGCGTAGCGCGCTTTTCTTGGTGACGTCTCCGGCAAGACCTGACATCGCGTTGCGCCGGGCATCACGCAGCGCGGCAACGTCACGCTCCTCGGCCTTCGCCATGACCCCATTGGCGTCAATCGCCACGCCGCCAACCGTGCCGTTGCCCACGACAGGGATAACGCCAACGACAAACGCTTGCTGGGTGACCGCGCCAACACTAGCCTGAAACTGTGCGGCCGCGTGATCACCGCCTATCAATGCCGCGGCTACGAAGAAGGGAACGACGAACGTCATTCGATGGCACGACATTTGGAACCTCCCTGTCACAGGCCCCGTGCGAGCTTTGACATCCCACCGATAGACCAGAGCCTTCTCGGCACAACGCCAACAGGCCCGGCGCGATCCACGCTGGCAGTGATCCGGCGCGGCCGAACGTTCAGAGGGACCCGCGTTCAAAGGAGCCCGCGCGCAGATGATTCTACCACGTTCAGAGAGAGCACCACATCAAGAAACCGAGCGGCACGACCTTGCGCGCATCGGTCGGCGGCACCGAGTTCCAGGAGGGGCGCGCTTTTTCGGCTGAAGGTGCCCCCCTCAGTGGCACGCACATCATTTCGCAGAGTCGCCAGGCACGCTCGGTAGCCGCACCGCACGCTGGTACAGGCAGCCCTCATAACCGGGATGTTGCTCCAAGCGTCCTTGCAGCGTGAATCCCTGCGCCTCGTAGTAGCCGCACAGCCAACGGTTGTCGGCATGGCAATCCAGGCGCACGAACTCACAGCCTCGGCGGCGGGCCTCCGCCGTGCACCATTCGACCGCGTAGCTACCGACGCCACGCCCCCGCGCCTCGCGGGCCACCACCATTCCCGACAGGTAGAGCGCCGCCGCGCCGTCCGCCGGCCACCATGGGGATGGTGTAGGATCGAGGCTGAAGAACGCAATCGCCGCGCCGTTAGACCAGACCGAGTGGAGGACGTTCGACGCCACCTGCGCGCGGATCCTGGCGGCGTACGCGTCGTGCGCCGCAGGGACATACTGCCCTAGCCCACGCGACCCCAGCCACGCTTGGGCGACTCTGGCAAAAGCGACGTACGTGGCAATGTCATCTTGACGAGCGAGCCGAACTTCCACTGCAATCGGTGCCTCTGCCGCGCGGAAATCGGGGAGTGCGTCAGTCTGAAATTGCAGGCGTCCAGTGACCGACGCCGTGCCCTTCTGAATCATCCCAAACGTTGACGACGTTGATCGCTGCTTCAGGAAATAGGCGCCTCGCGGTTTCGAGGCGATCGCGATCCCGGGCTGTCGGTAGTCTGTCACTCTAGCAGGCCCCTGCGGCGACCCGGAATTGGGTCGACTGGAATTTGCTCGATCGCCCTGGCAAGCTGTTTCTGCCAGACTTCGAGGCCCCTGCAGGCAAGTTCATCGGGGTGGGGCATCTCGAACGTCATCTCCCAAAGATTGCCGAGCGCTTCCATCGCGCCACGCAGTTCCTCATAGTTCGCAAAGTCCAGCTGCGTGGGCCGATCGGGAGCGACCACAAAACCAATGAACCGGATCTCATTCCATTCAAAGCTGACGTAGAACTCAGCCATGGCAAAACCAGCAGCGGTTAGAGGCGGTGGCGTCGCTCATCGGGCATCAACGAGTGGCCAGGTGCCATGGTAGTGGGCAGTTCAGTCTTGCTGGCTGGGCTATTGGAATTGTCGCCAGAATCCCGCCGCGACGCTAGCCGCCGGGGTTGATCTGACCACGGATGGCAGCTACTAACAGGACTACCGCCACCACCAAGAAGATCGACGGGACGAGGTACAGGAATACGGGGGAAACGATCCTCATGTTCGTCCGATGGAAGCAATGCAGAAAATATGCGACTAGCTTGCCTAACCGCTTGCCCGCAACGGCCCCAACCATCCAATTGGGTGCGATCGGCCGCTCGGCCTGCAACAGGGCTCCTTGGACAAGGAAGGAGGTGCCTAGAGCGAATCCGAGCATGAACAGTGGTACGAGCCACATGGCGGCGTTGAACGGGCCAACAAAGACGTTGACCATTGCAGCCACCAGCGCGAGCGCGATACCGGCGGCGTTGATGGCCGCAAAGAACCGGTTGTGAACCAGCATTTTCAGTAGTGGGTGCGCGGTGTCGCTCACTCCGGGAATCTCCGCTCCAACCAGTGTGTTGCCTGCTACGGACTAGCAGGCGGCAAGGCATTTCCGCGCCGCCGCCAGGCAAGCGCGCCCAGCACGCCGAGCGCAGCCAGCGCGAGCGTCGAGGGCTCGGGAACCGCAATCACGCTGCCGGTGAGAAAGTATGAGCCCATGTCGAAGTAGCCGAGCCGCCGCGGATCGCCGGCACTCTGAACTTTGATGTAGTAGTCGCCTGACGCAAGACTGAGCGTCAGCGATTCCAGCAGCGTGCCGTTGGCGGAGGTCGCCATTGGGTTGCCCAGCGAGTCCAGCACGAGCAGCGTGGCGTCCAGCATCGCCCCGTCATCCGCCACGCGGGCGTCGATGGTCGAAATCCCGGAGCGCAGCTCGATTTGAAGGGTCGCGGCGGCGGTGCTGAACGACCAGAAGTCCGCAACGTAGTTTTCCACGCCGGTGGGAAACGGATTGACCGAATCGTTGGGAACGATAACTCCCCTGGCCGATTGGAAATCGATGAGCGATCCGTCCAACGGCAGCGGCGTGGCCGTGGCCAGAGAGTGCCCGACGCCATCGTCGATAAAGCCGTTCATGTAGGGCGTCAACGCGACCACGCGCGCATCGTTCTGGATAACGGGCCCGTTAGCCGGCGATCCCGTGCCGATGATCCACATGCCTCGCTCAGACGAGTCCGAGCTGCCCATGAAGGGCGCGATAAGGCCGTCTCCCGGACCGACCGAATACTCGCGCACGAGCGTGTTGCCAACGTAGTCGCTTTGATGATAGAGACCCAGGGCATGGCCGTTTTCGTGGGCGATCGCCTCACCAATATCCTTGATTTCGGTGGGACGAAAAGTGGAAAACACGAAGTTGGTGTGTTTGCCGTTACTGCCGGTTTGAATTTCATCGGCGACGCCGAGATAGGAAATGCCGCCGGGCGTTCCGGCCCCGAGGCGCGTACCGATGATCGTGTGCATGAGGAAGGGCTGGGCGTCGTAGAAGTTCTGGCGCATCGTGTCGTCGGCGACCTGTCCGGCGGCGACCGCCGGGTCCACGGTGGTCACGTTGATATTAAAGGGCGAGTACTTCTCGGCCACCCGCGACCACATGGCATGGATGTTAGCGACCTCGGTGGGCGTAAAGTCGAAGCCGCCGCTTTCGGCGTTGTAAGCGCCAATTGCGCCCGGGTAGAAGTCACCATTTCCCCAGTACCCGTTGAAGGCGAAGCCGGAAAAATCGAGATACAACGTGTAAAAGGCGTCGGGCCTGCTGCTCAGGGCAGGCGGCAGCGGATGTGCCTGGCCGAAAGCCGCGCGCGCCCAGACAGGCGCGATGATGGCGATGAGGACCAACACGGCCCCGCGTAATCCGCGAACGATCCGATACATCTGAAGGAGCCTCGACTGCGGTTTCACTGGGTCGCTGGAAGTGCCCGATTCGACATCGGCATCGCCAGCCCGGGCGCGCGGACTTGGCGGGCAAGAGAACGTCAGGCGATGAGGGCGAGCTTGGGCGAGCGTTGCTCGTGGCCTGGTGGATGGCAGGTCCCCATTCTGGGCTGCCCGGACAGGAAGTGTCAACCGTCAACGGACGGGTCAAGGAAACTTCGCCTCTGGTACCTTGTCGACGTGCTCGATGGGCCGCGCGCCGCTTCTTTACTTGCGTTGCGGCGGCGGGGGTCAAAGCCTATGTTTGACTTGGTTTCGCCGTTGTTTTGTGGCACGCGTTACGGGAGCAATTCGCGTGAAGACTCCGCTGCAGCGGATCCGCTTGGGTGGGCTCGTCCTCGTCGCCACGATCATCGTCGCTACGTTCGCCTATCGCCTGGCAGGCTGGGACTGGCTCGACGCGATCTACATGATCGTCATCACCGTGGCCACGGTCGGCTTTGGCGAACACAGCCAGCTCTCGCCCGCCGAACAATGGATTACCATGGGTGTGGTCGTTGTGGGCATTACCGCCGCCGTGATTTCCTTGGGAGGATTCGCACAGATGATGATCGAAGGGGAAATCGAACGGGCCCTCAACGTCGGCCGCACCACCCGCGCCATTCAGCACCTCGAGAATCACGTCGTGCTGTGCGGCTTTGGCCGCATCGGCCGCATTCTCGCCGGCGATCTGCAGCAGCGTCACCAGTCGTTCCTCGTCATCGATTCGACGCCGGAAGCCGTTGGCGAGGCCCAAAGCCTTAACTACCTCGTCCTCTCCGGCGATGCCACGGAAGAAGCGACCCTGCGTACGGCCCGGGTCGAACACGCTTGCACGCTCGTGACCGCGCTCCCATCCGACGCGGCCAACGTGTTCATCACGCTCACTGCCCGCAATCTGAACCGGGACCTGCAGATCATCGCCCGCGGCGAACACCCCAGCACGGAAAAGAAGCTGCTGCAGGCCGGCGCCAACCGCGTCGTTCTGCCCGCGGCCATCGGCGCGCACCGTATCGCTTCCATCATCACCCGCCCCTCGACCATCGAGCTCTTGGAACTGGTCTCGGGCCAGAGCACGCTCGACGTTGAGGTCGACGAGATTCAACTCGCGCCCCATAGCTCGCTGGTTGGCAAGACGGCCGTCGATGCCGAAACGCGCCGCCGCCACGGGCTGCTTGTCGTGGCCATCAAGCAGCAGTCGGGCACGATGGTCTTCAATCCCGGCGCCGACATTGCGTATCAGGCCGGCGACAAGCTCATCGTCATGGGCCGCTGCGAAGATATCGACCGCTTCCGCCGCGAGTACAACACCTGACGCCAGAGCAGCCCGTTCGACGAGCTGCGTCACCGCCGAGATGCGATGCCAACCTGGCGACGCCGTTCGCCAGGTTGCGCAGCCGTGCGGAGCTCTGCCTCGCACCTGGCGCGATTGAAAAATGACAGGTTCGCCATTTTTCAACAGACGGTGACCGTGCAATTGCAACCGCGCATTCGCGCAAAAAAGCGCAAGCTCCGCGCCACAACGAGCTTATCGAACGGCCGTCGCCCGCGCGAAATCATTCTTGCACTCAGCACTCCGCGGGGGCCCGCCTGCGGCCTGTCGCGGCCCCTTGACATGCCCCGCCCACTAGAGCGAAATGGGAGCTAACACGGCGGCCGGTGCGGCCGCTTTTTTCAGGCTAGGAGCTCGTTGAAGCATTCGACGGGCTACGTCATCGCAAGGATGCGATGCCAAGATGGTCCCGGCGCGCCGGGATTGTTTTGCAAGCCGTGCGGAGCTTAGCTTCGCACTTGGCGAGGTTGAAAAACGCCACGATGGCATTTTTCAACAGGCTGCTAGGAGTGCCTACTGATGTTGTGGCTGTCGTCTTCTTTCGCGTGCCGTCGCCCGTCGATCTCTCTCGCTCGGGCCGTTCCACTCGCCCTCTTTGTCGCGGCGCTCGCGCTCGGTCCCCGCACTTTCTGCCCGGCTGACGAACCGCCGGCCGCCCCTGCGGCCGCCCCCGAGGCGCCATCCGCCCCCACGTCCGCCGCCACTCCCGTTCCGGCCGACCACGCGGCACAAATGGCCAAAAGCCTGGAGCTGTTCCAGGCCAACGTGCGTGCAACCCTGTCGAGCCAATGTCTGCGCTGCCACGGCGGCGAAAAGACGGAGGGCGAGCTGGACCTGACCACGCGCGAGGGCCTGCTGGCCGGCGGCACCTCGGGCCCCGCAATCATCGCCGGCGACCCGGCCAAGAGCCGCTTGCTCACGTTGGTGCGCCACCAGGACGAGCCGCACATGCCGGCCGAAGGAGACCAGCTGTCCGATACCGTCGTCCAGCAATTCTCCGATTGGATCGCCGCCGGCGCCGCCTACGATGCGCCGCTTATCGACGTGGCCGAGAAGCTGATCTCCAAAACCGTCAGCGACGAGGATCGCCAGTTCTGGTCGCTCGCGCCCCTGGGCAATCCGCCGGTGCCCGCCGTTGCCGACGCGGCCTGGTGCCGCACGCCGGTCGATCACTTCGTGCTCGACAAGCTGACCGCGCACCAACTCACCCCCAATCCGCCGGCCGAGCGCCGCAAGCTCATCCGCCGCGCGTATCTCGACGTGCTCGGCCTGCCGCCCACGCCCGCAGAGATCGACCAGTTTCTGGCCGATGAGTCGCCCGATGCTTACGCCAACCTGATCGATCGCCTGCTCGACAGCCCGCACTACGGCGAGCGCTGGGGCCGTCACTGGCTCGATTTGGCGCGCTTCGCCGAGAGCCACGGCTATGAGCAAGACGACGATCGGCCCACGGCTTATCACTATCGCGATTTCGTGATTCAGGCTCTCAACCAGGACATGCCCTATGATCAGTTCGTGCGCTGGCAGATTGCCGGCGACGAGATCGCCCCCGACAATAACCTGGCGCTCATGGCCACCGGCTTTCTGGCCGCGGGCACGCACGCCACGCAAATCACTGCCAACCAGGTGGAGAAGGAGCGTTACGACGAGCTGGACGACATGACGGCCACCATCGGCACTGCCATGCTCGGCCTGACCGTCGGCTGCGCCCGCTGTCACGACCACAAGTTCGATCCGATTCCGCAGGGCGACTACTACCGCCTGGTTTCCACCTTCAGCACCACCGTGCGCAGCGAGGTCGATCTCGACTTTGATCCCGAGCGCACGCGTCATCGGCAAGAGGAGTTCGACCGCCAACACAAGCCGCTGGCCGAGGCGCTTGCGCGCTTCGAGGCCGAGCAGCTGCCCAGCCGCTTCGAAGAGTGGCTCGCCAGCAACGTAACCCCTGTTGCGCCCAAGTGGCAGATCGTCGAGGCCGCGGAAATCAAATCGGAAAGCGGCGTCACGTTCGATGCGCAGGATGACGCGTCGTACCTGGCCAAAGGCAACAACGCCTCGCACGACGTCTACACCTTCAGCGTCCCCATGGCGCAGGCCAACCTCACCGCCGTCCGCATCGATGCGCTGCCCCATCCGTCGCTCCCCAAAAACGGACCCGGTCGGGCCGAAAACGGCAACTTCGCCCTCTCCGACTTTCAACTCTGGGCGGCTCCCGCCGGAACTGCCGGACCCGGCGCCCCCGTAAAGCTCGTCGCCGCCAAGGCCACGTTCGAGCAGCCAGGGCTGCCGGCCGCCTCCGCCATCGACGACAACAGAAAGTCGGCCTGGGCCATCGATCCACAGGTCGGCCGCGAGCAATCCGCCGCCTTCGACCTGGAAACGCCGTTGGCGAACACGCCCGGCACCACGCTCACCTTCGTGCTCCGCTTCAACAACAACACCGGCCACAACCTGGGCCGGTTACGCTTGTCGCTCTCCAGTGCGGCCAAGCCGGTGGCGCTCGACGGCGAACAAGTCGCGGCCAAACGCGTCGCGCAATTCAACGCCGCACTGGCCGCGCCGCCCGACCAGCGCACGCCCGAGCAACAAGCCGCTCTGGCAACCTGGCACCGCGAGCACGACGCCGAGTGGCAGAAGCTCCACGCGGCCGTGCGCGAACACCAGGCCCAAGCGCCCCAGCCCGAGCTGACCAAAGTGCTCATCTCCAGCGAAGGCGTAACGCCGCTGCGTCTCCGCACGCAGGGCGCCGACTTCTTCGAGCACACCTACTACTTGAAGCGCGGCGACCTTAATCAAAAACTGCAACCGGCCGAGCCGGCCTACTTGCAGGTCCTCACCAGGGCGCCGCGCGGCGCCACGCATTGGCGCGAACGTCCGCCCGCCGATGGTCACACGTCGTATCGCCGCCGCGCGCTGGCCAATTGGATCACCGACACGGACACCGGGGCAGGCGACTTGCTCGCGCGCGTCATCGTCAATCGGCTCTGGCAGCATCACTTTGGCCGCGGCATCGTGGAGACCCCCAGCGATTTCGGCCACGCCGGCGCGCCGCCTTCGCACCCCCAGCTGCTCGACTATCTGGCCCGCCGCCTGATTGCCGGTGGCTGGCGCTTGAAGCCCATCCACAAGCTCATGATGACCAGCGCCGCGTACCTGCAGGATTCACAGTCCGATCCACAGCGCGCCGCGATTGATCCCGACAATCGCTGGCTCTGGCATCGCTCGCGCCTGCGGCTCGAAGCCGAGGTAATTCGCGATTGCACGCTGGCCGCCAGCGGCGAGCTCGACACGCGGATGTACGGCCCGGGCTCGCTCGATCCGGCCCAGCGCCGCCGTAGCGTCTATTTCACGGTCAAGCGCAGCCAGCTCGTGCCGAGCATGATGTTGTTCGACGCGCCGGACGCCTTGACGGGCCTCGGCCAGCGCGCCAGCACCATCGTCGCGCCTCAGGCCTTGGCCATGCTCAACGATGCGCAGCTTGTCGAGCGCTCGCGAGCCCTGGCCCGCAAACTGCTCGCGCCCGAAGGAACGACGGCGGAGGCGGCCATTGCCCGCGGCTACCTGTCGACGCTCGGCCGCCCGGCCGACGAGGCGGAGCTGAATCAATCCGCCGCGTTCGTCCGCCAGGCGACGGATTCCTACGTTGCCGCCAGCAAGGAGAACGCCGCCGAACTGGCCCTGGCCGATTTTTGCCAGGTGCTCTTCGGCTTGAATGAGTTTATCTACGTCGACTAAGACAGATTCACCACTGAGGTCGCAGAGAACGCAGAGCAAAGAGCAGAATGTTGGCGTCGCGTGCCACTGGTGGCGCGCATGAGACACCAGTGCTGAACAATGCACCACCACGACACAAGTACGAAAACGAACACTAACCTGAAGCGCCAGCGAGGGCCTTTGTCGTTGATTGCTGACGCCGCGCGTCACTCCGTCCACAATCGAAAATCCAAAATTCACTCTCACCGGGTGGGCCGGGGGTGAGGGGTAAATCTCAACGCTTCTCTGTCGCCGTGTTCTCTGCGAACTCTGTGGTAAAGTGATCTTGCTCCTTGCTGGACGCGAACCATGAACCTTCCCCACTACGTCGCCAGCCCGCCCCGTACATTCGCCTCCCGTCGCGAGTTCCTCACGCGCGCCGGCTCCGGCTGCGGCCTGTTGGCGTTGGTATCGCTCTTGGAGTCGCAAGGTCTCCTGACCGCGCCGGCCGAAGCCGCTGCGCTCCAGCTCAACCCCATGGCCCCCAAGCCCACGCACTTCGCCCCGCGGGCCAAGAGCGTCATCTGGCTGTTCATGAACGGCGGGCAAAGCCAGGTTGACACCTGGGACTACAAGCCCGAACTTGCCAAGCGCGACGGCAAGGAGCTCGAAGGCTTCGACAAGAACACCGGCTTCTTCACCGAGCAGGTCGGACCGCTCATGACGTCGCCGTTTCATTTCAGCCAGCGCGGACAGAGCGGCGCCTGGGTCTCGGAAATCTTTCCCAAGCTCGGCGAACACGTCGACCGGATGGCCTTCATCCACTCGTGCTTCACCAAAACCAACAACCATTCGCCGGCCCTGTTCGAAATCAACACCGGCTTCAGCCGCATGGGCTTTCCCTGCATGGGCGCGTGGATCACCTACGGACTGGGCAGCGAGAACCGCAACTTGCCCGGCTTCGTCGTGATGTACGACACGCTGGGCCGCGGCCTGCCCAAAGGTCACGCCCAGAATTGGGGCGCCGGCTTTCTGCCCGGCGTTTTCCAGGGCACCGCGCTCAATGCGCAAGGCGCGCCGATCAACAATCTCTATCGCCGCGAGGATCTCTCCGACGCGCAGCAAGTGGCCCAGCTCGATCTGCTGCGCTCGCTCAACAAGCATCATCCGGCGGCCGACGAGGCTGACCTGGCGGCCCGCATCGAGAGCTTTGAGCTGGCCTACCGCATGCAATTGGCCGCGCCCGAAGCGCTCGATATCAACGCCGAGCCCGAGCACATCCGCAAGCTCTACGGCATCGACGATCCGAAGTGCGCCCACTTTGCCAAGCAAGCGCTCACGGCCCGGCGACTGGTCGAGCGCGGCGTGCGCTTCGTGCAGATCTATTCCGGCGGCATGGAAAACGAACGCAGCTGGGACGGCCACCAGAACATCAAGGAAAACCACACGCAATTCGCCGGCGAGACCGATACGCCCATCGCCGGCTTGCTGACCGATCTCGCGCAGCGCGGCCTGCTCGAATCGACGCTGGTCATCTGTTGCGGCGAGTTTGGCCGGCTGCCCATCGTGCAAAAGGGCGGCACCGGCCGCGATCACAACCCGCACGCCTTCACCACCTGGCTGGCCGGCGGCGGCGCGAAGGGCGGCGTGCACTACGGCCAGACCGACGAGATCGGCCACAAGGCCGTGGTTGATCGCGTGAGCATCAATGATCTGCACGCTACCGTGCTGCACCTGTTGGGCATGGACCACGAGCGGCTGACCTATCGCTACAACGGCCGCGACTTCCGCCTGACCGACGTCGCCGGCCGCGTGGTGCACGACGTCCTGGCGTAGTGCAATTGTCGTCGGCTGCGTGCGCCGGGTGCTGCACAGAGCACCCGGAAAGCTACGGCACACGGCGTGTGCCGGCTACCATGCGCGCAGCGGTGCCTGGGAAAGCGTTGGCCGAAAAAAATGTGCGCCGCTGCTCCCCTCCCGGGGCCGTGGCGTTCTTGTTCGATCACGCATTCCGAAGCGCGCCGGCCGGCGCGGTCCGGAAGAAAATGCCACGGCTTCTATGGGAAGCA
>JBFWOR010000021.1:0-107713 GCA_050250435.1 Pirellulales bacterium | reverse complement strand
CGCAGCTTCCGCACGATCTGCTCAGGATTGTGTCGCTTCCGTCGTCTCGTCATCGAAGGTCTCCTTGGCCCTCTCACGGCCTAAAGACCTTCATAACACCTGGATCAAGATTTCAACAGCAGGTCACACGGACACGAGCCCAAGCGGCGTCCCGGTCTTCGCTCATGGGGCCATTATAGACGGGCGGGCTAGGGCGTGGCTTTGGGGCGCGACCTAGTGCAGGCGGAGTACAAGCCCTTTGCCGCTAGAAACACGGCCGAGAATCCACCGGCCAACAGATCAATAATGTGCGAGTCAGCAAGGCTTGCATCATAGGTGCTATGATCCCAAAGCACGCCCTTGCTATCGTGAAAGTGGACAAGATTTTCCGGCGTCACAACACAGACAAGAAGATGAATCGCGGCGGCAGTAAGGGCACCGCAGACGCATGATTCAAACAGCAATTCGACAGCGACCGGAGTCCACTTTTTCCAGCACGCAATCCCGTAACAGAGCGCGCCACCAACCCCACCGACCATTAAGAAGGTGCTCGGGGTTGTGATATCCACGGCCGATCCTACTTGCGCTGGCTCTCGTGATTTGAAACACTGTAGCCAACCACTCCACCGACGACTGCGCCGACAGCAGTGCCCACGGGACCGGCAACGCCACTCCCTATAGTGCCACCAATGACCATGCTGCCGATTGTCGTGCCAGCAATGCGATACATCTTGCCGTCATCTGGCAGGATATGTGTTTCAATGGTCTTTTTTGGATGCGTTTCCATGTGCAAACCCCGTAAACGTCGCCGAAGCTGACGTGCCTTTCTCTGTATCTTATTCGGCGCATGCTTCAGCATTTCTTTCCTCCTTCCTGCTGGGGCAATCCATGTGCCGTAATGGGGGACGCGCCTGTAGTATGGAAGATACTACGTTAAAAGCAATCGTTCGGGCCAGAATTCTATCAATCTGGCAGCATTCCGACCATCTGTCTTGACCTATGTCGTGACGCCGACAGATAATGCCATCAATGCCTAAACGCTCAAGCAAATCTAAAGACACCCAGCAGCTCGCCAGGTCCGTTCTGGACGCCGTGGCGCCCGATGCCGAGCCACCCAAGAAGCCGGCCGCGAACAAGGCGCGCCCGCCGCGTCCCGCGAAGAAGCGGGACGTACAGGACATCGAGCGGGCCGATTCGGAAGGCATGGCCCAGCCGCAAGGTGTATCGCCCAAAAAAAAGAATCCGGCCGCCGTCGCGTTGGGGCGCCTGGGTGGGAAGGTAGGCGGCAAAGCGAGGGCGGCAAAGCTGTCGCCCGCTAAGCGGAAGGCCATCGCCAAAAAGGCGGCTGCGAAGCGCTGGTCTAGCCGCGACCGGGCCTAGCTCAGTCGAGCACCCCCAAAATTGTCTTTGCGTAGTAGATTTTCCCCCACGCGCGCTGGTCGTATTCCGACAGTATTCCAGCTTCGACTAACTTCTCGACGTTCTTCATGCCGCTATTATACGTGACTCCCAGCAGCTCTGCGGCATGGCTGATGGTCAAGAACGGCTGCTGAAAGAGAAAGTCGGTGAGCACTAACGGGCTGCCCGAACCGCGCGGTTTTTGTAGCAGCTGTCGATATGCCTCCCGCAGATCAAGCAGCTGCCGCGCACGTCTCGTGGCGTCTTCCGCCTCGCTCCGCACGCCCTGCAAAAAGAAGCGAATCCAGCCGATCCAGTCTTCTTCGCAGCTTACTCGCCAAAGACGGTCCCGGTATTCCGTGACCTTGCGCTCGAAATATGCGCTGAGATAAAGCAGTGGTTGTGGCAGCATTTCCCACGCGGCGAGCAACAACGAAATAAGTAGTCGCCCAATTCTGCCGTTGCCATCCGAAAACGGGTGAATCGCCTCGAACTGATAATGGATAAGCGCAATCCGAACCAGAGATGGGTGGTATTTCACTTCGGAATGGATGTATTTCTCCAGATCCGACATCAACCCCTCAACCAAGTCTGGCGGCGGCGGCACATATCTTGCGGATGCGATATCGTCTGTTCTCCCGATGAATGCCTGATCGGGCCTGAACTGGCCGGGGAACTTGTAGCGGCCACGCTCGTAACTCACGCCGTCTAGTAGCCGTTCGTGCATTCGGCGCAGCATACCGTTACAAAGCGGCATTCCATCGCGGAGTTCCCTCAGTCCATGCTCAAGCGCCAGAACGTAGTTGTGGACCTCCCTGGCATCTTCTGGAGCGTCTGATTTCTTTTGCCGGACTCGGTCGTTAGCTTCAGATTCAAACAGATATAACTGCCCTAGCTCGGTGTGCGTGCCCTCGATCTTGCTGGACAAGACAGCCTCGCGCCGCAGGAACGGGTAAGTGAGAAGCTCTGGATTAGGCATGAATGGAATGATCGCTCGCAATTCCCCCAGCGCAAGCATCGCGGCGTCACTTTCCTGAAGCACTTCAGCCTCGCACGAGAGCCCCGGCGGAAGCTCCCTGGGTACAAACGCCCAGTGCTCGCCGATTTGTGCGAGCCTCCCCGTGTAACAATTTGTAAAGTCTTCTGGCTTCATTGGTTGCAATCTTTCATAGTGGACATGCGAGCACTGCTATTGCATCCAACAGCGAAAGGAACCCTATCTTTTGCACCAATTCTCGATTTCGGTGCAATTCTACCCGAACCGGGGGAGTCCGACAACACTCATAACGGAAGATGGATGGATCGATCCGCGAACACCATTGACAATGCTTGAGCGTTCAAGCATACTAGAGACATGAAACAACTCACCCAACAGCAGCGCGTGGCGGTCATCCGGTGTCTGGTCGAAGGCAACTCGATTCGCAGCACGGTCAGAATCACCGGGGTCAGCAAGAACACGATCCAAAAGCTCACCCGCGACTTGGGCGAGGCCGTGCTGGCCTATCAAGACGAAACCCTGCGGAACCTGCCCTGCCAGCGCGTCCAGCTCGATGAAGTCTGGAATTTCTGCTACGCAAAGGATCGCAACCTTCCCGACGAAATGCGCGGCGAGCCGGGCGTGGGCTCCATCTGGACCTGGGTTGCTCTGGACGCCGACAGCAAGCTTATCCTGTCGTGGCGGCTGGGCGCTCGTGACGCTGCCAACGCCCATGCCTTCGTTGGCGACGTAGCCGAGCGCCTAGCCAATCGCGTGCAACTGACCAGCGACGGCAACCGGGTCTACATCGACGCCGTAGAGAACCACCTGGGCGGTATGGTGGACTACGCCATGCTCGTAAAACAATACGGGCAGGACGAAAACCCCGAGCGCGCCTACTCGCCGGCGAAGTGCCTAGGGGCCAAGAAGCGCCAGATCGACGGCAACCCGGATATGGAGCACGTTTCCACTAGCTACGTCGAACGGCAAAACCTGAATATCCGAATGGGCAACCGGCGATATACTAGGTTGACGAACGCCTTCAGCAAGAAGGCCGAGATGCTGGCATACAGCGTGGCCATCACCTTCATGTATCACAACTTCGTTCGCGTCCACCAATCGCTTAGAATGACACCAGCGATGAAGGCCGGCATCACCCGGCACAAATGGACCCTGGACGAAATGGTCGATCTGCTGCCGGAAGCCGTGGTCGGAAAACGCGGCCCCTACAAAAAACGCCGGGCCTGAATTTCAGACTGACCCACTACCAAGATTCGGTAACCACCTGGCCGGAGTTCGCGGCGTTTGGCCTGCGGATTGCCGAAGCTATCGCCGCCTAGCCGCGCCGGATTGCAAAAACGGACACCGTTAGCTTGGCGCCGGCGTCGGTCGTGGGGACACGGTCGATGCAACTGGCCGCCAGGCCCCGCCGCCGGCATTCGTCCAATAGGGCCTCGGCCGTGCTGCGTCCCGGATCGCTCACCAGACCTAGTCCATCCGGCGCCAACGTGCGCGACAATACGTCGGCAATCAGCGCCGCCTGAGGCTTTTCGTACAACACGTCGGCCGCGACGACGACGTCGAACGTCTCCAAGTCGGCAGGCAGTTTCCGCCAATCGACCAGGCGAGTCTCCACTTCGGGAACGCGGTTCCGCTCGGCATTGGCCGCGGTGAACTCCAACGCCTCGGCATAATAGTCGGTCGCCAGCACTTGAAAGCCGGCCTGAGCCGCCGCCAGAGCCAGCAGGCCGATACCGCAGCCGAGTTCCAACAAGCTGCGGCCGCCGCCCTCTTCGCGCAACAGACGCTCCGCCAGCACGCGGCCGCTGGGCCAGCAATCAGCCCAATAGGGAATCCGTTCATCGATGGCGAAGTCTTCTTCGCTGATCAGCTCATCCACGCTCCGCGGGCGCAGCAGCTCATAGCAGCGCGCGCCGATGGTCACGGAGGTAGTGGCCAGCTCGTAACGGCGACGCAGATGGGCAGGAGGCTCGACGTGCGCCACGTGTTGGCCTCGGCTGGGCTATTGCTTCAAGCGAACCGGCAAGCGGTCGATCTTGGCGGCGAGAATAAAATCGTTCTCGCTCAGCCCACCAATCGCATGCGTGTAGAGCTCGATCCACACGTTGCGGTAGCCTTCGAGGTGGATATCGGGATGGTGACCATCGGCTTCGGCCAGGTCGGCCACCTGATTCAAGAACTCCATCCCGGCCACAAAGTGCTTTACCACCCAGTCCTTGCGAATTCGCTCGCCGTCATGCGTCAGGCGCCAGCCTTCGAGCCTGGCAAGTTGGCGCTGGGCCTCCTCGAGCGTGTACTTGGGCACGCCCCCTTCGCACGGAACGCACTTCTTCTGCGTCAATTGTTCCGCGGTTTGCGTTTCCATGGCGCGTCTCCCCTGCAAGTTAACCTTCGCAGAATCGACCGGCATCGGCCGCCCGTATTATGGCGCGCCTGGGCAGGGCGTCAAATGGACAACACGGCCGGGGCGTAGCCCGCTTGCTCGCGAATTGCACCAGGCGTACGCTGGCGGCTATGACTGACGAACGCGCGCACGAACCGAATGCCTGGCAGGAGCGAATGGTCGAGCTCGAGACCATGTTCACGCATTTGCAGCACACAGTGAGCGAACTGGATCGCGTGGTGCTGTCGCAGCAACGGCAAATCGATGCGCTCGAGCGAACGATCGCCGGGCTACGACACGAACTGGGTGCGCTGGCCGGGGCGTTTCAAGAGCCGCGCAAGCCGGAAGATGAAAAGCCACCGCACTACTAGAGCGGACGCGGTGACGGGAGCCAGACCAACGTGCTTGCGCGTTCGGCTCGGCAGGAGCCTTCCCGAAGAGCGCATGCACCCGCCTGCGCGACGCGAGTCACGCGCCCGACAGTTGGGCAGCCGGCAGGGCCTTCGCCACCAACTCCAGCAGCACGGTCGCGTCGAACGGCTTGCGCACGTAGTAAGTGCCGCCCACCGAGTGTGAGCGGCGAATGATATCGGGTACTTGCGAGGCCGAGAGAAACATCACCGGCACGTTGCCGCAGCCCGCATCGAGCTTGAGTTGCTCGCAAATCGTCAGTCCGTTGTAGCCCGCCAGGTTGATGTCGGAAATGATCAGGTCGGGCACCAGCTGGGCGATGGCCTTGGCAGCGGCCCTGGGGTTTTGCACGCAACGACACGTGTAGCCGGCGGCGACCAGCACGGAGGACAGTTCCTCCAGCGACTGCGCCTCGTCGTCGATGGCGAGAATTGTGACACGATGTTGGCTCGACACAACCATGACCCCCTCCGGTCCGTTGCGCAGGCGAAATCGGATGTGCTGCAGAAGGGCCGCTCCGCGTCGCCGCAGTCGGCCTTCATAAAAGTATTCGACGTGAACCGCCGATATTCTTCACGCCACTTAGCCAGTTTGCGTAGGCGATTGCCTCTGGCCATACGGCATCGTCGGTCTATCCGCTATACGTGGACCGGCCGTTGGTGGGTCGCACAGATTGCGCGCAGCACCGGCGAAAGCCACTGGAATTGGGCCGCGGGGCCAGTGTGCGATCGCCACCAAGACGTCTGCCGGGGCTAGCGCCAGGCGAAATCGCCGGCGTTGACGCTGGGCAAATGGCTGACGCCCATGAGGAATTTGTCGATGGCGCGGGCCGCCTCACGACCTTCGTGAATGGCCCACACCACCAGCGACTGACCGCGCCGCATGTCGCCCGCCGCAAACACGCCCGGCACGCTCGCCATGTAGGCGGTGTCGCATTGGACGTTGCCGCGGGCATCGAGCTCGAGTCCCAGCTGGTCGATCATGCCGTTCTTCTCCGGCCCGACGAACCCCATGGCCAACAGCACGAGTTCCGCCGGCCAGACCTTCTCGGTATCGGCCACTTCGACGAAGGTGGGCCGTCCCTCGGCGTCCTTGGTCCATTCCACACTCACCGTGCGCAGGCCGCTCACGCGGCCGTGCTCGTCGCCCAGAAATTCCTTGGTGTGAATGCTGAACTGCCGATCGCATCCTTCCTCGTGCGAGGTGCTGGTGCGGAGGATCATCGGCCAGTTGGGCCAGGGGCTGCTGGCGGGGCGTTCACTGGCCCGGGGAAACTTGCCCAGGTCCGGCGGAACGGGAAACAGCTCGAACTGCGTAAGGCTCGCGCAGCCTTGGCGATTGGAGGTGCCGGTGCAATCGCTGCCGGTATCGCCGCCGCCAATCACGATCACGTGTTTGCCGGTGGCGAGGATTTGATCGGCCACCTCGTCGCCCTGGTTCACCTTGTTCTGCTGCGGCAGAAACTCCATGGCAAAGTGAATGCCTTGGAGATTGCGGCCCGGAATCGGCAGATCGCGCGCGTGCGTGGCGCCGCCGGTGAGCAAGAGCGCGTCGAAATCGTCGCGCAACGAGGCGACGGCAACGTTGACGCCCACGTTGGCGCTGGTGCGGAATTCGACGCCTTCGGCCTGCATCTGGTCGATCCGCCGCCAGACGCGCGACTTTTCCAGTTTGAAATCCGGAATGCCGTACATCAAGAGTCCGCCCGGCCGATCGGCTCGCTCAAACACGGTGACCCAGTGGCCGGCGCGATTGAGCTGCTGCGCGGCGGCCAGTCCGGCCGGACCACTGCCCACGACCGCCACCTTCTTGCCCGTGCGCGTGGCGGGGACTTCGGGCACGATCCAGCCTTCTTCGAAGGCCCGATCGGCGATCGCCATTTCGATGCGTTTGATCGACACCGGATCTTCGTTGATGCCCAGCACGCACGCGGCCTCGCACGGAGCCGGACAGACGCGACCGGTAAACTCGGGAAAATTGTTCGTCGCGTGCAAGCGATCGATCGCTTCGCGCCAACGATTGCGATACACCAGGTCGTTCCAATCGGGAATGATGTTTCCCAGCGGGCAACCGGTATGGCAAAACGGCACGCCGCAATCCATGCACCGCGCGCCCTGGGTCTGCAATTCCTCGTCGGGCAGGATTTGCAGAAACTCGTTGTAGTGCTTCAGCCGATCCGCCACGGCCTCCTTGGGCTCGTAGCAGCGGCGATGTTTCATAAAGCCGCGCACGTCACCCATGGGCCACCTCCAACTTCTCCTGCTCGCGCTCGATTTCCGCTTCTTCGGCCATCTTCTTCAAAGCCAGCTTGTAGTCATTGGGCATCACTTTCACGAATTGATTCATGGCTGTCGGCCAATCGTCGAGCAGGCGCTGGGCGACCGTGCTGCCGGTGTACTCGCGGTGCCGCTTGAGCAGTCGCAAGACGGCTTCCTGGTCGGCCGCATTGCTGAGATCCTCGAGCGAGACCATTTCCGTGTTCACCAACGGAGGAAAAGTGCCGTCCGGGTCCCACACGTAGGCGATGCCGCCGCTCATGCCGGCGGCAAAGTTTCGCCCGGTCTTTCCCAGGATGACAGCCCGGCCGCCGGTCATGTACTCGCAGCCGTGATCGCCCACGCCCTCGACCACGGCCGAGGCGCCGCTATTGCGGACGCAAAACCGCTCGCCGGCGATGCCGCGCAGATACAACTCGCCGCTGGTGGCTCCATACAGCACCACGTTGCCGGCAATGATGTTGTCCTCCGGCACGAAGGTACTCTCCCGCGGCGGATAGACGATGATCTTGCCGCCGGAAAGTCCTTTGCCGCAGTAGTCGTTCACGTCGCCTTCCACGCGCACCGTGATGCCGTGCGTGCCAAACGCGAGCAGGCTCTGGCCGGCGCTGCCGCGGAAATTGAGTTGGATCGTGTCTTCCTGCGGGAGGCCGTCGCGACCGAAGCGGCGCGTGACCTCGCTCGACAAGATCGTGCCCACCGTGCGGTTGATGTTGCGGATGGGCAGATCGTGGACGACCGGTTGTGCGTGCTCGAGCGCCGGCCGGCACAAATCCAATAGCGTTGTCACGTCGAGCGATTGATCGATCCCATGGTCCTGCGGCTCCGCGCAGTAAGTGCGCACGTAGTCGGGCACTTGCGGTTTGTGCAAGATGGCGGAGAAGTCGAGGCCGCGGGCCTTCCAATGGGCAATGGCCTGCCGCGTGTCGAGACGATCGACGCGGCCCACCATCTCATTGATCGTGCGGAAGCCGAGCTGCGCCATGATCTGGCGAAGCTCTTCGGCCAGCATGAAGAAATAGTTGACCACGTATTCCGGTTTGCCGGCGAACTTTTTGCGCAGTTCGGGATCCTGCGTGGCGACCCCGACCGGGCAGGTGTTCAAGTGACACTTGCGCATCATGATGCAACCGACGGTGACCAGGGCCGCCGTGGCGATACCCCACTCTTCGGCGCCCAGCATGGTGGCAATCGCCACGTCGCGCGGCGTGCGCAACTGGCCGTCGGTCTGCACGACGATCCGCCCGCGCAGGTCGTTCATCACCAGCACCTGGTGCGTTTCGGCCAGTCCGAGTTCCCAGGGAATGCCGGCGTGCTTGATGGAGGTTTGCGGGCTGGCGCCGGTCCCGCCGTCGTGACCGCTGATGAGCACGACGTCGCTCTTGCCCTTCGACACGCCCGCGGCCACGGTGCCGACGCCGATTTCGGCGACCAGCTTGACCGAAATACGCGCGGTGCGGTTGGCGTTCTTCAGATCGTGAATGAGCTGCGCCAGATCTTCGATGGAGTAAATGTCGTGGTGCGGCGGCGGCGAAATCAGGCCCACGCCCGGCGTGCTATAGCGGATGCGGGCAATTTCCTTGTCCACTTTGTGGCCGGGTAGTTGTCCGCCTTCACCCGGCTTGGCACCCTGCGCCATTTTGATTTGCAGTTCGCGGGCGCTGACCAGGTATTCGCTGGTGACGCCAAAGCGGCCGCTGGCCACTTGCTTGATAGCGCTGGAGCGCAGGTCGCCATTGGGATCGGGCAGGAAGCGAACGGGATCTTCGCCGCCTTCGCCGGTGTTGCTCTTGCCGCCGATGCGGTTCATGGCGATCGCCAGCGTTTCGTGCGCCTCGCGCGAGATCGAGCCGTACGACATGGCCCCGGTGGCAAATCGCTTGACGATCTCCGCGGCCGGCTCGACTTCATCGAGCGGCACCGGCTGATCGGCCGGCTTGAACTCCAACAGCCCGCGCAACGTGAGCAACTGCCGCTGCTGATCGTCGATCAGTTTGCAGAAGGTGCGAAATTCGTCGCGGCTGTTGACGTGCGTGGCATGCTGCAGCTTGGCCACCACTTCGGGACTGAAGATGTGGGCTTCGCCCTTGCGGCGCCATTGATACTGGCCGCCGACGTCGAGACCGAGCGTTTGCGGCACGTGCGTGCGCGGGTAGGCATGCTCGTGCCGGCGAATCGACTCTTCGGCGATCGCCGCCATGTCCACGCCCTCGATGCGGCTGGGAGTGCGCGTAAAGAACTCTTCGACGAGTTTGCTATTCAAACCGATGGCTTCGAAGATCTGCGCGCCGCGATAGCTGTGCTGGGTGGAGATGCCCATTTTGGACATCACTTTGAGCAGCCCCTTGCCGACCGCTTTGACGTAGTTCTTTTCCAGCTTCTCGTAGCTGTACTCGGGCGGAATCAAGCCTTCGTCCAGCATCTGTCGCAGGGTGGCGAACGCCAGATACGGATTGACCGCTCCGGCGCCGTAGCCGGTCAACAGGGCAAAGTGATGCACTTCGCGGGCCTCGCCGGTTTCCACCACGATGCCGCAGTGCGTGCGCGTTCCCTCGCGGACCAGGTGATGATGCACGCCGCTGGTGGCCAGCAGCGCCGGAATCGGCACCAGCTCGGCATTCACACCGCGATCAGACAGGATGAGAATTGAAACGCCTTCGGCAATGGCGCGCGACGCCTCGGCCCGCAGCTCGTCCATGCGCTGGTGCATCCCCTGGGGCCCGGCGCTGCGCGGAAAGAGCGTCGACAGCGTGCGGCTGGCAAAGCCCGGCCGGTCCAGTTGCTTGATTTGTTCCAGTTGCGTATTGGTGAGCGTGGGTTGTTCCAGACGCAGCAGGCGGCACTGCTGGGGAGTTTCTTCGAGCAGGTTGCCCTCGGAGCCGACCGTCGTCACGAGCGAAGTGATGATCTCCTCGCGAATCGCATCGAGCGGCGGATTGGTTACCTGTGCAAAGAGCTGCTTAAAATAGTTGTAGAGCAGCTGCGGACGATCGGAGAGCACCGCCAAGGGCGTGTCGTTGCCCATCGAGCCAATCGCCTCCTGACCGTCGGTGGCCATGGGCGCCATCAGGATGCGCAAGTCCTCGAGCGTGTAGCCAAAGGCGCGCTGCAAGCTCGAAAGTGGCTCGTCCAGGTGCCCGTTGACTTCTACCGACTTGGGCAGATCGTCGAGCTTGAGCATGTTTTCGCTAAGCCACGCGCGATACGGCCGCTTAGCCGCTAACGACTCCTTGATCACCCGGTCGGCAATGATGCAGCCTTGCGCCGTATCGATGAGAAACATGCGGCCGGGGCGGAGGCGGCCCTTGCGCTTGACGTCTTGCGGTGGAATGTTGAGCACGCCGGCCTCGGAGGCCATGATAACCCAGCCGCCTTTGGTCTCCCAAAATCGGCTGGGACGCAAACCGTTGCGATCGAGCACGGCGCCAATCAGCGTGCCGTCGGTGAAGGCCATCGAAGCCGGACCATCCCACGGCTCGAGCAAGCAAGACTGGTACTCGTAGTAGGCCTTGAGCGCGTCGTCCATGCTCTCGTGATTCTGCCAAGGCTCCGGAATCAGCATCGACATGGCCTCGGGCAGCGAGCGCCCGGTGAGCACTAACAGTTCGAGCGCATTGTCGAACACGGCCGAGTCGCTGGCGCCCGCGATGCACACGGGACAGATCTTGCGCAAGTCGTCGCCATACTTTTCGCTGGCGAACATGCTCTCGCGCGCGTGCATCCAGTTGACGTTGCCGCGCAGGGTGTTGATTTCGCCGTTGTGCGCCAGATAGCGAAACGGATGCGCCAAATCCCAGGTCGGGAAGGTATTGGTGCTGTAGCGCTGATGAACCAGCGCCAGCGCGCTGGTGAACCGTTCGTCCGCCAGATCGCAATAAAATCGCTCGACCTGGTCTGCCAGCAACAGCCCTTTGTAAACGACGACTCGCGACGACAAGCTGGGCACGTAACAGTACTTCTTCTGCGGCAGATCGCTGTCGTCGATCGCTCGCTCGTGCAGCTTGCGAATGACGTAGAGCTTCCATTCGAACATGTCCGCCGGCGTTTTCTGGCCGCGGCCGACGAACATCTGCCGGATAAACGGCTCGACGTCGCGCGCGGTGCGTCCGATGCCGCTGGAGTCGACCGGGAGATCGCGCCAGCCGAGAAACTCCTGGCCCTCGGCAGCGACGAACTCCTCGAACTTTTGCTCGCAGACGGCACGCTGTGCGGGATCGCAGGGCAGGAACATGGTGCCCACGCCGTAATCGCCGGGCGGCGGTAACGGAATACCTGCTTCCGCGCATTTGGCTTGAAAGAGTTCGTGCGGAATCTGCGTCAGGATGCCGGCGCCGTCGCCCGTCAACGGATCGCAGCCGCAAGCCCCGCGGTGCGTAAGATTGACCAGGATTTCCAGGCCGGAACGCACGATCTCGTGGCTCTTGCGGCCGTGGATATCGACGACAAAACCGACGCCGCAAGCGTCGTGTTCTTGCGCCGGATCATACAGTCCTTGCCGCGCGGGCAGGCCATAGTTTCTTTGTAGTGGACGCATGGCGTTTCCCTTCGCTGAGCTTACTTTGCGGCGACGTGTGCCGGACGACGGCGAGGCGCCGCGGGCGCGTCGTCGTCGTGTTGCAAGGCGTCCGCTTCCTGAGAGTGCGTATGTCCGTTGCCATCGACATACGGGGACGCGGCGCCAAAGCCGTTGTGCCCCGCGGCGTGGTCGGATGACAGGGATTTGGAGAGGCTTTCACTGCGATCGGTTCGCTCGATCGAGCGGTCCTCGTTTTGCGCCTCGCTCTGCAGCAACTGAATGAAGCGCCGCGTGGTGCTGCCCAATTCCTTGCCGCGGCGATGAATGATGCCCAGCGGGCGCACGAGCTCGTCGGTGGCCAAGGGCACCATCGCCAACGATCCCGCGGCCACCTCGCGCAGCACGGTCGGCTGCGGCAACAGCGCAATGCCGGCCCCGATTTCCACGGCCCGCTTGATCGTTTCGATGTTGTCGAACTCCATGGCCACGTGCACTTCCACGTCGTGCAGTTGCAGTACACGGTCGATCTCTCGGCGAATCGTCAGGTCGCTGTCGAAACCGATTACCTTTTCGCCCGACAAATCGCCGAACTCCACCGTGGTCAATCCAGCGAGGCGATGACCCGGCGCGCAGACGAGCACCATCGGCTCCTCGCGCCAGCCCACGGCCTCGATGGTGCGGGATGCGCGGGGATAGCTGACGAGTCCCAGATCCGCGTGATCTTTCTCCACCGCTTCATACACCCGATGCGGATGCTGATACTCCAGACGCACGTTGGCCTTGGGATACTGGCTGAGGAACTCCTGCAAGTAGCGATTCATGTGGTGCAGGCCCACAGAATAGATCGAGACGACGCGCACGCGGCCGGCGACCTCTTCGTGGAGCGTGCGCACCTGGTCTTCCAGCGCATCGTAGCGCTGCACCAGCTTGCGGCAGCCCTCGTAGTACGTCTCGCCCTCGGGCGTGAGCACGAAGGGCCGCTTCGAGCGATCGATGAGTTTGACTCCCAGCCGACGTTCGAGCTGATTGACGACCTGGCTGGCGCCCGACTGGGAGATGCCGTTTTCGTCGGCGGCGCGCGAGAAACTCCGCCAGCCGACGACATCGCAAAAGATCTTCAGCGCTTTCAGATTCATAGGCGCCGGCCACCTGATGAGAGATTTAAATAGAGAGCAAACGCAGCATTTGTGGGAAGCATATTACGTTAGGCGTCTTTGGGGCTTCCGTCAAGCAGTTTCTGCAGATTTGCGAAGGCACAGAAATGAGCCTAGTCAACAGGATATCCACCCCCGTAATTCGACTTAAATCATTTAACTGACACAGGTTATAGACGCGAGCGAATGCAAGGCATCGCATCGACACATTACGATTCGTGTTACCAGGACCGCAGCGCTTCGGTGAGCAGCCGCCTTCTGGCCGGACCCCTCGGCGGGCCATTGTCCAGGCAAAAGACCAAATGCTAGCACTCCGTTTTCGGCAGTGAAATCGCGGCCAAACGGCGGCGGGAAGGACCGCGCAGCCAGCGCAGCAGGTCGCTCATGGCGACGCGCGAAGACGTGAAACCCGGCGGCCGTTACTTCTTGTCCGGCCGCTTCACCGGCACGTACTTGTGATTCCGCTTCGAAAGCACCGTGGCCTTGATGATGCGATCGGGCGTGGATGAATCGCCCGGCTGGCAACGCTGGAGCTTCGACAGCACGTCCATGCCTTCCACGACGCGACCGAAGACCGTGTGTTTGCCGTCGAGGTGGGAAGTGGGCAGGAACGTCAGAAAGAACTGCGAACCGCCTGTGTCGCGCTGGCCCGTGTTGGCCATGCTGAGCGTGCCACGGAAATGGTTGCGATGGTCGTCTTCAAAGCATTCGTCGGGAATCGTGTAGCCTGGTCCGCCGCTGCCATCGCCATTCGGATCGCCCCCCTGGGCCATGAAGCCCGGAATCACACGGTGGAACTTCAGCCCGTCGAAGAAATTCTTCTCGGTGAGCTCGATGAAATTTGCGGTGGCGATGGGAGCTTCGTTTTCCAACAGCGCGATGACGATATCGCCTTTGGTCGTGTTCAGCTTGATTTTCGGCAGATTGGCCGCCTTGTCCTCCGCGGTCCGCAGCGCCTGCTCGCGCTTCCACAGCTCAGGATAGTCGTGCTTGTCAATCTGCGTGAGATAGCGATCGCCGGTGGCGTCAATCTCGTTCTGCTCTTTGGCCAACGTCAGGAATTTCTTGGCATTGTCGAAATCCATGGTGCCAAAACAGGCCAACCCGGTGAGCAGGTTGAAGTACTTGTGCTGATAGCCCTTGGCGGCCAAAACTTTCGCCAGCCGGACGGCGTTGTCGTAGTTGTCGGTCTGGATCTGTCCGGCCAAATGAGCAAACAGATATTCCCCCTCGGCAGTGCTCTTCTCCGGATCGGCCAGATAAGCCCGTTCCGCGGACGCGGCCAGGCGAGTCTCCAGCTTGCGAGCCTCCTCGAGCTTGCTCTCCCATTGAGATTCGAGCGCCTTCTTATCGGCGTTCGGATCGCTCTTATAGCGGCGTTGCAGTTGGCTGAGCTGCGCCACCATTTCGCGGAACTCGACGTTCAGCTTGGCGAATTCAGCGGCCGGGGTTGTGGCCGCAGCTTCGCCAGCCGCCTTTTCCGGTGCCGCCCAGGCAACCAACGGCATCAACACCAGAGCAAGGAACACGAACGGTCGCATGACCATAGGGAGATTTTCCTGTAAAGTAGGCCGCAGAATTCTCGTTGCACCACGAGTCGAGGGTGGGGGTGAGGCCGAGTATTCTATAAGATACCAAAACCGCGCCGCGGTGTCGGCGGCCGCCAATGACAGCGTTTGTGCTGATTGTGCGGGCGAGCAACGACAAATTCGCCCCCTGCCAGCAAGCACACGCCGCCTTCCCCGCCGGCCTCACCTTGGCCAGAGCACAGATACACCGGTAGCGCCCGTGGCACGCAAGCAACGAAATATACGCAATATTTCCGGCCAAGGTTCGCCCAGTCCGCAGCGCGATCCGGCGGCCGCCCCGCGAATTATTGGCGGCGTATTAGGCGGGCGCAAGCTGATCTACACGCCGCGCGCCGAACAGACTCGGCCCATGAAGGATCGCGTGCGCGAGGCCGTGTTCAACCTGGTCGGGCCGGATGTCGTCGGCAAGCACGCGATCGACCTGTTCGCCGGAACGGGGGCCTTGGGATTCGAGGCGATCAGTCGCGGCGCCGCCAGTGCCACGCTCATCGAACAGCACTTTCCAACCGCCGCCGTCATTCGGCAGAATGCCGCGCAGCTGGGGATTGCCGATCGGGTGCAGGTGCTGCCGGCCAATGCGTTCCTGTGGGCCCAGCAACCAACCGCCGGCACCGAGCCTCCCTGGGTGGTGTTCTGCTCGCCGCCGTATGCATTCTATATCGAGCGCCGCGAGGCGATGCTGTCGCTGGTGAACGAACTGCTCTCGCGCTCGCCGGCGAGCAGCATCATGGTGGTGGAATATGACCGCCGTTTCGATGCGAGCCAGTTGCCGGATGCAGCGGAGTGGGACGTGCGCGAATACCCGCCGGCCATGGTCGCCATCTTTCGCAAGTAGCAGCCAAAAGCGCGGCGGGGCCGATTCCCCGCATCGAAACGGAGGCACGAGCCCATGGACATTCAAAACCTCGATCGCGTCGCCAGCTTCACGACCAAGGACGGATCCGAGATTCGCGAATTGTTGGCGGCGCGCAATTCGTGCATCCGCAAACAAAGCCTCGCAGAGGCGCGGCTGCCGGCGGGCGGGCGCACCACGCCGCACTATCATCCGCAGACCGAAGAGATCTACTACATTCTGCGGGGTGAGGGCCGGATGCGCATCGGCGACGAGACGGCAGCCGTCGGCCCGGGCGATGCGATTGCCATTCCGCCCGGCGCCACGCATCAAATCCAGAACACCGGCCGCGCGACGCTGGTGTTTCTTTGCTGCTGCGCGCCGGGCTACGAGCACGCCGACACGGTGCTCGTGGACGAATAATCGAATCGTCGTCGTGATGTTTGACGCCCGATCAGCCCGATCGGCCGCCCAGCTTCTTGCGCAAGGTGGCGCGATGGATGCCCAGCACGTCGGCGGCGGCCGAATGGTTTTGCAGCGTGCTGTGCAGCACGGCGGCCAAAAGCGGCGGCTCCGCCTGATTCAGAAAGTCCTGGTACAGATCGCGTGGGGTAGGACCTTCGGCCAGTCGCCGCTGGGCCCAGGTACGCACGACCGTTTCCAACTCCGTGGCTGAATGGGTACTGGGCACAGGCTCCAGGTCCGGCGGCAAGTGCTCGACGGCGATCTCTCCGCCGCGCGCCAACAGCGCGCCATGCTCCACGGCGTGCCGCAACTGGCGGACGTTGCCCGGCCAATGGCGACGGCACAGCTCATCCATGGCCTCGCGGGTGAAGCCATTCGCAGCGTGGCCCGTGCGCTGCACGCGAGCTAGAAAATGCTCGGCGAGAAACGGAATGTCTTCGGCCCGCTCGCGCAAGGGGGGCAATTTGATCTCAAAGGCCGCCAGCCGAAAGTACAGATCGCGCCGCAACGCGCCCGCCTCGTCGTTCACCAGATCGCGATTCGTGGCGGCGATCACCCGAAAGGACGTGGTGCGCGAGTCGGCGCTGCCGACCGGCGTGACTTCGTGCTGCTCCAGCACGCGCAACAGCTTGACTTGCACGCTGGGCGGAATGTCGCCGGCCTCGTCGAAGAACACCGTGGCTTGATCGGCGAGTTCCAAAATGCCCTGCCGAGGAACGTCGGCCCCGGTGAAGGCGCCGCGGACGTGACCAAACAGCTCGCTTTCGACCAGCGTAGGGCTCAGCGATGCCAAATGCACGGGTACGAACGGCTGCTCGGCCCGCGCCGAGTGGCGATGAATGGCGCGGGCGACCAGTTCCTTGCCGGTGCCACTTTCGCCACTGATGAAGACCGAGGCGTCGCTGGGAGCGACCAGCGCAATGCGCTTGAACACCTCCTGCATCGCCGGCGTTCGCCCCAACAGCTCTTCGCCCAAGCCGACGGGCATGGGGGGGAGCTCGCGTTTGTCGGGTCCGCGATGGGCCAGTGCCCGATCGATCACGGAGGCCGCCTGCTCCAGGTCGAATGGTTTGGCCAGGTAGTCGAACGCGCCATTTTGCATGGCGGTGACGGCCACCTCGAGATTGCCGAAGGCGGTGATGACGACGATCGGAATCGGCCCTGCCAAGTCCGTCAATTGCCGCATGGCCGAGAGCCCGTCGATTCCCGGCAGGCGCACGTCCAGCACGACCAGGTCGGGCGGCCGCGCGGCCACGGAAATCAGCGCCTCCTCGGCCGAAGCCGCCGTAGCCACTTCGTGGCCAGTGTCGCCGAGCAGGCGCTCCAGACCCCAACAGATGCTCTCTTCGTCGTCGACAATCAGAACGCGGCTCATCGGACGCTCTCAACTTTCCAGGGTGTTTCTTGGGGCAACGGTGTTTCTTTGGGCAGCGGTGCGTGATTGGGTTTTTCCGTGACCTGCGGCTCAGCCGGGCGCTCCAGCGGCGCACGGTCGTTCGCTGGCGGCAAGACGACCTCGAAGCAAGTCGGTCGGCCTGGGAGGTAACGCAACGTTCCGCCATGGACTTCGGCAATACGCTGGGCGACTGCCAGACCCAGGCCAATGCCTTCGGGCTTGCCGGTGACAAACGGCTCGAACAAGCGCTCGCACAGCGCCGGATCGGGGCCTGCCCCGCTATCGAGCACGCGAACGATCTGGCCGGCATCGCGCCGGTCGAACTCCACCCGCACCCAACCACCGGCGCCCGCGGCCTCGATCGCGTTGAGCACCAGGTTCAGCAGCAGTTGGCGGACTTGCTCGGCATCGGCCTGCACCGGCACCTGGAGCGTAGGTTCGACGGCGATCTGCAAGTCGACATTGTGATGCCGGCAGGCCGGACCGACGAGTTGGCCCACGTCATCCACAACCGCACGCAGGTTGCACGATCCGGGCCGCGGCGTAAAAGGTTGGCCGACCGTCAAAAAGCGCTGGAGATGCGACTCGGTAAGCGTCAATTGGCGCAGCGCCACGGCGAGGCTGTCTTCGTCCTGGCCATCGCAGCGGCGTTGGTGCAACTGCACTGCGATCCGCGCACCGGTGACACTGTTGCGCAACTGGTGCGCCAGGCCGCCGCTGAGTTGCCCCAACAGCGCGAGTCGTTCGCTGCGCTCGATGGCCCGGCGCGACTCGGCCAGTTGATCGGCCAGCACATTGCACGACTCGACGAGTTCGCGGAGCTCATCGTTGCGCTGGGGCAAGGGCACGGGTTGATAGTCGCCCTGCACCAGGCGGCTCAATTGCCGGCGTAGTTCGAGAATCGGCCGGCTCAAACGGCCCGCAATCAAGATGGCCAGCACGATCACCACGCCCAGCAGCGCGCCGCCCAGGAGCAGCGGGGGATAGGCGGCCTGCCAGCGCGCTTCGACCAAATCGCGCCGCGGGTAAAGAATATGCAGGAAGGTCGGCACCGCTTGCTCGGCGCGAGGCCGCACGGCCACTGCCGTGTGAAAGTAAGGTTGCCCGCCGATCTCGAGGGGCTGGTCGAGCGTCAGCTTTGATCCGCGGGTCTGCGCTCGCGGGATCGCGCTCAAATCGACCGCGTGGAGCGTGGCGGCCAAGAGGCGGCCGGATTCGTCCACCACGGCGAACTCGGCGCCCGACAGACCGCGCGTTTGTTTGAGCACGGCGTCCGTCAGCGGAAAGTTCGTGTCGAGCAAGGTTTGCGCAATGCCGTGCAGCTGCTGCTCGATGCGCTCCTGAGTCCGTCGGGCGGCCAGGTACGCCGCCAGCACGCTTTCCACAACGACCACAGCCAGCATCGCCCCCGCGAAGGGGACGAGAATCTGGTATCGCAAGGGCCAGCGCATGGTCGAACGGACTTCCGAAATGAGCGTTCAGTTTTCGCTTACTTTGCCATCTTACGGTGTCCCACGGCGCGCAGCAAATCAACGTGCGCGTCGTTCGGTGGCAATAAGCCACGATGGCGGTGTGAGTTAGAGCGCGTGACAAGACGCGCGCGGCGACTTGCGCTGGGCTGCCAAGGATCGCCTGGGCAAATCGGCCGCGGCGGCGGGTGAGGGCAAAAAGACAATCGGTGCCAGCAGCGTCAAAGCCGCGCCAACTTGCCGCCGCGCCACGTCAAAGTCAGCGCCGCTTTGCAGGACCGCGCGGCCCCGAACCTTCAGCCAAATCGAGATCGATTCGAGCGGCCGAATTCTCCGATTCTAAACGAATGCGGGACGCTCTCGTTCCGCAATTGCCAAGGACGGCGCCGTGCCGATGCGTGCGGCTACGCCTCAAGGAGTGAGGTGGATGAAACGAAAGCCCCAGAGTCCGATTTGGCCCTACCTGGGCATCCTGGCGTGTTTGTTCGTGCTGAGCGTGACCGCTCCGCGCGCGTGGGATCGCCTTGCTCGGCCCAAAACGAACAGTCAAGTTGCGCGGGATGTGCCGCAGGATGTGCCGCCGGCGCGTCCGTGGCCTCCGATTAGTGAGCAGTCAGCTGAAGCGCCGCCGGTGCCGCCGGAGCTAGAGCCCGCGACTGTCGAGAGCGAATTGCCGACGGAATTGCAGCCGTCACCGGCCGCGGCGATCAGCCTGCCGCCCGGACCGGGCATTGTGCCGCCGGCGCCCGAGTTCGCCATGCAAGTGCGACCGGCGCCGACGCTTGCCGAGCCTGCGCCTTCGCCGGTGACAATCGAGCCGGAACCTGCCACCATCAACGCGGCCACGCCCGCCGAGGCTGGCGATTCGTCGGAGGACAACTCGGCCTGGCCGTTGCCGCAGGTGCTGATCAAACAATTGCAGGCGCTCGCCAAGGCCAGGCCGAACGCCGCTTGGGCCACGCAGGCCAGCGACTTGATTCACGAATTGTGTCGCAAACTCGATGCCGAGGGCCGCACCCCCACGGAAATCCTGCACGACCTGCGGGCCGTGGCGACCAACGACGCTTCCGAGGGTGCGCAAGATTCGCAAACCGTTCGCGCGCGCTATGCGCTGACGCGCTGGCTCGACGTGTGGGAGCCCGCCGTCAATCTGGATGAAGTGCGCACCGCGGATGAATCGCCAGAGGCCATGCAGGACGCGATTGCCGAGAGCGTGCGGCAAGTGGAGGCGCTGTTGCACCGCGGAGCGCCGGGACCGGCCTGGCACGAGTTTCTGCGATTGGACGCGCTGGCCCGATTGGCCGCGGATCCTGACGCCTCGACCGAGGAGCGCCGCAGCGTGGCCCGCAGCGTGCTCGATCGGCTGAATGGATTTGACTTGACCCGAGCCCAGCGCCAATTCATTGGCAGCGGGCCGATTGAAGTCCTCGCAGAACAATTGCGGGCCTGGGCGGCTGAGCCCGTGGGCTCGACACAACTATTGACGCACTTGAACGCGTACGAGAAGTCGGTGCGGCCGAGCGACGCGCGGCTCGTGGCCAACGATCGGCGCGGCCTGCACTGGCAAGAGTCGCCGGAGGCCACCGATCTGAGCAAGCACTTGGATACGCACTACCGAAATGCCAACGTGCGGCTGTCAATGTCGTCGACGCTGCTCAACCGCTGGGTGCCGCAGCCGGAAGCGGTCGAATCTCGCGTGCACGACCGCATTCTCAACGTGCCTGTGTACGGCCGCAATACAACCTTCACCACGCTGTCCGTGAAGCTAGTGCCCGATCCGCGACGGATTCGTATTGGGCTGGAAGCCAACGGCCTCGTGGCATCGAACACGGTCTCCACCAGCGGCCCGGCGCGGCTCTACAATCGGGGGCAGTCGACCTTTCTGGTGCGGAAGCTGCTCGTGCTTGGGCCGCAGGGCCTGTCCGTCTGGCCCGCGATTGCCGAAGCGGACAACAACTACAACTACCTGATTTCCGCGGAGACAAGTTTCGACCGCGTGCCGCTGGTGGGCTCGCTGGTGCAAGGCATCGCCCGTTCGCAGCACGACAACTTGCGCGACGAAGCACGCATGATCGTCGAGCAGAAAGTGGCGATCGGGGCGCTCAATCAGTTTGATCGCGAAGCGGATCAACGGCTGGTAGATGCGGCCAAGCACATTGAAACCGACGAGGTGGCGACATTGCGCCGGCTGGGCCTGGAGCTGGTGCCGGTGGGACTGTCCACAACCGAAGAGCGGATCGTGGCCCGCGTGCGGCTGGCTTCGCCGGAGCAGCTCGGCGCGCACACCCCGCGGCCGCGTGCGCCGTCGGACAGCTGGGCCAGCCTGCAGGTGCATCAGTCGGCGCTGAACAACGGTTTGGAAAGCCTGGACTTGGACGGCCGCACCTTCACACTGCAAGAGTTATTCGACTGGGTCGCCAAGAAGCTCAATCGCCCGGAGCTGGCCAACCAGGAAGACTTGCCGGATGACGTGCGGGCCACGTTTGCGCCCAAAGACGCCGTGCGCGTGCGGTGCGAGCAAGGCCGCGTGGATGTCGAGTTCTCGTTTGCAGAGCTCAGGCAGGGAGGCAATCGCTGGCGGAACTTTACCGTCCGTTCGTACTATCTGCCCCAAACCGAGGGCCTTACACCCCGGTTCGTGCGCGAAAAGGGAACGATCTTCCTGGAGGGCAAGAGCCTGCGGAACAAGATCGCCTTGCGCGCTATCTTCAGCCGCGTGTTGTCCCTCAAGCGCGATCTGAGCCTGTTGCCCGCCAGCATCACTTCCGACAAGCGGCTGCAGGACCTGGCGGTCAGCCAGTTTGCCATCGAGCATGGCTGGATCGCCTTGGCCTACAGCCCCAGCCGATCAACGCGCGAAATGGCGCGGCAACTGCAATAGCGCGTCGATCGCGTTCCGCGCGGCAGGTAGATTGGGCCGAAGCGCCGACGTCATTCCGGCGGTGACGGGCGATCTCGTGCGGCAAGGCCCAGCCAGGTGTGCATCACCGCGGCGACGGCGAACATGCCGGCCGCGGCCAGCGCCCGATTGCGCGCCAGCGCCGCATCGACATTGTCGACGGTGGGCGGCCCCCACATGAACGCGGCAATGCTCAATAGAACCAGCACCACGAGCATGCCCCAAATCAACCAGCGATTGCCCGTCCAGGCGCAGATGAACAGCGGAATGGGATACAAGATGGCCAGGTTGTAGTTGGCCGGCGACACGAAATCGATCGCGCCGACCACGGCCACCAGCGGCAAACAGCAGAGCATGGCCAACGTCGAGCTGATCTCTCGGTCTTCGCGACGCACCCGGTCGGGCACGTCTTCCACGGCTTCGTCCTGGCAGTGGCGAATCCACAATTGGGCAAAGAACGCGAGAACCACCAGCGTCGTCGCTACCAACCCGCGGTTCACCAGGCGATAGTCAAAATACGAAGCTTCGCCATCCGGCGGCGCGATCGAGTTCTTCAAGAAAAACATGCCGAACGTCAACACGACCATCAATCCGGTGAGGCTCCAGAGCGACCGCACATCGCCGATTCGCGCAAGCAACAACAGGGGCACAAGGTAGCAGATCGCCACGTTGGTTAAGGGCCAGAAGGCGTCGACGCCCGCAATCCAGAGCATGATCACCAGCGCCAACCCCCAGCGACCGCGAGTACGCGCCAAGGGCCGGTCCGCCAGGTCGTACCATTCGTACGACGGCTCCCGGGAAGCGAAACGAAGAAGGGTTGAAATGCTGGCCATCGGCAGTCTCACGGCACCGTTTCTTTCTCTTTGCTAGAGCCACGCGCCCCGCAAGGAAGTATAGCCCTCGGCGACACGGCTTCTAACACCGATGCTGGCATTCTGGTTATGGGCCGCGGCCTGCAGATGCGTGGCGGCCCGGTTTTTCCTGCCCGCGGGCTCTCGTCAGGCGGCTAGCATCGAGCGGCAATCGCGCCCGGAAATAGCCCGCAGACTCGCGAAAAAAGCGGGGCGGATAGCCGTGAAAACCGCCCTTGACCGGGTCAGGCGATTCCCATATTCTCCCGCCTCGCGATGACGGTCACGGGCCCACATGAAGTCGCGCCCTGAACGTTTCTTTGGTTCGAAACGAAGAAAACAACAAACCACGTGGATCGGTCTGCATCGGGCAGTTTGCGAAAGCAAACTACCTGCGGACCACGAAGCGATTTCCGTTGGCAAGGATGCCGGCGGCCGCTTCGGAAATACGACGACGCGGCGAAAGCCGACAGCGACCAGCGTCGAGTGCGACGGGTCGCCGAAACGTCCAATCGCTCCCGGTAAAGGTTGATGTCCTCTGCCCCCCTGGGACACGGCCTTTCCGGGGGCCTTTTTTTTGCGCTCGGCTCTCCAGAGTCGGAAAAGCCTCGGCCACAGAGATCGCCGAGGACGCCAAGTTCCTTTCCTGTGGCACTTCAGCCCTGCGCGGCGTGCGCTTCGACAAAGTGGTCCACGCCATCCGCCTTGGCGATCACGACCACGCCTCCCTCGCTCACCGTAAAGCCGCGCGCCCGATCGTGCTCGGGATCGAAACCAATCTCCGTGCCCGCGGGAATGTGTACGCCCTTGTCGATGATGGCGCGGCGCACGCGGGCGCGCCGGCCGATATCGACGTGGTCCAGCAGGATCGAATCCTGCACGTGGGCGAAGCTGTTGACCCGCGTGTTATTGCCCAGCAGGGAGCGCTCTACGGTGCCACCGGAAATGATCGAGCCTTGGCACACGATGCTGTCGAGCGCCTGGCCGCGACGCGCGTTGAGCCCTTCTTCGGCGAACACGAACTTCGGCGGAGGAAAGTTTGGCAGGTAGGTGCGAATTGGCCAGCGCTCGTCGTACATATTGAGCTGCGGGTCGACCGACACCAGGTCCATGTTGGCTTCGAAATAGGCGTCGAGCGTGCCCACGTCGCGCCAATAGGAATCTTCCTTGCGGTTTTCATCGCGGAACGGAAAGGCGAATACGCGATGCGTCTCGATGACCGCGGGAATAATGTCGTGGCCGAAATCGTGGCGGCTGCCGTTGCGCGTGGCATCGACGCACAATTGCTCGAACAAGAAGCGGGCCTTGAATACGTAGATGCCCATGGAGGCGAAAATGTGCGCCTCGTCGCCGGGAATTGTCGCGCCCACGGCCGGCTTCTCCTCGAAGCCGACGATGCGCTGATTCTTGTCGATCTCGATGACGCCAAAATGGCGCGATTCGCCGGCCGCCACGCGCAGCGCCCCCACGGTCAAGTCGGCGCCGTTCTCCTTGTGAAAATCGACCAGATTGCCGTAATCCATCTTGTAGATGTGGTCGCCGGCCAGAACCACCACATAGTCCGGGCGCTCCTTCTCCAGCGTGTAGATGTTCTGGTAGACGGCGTCGGCCGTGCCCTGGTACCAGTGCTCGTCGATGCGCTGCTGCGGCGGCACGACGTCGATGAATTCGTCCAGCTCGCGGCATAACAGGCGCCGCCAACCGAGATTGATGTGCCGGTCCAGGCTCATGGCCTTGTACTGCGTGAGGACCAGCATCTTGCGCAGCCCGCTGTTGAGGCAGTTCGACAGCGTGAAATCGATGATGCGGTAGGCGCCGCCAAAGGGGACGGCCGGCTTGGCACGATCGCGCGTCAGCGGCTCCAAACGTTCCCCTTTGCCGCCGGCCAGGACCACTGCCAACACACTTTCCATGCCGCCGCTCCCCATTGATCTCTGAAATTGCTACGGTAGTTAGCCCCTGCATCTTAGCCCGTGAGCCGGACAAGCTAAAGAGCAGCCGGGCGTGCCGGGCGATGAGCGGAGTCGGCGCGATCGCGGGCCGCGATGCCGACCTTAGCCAACCGTGGATGCGGCTGTCGCCGTGTGAGCAGGCTCGCAGTCGAGCCATTGCCGGTGCCACAGCTCCAGCATCAACAGGCCCCACAGGCGATACGAGTGGTCGAAGGCGCCGGCCTCGTGCTCATCGAGCAGCCGGCTGACGGCTTCGGTTTGAAAATAGCCGCGGCTGGTCGCCCGGCTGTCGAGCAGCACCTGCCGCGCATAGTCGCGCAGCTCGTGGCGGAACCAATGCTCCAGCGGCACGCCGAAACCCTTTTTGGGCCGGCGCACGAGCGTGTCCGGCAGCAGTTCAGGAAACGCGGCGCGCAAGATGCGCTTGCCCCGGCCGCGGTGCAGCTTGTAGCCGATGGGCATGCGGGCCGCCAGCTCCACCAGCCGATGATCCAGAAACGGCGCGCGGCACTCCAGGCTGTTGGCCATCGACGCGATGTCGACCTTGGTCAACAGGTCGCACGGCAAATAGGTGACCAGGTCGGTGAGGCTGGCCCGGGTGACGGCGTCGCGATGGGGCGAGCGGGTGAAGGCCTGGCCCAGGAAATCAAACGGATCCGCGCCCGGCAGCTGGGCCACGAACGCGTCGCTGTAGAGTTCGGCACGACGGGCCTCGTTGAACATCGACATCCATTCGTAGTAGCGCCGCTCCGGTCGTTCTCCAAGTGCCGCGGCAAAGCGGCCGACCCGGCGCAGCAGCGAACGCTGCCGGCGCCGGCGGGAAAGCGTCGTGCCCAGGCCGCGCGCCACGGAACCGCGCAGCCAGGTGGGCAACAGGTCCAAGCGCTCGGCCCAGCGCACGGCGCGATAGCGCAGATAGCCGGCAAACAGTTCGTCGCCCCCGTCGCCGGTGAGCGCCACGGTCACGTGCTCGCGCGTCAGCCGCGACACGTAGTACGTGGGAATGGCCGAGCTGTCGGCAAAGGGCTCGTCGTAGTGCCACGCGAGTTTCTCGATCACGTCGAGGCAATCGGGCTCGACGCGGAACTCGTGGTGCTCGGTGCCCAGGCGCCGGGCCGTTTCGCGCGCGGCAGTTGTCTCGTCATAGTCGGGCGAGGCAAAGCCGATGGAGAACGTGCGCACTGGCCGCGTGGCGGCCTGCTGCATCAGGCCGACGATCAGCGCCGAATCGACGCCGCCGGACAAAAACGCGCCCAGCGGCACGTCGGACTCCAGCCTCATCCGCACGGCCGAGGTCACGAGCGCGCGCACTTCTTCGACGTAGTCGGCCAGCGGGCGCGATTCTTCGAGATCGAAGTCCGGCCGCCAATAGCAACGCGTCGACCAGCGGCCGTCCTCGTACACGCCCAAATGCGCGGGCGGCAGTTTCGAAAAGCCCTCGAGTATCGTGCGCGGATGCGGCACGTACTGAAACGCCAGGTACTCGTCGAGCGATTGCAGATCGAGTCGCCGCGGAATGCCCGGCACTTGCAACAGGCTCTTGAGCTCGCTGGCAAATAACAGCCGGCCGGCTTCGTGACGATAGTAGAGCGGCTTCTCGCCCAGCCGGTCGCGGGCGAGCACCAGCCGCCGGTGCCGCGCGTCCCAGATGGCCAGCGCGAACATGCCGTTCAAATGCCGGGCAAAGTCGAGCCCCTCGTCCTCGTACAAATGAACGATGGTCTCGGTATCGCTGTGCGTCTGAAACCGGTGGCCGGATCCTTCCAGCCGCTGATGCAGATCGCGGTGGTTATAGATCTCGCCATTGAATGTGACCCACACCGACTGGTCTTCGTTCGACATGGGCTGATGGCCGCCGGCGACGTCGATGATCGCCAGCCGCCGGTGCCCCAGCGCCACGCCCGGCACGGCGCCGTATGCGGGGTCGTGGTGGAAGCGGCTGGTATAGCAGCCGTCGTCGTCGGGGCCGCGATGTCGCAGCACTTCGGTCATGCGCGCGAGCACGTCGGGCGGCACTGCCCTGGCAGCATCGATCCACACGGCTCCCGTGATTCCGCACATCGTTTGTTCCGTCGCTCCGCCGACACCGCGGCAGCTCGTCTCACCGGACCTAAGCTAACGCAGAATGACCACACCCAGAACCAAACCAATGCAGACCAGCGCCGCAACCGTCAGCTAGTGACGGCCATCGTTTTAGTCCAACAGTTCACGGTACAGCGCCGCGTGGGCGTCGACCATGGCTGGCACGGAGAAATCGCGGACGATGCGTTCCCGGCCGGCAGCACCGAGCCGGTCGCGCAGCGTGCGATCTTCCAGAATTCTCTGCGCGTGGCGCGCATAAGCGGCCCGATCGCCCACGCGCACGAGATATCCCGTTTGCCCGGGCACGACGAGCTCGTTGTTTCCGGGAATATCGCTGGCCACAACAGGCACCGCGGCCGCCATGGCCTCCATCACCACGTTGGGCAGGCCCTCGTAACTGCTGGCCAGCCACAACAGCTCGAAATGCGGCATCAGCCGGGGAACGTCGTGCCGCGTGCCCAGAAAATGCACGTGCTCGGCAACGTGACATTGCCGGGCGTAGCGGGCCAGCCGGTCGCGCTGCGGACCATCGCCGATCACCAGCAAGTGCACGTCGTCGCGAATGACGTGCAGCAGGTCGGTGGCCCAGATGAGATCCTTCCAGCGCTTTTGCGGCCAGAGGCGCCCCACGCCGCCGACCAGCCGCGCGTCGGCCGGCAGGTTGAGCTCGGCCAATAGCTCCGCGCGCGTGGCGGAGCTGGGCGGCGCCGGACCAATGCCGTTGTAGATCAAACGTAGCTTTTGCGCGGGCAGGCCGTGCTCAATATAGAAGTCGCGAACGCCGCGGCTGTTGACGATGATCGCGTCGGTGCGCCTGGCCAGCAAGCGATCGACGGCCAGCTCCGAGGGCGATTTCCACAGATCCACGCAGCGTTCGCTGGCCACCAGGCGCCGCACACCGGCCGATCGGGCCGCCGTGCGCCCGTAGGCATTGGCCGCGAAGAGCCAGGTCTGCACCAGGTCGGGCTGCAGCACGGCCACGTGTTTCCGCAGCCGCCACCAGGCAGGAGGATCGAACTTCCACTGCTTGCCGATGACAGTCACTTCAATGCCGGCGGCGCGCAGCTCGTATTCCAAAGGTCCGCCCCGCGACAGCGCGCACACGTGCACTTCGAATTCGCCCGCCGGCAGACCTTGGGCCAGTAGCACGAGTTGTTTTTCGGCGCCTGAGCGGTCCAGCGTGGGAATGATGTGCAAGATGCGCCGCATCAACTCGATCTCAGGCCGAACGATCCAGGGAGAGAATTCAGGAAGGGCTGAGCGCCGCGATCTGGAATCGCATGCCTCATTCTCTCAAGGAATGCGCCGCCGCGACCACCCTTGAGAGCCGACGGTCGCACTATTCTAGAGATCACGCGCGGTAGCGAACAGGTTGCGAGGATGGGTGTCGTGAACGCCGAATTTCCCGAGAATTTCCGCACTTTGCGGTCTGCGAGGGCACATTCGGTCTGTAGCGATCGGATATTTTCCAGCTATACTGAAAGGATGCAGCGTGGGCCCAGGGCGAAGGGCCTTTCCCATCCGTGGTCGAGGGAACAGGACCACGACTGGAGTGGCACGTGGAAGCGCGATTGATTCTCGTGGGCGGTGACGCGCAATCGCGCCAGTTCGAACTGCATCTGCCCGCGGTCATTGGCCGCAGTCGCCGCACCGATGTTCGCCTGGGACATCCGCTCGTCAGCCGCCAGCATTGCGAGGTGTTCGAGTCGGACGGACTGCTGATGGTTCGCGATCTGGGCTCCCTGAACGGCACGTTCGTGGGCGACACGCGCATTGCCGAGCAGGCGATGCCGGTGAAGCCGGGCGACCTGCTCACCGTGGGTCCAGTGACATTCCGTGCCGAGTATCTGGCCGCCGCGCCCCAGCATGGAAAATCGTCGACCTGGGACACCCAGGGCCCGACACGCGACGAGCCACTGCCGCTGGAGAACGGCCACGCGCACGACCAGCATTTCGACAGCCAGCCCCTCGATAATGGTGACGAGCCGCTGTTTCGCGATGATGACGACGAAACCGCGCGGCCTGGCGAATGAGCCGCGGGCACCACGCGGTTTGGCCAAGCGAACACCGTCCGGGCAATTGCGGCACGCCGCCAACGTGCGACAATGGCGCACGCCGCGTGCAGCGCGTTTTTCGGCCCCGGCCATTGATTCCGCGTGGAGACTCCCTGTCATGAGCCCATCCCGACTCCGCGTTGTGCTGACTGCGCTGGGGCTGCTGTTGATCGTGGTGGCCGCGCGGCCGCGCGCCGCGGCCGAGCAACCGCCGGCAGGCAAACCACCCGCAGGCAAACCACCGGCAGCCACGCCGTCGACCGCCCCGGAAAAGCCCCGGCACACCAATCGCCTGGCCGGTGAAACAAGCCCTTATCTGTTGTTGCACGCGCACAATCCGGTGGAGTGGTATCCCTGGGGCGACGAGGCGCTGGCCAAGGCCAAGCGCGAAAAGAAGCCGATCTTCCTGTCGATCGGCTACTCGAGCTGCTACTGGTGCCACGTGATGGAGCGTGAGTCGTTCATGGATGAGGAAATCGCGGCGGCGCTGAACGAACACTTCGTATGTATCAAGGTCGATCGGGAGGAACGGCCCGATATCGATGAGATTTACATGCACGCCTTGCACATCTACCTGCAACTGCTGGGTTCGAAGCAAGGCGGCGGCTGGCCGCTGTCGATGTTTCTCACTCCCGACGCCAAGCCGCTGATGGGTGGCACCTATTTTCCCCCGCGCGATCGCGAAGGCCTGACCGGTTTCTTGACGATCGTGGGGCGCGTGCACGAAGCGTGGGCGGCCGATCCCGAAAAGTGGCAGAAGGCGGGCGACTCGTTGGCCACCTATGTGGCCGAAACGCTGGCCCAGCAGCCGATCGTCACCGTGCCCAAACTGGCGCCGCCGCTGGTGATCTCCGCGCTCCGCGCGTTGGCGGTACGATACGACGCGGAGTACGGTGGGTTTGGATTCGATCCGGAGAATCCGCGGCAAGCCAAATTCCCCGAGCCGCCGAATTTGTTCCTGCTGCTCGACCAGGCGCAGCGCGGCCACGAATCGGCCCGCAAGATGCTCGAGTTTACGCTGGAGCGGATCTCGCTGGGCGGAATTCGCGACCACGTGGGCGGCGGTTTTCACCGCTACAGCACCGATCGCTTTTGGCGCGTGCCGCACTTCGAAAAGATGCTGTACGACAACGGGCAACTCGTGTCGCTCTACGCGCGAGCGTACGCGTTGACCGAGCGGGCCGATTTCCGGCGCGCCGCAGAGCAGACTATCGAGTTCGTGCTGCGCGAGCTGACGGACGCCGGCGGCGGATTCTACGCAGCGCTCGATGCCGAAACCGACGGCGAAGAAGGGCGCTACTACGTGTGGGAACGCAAGGAAGTGGAAGCCGCGCTGTCGCCCACAGAGTACGCGTTGTGGGGCGAAACCTATGGGATCACGGGCCCGCCGAACTTCGAGGAGCGGTACATTCCACTGTTGAGCAAGCCGCTGGCGGAATCGGCCGCGGCCAAGAGCATCTCCGAGCAGCAGTTGTTCGAGGCGCTCGAGCCGGCCCGCAAAAAACTGCTGGCCGAGCGCGACAAACGGCCGCGACCGTTGACGGATACCAAGATCCTCGCCGGCTGGAACGGACTGATGATTCGCGGCCTGGCCGACGCCGGGCGCGCGTTTAAGAGCGACGCGTATCAGCAGGCCGGTGTCCGCGCCGCGGATTTCGTGCTGGCCAACATGCGCGATGATCAGGGGCGGCTCTTGCGAACGCATTCTGCCGGCCAGGCGAAGCTGCTGGCTTATCTCGACGACTACGCCTTTCTGATCGACGGCCTGATCGGCCTGCACCAGGCCACGGGCGACGCGCGCTGGCTCAAAGCGGCTGAAGAGCTGACCGCCCAACAGATCGAGCTGTTCTGGGACGACAAGGCCGGCGGGTTCTTTTACACCTCGACGGCGCACGAACAACTGATTGCCCGCAGCAAGCTGCCAGTCGACGGGGTGACGCCCGCGGGCAACTCGCTGGCCGTGACAAACCTCTTGTACCTGGCCAAGGCCCTCGAGGGGCCGGAGTATGCCGAGCGCGCGGCCAGGTGCCTGCGCTCCGCGGGCCCGCTGTTGGAAGAACGGCCTGGCGCCGTGCCGCAGCTGGCCGTGGGCCTGGCGGCCTGGCTCGACACGGTCTCCAAGGCTGACACCGCGCCGAAAGCTGACGCTGTGCCGAAGGCCGGCGCTGTGCCGAAAGCTGACGTGCCGCAGCCGCAGTCGGAATAATGGCGTGCGCATGTTGCTGTTCAAGAAGAAGTTTCTGCCGGCCATTCGCACGCGAGAGAAGTCCCAGACGATCCGCCTGTGGAACTGCTGTCGCATGAAAACAGGCCAGCGCAGCTACATCCCCGGCGCCGGCTATATCCGCGTGCTGGCGGTCGAGCCGGTTGAGTTGACGGCGCTGACCGACGAGGACGCCGTGCCGGACGGTTTTCCCACAGCCGCAGCCCTGCGCAATGAATTGGCCACGCTCTACGCGGAGCAGCTGGCAGCCGGTCACCGCGCCTACCGCGTCTGCTTTGAGCTGTTGAGCGACGAGGAACAGGCGGCCGCCGTCGCGGCGCGGCGCAAGGCAAAAGCGCGGCAGACACCAAGTCTTGGTGGCACAGGCGCCTCGCCAGTGTGATTCTCAACGTGCGTCATGCACTGGCAAGATGCCAGTGGCACCCAGAATACCGAGGGTTAACGGCGTTGGGTGGCACGGGCGCCTCGCCAGTGCCCGGCATGCACGGGCAAAATGCCCGCGGCACCCAATGAGCCCACCCCTAAGGGTGCAGCATGCGATCGATCCCGCGGGCGATCGTCTGCGGATCGTCCACCACGCGCAGCGCAAGCGCCAACAGAATCATGCCGCCGCACAGAGCGAGCCAGACGCCGTGCGTCCGCCCGGCGACCGACACCTCGCGCAGTTCCTCGCGCAGGGCGGCTTCCAGTCGACGCCAGCCGGCAATGCTTTGTCCGTGGCTGGTGGCCAGCAGCGCCACGTTCTGCAAGGCGGGAAACGAGTCGATGACCAGGTGCACGCGCATCTGCGGCAAGCTGAGTGCCCGACCTGCCCAAACGCTTTCGTGATCCAGCCGCTTAGCGAGTGTTTCCAAGATCGGGCGCAATTGATCCGGGGTCATGTTGTACACGACCAGCCGTGGCCGCACGACGATGACGAGCAAGATGAGGCAGAGCACGTAGAAGCTGATCAGCAGGGCCCAGACGAGCGTGCCGAATTGCGCGGCGGCGGCCTCGGGCATGAAGAGTTGCATGGGGCCAACGACGACCAGCCCGGCCACGGCCAACGCCAACGCAATCAGCTCGCGCGTGCCATTGACCACCAGCGGTCGCGCCGAGAGGTTGATCGCGCCCAAGACGAGCAGATAGATGGCCAGCGGGCCAAGCGCCAGACAAGCGGCAAAAGTATCCATAGCCATGTCACACCACCGGCGACCCTGAGTTCGCATCGCGACGCTATTTTCGCACCGCTTCGTTCAGCCACGTCTGCACAACCCAGCCGACCTTGGCCAGCGACAACGCCGAGCAACGGTCCGGCCGGTCGGCCTCCGTGTGCCAGGCCGGGTAGCGAAAGTCGATGATATCGCAACTGGGAATCTTGCCGATGTCGTGCAGTTTGATGTGGTCGTCGAGCACGTCGCAACGCTGATTGATATTGAACTCGACGACGCCGAGCCGCTCGGCAGTGCCCCAGATGGCTTCCACGAGCGGCCGTGAGTCCGGCCACGACATGGTGTGCCGGTCCGGCACGATCTGCAAGTCGGCGTCGGCCATCATGTCCAACAGCACGGCCCAGCGGTAGCGCGGCGGACCCTGCTGCGCGGCATAGTTCATGGCGAAGTACTCGGAGCCGATGAAGTACGGGTGATTCTCGGCGAACACGAACTCCTCGCCGTCGAAGAACACGAAGTCGACGCCCAACTGGCCCTTCAGATCAGGCATGGCGTGTGCCAGCTCCATCAACAGCGCCGTGCCGCTGGCGCCGTCGTTCGCCCCCACGAACTTGCCGCGCGGGCGGCGCGGGTCGCGGTCCGGAAACGGACGCGTGTCGTAGTGCGTGCAGAGCAGAATGCGCTCTTTGCGCTCGGGGTGCCACTGAACGATCATGTTCGCCATGGGCACGGGCGAGCCATCGTCCGGATGGCGCACGCGAAACCTCTGATAGCTCACCTTGCCGCCCAGCATCTGAAAATGCGCGGCCAGCATCTTCTGCTGCGCTTCCATGCCGGGCGAGGCGCTCACACGGCCGCCCAAGTCGCATATCTGGCGCAAGTAGCCATAGGCGCGCTCGCCGTCGAACGGAATGTCGGCCAGCGTCAGGCGATCCTTGCTGGCGGCCACGCGGGGCGCCGCCGAGAGCGGGTCGTGCAGGAACAGCAAATACGCCACCAGCACCCCGCTGGCAATCAGCACGCCGGCCAGCAGGACCGTTTGGCCTGATGGCTTGCGGCGGACGGCATGTTTTGCGCGGGCGGTCATGATTGCATTTTAGGCCGGTCCAGTTGGGCGGCATAGATCAAGGCCCGCGCGCAGTCGCGCCGCCTTGTTGCACCTGCGGGCCAAGACTAGAATTCCAGCGCTTTTGGCGAAGCTTTTCGCGCGGACACATCTCCGCAGTCCACTCTTCGAACGCGGGCTTTCGCGGCCCGGGACAGACCATGATCGACGTCAAGGAAATCACCGACCTGCATGCCCACACCGTGGCGCTGTGGCACACCGCAGCAATCTCCAACCCTTACTCCGGCTTTTTGCAGGCCGTGTGCCAGCAGCATTCGTTCAACTTCCTGTTGTGGCACGAGGAGGACATTGCCCGCAGCCCGAATGTGGGCGATGAGCGGATCGCCGCGGTCAAACGGGCCATCGACGGCTACAACCAGAAGCGCAACGACGGGATCGAATCGCTGGACGCCTACTTGTTGCGCGAGCTGGCCGCGCGGCAGGTATCCCCCATCACCGGCGCCCGGCAGAACACCGAGACGCCCGGCAGCACGATCGATCGCTTGTCGATCCTTTCACTGCGCCGCTATCACATGCAGGAACAGGCCGATCGGCCCGACGCCGCCAACGCGCATCGCGCCAAGGCCCGGGAACGGCTGACCGTGCTGGCGGAACAGCACCACGATTTATCGACGTCGCTGGCCGAACTGTTGGACGATATCTTCGCCGGCCGCAAGCGGTTGAAGGTCTACTTCCAGTTCAAGATGTACAACGACCCGACGATGAACCCCTATCTGTACCAGCAGGGTTCTGGGGAACAGAAGTAGATTGCGTCTGCGCTGAGAACCACGACGGCAGGGCTCAGGCGGAGCGCCGGACGGCAGATTCGCGTTGCAGAATTTGCTCGCACGCAGTGCAAACGTCGTCGACGTTGATCGACTGCATCACTTCCGGCCCCGCGGTGCGGCGCTCGCGGCTGGCGCCGGTCATGCGCATTTTCTCAACGGCGATGTGACCGGGTCCGTACGGGCCGTTGCGCTCGGCCGGCATCGGACCGAACAACCCGACGCAAGGCGTGCCCACGGCGGCCGCCAGGTGCAGCGGACCGGTGTCGGAGCTGAGAAACAACGTGGCTCGCCGGGCGATTGCCACCAGCTCGCCGAGACTGGTCGGCGGCGCCATCTTGGCCCAACTGCCGGAAGCGGCGACGATTTGCTCGGCCGCAGCCCGCTCTTGCGCGCCGGCCCAAACGACCAGCGAGGGCACGCCGCGCGATTGACCCAGGCGGTGCGCCACGGCGGCGAAGCGCTCCGCCGGCCACAGCTTCGACGGCCAGCCGGCGCCCGGATTGATCACCGCGAAGGGCCCCGCGAGCGACAAGCCTTCCAACAGGCGATCGGCGGCCGCATGATCGGCCGGCGGCACCGTCAGGTCGAACCGCGCTTGCGGTCGATCGATGTCCAAGGCGCGCAGCAATTCCAGATTGCGATCCACCACGTGCGTCGCGGCGGGCAGCACCAGGCGGTTATTCAGCCAGCGGCTCACTTCGCGCCCGTCGACACCGTCGAAACCGACGCGGCGCTTCGCGCCCGAGAGCCGCGCGGCCACGGCGCTTTTGGTCAACCCTTGCACGTCGATCGCCGTGTCGAATTCGAGCCGCCGCAGCGTGCGCGCCAGCGTCCACACTTCGCGCGCTCTCTTGAGCCAGCCGCGCGGCACGACGATCAATTCGTCGAGCGCCGGATGGCAGCGCAAGATCTCCGCTGTGCGCCCCTCCACGACCCAGGCCAGGAACGCTTGCGGATACGCGGCGCGCAAGGCGCACAGCACGGGCAGGCCGTGCACGACGTCGCCAATGGCGCTGAGCCGGACGATCAGTATGCGAGGGTGGCGCTGGGAAGTTTGCATGGGCGCGGCATCTTATCCGGCCGGCGCCGAATTGCCCAATAGCGGTTGCGGCAGAACTCCAGTGCCCCAATCAGCGCCGGGGGTAAGCTGTCGCGCGGTAGGCGAGCGAGGTTCTTAGGAGGCTCACACCGCGTCGATTACAATGGCGGCCGGGTGCTGGCGTGCCGATGATGTGCCTGCGAGTCTTTAGGAGATGAGCCGTGCATTTTTGCTCGACGATTGTATTGCTCGGTTTCGCGCTGGCAACGGAGATCGCCCTGGCAGCCGAAGCCCTGGCGCTCGAGACCAACGATCCGTGGGCAGTTTTTGTCATGAAGGCCGACGGCAGCGACATCCGCCGGGTGGCCGAAGGCTACGCCGACCAAGGTTCGCCACGCTGGTCACACGATGGAACACGCCTGGCCTTCGACGCCACGGTTGCCGATTCAGTCGCACGCCGGTGGTTTGTCATCAATGCCGATGGCAGTGGATTGCGTGCGATGGGCCAGGGCACGCAGCCCGATTGGTCGCCCGACGATAAACAACTCGTGTTCGCACTGGCCGACAAGGTATCACAAACGGCGGGCATTTTGGTGCAAAACGTCGACGGGCGCGGGCGGCACTCCTTGTCCAATGCAGGCCGCGGCCCGCGCTGGTCGCCGCGCGGCGACGCCTTGGCATTCTTCGACAACCAATCGCTGCACATTGTCGATCTGGTGGATGCGTCGCGCAGAAAGTTGGACGTGCCGGCCGGCGTGGTTGCAGGGTTCGATTGGTCGCCAGACGGCAGCCAATTGGCTTTCGTCACCAGGGGCGACAACGAGAACGAGCTCTGGATGGTCGACGTCGCGGACAACGAGAAAAGGAAGCGAGTGTACTCAGGCGACGTAGACGGCTACCTGGCCTGGTCGCCGGACGGCAAACGGTTGGCAATCACCCACGCGGGCCAGATTCATTTGCTCAACGCTGACGGCACAGGCGCGCCGCAGCCGATACCCGGGCAAGAAGGAAGCAACCGGATGCCGGCCTGGTCCCCAGACGGGCAGTGGATCGCTTTTGCCAGCACTCGCAAGACGCCGGCACTCGCGCCCGTGGCTCGGCAAAACCGCGCGCTGCGCCTGGAGGAAGTGAAGCGCCACACGCGGGGCGCCGTGGTGTATGGCCTCGACCTGAGCCTTGACGGGCGGCAAGTCCTGCTGGGTGGAAAAAAGGATCTCGAAGTCTGGAATCTGGACGACGATTCGTCCCATTTCGTAACCCTGCCCGGCGAATGGGTCGCGCTTTCGCCCGACGGACACACGGTGGCCCGCTGCGGACCGCTGGTGAAAATTGCCCTGGGAGACCTCGGCACCGGCAAATCGATTCGCGACCTGTTCACGGGCAAGTATTGCACGAATGTCAAGTTTTCTGCCGACGGCAAGCGCGTCGCCGGCGGCACAACCGACAAAGAGGTGCTGGTCTTCGACGTCGCCAGCGGCAAACGGATTTGCGTGTTCGAGGGTCACAACGCACCGATCACCCGCGTCGAGTTCCTGCCCGGCGGTACCGAGGTTGCCTCCAACGGCCAGGACCAAGCGCTACGGGTTTGGAATGCACAGAGCGGTGAACAGCGATTGGCCATTCCCCATCCCGAGGTGGCTTGGGGCCTGGCCGTTTCGCCCGATGAGACGCTGATCGCCACCGGCACAGGCGGACGCACCCAGGGCAATCCGATTATGCACCGCATGGAAGTGGCCAAAGAACACACGATCCGATTGTGGGACACAACCGGAGGCGACTTAGTCCGCGAAATGAACGGCCACACCGATGTCGTCTACGCGATTGTGTTCTCGCCCGACGGACGGACCCTCGTTTCCGGCAGTTGGGACGGAACGATCCGCCTGTGGGACGTTGCGACAGGCACGCAACTGGCCAGCGTCCAAGGCCAGGGATCCATCTACGCGCTGGCCATCACGCCCGACGGCAGCCAGATCGTCGCGGGCGGCGGCGAGAACCGATCGGCGAACGCGCGCATCAGTCGCTTTCCCGACGAACAAGTGCGCGTGTACCGGATTGTGGGTGAGGACGCGCCAGCACCCTAGTCACGCAGTCATATCCACGCCCACTCCCTGGCAAGCGATTCATGAGAGACCATCTTCAGCCCGGCGATCGCGTGCTCGATTTGCGTGGGGTGACCCGCTCGGGCGGCATCTTCGCCGGGTTGGTCGCCGCCCCAGCAGCGGCGGCGATATCCGGCTGGTGGTGGGGCTGGTGGATTGCCGCCGCCGTGGCAAGTGCCGTGGTCGGTTTCGTCGTGGCGAGCGTCATCGGGCAGCTCCTGTTTCCAGCTCCGCCCGATCAAGTGGTGGTAGTGCGAGCCGGCCCGTCCGCACTCGGCGTTGCGCTGCGGGCGTCCGTGGCTGGTGGCGCGCTTGTGAGCGTGACCTGCGCCGTTCTCGCTTTCGCGGGCGCGGGTCCGTCCGCGGCAGTGATCGTGCTCGCGGCGGGAGTTGGCGCGTCTGTCGCGGCCGGCTGCCTCGCAGCGCTGGCGTGATCGCCTGACTGCCGCTGCACCTGCCGGCCGCTCAAAGCTGTGGGTCGCAAGTGTGTTGGTTGTGTGGTTTTACACGCGGGTGTAAAACCCATAGCCGTCGCGCTTGAGCTTGCCTTGCTTGACGAGCTCTTCCCAGATCTCGGGCGGAAACTGATCTGGCGGCACGATCCCGGCGATCGATGATTTCTGGCCGGAACTCATCGGCCCGCGACCAATCTGCGACTCCTGGTCAAGCCGTGTCAACTTCCACCGCTTTTTGAAGGCGTTGAACGCCGACTTCAGCACCGCGGGATCGAAGGTGCCGGGAACTGGCGGCGAAGGATTCGGTTCATCCGACACGGGGCATGGCTCCTGAGCAGTGAGTGGCATGGGTGTCGCCCGACGGCGCGAGATCGTCGTGCTTGCGATTAAGCACCCTGACTTGCCTCGTCGCCAGATCGGCAACCGAACGACACCACGATTATCATCCCACCGAATGCCTGTGTCCAGTTGCCGGCAGTCGCCTTGACCGCGGTGCCAACTCATGAACCCACACGGTTCTGCCGGTGGCCGTTTCCTGAACGGACGCCTACACCCGCTTGCTCAGCCGCTCCGTCAAGCGCTCGAGCGACGTGCTGTGATCGTCGCGGTCCAGGTGCACGTGGATCAGGCTGGGGCCGCTGGTGTCGGCCAGCGCTTTTGTCAGCGCCGCGTCGAAGTCGCCCTCGGTGCGCACTTCGTAACCGGCCGTGCCGCCGAAGACTTCGGGCAGCTTGTGATAGGCCCAGGGCTGGATCTCATTGAACTCGAACGTGCCGGGATGCAGAAAGCGCTCCGTGCCGTAGCCGCCGTTGTTGAGCACGATGACGATGGTGGGCATTTTATGGCGCACCAGCGACGACATTTCCGTGCCCGTCATTTGAAAGGCGCCGTCGCCCACGAGGACGATCGTGCGCAAGTCGGGCCGGCCCATCTGCGCCCCCAGCGCCGCCGGAACCGAAAAACCCATCGACGTGTAATACGCCGGACTCAGGAACTCCGTGCGGCCGCGAATCACCAGCTCCGTGGCCGCAAACAGCGCGTCGCCAATATCGGCGATCACCACCGTCTCGTCGTTGAGCGATTCGTTCAGGCGCGCAATCAACCGCGCGATCTTGATCGGCTCGCTCGGCTTGAGCACGAACTTCTCGTTCGCCAGCCGGCCGACCTTGGGCAACGTACGCACCGGCGGGTGCGGGCGGCGAATGGCCAGCTCGCGAATGAAATCGGCCAGCAGCACGTTGTGATAGTGATGGTGGCGAATGCGCAGTTGCTCGCTGGTGGCGTAAATGCATTTGCCCGGATCGAGATTGGCCGTGTAGATGCCCAAGTTGATGTCGGTCATGAACGTGCCCAGCAACAGCAGACAATCGCTCTCTTCGATGAACTCCGTGACCTTGCTGTTGCCCATGGCCCCTTCGTACAGGCCGACGAACAACGGATGGGTCTCGGAGATCACGCTCTTGCCGAGCATCGTAGTGGCGATGCCCATTTGCGTGCCCTCGGCCAGCGCCAGCAGCTCGTCCTGCAAGCCAAAGCGGTGTATCTCCACGCCGGCGAGGATGGCCGGCTTCTGGCAACCGTTGAGCCAGCGCTCCGCCTCGGTCACGGCTTCGGCCAGGACCTCGGGATCGCTGGTGATGTGCGGCTGTTGAAACGGGTGCGGCCGCTCGGGCACCACGCCCACCATGTCGCGCGGAATCTCGATGTAGACCGGCCGCTTGTAGCGGGCGGCCGCGGCCAGCACACGGTCGATCTCCTGAAACGCGATGCGCGGATCGTTCAGCTCGGTGCCAGCGATGCACAATTTCTCGAACACGTCGTACTGCGTGCGGAAATCGCGCACCAGGTGATGCAGGAGCGGGCTGTTATGCCGCTCGCTCAGGCCGGGCGAGCCCGTGATGACCACCACGGGCGATTTCTCGGCGTAAGCGCCGGCCACCGAGTTGCACACGCTCAGCCCGCCCACGCAATACGTCACGCACACGGCCCCCATGCCGTGCACGCGGGCATACGCATCGGCCGCAAAGCCGGCGCAGTCCTCGCGCGTGGTGGTGACCACTTCGATCGGGCTGCGATCGAGCATCGAATAGAACTGCAGGATGTAGTCGCCGGGAATGCCGAACACATGGCCGATCCCATAATCCTGCAGCCGACGGATCAGGTACTCGCCGATCGAAGGCGCCGCCTTGGTGACGCGGTCGGCCGCGCCGTCGCGCTGGGTCAGGTCGCTGGTCGTCGTTTGAGCCATGCGGTGGTGCCTCGTGCGTGGACAAGACGAGCCACGGCGGCCCGCCTGGGATCGAGATTATGCCCCATGTCACCTTGAGCCGACAATTCGGATTCTGCCCAACAGGTATTCTACGAGGCACACACGACAAGGGGTTGACCAGTGTCCGTGTAGCTATGCGGCGCCCGAAGGGGACAGTCCAATTTTTCTCCCCAGGCACCGAAAAATCGGGACAGTCCCCGCTGGCGGGCAACCCAAGTAGCGCTGTCGAGGCCATGTCGAAGGATCGCGGGTGCGCGAACCAGCCTGGTCACTTGGGCAGTGGCGTGGCACTGGCCGCTTGGGTGCCACGGGCATCTTGCCCGTGCCCAGGGACTGTTTGCAGCCTGGCCTTACAGACGTTTGCCGCCACGCTGCCTGCGCAATAGCAGCAGCCAGAAGCCGAGAAACGCGGCCATGCATACGAGCACGACGACGGCCCGCATGGGGTCGAAATTGTAGAGGTAGGCGCCGATGGCGACGTATAGGGCCCACACGGCCAGCGCGGCCATGATCACCGCGATCAGGCGGCGCTGCGATAACGGGGTGGAGGGCTCGTCGGGCATGGGGACGCGAAAGGTGGCTCGGAAACTCGTCTGGGCAGTGATCGGCCGCTGTCACCACCATAACCCTTCCACGCTGCCGGGCAAGGCGTGTTGCGGTCTCTGTCGCCGCACGCATGGGCCGCTTTGCGGGTGCGATTCGAATACACTGCTCCGACCGTAGCCCGTTTCGCGCAGCGGCGGTTAGAATAGAAGTTTGGTGCAGGGCCGCGTCGAGCCGGTGGCACGGGCATCTTGCCCGTGCTCGTGCGACGTGAGATCAGCACTGGCGCGAACGCCAGTGGCACCCACGGCTCTTGCCTGCGCGCAGGGATCCATGCGTCCGGATGCTGCCAATTTGCCGATTGTCGAATTGCCCATGCCCTTGGGGACACTGCGCGCGGGGGACGCCCGACATGCCGGCCGGCCGCAGCCCCTGCCCCCGCTGCCCATGTCGCGCGGCGAAATGCTGGCGCGCGGCTGGGACGCGGTCGACGTCGTGTTTGTCACCGGCGACGCGTACGTCGATCACCCGAGCTTCGCCATGGCGCTGTTGGGCCGGCTGCTCGAGAGCGAGGGCTTTCGCGTCGCCATCCTGAGTCAGCCCGACTGGCACGATTGTCAGGCCTGGCGCATGTTCGGCCGGCCGCGGCTGTTCTTTGCCGTGAGCGCCGGCAACATGGACTCGATGATCAATCACTACACGGCCAACCGCAAAGTGCGCAACGATGACGCGTACAGTCCCGGCGGCGCCATCGGCCGGCGGCCCGATCGGGCCACGCTGGCTTATTGCCAGCGGGCGCGCGAAGCGTATCACGGCGTGCCGGTGATTGCCGGCGGGGTGGAGGCCAGCTTGCGCCGCCTGGCGCACTACGACTACTGGAGCGACAAGGTGCGCCGCTCCATCATCATGGACTGCAAGGCAGACCTGCTGGTCTACGGCATGGGCGAACGAGCCATTCTCGAGATCGCTCGACGGATGGCGGCCGGCGAAAACGTGCGCGCGCTGCGCGACATGCGCGGCGTGGTCTATCGGTTGGGCGCCAGCGAAACGCCGCCCGAGTCGCCGCACGGCACGCTCACGCTGCCCACGTACGAACAGGCCGCGGCCGATCGCTTTGCATTCGCCGAGATGACCAAGATATCGCACAACGAAACCAATCCGCACAACGCGCGGCGGCTCTTGCAGTATCACGACCGTGAGTGCGTGGTGGCCAACCCGCCGGCGCTGCCGCTGTCGCAGGCAGAGATGGATCGGGCTTACGATCTGCCGTTCACGCGCAAGCCGCATCCCAGCTACGGCAACGCGGCCATTCCGGCCTACGACGTGGTGAAAGACTCCGTGCAGATCATGCGCGGCTGTTTCGGCGGCTGTACGTTCTGCTCGATCACGGCGCACGAGGGCCGGATCATCCAGAGCCGCAGCCAGGAGTCGATCCTGGCCGAAATCCGGCAGATGGCGGCCGATCCCGACTTCAAGGGTGTGGTCAGCGACATTGGCGGGCCGACGGCGAACATGTACGAGATGCGCTGTGCCCGGCCCGAAGTCGAAGCCAAGTGCCGGCGATTGAGCTGCGTACATCCCACGATCTGCAAGCTGCTGGGGACCGATCATGGCCCGCTCGTGCAATTGATGAAGGCGGCTCGCAACGAGCCGGGCGTCAAGAAGGTGTTGGTGGCTTCGGGCATTCGCATGGACTTGGCGCGGCGCAGCCCGGAATACATGCGCGAACTGACGGCGCACCACGTGGGCGGGTACTTGAAGGTCGCCCCGGAGCACACCGATCCGGAAGTGCTGGCCCTGATGAAGAAGCCGGACGCCGAGGACTTCGAGCAGTTCGACCGCGAGTTCCGCAAGGCCTCCGAGCGCGCCGGCAAGAAGCAATACCTCGTGCCGTATTTCATTGCCAGCCATCCCGGCAGCACGCTGGACTCGATGATCGACCTGGCGTTGTTTCTGAAGCGCAATCACTATCAGCCCGACCAGGTGCAGGATTTCATCCCCAGCCCGTTTGACATCGCAGCCTGCATGTATCACACGGGCCTGGATCCGTTTACCAAAAAGCCGGTGGAAGTTTCCAAGCATCTGCGCGATCGCAAGCTGCAGCGCGCGCTGATGCAGTTCTTCAAGCCCGAGAATTATTTCGAGGTGCGGCGCGCGCTGGAACAGGCGGGCCGCACGGACTTGATCGGCAGTGGCTGCGATTGCCTGATTCCCGCGCAACCGCCGAAGTCGGCCCGCGACAAGCGGCGCCGCCGCGCGAACCAGGCGCTGCGCGAGCAGACCAGCGGCGACCATATTCGCGCCGGCCAGTCAGGCGGCTATCGACCACAGCGCAAAACGGCCCGCAAACGAGAACGAGACCGCCGGCAGAAATAGCGCTTATGTTCGCCAGTCGCGAATATCAATTGTTGGACTTTGGCTCCGGGCGAAAGCTGGAGCGGATCGGCGCGTATGTGATCGATCGGCCTACGCCGGCAGCCGGCGCGGGACGACCGCGCACGCCCGCACTGTGGGAATCGGCCGACGCAAAGTTCGAACGCGAGGGGAGTCCGCGCGGCCGTTGGACGTTCCGCCGGCAGATTGCCGCCGCCTGGCCCATTCCATTCGGCCCCATGACCCTGGGGCTGAAGTTTTCCGACTTCGGACAGGTGGGGCTGTACCCGGAGCAAGCGCCCAACTGGGATTGGATTGCCGACCGGGTGAGTGCGGCGGACGAGACGCTGCGGGTGTTGAACCTGTTTGGCTACACCGGCGGCAGCACGCTGGCCGCGGCAGCCGCGGGGGCCGAAGTCACTCACGTCGATGCGGCGCAAAGCGTCGTCGCCTGGGCACGTCGCAACGTGGCCACGTCTGGCATGGAGAGCGCGCCCATCCGCTGGATCGCCGAGGACGCTCCCACGTTCATGCGCCGCGAACTGCGCCGCGGCCGCGACTATCACGCCATCATTCTCGATCCTCCCGCCTATGGTCACGGACCGGACGGCGAACGTTGGAAGCTCGCGGACCAGCTTGGCGAATTGCTGCAGTTGTGTCTCGAGCTGACGGCGCGCGACCGGCGGTTCCTGCTTTTGACGTGTCACTCGGGCGAGCTGGCCGTCGCCGAGGGATTGCTCAAGGCGGCGCTCACCTCGGCGCCAAAGTTCCGCGAGGGGGGCAAGATCGAAGCCAGCGACATGTTCCTTGCTTCCGCGGCCGGCGGCCGCTTGCACTGCGGCGCCGTGGTGCGCTGGCTGCCTGCCAATGCCACAGGCCGTGCCGCTGCGACCGGCCGCGGCGCCGAACATCGCCCGGCCGGCAAGCCATGACCGCGCGCTCGATCACCAGCCCGCGCAATCAGCGCATCAAAGACACTCTGCGGCTGCGCGTGGCGAAGCACCGCGCGAAGCAGGACTGCACGCTGATTGACGGCGCGCGCGAAGTGGCCCGGGCGCTCGACGCCGGCATCTCGCTGGCGGAAGTGTTCGTGTGCGAGTCGCTATGTCACAGCGCCGATTGTCACGCGCTGGTCGCACGGTTGGGCGAGCTAAGTTGCCCTGTCTGGCAGGTGACGCCGCCAGTGTTCGAGCGGATCGCCTATGGTCAGCGTGCCGAGGGCGTTCTGGCCGTCGCGCACGTGCCGCAGCGATCGCTGAGCGGGCTGCAACTGGCGCCGGGCGCGCTGGTGGCCGTGGCCTGCGGCCTGGAAAAGCCCGGCAATCTTGGTGCGCTATTGCGCAGCGCGGACGCGGCGGGGCTTGCGGCCGTGATTGTCGCCGACGGCGGCACCGACTTGTACAACCCGAATTGCATTCGCGCCAGCCTGGGCACGATCTTTACGCAGCCGGTTTGCCCGGCAACTTCGGCCGCGACGCTCACCTGGCTGCGCGAGCGCGGTGCGAAGGTCTTTGCCGCGCGCGTGGATGCCGCGACAGACTACACCGATGCAGACTATAGCGGCGAAACGGCCATCGTGCTGGGCAGCGAGGCGGCGGGCCTGCCTGCCGCCTGGCGCGACCCGCTGGTCACGCCCGTCAAGTTGCCGATGCGGGGCAGTGCCGACAGCCTGAATGTTTCGGCCGCTGCGGCGGTGCTGTTCTACGAGGCGCTGCGGCAACGGACGGTGAGTCCATAAGCCCGAATCGCGCGCGAGGGTGAATCAACAGTTCGCCCTCGCTCGCGTCGGGCTAGTTCAAATTGCAGGCGCGCTGTCCAAGGTCACTGCTGCAATCGCGCCGCGGCCAGCGTGTTGACCAACAGCATCGTGACCGTGAGCGGCCCCACGCCGCCGGGCACGGGCGTGATCAGGCCGGCCACCTGACGGACGCCCTCGAAATCCACGTCGCCCACCAGGCGTTTGCTGTCGGCAACGCGATGAATGCCCACGTCGACCACCACGGCGCCGGGCTTCACCATGTCGGCCGTGATGAACTGCGGCTGGCCGATGGCCACGATCAAAATATCGGCCTGGCGCGTGATCTCCGGCAGATTCCGGGTCTTGCTGTGGCAGACCGTCACCGTGGCGTCGGCCCCGGCGCCGCGCTGCATGAGCATGAGCGCCATGGGCTTGCCCACGGTCTCGCTGCGGCCCACGACCACCACGTGCCGGCCCGCGATTTCCACGTTGTTGCGCACGAGCAGCTGCTGAATTCCATAAGGAGTGCAGGGCAGAAAGCGCGGCTGACCTTGCACCAACCGGCCAACGTTCTCGGGATGAAAGCCGTCGACGTCCTTCAGCGGATTGACCGCGTGCAGCACGCGGGTCGCTGCAACGTGCGCGGGCAAAGGCAACTGAATGAGAATGCCATGCACCGGCTCGTCGTGCGCTTTGTTCAACCGCGCCACGAGCGACAAGAGCGCCTCGGTCGTGGTGGTGGCTGGCAAGCGGTGCAGCCGGCTCTGCATGCCCACCTGTTCGCAGCCGGTGACCTTGTTGCGGACGTAGACGTCGCTGGCCGGGTCGTCGCCCACCAGCACGGCGGCCAGGGTGGGCACCTCGGCGTTGTTCTCAATGAATTCCGCCACCTCGGCGCGCAATTCCTCGCGAATGCGCGTGGCCAGGGCCTTGCCGTCGAGAATTCCAGCCGTCACGTGGGACCTTTCCTGGACGCCGATGGGGCGCCGGCTCCTGAAATGTCCACCGGCGAGGCCACATTCTAGTGCACCGCATTCGGGCCGACCATTGGCACGAGCGGCGCCGGCCAGTCGCTGCCACGGCCGCGTGGACACACGCAGATTACCGCGGCAAATCGGCGTGGTCCGGCCAGAATGTTCCAGCTATAGTCAGTTGACAATCGCCCCTTGTCCGCGATATTTGTTACTATGGTGCTAATCATTCTTATGATTCGTCAGGTCGATCAAGTCGACCTTGCCCGCCTCCTCCAGCCCACCCAGTGAACCGCGCAAACCACATGGCTGACGAACCCAAGCTGAGTCCTGTCGAGGGAATGAAGCAGCAGAGCCACGGGCTGCGCGGCGACATTCCAGAGGAGCTGCGCGACAGCAACGACTTCTTCGGCAAGTCGAGCGTGCAACTGCTGAAGCACCATGGCACCTATCAACAAGACGATCGCGATGCGCGGGCCGGCGGCCGTGTCGAGGGACACGTCGGCAAAGCGCCCAAGCAGTACTCGTTCATGGTCCGCACCAAGATCCCCGGCGGCAAACTGACCAGCGACCAGTTGCTGGCGGAGCTCGACCTGGGCGACGAGTTCGGCAACGAAACGTTGCGCATCACCACGCGGCAGGGTCTGCAGTTGCACGGCGTGGTGAAAGGTGATCTGTGGAAGACGATCCATCGCATCAACGAGATTCAGCTTTCCACGCTGGCGGCTTGTGGCGATGTCGAGCGAAACATCATGTGCTGCCCTGCCCCGCTGCACGACGACGTGCGGCACGAATTGCAGCGGTTGGCAGATGAGCTGGCCGTGCATCTCTGCCCGCGCACCCGGGCGTATCACGAAATCTGGATCAAAGATTCCGAGAGCGGCGAAGAGACACTGGCAGCCGGCGGGCCGAACGGCCACGAAGTGGACGAGCCCATCTATGGCCCTACGTACTTGCCGCGCAAATTCAAAACGGCCATCGGCCTGCCCGACGACAATTGCGTCGACCTGTACGCCAACGACTTGGGTCTGATGGCAATTGTCGAGCACGGCAAAATCGTGGGCTACAACGTGCTGGTGGGCGGCGGCATGGGTGTGACGCCCAGCGCCGAGAAGACCTTTCCGGCCGTAGCCGTGCGCATGGCATTCATCCGGCCCGAGCAAGCCGTGGACGTGGCGACGGCGGTGATCAAGGTGCAGCGCGATTTCGGCAATCGCTCCGACCGCAAAGTGGCCCGCCTCAAGTACCTGATTCACAATTGGGGGCTGCCGGCGTTCAAGGCCAAGGTGGAAGAGTACTATGGCCAACCCCTGGCCGATCCGCATCCCGACGACGTGCGCGGCTTTGACGACCACATTGGCTGGCACGAACAGGGTGACGGCCGGGTGTTTTACGGCCTGAACGTGGAGAACGGGCGGATCAAGGACGAAGGCGATTTCCGGCTCAAGACGGCGCTGCGAACGATCTGTGCGCAGTTCCAGCCCGGCATCCGCCTCACCCCGCACCAGAGTATTTTGTTTACCGATTTGGATCCGGCGGTGCGGCCGCAATTGGAGAGCACGCTGCGCGAGCACGGCGTGAAGCTGCACGACGAGATCTCGGCGGTGCGGCGCTGGTCGATGGCCTGCGTCGCCTGGCCGACCTGCGGGCTGGCCATCACCGAGAGCGAGCGCGCCCTGCCCGGCCTGGTCGATCAGCTGGAAGTGGAGCTGGCGAAGCTCGGTCTGTCGAACGAAACGTTCACGCTGCGGATGACGGGCTGCCCCAACGGTTGCGCGCGGCCGTACAACTGCGATATCGGTCTGGTGGGCAAGGCCGTGGGGCGCTACACGATTTTCGTGGGCGGCCGGCTGCTCGGTGACCGGTTGAACTTCAACTACAAGGACCTGGTGCCGGCGGCCGACATCGTGCCGTCGATCGTGCCGCTGTTGACCTACTTCAAACACGAACGGCAAAACGGCGAGACGCTGGGCGACTTTTGCCATCGCAAAGGCCGCGACGACTTGCTCGCCTGGACCGATCAATTTGTTGCTCAGGCGGCGGCAACAGCTTGAAGCCGCAGGCGCGCCGGACCTACGGACGGGTTATCGGCCGACGCAACTCACGTGGGAAAGGAAGTCCACTTATGGAACCGCTCAAACCTTGGATGCGCTGGTTGCTGCGCTTTGTCGGCTGCTACAACGTGCTGGCCGGCTTCTCAATGCTCGTGTTCTACCACGAAGGATTCAAGCTGCTGGGCGTGGCCAAACCGAATCTGATGCTGCCGCTGCAACTCGTGGGCGTGCTGGTCGGACTGTTCGGCGTGGGCTACCTGCTCGTCGCACGCAACCCAGTGGAAAACCGCAATCTGCTGATGCTCGGCTTCTGGAGCAAGGCGCTGGGCTCGGCGCTGGGCGTGGGATACGTTGTGCTGGGCAAACTGCCGCCGGTGTTTCTCCTCGTGCTCTTCTTTGCGGACATCATGTACCTGCCGCCGTTTTGGATCATCATGCGGCGGCTGTACGCGATCGCGCGCAGTTCTTCGCCGAAGGGAACGCAAGGCCGCACTGCAGCGCGGGCGGCAGCGTGATTCGGTGGTAGCAACACGTTCTAGACGGCAACCGGTGCCCGCGCGCGCACGTCGATGGGCAATGACTTCAGGCCGCGCAGCACCATGCCGGGACGCCACCGCAGCGACTCGGCCGGCACGGCGAGCTGCAAATCGTCAATCCGCTCGAGCAGCGCGTTGATCGCAATCTGGGCTTCCAGGCGCGCCAGCGACGCGCCCAAGCAAAAATGAATTCCCAGGCCGAACCCCAGGTGCTTGTTCGGATCGCGCGTGATATCCAGCGTGTTGGGATTCTCGAACTTCGTTTCATCGCGATTTGCCGAGGCGAGGGCCGCCAGCACCAGCCCGCCTTGCGGAATCGTCACGCCGGCCACGGTCACGTCTTCGCGGGCAAAGCGCTCCGTGGCGGTTTCCACCGGACTGGTAAAACGCAACAGTTCTTCGACCGCCGTTTTGATCAGCGCCGGATCGTCGCGCAGCTTTTGCAACTGGTCGGGATGTTCCAGCAGCGCGAGCATGCCGTTGCCGATGAGATTCACGGTCGTTTCGTGGCCGGCGATGATCAACAGAAAGATCATCGACAGCAGCTCGTCGTCGCTCAGCGAATCGCCGGCCTGGTGCGCGTCGACCAGAGCGCTCACCAGATCTTCGCGCGGCCTGGTCCTGCGATCGTGAATCAATTTGCGCAAGTAACGCAAAAAGAACCAACCGTTGGGCAGCGCCCAGAACAGGCGCTGTCTGGCCGACGTCGCGGCCAGAATGGCGCTCGACCAGCGGTGAAACTTGTGCCGGTCTCGCGCGTCGACCCCTAGCATTTCCGCGATCACCGTAGTGGGAATCGGCAGCGCGTAGTCGTGAATCAAGTCGATGCGCCGCCGGCCAAAACGGTCGATCAGCTCGTGGGACAATGTTTCAATCCGCGGCCGCATGCGATCCACCACGCGCGGCGAAAAGGCCTGCTGCACCAAGGCTCGCAGCCGCGTGTGATCGGGCGGATCGACATCGAGCATGTTCCGCTGCAGCGGCTTGAACATGGCCGGCATCCAGGGTAATTGATGCAGCTGCTCGCGCGACAGCACGCGCAATCGATCTTTGGCAAAACGCTCGTCCTTGAGCACCATCGCCACGTCATCATAGCGCGTCACGATCCAGGCCGTTTGCTCGTCTGACAGCGTGACGGGATGGACCGGCGCGTTGACGCGCAAGTAGGCGTAGTACGAGAACGGATCGGCCTTAAACTCGGGACTGGCGATATCGACACGCAGATCGGTCTTCACGATTTGCTTTCCTTTCCTTGCGCGCACGCCAAGAGTCACATTCGGCAAGTGTCGGCGCGGCGTGCAGCAACCAGCGCGCAAGATAACTCCGGGCGCGAAACGAAGCAAGCAAATGATCTGCTTGCCGCTATGCGTTGCACAGGCGCGTGCGATTTTGCCCGGCACGACCGGCGATCCCGCGGTAGCGGCGGGCCCCTCCCCGCGCTAAGCGCCGGTGCCGAGCAAGTCGAGATCAACGGCCGCGTCTTCCAGGGCGCCGATGACGAACTGAATATGCTCGTCGAGCTCCACGCCCAGATCGGCGGCGCCGCGCGCGATGTCGTCGCGATTGACGGCCGCCGCGAACGACTTTTGCTTGAGCTTCTTTTTCACGCTCGAGGCCTGCATGCCGCGGATACCCTCCGGGCGAATCTTCGCCACGGCCGTGATGAACCCGGCCAGCTCATCGCAGGCGTAGAGTGCCTTGTCCAGCGGCGAAACGCGCGGACAGTCGGTCAGATAATCGGCGTGCGACTTGATGGCGTAGATCACGTGCGGCGGATAGCCGCGCTCGGCCAGAATCGCCGCGCCTTGCAGCGGGTGGTCCGGCGCGTTCGGCCAGCGCTCGTAATCAAAATCGTGCAACAGGCCGACGAGGCCCCACTCGTCCTCGTCGCCACCCAGGCGCCGAGCATAGGCCCGCATCGCCGCTTCGACGGCCAGCATGTGCTTGCGCAGACTATCGCCGGCCGTGTACTGACAGACAAGTTCCCAGGCCTGCTGGCGATCCACCGCGTGCGCTCCGGCGTGGTATTTAGCGGGCCCGTTTGCTGCCAGCCGTGTCGTCGGTCTTGGGCGCGGCATCGTCCGCGGAGTCGTTGTCGGGCGCGGCGGCCAGATCGGGCGGCATGGCTTCGCGCCACGGCTTCTGAGCCTCGTAGCTTTCCAGCTCCTTTTGCAGCTGACCCTTGAGCGGATCGGGCCCGAGCTCAACGGCCTTTTTCGACCAGTCGACGGCCGAGGCAAAATCGCCGCTCTCGGCGTAACTGGCGGCCAGCGTGCTCAAGATGTGCGCTTGCTTGTACTCGGTGACTTCACAGGCCTTCTTGGCCAGTTCCACGGCTCGCGTGCCGTTGCGCAACTTGTCGTCGGGCGAAGTGGCCAACACCCAAGCCAGATTGTTGAGCACGCCGCTATTGTCGGGCTCGTGCTCGAGCGCTTTCTCATAGTCGCCCAAGGCCTCGGATTGTTTGCCCAGGCTGAGGTAGGCATCGGCCCGGCCGCGATAACCCGCCACGCTCTTCGGATCGGCTTCCAACACTTGCTCGTAGATCTCGATGGCTTTGTCGGGCCGCTTCGACGCCTGGTGCATGGCGGCGATTTGCAACAACAGATCCTGGTCTTCCGGCATTGCCCGGCGCAACAGCGTCAGATCGCGCAGCGCTTCGTCGAACTTCCCGGCGTTACCGAGCAAAGCGGCGTGCAGCTGCAGCGCCGGCACGGAGCCGGGCTGCAGGTCCAGCGCTTTCTCGGCGTCGGTCAGCGCGGCATCCGCGTCGCCTTGAATGGCCCGCACGCGGCCCCGATGGGTGTAGGCCGCGGCGCTCTTGGGATCCAGTTCGATCGCCTTGTCGAAGCTGGCCACGGCCTCGTCGTATTTCTGCAGCACCGACTGCGCCAGCCCGCAAGCCTCGTGCGTGTCGGCATCGTCCGGCTCAATGGCCAGCGCGGCCTGAAAATCGTCGAGCGCCTCTTTCGGCCGTTCCTCGCTCAAGTGATACATGCCGCGAAAGCGAAACACGTCCGGGTCCTGCGGCGTGAGCTTTACGGCCTCGTTGAAGTCGGCCAGACGGTCTTCTTCCTTCTCGCGCAAATTGGCCCGAATCATCAAGGCCTGGGCGCGAATCAGCTGGTCGTCGGCCGAAAGCTTCACGGCCGCGTCGAGCGCCGTCAGCGCCTTTTCTTTCTCGCCCAAATGGGCATACAGCCGGCCGATCAGGAATTGCGCCAGCGATTGGTCGGCATTGATTTCCAGCGAGGCCTGCAAATCCTCCAGGGCCATTTGCACCAGCCGCTTGGCTCGGCCCGGCCGCACGGGATGCTCGAACAGCTCGGTGCAAATCAAGTCGGAGCGTTGAGTGAGCGTACTGGCCAGGAGCTCGTTGGCAAACTGCTTGCCGGCGTCGTCGAGCCCGGCTTTCAACGCATCGCGACAGAGTGTGATCACGTCGTTGAGATCGCCCGCCGTCTCGGCGGAGATCTTGGTTTCGGTGGCCTTGTCCAGGAGTTCCTGGCCGGTTTCGTCCGCGCGGACCAGGGAGCACGCTAGCACCACGGTCAGGCACCACGACCAGAGCACAACATTCGAGCGATCCATGACAGGCTCCTTCGCAAAACCGAAAACGCGACGCGCCCGCCGGCGCCGGCGCATTATGACTTGCCTGGCACATCCGTGCCATGCGAATTTAGGCCCCCGCGGCTGCGGCGCGAGGGGCGCGCGAGCCGCGTGGAACTAACGACATCTACAGCGGGGCCGGCAGATCGCGGTGCGCAAAGATGACGGCGGCCACGGCATAGGCGAGCAGCCCCAGCCCCACGAGCACGCCGTCATAACCCAGTCCGCCGAGCGCGTGGGCCCCCCCGACCTCGAGCGACACGCTCCAGGCGCGCGTGGCGTCGCCGACCAGCAACTGCGGCTCGAACGCCGTGAAGAAAGTGACGTACGACAACCAGTCCCAGTTGGGGACCATGCGGCCGACAATCTTCACGACCATCGAGACCGCGTAAAAGCCGCCCACAATGCCGATCGTCCGCGCGCGATAGTTCGTGCCGGCGGAGATCATCGTGGTCAGGCCCGCCAGGAAAGCGCCCAGCGCGAAGAGATTCATGGCCGGCGGCAGAAACACGCGCGGAGCCAGGGATGTCTCCAACGTGACGGTGGCCAGGCCGGTCAGTGTGCCCAGCCAGGCGGCGCAGGCCAGCAGCGCCGCGCCCGCCACGGTCACCAGCCCCTGAATGACCACCACGCTGGTGCGGGTGACGGGCTGTGCCAGCACCATCTCCATGGTGCCGCGGTTCAGCTCGCCGCTCACCGCGTCCGAACCGCGCGAGATCGACCAGACGGTCATCAGCAACAGCACCACCGGGTCGTCGTACTCCGCGGCGATGCGCCCGGCCGTGCTGGCCATTTGCGTGTACGAGACGGGCATCAGCTGCTCGATGGGTTCGGGCAACAGGCTGAGCATGTACTCCAGATCGCGCGTGGAGAAGTAGCTGGCGATCCAGACGCGCAGCCAGTGCACGCCGAACATGAAGACCGCGCACGCCGCCAGCAGCGTGCGACATTCTAGAATCGTCTTTCTCCACAGAGCGGCGTTGGTCATGGAGCGAGCCAGCGAGTGAATGCGCGCGAGTGCCGCGCAGTCATGCAGTCTTGTGAAATCGATCGTACAGCGCGTGCAGGCCCACCGGCTCGATCTGCACTTCAGCCAAGGGCAGCGTGGCCAGCCAGCCCAGCAAACCCGATAGCTCGCCTGGTGTTTCAATCATCAGGTCGCCCGCGGCGCCGTGCGAAACGGCGACGTGGCCGTTGAACGACTCGGGCAAAGGCGGCAGCGGACCCGTCAGCTGCGCGCGAATGCGGTGCTGGCGGCGCAACTCGGCCACGATCTGCATGTGCACCAGCGACCCGGCCCGCAGAATCAACACCCGGTCGCACACCTGTTCCACTTCAGAGATCACGTGCGACGAGAAAATCACGGTGCGGCCGGCGCGCTTCTGCTCGGCCACGATGGACGCCACTTCGGCCCGCACCGTCGGATCGAGATTGGAGGTGGGCTCGTCCAGTATCACCAGCGGCGTGTCGACGGCCAGCGTCACGGCCAGCGCCAGTTTTTGGCGCATGCCGGTCGACATGGCCGCCACCGGCCGCGACAGGTCCAGGCCGAATCGATCCGTGGCCAGCGCCACGGCTCTCGGCTTGCTGCCGTCGCGGCGCACCGACGTGAAGAAATCGACGATCTCACGGCCGCGCATCGTGCGGAACAAACGCGCTTCGCCGGGCAGATACGACAACCGGCGATGCACCTCGAACGATTGCCGGTAGCAATTCAGGCCGTCGATCTGTGCCGTGCCGCTGGTGGGACGCAAATACCCCATCAACAGCCGCAAGAGCGTGGTCTTGCCGGCGCCATTGGGGCCCAGCAGGCCCACGACTTCGCCGCGGGCGACGCCGAACGTGAAGGAGTCCAGCGCGGTGAAGTCGCCGTAGCGCTTCGTCAACGAATGCGATTCAACGTACACGCAAGCGGCCTATCGAACGGGTCTGCTCCGAGCGGGGCGACAGCCTGCATTGTCGGCGCGCCGGTGCGGCTTGGCAAGCGACAGGAAGGGATGGCACGGGGTGCTTCTGCCACGAGCGTCTGGCCGGCGCGCATGCACACCGGCAAGATGCCAGTGGCACCCCACAGAAACAGGACGGCTCCTAGCGATTAAACAAGAACGCCGGGCTGTTGATCAGCGCCCAGGCGAGATCCTGAGCGCCGGTGAGCCGGTGGTTCTTCTGTTGCTCGGCGGCCGCCGCGACAGCGGCAGTCAATCGCTGCCAGTTCGGGTCCAGCGAGCGATAGTGGGCGGCCAGTTCATTGCGCTGGGCCTCCGAACGCTGATCGGCCGGCACGGCGATGATCGCGGCAATGGCCGGCGGAACCTTGGGCTGGCTGAGCGGCCGTTGCGCCGTAGTGACCGAAATGCGAAACTTGCCGATCGTGTGCTGCTCGTCGAATTGATGATTGAGCACGAGCGCCAGCGTCGTGCCCCCTTCCAGGTTCAAATCGTCCAGCACTTCGAACACGGCCGCGTGATCCTGGCCGAGTTGCGGCGCGATGGCCCAGCCGGTCTTAGGCCGGCCGTCGATGGCGTAGCTTTCCGGAAAACCAGTCTGGCTGAAATCGGCTGAGGCCCGGCCCAGTGCCAGCTTCATCGACTTGGCCGGATCGGCCTTCGCCGTGGCCGTGGCGTGCAGCTCGGTGAGCACGAGGTTTCCGTTGGGAGCGCGCCCCGGCCCGCGCGACGGCAGTCGATCATCGGCCAGCACTTCCAAGCGCAGCGCCGTCACGTTGGGCAACGGGGTCGTCAGATCGATGCTATAAGTGCCGGCGCCGTTGCTGCCTTCGACCAGCACCGAACCGTCAGGCTGTTTGGCAAACGTGGCGCCCATGCTCGATTTCATCTCCGTCGGCTCGAGCACGGTCCAGGAAGGCGGTGTCTGCGTGGCTTCCCAGGCCGCTTGCTGCGCGGCCAGCTTGGACTCGTGGTCGGTCAGTTCAGCCTGCAGCTTGGACAACTCGTCGCCGCCGGCATTGAGCGCGGCCACACCGGTTTGCACTTCCGCGGGCGTCGCAGGGCGCGACAACAGACGCACAAATAGCTCGTCCACTACCTTGGTATCGTCCGCTTGGGCGGCCACTAGCTGCGTGATGGCATTTTGCGGATCGGCAATGGCATCGGCAATCGTCGGCCCGTTCACGAGCGTCATCACCGGGCCAAGCATCATACCGCTGGAGCGCTCGCACTCGCAGGCGCTTTCGCGCGCCGGACGGCCGAACACCTCGAAAAATCCGCTGGGCAGCGTGAGCGCCACGTCAGGCAGTTGCGTTGCGCGAAAACCTTCGGGCACGCCCGGCAGCCGGCTCACGGCTCCGGTGCCGCGCTGAATCGCGTCGTACAACACTTCGGCCGGCAGGCGCCGCGCCATGGCATGCGAGAAGTTGATGTCGTCATCTTCGTTCCACTTGTTGGGAACGATCGACAATTGATACACGCGCGATTTGCAGATCGTGCGCAAGATGTGCTGCGTGTCGAAGCCGCTGGCCACGAAGTCGGCCGTCAGGCGTTCGAGCAGTTCCGGATTGGTGGGCGGATTGCCGGCGCGAATGTCGTCGATCGGCTCGATGATGCCGCGGCCCAGCAGATAGCCGAACAACCGGTTCACAAAACTCTTGGCAAAGTACTGGTTGTCTTTCGAGGCGATCCAGCGGGCCAGCTGCTCGCGCCGCGAGGCGTTTTGTGCGGCGGCGTCGGCGTGCGTGTAGGGGAACGAGGGCGCGGCCGTTTGGCCGGTGCCGCCATCGGTCAGCTCGCCGCTGCCGGCGTCGTAGATCGTTTCGATGAGCGGTTTGCCACCTTCGACGGCGGTGCCGCCGATGGTTTGTCCGGCCGCGGCCGGATCCGCCTTGCGGCCGACCTGCGCAAAGTACGCAGCCAGATGCCAGTATTGACCCTGCGTCCAGCGCTCAAACGGATGGTCGTGGCAGTGATTGCAATTGAACCGCACGCCCAGGAAGAGCTGCGTGGTGTTTTCCATCGCCTCTTCCGGCGTGCGCAGGACCTTGTAGTACGCGGCGGGCGGGTTTTCGATCGTCGAGCCACTGGCCGTCAGAATCGTGTACACGAACTGGTCGTACGGCATGTTGCCGGCCACGGCCTGCTCGATCCAGTTGCGCAGCGCGAACGCCCCCTCCTGGCCCAGGAACTTGCTGTTCACCTGCAGCAGATCGGACCACTTGTTGGTCCACAGCTCGACGAAGTCGCCGTTGCCCACGAGGCGGTCGATCAACTCGTCGCGTTTCACTTTCGTGTCGCGCGTGTCGGCCAGAAAGGCCCGCACCTGCTCGGCCGCAGGGGGCAAGCCCGTCAGGTCGAGCGAAATGCGACGAATGAACTCGGCATCCGTGCACAGCTCGCTGGGCAGCGATTTGACGAGCTGCAGCTTTTTGTACACCAGCTCATCGACATAGTTGTTGGCCGGCACTTCCTGCCACTCGTAGCCCGAGCGATCGCCCATCACCGTGATGGTGGTGGCCGTGTAGGCACCTTCGTAGCGCGCCAGCACGGGCGCCTCGCCGCGACGCACGACCGAGATGAGACCGGTCTTGTTGGGCTCCGCGACTTCGGTGTTGCCGCTCTCGATGAATCCTTCCAGCGTTACGTCGCGCACCGTGCCGTCGGTATACGTGGCCAGCAAGCGCATCTGCTGCGCCATCCCGGGCCGCGGTACGATGGGGTTCTTCGGCATAATGTCGATGCTGGCCACGCGCGGACTGTCGAGATCGAGCTTCACGCCCGCGAGCACCCAGGCGCGGATCAACTCGTAGTACGGCTGGCCGGGCTCGGTCAGCACACCGCCGACGTGCGGAATCACTCCAGACGGCTTGAGCAGCATCAGGCTCTGGTCGGGCGCAGCGCGGTTGATGCGTCGGCCCTCGATCTCGTCGGTCAGCGCGCGATGGTCGTACAACGGATCGTACCCGCGCAGCGACAACTTAAAGCCGTTCTTGCCGTTAAGCGAGCCGTGGCAAGTGCCGGCGTTGCAGCCCATTTTGGACATGCCGGGCATTACGTCGCGCACGAAGCTGACGGGAAAATCGCCCTGCAGTCCGCTCACCGACAGCGGCACCGAGGCCGATTGGCCGGCCACGGAGAACGTAATCTGGCCTTTGCCTTCCGCCTGCGGGCGAATGATGCCGGCTTCGGAAACTTCGGCCAGATCGTTCGAAACGGCCGCTTGCGATTGCCGGGTCACGTCAATGCGATCGCCGCTTTCCAGCACCGCGGTCAGCAGGATCTGCACGTAGCCATACTTCCGATCCAGCACGACCTCGCTGGGAGTCGCCTCGAGCGCCACAACTTTGGCGCCTGCGGGCAATTGGCTGACCGCGGCCAGTGCCGAGGAAGCCCCGATCGAAGTCAGCGCGATCCATCCCAACGTAGCAATCGTAAGCAGCACGTGCTTCATGACTGATTCCTGCCGCGATTGTGGGTTCGATTGGGGTTGTAACTATTTGACCGTGGCCGCGACTTCGGTTGCCGGCGGCACGGGGGAAAACTCTTTCACCAGCGCACCGGTTTGCGCATCGCTGAGCCGGACCAGGCCGTCAAAGCCGGCCGAGGCTACGAGGTTGCCGGCCGGATTGAATCGCACGCAATACACGCCGCTATGCGCTGCCGCCAGCTTGGACAGCAACTTGCCGCTATCGGTCTCGTAAACGCGCACTTCGCCGGTCCCGTCCAGGCTGCTCCCCACGGCAAAGCGGCTGCCGTCGGCGTTGAAATCGACGTCGAAGATCCGGCCGGGCACCACTTCGTAGGCTTTGATCAGGTTGAAGTCGTCGCCGATGACGCGCGCCTTGGTGCGCAGCATCTGATAGATCTTGGGCACGCCGTCAGCACCGCCAATGAGCAGTTCGTCTTTCTGCGGATGCCGATCGACCGCCGCCAGGCCGCCCTTGAGCGCCCCCGGCGTGATGCTGGTGATATTGTCGACGAAGCGCTGCGTGGCCACCTCCAACAGCTTCATCGAGCGATCGCGACTCACGGAAATCAAATACGTGCCATCCTTGGAGAACACCGTGTCGAGCACCCAATCGCTGTGCGCCCCCAGGTACAACACCTGCTTGGCGCTGGCGGCGTCGATGGCTCGGACCGTGTTGTCGGCACAGCCGAAGGCGACCTTCGTGCCGTCCGGCGACCAACTGGCTCCGTACACCGTGTCATAAGTGATGCTGAGCGACTGCTTGAGGGTGCGGGCGGCGACGTCCCAGATTTGCAACTCGCCCAGGCGTCCCGGCGAACCGCCGCAAACGGCCAGGGACTTGCCATCGGGCGAGAAGGACAGCGACTCGATGCGCTCCGACTGCCCAACCAGGCGGCCGACCAGGCCCGAGCCATCAGCGTGGTGCAGCAGCGTCTCGTGATAACCGCTCACGGCCAGCAGCGTGCCGTCGGGCGAGAAGTCGATCGCCGTCAGCACCGGGGCGCCCAAGTACACGGGCGGATGCTCGGCGTCGACCACGGCCTTGACGGACATGGGCGTGTCGTCCTGAGCCCCCTCGGCGATCCATTGGCGGATCTTTTTGATATGTTCTTCGACCAGCGGCTCTTTGTCCTTGGGCATTTCCGCCTTGCCATCGGCCGGAGTGATGAGCGTGAGCAGGTTGCTCTCGTCTGGCTTGCCCGCGACGACAGCCGGCTCTTCGCTTTCGCCACCTTTGAGCAGACCGGCAAAACTGGTCATGACGAACTCGCCCATCGGCTTGCCGGGCTGATGGCAGCCCTGGCAATGCGTTTGAAAGATGGGCCGAATGTCGCGGAAGTAGCTGATCGCGGGGGTCGCCGGCTGGGCCGGCGGCGCGTCGGCCGCGCTGACGACCGAAACGGCACAAGCAACCGCGAGGGCAACGGGCCAGGTGAGCAAGCGTTCCGCGCTAGGCATGCGAGCCGTCCTCAAGCAACTAGGGCTGGGCGAATACGTTGGGCTGGCAGAACATTTCGCAAGGAGCCGCGCATCGTGCACCTGCGCTTCTTGTGTCGGCTGGATTCAGTCAGGTAGGCCGCCTAGGGATCCGATGCTTCCGAGCTTCCGGCACCAGACCCTGGCGGGATCGGGGGTGTGGCTGGCAGTTCGGGCGAAGGCCGGCGCGCACGCTCGCCCTTCACCGCCAACCCCCGAATATACACGCCGCCGGCTGCCATTAGCAAGGATTTTTAGGGCCGCGGGCCGACGTTTGAGCGTCTCGATGGTGGGTGGAAAGTGCCACCCGCCGTTGTGTAATCGGCTGGAGTTATCCCGGACCGCGGAACATGCCGCCCCCTCCCCCGACCCTCCCCGCGAAGGGGGAGGGAGCCGGATATTTAACGAGGCACGTGGACGCGCACACGCATCTCGTTTTCTCCCTCTCACCTGGCGGGAGAGGGTCGGCGGGGGAGCGGGACCATGACCGCCCTACCGCTTCCTGGCGTTCAACTTCTCGGGCGCGATCTGCAAATCCTCCAACACCCGGCCGCCGATGACCGTTTCCTCCACGATGCGCGGCACGTCTTCAGGCCGCACGCCGCCGTACCAGATCGCCTGCGGATAGATGACCACCGTGGGTCCCAGCTCGCACTGATCCAGGCAACCCGCCTGGTTGGCGCGCACCAACGGCCCGAGATCGCGGCGCTTGAGCTCGGCCTTGAAACACTCGCGCAGGCGAGCGCTGCCGTCGGGATCACAACAGCCGCGCGTATGGCCCGGCTCGCGCCGGTTGCAGCACACGAAAATATGACTGGTGAAGGGAGGCATGCGCGATTGCTAAATCAGGGCCGACGGCTGGGGGTAGCGGAACTCTGTGTCGCAACAGGAACGGTCTGCACGGGTGCGCGGGCCACGGTGGACGTGCCCACACGCATGGCGACCGGCGGCAGCAGTCCGGCGGCCCGCAGCCGGTCGAGACTCTCGCGATGCCGCGTCGCCGTGCGCTGATGTTGCACACAGATCGCCAACACGAGCGCGAACCACATGATGGCTAGCATCAACGTGCGCAGGCGGTATCGGGCGCGCAGCCCCTTTTGTTTGCCCAACATAGTCGGCATGATACCAGGATCGCGGAGCATTGGCTGCACCGACGGGCGGCGGGACGGCTATCGGCGACCCGATCCCTGCACTCGAAACGAGCGAGGAACCCGGTATGGTTACGGCGCCTAAAATTCTGGCGTTCGCCGGCAGCGCGCGGCGTGCCTCTTTCAACAAGCAGCTCGTGCGCATCGCGGCGAACGGGGCATTGGCGGCCGGCGGCGAAGTGACGCTTGTCGACTTTCGCGACTACCCGCTGCCGTTGTTCGACCAGGATGACGAGGCGGAGCGCGGGATGCCGGAGCAGGCCCTGCGGTTCAAGGAGCTTATGCTATCGCATCAAGGATTCTTGATCTCCGCGCCGGAGTACAACAGCTCGATCACGCCGCTATTGAAGAACGCGATCGATTGGGCCTCGCGGCCGGTCCCCAACGAGCCGTCGCTGGCATGCTTCACCGGCAAGGTCGCGGTTCTCATGAGCGCCTCACCAGGCGCGCTCGGTGGCCTGCGCGGGCTGGTGCACGTGCGGGCCATTCTGGGCAATATTGGCACGCTCGTGCTGCCCGCCACGATCTCGATTCCCAAGGCGATGGACGCCTTTGCCGAGGACGGCTCGCTGCGAGACAGCGGCAAGCAGGCCGCCGTAGCGCAATTGGGGGCAGAATTGGTCTCGTTTTTGCAGAAGCATCTGGCGTGACGGTCGGCGTGGCCTGAGTAACGCTCTCCAGAAACGTTGCGCGGCGGCGCCATTTCCGCAGCGGCTCAGCTTGCACATGGCTAGCGGGCTGGCAAAAATGGCGGAGGCGTCGGGCGCTGTGTCGGGCGACGGTGCAAAACGCACGCGTGCTGTGGAAATCGAGCGGACGAGAGAGGGTCGCGGCAATGGACCAGCGGTCAACGGATTCTGACGCCGCGCTGCTGGAGCGCGTACGCTCCGGCGAAACGGAGTGCTTCGCCGAATTGGTGCGCCGCTATCAGCCTGCCTTGACTCGCGTGGCGCGCAGCCGGCTGGGCCGCGCCGATTGGGCCGAAGACGTCGTGCAAGAGACCTTTCTGGCCGCGTTCAAGTCGTGTGCCAGTTACGATCCGCGCTATAATTTTCGCACCTGGTTGTGGACCATCTTGCTCAATCAATGTCGCGGCCACTATCAGCGCCGCTTGCGGCACGTGCCGTGCGAGCCCACCGGATGCAACGACGCCGGGGCGCTCGACCACGCCGCCGAAGAACCGGGCGAATCGCCGTTGGCGAGCTTGTTGGCCAAAGAGCGCGCCGCGCGGCTGGAGTTGCTTTTGAATCGACTCAGCTCGGTGCAGGCCGACGCTTTACGGTTGCGCTTTTTCGGCGGATTGAAGTTTCACGAAATTGCCGCCGCGATGGAGTGCAGTCTGAACACGGCCAAGGCGCGCGTGCGCTGCGGCTTGGAACGCATGGCACAAATGATTGAAGCGGCCGGCGCCACGGGGCCCGCGTCTGGCGACGAGCGCGAGGAGACTTGAGGCATGAATTGCGACCAGGTTTTTGACGTACTGACGCGCGGCCCGTTTCCCACCGGAACGGCCTGCGATACTCCGGTCGAAGCGCATTTGCGGGTCTGCCCCGAGTGCCGCCGGCTGGCCGAAGCCTTGCGCCCGGCGCTGGAATTGTTTCAAGAAGCCGTCAGCCCCGAGGAGAGCCGTGACCTGCCCGGCTACTGGTGCTCGGTAGGCGCGGAGCGCAGCCAGCCGCTGGTGTCGTATGCCAAAGAAGTGGAGCCCAGTCGACCGGCCGTGCGACCATTGCCGCCGGTCACGGTGACGAAGAGCTTTTCCGCCGCGTCGGCCTGGGGCCTGGCCGCGGCGCTGGCCCTGGGCGTTACGTTGGGGTCGATGCTCAGCACGCGCTGGTCGCTCGACGGTTTTTCGGCGATGCCGCCGCGTGAGACGGGCGGAGTCATCGTGCGCGCCGCGGACGACGACGGCCCACGCTTCACCGCTTCGGAGCACAAGCTGCTCGCCGCGCTACCGGCCGCAGCCTGCAATCGCCATCAACCGAAGCCCGCGCCACGTCACACAGTGGGCAACCAGCAGGTGCTGAGCACTGCCGAGCTGGGCCAGATGGCCTGCTGCACGGAGTGCCACAACGCGAACTCGGACTCCGTTCCCGACTTCGCCACGGCAACCGTGCGCCAAAGCTGCCAGATCTGCCATAAGGATCACCCGCCCCATTCGCTCGAATAGCGGCGCAGATCGGGAAGATTCACGCGGTGAGCCCCAAATCTGGCCGCGCAACGCCGCCCGCCGTGGGGCCTATCCGCGCGCCGTGCTGGCGGGATTTTTGGCGTTCGCCTGGCCGCAGAGCATTTACACACGCCGGGCCGGTGGCCACACTAACCGGTCTGCGGTCGCTCACACCCTTGCCGTGCCGAAGCCACCTTCGGCCGTCCGATTTCACACCCACCCAGGCAAACCATTGGAGTCGCAACGATGAAGTTCTCCGCCGCTCGCATACCGGTGACCATGTTGGCGATGACGCTGACGACGATTTTGCTCGCCGCGCCCGTCCAGGCCGAAGACAAGGCCGACGAAGAGGGTTGGATCACAATGTTCGACGGCGAATCGCTCAAGGGCTGGAAGGCCAACGAGAGGCCCGATAACTGGAAGGTCGAGAACGGCGCGATCGTGGCCGCGGGTGAGCGCAGCCATTTGTTCTACGTGGGCGACGACGAAAACAAGGCGCCCCAGTTCGAAAGCTTCCGTTGGAAGGCGGATGTCATGACCACGCCCGGCAGCAACTCAGGCATGTACTTTCACACCAACTGGGACGAAGAGAAGAAACACGCCCGTTTTCCGCAAACAGGCTTCGAGGCGCAAGTGAACAACTCGCACCGCGACCCGGTTCGCACCGGCAGCATCTATCACCTGGTGAAGAACTTCAAAGCGCCGGCCAAGGACAACGAATGGTTCACGCAGGAGATCGTCGTCGACGCGAAGAAGAAAAACATCAAGACGTACGTCAACGGCCAGTTGATCGCCGACTACACCGAGCCCGAGGGCAAGACCGGCGACTTGGAAGTGATCAAGAGCGGCACGTTTGCCTTCCAGGCGCACGATCCGAAGAGCACGACCCACTACAAGAACATCAAGGTCAAGCCGCTGGACTAGCGTTCGCGGGCCAAGTGCTGTTCCCACACGAACCCGCAGCGCCAGCGAGGGATCTTCGTAGTGCAATCTCCGCTGCTGTTGCGCTGAAACCGGCCGAAAATGCGGTAATTTGCGGGCTAGCAAGCCGTCCGCGTGAATTATAATAGGCGCTTGCCGGCGTTGCAGTGCACCGGTTGGTGGACCCCTCCAGGGTTCGACCTGCAATCGATCTTCGACCCTTAGCAAGTTGGTTGGAACGGAACTATGAAGAAGTGCATTTTGATGTTCGGTGCGATGGCGGTGCTCGCGGTGCTTGCCGCGGCGCAAGGGACGGCTCAAGAGGCCGTTTTGGAGCAATTCTACGGCAGCGGTGTGCACCACTATTTCTCGGGTGACTACTCGCGCGCCATTGCCGATCTGGATGCCGCGATTGGTGGCGGCAGCCGCGATCCGCGGACTTACTACTTCCGCGGCCTGGCCAACCAGCGCATGGGCTCCGACGGCAGCGCCGATTTTCAGAAAGGCGCCGCGCTCGAAGCCGCCGACACCGATCAATACTATCCGGTGGGCCGGGCGCTTGAGCGCGTGCAGGGTTCCACGCGGATGAATATCGAACGTTATCGCGCGGTGGCTCGTGCCACGGCGTTCGCCCGCAATCAACGGCGCGATGCCGAGCGCTACCAGCAGCTGCGGCGACGCGAGCCGCAAGTGTTGCGCGGACCGGCTGCGCCCGCGACTCCGGCCACGGCGATCGAACCGGCCCCGGCAGTTGCCAAGCCGGCCGTTCCTCCGCCGGACGTGGAGATGCCGGCCGCCGAAGAACCGTTTGCCGTCGAACCGGCACCTGCGCCGGCCACTGCGCCTGTAGCCGCCGAAGCGGCGCCGGCGGAGCCTGCCGTTGAAGCACCGGCCGCGACCGAACCTGCCGCCCCCGCGACAGACCCTTTTGCCGATGACGCGGCGCCCGCGGCGGAACCGGCGCCTGAACCAGAAATGCCCGAGCCGCCTGCCGAAGAGCCGGCGACGGAAGAGCCGGCGGCCACCGCGCCTGTGCCGCCAACGCCCATGCCACCGGTAGCAGAGCCGCCGGCCGCTGAAGCTCCCGCGGCTCCCGCGGCCGAAGCGCCGACAACCGAAGCGCCGACAACCGAAGCGCCTGCGGCACCCGCTGAGGGCGACGACCCCTTCGGCGAGCCGCCGGCGAAAGAGCCGGCCGACGCGCCCGCCGACACTGCTCCCGCGGAGGCTGCACCGGCTGCGGAAGCTGCTCCCGAAACGGAAACCGCGCCTGCCGAACCTGCGAAAGAAGAAGATCCGTTCGCCACGCCCGATCCCCAATAGCCGAATCCCAGTAGGTCGAATACCGGTCGGTCTGTGGCGGAGATTTCCCCGTAGTATTCCCGCGTTCACGCGACGATCAGGCTGCCACGGCAGTCTGGCCGCTCGTCCTGCCCTGCCCGATCGTGCGACGAGCGCGACCGGCGACAACGAGGAGTCTGCCGTGATGTCGTCTCAGCCGGTTCGCATCCCTATTTGCCTGGCTTGTGCCCTGATCGTGTGTGCCGTCGCCGTCCCGGCGCTCGCGGCGCCCCGCATCGACAAGCTCTCGCTGCGCGGTCTGCAGGCCGGAGGGCTGACGACGCTGGTGATTGAAGGCGGCGAGCTGCTGCCCGAACCGCGCATTTGGTTTTCCGCGCCGCTCGCGAAATCAACCATCAAGGACGGCGCCACGGCCGAACGCCTGGAAGTGGAGCTTGCGCTGGACGGGCAAACGCCCGCGGGCATCTATCTGCTGCGCATCGGATCGGCAGCCGGAATTTCTGCATCGGTGGCCGTGGGTGTCGACAACCTGCCGCAGATTCCGTTCGCTCCTCAGTTGACGACCACCAACGTGGCGCTGAGCGGCAACCTGGAAGGCAGCGCGGTGCTGACCACGACGTTCACCGGCAAGCAGGGCCAGCGCGTCGTAGTCGACGTGGAAAGCCGCCGCCTGGGCGCCAACCTCAATCCGGTGATCCGCGTGTTCGACGCGCGCCACGTGCAGTTGGCCTGGTCGCAGGGGCAACCCGCGCTGGTGGGCGACGCCCGCACGAGCGTCACGCTGCCCGCCGACGGCACCTACACCATCGAACTGCACGACGCGCTGTTTCGCGGTGCCGCGCCCGGTCACTTCCGCATGAAAGTGGGTGAGCTGACCTACGCAGATATGGTATTCCCGCTGGGAGTGCAGCAGGGCCAGGAGGCTTCCTTCGAATTTCGCGGCGGCAATCTTCCCGAAGCCGCGCGGGCCACGGCCAACTGGAGCATCACCGACGGCCGCTCGCAGTTAAGCCGGCCCGCGCCCTGGCCGGCCGACGTCCATGGACTCACCGGTGCCCGGCCCACGGTCGTTGTGAGCAATCATGTGGAAGTTGTCGAGGCCGGCGAACAGCCGCAAGCGATCGCGGCCGCGCCCGTCGCGATCAACGGTCGCCTGGCCGCCGCCGGCGAACAAGATCGCTATCGACTGGCAGTTTCGCCCGGACAGACGCTGCGGTTCGATATGTTGGCGCGCCGCGCGGGCGGGCCTCTCGACGGCGTGCTCTCGATCCAGAACGAACAAGGCGCCGAGTTGGCCGGCAACGATGACCGGCCGAATACGAGCGATCCGGGACTGGATTTCGCCGTGCCCAAGGACGTCACTTCGGTGCTCGTGGCCGTGCGCGACCTGCAGGGACGCGGCGGCGCCGATTTTGTCTATCGCGTGCAAGTGACGCCCGTCGGCCAGCCCGATTTTTCGGCAACACTGGAGACCGATCGCTTGTTGGTGCCGAAAGACGGCACGGCGGTGGCGCGTGTGCTCGTGCAGCGTTTGGGCTATGACGGGCCGGTGAAACTGTCGCTGGCGAACTTGCCGGCGGGCATTACCGTCAGCGGTGACGAAGTTCCCGCCGGCGCAACGCAGGCACTGGTTACGCTCACGGCGCCGGGCGCGAGCCCGGCCCAATCGATCTCGAGCGCCCTGGCCACCAGCACCGCGCCGAACACGACGATCGCCCATGCCGTCTTGCCGCCGGCAACGAGCGTGACCGAACATCAGCCCTGGCTGCGCGAAGAAGTAGCCCTGGCGGTGACGAATCCCAATCCGCTGGTCCTGGCGTGGAACGACTTCAGCGCCGATGTGCGGCTGGCGCAGGGCACGACCCTGCCGATCACGTTGCGGGTGGAACGCACGGCCGGACTGACCGGCGCCGTGCGGCTGGCGCTTTTGACCACCCAAGTCACACCGCGCAAAACGGTGAAAGTGAACAACCAGGATCAGGAGGTGGACGACGTCGAGCGGACGCTGCGTTTGGAAGCCGTGCCGACGATCGCCGCCGATCAGAACGAAATTGAAGCGCGCATTGTTGTGCCCGCCGACTTGCCGCGGATTCCCTACGACTTGGCACTGCAGGCGGAATTGCTGGCCGCGGACGGCAAAAGCGTGGTGCTGTCGGCGGTGACGCCCGCGCGTCGCCTGGCGACGGCGGCGCCGCTGGCGATCGAACTGGCCGGGGCGACGGTCGAGGCCCGCGCCGGCTTGGGCGAGACCGGCAAGCTCGTGGGCAAGGTGCATCGCGTGCCTGGCTTCGCGCTGCCGGTGACGCTGCGTGTGACCGGCTTGCCGGCAGGCACGCGGCCGATTGCCCTTGAAGTGCCGGCCGACAAGTCCGACTTCGAGATTCCCGTGGCCGTGCGCTACGGCACGCCGGCCGGCGACCTGGCCAACGTGAAGCTCGAAGCCACGAGCAAGATCGATCCCAAGAACGAACAGGCGATGGTGCGCGGCGACGACGTGCCCTTGGCGATCAAAGTGGTGCCGGGCGACAAACCACCGGCGGAACAGCCCCGCGCCATCTTTGAAGATCAGGTCGAATTTCTGGCGAACCTCACCGAGGGCGGCGGGCAGGCCAGCATCATCGCCGACCAGAAATACTCGGGCCTGGCGAGCATCAAGGTGACGCCCGACCAGCGCTTCAATCCCGCTCTGCCCGGACTGGGCGTGAAGATTCGTGAGTTCCCCGCGCCGGGCGAGTATCGCTACCTGCGCTTTGCCTGGAAGAAACAAGGCGGCCAGGCAATCTGCCTGCAACTCAATCACGACGGCAAGTGGGGACCCGAGGGCGAGAACAAGCCCAAGTTTCGTTATCACGCCGGGCCGACGGGAGAACTGTATGGTGGCAGCGTGGCGGTGGACGCGACTCTGCCGGCCGAATTCACCGTGGTCACGCGCGACCTGTTTGCCGACTTTGGCGAGTTCACGCTTTCGGGCATCGCCTTGACGGCGGTCGACGGCGAGTTCGCGCTGTACGATCACCTGTACCTGGGCACGCAGCCGGACGACTTTGAGCTGGTGAAGCCGGGCAAATGACAACATCAATCTGGTTCGCGCGATTTCGCGCGATATAATTCTCGCATGAGCAAAGAATTCGATGCCATCTATGAGAACGGTGTGTTGCGCCCGCTGACGCCGGTCGCGCTGCGCGAGCACGAAGTTGTCACCGTTTCGATTGCGCCGTCTTCGCACAGCCGCGAGGATGCCCGCACGGTGTCTGGCACGAGTCAGCAGGAAAGACTATTGGCTTTTGTCGCCAAGATGGAGTCGCTCGTTGATGAAGTGCCGCCTGACGGTCTCTCGGGTCGCGACCACGATCGCTTGATCTACAACGGACCGGGTTAAGGTATGATTTTCGTCGACACGGGGGCGTGGTTCGCTCTTTCCGTACCCAGCGACATAGACCATCTGTCCGCGAAGCAATACATCGCGTCCAATCGCGAGCAGCTTGTCACGACGGACTATGTCATCGACGAACTGCTGACTCTATTTCGAGTGCGGCGCCAATCTCAACGCGCGTTGCAATGGGTCGTCGAAGTGCTCGGAGGAAACCTGTTTGAACTCGCACGCGTCACGCCGTCCGACTTCGATCGCGCGATGTCGATATACCGCGATTTTTCGGACAAGCAATGGAGCTTCACGGACTGCACCAGCTTCGCCGTGATGGAACGACTATCGATCGCCACGGCGTTTGCCTTTGACGACCACTTCCGCCAATTTGGTTCCATCACAATTCATCCTTAGACGGCGATCATCCGTCTGCTCTCCGCTCACCCTTCGCCGCTGGCTACGAAGCGGTAGCCCGCGCCACGCACGCTCAAAAAGTGTTTGGGCCTGGCGGGATCTTCTTCGAAGTATTTCCGCAAGTTGACAATGAAGTTGTCGACCGTCCGCGTGGTGGGCATGTGGGCCATGCCCCAGACGTGCTCCAGCAGTTCGGGCCGGGTGACCACGGAGCCCTCGTTCTCCACGAAGTAGCGCAGCAGTTTCATCTCGGTATGCGTCAGTCGCACGCGCTGGCCGGCCACGGTGACGTCGAAAGTGTCGAAGTTCACGCTTGCCCGGCCGAACTCGTAGACGGCGGAAATCGGCTTGCTCGCCGCGCGGGCCTCGGACTTCTTATGCCGCGCGAGCAGATTGCGGGTCATGCTCAAGAGTTCTTCCAGTTCGAACGGTTTCTGCAAATACTGATCCGCGCCGACGTCGTAGCCGCGAATGCGGTCCTCCACCAGCGTGCGGGCACTGAGCATCAGCACCGGCACGTCGTTACCCTGCTGGCGCAACGCTTCGCAAACGGCATAACCGCTCATGCCGGGCAGCATCAGATCGAGGATCACCAGGTCGGTGCCGCCGGGATGCTGCTCGAAATGCTTGAGCGCCGCGGGACCGTCGCCGGCCGTGGTCACTTCGTAGCCCTCGGCCTCAAGGTTGTACTTGATGCCGAACGCCAGGTGCTGCTCGTCTTCGACAACCAGGATGTGCTTCATCGGGGTTTCAAGGAAGGCGACGACATGGTCAGGAAAGTCGGGCTCAGGCGACGGCCGGCGGCCGCGCGCAACGGTGACGATCAATGCAGGCGCAGCGCGCTTTCGGGATCGACGAAAGGCGCGGGCGCAGGCGCCACCGCCGTCGGTCGGGCCGGCAGCAGAACTTCGAAGACCGTGCCGGCGCGGTTGCCCCGATCGCGCACGGTGATGGTGCCGTGCAGTCGCCGCACCAGCGTGCGCACGATGAACAAGCCCAGGCCCGTGCCGGACTGCGAGCGCTCCAATTCGCTGCCCAAGCGCACGAAGCGGCCGAAAATCTTACGCCGCAGCTTGGCCGGAATGCCCGGCCCATTGTCGACGATGCGCGTGACCACGGACTCGTCGTTGACAAACTGCGAATCGATTTCCACCACCGGCTCTGCTCCACCGTACTTGATCGCATTGTCGATCAGATTGCGAAAGATCATTTCAATATCGATTGGCCGGGCCCGCAAGATCGCCGGCACGACGTTCAGCCGCACCGACTCCGTGGGCAAGTGGTAACGCAGGCAAAGCGTGTGCGCGCAGCTTTGCAGAATCGCCGAGAGTTCGACGTCGGTCAAGTCGGCCTCGACCGGCTGTTGATCGAGGCGCGCGGCGTCGAGCATGTGATTGATGAGTGTATCCAGCCGCTCGACGTCGTCGAGCATGAAGCGGAAGAAGTTGGCCTGCTGCTCTTCGGTCACGTTGCGCCGCGAGAGCGTTTGCAGGTACAGCTTCAACGACGCGATGGGCGACTTGAGTTCGTGCGACACGCTGTCGATAAAGTTCGACTGCCGTTGATTGAGCCGAATGTTCTTGATCGACAGCAAGAGATAGAGCACCACGCCCACCAGCACGAGCACCAGAAAAATGGTGCCCACGAACAGCAAAACCCAGAAGACCGCCGAGCGATCGATCTGGCGGACGGTGATGATCACCCAGCCCACGATCAGCGCGATGACAAGCGCAATCATCACAACTGCCAGCGTGATGGGCCAACCGTAGGAAAATCGCATGCAGAGCTCCGTGCTATCAAACAGCCGGCCCGCGGCAGCGGCCGGGAACCCGTCGTGGCATGCCGAGCCTAACGGCCGGCAGGCGGCGGTCAAGGCTCCGCGCCAGCGGCGCACCTTACTCGACATCCTTTATGATAGCTGGTTGCGGCGCCAGCGACGTACTGCGATTTTCCGCGAGTGGCACGGCAGGTGCATTGCCTTGGCGCGTGGCTTGTCACGGTGCGTGCTGGCATGTTCGCAAAGCGGCTCGTAACAAATCGGCCGGACACGACTTGCGCAGCACAATGGAAACGGCGGGCCACTTCGCCACGCGGAATTGAGATTGTAAGTTTTGGAGGTTAGGGCCAAGATGTTGCACTTCGCCGCGACCCCAGCGGCCGGAAGTGCCACCACTTGAAACGTTGTCGCACCTGCTGACAGGAAGTCGGCACGCCCGGCAACGCCCACCTGCTTGCTCGCTCACACAAGGACACGGAGGTCGAATCGAGCGGCCGCGTACCCCGGGCATGCCTTTCCAGCACTGCCGATCTGCCTGCCTCAGGGAACGCCGCACGATTTGCCCGACGGTCGGCCGGCGCCGCCGGCATCGTGACAACGCGCTTGCGGCAACACGGAAGGCCAACTCTTTCCAGGGAGGGAAACGATGGTCTCGGTGCAAATTGCGACTCTCTTGGTCGCGCTATCCGGCGGCAGCGATACCGTGCTGTTGGATTTTCACGCGTCGTGGTGTGCCCCCTGCCGCTCGATGGCCGGCACGATCGAACAGCTGGAGCGGGCCGGCTATCCGGTGCGCAAAGTCGACGTCGATCGCGAGCGCGCCTTGGCGGACCGCTATCGCGTGGAGACCATTCCCTGTTTCGTGCTCGTGGTCAACGGCCGCGAAGCGGGCCGCGTGACCGGCGCCACCCGCCGCAATGAGCTGGTGGCCCTGTTCGATCGCGCCGGTGTGAAACCGCAGAGCGCGACTGCCGGCATCGCCCGCGCACAGTCGCCCGACCCCGGCGCGGGCGCTGTGCCCGCCCTGTCCGGCAATCCACAAAGTAACTCAACGGCGCAGTTGCCCGGTCCCAGTAACATTGCCGAGGCGGGACTTTCGTCTGACGCCGTTACCCCGCAGCAGCTCATCGCGTCCAGCGTGCGCCTGAAAATCGAGGATCCCAAAGGCTCGTCGTACGGATCGGGCACGCTGATCGACGCCCGGCAAGGACAGGCGCTCGTGCTCACTTGCGGGCACATTTTTCGCGACTCGCAAGGCAAGGGCCAAATCTACGTCGACTTATTGGCTACCGGCGCGCCCCAGAAAGTGCCCGGCCGGCTCGTGAGCTACGATCTGGATCTCGACGTCGCCTTGGTGAGCATTCGTCCGGGCGTTCCGGTACAGGTGGCGCCGGTCGCTCCGCGCGGGCAGCGCATCGAGCGCGGCGACAAAGTGATTACCGTCGGCTGCAACAACGGCGGGCCACCCACCGCGATCTACAGCCAGCTGACCTCGCTCAACAAGTTCGTCGGCGCGCCGAATCTGCAGGTGGCGGGCATGCCGGTCGAAGGTCGCAGCGGCGGCGGGCTGTTCACAGCCGACGGCCTGGTGATCGGCGTGTGCAACGCGGCGGATCCGGCTGACAACGAAGGCCTGTATGCGGCGCTCGATTCGATCCAGGGTCAGCTCGACCGCGCCGGTCTGATGGCCGTCTATGCGGCGCGTCCGGCGCCGAGCGAACTAAGTCCGCCGGTGTCGAACGTTCCGGCCATGGCGCAAACCATGCCGGAGGCGGCCCTGGCTGCGGCCCACACGGTGACCAACACGGCGCGGGAACTGGCCGCGACCGGCGCGACTCAAGTCGCCATCACACCCGCCGAAAACGCCATGCTCTCAGAACTGCGAAATCGCCACGAAGGCGCCGAAGTGATCTGCATCATCCGCTCGCTCAACGATCCCAACGCACGTAGCGAGGTGATCCACCTCGATCGCGCTTCGCCCGGATTCCTGAAACAGCTTGCGGCCGATCATCAGGCTCAGGCGTCGCAGCATCTCACGTCGCTCGAGGTGCCGCGGCAGCGTTCGGCCGCTCCCCAACGCCCCCTGCCGCCACCACTGCCTGCCGAGGGGATTCGCTACTCCAGTTCGGCCGGCCCGGTCACGACCTCCGTGTTGCGGTAGCCAGCACCGAGGCCTCCTAGCGGCCTGCAATGGGGTGCGATTGGGTACCACTGGTGGCTCGCGGAGGTTGCCCAAGTGCAACCGGCCTGCTAGTTTCGTCGATGCACCGAGCGAGGGCACGATGAAACTGTTCTGCGTCCGTCACGGCGAAACGTTCTACAACCTGGAAGGTCGAATCCAGGGCCAGTCCGACAGCCATTTGTCGCCGTTGGGCCGGCGGCAATGTGCGGCCGTGGCCGAAGCGTTGGCCGATTGCGGCGTCGAGGCCATCGTCGCCAGCCCGCTGGCCCGCGCCGTCGAATCCGCTCAAGCCTTGGCCGAGCGCTTCAAAGTGCGCGTCGAGACCGATCCGCGGTTGATGGAAATCAACGCCGGCGTCTTTCAGGGGCTCACCTGGGATGAGATCAACGTGCGCTATCCACAAGAGGCCGCCAGTTGGCGCAGCGCCGACCCGGACTTTCGCATTCCCGGCGGAGAATCGCGGCGCGACGTGATGGTCCGCGCCGGCGCGGCGTTTCGCGCGCTCCGCGAGACGGGACGCGACACGGCCGTGGTTCTGGCCCACGGCGGCTCGCTCTCCGCGGGCCTCAAGGCGCTCTTGCAGATCCCGGCCGAACACAATCCCTTCACGTTCGCCAACGGTTCCATCAGCACCTTGGATTGGGGCAGCGACGTCAAACTCGTGTCGCTCAACCAAACCAACCACTTGCACAGTCTCATCAGCGGCGATGGAGAGCTGTGACGGAATAGACTGGAGGCTGGAGCCTGCAGGCTGGAGGAAGAAAACATCGAATCCTCCCTCTCCAGCCTCCAGCCTGTCTTCAGCTTCACCTGATCTCGAAGATCACTTCAATCTCGGTGGTGATGTTGCCGGGCAGCGAGCCCATGCCCACGGCGCTGCGCGCACCAATACCGTGGTCTTCGCCCCACAGATCGCGAAACAGCTCGCTGCAGCCGTTGATGACCTGCGGATGCGCGGTAAAGTCGGGCGTGCAGTTGACCATGCCCAGGAGTTTGACCACGCGGACCACGCGATCAAGGCTGCCGAGACTGGCCCGCAGCGAGGCCAGAATGGCCAGACCAGTTTGCCGCGCGGCGCGTTCACCGCCGTGCAAATCCGTGTCGGTGCCAATCCGGCCGGTGAGCATTTTGCCATCGGGCAAGAGCGGCCCGTGGCCCGACACATATGCCATGCTCCCGCTCACGACAACCGGTTTATAGACGCCGGCCGGCTTGGGCGCGGGCGGAAGTTCCAGTTTCAACTCGGCCAATCGTTGTTCGGCGCTCATGGCAGTACTCCATCAATGGTCGCTGTTTCGGATGCCTGAATCGGATCCGCGGGCCGACGCACGATGCGACGCGCCCAGGTGACTGCAGTGGAACTCAGGGGCTGGCGGGCTTGTCGACCTTCGTGCCGCGCAGCACCAGATCGTCGAAATTTCCCAGGTCGTCAAACGCGCCGATGCCGACGCGGCCCCACGCGAACGTCTTATCGACGGCCGTCATCACCGGCGCGTCCAGGTTGTCGAAAAAAACTGCCGTCGAGCCGTCGTCCACGGTCCTCACGATCCGCACGTGGTGCCAGGCATCGTCCCAGGCCGTGCCGGGCGTGGTCTTGGTCGAAATCTTCAACCGCGGCGCATCGTTGACGATGAAGATCTGGTTGGCGTGATCGTCGGTCTTCTTGCCAAAGTGAACGTAGTAAAAATGCGCCGGATCCTGATAGCCGAACACCAGGACCAGGCTGCGGTGATTGTAGTCCGCCACGGTGCTTTGCACCTTCACGTCCAGCGCGAAATCGCTCACCACCGGACCTTCCAGCAGCGCGATATTCACCGGGCTGCGATGCGGCGGCTTGTACTTGCTCTGCGTGAACAAGCTATACACCTGGCCCTTGGGAGTCTTGATGATCTGCCAAGATGCCGGATCGGTGGGCTGCCAGTTGTCGGCGCCGCCTTCGAAATTCTCTTCGACGATCACCGGAGCCTTGCGCACGTCGAGCTGCAAATCCTCGCCGCGTGCCGGCGCTGCTCCCAACCAGACTGCAAGTGCAGCAACTCGACCGAGCCGACACGCCGCACGCGTTACATCGAACGATTTCATGCCGGGCCCCTTGCTAGTCGATGATCTTGCTCAACGGGTACTCGACGATACCCCGCGCCCCGGCGGCTTTCAAGCGCGGGATGATGTGCCGCACGATGGTCTCGTCGAGAATTGTGTTCACGTCCACCCAGCGTTCGTCCGACAGGCTGGAAATCGTGGGCTGTTGCAGCGCCGGCAAGAGCGACAACACCTGTTGCAACCGGTCGCGCGGCACGTTCATCATCAGGCCTACTTTGCCTTCGGCCGCCATCGCGCCGCGCAACATGAGCACGATGTCGTCAATCTTTTGTTTCTTCCAGGTGTCCGCGTAAGACGTGCGGTTGGCGATGAAACGCGGTGTGCTGGTGAGCACTTCGTCGAGAATGCGCAGCTGATTGGCGCGCAGCGAGCTGCCGGTCTCGGTCACTTCCACGATGGCGTCGGCCAGCTTTGGCGGCTTCACCTCGGTGGCACCCCAACTGAATTCCACCTTGGCCTGCACGCCATGGCTGGCCAGGTAACGTTCGGTCAGGCCCACCGCCTCGGTGGCAATGCGCTTGCCCTGCAGATCCTTGACGCTTTGAAACGGCGAACTCTCCGGCACGCACAACACCCAGCGCACCGGGCGGCGGCTCACCTTGGAGAACACCAGTTCGGCCACCTCCACGACGTCGGCGCCGTTTTCCATGATCCAGTCATGGCCGGTCAGCCCGGCGTCGAGCGCGCCGTCTTGCACGTAGCGAGCCATTTCCTGCGCGCGAATCAGCGTGCATTCGATCTCATCGTCGTCGATCGTGGGAAAATAGCTCCGCGCGTTGAACGTAATCTTGTAGCCGGCGCGGCGAAACAATTCGGCCGTTGCCTCTTGCAGGCTGCCCGCGGGGATGCCCAGTTTCAACAAGTTGGCCATGGTCGATTGAGTCCTAGCTAGCCAATGATCGAGGGGCTTGCTGCGCGGCCGCGGCGCGCGACCGCGTGCGCACCTATTTCTTGTAGACGGTCGCCGGGTCGAACACGCGCTCGCCGATCACTTGCAGGCCCGCCGGCGTCACCTGGCGGAAGAAGCAGCTGGCATAGCCCTCGTGACACGCGGCGCCGCCCACCTGATGCACTTTGAGCAAGATCGTGTCGGCGTCGCAGTCGACAAAGATCGACTGCACCTGTTGCACGTTGCCGCTCTCTTCGCCCTTGCGCCACAGCTTGTTGCGGCTGCGGCTGAAGTACACCGCTCGGCCAGTGCGCACCGTCTCGTCGAAGCTCTCGCGGTTCATGTAGGCCATCATCAGCACCGTGCCGGTGGCCGCGTCCTGGGCAATGGCCGGCACCAGGCCATCGCCTTTCGAGAAGTCCGGGCCTTGTTCAGCAGTAGTCACGGGACGCAAGCTCCTGGTTCGAAAGTAACCGCCGGATGCACGCGGGAAATCGCGGACCCATCAGCATAATCGCGCGTGCGGCGGGGAGCTAGGGACCACCGGCTCGCCAAGGGAATACGGCTGCAAACAGCTTGCTACAGAAACACCAACCGCCATCGAGCTAAGGCCAGGTGGTTGGTCCGACCCGCCGGCCGACATTACAATAGTTGCCAGACGTCCCGCCCAGGTTCGCTTCCCCGCCATCCGATCATTTTGCCATGCTCGTGCGCGATTCGATTGCTGTTGCCGCGCTGGTTGGCGTCGTTTGCCTGTTGGGCAGCGCGGCGGCCGCGGCGGCCGAGTCGTCGGCAGACGTCGACTTCGATCGCGATATCAAGCCGCTCTTCGCCCGGCATTGTTACGAGTGCCACGGAGCGGACAAGCAGGAAAGCGGCCTGCGACTCGACCAGCGCGGCGCGGCCTTGCGCGGCGGCGACTTGGGCCACGACATCGTGCCCGGCAAAAGCGACGACAGCCGGCTCGTGACGGCGCTATTGGGCGCGAGCGAGGTCATGTCGCGCATGCCGCCCGAGGGCGAACCGCTCACCGCGGATCAAATTGCACTGGTGCGCCGCTGGATCGATGCCGGCGCCGCCTGGCCGGAAAATTCGACCGCGGGCAAGAACGCCGGCGGCGCGGATCACTGGGCCTTCCGGGCGCCTGTGCGTCCTCCGCTGCCGGCGGTGAAGAACTCGGCCTGGGTGCAGAACGATATCGACCGCTTCATTCTGGCTCGACTGGAAGCCGAAGGGCTCGCGCCGTCACCGCCGGCCGATCGCGTGACGCTGTTGCGCCGCCTGAGCCTTGACTTGATCGGCCTGCCGCCGACGATCGAAGAGGTCGACTCCTTTCTGGCCGACACGAGCCCGCAAGCCTTCGACAAGCAGATCGAGCGGCTGCTGGCTTCGCCGCACTACGGCGAGCGCTGGGGCCGGCACTGGCTCGACGCGGCCCGCTACGCCGACAGCGACGGCTTTGAGAAGGACAAGTCGCGCAACGTGTGGATGTATCGAGACTGGGTGGTGGCGGCCCTGAATCGCGACTTGCCGTACGACCAGTTCGTCATCGAGCAACTGGCCGGCGATCAATTGCCCGGCGCCACGCAAGACCAGATCGTGGCGACGGGCTTCTTGCGCAACTCGATGCTCAACGAAGAAGGCGGCATCGATCCCGAGCAGTTTCGCATGGAGGCGATGTTCGATCGCATGGACGCCCTGGGCAAGAGCGTGCTGGGGCTGACAATCCAGTGCGCGCAGTGCCACTCGCACAAGTACGACCCGATCTCGCAGCAGGACTACTACCGGCTATTCGCCTTTTTGAACAACGATCACGAATCGCAGCCGACGGTGTACACGCCGGCGGAAATGATTGCCCGCGACGCGCTGGTGCGAGAGATGCAGACCATCGAGGCCGAGCTGCGGCATGCCGCGCCCGATTGGGCCGAGCGCATGGCGGCTTGGGAAAAGAGCGCGTCGGCCCCGGCCGTCGAGTGGCACGTGCTCAAGCCCGAGGAGTTTCTCGATACGGGCGGCGGGGCGAAGCTCGAGCGCCTGGCCGATGACTCACTGCTTTGCGCCGGTTATGCGCCCACCCACTGCACGTTCCGCGTGACCGGCCGCGCGGAGCTGCCCAAAACTACGGCGCTGCGGCTGGAGCTCTTGACCGACGCCAACCTGCCCCGCGGCGGACCGGGCCGCTCGTTCAAGGGCACCTGCGCGCTCTCGCAAATCAGCGTCACCGCCAAACCGCTCGCTGGCGAAGACAAGCCGGCCGAATGCAAGATCGCCGCCGCCACGGCCGACTTTGAGCAGCCCGAGGCACCGCTCGAGCCGGCGTTCGATGATCGCTCAGGCAAAGAACGGAAGGTCGGCCCGGTGGCCTGGGCGATCGACGGCAAGAAAGAGACGGCCTGGGGCATCGACGCCGGTGCTGGTCGGAGGAACCAGGATCGCAAAGCGGTGTTTCGTTTCGAGAAGCCGATTGAGTTTGCCGCCGGAGCGGAGTTGGCTGTCTCGTTTTTACAGGATCACGGCGGCTGGAATAGCGACGACCATCAAAACAATCTGCTGGGCCGTTTCCGCATCTCGGTCACGGCCGCCGAGGGAGAGGTCGCGGCGGATCCCCTGCCCCGCCGCGTGCGCGAGCTGTTGGCCGTGCCGCGCGAGCAGCGTACCGACCAGCAGACGGCAGAAATCTTCAGCTATTGGCGCACGACGGTGCCCGAGTGGCGCGCGGCGAACGAGCGCATCGAAAGCTTGTGGGCGCAGTGGCCGGCCGGCACGACGGCGCTCGTGCTCGGCACACGTGAGATGCAGCGCGAGACGCACATGCTGCGCCGCGGCGACTTCTTGAAGCCGGGCGATCGCGTGGCTGCCGGCGTGCCCGCGGCGCTGCATCCGCTACCCGCCGACGCGGGGCCCACGCGGCTCTCGCTGGCGCGCTGGCTGGTCGACCGTCAGAGCCCGACGACGGCCCGCGTGGCAATCAATCGCGTGTGGCAGGCGTATTTTGGCACGGGCATTGTGGCCACGAGCGAAGATTTTGGCACGCAGAGCGACCCGCCCAGCCATCCCCAGTTGCTGGATTGGTTGGCGTGCGAGTTCATGGAACGCGGTTATCACTTGAAGGACATGCACCGATTGATTGCTCGCTCGGCCACGTATCAACAATCGTCGCGCGTGGTGCCGGAAGTGTACGAGCGCGATCCGCTCAATCGGCTGTTGGCGCGCGGTCCACGATTCCGCGTGGAGGGTGAGATCGTGCGCGATATCGCCTTGGCGGCCAGCGGCAAGTTGAACCCCAAGCTGGGCGGTCCGAGCATCTTTGCGCCGGTGCCGGAGAGTTTGTTGGCCCTGAGCTACGCGCCGCTGACCTGGAATGAGGAGCGCGGGGCCGATCGCTACCGCCGCGCGCTGTACACTTTTCGCCGCCGCTCATTGCCCTACCCTGCGCTCCAGAATTTCGACACGCCCAACGGCGACTTCTCCTGTGTGCGGCGGCAGCGCTCGAACACACCGCTGCAAGCGCTCACCACGCTGAACGAGGTGATCTTTACAGAGTGTGCGCGGGCCTTGGCACGGCGGACGCTCGAACAGGCGGGAGGTAGCGACGCCGAGCGGATTGGATATGCGTTTCGCTCCTGCGTCAGTCGGCAGCCCACGGCCGAGGAGCAACAGGTGCTATTGCAATTGCTCGACAGCGAGCGAAAGCGCATTGCCGAAGGCTGGACCGATGCGCGACAGATTGTTTCCGGGCAGAGCGAAGTGCCCGCCGACTTGCCCGCCGGCGCAACGCCCGCGCAATGGGCGGCGTATACCGTGGTGGCCCGCGTGATTCTGAATCTGGACGAAACGATCACCAAAGAATGAATCCGCAGCGACTTCGCAGATGACCCCTATGGCCACAGATTTCAGAAATCAAATCACCCGGCGGTGGTTTCTCGAGCAATGCGGCGTGGGCCTGGGCTCGATGGCGCTGGCGGCCTTGCTGGGCGACGAGCAGGCTGCCGCGGCGGCGCTGGCCCCGGCCGATCCGCTCGTGCCCAGAAAACCGCACTACGCGGCCCGGGCCAGGCACGTGATTTTCTTGTTCCAGGCGGGCGCGCCCAGCCATCTGGATCTGTTCGACTACAAGCCGCAGCTCGAAAAACTCGGCGGCCAACTGCCGCCGCCCGAGCTGATCAAGGATTACCGCGCGGCGTTCATCAACCCGCAATCGACGTTTCTGGCGCCCAAGTTCAAGTTCGCCCGGCACGGGCATAGTGGCGCGGAGCTCTCGGAGCTGTTGCCGCATCTGGCCACAGTGGTGGACGACGTGGCGATCGTTCGCTCGCTGGCGACCGACGCGTTCAATCATGCGCCGGGCCAGATCATGATGAACACCGGCACGCAGCAGTTCGGCCGGCCCAGCATCGGCGCGTGGACGACCTACGGCTTGGGCAGCGAGGCCCGTGACCTGCCCGGTTTCGTCGTGCTCAATTCGGCCAAGAAAGGCACCAGCGGCGGCTCGTCGAACTGGGGCTGCGGCTTTTTGCCCACGGTGTACCAGGGTGTGCCCTTTCGCAGCCAGGGTGATCCGGTGCTGTTCCTCTCGAATCCGCCGGGCATCGATCGCGCCACGCAGCGTGACTCCCTCGATGCCGTGGCTCGGCTGAACGCCATGCGGCTCGACGCGGTGGGCGATCCCGAGATTGCCACGCGCATCAATTCCTTCGAGCTCGCGTACAAGATGCAAACCAGCGCACCGGAGCTGATGGACATATCCGGAGAGTCGCGCGAGACCCTGGAGATGTACGGGGCCGAGCCAGGCAAGCCGTCGTACGCCAACAACTGCCTGCTCGCACGTCGGCTGGTCGAGCGCGGCGTGCGCTTCGTGCAACTGTTTCACGAAGCCTGGGACCATCATGGCGGACTCACCGCCGGACTGAAGGAGCAAACGGCACTGACCGATCGTCCGTCTGCGGCGCTTGTGAAGGATCTCAAGCAGCGCGGGCTATTGGACGAGACGCTGGTGATCTGGGGCGGCGAGTTTGGCCGCACGCCCATGGTGCAAGGCGGCAACGACGGGCGCGACCATCACCCCAACGCCTTCACCATGTGGCTGGCCGGCGGCGGTATCAAGCCGGGCATCACGCTGGGCGAGACCGACGAGTTTGGCTTCAACGCCGTGACCGATCGCGTGCACGTTCATGATCTGCATGCCACGATCCTGCACTTACTCGGCTTCGATCACACACGGCTGACCTACCGCTTCCAGGGACGCGACTTCCGTCTGACCGACGTGCACGGCAACGTCGTCGAGAAGCTGCTGGCGTAAGCCTCTGCCGGCAGCTCACACTCAGCCGCGCGATCGCTCGCCACTCAGCTCGGCGAACACGCCGGGAATCGTCTGTCGAGCCCGCGCAAACTCCTGGTGCAGGCGAACCAGGGAATCAGACAGTTGTTCGAGCGGGGCGGCCGCGGCGTCAGCTTCCAGTTTTGCGGCCAGCGCGGCCACTCGGTCCACGCTCAAATTCGCCGCCATCCCGCGCAGCCGGTGGGCGGTGCGGGCCAGTTCGGCGCGATCGCTCGCCGCGATCGATCGGTCGAGCTTTTCCAGCTCGTCGCCGCCAATCGCCGTGAACTTGCTTAGCAGTGACTGGATAAAATCTAAATCGCCCAGGCAACGGCCGCACAGTTGTACGGCGTCGATCACTGCCGTCTCGTCGCCAATCGTCGCAGCGGCTTCGGGCGCTGAACCAGGAGCGACCGCGGCCGACACAGCGTGGCCATTTTGCTCCGCGGCGTGCTGCCGACCCTCCAGATACGATCGCACGGTTTCCACCAGAGTCGTCGGCTCGATGGGCTTGGTCAGGTAGCCGTCCATGCCGGCGGCCAGGCAGCGCTCGCGATCGCCCTTGATGGCGTTTGCCGTCAGGGCCACGATCGGCACGCGCCGCCGCGGCGCGTCGAAAGGCGATGCGCTCTCGTGGGTGCGAATGTGCCGCGCGGCTTCGAATCCGTCCATGTCCGGCATCTGGCAGTCCATCAACACCAGCTCAAAGTGTTCGCGCGTCGCCAGATCCGCCGCTGTTCGACCGTTGCCCACCACACGGCACTCGATGCCGGCGCGGGCTAGTATTTCCGACACCACGATCTGGTTCACTTCGTTGTCTTCTGCCACCAGCACGCGAGCGCCGCGCTGGGTCTGGGCGTCCTTCGCGGGCGCGCAGGCGGCCGGCAATTGACTGCGAACCACCAACGCCTGCGACGTGGCGTTGACGATCGCATCCAACAGCCGCGACTGTCGCACCGGCTTGTGGATGTAGCCGGACAGACTGAGCGCCGCGAGATCCATTTCGTCGAGATCCTGGCCCATGGATGTGAACACCAAGAGCACGATGTCGCGAATGACGGCGTCCGCGCGCACGGCCTGGGCGACTTGGAAGCCGTCCATGTCGGGCATTTGCACGTCGAGAATCGCCAGATCGTACGGCCGGCCGGCTGCGGCAGCTTGCCGAAGCGTTTCGAGGGCCTGCACGCCCTCGGAGACGGTCGTCAGCGACAAGCCCCAGCTCGTGAATTGTTCGCGCAGGATCTCCAGATTGGTGGCATTGTCGTCGAGCGCCAACACGCGCAGGCGGCGCAGCTCTTGCGGAATCCGGCACACGTCACGTTGCTCGGCAGACTGCCGGCCGAAGCTCAGCGTGCACCAGAACGTGGAACCGTGGCCTGGTCGGCTCTCAAATCCGATCTGCCCGCCCATCAACTCCACCAGCGTCTTGGTGATGGCCAGCCCCAGGCCGGTGCCACCGTACTTGCGCGTGGTGGAAACGTCGACCTGCGAAAACGAGTGAAACAGGCGTCCGTGCCGCTCGGGCGGAATGCCAATGCCGGTATCGCTCACGGCCAGGCGGACCACGGTTTGCTCTTCCGATTGGCGATCGAGCGTGGCCCGGACCACCACTTCGCCCTGCTCGGTGAACTTGATGGCGTTGTTCACGAGGTTGATGACGATCTGCCGAAAGCGGTCCGGATCGCCGCGGAGCGAGGTGGGCACGTCAGGGCTGATCTGGCAGGCCAGCTCGATACTCTTCTGCTGGGCGCGGCCGGCGAACATTTCCACCGTGTCTTCCATCACGGTGCGCAAGTCGAAATCCGCAATGTCGAGCTCGAGCTTGCCGGCCTCGATCTTGGAGAAATCGAGAATCTGGTTGATCAAGCTCAAGAGCGAGTCGGCCGACGATTTGGCGATTTGCGCGTAGCGCTGTTGCTTGGCCGAAAGGTCGGTACCGGCCAGCAGGTCGAGCATGCCGATGACGCCGTTCAGCGGCGTGCGAATCTCGTGGCTCATGTTGGCCAGAAACTGGCTCTTCGCGTGGCAGGCGGCCTCGGCAGCCTCTTTCTCGCGCCGCAGGCTGTCCGATTGCACGTGGTCGGTGATGTCGGTGACGGTTCCTTCGTAGTACAGCGGCCGACCCTGCGCGTCGCAAACGACGTGCGCGTTCTCCGAGATCCAGATCACGCTGCCGTCGCGGCGATAGACTTGTGATTCGAAGGCGATGACGGCGCCGTCGCGCAGCATGAGCCGTTGAAACTGCTCGCGCCGCTGAGGGTCGACATAGAGTTGGTGCTGGATATCGCACACGCCGCTGCGCAGCGCATCGGGCGAATCGTAGCCGTAGATACGCGCCAGCGCCGGATTGGCGCTGACGTAGTGACCGTCGAGGCTCGTCTGAAAAATGCCCTCCACGGCATTTTCAAAAATGCTGCGATACTTCTCTTCCGTCTGTCGCAGGGCCTCGACGGCCTGTTCGCGACTGGCAATTTCCACCCGCACCTTTTCCAGCACGCGCTGGTGTTGCAAACGCCTGATGCGCGAGATCACCGTGGCGCCGGCGCTGCACACGATCAGTTGAACTACAAAGATCGCCGAGAGCGTCCCTGCCAAATTGAGCAACGGATAGATCGCGGGCATAGGGCTGTTCGCCTTTGCTAGCGCAGCGCTGGGGCACGCGCGTGCCAGAGCGGCACGACGCGCGAGAGCGGCTGCTAAATCAAACGGTGTTTCCCAGCAACGTGGCACCTGCTCGATGCCCACGCATGCTGCGCCTGGCCGGATGGGTGGTCCGGAGTCTTGGGCGTCAGGAAGCCGTTTTCCGCCCTCGGCTTGAACTGACAGCGGGCGCTCTGCACGAAGCAAGAGCGCCCTGCGACACGCCGGCAGCCGCCACCTGGCAATTAAACCGGTGAAACGCTTGCGGCCTGGTCGCTAACCGAACCCTAGCATGCAGAATTCGCCTGCGCGGCCGATTCGACAGGTCGCGCTTGACAGACCTGGCCGCGGCCGCCAATGAGCGCAGGCTCGAATGCGCCGACCGCGCCAAAGAATCGGTTTGTGCCCACCAGGCGCGCCCAAGTGCTAGAATGAAGCCAATCAATCGGTGGGGAAAAAGCATGTATCGCGATCGAATCAGGTGGGTCGGCGGAATTGTCTGCGCGTGGACTGGCATTTTGGGCACTGGAATTTTGGTGATTGGCAGTGCGGTAATTTCAACGGTTGGCATTTCGGCCGAACCGCCCACGCCGGTCAACGCGGCCGCGCCGCCGATCCGCAAGATCACGAGCGACCACCTGCCAAACGCTTATCGACTGACCGACAAGCTGTTCTCCGGCGGGCAGCCCGAGGGCGAGCCGGCCTTTGCTGAGTTGCGCGCACTGGGTGTGAAGACCGTCATCAGCGTCGATGGCGCGCAGCCAGACGTGGCGGCCGCCAAGAAATACGGCTTGCGCTACGTGCACTTGCCGCACGGTTACGACGGCATCGCCGACGCGCGACTGCTCGAACTGGCCAAGGCCGTGCGCGATCTGCCCGGTGCGGTCTACTTACATTGTCATCACGGCAAACATCGCAGTCCGGCGGCCGCGGCCGCCGCTTGCGTCACGATCGGCCTGTTAGGCAACGAGCAGGCGTTGGCCGTGCTGAAAACGGCCGGCACCAGCCCCAACTATCTCGGCTTGTACGACACAGTAGGCACGGCCCAGCGCGTCGATGGGGGCGTGCTGGATCGATTGCAAGTTGAGTTTCGCGAATCGGTGAACGTGGCGCCGATGGCCGAATCGATGATTGCAATCGAGCATCTTCACGATCGGCTTAAGTCCGTGGCGGCGGCCCAGTGGAAGGCGCCGCCCGACCATCCAGACGTTGACCCGCCGCACGAGGCGCTGCAGCTGAAGGAGCAATTTGCGGAGCTGCTCCGCACCGACGAGGCGCGCTCGCAAGGCGAGAAGTTCTTGGCTCTGGCACGCGGCGGCGAAGCGGCGGCCGGCGCTTTGGAAACCGCCCTGCGCGCCGCGCCTCCTGACGAAAAGGGCGCCGCCCTGGCACTGGCGAAAGTGACGGCCAATTGCCAGGCCTGTCACCAGTCATTCCGCGACGTGCCGCTGCGGGAGAAATCGAAGGCCAAGGGGGTCGCGCGCTAGGCCGCGTTCTGCGCGTCCCAAACAACGCGAACGGTTTCCGCGTGTGGTCAGCCGTGATATCATTTCGGATCCTCTGCCAGGAGCCGCACCTTGCCTGAAAGCACGCTCGAAACCCTGCTCGCCACCGCCGCGTTCATCGGCTTCATTCACACCGCGACGGGGCCCGACCACTTCCTGCCCTTCATCGCCTTGTCGCAGGCCGGCAATTGGTCGCTGCGCAAAACGATGCTCGTGACCACGGCTTGCGGCATCGGACACGTGGCCAGCTCGGTTCTGCTGGGGCTGGCGGGCCTGGCCATCGGCGCCGCGGTCGCCGGATTGACGAACATCGAAGAGTTTCGCGGCAGCATCGCCGGCTGGCTGCTGCTCAGCTTCGGTCTGGCCTACCTGGTCTGGGGCTTGCGCCGCGCCTGGCGCAGTCGACCGCATGCTCACGTGCACGCCCACGCCGACGGCACCATTCACTTTCACAAGCACACGCACGATACCGAGCACGCCCACGTGCATGCCGCCGCGGAAAAATCGTCCGTCGTCACCCCCTGGATCGTGTTTCTGATCTTCGTGTTCGGGCCGTGTGAGCCGTTGATACCGCTGTTGATGTATCCGGCAGCGGAGGCCAGCCTGGCCGGGAGCGTGCTCGTGGCGGTGGTGTTTGGCGTGGCCACACTGTCCACCATGCTGGTCATGGTCACCATTGGTTACCTCGGGCTCGTGCGCTTTGCTCGCGGGACGATGGAGCGTTACGGCCACGCGGCCTGCGGCGGCGCCATTGCGCTGTGCGGGGCGGCGGTGGTGATTGGCCTGTGACGGGTGCGACGCTGCCCCGCGACACGCCATTTTGAAACCACGGCCAGCGAACGCAGGTACTGGTCGGTGGAATTGCTGGCATCCCAACCCTTCGGCGTGCTACGATGCCCCAGCGACGGTTCCAGGCATTCGGCGAATAAGCGCGTCACGGCAGCCCCCCACGTCATGACGCCCTGCGGCGACCCTTCGTGCACAGGTCATCCAAGACGTGGAGACACAGCGATGAAAATCTCAAGGAAAACTGGACGGGTGTTGTTCGGTTGCATGGCGGTCATTGGCATGTTGGCGGCACGCGTGCTGGCGGCGCCGCCGGAAAACGCTGCGGCGGAACCTGCCGCCGCGAAGCAGGACCCCGCAGCGGCGCAGCCTACGGAGAAGAAAGGCAAGCGCACGCTCGGCATCCTGCTCTATCCGCGGTTCGAATTGCTGGACGTCTACGGCCCGGCCGAGATGTTCGGCAATCTGCCGACGCAATTGAAAGTGGTGATGGTGGCCGAGAAGGCCGGTCCGGTCGCTTCGGCGCAAGGACCGAAGGTGCAGGCGGACTACGGCTTTGACGATTGTCCGCCGCTCGACCTGGTGATGGTACCTGGCGGCTTTGGCACGATTGCCGAACTAAAGAACGAAGCCATGCTCGCGTGGCTGCGCAAACGCGCCGAGACGGCCGAGATCATGATGTCGGTCTGCTCCGGATCGGCCCTATTGGCCAAAGCGGGGCTGCTCGACGGACGCAAAGCCACTTCCAACAAGCGGTATTTCCAGTTCGCCATCGACGCCGGGCCCAAGGTTGAATGGATTCGCAAGGCGCGGTGGGTCGACGACGGCGACCGGGTAACGTCGTCGGGAGTGTCCGCCGGAATCGACATGGCGCTGCACGTGATTGAGCGGCTGTTCGGCACCAAGACGGCCGAGGCCATGGCGGACAACACCGAGTATCAGTGGCACCGCGACGCCGACAACGATCCGTTTGCCACATCGGGGCCATAACCTTCGACGGGCGGCCTCGGTGAACGACCCGGGAATAACGCCGCGGTTGGTCCGCGAATTCTGACAAGGCCTCCGTTTGGGATGGAGGCCCGGTCTGGCAGCGCATTGGGGTGTTGCCGGGCCGTGTGCGCAAGTGTTGCCGCGCGCCGCAAACTCATTCGCTCCGAAGCTTTGCAAATGTGCTTGACACGTGCCGGCCGCGGGGTTAGAGTCGAGCAAGAGTCACTTTGGGCAGATTAGGCGGTCCGTCCAAGATCCCGCTGAAATCGTTCGCCCGGCGCCAGAGTCGCTAATGACCTTCAACTAAGAGTCTCCACTACCAAGCGCCAGCTCTATCTGTCGCTTGCGAGACTCTGTTCTCCACTGGACCAGGGCTTTTGTGAGCCTTGTTCCTCGGCTTGCGCCATTGCGCACTGGTTTGCGCAGTTGCGTCTCGATCGTTACCGAATTCGATACTTCCTTGCGCATTTATATGTTCCGTATGCGAATACGAACCGTCGCCGCACTCATCGCTTGGGCACTCCTGGTTCCCGCTGCGCGCCTCGAGGCCGCTCCAATCTTCGAACCGAACAACACGGCGGGCAGCGCCACGATCCTGAATTCCGGCACGCTGATCGTCAGCGATAACTTGAATGGCAACGCGGGTCGGCCCGATACGCTCCTAGGGCTGTACAACGCCTCGTACACCACGCTCTTGGCCAGCGACAACAACGGCAGCACTTTGGGCAACGGCTTTGCCAGTCAACTGGTCGATGTACCGCTGAACGGCAACGGCTCCGCTTATTTTCGCATAACGGGCTTCGCCGACGCCAACTTCATCGGCGGCCATACACAGGCGGGCCAGTACTACGTGCGCTTCGACCTGTATGACTCAAACCACAACTTTTTCAAAACGTTGCCGCTGGAATTCGACGGCGTCATCCCGGGATTCGTCGACAACATTTGGATCGATCCGCCGGCGATTCCAGAACCCCAGCGCGTGGGCGGCACGGTGACCGTAACGGTGCAGAACATCGTGGGGCCCGGCACCGGCGACTCGGTCGACTTCTTCTGGTTTTCCGGACTTGATCCGGGCCAGTCGTTTACCGCCATGCTTTCGACGGCCAATTTCAACGCCCGGTTGGGACTCTTTGGTGGTCCCAGCAATACGCTGCAGACCAGCAGCGAAGGCGCCCATCCCAGCGTGTCCGGCATCGCCGATGGTCTCGGACGCGCACTGTTCGCTGTAACCGGGGCCGGCGACACCAACTTCCTGGGCGTGCACGCTCAAGCGGGCGACTATACGCTGGTGGTATTGCCGGCCATCGTGCCCGAACCGTCGAGCATCGTGCTGTTGGCTTGCGGCGGCGCCGCCGCTGGTCTGACGTTCCGCCGCAGGCGGAAACTCGCCGGGTAGCCGTCCCGCGTGAACCGGACCACCACAGGTCTACGGTTCGCCCAGTTCCGAGCCGCCAAACACGCTTTGCAGGGCGTTGCTCTGCACCCGGGGCGCAGCGACTTGGGGTGCGGGCGTCTCAACGGGTTGCGGAGCTGTCGTGCTGGCCTCCGTGTGCGGAGCCGACCAAAGCGCTTGGCTCTCCGGCATCAGTGCCGTACTTTGCTGCGCCGACGGCAGCAGTGTCCACCCGGCCGGCTGAACGCCGTCGGACGAGGCCGGCAGCGCCGATGCCTGCGGCGACATTGGCGGAAGCGCCGTTTGCGACCGCGGCGAATTCGATTCAACGGGCAGCACTTCCAGGAAGTTCACGGGCCGCAACGTGGGTTCGCCCGGCGTTTTCGACGCCGGCGGTTTGCCAGTGGGCAAGCGCTCGCCGAGCGAACGGTCGCGCTCGGCAATTCCGTAGTTCAGGTCGGGCATTTCGCCGGCCAGGATCTTCTTGCGGGCAATATCAGCCTGGGCACCTTGCCACACGTGGCCATCCGCGAGCACCGCGCCGTTGTAGTCCAAGAGCGAGCCCTTTTCGAAGTGTACGTTCTTGAGCGCCACCGCGTAGTCGATACGCGAGCGATGGAAGCTGGTTTCGGAATCGGCAAAGCGCAGTCGAGCGTCGAGCACGAGCTCCAGCGACACCTTGCCGCCCAGCTCGAAGAAGCCGTCTTTCGCGCGGCCATACTGATCTTCCGCCGCCTTCAAGCGATTGTAGGCCACTTGCATCACGTCGTAGGCGCGGGTCACGTCCGCGATGGCCGCACTCAGATCGTGAATGGCCTGCCGCTCCTGTTCTTCCAGGATCGCGCGTTCGCGGGCCACCTGGAACTGCGCGTTGCGCACGGCGGCATACTCGCGGCGGAATCCAATCGGCATGTTGTACTGGAAGCCCAGCTCCCATTCCTGGAACTGGCCGCTGGTGAGGTTGGCAAAGGCATTGTCGTAGGGCATCATGCCGTCCCAGGCGCCGATCAAATCGTGGCCGTAGCCGCGCCAGCGGTACAAGCCAACGATGTCCAGCCGCGGCAGCAGGAAGTTGCGGCTGGCGACCAGTTCCATGTCGCGGCGTTCGACTTCGGCCTGCTGGCGGCGCAGCTCGGGCCGCCGCGCCAGCGCCTCCTCGGCCAGCTGGCACCAGTCGTGCACCACCTTGACCGAAGGCGGTTCGTCCGTGGGGCGGATGAGTTTGCCGTCGTTGATCGGCACGCCCATCCACATGCGCAAGCGACGCTCGGCAGCTTGCACACCGCCCACCCCGCGGAATGTTCCGCCGCTGGAGCCGTTATAGGTGCGGGTGCGGTCCACGTTGCGTCCGCCCAGCGCATCGAGCACTTCTTCCTGGAAGTGATAGTACTGCTCGAGCGCCTGTACTTCCTGCAACTTGCTGTAGCCGCGCCCTTCCTGCACGTTGGCCTGAATGATACGCCAGGTCTTCAGGCTCTCGTCGCGAGCGGCAATCTTGGCATCCAGCTCGCGATAGGCGTAGTACAAGTCCCAGTAGGCGTTCTCGACGTTGCTGATATAGTCGCGCAGCGCAATCTCGAACCAGGCCGTGCTGATGTCGTTGTTGATGCGGGCAATGACCACGCCGTTGATCTGGCCGGGCGTGCCGTTCGGACCGGCAATGCGATTGAACTCGACGCCGGCGCCTTGCAACAACGGCTGGCGGAATTCGGTTTCGAAGTTGACGTTATAGTAGCTGTGAAAGACGTTGGCCAACGCGTTATTGGCGTCGTAGTCGATGTGCTGGCGAACGGCAAAGCGGGCACCGGTGGCCGTCGTTTTGGCCAACTCCGTCACGAAATTATCGAGGTCCTGGCGGAATAAGAACGTGCCGCCGCCCAGAAATAGGTTGTTGAACGCGCGGTCGTTGTGATAGGCCATCAGGCTGGTCGTGAGCTGGGCGTCGAACGCCGCCAGGGCCCCTTCCATGCCGAACCGCGGATCGCTGGCCTGAATCGCCGGATCGTGAATCGTCTGAGCCAGTTGCGGCGTCCGCAACACACTGCCGCCCAGGTCGCGCAGCACTTTCGAGTTTTCCAGTCCAATGCGCACCGCATCGGCCAGGGACAGCTCCCAGGGGGGCGGCGGCGCGGATTCGTCGATCGTCAACGGGGCCTGCGTCGAGAGCGGAAGCTGGCCGTTGACGGGCTCGCAGTTCGATGGTCGCGGCGTATCGGCGACCGTGCGGTAGAAGTCGTGTTCCGGATCAATTTCGCACGGCGGATGCACCACCAGACAGCCGGACAATAAGACCGACGTCGCGACGAGCAGTGTCAGGGGTAACCGCGGTTTTGACATGTTGATAGCAAGGCGTGCTGGCGGCCGGCGTACACGGTTCCCTGGTTCGCGCAGCGGCGGTCGGCGTTGGCCGAATGCCTGCTAGCGGACTGGAAACCCTTGCGCCTTTCGGCGGCGGCCACAAACACATCCGCGACAACTGGGCACGCGTTGCGCGCAGTCGCCGCTTAGTCCCCCCTGCTTCGCACTAATAGATCGGCAGCCGGAGAGATGAATCCACCGTTAATCTCCCTACGACCGGCAGATTTTTCCTACTTCATGACGGCACTAAGACGTGGATAGAGCCTACCCAAGCGATCGGAATTCCGCAGCTTATCGACTATACTCGACTTCTATGGCCTCCCATTCTTCACCGGTCGATTCCGACCCGGCCGATCGCCCGTGGCACCACATCGAGGAAGTACTCGATGAAGTCGCCGCTGCCGCGAGCACCGCGCGCTCGGCGGCCGAGTTCTATCGCACGCTGTTAGACCGGCTGGTGCCCGCCGCGGGCGTGGCCGCTGGCGCGGTATGGACGGCGCCGCGCACCGGCGAGCTGCGCCTGGAATATCAACTCGAGTTGCCGCACGCGGAGCGCGCATCGTCTCTGGCGCCGCTGGAACGACGTCAGGAGCTTGTCGAACAAGTGCTCGCGGCCGGTCAACCGCGCATGGTGCCAGCTGGCATCGTGCCTGCCCTGCGCAGTCAGAAAGCGACCGCGGCAGTTCCACCTGGCTGTCAGATGTTGCAGCCATTTCGCCTGGGACCGCAGGCCGCGGGCGTGATCGAGCTCGACCATCCGGCTGAGCTGTCGGCAGCGGAACGCGCCGCCTACCTCCGCTTGCTCGCGGCGATGGCCGAACTCGTGGAGGACTTTCATCGTCAACGCGAGCTGGGCCGACTGCGGCTGCGCGAGGAGTCTCGCCACGAACTGGAACGTTTCGCCCTGGCGGCGCATGCCAGTTTGGATCTGCGGCAAACGGCCTACCGGATCGCCAATGAGGGCCGCCGCATCACGGGGTGCGACCGGCTGAGCGTGCTCGTGCGGCAGGGCCGCAAATACCGTCTGGCGGCTGCCAGCGGCGTGGACGTCGTGGATCGGCGGTCGAAGCAAGTTCGCACGTTGGAGCCGTTGGTCGCGCGCTGTGCGGCCGGCGGCGAACCGCTGTGGTATTGCGATGGCGCAGCGGACATGCCCGATGAACTGACGCGTCCGCTGGATGCCTATCTCGACGAAAGCCACGCGCGGCTGGTGGCGATCGTGCCGCTTTTCGCGCCGCCGAGCGAATCGGACCAAACGCCCAACCGCATTGTCGGCGCGCTCGCGGCCGAGTCGTTTCAAACGTCTGAGGTCGATGCCGAGTTGCGCGACCGCTTGACCGTGGTCGCAGGCCACGGCGGCGTGGCGCTGGCCAACGCGCTCGAGATGTCGCACCTGCCGCTATCGGGCGTGGGCCGTCTGCTGGCTCGCGTCCGCTGGCTGGTCGAAGCGCGGCAACTGCCGAAAACGCTGCTGGCGGCAATCGCGGTGCTGGCTGCCATCGCGGCGCTGGTTTGGATTCCCGCCGATTTCACGATCGAGGCCAGCGGCGAATTGCAGCCGCAAGTGCGCCGCCAGGTGTTTGCATCCGACGACGGCGTCGTGAGCGAGCTGTTGGTGGATCACGCCGAGCGCGTGCAGGCCGATCAGCCTCTGGTCGTGCTCAAGAAGCCCGAGCTCGACCTGGAACTGCGGCGCGTGATCGGCGAAATGCAGACTGCCGAAAAGAAACTGTCGGCGGTGCGAGCCGAGCGATTGAACAACGACCGTTCGCAGAATGACCAGCGACGCGACATGCATCATTTGACCGCCGATGAAGAAGAGTTGAAGGAGCAGCTCAACGGACTGGCGCAACAACGCGCGATTCTTGCCGCACAGCAGAAATCGCTGGTGGTGCGCAGCCCGATCGGCGGCGAAGCGCTGACCTGGAACTTGAACCAGTTGCTGGCGGCGCGGCCGGTGGAGCGCGGTCAGGCATTGGTCACCGTGGCGGACTTGGCCGGGCCCTGGGTCGTGGAGCTGCACGTCAGCGATCATCGGATGGGCCACGTGCTGGACGCGCGCCAGGCGCTGCGGTCTGACTTGCCCGTTTCGTTCGCGCTCGCTTCGCAACCGGGCACGGAATACGAAGGCCATATTGCCGATGCTGCCATGACCACCGAATTGGACGACGTCGCCGGGCCGACGGTGCTGGTGACCGTGGCGATCGATCGCAACGAGGTCGCTGGCCTGCGTCCTGGCGCAACCGTGTTGGCCAGGATTCATTGCGGCCGGCGCTCATTGGGGTACGTCTGGCTGCACGAGTTTTACGAATTCCTGCAAACGCTTTGGTGGTAACGACCATGGTACGCACAATTCCGTTGCTGCTGGCTGCTGCACTGCTCATCGCCGGGGGGCCGCGGCTCGCGGCCGTCGAGGTGCAGGTCTCGTCGGTCCTGGTCAAGCTGATCGAACAGGTTGACGTGCCGGCGCGCGAGGCCGGGGCGCTCGAGAAAGTCACGGCCCGCGAGGGCGACATGGTGGAGGCCGGCGCCAGCGTAGCGCAGATCGAAGATGCCGCGGCGCGTTTCGACAAACGGCATGCCGAGCTGGAACTGGCGGCTGCCCGCAAAGAGGCCGACAGCGATGTGAAGGTGCGGTTTGCCAGAAAGTCGCTGGAGGTGGCTGAGGCCGAGTTGCGCCGAGCTCTGGATTCGGAACGTCGGTTTGCCAAAAGCGTGTCGCAATCGGAGCTGGACCATCTGCGGTTGAGCGTGCAGAAGACCACGCTCGAAATCGAACAAGCGCAGCTCGAACAGGATCTGGCACAGGCCGCAAGCGAATTGAAGCAAGTCGACGTCGACAGTGCCGAGCATGCCATCCGTCAGCGACATATCACGGCGCCTTTGTCCGGCTTCATTGCCGAAGTGAATCGCCATCAGGGCGAATGGGTCGAGCCGGGACAACCGATCTTGCGCATCTTGCGCCTGGACCGGTTGCGGGCCGAAGGCCTGGCCAGCGCCGGCGAAGTGAACGGCGAACTGAAGGGACGCAAAGCCACGCTCACCGTCGAAATTGCCGGGCAGCCGACCGAGTTCGTGGGCACGGTTACCTACGTCAGCCCCGAAGTCGACCCGGTGAACGGCCAGGTGCGCATTTGGGCCGAGATCGAGAATCCGCGCTTGCAACTGCGGCCCGGCTTGCACGGATCCATGGTCATTGGAGACGCCGCGCCCCAGAGCGCGAGCCGGTAACGCGATGGCCAGTGCAGCCTTTGTCGAAGCGGCCGCGGATCGTGCCTTGGGATTGCGCGCCCGGCCGGACTTGCAATTTCGCCCGCAACAGGTGTGCGGCACCCGCTATTGGGCCGTGAAAGACCCGCTATCGCTGCGCTATTTTCACCTGCGCGACGAAGAGTATGCCGTGCTGCGCATGCTGGATGGCGAAGCGAGCATGGACGACGTGCGCCGCTCGTTCGAGCGCACCTTCGCACCGCGGCGACTGGGCCGCGAACAATTGCACGGCTATCTGGCCACGCTCCATCGTTACGGCTTGCTGCTGGCGGAGTCACGCGGGCAAGGTGAGCAGTTGCCCAAACGCCAGCGCGAACAGACTCGCCGGCGGCGCTATGAAACCTTGTTGGGCGTGTTGGCCATTCGCTTTCCGGGCTTTAATCCTGCGCGCCTGCTCGATTGGCTGTCGCCGAAGGTGGGCTGGCTGTTTTCGCCCGTCTGCGTCATCGGCGTGCTGACCATGGGCCTGGCCGCGGTGCTGATGGTGGCCGTTCAGTTCGACACCTTCCTGGCGCGCCTGCCCGATATTCACTCGGTTGTTTCCGCGTCCAACCTGCCGTGGCTGCTGGTGATGTTGGCGGTGGTGAAGATTTTGCATGAACTGGGGCACGCCCTGGCCTGCCGGCGATTTGGCGGCGACTGCCACGAAATGGGATTGATGCTGTTGGTGCTGACGCCCTGCTTGTATTGCAACGTGTCCGATTCGTGGATGCTGCCGAGCAAATGGCGGCGCATCGCCGTTGCGGCGGCCGGCATGTACGTGGAGTTGCTGCTGGCCTCGATTTGCACGTTCCTGTGGTGGGCCAGTGCGCCGGGGCTGTTTCACGCACTGTGCCTCAATACGATGTTGATTTGCTCGATCGGCACGTTGGTGCTCAACGGCAATCCCCTGTTGCGCTACGATGGCTACTACATCTTGAGCGACCTGGTGGATGTGCCCAATCTGCGCAGCGAATCGGCAGCCGCCGCCCGGCGCATCTTCGCACGACTCTGCCTGGGGCTCGAGCTGCCCGGAGCGGGCGGCAGTTCGCGCCGCCGCGACGCGCTGTTGGCCGCCTATTGGCTGGCCGCGGCCAGCTATCGCTGGATCGTGGTGATCGCCATTTTGTGGGCCTTGAACCTGCTGGCGCGGCAGTATCATCTGGAGCCCTTGATGGCGCTGGTGGCCGCTGTGACTCTGGTGGGCATGGCGCTGCCGGGCATCGCGGCCGCGCGGCGTTGGGCCGGTGATCCCTCGCGGCGACGCCGCATGGCGCCTTTGCGCGTGGCATTGTCCGGCGGGCTGGCACTGGCGGCGGTGTTGGTGATCGTGCTGTGGCCCATGCCGATGCGCGTCAAGGCGCCGCTGGTGCTCGACTATCGCGATGCGCACCGCGTGTACGTGACCGTGCCCGGGCGGCTGTTGCATAGCGCAACCCCGGGCAAACCGATCGCCAAGGGACAGCCGATCGCCCAATTGGCCAGCGACGCCATGGACCTGGAGCTTTCACGACTGGCCGCGCAGCGCGACGTGCAAAAACTGCTACTGCGCAATTTGGAATCGCGGCAACTGCACGGTACCGATGACGGTGCGCGAGTGCCGACGGCCAGGGCAGCGCTTGCCGATCTCGATCAGCGTTTGGAGCAATTGCGGGGCGACGCGGCCCGGTTGACGATTGTCGCGCCGCGCGCCGGCACCGTGCTGCCGCCGCCGGCGCTACCGGCCAATGCGGACGCCGACAAACTGCCCATCTGGTCGGGCACGCCGCTGGAACAGCGCAATCTCGGCAGCCATCTCGACACGGGCACGCTGGTGTGCCTGGTTGGCGAACCCCAGAATTTTGAGGCCGTGCTGCACGTGGCGCAAAACGACGTCGAGCTGGTCGAGCCCGGCCAGCGCGTGCGCATGATTTTCGATCATCAGCCGGGCCAGATATTTTGGGGCACCGTGCGCGAGCTGGCCAAGCTGGATCTGAAGACCATGCCGCGGGAACTGGCCGCAGCGGGCGACTTGCCCTCGCACGATGATCCGCAGGGCGTTCGCCGTCCGCTCGACACGTGGTACCAGGCCCGCGTCGAGTTGGACGATGCCGCGTTGCCGGCGCTGACGCGGGTGCACGGCACTGCGAAGATCAACGTTCCGGCGCGCTCGCTGGCGGGGCAATGGGCGCGGTGGATTTCGCAAACGTTTAGCCGCTCGCGCGTGCGACCGAACGTCGCGCCTACGGCAGGATAAAGACGATGCCGGTGACGGCCACCATTTCCACCACCGCCGCATCCCAACGCCAGTAGCAATCGCCGTAGCCGGGCGGCGGGCAATCGCCCACGCGACTGAACCCGTTCGAGCAAACGCACGAGCGCGGCGGCCGCAGCCGCATTTTATACGGCAGCAAGGCCACGTTGCTGAAGAAGTGCGCTCCGCAGATGGCCGATTGGACGAACGGCACCTTCTGGCCGTACCGCTCGACGACAACGTCTTCGAAGTACAACGGCCGGAAGCAGATCGTCCACGGCGTGTACGCGCAATAGGTCTCCACCACGTCGTGACTCTGGCGTGGATCGGCCAGCGCGTTTTGTTCGAACACTTGCGCCGCCACGTCGGTCGGCATGACCCCTTCGGTGGGTCGAATGTCGAGCGGCACTTCGTGCAGCCGGCGATTCTCGCGGTTCACATCGCTTTCATCGTCTTGCGGCTTGAAGGGACCGGAATAGTCCGGCGCCGGCGCGCCCACGATTTCGCCCTGCGGACTCGGAGCGTCGCCGACGGTAACGTAGCTATCTTCGAACGGTTGCGGTTCATCGCCCACCATTGCTTGCGCGACCTGTGCCGCGGGCTCTGCGCGTCGCTGCTGTTGGGCCACGACTGCGGGCGAAGCATGGTGTTCGCCCACGGCCGGTTTGACCTTTGACTTGACGCTTGTCTGGACGTTTCGCTTGGCGCTGCTGGCGGCCGGCGGAGTCGAGTCAGCCTTGGGCGCCGATGGCGGTGCAGCCTTGGGTTTTGCCTGTTTTTTGCCGACTGGAACGGGTGCCTTATCCGGTGCAGCTTTGGGCTCAATTGCCGGGCTGGCGTTGACCTTCGCCGGGTTGCCTGTGGCGGTCGCCGGAGCCGGTGGCACGCTGTTACTCTGGTTGCTCGACGGGGCTTTCTTGCGCGGCGCAAATGGAGCCGGCCCGCTGTCGCCGATGTCGGTCGCCATGACAGCGCCGTCGTCATTGGCCGTCGCTGGCTCTCCGCCACGATTTGACTTCTCGGCTGCCTCGCGGCTGCCGCGCGATCCCAGGTTTTCTCGCCCGGACGAGCCATCGCCCGCGCTTTGAGTGAGTGGCGCCAGATCCGTGGCAAACGCGAATACGGCGTCGTCGGCCCTGCTGGTGGCCGATGAGCCGGGGCTCGGGCCGCTGCCAGGATCGGCGGCGGGCGAATAGTTTTGCCCGTCGGAAGCGAATTCGGAAAAGGTTGGCTGCGGTGCCACACGGGTCGCCGTAGCCAAGAGTGCCACGCCTTCAAAGGCGGTGGCGCAGCCGCCGGCCATGGCACAGGCCAGCGCAATCCCAAGCGCAATGGATGCTCGCATACCTCCTACCCCCCTACGATCCTTATCGTCGGCTCGCCAAACTGCACTTGGGTCTATTTCCGGAACAATCGGCAAAGTCTGCCGCGACGAGCGGCCGGCCGACGGCCCGGCAAGTTTGACGGAACCTCGTTCGGCTAGGGATAATAGGACGCAGCGCGCCTTTCATTTCGCACCCGGCGTGCCAGCGTCCAGAAGGATACCGCGTGATGCGACGAGCCTGGCAGTTCACCACCATGTGGGATTCACTGCGCCGCCAGTGGCGTGTGAGGCGCGTCGGCGGCACCCACTCTCAGTTCGATGGTCAGCTGCTGGTCCGCGAGTTGGAACAGCGCCGCGTGCTGTCAGTCAGCCCGGCTGCGCTCGTGGTCGCGCCGGTGGTGCTGGCGGGTCTGGGCGAAGGGACCGCACTGTCGTTGGAGCCCGGCGAAGCTGCCGGCGCGAACGCGCCGCCCGTCGAATCGCCGCCGCCAGCAGCGCAAGATGCAGACCCGGTGCCGACAACGCCCGACAACGAAAGCGACCCGTCGAGTCTGGCAAGCGACATCAAGCCGGAGGTGGGCGACTCGCTCGCGGCTGATCCCGCGACGCAATCCCAAGCTTCTGCGACAGACGCCCCGTCGCCCGCGGCAACTCCCTTGGCCGAAGTGCAAGGCCTGTCCATCACCGCCACTTCCGATCAAACGGTGGACGAAGGCGCGTTACTGGCAATTGTCGATATCGCCACATTCTCAGACGACAGCGGCAGCACCGACCAGACTTACACGATCGATTGGGGCGACGGCACCATGCCGACTACCGGCAACGCCACCATCGACGTGCCCGGCGGCGACGGCACGCCCACCGAGGGCTCGTTCGATGGCAGCCACACCTACGCCGACAATGGCGTGTATACCGTGACTGTTACGATCGTTCGCGGCGAGGAGGTTTCGGTCAGTGACACGCTCAGCGTCACCGTCAACAACGTGACGCCGTCGCTCACCGTTGCGCCTAACCAGACGACGACCGAAGGCTCCAGCCTGGCGATCACCAACATCGGTCAGTTTACCGATCCCGGCTACGACAATTTGCTGAACGTGGGCGGCGAGACGACCGAGAAGTTCACCTTCGCGGTCGATTGGGGTGACGGCACGCCGCTCGACTCCGGACCGGCCACGATCGACGTGCCCGGCGGACCCGGGTCGCCGACGCAAGGCTCGTTCGACGGTAGTCACACGTACGCCGACAATGGCGTGTATACCGTGACCGTCACGATCAGCGACGACGACGGCGGCACCACCAGCGGCACCTTCCAGGTGACGGTCAACAATGTCGCGCCGGCGCTTACCGTAGCTCCCAATCAAACAACGACCGAAGGCACGACGCTGGCGATCCCCAACATCGGCCAGTTTACTGACCCCGGCTTTGACAATTTGCTGAACGTGGGCGGCGAGACGACCGAGAAGTTCACCTTCGCGGTCGATTGGGGTGATGGCACGCCGCTCGACTCCGGGCCCGCCACGATCGACGTGCCCGGCGGTCCCGGCACGCCCACGCAAGGCTCGTTCGATGGCAGCCACACGTACGCCGACAACGGTGTCTACACCGTTACCGTCACGATCAGCGACGACGATGGCGGCACGACCAGTGCCAACTTCCAGGTAACCGTCAACAACGTCGCACCCACGCTCGTAGTACCGCCGAATCAGACCGTCAACGAAGGCGACACGCTGGCGATTACCGACATCGGCGTCTTTACCGATCCCGGCTACGACAATCCACAGAATGTCGGAGGCGAGATCAGCGAGAAATTCACTTACGCCATCAACTGGGGCGATGGCACGCCGCTCGACTCCGGACCGGCCACGATTGACGTACCCGGCGGACCCGGCACGCCCACGCAAGGCTCGTTCGATGGCAGCCACGTGTATGCCGACAACGGTGTCTACACCGTCACCGTTACGATCAGCGACGACGACGGCGGCACGACCAGTGCCCAGTTCCAAGTGACCGTCAACAACGTGGCGCCCACGCTCGTGGTGCCACCGGACCAGGTAGTGGACGAAGGGTCGACGCTGTCGATCCCCAACATCGGCCAGTTTACCGACCCCGGCTACGACAATTTGCTGAACGTGGGCGGCGAGACGACCGAGAAGTTCACCTACGCGGTCGACTGGGGCGATGGCACGCCGCTCGACTCCGGACCGGCCACGATCGACGTGCCCGGCGGACCCGGCACGCCCACGCAAGGCTCGTTCGATGGCAGCCACGTGTATGCCGACAACGGTGTCTACACCGTCACCGTTACGATCAGCGACGACGACGGCGGCACGACCAGTGCCCAGTTCCAAGTGACCGTCAACAACGTGGCGCCCACGCTTACCGTAGCACCCAATCAAACAACGACCGAAGGCTCGACGCTATCGATCACCAACATCGGCCAGTTTACTGACCCCGGCTACGACAATTTGCTGAACGTGGGCGGCGAAATCAGCGAGAAATTCACCTACGCGGTCGACTGGGGTGACGGCACGCCGCTCGACTCCGGACCGGCCACGATTGATGTACCCGGCGGTCCCGGTACGCCCACGCAAGGCTCGTTCGACGGCAGCCACACCTACGCCGACAACGGTGTCTACACCGTGACCGTTACGATCAGCGACGACGATGGCGGCACGACCAGTGCCCAGTTCCAGGTCACCGTCAACAACGTCGCGCCCACGCTCACGGTGCCACCGGACCAGGTAGTGGACGAAGGCGACACGCTGGCGATTCCCAACATCGGTCAGTTCACCGACCCCGGCTTTGACAATTTGCTGAACGTGGGCGGCGAGACGACCGAGAAGTTCACCTTCGCGGTCGATTGGGGTGACGGCACGCCGCTCGACTCCGGACCGGCCACGATTGATGTACCCGGCGGTCCCGGTACGCCCACGCAAGGCTCGTTCGACGGCAGCCACACCTACGCCGACAACGGTGTCTACACCGTGACCGTTACGATCAGCGACGACGATGGCGGCACGACCAGTGCCCAGTTCCAGGTCACCGTCAACAACGTGGCGCCAACACTCGTCGTGCCGCCGAATCAGACCGTCGACGAAGGCTCGACGCTGTCGATCCCCAACATCGGCCAGTTTACCGATCCGGGATTTGACAACCCAAACAATACGCCCAGTCCGACGAGCGAGACGTTTACCTACGCCATCAATTGGGGCGACGGAACCGCGCCTGACACGGGCCCGGCGACCATCGACGCTGCCGGCGGAATTGGCTCGCCGACGACCGGCTCGTTCGACGGCAGCCACATTTACGCCGACAACGGCGTCTATACCGTGACCGTCACCGTCATCGATGACGATGGCGGCACGACCAGTGCCACGTTTCAGGTCACGGTCAACAACGTGGCGCCCACGCTCACGGTGCCCGGCGATCAGACCGTCGGGCGCAACGCGCCCTTGACCCTCAACGATATCGGCGTGTTTGCGGATCCGGGCTTCGACAACCTCTTGAACGTTGGCGGCGAGACGACCGAGCGATTCACGTTTTCGATCGATTGGGGTGATGGCACGTCGCTCGATTCGGGACCAGCCACCATCGACCAGCCCGGCGGCCCCGGCGTGCAAACCGGCGGTTCGTTCAACGGCCAGCACGTGTACACCACCGGCGGAATTTACACGGTCACGGTTACCGTGAGCGACGACGACGGCGGTTCCGCCTCGGGAACGTTCCTGGTCTATGTGGGCCCGACAATCTCGGTGGCCGGACAGCAAACGATCAACGAAGGTTCGCCCTTGTCGATCGTGGGCATCGGCCAGTATGTCGATCCAACGCCGGTTTCCGTTCGTCCCGATGGCAGCGGCGCCGACGCGCCGTACACATTCTCGATCAATTGGGGCGACGGCACGACACATGATACCGGCGCGGCCAGCCTTTCCCCGGGCGGCGAGCCGGGAGTTGCCTTCTCCGGCTCGTTCGACGGCGCCCACACTTATGCCGACAATGGTCTCTACACGGTCACGGTCACAATCACCTCGCCGGATGGCCGAGTGGATACCGGCACGGTGCTGGTTACGGTGAACAACGTCGCGCCGACGCTGGTGGTGCCCGGTGAACAAACGGTCGGGCAGACGCGGCCCTTGAACCTGAATCCGCTCGGCGTGTTCGACGATCCGGGATTTGACAACCTGCTCAACGTGGGCGGCGAGACAACCGAGCGCTTCACCTTCGCGGTCAATTGGGGCGACGGCACACCGGTGCAAACGGGCCCGGCACCCATCACGGCTCCCGGTTCGGTCGGAGTGCTTACGGCTGGATCGTTCCTGGGCGGACACACGTTCGCCGCTTCCGGAGTATTCACCGTAACGGTGACGGTGTTCGACGATGACGGCGGCTCGGCTAGCGGTACATTCACGGTAACCGTGGCTTCGCTCATTCCGCAAAACCTGATCTTTCTGCCTCCCGGCGGCGGCACGCAGCCGCCTGACCGCCCCACGGAGATCGTACAGAGCGCGCAGCCGTTCGTTGCGCCACAGACCACGCGCAACGAGTTTGTGCGCTTTCGCTCGGCGTCGGTTGCCGGAGCCGAGACGCGCGTGGTGCTACGCGTGGTCTTGCCATCGGGCGTCGAAGACAAAGAACACGACGAAGTGCTGCCGACCGAAGTGCTCGACGATTTACGCAGCCTGTTCAAGCGACTGCCCGATGGTCGCTACCGAATTTTTCTGGTCCAGCCCGACGGCATCGAGCGGCTAGTGGTCGACGTCATCGTGCGCGAAGGGCGCAGCATCGACATTGCCGACGAGTCTTCCGACGTCGGCGAGTTGCCGCCGCGTCCGAATGATGCACCCGTGGCTGCACCGCCAGCAGGGCCCGAGAACCAACTTCCGGCAGATGCGCCACCGGGCGCAGCGCCTGGTGCCGAAGCGCCGCCTGCGAATCTGCCCGTGGACGACGCCAATCGTTCTGGCTCTGCCGACGACGATCGCACGCGCACGCTGGAAGCTGCGATTGCGGCCGGCGGCGTTGCCCTCACCCTCGGTCCGGCTCGGCGAGCGCGGCGGATCGCGCGCGGCAACGCAGGCCCCGCGCAGCCTCCGTTGACCAAGGCCAGTCGTCTGTTGCGCCGTGGAAGGGGTGAATGATGGTACGGTGTTTGGGCTGTAACAAGGAATTTGCCGAGGCTCCCGAGAGCGGCATTTGTTCGCATTGTGGCGATTTATTGGACGTCGACAGCGCGCTGACCCACACCGACATCGGACCCACTCTGGAATTGCCAGCCGGCAAGCGCGATCCACTGGCCACTACCGATGCGCCCGGGGCGATGAGCGCCGGCACCGGCCATCCGACGGCGCCGACCATGGAGTTGATGTCGCCCGACGCACAGGCGCCCTACGACACCGCCGCCACGCTGCCGTTTCTCGACGTCGAGCCGGCGGACCCCGCGGATCAAACGGCCGCGACCATTGAGTTTCCGCGGGCAGGAGAATCGTCTTCCAGCGACCCGACGGCGGCCACCATGGAATTGCCTCCGCCGGGCGAACCTCAGCCGGGGCACGAAACGGCGGCGACCGTGGCCCTGCCAGCCCCTGGCAAGCAACGGGGCGTGAAGGTCGCTCCGCGCAAGATCTCCGTCGCCCGCCAGCAACAAATCACCAACACTTGGGAAAGCGCCGCGTCCGACGCGTCACCGCACACCTCGCTCAAGGTCGAATCGCACATGGCCTCGGGCACCGGCTCCTCGCTGGTCGTCAATCCGCGCGGCGTGCGCAGCGCCCGCACTCGGCCGCGCACCGGACCGGGCGCCGACTACGAGCTTTTGGAAGTGATCGGTAAGGGCGGGATGGGCGTGGTGTATGCCGCGCGCCAGGCCTCCGTCGACCGCATGGTGGCTGTGAAGATGATTCGGCCGAACGTCGCCGCCGATGCCGAGCGCCGCGAAAAATTCCTCTCCGAGGCGGTCGTTACCGGCGATCTCGATCACCCGAACATCGTTCCCATTTACGAGCTGGGCACCAACGAGAACAACGCGCTGTTCTATTCGATGAAGCGCGTCAAGGGCACGCCCTGGTCGAAGGTCATCAAATCAAAGTCCCAGGACGAGAATATTGAGATCCTGTTGAAGGTGGCCGATGCCGTCGCCTTTGCCCACGCCAACGGCGTGGTGCACCGCGATCTGAAGCCCGACAACGTGATGCTGGGCGACTACGGCGAAGTGCTGGTCATGGACTGGGGCCTGGCCTTGGCGACCGCCACGTTCCGCCACTCCGAGTTCGTCACCGGCAACGAGAGCATGGGCGGCACGCCGGCCTACATGGCGCCGGAAATGGTGACTGGCCCGTTCGAGTTGATCGGGCCGCCGGCCGACATCTACCTGCTCGGCGCGTTGTTGTACGAGGTGGTAACCGGGCGCGTGCCCCATTACGGCAAAACCGCCCAGGATTGCCTGCTGGCCGCGGCCCGCAACGACATCCAACCGGTGGCCGATGGCGGCGAGCTGGTGGAAATCGCCTATCGCGCCATGGCCACCGACCCGGCCGATCGCTATGAAACCGTGGTGGCATTTCAGGCGGCGATTCGCAATTTTCAATCGCACTGCGAAAGCATCTCGCTGGCCAGCCGCGCCGACAAGGAATTGGCTCAAGCCAACCAGTCCGGCAAGTACGAGAGCTTCGCCCACGCGCTGTTTGCGTTTCAAGAATCGCTGACGTTGTGGGATGGCAATGAACGGGCCCGGGAGGGCATCGGCGAAGCCCGCCTGGCTTATGCCCGCTGCGCGCAGAAAAAGGGCGACTTCGAATTGGGCATCTCGCTGTTGGACCAGCACGACCCCCAGCACACCGGAGTGCTCGGCGAATTGACCAGCGCGAAGCGCGAACGCGACGCACGGCAAAAATGGCTCACGCGCTTCCGACGCATTGCCGCCGGACTGGTGCTCTTGGTCTTAGCGGTCATCACGGGCGCATTGCTCTTTGTCAATCAAGCCAAGAATCGCGAGTCCGTCGCCAAGCAGCAAGCCATTCGCGACAAGCAGGCTGCCGAAGTTGCGCGGACCGAAGCGCAGCGCGCTCAGGCAGAAGAGGAAAAGCAAAAGAACAACGCCATCGCCGCGCAGCAGGAAGCCCTCCGGCAAGAAGCGGCGGCGCGGAAGGCCGAAGTCGCGGCGAGTCAGGCCAGAGACCAGGAACGCGAGCAGCGGCTCCTCGCAGTTCAGAACGAGGCGAAGGCGAAGGCCGAAGAGGAAAAGGCCCTCATCGCCAAACGCAACGAAGAATATGCCGCCTACGTGGCGCGCATCGGCATGGCCGCAGCCAAGATCGATGAGAACGCTTTCGACACCGCCGAGAGCTTGCTGGCTGCCTGTCTGCCGCCCGACGGCGACGACGACTTGCGCAACTGGGAATGGGGTTACTTGAAGCGGCTGGGCCGGCGCGGACAAAGCTTTCCCGCCGAGCGCACCATCCGCTCGATCGCCTTTGCGCCCGACGGCGGCTGGTTTGTCACCGCCGGCGACGACGGCCGCGCCCAACTGTGGGATCGGCAGCAGGGCCAGGCCTTACGCGCAATCGAGCACGGCAGCCCGTTGCACGCAGCCGCCGTCTCGCCCGACGGCAAGTTGATCGCCACGGCCGGCGCCGACGGCATCGTGAAGATTGCGCGCGCCGCCGACGGCGCCCTCGAGCAAACCCTCAAGGGTCACGAAGACCGCGTGCTGGACGTGGCATTCTCTCCGCGCGACGGACGCTGGCTCGTCACGGCCTCGCGCGATCGCACGGTCCGAGTTTGGGATGTTGCCAGCGGACGCGAGCTGCCCGGCTCGCCCTTGCGCGGACACGCGTGGTGGGTCTGGCGGGCGGCATTTTCGCCTGACGAAACGCAGCTGGTTTCCGCGGGTCAAGACGGCCGCGTGATCGTGTGGCCATTTCAGAGCGGCGCGGCCACCCCGTTCACCGGCGAGCAGCGCGTGTTTCTCGGCCACGACGGCGCCGTGTTTGCCGCGGCCTTCTCACCGGATGGCAAGCAGCTGGTCTCGGCCGGCGACGACAAGCGCGTCTTGGTATGGAACGTCGCCGACGTGCGGCCCATTGACCTGAAGCAGCTGGTGTCCGATGTGCCCAGCGAGCCGCAGCGATCTCGATCGTTCGAAGGGCACTCGGCGCCGGTTCGCGCCGTGGCCTTTTCGGCCGACGGGCGCTCGCTGGTTTCGGCGGGCGACGACAATACCGTGCGCATTTGGGATGCGGTGAGCGGCCGGCCGCGCTCGGTGTTGCGCGGTCACAGCCGGCCCGTTCAGGCTTGCGCGTTCTCGCCCGATGGGCGCTACGTGGTTTCGGGCGCTCAAGAAGGCCAGATCAAACTTTGGAACCTGCTGGACGATCGGGCAATCCGCGCCATCGACGGCGTGTTGCTGGCCGGTCACCAGGATGCAATTCTGGCCGCCGGCTTCTCACCCGACGGTCGTCGCGTCGTCACCGCCAGCCGGGATCACACGGCCCGCATTTTCGACGCCGAGACCGGTCAATCACTGCACACGCTGAAAGAAGGCCATGACTTTCTGGCTTCACGCGCCATCTATTTCAATGGCGGGCGCTGGTTGCTGACGGCCGGCGGTGACAACAGCGTTCGGCTGTGGGATGCCGCACAAGGCACGCAGCTGTCTGCCATCGAAGGCACGGGCCGCAATGCCGCCGTGGCCGTTTCGCCGGACGGGCGCTGGCTCGTCTGCGGGTGGGCGCACGACGTCGTGCCTGCCGGCGGGCAAGGCGGCGCGCCGGCAGCGTTGGAGCTGCAATCGCAAGTGGCGTTGTGGAAACTGGGCGCTGACGGACTCACCCCCCAACAACATACGTTCCAGAACCGCACTTTCGGCGCAGGGCACCGCGGCGTGGTGACCGTGGTGGCGATTTCGCCCGACGGCCGGACACTGTTTTCTGGCGATGATGCCGGCGCCGGCAAGCTCTGGCAAACGGCCAGCGGCGCGGAGTTGGCAGCGCTCAAAGGTCATACCCGCGGAATTACCGCCGCCACGTTTACTCCCGACGGCCGGCGCCTGTTGACGGCCAGCGTAGATGGCACCGTCGCCCAGTGGGACACCACAACCGGCAACGAGTTGCCGGGCACGCTCTCGCATCTCAACCCGCAACTGAGCGACTCGTACGACGCACCGGTCACCGCACTGGCACTTACTCCCGACGGGCGACGCTTGCTCACGCTCTCCGAAGAGCCCGAAAAGGGACTGGTATACAGCGTGGTCCGTTTGTGGGATCTGGACAAGGCCGCCGTGGCGCACGTTTTGTACCGCGGTCCGGAAGTGATCTCGTCGGTCGCAATTGCCGACGAGGGACGCGCGGCACTCGTCGCCGGCACCGCTCACGTGGTAGACGCTGCCGGTGTTGAGTCTCAGCGCGGCTTGGTCCGACGCTTCGACCTGGCGACCGGTCGCGAAACAGCTGCACGCGGCGGCGGACCGTGGCTCGACTTTGCCGGTCGGCAGGAGGCCGTGTGGGCCGCGATCGAAGCTCCCGCCGGCGGCGGCGTGCTCACGATCGGCGGTAACGGGGCGTCGTTGTGGGATGCGGCCAATACCGCCGAGCCCGAGCGCGTTTTCAAGCCGCACAGCGGTGTAACCGCCGCGGGATTCTCGCGCGACAATCAACGTATCGTCACCGGCAGCACAGACCGCCGGGTGAAAATCTGGGACGCGGCCAAGGGCAGCGGACAATTGCAATTGCCCGTCGAGCACACGCAACAGATCACCAGCGCGGTGTTCTCGCCGCAGGACGACCAGGTGCTGTTGACGGCCAGCCACGATGGTACGGCCAAGCTGTGGCACATTGCCGATCAGAGCGTGATTCGCACCTTTGCGCACGGCGAACCAGGCAGCCCGCCGCGGCCGCTCCGCAGCGCTATCTTCTCGCCCGATGCCAGGCAGATTGCCACCGCCGGCGACGATGGACAGTTGCGCCTGTGGGACGCGACGACGGGCCAATCCATCCGCGCGGTCCCCTTCGAGGCCCAACTGCTGGCGATTGCCTATTCGCCTGACGGCCGGCAAATCCTCGCAGGCGCTGCCAACGGCCGGGCCGCAATCGTCGACGTTGCGACAGGGGCCGTCGTCGTTCGCTACTTGGGCCATACTGCCGCCATCAACGCGGTGGCCTTTTCTCCCGACGGTCGTCGCGCCCTCACGGGAAGCGGCGATCGCTCGGCGAAGATCTGGGACACCTTGCCGAACGTGGCCGCGGCACCTGCGCCAGAGGCCGTCAAAACCGCCGACAACGGCGCCCAGGCGCCGACCGGCAATCCCCCAGCCCCCGCAGGCCCGCGGGACGGCAAAGAGATTCTGACACTCAATCACCACGATCGCGCGGTCACGTCTGTGGCGTTCTCGCCCGACGGCCATTCCATTCTCACCGCCGGTTCCGATGGCACTGCCGTCTTGTGGCTGGCGGACGACTGGCACGCCAAGGCCGACTAAGCCGCGTGCGCAAATAGGCCTGCCATTGCCCGCGACCGCTCACCCAGGTGCGCGCTAGGAGCCATTCAGGCTGGCGATCCATTCCGAAAGCAACTCTTCGTCATAATCCAGCGTATCCGCTGTCGCCGCGTCGGAGCCAATTTCCGCCAACGGCTCACTGGCAGCAGACGAGAGTTGCTCGAAGTAACGCGCTGCCGCGCGATGGTCGAGACTCTTACTGACCGCATCTTGGCGATTGCTTTGCGCCACTGGCCTGGTCGCCTCCGCCTCTATTGCGCGGACAGCCAATGCGGAGCGGACGACAGCATATCCGTCACTCGCAGCATGGTCGTCGTGCTCCGGTGCAAAGGGCCCGCCGGTGCCGACGTTGAGCCGGTTGAGTGCGCCGATGTTGCCGAGTGCCGCGCTGCGGTCGCCGGCCACGGTGATCGTATTGCTCTTGTCGATGTCGCGCACGTTCGTGATCCCGCCGGCAGGTCCCAGTCCGCCGGCCGTGATCGTCGAAGCGTCGCCAGTGGTCGTCGTGAACGACGTGGCGGTGGGCGAGCCGGTGTCGCCGATGCGGTTGCCGAAGAAGAAGACGTCGGGCGTGGCCAGGCCGGTGTGGGTGGTGGCCAGCACTTGCACTT
>JBFWOR010000020.1:0-124291 GCA_050250435.1 Pirellulales bacterium | reverse complement strand
CAGTGGCAGGCGATTGTCGCCGCGCCGGTCAAGGCGCCCAGCGACGAGATTCTGCCGCCGCCCGAAGAAGGGCCAGGCAAGCAACTGGGCCTGATAATCAAAGACGAATACGAAATCGAAGAGCCCAAGAATTGCATCTGCAAGCGACTGCGCGCGCAGATGAACCGCTGGGGCGTTGAAGGTTGCCGCGACCCGAAGAATCGCGCGGCGATCATCGCGGCCATGAAAAAGAACTACCAGCACTTCGGCTGGGGCGACATCTTTTCTGCCGCCGGCAAGGCATTCAAAAAGGGTCTGCCAAAGACCTGGGGCGGCATGTACGACCTGGCCGTCAACCGCGAAGCGCAGCGGCTAGCAAGCTCGGATACGAATGCCAGCTTTGGAACGTGACGTTCTACGGCTGAACGCGATGAGGGCAACGGACGCGATCGTTCCGAGAAGTAAACCGCTCGGCTCCGGCACCGGCAGGACCACGCCGGCAAACCCCGCCAAGAGCAGGTCGGCCTCGAGCCGGTGGGCGTTCGCGTTGGGATGCACGTAGTCCAAGTGATACAACTCCAGGTTCGCCGGGCCGGTGGCGAGCCAATCGTAGTAGGCGCTGGCCGGATCGAGCAGCAGCACGCTGTTATCGCGCGCCAGCAGCACGAGCTCCGCGGCATAGTCGCGATTAAGAGCGTTTTCGTTCACGCGATCGTGATAGGGCGCATACGTCCAACCCGAGAACCAAACCAGGTACGATAGCGGGAAGGGCGCCATCAGGACTGGCTCGGCACCGCCGCCGCGAATGCCGTCGATGATCGTTTGCATGTTGGCGACGTAGTTGGCCAGTGGCACCTGCGGCGTTGCGCCGTTTACCACGAACGCGTCGTTGATACCGAATTGCACGACGACGTAATCCGGGTTGTGCGACAGCACGTCGCTCGCCAGCCGCGCGACGGCGTGCGTTGTCATGTTGCCGCCGACGCCCGCGTTGACGATCTCGACGTCTTGGCCGATGAGCGCGGGCAGTTCAGCCTGCAGCAGATCGGAATAAGTGACCAGCGACGAGCCGTCGGGAAGCGTGCGGGGCGCGGTGGTCGAGTCGCCGAACGTGACGATGGTGATGGGGTCTGCCGACGCCGTTGCCGCGCAGCAGAAAAGAAAGGCGGCTACCATACTCCGGATCATGGGCGGTCTCCCAATGCGCGGGGGTGTGATACTCGAATTGAGACCACAGTACCACCACAGAAAGGCGGGTGCAATAGACTGGGGGTCTTTTCTGCAGCCAGGAGGGGAGGGCGGGAGTTTTCCCCCTGGAGTCGCTACAGCGGTGACTGTGCCGCTTGGGCCCGCAGCCGTGGAATGCTCAGGCAAAAGTGGCGGACGGCCAGAGCATCGGCCGAAGGCACGGCGACGTGGATGCTGACCCAGCCGGGATCCTGGAGCGAGACGCCGGTCACCTCGCCGTCCAGCACTCGAATTCCCATGTCGTAAAGCTGGTGCACCATGTTGTGCGTGAACTGCACGCGCTCACCGACCTGCAGCCGCTCGGCGTCGTACCCCTTCAGTTTGTCGAGGTCGATTGCCATCAGAACCTCCGCGTGAGCCCAAGGCCCAACAGCACGACCAGCACGATCGCGGCCGTAGCCGGCCCGCCGTGCTCGAGCGCCGCCTTGAACGTGTAATAGGCCAGCTTCACCGAGTAGAAAATGGCCAGGTACAGGGCCAGGCCGACCGCCTCCCACTTTTCAGTGTCCATGCCCTCAACGCTACCCCCGCGCACGGGCGGTTGCAAGCTATTTTCCAGAGCTGGCCGGGCGGTTTTTACCGCGGCGGCCTGGGCTTGTGGGCCTGGACGTGCCGCGGGTCCACGTAGTGCCGATAGGCCGTCCGGCGGTCGCCGTGCCCCAGGTAGGCCGGCGCCGAGCCGGGCTGCTCCACCTCCACCCACGTCGCCCCCGTCTTGCGCAGCCACTTGGTCGAGCCCTTGAGCCCGGCCAGCTGCACCAGCTTGCGCATGTAGCGCTGGGCGTTCGACGTGTTGACCAGGCCGCCGAAGATCGGCTTCCCGTCGCCGCGCAGGATCTTCCGCAGGGCCGCGAGCGCTGCGTCGCTGAGCTGGCCCGTGATCACGCGCTGCGTCTTGTGCTGGATCATGCACACCCCGCCCTGGGCGTTGACGTGCGACTCGTCGATCGCCAGCAGGTCGCCCAGGCGAATGCCCAGGTCATAGTCCACGAGCGCGTACGCCGTCCAGAAGTCGGCCCGCAAGACGCGCCGATCGCTGTGCATGGTTCCCGGCAGCAAGCGGGCCGCCGCCTCCAGCTTGTCGATCGCTGACTTGTGCCAGGCTTCGGGAATCTTCTGGGGCACCTGGATCTTGACGATGCGGGCCGGTGCGGTGCGCAGCAGGCCGGCTTCGGCCGCGTGCCGCCAGATGCCCAGCATGGCCGTGCGGCGATTGCGCACCGTCTCGGGATCGAGGCCGGCGGCCAGCTCCGCCAGCAGCCAGGCGTTGAATTGCTCCCGGTGCAAATCGTTCAAGCGGGCGGGTCGTTTTAGATAACGCTCGAACGAATTGAGCACGTAGCCCAGCGCGCGGAGCGAGCCGGGCGACAGGCCGCGTTCGAGAGCGTATTGCTGCACGAACGCGCGCAGGGCGAGCGAGGATCGAAAGAACATGGTGACGCCTGCCGCTCGCGGTCTCTTCGAGGGCAGCACAAACATTGCCGATGGATTTTCTGTCGTCCAAGAAAATCCGCGCGTCCCCGCGGTCCTGCGCCGCTACTCCGTCCACCCTACCAAAACGAACGGCGCGTCCTGTCGATCACTAGTTGATTCTGCCTATGCCGTCCCCCTCTTCAATGGTGATGCTGTCACGCTAGAGGCCGAGGGTTCGAGTCCCTTCACCCTCGCTACGATTGAATCTCTGCTCGTCCCGACGCACTATCTGCAGTGAGCGCAATAAAGAACCGAGGCAACTCACTGGCGAGTTGCCCCGGTCCTTTTTTTTGCACGCCAGGTTTTTTGCGATGGTCGCGGACGTTGCTGCCGCCGGCCGGAGTGACCGAGCCGTAGCCGATTCCCGACCGCGTGTCCCAACTTGTGGCCCACCTTTGCAGCGCCTTAGGCCAGCAGTTCCAGCGGGTTGGGTCCGCTGCCGGTGATCGCGTTGTCGCGTGAGCGGGCACGGCAAGCAAAAAAAAAACGGGATGAACGGCGCTCCGTTCATCCCGTTGACTTGGGAAACTGGGTGCTTTTGCGAGCTTAGCGTCGACGCGTGCGGCGCCAAACCGCGACCAGGCCGAGTCCGGCCAGGCCAGCCAGCAGGAACGATGAGGGTTCGGGCACGACCTGTGCCGCCTCGCCAAACGTGCTGGCGACGTTCACATGATCGATGCCGAGACCGTCGTTGAAGACGGTACCGCTGGCGAACTGAGAGATAATGACCTGATAGAAGCCGACCGGCGGAATGATGAATCCCGTGCTCGCGGGAGCCGACAGGTACGGCGTTTCCATCGAGATGTCATTGCTCGTCGGGTCGACGTAGACGTTGATCCCCTCGCCGGCTCCCGTGGGAGTAATGATGGCCTCGAGGATCACGTTATACGTCGTCCCGTAGTTCAGTGGAATAACGCCGGGCACAAAGGGATTTCCTCCCTGACCCGTGTAGCGAGCCTCCAGAAAATAGGTGCCCGCCAGCGACGTGTTATTGATCGCCGCCAACCGCGCATTGGCAAAGTTGCCGCTGCTTTCCATCAGCGCCATAAAGTATGAGACGCCGGAATTCGGGGCACTGTCGATGCGTAGCGACATGCCCACATAGACCGTTGAAGAAATCGGGCTGGCCTGCGTGGCAAACGCCTTGGCAGCGTCCTGATTGTCCACAGTCTGGCCTCCTGGGATCGTCACATAGCCCCCGGACACTTGCAGCGGCAATGTCGCCGAGGCTCCCAGTTGCGTCCAGCTGTTCTGGCCGACGAGATTGCCCGGCGTAAACGTCGAGAAATCATCAGCAAAGTAGAGCGTTGCGCGCGCTTGTGGCGCCGCAGCCGCGAACGCAAGCGCGGCCAAGAAAACTTTCGGAACTAAAGATCGCTTCATGAGCGTCCTCCCCAGTGCAGTACTCGACTCAACACACGTCCGTGCGAAATCTCCCTCTCACATCGCCAGGGCAGTCGGCTCTTGGGGTCTGCTGCGGACCTGGGTGGCGGTGGTCCGTAGCGGGCCGTCAAAATTCAACTTGTCTCGCGGCGATGCGATACCAACTACAGGCCGCCTGCCAACGAACCTACCAGCTCCTCGTCCAGTTCCAGAGTGTTGTCGATCAGATCGGCTTGCGCCGCCAACTTGCCAAAGCGTCCGCTGTCGCTCTCGGCCAGCTGCCGGAAGTAGGCCGCGATGCGATTGGCGTTCACGTCGCCGCTTTGCAAGCGACGGGCAATGCCCGGCGGCAGTGCGACGGCGGGTGCCGGTGCAACCGCAGCGGCCAAGGCCGACGAAATGCCGGCATCGCCGTCTTCCGGTGCGAACGGTCCGGCGGTGCCAACCGTGAGTCGATTGAGGGCACCGATGTTGCCCAGCGTCGCGGCCCGGTCGCCGGCCACCGTGATGGTATTGCTCTTGTCGATGTCGCGGACGTTGGTGATGCCACCGGCCGCACCCAGTCCGCCGGCGATGATCGTCGAGGCGTCGGCCGTCGTGGTGGTGAAGGAGGTCGCCGTGGGCGAACCCGTATCCCCAATGCGGTTGCCGAAGAAGAAGATGTCGCCCACCGAGACCGGACCACCCGGCGTGGCGACCGTGCCCGTGGCCGTCAGCGCGGTGTTGGCCGTGGCCTTGGTGGCCACCATCAACCACTGGTTCTTGATGACGCCGGCGGCCCAGGTGATTTCCACGCGGTCGGCGCCGCTGAGTCCGGCGCCGGTGCGTACTGAAATGGCCGACGGGGCGGGAGCAATCGTCCAGGTGTTGGGCGAGTTGTTGGCGCCCACCTTGAACACGAAGTCGTTGGCCGTGATGGCCGTATGGCTGGTGTTGGACGACATGTCGACCATGATGCCGTTGATGCCGCGCGAGTAGCTGGTGATGTGCTGGAAGCCAGCCAGCCCGTCGCCCGGCAGATAGGCCGTCTTGTCAGGAGCAATCGCACCATCGTCGGCCACGGTGATCGACGCATTGTTGCCGTCGAAGGCGCTCTGGTTGTAGAAGATGCGGCGGGCCACGACGCTGGAGCTGGACGGGAAGTTCTCGTCGCCCGGAGTGAGGACGCCGCCGGTGGGGAAGTTGGCGCTGGCGTTGGCCGCGTCGTACGACAACTGGGCGGGATCCTGCCCGGTGGCCACCAGCGCCCCGTTGTACCAGGCGCTCGACTTCTGATTCTGGTCGGTGCGGAAGCGCGTGGCGCCTTCCGGCGAGTTGTTGAACTGCACCAGCTGGTTCGTGCCGTAGCTGATGTCGTTCTCGAAATTTCGATCCCGCCAGGCAATGCTATCCACGACTTCGATGCCGGCGGGGAACAAATTCGAATCGAGTTTGCCGTCGTTGTTGGCATCGTAGTCGGTGCCTTCGACAATCGCTCCGTTGGGACTGTAGATCAGGTAGAACGAGTTGCTGCCGTTCTCGAGCCCGCCGGTAAGCGTATCGAGCTGCGCGTCGGTGATGACGGTGGTGGCGCCTGGCGGCGTGAAGCCGCCGGTGGGGCTCTTCACGATCAACATGCCGTTGGCTCCCAGCGAGGAAGCTCCCAGCGGCACCACGAATTCCGCGGTGCCCACCTGACCGAAGTCGGGGCTGTTGACGTCGAAGACCCAGTGGCCTTGGAACGCCACCAGGTACATGTTGGCCAGCGAGCTGCCGCCGTCGAAGCCCTTCAGCTCGACGTACTCGTAGGGGTTGTCGGTACCCGGCGGGTTGGCGTCGATCTCGTTGAGCCGCACCTTGTGCGTCTTGGTGAACAGGCCCACCTGCGCCGTGGAGGTGAGACTGGTGTTGGCGCCGTCGTTGGCCACAACGGTGAGCTCGCGGGTGGTCAACACCGGCGTGCCGTCGGTGTTGTCGTACTTCACCGTGCGCAACACCTGCTGGTAGTTCGCCAGCGTGTCGACGCCGCTGAGCGTGAGCGTGCCGCTGGAATACATGGCCGTAATGCTCGTGCCGGTGGTCGTTGCGCTCAGACCCTCGCCCGTGCCGTCGAGCAAATTGGTGATGGTGATGACAATCGAACTGAGATTGGGGCTGTCGACGTCGGTGACCGCGGCCGTGGTCGAGAAGACGTTGATGGCGGGATCGCCGTAGACGAACGAGGCCACGCTGTTGCGGCCATCGAGCGAACCGTTCAGATCGGCGACTGGTTTTTGCTGAATGCCGGTGAAGTTGGAGGCGCCGATGTGGTCGAGCGCCAGCCCGCCGAAACCGGGCCGCGAAGTCTTGTCGATGTTCAGCGCCCAGGTGGGTGAGCTGCCCGTCAGCCGAGCGGCGACCCAATCGTCGGCGGTGGAACCCGTGGTGTCGCCGGAGCGGCCGACCCAGGCGGGCGTGAAATTCGTGCTGACGTTGACGCCGTTCAGGGCAACGGCGCTGCCGGTCGGATCGAGGAAGTTGATCGCACCGTACAGGAAGTCGTTCGAGGCGCTGAGGAAGTTGCCCACGCCCACGGAGTCGGCGATCGTCCAGTTGTTGTACACGCTGCCGTCGGGCAAACCGTCGTCGTTGGCGTCGATATCCTGACCCGGCACGGGCGCCGAGGGAGCGGACACCAGGAAGAAGGTGATGGGGTTGGCGCTTTCCAGACTCGTAAAGGTGCCCGAGCCGTAGTGGCCCACGGTGCTGGGCAGGCCGGCCGAAATGTTGCCGAAGCCGGGCGAGATCGGGCCCTGCTCGTACACATTGGCGTTCGGATCCGTCACGTCGGTCGGCGTGGTATACAAGTTCGACGACGGCAGAATTACCAGGTGGCCATTGGTGCCGGTCGACATGCTGGCGCCGGCCAGGTCGAACACGTCGTGAATTTCACCCGTGTTGAACGCGTCGTGTCCTTCGATGCCGACGAGGTAGGTGCCGGCGGGAATGGCGTACGTCGTGTTGCTGGTGTTGCGCAGCTCGATGTATTGGCTGGTCGCGTTGGCCACCGGAGCCCGCTGCACGATCTCGTTGATGACCAGCGCCACCGGATTGTTGATCTGGATGGGGATGTTGCTCACGGTGGACTGCGCCCCCGGCGTGCCGGTATTGCCCAGATCGTTGGACGTGAAGACGATGCTGGTGGCGCCGGTGAAGTTGAGCGTCGGCGTGAAGGTCAGGCCGTTGAGGGCCGTATTCAAATTGGCGATCGAACCGGAGTAGGTCAGGCTGCCGGTGCCGTTGCCGGAGCCGCTGAGCCCGGTCAGCGTGGCCAGCGTGATCGTGCCGTTGGCTGAGGTCAACGTGATCTGCTCGTTATTGCCGCCCGAGTCGACATCGCTAAACGAGATCTGATTGCCGCCGGTGGCGCCAAACACGCGGGTGGTGTTCTTGGCGAACGACTGTTGCCCGGGAGCGGTGTTGACCGGCGCGTCGTTGACCGACGTGATGTTGATGGTCCGCGTGGCCGGCGAGCTCAAGTCTACACCGTCGCTGGCGCGGAACGTTACCACGCGCGCCAGCGTGCTGGGCAGGTCGCTCGTGTTGTTATAGGTGACCGAGCGCAGGGCGGTCTGATAGTTGGCCTTTGAACTGGAGCCGGTCAACGTCAACACGCCGCTGGGCGCGTCGAACGAGCCGGTGATGCCCAACTGGTTGGTGAACGCCAACACGTCCTGGCCCACGACGTAGTTCGACGTAACGGCGACGGTCGCACCGACTAGATTCGCGTGATCCGAGTCGGTCACCGTCAGCCCGTTGTCTACCGCCAGGGTCGCGTTTTCGGTATACGCCAAGGCCGCCACGGTGGTCGTCACAACCGGCGGGCTGTTGGCAATGTTGGTCACGGTGATCGACACGCTATCGCTGTCGCTCTGCGCGCCGCCGGTGCCGGTATTGCCCTGGTCGTCGATGCCCACGCTGAGCGAAACGCCTTGCGGGCTGGCAGGCGAGTGATAGACCAGGCCGTTGAGGGCCGTGTTGAGCGCGGCCAACGTACCGCTGTAGGAAATCGAGTTGGTGCCGTCGCCCGATCCGGTCAAGCCGGCGAGGGTGGCCAAGGTGAGCGTGCCCTGGCCGACGGGCACCGACATGGTCAACGTCATGTTTCCGCTTTGCACGTCCACGTCGCTGATGCTGATCAGGTTGCCGTTGACCGACGAGAACGTCAGGTCGTGATTCAAGCCCACGATTTGTGCGCCCGGCACACTGAGCGCCGGCGCGTCGTTGACGGCCGTGAGCGTGACGTTGCGCGTGGCGACGTTGCTCTTGACGTCGGCATTATCGCGCACGCTGAAGGAAATCGTCCGCGTGGCCGTGGTGGGATTGTCGCTGGTGTTTTGATATTTGACGCTCTGCAGCACCGTTTGATATTGAGCCGGGGTGGCGGTGCCCCACAGCTTGAGCTCGCCGGTGATGGCGCTGTACGAACCCGTGATGCCGCCCGAGGGCGTAAAGGAGAGCACGTCCTGCGTGGGATCGAAGTTGCCGGTGATGGCGACCTTGGCGCTATACAGGTCGGCGCTGTCGGTGTCGGCGACGGTCAAGCCGCCATCGACGGTTGAGGCGGCGGCATTTTCGGTGTAGGAGGCCGAACCGCCGCTGGTGGTCACGGCGGCGGCCAGGCTGGGCACCAGCGCGATGTTTTTGAAGACCGTGTCCACCGAGGCGGTGACAATCGGCGTGGTCAGCGAGCCGTTGTTCGCGGCGTTGTAGCCGGAGGTGTCGGTGAGGGCGAAGATGGTGCTGGGTGCGGCGCCGCCCGAGCTGGTCGTGGTCATGTACAGGTTGACCGTATTGCCCTGCACGTAGCCGGTCAGACCGAAGGCGCTTTGGAAACCGCCCGGCGTGGCGATACCCGCGCCGTTCTGCGTCCAAGTGCTGCCGACCTTGGACCACTTGTCGATGCTGGAGACGCCGCTATTCGAGTCGACCGCGTAGAGCGTGTCGAAACCGGCCACGGCGGGATCGAGGTCCGCGAGGAAGAAAGCGTTGAACTGTTCGAGCAGCGGCGGCGACTCGGGAATGATTTCGTTGTAGGGCTGCGGGCCGGAGGTGGGCAGCCCGGAGCCGATCTGGTACACGGCGTGGCCTGGCGTGCCGGCGCCCGAGGCGGTGTACAGGTTGCCGTCGAGAACCAGGATTTCGCGCATGTTGTCGAACACCTGCTCGCCAATGTCGACCGACGTTTGAGATCCGCCGAATCCGCCGACGTAGCGCACGCCGCCGGTGGGATTGGCCATGCTGCCGCTGGAACCGGACAGCCAGAACCGCGTGCCGTCGTCGCTGGTGACGCCGCGGAAGGTGATGGTGCTGTAAGAGTCGGTGAGCTGGGTGGTGGCGTCGATATCGCCGTCGGTGCCAATGCGGGCGACGACGCGGGGAGTGACAGCGGCGTTGGCGCTGGCCGGGTTCGCATCGCCCGGGCTGGAGCGGTAGCCGGCGGCCACCAGGTACTGGCCGTCATCGGTGCGGGTGAGACCACCGTCGGTGAAGCCGCCGCCGGTCAAGCCGAATCGCTCGGCGCCCGCGGTGTCGAACGGGATGGACTGCACCAGCGTGCCGCCCGGGGTGTATTCATCGATGAAGGCTTCCGTGGCTTCGAAGAGCAAGGGGTCCGCGCCATCTCCGATACGAATGACGGCCAGATTTCCGGGAGTGAAGTCGACCGCCAGCAAGGCCCTGGCTTCCAGCGGCTCCAAGGTGGGTGCAAAGCGCGAACGGGTATGAGCACCGCGTTTGGCCTGGGCGGATCGAAAAATCTTGGTGGGGCGCATCATCGTAGTGAATTCCTTTGGCGTTTCCTGAACTTGGTTTCCGTCATGGGACCGATGGACACTTTCAGGCGTCTGTCCTCCCTCCGCCCCTATGCGCGCGGTCCACCTGCGCGGTGCCTAGTCGCTGGCATCTGGTTGGGGATGATAGACAGCGATTGCTAGCGCAAGATGCTTGAATTGTTAGAAGCGTGCGAGAGTTCGGTGACCATTTCGCGATGCCACCCCACCTGAAGCGGCAAGCTGGCTAGTTTGCGCAATGATTCGGACCGGCATTTGGGGCCGTTGATCCGCCCTTCTCATGGAACTCACGCGCGGTGCTCGCGCCGTTCTTGCGCGACGCTCACAAATGGCTCGCACTTCATAGCTAGAATCCGCCATCAAGCGGCAGGCCGCAGACGGTCGCACTGCAGCGCGCGCTCGCGGTATCCCGGGCTCGTGAATGATTGCGCGCCGGGGCCTAAGGAATAGGCTTAACCCTGTGATTGACGAGGAGAAGTGACGTTTTGAAGCGCTCTGAGAATAAGCGTTCCGCGGGATTCACGCTGGTCGAGCTACTGGTTGTGATCGCGATTATCGGGGTGTTGGTAGCGTTGCTGTTGCCGGCCATTCAGGCCGCGCGCGAGAGTGCGCGCCGCACCAATTGCGCCAACAATTTACGGCAAATCGGCATCGGGCTGCAGAACTACGTGGCGTCGTTCGGCATGTTTCCGGCCGGGCAGCAGCAGTTCTCGTATTTCGGTTACACGTGGGCCTGGAGCGCCACGATGCTCGACTTCCTGGAGGAAGCGAATTTGCGCTCTCAGATCCGCTGGGAGTACACACCGCTCGATGCCCACAACAAGGATGCCGTGTTTCTCAAGGTGCCGGTGTACAATTGCCCGAGTTGCGCCGTGCGCGACCGGTTCCGCACGGAACAAGATCGCACGGCGGACTACAACCGCAACGGTAAATGGGACCCGGGCGAGGAGATGGCGCTGATCGACTATGCGGGTATCAGCGGGCCCCACAGTTCCGGCAAAAACATCTTCAAGACCAATACGTTTTACCGGGAAAACGCCGGCATCCTCTTGAGCATTGGCCCGCTGATCATTCCGGGCAAAGCGCAAATCCTCAGCGCGCCGCGCATCCGACCACGGCAAATTACCGATGGTTTGTCGCACACGATGATCGTGGGCGAGCTCACCGGCCGCGCCTGGGAGAAGACGCCGGAAGGCGTAGGGCGCGACGTGCCCAACGGGGGCTGGGCTTACGGCACGAACGTGATCCCCATCCGTTTTCAAATCAACCGGCTCGACAAGTACGGCCGACCCGATGCCTGGACCAATCCTGCGCAGCTGTATTCCGACCATCCCGGCGGAGCGCACGCGCTGTACTGCGATGGCTCCGTGCATTTCCTGTTGGAGGAAACCGAGCTGAGCGTGCTGCACTCGTTGGCGTCGCGCGCCGGCGATGAGCAATTGCCGATCGAAGTGACGGAATAGTTCAAACGGCGCGCTGAAACGGCGCGCTGAAACGGCGCGCTCACCAGTGCCAGGACGAACGAGATCAAGCGACAGCAAGGCTTTGCCGAGTAGAAGTTCAGCCAGAATCAACGACGAGCGTATCTACACCGAGATTCCTTCAGCGAATTGGAAACGCTAATGACCAGACGCACCTGGATTGCTTCTTTGAAGCCCGCTCTTCTTGTTCTTTGCGCCGCGCTGCTCGCGGCGCCGGCGACGGCCCAACTGCGGGTTGTCGACTGGAACGCGGCGATTGTCACGAATCCCGCCGGCAGCACGGTACCCCGCGCGGGGACGACCACCGTGCTGGAAGCCATCGGCATCGAGACGAAGAACGGAATACAACGCGCGCCGGACGTCATTACGCTGCAGGAGGCGGATTCGGCATTGATCGGCACCAATACGATCATGAACCAGCTCAACGCGCTGTACGGCGCCGGCACGTACGCACGCTCGACGATCGCGGGCACGAGCATCGGCACTTCCGAAACGCAAACGGTCATTTACAACACCAACACGGTGTCCTTGATTTCACAGACGGCGCTGGGAGTGGCCAGCGCGGCGGGACCGGCCCGGGCTCCCATGCGTTTTGAATTTCGTCCGGTGGGCTACGGCGCCGACTCTGACTTTTACGTCTACAGCAGTCACTACAAGGCCGGCACCGATAACACGCCCCCCAGCGACGCTACGCGCCGTAACGTGGAGGCGCAGATCATCCGCAACGATGCCGATGCGCTGGGCGCGGGTGTGCGGGCCATTTTCGCGGGCGACTACAACATCCAAACCAGCTCCGAGGCCATGTATCAGACGCTCACCGGCGTGGGGGGCGGCGGACCTGGTCGGGCCTTCGATCCCATCAGCTCGCCCGGCAGTTGGGGCAACAACGCCGCCTTTGCCCCCATTCATACGCAAGCCCCGTTGGTCACCGGCGTCAACAATCTGACGGGAGGCGGCATGGACGACCGCTACGACTTTCAGCTCGTGACGGAGAACATGACGCAAGGCAACGGGCTGGCGTATATCGGCCTCGGCACACCCAACACGCTGATCCCGGCTTCGCAGCACTCGTATCACGCCTTTGGCAACAACGGCACCACGTTCAACAACAACATTAACGCCGCCGCCAACACGGCCCTGCCCTTGTCGGAATACAACCCGAGCGGCAGTCAGCCCTCGCGTACCACGGTGCTGAATTCGTTGACCACGGCCAGCGACCATTTGCCGGTGGTGATGGATTTGCAGCTGCCCGCCAAACAAGGCGCGACACTGGGCGCCGTGCCCGCGCAGGTGATTCAGAACACGCCCTTGTCGGTCGGCCTCAACGTGAGCAACGTGGCACCGGTCGCCGTGGCGATTGGTGCCGACGAGTTGACGTATAACTACACGGGCAGCGGCGCGGCGACCGGCGGCGGCAGCGACACATCGTTGGCACTGGCCGCGCCGAACGTGCATAACTTGACGCTCGACACGACCACGTTGGGTCCGCAGGTGGGCAACGTCAACGTCACCGGCACCAGCCAGCAGGTGGCCGACGGCGTGTTCAACGACTCGCGGAATTACACCGTGTTGCAGCACTCGGCCGGTGAGTTCATTGGTGCCACGGCGCCGCAAACACTTGATATCGACTTCGGCACGTTGTTGCTCGGGGCCGGCACCGTGCAAGAAGATTTCGAAATCACCAACCTGGCGGCAGTGTTCCGCGCAGACCTCGACCTGAACTCGTTCGCGGAAAGTGGCGACACGTTCAGCCGCTTCATGACGGATCTGTCGCCGTTCTCGGGACTGGCCGCGGGCTCGACCAGCGGCCTGTTCAATGTCAGTTTTTCAATCGACCAATTGGGTTCGTTCTCGGCTTCGTATCTGCTGCAGATCGCCGACGAGGCGGGTGTGTTCGGCGGCACGGGAGATACGATGACGTTGAATGTCTTCGGCAACGTGATTGCCGTGCCGGAGCCGGCCAGTTGGGTCTTTGCAGGTGCGGCGCTGGCCGCCATGGGCACGCTGTGCGTTCGCCGCCGGCGGCGTCGGATGGCCGCATAGTCGATTCGCCTCGTGGTTCATCCGACGTTCTTGAGTGAGGGCAGCGATGCGTGCCTGGGGATTGGCTGCTGCCTGCTGGCTCTTGTTGACCGCGCCGGCCTTGGGCTGGAACGAAAAAGGGCACATGGCCGTCGCCCGGCTGGCCTGGTTGAAACTGTCCGCCTGCCAGCGCGCCGCGTGCACCGAGATTCTCCAGCAGCATCCGCACTATCAGGAATATCTGGCGGCTGATAAGCCGGAGGGCGTGTCCGTCGACGAGTGGGCGTTCCTGCGTGCTGCGTACTGGCCCGATTGGATCCGCAGCAACCACGAGGAACTGTTCAGCCGGCCGACCTGGCACTACGTCACGCAATTTTACGTGCCGCCGTATTCAAAGCTCGACGCGTCCGCGCTGCCTTCTCACCAGGCGCCGAACGTCGTCACACAAATCACGGCCAACGGCGAGAAGCTGCGCTGCGGCAACGGTCCCGACCGGGCCGTCGCACTGTGCTGGTTGATCCACCTGGTGGGCGATATTCATCAGCCGCTGCACTGTTGCTCGCTTTTGAGCGAGACGTTTCCTGAGGGGGATCGGGGCGGCAATCTCGGCATCGTGCGGCTCGATGGCGGCATGCCCGTCGTTTTGCACGCAGCTTGGGACAACATGCTGGGTGACGAGCTGGGACTCGCGCCGATGCTGGCAGAAGTTCAACAAATCGCGTCACTCGAAAGTGCTGAGGCGGAATCCATCAGCCGCGACGTGCAATCCCATCGCACGCCGACGGATTGGGCCCAAGAGGGCTTTGCGGCCGCCCAGAAGTACGCTTATCTCAACGGCGATTTGCGCCCCTGCCACGTGGATCAACAAGCCGACGTCCAGTTGATTCCCAATCTGAGCAGCTCCTACGTGCAGAGCGCCAAAGCCGTGGCCCGCCGGTCCGCAGCAACTGCCGCGCGTCGCCTGGCACTCGGAATCTCCAGCAGCCTGGCACGGTAGATGGGCTGGCACAGTAGACGGGCTGGCACAGTAGACGGGATTAAGTGCACCCGCAGGTGAGACGTGCGTACCAGTTACGCCGTCCGTTCTTTTGCGGCGCCGCCGTCAGTTCGACGTCTTGCGAAACGCGTCGTCAATGCGCCGGATCAGGGCGAAGTCGCGCTTGTAAGAGACCGGCACGAATTTGCTGGCGCCGGCCGACTCGAATTGCTTTTGCACGTTGGTGCCGGACCATGGATAGTCGATGAACGCCGTGCGTATCTTGTCGCTCAGTTCCTTGGGCAGGAAGTACACGTAGCCAATCGTGGCGGGCGGAAAGTGTTCCGACTCGTAAATTATCCGGACCTGGTCCTTCTGGATGGTGCCCGCGGCGATCGCCCGATCCAAGAGGTCGCTGGCAACCGGCGCTGCCTGGTATTCGCCCTTGGCCACTCCCGCGATCGATGCATCGTGGCTGCCGGAGAACTTCCATTGATAGTCGCGCAGCGGCAACAGGTCGTACTCGCGCAGCATGGCCAGGGCCGCCTTGCAGCCGGAATTTGAGTCACGGGTGGTGAAGGCAATCGTGCGGCCTTTCAAATCCTTGACCGATTTGACCGGGCTCTTGGCCGGCACGATCACGCGCATGGTGGTCCCGAACGTGCCGTCGCCCTTGCCGGGCGTGCAGATCGGCACGAATCCGCACGAGGCGACGGCCAAGGGCACGGCGCCGGTGTTGAACGCCGCCACGTGGAGCTTGCCTTGGGCCAAGGCCGACAGCTGCTCGTCGGTCGTGCTGAACGTTGCCAGCTCCACCTTTTTGCCGGTGGCGTTTTCCAGATGGGTGACAAAGTCCTTCCAAGCTTCCTGCTCGTCGGCGGCCTCGGGACCGGCCACGTACGAGAACACCAATACGTCCGGGGAGATTTGTTGCTCGGCGTTGGCCGGGGTGTCCGCCACCAGATCGGTGTCGGCGTCCGTAAACCGCGGGTCCATCAGGCGCGGCGTGGGCGAGGTCATTTCGAACCAGCTGAGCATGGATTCTTCGCCCTTGCGCTTGGCCTCGCTCTCAATTCGGCTGGCCATGATCGAAACGATCGCCACGCTGGCGATCGCCAAGGGTGCAATCACCAGTGCGACGCGCTTGACCGAAAACGTATTCGTCATCGAGTGGTTTCCTGATAGGCGCAAAGCGGCCGTTTAGGCATCGTTGCCCTTTGATTTGCCGCCCAAACTGGAGCCCAAAATAGGTGCGCAAGCGCGAACGCCGCGTGAGACCGTGCAATCTACGGCCTGCCGGCAGGCGGGAGCAAGCTGACAAAAGTTAGGCTTCAGTTAGAATTCCGCGAGGGAATTCGCGCCGTGGATTTTGACCAAATCCGACCGGTCGGGGGCCCGGCGCCACGGCGCGTCCACGGTCATGCTCGCTGCGGAGCGAGCGGCCAGGCCGACCGGCACGCTCGTTCGCGGGCCAGCGCTACCAAGGAGGACTTCCCAACGAGTGGCTTGACGACGCCCTGTCAATGCGGGCCGTTGGAAGGAAGAAGCCCCGTTTTTTGGACCTTATCGAGCGTGCAAAGTGGCCTAAAATTGAGCGTGCAAAGTGGCCCCAGGTGGAGCATAATGGGACTCTGCCCCCCCCTCCACAAGCTTGCCCGTCAAGCTTGGACCACAGGTGGCGAACAGCTAATAGTGTTTGCCTGGCCTGACTTCCCCTTTCCGGAGAGCGGTGCGCCCATGAAACAAGACGTGAGCGAACCCGTTGTGCGCCCCCTCCGCCAGCGACCTAACTCGGCCTCGCCGCTCGGGGAGGCCTTTCGGATCGGGGCACCTGTCGGAGTGTTAGCACTCGGAATTCTGGCCTTCGTTGCCTTGCGCAGTCTGCGCGAGGCCCCGCAGGCGGTCCGCGAGGCGGACGCCGTGCCCTTGGTCGAAACCATTACCGTAGCGCCGCATTCGGGCGGGCTCGACATTGTGGTCGACGGTCTAGTCGTTCCTTACCGCGAAATTGATCTGGCGGCCGAGGTATCCGGCCGCATTGCCAAAAAGCATCCGATCTGCCGCGAAGGCAACTTCGTCAAGGCCGGCACACCGCTTTTGGAGATCGATTCGCGCGATTACGAGCTCGAAGTGGAACGCCTGCGGCGTGAGCTCTCCCAGGCGGCCGTTTCCTTGGAAGAACTGGATGTGGAGACCGCCAACACGAAGTCCCTGATGAAGGTGGCGCAAGAGCAGCTCGCGCTGCAGCGCAAAGATCTGGCGCGGCAAGAGCAGCTGGCCGCCAAGCGCATCGTCTCGGATACGGAGCTGGAAAAATCGAAGCGCGAAGAGTTGGCGGCGCTCAACGCGGTATTGACTCTCGAGAATCAACGGCAATTGCTCAATACTCGTCGCAATCGGCTCATCAGCGCTCACGATCTGTGGCAGTCGCAGCTGGCCAAGGCGCAACTCGATCTGGAGCGCACGAAAGTGGCCGCCCCCGCGAGCGGTGTGATCATCAGCGAGATGCTGGAAGAAGACTCCTACGTGCAAAAAGGCGCTTCGCTGGCGAAGATCGAGGACACCTCCGCGGTCGAGGTGAAGTGCAACCTGCGTATGGAAGACTTGTATTGGCTGTGGGCTCAACAGAACGGCAAGCCTGACGGCGATGACACCGGGTTATCCCGCGACTATCAGATACCGCATGCGCCGGTGACGGTGATTTACGAGCTGGGTGGGCGGCAATATCAATGGGATGGCGCCCTCTCGCGCTTCGATGGCATCGGTCTGGACGAGCGCACGCGGACGGTTCCTTGCCGGGCGCTGGTGGCCGATCCGCGCAAGGTGCGCGTCGATGACGCGGAGCATGGCGCCGCATCGACGTCGCGCGAGGGCCCGCCGGCGCTGGTACGGGGCATGTATGTAACGGTCCGCGTGCACGCTCAGCCCCAGATGACCCTCTTGGAAGTGCCGCAGCGCGCCTTGCAACCGGGCAACAGGGTATGGCAGGTGGTCGACGGAAAACTGGCGATCCGAAAAGTCCGCGTAGCCGACTCGGGCGCTGAGACGGTGCTGGTGTATGCGGACGACGCCGGCCTGCAGCCGGGTATGAAACTGGTCAGCTCGCCGTTGGCCGTGGCCACCGACGGCATGGCGGTGCAGGAGCGCCCCGCTCCATGAAGTTTCTCATTCAATGGGCCGTCCGCAACACACCCGCGGTCAACACGCTGGTGATCTCCGGGATGCTGGTCGGCGTGCTGTGCCTGGCGCAAATGCGCCGCGAAGTGTTTCCCGACTTCGCGCTGGAAATCATTCTGGTCACCGTGCCCTATCCGGGTGCCAGCCCGGACGAAGTGGAAGAGGGTATTTGCCAGAAGATTGAAGAAGCGGTGCGGCCCATCGAGAACATCAAACGGGTCGTGTCGATTGCCCAAGAGGGCAGCGGCTTTGTCGTGATCGAGTTGGAGGCGGACGTCCAGGACGTCCAGAAGGTGTTGAACGAGGTGCGCTCCGAGGTGGACCGCATTCCCAGCTTTCCGATCCTCGCCGAAGAGCGCGAAGTCAAACAGATCACAATGCGCCAACCAGTGATCAGCGTAGGCGTGCTGGGACCTGACCGGACCGACCCGGATGCGGAGCTCGAACTGCGCGAGGTGGCCGAGCGCGTGCGCGATGACTTGCTGCAGCAGCCCGCTGTATCGCAAGCGACCATCGTGGGCGCGCGCGAATTTCAGATCGACGTCGAAATTCCCGAAGACACGCTGCGTAAATACGGGCTAACGCTGCAGCGCGTGGCCGAAATTATCCGCCGTCAGAATGTAGAGATTCCTGGCGGCACCATGCGCACTGATTCGCAGGAGGTGCTGCTGCGCGGCAAGAACAAGCGCACGATCGGTGAGGACATTCTCGACATCCCCCTGATCACCGCGCCCGGGGGCGTGGTGCTGAGCGTGGGCGACGTGGGTACCGTGCGCGACGAGTTCGACGACAGTATCACTTCGATCAGCCGCATCAACGGCCGCCCCGGCCTGGCCATTTCCGTGGAACGGACGACTACGGAAGACCTGCTGGCCATGGTCGACGACGTCAATCGTTACGTGGCAACCGCCGATCTCCCGGCGGGCTACAAGCTGGTTACTTGGAATGATCAATCGGTCGAAGTGCGCGACCGGCTGAATATGCTCGCCACCAACGCGGTGCAGGGGCTGATTCTGGTGTTTTTGCTGCTCGCGGTTTTTCTCGACTTGCGGCTGGCGTTCTGGGTTTCGCTGGGCATTCCCGTCGCCATTCTGGGCACCTGCGCCGTGCTGTTCGCCTTGGGACACACACTCAACGAGTTGACGACGTTCGGTTTCCTGATGGTGTTGGGCATGCTGGTCGACGATGCGATCGTCGTGGGCGAAAACGTCTACGAGCATCGCCAGCGTGGCAAAAGCTTCGCCCAAGCGGCCATCGACGGCACCTTCGAAGTGCTCCCCAGCATTACCTCCTCCGTCCTCACCACGGTCGTGGCGTTCATCCCCTTGATGTACGTCTCGGGCGTGATGGGCAAGTTTGTGGGCGTGCTGCCGGTGGCCGTCATCGCGGCTTTAATGATTTCATTGGCGGAAGCCACCTTTTCTTTGCCCTGCCACTTGTCGCACGCGCCGTCGCCGCTTTCGTTGCTCGACCGCACGCGCCGCTGGCGGAGCGTGATGTCGGCGCCGCTGGCGGCGACACTGGGCCGGGCCATGCTGGGCCTGGTCCTGTTTTGGACGTGGCTTACGTATCCACTGGCGCGCGTGGGTGACCTGTTTGCCCGGATCAACGTCAAGGTTACGGCCGGCTTCGAGTGGACCGTTGCCAACGTCTACCGGCCGTCGGCGCGGTGGGCCGTGGATCATGCCGGGGTGACACTCGCCGCCGCGGTCTCCCTGCTGTTGGTATCGTTCGGGCTGATCGTCTCCGGCTATACGCCTTTCAACGTCTTCCCGCAGGTCGACAGCAAGCTGATCGTGGCGCGCATCATGTTCCCTGACGGCACACCTGCCGCCGTGACCAATGCCGCGACCGATCGGATTGAAAAGGCCATTCTGGCAATCAACGAGCGCCTCGCGCAGCAGGGCGAACCGGTGGTGCGCTACGTGCACCGCGCCGTGGGGCAGGTCAGCTCACCGGGCGCGATGGGCCCTGACACGCGCACCAGCGGCAGCCAGGTGGGCGGTGTCAATGTCGAGCTGGTCGAGCCCAGCCAACGCACGATTCACAGTCGCGATATCATCGCCCAATGGCGCGAAGCATCGGGACAGTTCCCCGGGGCGGAGAGCGTCACCTTCAACGTGCCCGACTTTGGACCCGGCGGCCGGCCGATTGAATTTCGCCTGCTGGCCGACTCCCGCGACATGTCCCGGCTGGAAGCAGCCATCGAAGAAACCAAGGCCAGGCTCACGCAATATGCGGGCGTGTTCGACGTGGCCGATGACTCGCGCCCCGGCAAGTGGGAGTTCCAACTCAAGGTAAAGCCCTCGGCGATGGCCATGGGCGTGCCGCTGGCCGATCTGGCTGAAACGGTCCGCGCCTCATATTACGGCGAAGAGGTGATGCGATTGCAGCGCGGCCGCCACGAAGTGAAGCTGATGGTCCGCTATCCGCAGGACGATCGTCGCTCACTGGCCGACTTCGAGGAGATTCGAGTCCGCACCAACGACGGTGCCGAGCGACCCATCACGGAAATGGCCGACGTGCAGGTGGCCCGCGGCTATGCCGAGATTAACCGGATCGATCAGTTGCGCGCCATTGCCGTGACGGCCGACGTCGATGAATCGGTGGCCAACGCCTTTAATATCGTGCAGGATCTGCGCACGACGTTTATGCCCGGATTGCTTGCAAAATATCCGGGCGTGCGCGTGTTGTGGGAAGGTCAGCAGGAGCGCACCACCGAATCGATGGAGAGTCTGCGCATTGGTCTGGTCGTCGCCATGATGGGCATGTTTGTGTTGTTGACCGTGGAGTTTCGCTCGTATGTGCAGCCGCTCATGGTGCTGGCAATCATCCCCTTCGGCATCACGGGGGCCGTGCTGGGGCATTTCGTGCAAGGCATGGAAATGACCATGTTCAGCCTGTTTGGGCTGGTGGCGCTGACCGGCGTGGTCGTCAACGACTCGATCGTGCTGATTGACTTTATCAATCATCGCGTCAACGACGGAATGCCGTTGAAAGTGGCGCTGGTCGATGCCGGCGCCCAGCGCCTGCGGCCCATCTTCTTAACCAGCGTGACGACGATCGCCGGGCTGTTGCCCATTTTGCTCGAGCAGTCGCTGCAGGCGCAGATCGTAATTCCCATGGCCACGAGCCTCTGCTTCGGCCTGATGGTGGCTACCGTGCTGGTCCCCTATTTGGTGCCGACGATGTACTATGTATATGCCCTGTTGACGGGCATCGGAGCGGCGGCGATCGACGAGTCGGGCACGCTGCGATCAACGGATATGGAGAGCTGGACCGACGACGGCCCAGGGGATGTCTCGACCGCCACCAGTTCAGTGGCGGCCGGCGGCAGTGGTTCCGCCAGCGTTGCGGGCAATGGCAGCGACGAGCCGGCGCATCCCTCGCGACAACCCCAGGAGTCGCGCGTCGGTCGGCCCGACTAGCCACAAGCACCGGGAGGCGGCATGAACGCGAATCCAGTGGCCGGATCGGCAACCCTTCTGGCCGAGCGTTATGCCGTCACGCGTCGCACCAGCGAGCTGCTCTGCGAGCCGCTGGAGGTCGAGGACTACATCGTCCAGTCCATGCCCGACGCCAGTCCCACACGCTGGCATCTGGCGCACACCACCTGGTTCTTCGATAACTTCGTCCTGGCCGCGTTTGAGCCCGACTACCAAGGGGTCCGGGCCGAATATCGGTATCTGTTCAATTCTTATTACGAGGCGCTGGGCCGGCAGTTCCCCCGGGCCCAGCGCGGCGTGCTCACGCGTCCGACCGTGGCCGAAGTATCGGCCTACCGGCGCGCCGTCGACCAGCGCATGAGCAGGCTGTTGGAAAATGGCGCCACGGAGAAACACCGGCACGCCGAGCTGTGCAGCATCGTCGAGCTCGGCAGCCATCACGAGCAGCAACATCAGGAGCTGATGCTCACCGATCTTAAGCACGCATTTTCGTGCAACCCGCTGTATCCGGCCTATCGTCCTGAACAGGGCGCGCGCGCGGGCGCATCGAACGGCCGCAGCAACGGCGCGCCGCTCTCGGCGGCGACGGACGTGTCGTTCGCCGGCGGCCTGGTCGACATCGGTCACGAGGGCGATGCGTTCTCGTTCGACAACGAGCGCCCGCGCCACAAGGTGTATCTCGCTCCATTTACGCTCAGCGACCGCCTGATCACCAACGGCGAGTATCGCGCCTTCATCGACGATGGTGGCTACCGTCGAGCGGATTTGTGGTTGTCGCTGGGCTGGGCCACGGTGCGCGAACTCGAGTGGCAAGCGCCGTTGTACTGGCACCAGCGCGACGGTCGCTGGCACGAGTTCACGCTGGGTGGCTTGCTTCCGCTGTGCGACGAAGAACCGGTGTGCCACGTGAGCTATTTCGAGGCGGACGCGTTTGCCCGTTGGTCCGGAGCCAGGCTGCCGACCGAGTTCGAATGGGAGCACGCGGCGGCAGCGGAGCCGCTGGAGGGCGGATTTCTGGAGCGCGGATTAGCGGACGGGCGGTTTCATCCTGCGCCGGCCCCGGCCCGCGCTGCGGCCAAGTTGCGGCAGCTTTTCGGCGAGGTATGGCAGTGGACTTCCAGCTCGTATGGGGCGTACCCTGGGTATCGACCGCCGCCGGGGGCACTGGGCGAGTACAACGGCAAATTCATGTGCAATCAGTACGTGCTGCGGGGCGGCTCTTGCGCCACTCCCGCTAATCACCTGCGCACCACGTATCGCAATTTTTTCCCGCCTCAGGCCCGCTGGCAGTTCTCCGGCATTCGCCTGGCGCGCGACTAGCCGGAAACGGTCGGAATGGCTCGTTTTGCCAGCATTCCGGTGCGCTAGTCGTGTGGCTCGGGGCGCTGTCCCGCCGGTACGATGGTGCTCATCATGCTCGCCTTCCGCGCAGTCTCGAAAGTCTATGACGGCAGCACCGTGGTGCAGCCGCTCGATCTCGAGATCGGCGCGGGCGAGGTGGCCGTATTGCTGGGCCCCAGCGGCTGTGGCAAGACCACCATCCTACGCATGGTCGCCGGCCTGGTCGCGCCCACTACCGGCGAGATCACGGTTGATACGCTGACACTCAAGCCCGACACGCTGGCCCAGGTGCGCCGCAAATTGGGCTACGTGATCCAGGAAGGCGGGCTGTTTCCGCATTTGACCGCGCTGGGCAACGTGACGCTCATGGCTCGGCACGACGGCTGGCCGCGCGACCGGGTACACACGCGGCTGGACGAGTTGGCCGAAATCACGCAGTTCCCGCGCGATGCGCTGACCCGCTATCCCAGCGAGCTTTCCGGCGGCCAACGTCAGCGGCTGAGCCTGATGCGGGCCTTGTTCCTGTCGCCGAGCATCTTGTTGATGGACGAGCCGCTGGGTGCGCTCGATCCGTTGATTCGCGCCGGGCTGCAGCGCGACCTGAAACAGATCTTCGAGCGCACCGGGGCCACGGTGCTGCTGGTGACGCACGATCTGGTGGAGGCCGCCCGGTTTGCCGACCGCGTGTTCGTGATGTACGGGGGGCGCATCGTGCAACAAGGCGCGCTGGCCGACATCATGTCCCGGCCCGCCAATGAGTTTGTGGCTGACTTTCTTTCGGCACAGGTGGTGTCGCCGTGAACGGATGGCTGCAATCTCGTTGGCCGCTGGTACGGCTTTGCCTGCTCGGCATTGCGCTGTTGGCAGCCGGACTGACCCCCCTGCCCCGCCGCACCGTCGACGTGCGCGTGGCCTCGAAAAAATTCACCGAAGGCGTGATCCTGGGCGACATGCTGGCCGCGGTGATCCAGGCGCGCGGGCTCGACGTGGCGCACTATCGCGAGTTGGGCGGCACGCGCACCGTGTTCGATGCGCTGGCGGCCGGCGAGATTGACGCCTACCCGGAGTACGATGGCACGCTCACGCAGGAAATCTTCGCGACTCAAAAAGTTGCTGACCCCCGCGCGCTGCGCAGTCTGCTCGCGAAGCAGGGAATCGGCATGTCCGCGCCGCTGGGATTCAACAATACGTATGCCCTGGCTCTGACGCGCCGCCGGGCACAGGAACTAGGCATCTCGCGCATCTCAGATCTGCGCCGGCTGCCGGAGCTGCGCCTGGCGCTGACGCACGAGTTCTTGGATCGGGCCGACGGTTGGCCGGCGCTTGCCAAACGATACGACTTGCCGCAGCGCAACGTGCCGGGCGTCGATCACGACATTGCGTACCGGCAGCTTGCCGCTGGCGAGATCGACCTGACCGACGTGTATTCCACCGATGCCGTAATCGGCCGCGACGATTTGCTGCTGCTGGAAGACGACCTGCAGTTCTTTCCGCGCTACAACGCGGTGATTTTGTATCGGCTGGATCTCGAGTCGCGCCGGCCGGAGGCTGTGGCCGCTGTGCGCGCATTGGCAGGCCAGGTCTTGGAAGCGGACATGCGCGGACTCAACCGCGCCGTCGAAGATCGCACACAGAGCGAGGCGGAAGCGGCCGCCGATTTTCTCAAGCGTCGGCTGGGCGTGGAAGTGCGCGCCGAGAACACCAGCACGGCGACCCTGATCGGCCAGCGCATTGTGGAACATCTCGATCTGGTGCGTCGTTCGTTGCTGCCGGCGATTGTCGTGGGCATTGCCTTGGGGGTGCTCTGCCAGCGCCGCCCCCGCTTGGGGCGAGTCGTGCTGGCCGGTGTCGGGCTGCTGCAAACGATTCCCTCGTTGGCGCTATTGGTGCTGCTGTTGCCCCTGGTGGCCGCGCTGGGATGGCAGAGCGTGGGCGAAGGTTCGGCCACGGCCGTGACCGCGCTTTTCTGCTATGCGCTGTTGCCCATCGTGCGCAACACGTACACCGGCATTCAGGGGATTTCGCCGGGGCTGATGGAGTCGGCCACGGTGCTGGGATTGGGCCGCGCCACGCGGATGGCCGAGATCGAGCTGCCGATTGCCCTGCCCACGATCCTCGCCGGCGTGCGCACTTCGGCCGTGCAGTGCGTGGGCTTTGCCACACTGGGCGCCATTATCGGCGCGGGCGGGCTCGGGCAGCCGATTCTGCGCGGCATTCGGCTGAACGACATGGGGCTGATCCTGGCGGGCGCTATCCCCGCGGCCCTGTTGGCCCTGCTGCTACAATTCCTCATCGACGCGCTGGAATGGGCCGTGGTGCCGCGTGGACTGAAGCGCGGCGGCGAACCGCGCGACTGAAAACCCGGCGATGGGCCGGTCGAGACCTTGGCGATCCGTGGGAGACGCAACGATGAAAGCGGTTTGGAACGGCACTGTCATCGCAGACAGCGGCGACACGATCGTCGTCGAGGGCAACCACTACTTTCCGCCGGCCGGCGTGCGCCAGGACTGTCTGCGCGAGAGCGCCACGACGACCGTCTGCGGCTGGAAGGGAATCGCCCACTACTACCATGTCGTCGTCGAGGGCCGCACGAATCCCGACGCAGCCTGGTACTATCCCGAGCCGCAGGAAGCCGCGCAGGAAATTGCCGGCCGCATTGCGTTTTGGAACGGCGTGGAAGTCGTGGGCGATTGATCGCCAGCGCGCCGCAGCGATGGAACCCCCGGAAGCGCTAGCGGGCCGCGCCCTCAACCGCCAGGTGCAGCACCGCGAAGTATCCGGCCCGGTCTGTCCACACGCGATGCAGCGACAGTCCGGCCGCGGCGCCCAGTTCGGCAAACTCGGCCACCGAATACTTGTGCGAGTACTCGGTGCAAATCGTCTCGCCCGTGGCGAACTCGAAGGTCCGCCCGCCCAGGTGTACGACCTGCGGCCGCTGACTCACCAGATACATTTCCACGCGGCCGCGCAGCGGGTCGTAGTCTGCGCGGTGCGCAAACTGCGACAGGTCGAAATCGCCTTGCAGATCGCGATTGATCCGCCGCAGCAGATTCAAGTTGAATTCGGCGGTGACGCCCAGAGCGTCATTGTAAGCGGCGCTGATGGTGCGCGCGTCTTTGCGCAAGTCGATGCCGATGAGCAGCCCGCCGCCGGTGCCGCACAGGGTGGCAATGCGACGCAGCAACGCAATCGCGCGGCGCGGCAGGAAGTTCCCGATGGTCGAGCCGGGAAAGTACACCGCCGTGTGCGTGGGCTTGCTGGTCGCCGCGGGCAGGGCAAAGTCGCCGCTAAAGTCCGCGCAGACCGGCAGGATTTCGATGTGCGGATAGTCGAGCGACAGCTCGGCCGCGGTCTCGTACAGGTGCTCTCCCGAGATGTCCACCGGCACGTAGGCCACCGGTTGCGGCAGGCCGTCGAGCAGGTAGCGCGTTTTCACGCTGCTGCCGCTGCCAAACTCCACGAGCATGGCGCCCGGGCCGATTTGCGCGCCCATCTCGGCGGCATGGCGCTCCATGATCGCCAGCTCGGTGCGCGTGGGATAGTATTCCTCGAGCGTGCAGATGCGGTCGAACAACTCGCTGCCGCGCTTATCGTAAAAGTATTTGCACGGAATTCGCTTGTGGGAGGCGCTGAGCCCGGCCAGCACGTCGTGCAAAAAGATTGACGCTTGCGCTGCGGCAACGTCGCGCGCTTCACATGCGGTATCGGTTCGCATCGCTGGCTCCTGGAGGACCGCATTGGTCAACGAGCTACCACCACACCGAGCTTCCACCACACCGCTCGCTACGCTCGGCACCGGAGTCGGTCGTGCCGGCCGAGCCGCGAACTTCGAATGCTATGGCTTCTCGCAGCGAGAGTCAAATTCATCGCCGGCCGGCGAAATGCGAATCGCGTGCCGCGGCGAGGAACTCGCCGGGCTGCGGACGGCGGTGCGACGTCGGGGGCGCGGAGGCGGCCGCTAGCCACCAGCCAGCGCCGCGGCCAGCAGGGCCACCAGTTCTTCGTCCAGGTCGTCCACTTCAGCGAGATGTGCGCGGACGGCCGGTTTGCGGGCCTTGGCGTCCATCGTCTCTGCTGCTTGCGCCAAGGAGACCGCCGCGGCCGGGGGCTTCGGAGCCGGCTCCGTCCCACGGATGATTACCGTCGGCCCAGCCGTTACCGTTTCGCCAGGGGATGACGCTTGCGCCAGCGCCGAGGCGACGCCCCGATCGTAATGCACCGGTCCCGGCGCGATGTCGGGCAGGTCGGCGTCGGTCGCAGGGCTGTCTGCAAAGACGACTCCGCCCACGTTCAGACGATTGAGCACGCCGATGTTGGCCAGGGCCGCCGCGCGGTCGTCGGCCAGCGTGATCGTGTTGCTGCGGTCGATATCGCGCACGTCGGTGATGCTGCTGGCGCTGCCGGTGCCGGCCGAGATTCGGGCCACGTCGTTGCCCACGGTGGTGGTAAAGAAGTGCTCGCTCGGCGCACCGGTGTCGCCCACGCGACTGCCGAAGTAAAACACATCGGGCGCCTCCAGGCCCGTGTTGTCGTTGGCCAGCACCTGCACTTCGAGCCAGGCGTTCTTGATGGCGCCGCTGGCCCAGGTGATCTCGACGCGGTCGCTGCCGCTGGTGCCGGCACCGGTTCGGACGGACACGGCCGTGGGGGTGGGCGCAAGCGTCCAACTGTCGGGCGAATTGTTATTGCCCACCTTGAACGCGAAGTCGTTGCGCGTGATGGCCGCGTGTACGGCGGTGCCCGGCGTCAGGTCGAGCATGATGCCGTTGATGCCGCGCGCGTAGCTACTGACGTTGGCGAAGGTGGCCACGCCATCGCCCGGCAGATAGGCGCTCTTGTCGAGGGCGATGGCGCCGTCGTCGGCCGCGTTGATGGCAACATTGTCGCCGTCGAACGCGCTTTGGTTGTAGAACAGTTGCCGGGAGGCGACGGCGGAGGGAACGGTGGCCAGATTTTCGTACCAGTTCAGGGTCTCGGAATCGGAGCCCAGCACGGCATCCAAATCGCCGTCGCCATCCAGATCCGCCAGCACCACATCGCCCAGCCCCTTGGGTCCGGCCAAGGTCCGCCGGGTGAACGTTTGCGAGCCCTTGTTGACATACCACGAGAGCGCGACATCGTCGGCCGAGCTCGATGCGACCAGGTCGATGTCGTCATCGCCATCGATGTCGCCGCCCGTCATGTCTCGGCTGTTCGGATCGCTGCCGGGAAACGCGGTAAACTGCTGCACGCCATTGGGCGACTTGAAGCCGAGATTGCGAAACCAGGTCAGGCCGCCGTCGCCGCCTGCAATATCCATGAGGCCGTCGCCGTCGAGATCGGCCGTCACCGCGGTCAAGCTGCCAGCGGCCGAGAAGCGAGTCATGAAGGCTTGGGCGCCATTATTCTCGTACCATGGGCCGCCGACCACGTCCAGATCGCCGTCGCCGTCGATGTCGGCCGGGGCAATTTCCGAGTTTGCATTCGAGACCGTCGCGATCACATGCGGAACGAAGTTCTGCTGACCGTCGTTTTCCAGCCACTGGAGGTGGCTTGACTCGCCAAAGAACGTGACCAGGTCGAGATCGCCGTCGCCCTCCATATCGACCGCGCTAACCGCCGCATCGAAAGCAGCAATGAACTGCTCGTCCGCGTAGAGTGTATGGCGAGTGAAGTTTTGCTCCCCATCGTTTTCCAGCCAGACAACTCGGCATTGGCTGAGCGATTGGTAGACGAAATCGCAGTCGGTGTCGCCGTCTAAATCCACGGCGATGATCGAATACACAAAGTCGTCATTGCCCGGCAACGTGTGAGGGGTAAAGGTCCCCTGGCCGTCGTTCTCGTACCAACTGACGGATATGGCCGCGAGGGAACCCTTCACCAGGTCGTTGTCGCCATCGCCGTCGATGTCCGCGGCGAAGAGCGTATTGGCTACCCCGTTGGGCACGCCCGAATCGATCGGCTGGGCCGGACCAAAATTGCCGCTCGATAGTGGCGGCGGATCGATCGTCAGTGCGTAGTCTTCCACCTCGCCGTCGGCGGCCGCGCCGCCGAGGCCCAGGTCGCCGGCAGTGCTCAGGCGGAAGCGCGCGAAGGTCACGCCGCTGGCGGCCGAACTCGGCACGTCGAACGCCAGGACGTTGTCGCCTACGGCCATCGGCAGACTGTCGGCGATCTGCTCGCCCGGTCCGCCCCAATTGCCGTCGCCATTGAAATCGATCCACGCATCGAGCTTTGCCGCGCCGCCCTGCACGTTGACGATGACCGTCGCACCCAGCTGGCCGACTTGCATCGTGCCCAAGGTGAGACCATCGTCATCCGCGCCGTCCGCATCGGCCGCGGCAGAGTGCGCGCCGTCGGCTTCGCTATCGCGCGCGGCGCCCAGCGTGGGCCCGACGGCTTCGTGGTGCGCGCCGTTCTCGGCAAGCAGCGTGGGATAGAACGCCGGCGCATCGCCGAAATCGGCGGCCAGCAGAATGCGCCGCTCCAGCGGCTCGAGCTTCAGAGAGTACGAGACGGAGTACGTCCGGGTCAGCGTTTCCAACGCGAGCAGGCGCGGCGAATGGGTATTGATGATAGCGGAGTGCCGCCGCCGGCCACGCGTCGGAAGAATGCTTCTTCGCGACATGTGTGCCTCGAATTGTCGGGGAGCGCGCGTGCCCGCGCACACTCCTGCTTCGCTGGCGCGGGTTCTAGCACCGGACTTACCCGGGCGGTTAGTGGCCCGCCGCGCGAACTAGGATTGTTTGTACGCGAACTACCCGCGCCGCGTCAAGAAAATTCCGCCCGTGCCCTCCGGTGGTGCGAGCGTCTGCGACCGGGTTGCCCCCGATCGAGACTGTTCACACCCACTTCGTATTCACCCTCTCCCCTTTGCGGGCGAGGGTGGGGGAGGGGGCCGGACAACCGTGCCGCCACGTTCTCCGCCCCCCTCCGCAACTCGCAGCGGGGCGGCTCACGCTTGCCAGAAAGTACTCTCGCGGGGCGCCTGGTAGCGCACCTGCAGGTAGGGCGTTTCGAGGCGTTTCTGGCCGGTGGCCAGCGAGCGGACGCCGGCTTCGACCAGGCCCGAGGTCAAGAGCGTGCGCTCGATGGGGTACGCCGCCTTGCCGGTGAGGAACATTTCTTCCGCCTTCGACATGAGCGCGGCGGAGTACACCACGTTCGGATTGGGCGGCAGGTAGAACAAGGTGGACAGCGGCTCGGCAGCGCCGGCCAGCCGCGCCGCAAACGTGAAGTCTCCGACCAGGCCGTTCATCAAGAGCATGGTGGCCTTGACGCCGTCGGCGTATTCCAGGCGATAGGCAATGGGCTCTTTTACCCACTCGCGCATCTGGGCGACCGTGGGATAACGATGGCTGTAAGTCTCCGGCTGTGCCAGGGTCTGACTGCGCGACAGGCAGGCTTCGAAAAGTCGCGGGTCCCAGCCGCCGGAGTCCCAACTGCCGGCGTCCATCGCCTTCCAGACGGCCTCGCCGGCGAGCGCCTGCACGGCCCGCACGCCCGTTTCGCCGCCGCGGCGCCGCTCGGCCATGCATTGAATCACTTCCAGCGCGTGAAAGTCGTAACTGTCGATGCCGCCGATTGCCACCGAGAGCAGCTCTTGCACGTCGGCGCCGTAGGGCATGTCGAGCGCGGGCATTCGCCAGGTAACCGGTAACGACGAGCCGGCCAGAAACGGAAACTTGAGCTCCCGCGAGATGTCCACCATCTCCTGCGCCCAACTCCATTTCCACGACAGGTGCTTGTCGTTGAATACCGGCGCGGTCCGGCCGTCCTGGCGAAAGACGTCGGTCACCTGCTTGAAGAACTCGTAGCGCGGGTACTTTGTCTGGCCGATCTCGCTCTTGGGGTAGTTGCCGTGCTCGCCGATGACCAGCACGGCATCCACGGCCAGACGGTCGCCGCCGCAGCGCAGCGCCTCGGCAATCGTCGGGTAGATGGGAAAGTCAAACTCTTTGGCACGCTGCCGGCTCAAGTCATTCTCGGGAAACTGATCGACGTAGACGGACACCACGTCGAGCGGGGGCTGATGCCAGCGACCGTTGATCGGATAGCCGACCAGAAAGCGTTCGCCCATGTGCCAGGCATGGGAGTGATAGCGCCACTCGGTGGTGACGATGGCCAGGCGTTTGCGCGGCGTATGGGCGGCGTCGGCCGCCAGGGCCCAGGGCGCGACGACGAGACTTGCTCCGGCCGCTTCGAGAAACGTTCTACGCGTGATCATGGGATTCTCAATGGTCAAAGGCTTGCGTTCAGGAGCGCCTGCGCGGCGCTGCGCTTTCGATCACTCGCCACGAGAACGACGGTCGGCGTCGACGGTCGGCGGCCCTAAGTCGACAAACTCCAGACGGCCGTAGTTGTCGCGCTCATACAACAGCCCCACGTGCCCGTTGGCCAGCGGCGCCAGGCACGAGTACGCCGCGCTGCCCGGATCGATCAGCCGGCTGGCGGGCCAGGTGCGACCGCCGTCGGCGCTGGTGCGAACCGTCATATGGCTGCGATCTTTCTTCGACGCGGGATTGGAAAACACCAGCAGGCGTGCCGCCGGATCGCGCGGGTCGGGCAGGGAGATCAAGCTGGCCTGACAGACCGGCTCGATCAGCGTCGGATCGAACTCCAGGGCCGACCAGGTGGTTCCGCCGTCGCCGCTGCGGGCGATGGCGCGCATGGCGGCTCGATCGTCGCGCTGGCCCGTGCGACCCCAGTAGTTGCGCATGTTGATCAGCAACTGTCCGTCGGCCAGCTCGGCCACCTGGCACTCGTCGGTATGGCGATCGAGCGAGCCGCCCAGCCGCCAGCTCTTGCCGTGATCGTCGCTATAGAACACGTGCGAAAACATCACGGGCTTGCCGTCCATCATCTCGCGATGATCGCAGGGAATCACCAGCCGGCCGGCGTGCGGGCCAAGTTGCATTTGAATGCCGACTCCCGGGCCGGTGGCATACCAGCCCCAATCCGGCCGCTTGACGTCGGCCGTTATGTTGCGCGGCGGGCTCCAGGTTTGGCCGTCGTCGTCGCTCGACGTGACGAAGACCCCGTCGTTGTTGCGGCAGAAGGGCAGCCAAATCGTGCCGTTCGTGCGGTCGACGACCGGGCAGGGATTGCCGATCGTGATCGGCTGCCCGCCTCCCTCTTCGTAGACGAGCGCAATCGGTCCCCACGTACGGCCGCCGTCGCCGCTAGCGCGCAGCACAAGGTCGATATCGCCGTGGTCGGCGCGGCTGGACTTGCGGCCTTCGCAAATCGCCAACAACGTGCCGCGCGGCGAAACGATCAGCGAGGGGATGCGAAAGGTGTGATAGCCGTCGCGGCCGCTGGTGAACACGTCGGACCGCGTGTCGGCGGCGGAACAACGGACCACGCCGCCCGCAACAGCCATGACGAACAACGTTGCCACCAGCGACGATCGGCATAACCCCGTCATGTTGCCTCCTCCGGCAGAACACTGAGACCGGCGATATATTAACACCCGTTGATGCACCAGGAAAGCGCGCGGGCCGCGGCCAGCGGGCGATTGGCTTTCGCCGTAGGACGTGCGGCGACGGCCGCTTTACAATGCGGCACCGCGCGACGTTGGCACGCGCGCTGGGCGAACATCACCCACCCTCTCAGGCAAGGAGTCGACGTACCATGGGGTTTCTGACCGAGTTTCGCAAATTTGCCATGCGCGGCAACGTCGTCGACATGGCCGTGGGCATTGTCATCGGAGCGGCCTTCGGCAAGATCGTCAGCTCGCTGGTGGAGAAGATCGTCATGCCGATCACGGGCTACCTCACCGGCGGCGTCGATTTCAAGGATCGCATCATCAAGCTGCCCGTGCCGGAAGTGGCCGGCCTGAAAGCGCCGGAAATTGGCTGGGGGGCGTTTGTGCAGTCGGTGCTCGATTTTGTCATCGTGGCCTTGGCCATCTTTCTGGTCGTCAAGGCCATGAACGCGATGCGCACCAAAGAGAGCGCCGCGCCGGCACCGCCACCTGAAGAAATTGTATTGTTGCGAGAGATTCGCGATGCACTGCGCAAGCCGTGACGCAGCGCCGGACGGCCACTGGCGCGACCTGGTCAGGGCGGATACCGGGCGCGTCTGCCGACGGCGGACGCCAGAGCGCCGTTGCCGGGCGTTTGCTATCAGCCACGCAATGAGCCTGGCTCACAGGTCCCTGGGCCGCGGGTTATCCCCAGCCTGCCAAAACGGCCGTTTTCAATTTTCGACCGGCACGTTACGTTGATAAGCGGTTGCAGAGAGGACGCGGCGATGGATCAAACCTTACGGATGCGTGGGTTATGGATGTGAAGCGATATGCGGTGGTGACCGGCGCTGGTAGCGGGCTGGGCCGCTCACTCTCGGTTGAACTGGCGCGCAACGGTTGGCACGTGGCGGTGGCCGACGTCAATGATGCCGGCAGCGAGGAAACCCTGAGCCAGATGCGCGCCGCGGGCGGCAGCGGCCAGGTGGAACACTTGGACGTGACCAGCGTGTCTGGCTGGCAGGCGCTGCACGGCAAGCTCAAGACGCAATGGCCCGGTCTCGATCTGCTGGTGAACAACGCCGGCGTGGGCTGTGCCGGGAACGTCGGTGAGATGCCGCTGGAAGACTGGCAATGGATCATCAACATTAACTTGTACGGCGCCATTTATGGCTGCCACACGATGATCGAGTGGATGAAGCAGAACCCGCGCGGCGCCCATATCGTCAATGTGGCGTCCATGGCCGCCATCGTTTCCGCGCCCGGCATGGCCCCGTACAACGTTACCAAGGCGGGCATGCTCTCGCTTTCCGAGACACTGCACGGCGAGCTCAAGCCGTACAAAATTGGCGTGACCGGCGTGTGCCCGGCATTCTTTTCGACGAACATTCTGGAGAACGGCCGCTTTCACAAGCCCGACCAGCGGCAAGTGGCGCGCACGTTGATGAGCCACTCGCGCATCTCGGCCGACGAGGTGGCCCGCAAGATTCTCAGAGCCGTGGAACGCAAGCAGCTGTACGTTTTCGCGCCGGGCGTGGCCGGCTTGTTCTGGCGTTTGAAGCGCATGATGCCGCGCTCGATGTTGCGCTTCGTGGCGCACAACTATCGCATGCGTCTGGCCGCGGCTGCGCCGCAGAAGTAAACTGACGTCGAGAATCTGCGTGCCACTGGCCGCCTGCTGCCGCGAATGATCGACAGCAGCGCGGGCGGAAGGCCCACCCGTGGCACCCTGAATTCGCCAGCGTCGGGTTGCGAAATGCGTCGATGCCCCTATCCGTAGTGCCGTGTTAACGCTCAAAGGATCCACCGACGCGCGCTGGCTTGAGCAGGTCGACCACGACTTGCCGGCCATTCTCATCGACCACGCGCACTGCGAGAAAAAGGCCGCCGGCACGGCCCTGAACCTGATCTTCGCGTATGGCAGCGCCCAGCCGGAAATGGCGCGCGAACTGGCCGACATCGTGGTCGAAGAGCTGGACCACTTTCGTCAGGTGCTGGATTTGCTCGACCGTCGCGGACTGCGCTTTACGTCGCAGCAGCCGGGCCGTTATGGCCGCCAGCTGAACGACCTGGTACGCAAGGGCGAGCCCGCCCGCGCCGTCGATCGGTTGTTGATCGCCAGCCTGATCGAGGCCCGCAGTTGCGAGCGGTTTTCGCTGTTGCGGGATCACGTGAGCGACTGCGAGCTGGCCGGGTTTTACGGCAGCCTGTTCGAATCAGAAGCGCGGCACCACGCCACGTATGTGCGCATGGCGCTGCAGTTCGCGCCGGAAGCGGAGGTGCGCGGCCGGCTCGACGAACTGGCCACGGCCGAGGCGGCGATTATCGGCACCGGCGACCCCCTGCCCCGCATGCACAGTTGACGTGTGGCGATCGCGTGCCGGTTGCGAGCAAGCGCCTCTCTCTGCTCACGGCCCCGCGGTGCGTTACTCGGCCAACTTCCAATCGGAGAACACGATTTGCCGGGTGGCGGTGCCACCAGGCAGCGCGCCCACTTCGAGGATCGTCTTGGGCAGATCGAACTTACCCACGCGCTGCCACTCGTTCCAATAGCCCAAACTGAGCTTTAGCGCGCCGCTCTGGGCGTCGAAAAAGTTCATCGTGAAGGCCCGCGGCAAGTATTTGTTTTCCGCGTTGCGCACAATTTCCAACACGCTGATCGTGAAGCGCTGTTGCGGGCCGGCCGAACGGTTCACTTCCATGATCACGTCGTCCTTAATACGGTACGCGCTCTGGAAATTCGCATCGCCCAGATTGATCTTGCGGCCGAGCGGATGAACGACCGGCTCGTCGACGTAGGTCACGTTGCCCTCGCCGATCTCGCCGGAGGGCATGCGGTGCTGCACGAGCGAATTGAGCTGTTCCTCAACCCAGTCGGTCAATTTCGACGGTGGCGCGTCAAGCTCCACCGTGCCGCTCGAATCGATCTTGGCCTGACAGGTGAATTCCTGGTCGCCGCTGGTGACGCTGAGCTTGGCGGTGAAGCCAGGGAACGCGTCCCACACGGCGCGTCCGTCGCGCGCGCGGCGCAGGGCTTCGGTCGCGTTGTCTGCGGCAACCGGCTTCTCGGCCGCAAAGGCTGCGCTATCCACGTCCGCCACCAGCGTGCAATAGTGCCAGGTCTGCGCGTAGTTCTTGCCGTCGCGCTGGCCCTGGCGATCGGCCTCGATGTGGGCGGCACGGACGGCATAGCGGCCCGGCGCGGTAATGTCCGCCGTGGCGCGACCCTTGTCGTCGGTCTTGTATTCATGCGGCTCCTGGTTGGGGCCGACGACGACCACTTCGCTGTTGCAAGCCGGCTCGCCCTTGTAGAGCACTTCGAGCGTCAGCTTGCCACCTTCCAAGCGCGGGACAATGTCGAGTGCCAAGCGCGGCGAACGGCCCAGCGTGTCGGCATTTTTCGCCCAGTCGCCGGTCAGCCGCTTGGCGTAATACTGGAGCAGCAGGCCAGCGGGACCGCGCTGATAGACGCCGTAATCGCACGTAGCCTCGAGACTGCCAGCCGGCGGCACGGCTCCGGCGAGCGGCAGCGCGGCCGTTTCTCCGGCGGCCTTGCCCACTTTGAGCTCGGCCGACTGGCCGGCGGCGTCGCGCGACCAGGCCTGGGTATGGCCAATTTTGGCCACCAGGTGCGGCTCGCCCGGTTCGGGCATTTCGGAAAAATAGAGCCGCGCCTGCGGCTGGCCGTCGGCGGCGGGTGCGAAATCGATCCAGATGAAATGGGCCTCGGCTGCGGACAGGCCCAGAGTCAACGAGCACGCAAGCGCGGCAACTACGCGAGACAACATGAGTGGTTCCTTTGTTCGTTCAGTCCTGCGGTGGAATTCGATTGAGTCGGTACGGGAGCTAACGGGTCGGCCGGCGCACAGAGGGAGCTGCCGCGGCCGCTACAGTGATCACAAAGCGTCGGCATCGAGCGTTTCGGCCCCGTCGCGCGTGGCCAGGGCCTTCAGTACTTTCAGGTCGATATCATCACGCACGAAGCGCACGCTGCCGTCTACGAAGGCGAAGTTTACGCCGCCCGGGTGGTCGCTGCGGAAGCAATCGAACTCCTCGTAGAAGAACACGTAAATCAGGTTCTTTTGTGCAGTGGTGTTCAGGGGCGCCGCGGTCGAGCCCCACGTCACGCCGTAGTAGCCCACGGCCCAGCGCGTGGATCCCCAGCGGAGCATGGTGGGCCGGCAATCCCAGAAGTAATTTGACAGTTCGTAGTCCATTTCGCCCACCATGAGCGTGCGCGAAGTGCCGTCGGCCCCGGAGATTTTGGGAATGGTCGTCGTTCCGTAGCGCGGGTGGATGATCGCCCCGTCGTGCTTGGGCAGATTCAAACCGGGACTGATGGGCCCGGCGGAGGTGTTCGAACCGGTGGACACGGCGTAGCTGCCTACCGCGCCGGTCTCTCCGCAGCTGGGATCGGGCTCCGGCACGACGCGCGGGACGTTCATCGAAGGACACACGTAGATCGGAATCAACGTATTCGATACGGCCAGGTTCGCCGCAGAGCTCTTGTAGTTGACCTTGTCATCGAACATGTCCTTCAGGTTCGATTCTTCCAGATACGGCAGGATCGTGAGAAAGGCGCTGTTGAAACCGCTGTCGCTCATGCGCGCCGGCGGCAGGCGTTTGCCCACGTCGTGATACATGTGCATCGCCGTGGCGATCTGCTTGAGATTGTTGCGGCACGAGCTCGACCGAGAAGCCTCGCGCGAGGCCTGAATCGCCGGCAACAGCAGCGCCACGAGCACGCCAATGATCGCGATGACCACCAGCAGTTCGACGAGCGAAAAGCCGGGCCGGGGCGCAGCGCTACCCTGCGTACCCCGCCGCGCCAGCTGCGTGCTCTTTTCGTCCATGGAGTTTCAAGTGCCGGCGGCGCCCAGTGCAAGCCGTTCTGGCCACCGCCGGCATGGAGAGTACGACTAAACGGATGCTTTGCGTCGCCGCGCGACAAACGCCAGCCGTCCCACGAACGCGACGGCGCCGGCCAGCGCCAGCAACAACGTCGACGGTTCCGGCACGGCGTTCACCGTCAGCAAGGGACCATTCACATTAGGACCGCCCGGGCCAAATGGCGGCGAGGCTAAGAATCCGGAGTTAAACGCCACAGCATAGAACGGCGACTGATCCTGATTCGGGCCGCTGCCCATGATCGTCGTCGGATTAAGCCAGAGGCCGAAGTTCGGCGTCGGAGTCGGCGACGCCTTCCAATCTTTCACAATATCCGTGATGTCAATCGTGTAAAACTGGCCGAGCGCGTCGACGCTGAAGGTGGTTTCAACGGCGCCGTGGGTGGGCTGTGTCGCCCAAGTGACCGAGGCCCGGTTCCATGCGCTCGTGATGGGCGAAATGGCGATTTCGATCGGATGGGCCACATCGGGATCGAGGTTGGTTGCATTCACCGATTTCGACGTGGCAGAGAAGACTCGCAACGTGGCGGACGTGATGTCCGCAGCGGTGGCGGTCACCGTCGACAAATCGAACTGGATCAGCGCCGCGACGTCGTGCGCTCCGCCGGTCGCGCCGGTGGCGATCACCGGGTAGGCCGTGCTCAACGGAAACGGCACGGTGGGGCTCGAGTAAATCATGCCGTCCTGGCCGGAGCCTTGGTTTGTTTCAACGGAAAAGGTGGCGGCTTCGCCGGTCGTCGAGGCGAACAGTAGCGCGCACATCAAGCTGCAATACACTCGGCAACTCATGTCGATTCGTTCCTTGTTTTTGGATGACTAAAGGCTTCCCAAACACACGCTCGTCAGTAGCGGACTCCTGTTGGGTTGGTGGATGGTGTGTTCGCGTGCGCGAGACCATCTCGCGAGGTAGTACGCGAACTTCGCAGCCGAGCGTGGCGGGCGAATCGGCACGAGGCCGTGGCGAGCTAGCTCAAACTCAAGTTGAGAACGCGTCTCAATTGACACCCATCTTATACGCATCCAGACCACTGTCAATGGGCGCAAAAGAAAAATCGAACAGACTGTAAACCAATGCATAATATATGTTTACGGCGTATGTCCTGTAGATCCCCGCAGTGGAATCGTCTATCTTATTGACATTGAGTCTCAATAAGAATACAACCTTGCCTAGCCTGATAGCTTGCAGGACGTTCTGACTCAAAACCATCCGGGTATCGTGACGTGATTGCTGACGCTCAACCTGATCCTCAAGCTCCGCGGGACTCTCAGCCCAGTCATCCTGAAGCTCGCGAAATCGACTCGCAGGATTTGATGCAGGGGCAGCGGGAAATCGTGATCCGCCACGGCGCCGAGGCTTACCGCTTGAGCGTGACCCGCAGCGGCAAGCTCATTCTGCGCAAGTAGGCGACCGCCGCGCGGCAGCCCAGCCGTCGGGCCACTCGCGTTCCGGCAGCCGAATGCTAGACTAGCCGCCACATCTCGCGATTCGTACGTCACTTTTTCCACGCCGCTTGAGGGATATCGCAGCATGCGCTCACCCACGCCCGCCAGGGGGCGCACGTTTCGGCGCGGCGACGTGGGTTATGAAGAGGCGCGCGAGGCCGCCATGTGGAATGCGCGGTTGCCGGATCGCTATCCGGCGGTGATCGTGCAAGCCAACGACGTGTACGACGTGCTGGCGGCAGTACGTCTGGCGCAGCGCGAAAGCCTGCGAATCGGCGTACGTTCCGGCGGTCATAGTTGGTCGGGCAACCATCTGCGCGATGGCGGCCTGCTCGTCGATCTCTCGCGGCTCAATGCCGTGACCATCGACAAAGACCGCTCGCTGGCCACCACGGGTCCCGGCCGCGCGGGGCACGAGCTGGCGGCGCTACTTGCCAAAGAGGGGCTCTTTTTTCCGGCCGGCCACTGCCGTGGTGTTGCGGTGGGCGGCTATTTGCTGCAGGGTGGTTATGGCTGGCACAGCCGCGCGCTGGGCCCGGCGTGCATGAGCGTTGTCGGGCTCGACGTCGTCACTGCCGACGGCAAAATGGTGCACGCCAGCGCCGACGAAAACGCCGACCTCTATTGGGCCGCGCGCGGATCGGGGCCCGGCTTCTTCGGCATTGTGACCCGTTTTCATCTGCGGCTCTATCCCCGGCCGAAGGTGATTGGCATCGGCGTACAGACTTATGCCCGCGAAATGTTCGACGAAGTCTTTCGCTGGCTGCACGCCGTGGGGCCCGATGTGCCGGCGTCGATCGAGCTGCAAGCCCTGCTGTCGCGCCACACGCTGCGGGTGCGGGGACCGGGCCTGACGGTGGTGGCGCCGATCTTCGCCGATCGCTGGTCCGACGCTTGGCGCGACCTGGCGTTCTTTCGCCACAGTCCGCTGCGGCGCCACGCCCGCTTGAGCATTCCTTTTGTCCCTTGTGGAATGGGGCTGATGTATCGCAGCGTTTCGCAGCACTATCCCGACCGTCATCGCTACGCGGTCGACAACATGTGGACCCGCGCGTCGATCGAGGCGTTGCTTCCGGGCTTGCGGCAGATTGCCGGCACGCTGCCCGACGCGCCGTCGCACATGTTGTGGATGAACTGGGCGCCGCCGCCGACTCGGCCGGAAATGGCCTACTCGGTGGAGGACAACATTTATCTCGCGCTGTATTCGGTGTGGAAGCACGCGGCCGACGACGCACGCTTCGCTGCGTGGCCGGTGAATTGCCTGCGGCCGATGCAGCACCTCTCGACGGGCTGCCAGTTGGCAGACGAGAATCTGGGCGAACGGCCGCAGCGCTTCGTCAGCGACGAGAACCTGGCGCGGCTCGATGGGTTGCGCGCCAACTACGATCCCGAGCGTCGCTTTTATCCTTGGATGGGCCGGCCTACATGAGCATTGCACCGCGCGAACGGCGTTACCTGGGCATGCAGCCCGGCGATCTCGACCACAAACCGTATGCCAGGTTCTGGAACCCGCGCATGGCGCCCTTGCCCGACGACGTGCGCGAGGCGCTGGCCCACGGACCGTTGGCCGAGCCGTTGCTGCCGCCGCTGGACCGAGCGGCGCGGGAAATCGAAACGCAAACCAGTCAGGTCGAAAATGGCTTTGGCCTCGTGCGCGGGCGGGCCATGCACCTGGCGATTCGCACGGAGTTGCCCAAGGTCTCCCCGGACATGATCGATTGGTGGTTCGGCTGGCACAGCGACGAGCCGCAGCGCTACAAGCTGTGGCACCCGCGGGCCCACGTCCACGCCGCCTGGTGCTCGCGCCATCCGCCCAAGGCGATCGCGTTGCGCGGACGCGAGCGCTACGTCGGCCGCACCTCCTGCGTCGACGAGTACATCGGCAGCACGGTGGGCAGCTATGCCATTCGCTTCGTGGCGCCGGCCGAATTGGGCTTCGATGAGCGGCTGCTGGCCAATCCGTCGCAAGCCACCGCGATCTGCGCACGGGTGGGCTTTGCGAACATGCCGTTCGATTTCGGTTATCTGGCGCACTACGTCAGCCGCACGTCGAGCGGCTCGGAAATGCGGTCGCGCTTTTGGGTGGGCGGCGGCTATGCAGCCGCGCGTCGCGGAGGCCCGCTCGGATCGATCATGTTGTGGGGAGTGCAGCATGTGCTCAAGCCCGGCGCCGCGGATGCCACGGCGCTCCTGGTGCATTGCTCGCAGGAGATGTCGCACCTGGCGACGTTCTTGCCGCAGCTGCACGGAGAGCTTCACGAACAATGACCAGCCTGCCGCCAGAACCCATCACTTCGACAGCGTGCTAGAACGTTTTCACCAGCGAGCCGCCGTCGACCACCAGCACTTCGCCGGTGATGTAGCTGCCGGCTTCGCTGGCGAGCAAGAGCGCCGGTCCGGCCAGTTCGCGCGGTTCACCCCAGCGGCCCAGAGCGGTGCGGTCGGCCAGGGCCTTTTTTTGCTCGGGCGACAACAGCGTGCCCGGCAGATCCGTCAGAAACGGTCCCGGCGCAATGCAGTTCACCGTGATGTTGTACGCACCCAGGTCGAGCGCGCTGGCGCGGGCCAGACCCAACAGCCCGCTCTTCGTAGCGGAGTACACATTGCGCGCGTCTTTGCTGGCCAGGCCCATGATCGACGAGATGTGAATGATGCGTCCCCAGCGGCGTTCCTTCATCTGCGGCACCAGCGCCCGCGACAGGGCCATGCACGAGCTGAGATTCAGCTCGACGATTTGATCCCAGGACTCGTCCGTGATTTCGTCGATCGGTTGCGGAATGTTGCTGCCGGCGTTGTTGACCAGGATATCGACGCGCCCCATAGCCGCCAGCGCCTGCTCGGCGAGCTTGCGCACCTGATCGCGCTGGGTCATATCGATTACAAACGTCACCACCTTGGCCTTGGTGCCGGCGGCGATCTCGGCGGCGGCGCTGGCCAGTTCCGCTTCGTGCCGGCTGCAGATCACGACGTTGGCGCCGGCTTCGGCAAATCCCCGAGCCATGGCTTTGCCCAGGCCCTTGCTGCCTCCGGTCACCAGGGCCACGCGGCCCGTCAGGTCGAACATCGATTGCGTCATGGATGGTACCTCGCGGCGTGGGTTCGAAGGTTGGAACGGCGTGCGGGTGCGTCAGGCCAGCGCCTCGCACACCAGGTCGCCCACCTGTTGCGTGGAATAACCCATCTTGCCCGCGGCCTGGCTCTTCATCTTGGTGCCGGTCACCACTTGAATCGCCTTTTGAATGCGCTCAGCGCTTTGCGGATGGCCGGAGTGCTCGAGCAGCATGCTCATGGCGTTGATGGCCGCGACCGGGTTGATCACGTGCTGGCCGGTGTACTTGGGGGCGCTGCCGCCCATGGGCTCGAACATGCTGGTGCCGCCCGGATCGGGATTGATGTTGCCGCCGGCCGCCACGCCCATGCCGCCCTGCACGATACCGGCCAGGTCCGTGATGATGTCGCCAAACATGTTGGTGGTCACGATCACGTCGTAGTACTCGGGATTCTTCACCATCCACATGCAGCAAGCGTCGACGTGGTTGTAGTCGGGCTTGATGTCGGGATACTCCTTGGCGACTTCTTGAAAGGTGCGCCACCACAGGTCGTGGCCATAGGTGAGCACGTTGGTCTTGGCCACGAGCGTGAGCATTTTCTTGGGGTTGTTGCGGCGGCGCGTGAACTCGAAAGCCCAGCGAATGCAGCGCTCGCAACCTTTGCGCGTGTACACGGCGGTCTGGCTGGCCACTTCGTCGGGCGTGCCTTTCTTCAGAAATCCGCCCACGCCGCAGTACAGGTCCTCGGTGTTTTCGCGCACTACGACAAAGTCGATATCCGCCGGGCCCTTGCCGGCCAGCGGCGTCTCTACGCCCGGGTAGAGCTTTACCGGTCGCAGATTGATGTACTGGTCGAGCTGGAAGCGCAGCTCCAAGAGCAGGCCCTTCTCCAGGACGCCCGGCTTGACGTCGGGATGGCCGACGGCGCCCAGGTAAATGGCGTCGAACGTGCGCAGCTCGTCGACGGCGCCTTCCGGCAACAGGTCGCCGGTGCGGAGGTAGCGCTCGCCGCCGTAGTCGAGCTCTTCGAATTCAAAGGAGAAGTGGTCGAGCGCCGCAACGGCCCGCAACACTTTCATGCCCTCGGCGGCGACCTCGGGCCCGGTGCCGTCGCCGCCGATGACGGCGATCCGCAATGGTTTCTTGGCGTTCAACGTGCGCACCCCTGGTGAAAAACGCGGACCAGCGAAACGGGCGATTTTACCAGCGGCGGCGCGGGGTCACAAGTTTGCGGGAGGGGGTGGATCAGTCTGAATTTTGAATTCGCCGATTTCGGCGCATGGTGTCACGAATCCTGAAACCGAGCAGCACAACCAGCGAAATAATGACGACCCACTCGACAACCGAGATGTTGCTCATGGGGCCTTTATAGACGGGCGGAGTTTACGTCGCGCCGGCGCACCAATTTATCGTTCAACCACAACGACACAACGACACGACGTAGAGGTGAGATCGGCCCGAAGGGATCGCGTCGACTCGTTCAGTCGCCTGTGCCGCTCCCTCGCCAGCCCTCCCCGCGAAGGGGGAGGGTGCCAGATGAGATTATTTGGGGTGCCGGGAGTTTCCTTTGGGCACTCATGGTGCCCTGGTGGTCCACGATCGAGACACAGTCCCGCGCTCGATGAATTTTCAACGGCAGCAGCAAATCGTCGAAGCAAGCAAACGCCATGCCCCCGCGACTCGCAAATCTCAGCGGCCGTTCGACCCCGAGCGCCCATTTGGCTCGTCCGCCCAAATGCCCAGGCGTGCAGTGCGCGCTTCTTGCTGGGCGCGCTTGAATTGTTCCTTCACAGGCTGCGAATAATCGAATCCCGGTTCCCAGCGCCCGAGGCCCGCGCGCAACAACTCTTCGTTGAGCATGCGCGGGCCCACCCAGACGTAGGCCAGGTGACGACCGAACCGATCGAACCGCTCGCGATCAAACTCCAGCCGCACTTTGCCAGCGGCGACGAACGCGCGGGTGAACGCCGTCGCTTCCGGGCCGAAGGGCTCCACCGGATACTCGGGGCGAACCGTCTCCGGCGTATTGACGCCGATCAAGCGGACGGTGACATGGTCGTCGATCAGGATCGTGTCGCCGTCGATCACGCGCTCCACCGCGAACTCGCCGGCCGGCAAGGGCTGGCCCGGCGTGGGCGGCGGGCCGGCATCGAACAGAAAGCGCAGCGCCACGAGGGCCGCCAACAGCGCCAAGATCACCAACGGTCGCGTTGGACGACGCCGGAAGCGGCGGCGAAAGCGTGCGTGCACGTGGGCGCGCCCCGTGCGGGAATAGGCGTGGGAAAGCCGTGGCGCCGCGCGCTAGTTCTGACTGAAGTCGAACTGCTGCGACAGACCGCGGCCAACGGGGTTCTTGAGAAACTTCTTGCGGCACTCGGGACAGAGATCGAACCGCAATTGCTCGTACACGTCCTTGGCCACTTGCTCGTCGGCCACGTTTTCGGAGCGTGCCAGCACTTCCTGAATTTCTTGCAGGTGGTCGCGGTCGTCTTCGGTCTCGTCGGTCGCGCTGGGATCAAAGGCGGCGTAGACCTCCATCTTCACGACGTAGCGAAGGTCATCCGGATCGAGTCTTCGCTGGCAGCAATCACACGAGTAATGAATCATCGACTCTTTCCCCCGTGGCCTGGTTGGCCGTCGGCAATGAATGTGGCAGGCTCGGCGCTGGTATTGTTGCGCACTGGCGAGCAGGCCGGCGACGCAAGCGTGGCGAAGGTTGTCGTTGGGTTAGCGCGGGCAACGGATCGGACGCTTGACGTTGGCGTGGCCGCCTGCCACTGCCGAGGTCAATCCTAATGCGACTTCTCCGCGCGTCGCAAGACATCCTGCGACTTTTTTGCCTTACGATACCGGCGCAAGAATTGCTTTCACGCGAGCGCCTTGACAAACCCGCGCGCCGCATGTCTCCGTGCGCCGGCGCGCAGCGGCGGGATTCTGGGGCAAACGCGCTCTTTCGCCAGGGACCCTGGGCGGGTGCTGCCCTAGTCGAGGCCTGGGGCGCCGATTACAATGGTAGCGAGCAGGTGGTAGCCGGTGGCAATGTGCGACCGGCTGCCCTTCGCGTCGCCGGCGAAACGAGCTTGGCGCGGCGCAAGTACCGCCAGGCATCAGAGGCCCTAACGTTTGACCGGCGCCGACCCAATGGTCCTCCAGGGAGCGCTCCATGACGAATCCGGCTGCGAGTGTCGATCCGCTTAGCGCCAGCGTGCTGGTGCTCAATCGCTTCTACATGGCCGTGCACGTGGTGAACGTGCGCCGGGCGTTCTGCCTGCTATTTCGCGAATTGGCCGAAGTAATTCATATCGACCAGGGCCAGTATGCCAACTACAGCTTCGAGAGCTGGCGCGAAATCAGCGAGCTGCGGGCCTCGTTCAAGGCGCCGCACGAAGACTGGATTTCGAGCGTGAATTTCGAAATCCAGGTGCCGCGCGTCATTCGGCTGCTGTCGTTCGACCGCGTGCCAAAGCAGACGATTCGGTTCAACCGCCGCAACGTTTTCGCCCGCGACGGAAACCGCTGCCAGTATTGCGGCCGCAGCTTTCCGACGAGCGAGTTGAGCCTCGACCACGTGGTGCCGCGCAGCCGCGACGGCAAAACGTGCTGGGAAAACATGGTCTGCGCGTGCGTGGCGTGCAACGTGAAAAAGGGGGGCCGCACGCCGCAGGAAGCGCACATGAAGTTGATCCGCCAGCCGGTGAAGCCGAAGCGCAGCCCGCTGCTGGCGATCAAGCTGGGCAATCCCAAGTACGAGAGCTGGAAGACGTTTCTCGATAATGCCTACTGGTCCGTCGACTTGAAGTGACGGACGGTACCTACTGTTCCGTCGATCTGAAGTGAGGTCGGTCGCGTCTCATTGCCGGAGTAGCGGCGCGTCTGATTGTCGGAGTACCGACGCGTCTGATTGCCGGAGTACCGGCGCGTCTGATTGCCGGAGTACCGGCGGGTTTCTTCGTGAAGGACGCGCTGTAGGAGCGCGCAGTCACAGTTTTTGGCGCGTGTCTGGGCGCGAGGGAACGACGCGGCGCGAGCGATCCAGCAAGGCCGCGACGGCAGAAGTTGTGCGGAGAGCGACTTACTCGGCCCCGGCCAGCGGCTCTTTCTTTTCCGTGATCACCGGGCACTGCGGCGCCATTTCGGCGTTCAGCGCGGTGAATTCCTTCCACTCTTCGGGAAGGTTGTCTTCGTGGAAAATCGCCTCGACCGGGCACTCCGGAACGCACGCTTCGCAATCGATGCACTCATCCGGATGGATGTAGAGCATCTTCTCACCCTCATAGAAACACTCGACCGGGCAGACCACCACGCAATCGGTGTACTTGCAGGCGAAGCAGGGTTCGGCAACTACGTGAGTCATCGACAGTTCTCTCCATTTGGGCGCTCGCGGTGCCGCGGCAGCGCCCGTTCAAAGAAGGCTTGCAAAAGGCACCGGCCGCACGTTGGCCGGCCGGCTGCGGCGCTTTCGGTTGGGGCTTGCTTACGCCAACCACGCGCCGCACAACACTCAAGACGCTCAGTTCACTTTTTTCGGTTGTAGGTGTCAAGTGCTTGAAGCAAAAGCACTTGAACGCCGACGGTTGGCGCTCAATCGCGCGCGAATTCTAGTGCTGCTTGCGCAGAGTGTCAAGCGAACGCTGGGGGCGTGCGAGGGCGCTTGCGCAACTCCGGCTTGCCTGCGCCGATGACTCAACTTAAAATCATAGGTGTTAACGGTTTCCGCCTGCGCCCAACGTGCTCGCGGAACACCGAATCCGGCCCTTCGCGCCGGTTTTGAGCACAAGGGCCTCCTCGGTGGCACTTTCCGAGATCGACCGCAACCTCTTGCAGCGCTGCCTGGCACGAAAACCGCGCGCCTGGGAGGATTTCGTCGACCGGTTCATGGGTCTGGTCGTCCACGTGGTCAACCATTCGGCCCACAGTCGGTCGTTGCGGCTGACGCCCGAAGATCGCGAGGACCTGGCGGCGCAGGTGTTTCTGGCCGTGGTGAAAGACGACCTGGCGCTACTGCGTAACTTTCGCGGCGAAAGCAGCCTGGCCACTTATCTCACGGTGATCGCGCGGCGCATCGTGGTGGCCGAACTGCTCAAGCAGAAGGCTCCTTCGCGGTTGGCCGTCGCGGGCGTGGCCCAATTGGCAATGGCCGACGGCAGCGTCGAGCAACGCGTCAGCGATCGCGAGGAAGTCGAGCGCTTGTTGGCCGGGCTGGATGACGCGGAGGCCCGCATCGTGCGGATGTACCACCTGGAAGGCAAGAGCTATCAGGAGATCAGCTCGGCCGTCGGCATCGCGGAGAATAGCGTGGGGCCGGCACTCAGCCGGGCTCGCGAAAAAATGCGCCGGGAAGGCGCGTGATTGCCGTGCACCACACGTTCGTGGTGGATGGCTTTTCGTCGGGAAGTTTGTCATGGATGACAACGCCTTACTCGTGGCCCGCGCGGCGCCGGCGTATTGCTGCCCTGGCGAGCACCGCCCGATTGACCGCGCCACGCATTTGGGTCGGCTGGCGTCGTTCTATCCAGCATGTCGCGAATGCGCGCAGCGCGACGACATTCGCGCATTGACGCCGGCCCAGCAGCGCCAGTGGCAGCAAGTGTTGCGGCGTGCGCCGGCCGCGCCGCGCTTTGGCGCGGAAGGCTTGGAAGCCGGCTCCGTCAACTGCCTGGGGCCGAAGGTCGCCGCGCAGCTGGCTATGGCCCTGGGCATTGCCGCCTGGCGTGAGCGGGGCGCGGCCGACGGCCGGCCGACCGTGCTCGTCGGCTCCGATGGGCACTGGACGACGGCCGAGCTGATGGCCGCGGCGTGCGTTGCGCTGCAATTGTGCGGTTGCCGCACGATCGAGCTTGGCGCGGTGACCACGGCGGCGCTCGCTGGCGCCGCGCATCATGCGCAGGCCGATGCCGCCTGGTGGATTGGCGGGGCCGCGGGCGATGCGCACGCGATGTGCGCGCGCGTCTGGGGACCGGCCGGCCGACCGTGGTCGTCGCCGGGCGGCTTGAATCGCGTGTGCGAGATTTACGAGGGCCGCGGCGCGCGGCCCAAACGGGGCGGCGGCAGCCAGGAGCGTTTGCAGGCCGACGCCATTTATCTGCCTGCGCTCGGGCCGCAGTTTCACGGCCTGCGGCCGTTGCGCTTCGTGCTCGATACGGCTTCGGCCCCGCTCGTACGCTATCTCGAGCAGTTGGCGTCCGCCAGCGCATGTCAGGTGCTGCGGGCGGCGCCGGGAGCGATCGCTGCCAGCGCGGCGCCGGGCGATGCAGGCCAGTCGCCCGTTGAACGCCGACTGAGCGCGGTCGGCCGCCAGGTGGTTGCCGAGCATGCGCACTTCGGTCTGTGGATCGATCCGGCCGGCGAGTTGTGCCGGCTCGTTGACGAGTGCGGCCGGGCGGTCAGCCACCAGCGTTTGAGCTGCTCGTTGCTGAGCTACATCGGCAACCAGCGGCCGGGCGCGACGGTCGCGCTTTACATGGGCGACGCGGAGTTCCCCGGCTCGCCAGGTGATGCGGGAGTGCACGTGGTGCCCGGGGCAGCGACGCGCGAAGGGATGTTCGACGTGATGACTGACCGCGGCGCGACGTTCGGCGCCGGTCAGGCGGGTGCATTCTGGTTCGAGGGCGCCGTGCCCGCTCCTGACGCATTGCTGGCGGCCAGCTTGCTGTTGACGCTGTTCAGCCACACGGATCGGCCCGTTTCCGAAGTGCTCGACGCGGCCTGACGGGTGGGTTACAACGAACGCAGACCTGGCCGCGCGTTGTCACGCGGGCGTTACTTGCGACCGAGCCCGGTCGCAGTCGTCGCCGTGCAGGCATTCGCAATTCGGGCCTGCTCCAAATCGTAATCCCTTAAGCGACGCATCCATGACCCATCCCTGGCTGGCCCAGCGCACCGAGTATTTCGACAGTTCCGGCATACGCAAGGTGTTCGACCTGGCGGCGTCGATGACCGATCCGATCAACTTGTCGATCGGCCAGCCCGACTTCGACGTGCCGCAGCGAATCAAGGATGCGGCTATTCGGGCGATCCAGTCGGGCCGCAATGGCTACTCGCCGTCGCAAGGCATCGCCGAGCTGCGCGACCGGCTGCAGCGCCGCATCGACGAGCAATATAAGCACACCACGCGCGAAGTGTTTGTCACCAGCGGCACCAGCGGCGGCCTGGTGCTGGCGATCATGGCGCTGGTGAATCCGGGCGACGAAGTGATTGTGTTCGATCCGTATTTCGTCATGTACAAGTCGCTGGTTGGCCTGGTGGGCGGGAACTGCGTGTTGATCGACACGTATCCGGACTTTCGCATCCCGCTCGACAAGGTGGCGGCGGCGATGACCAAGCGCACCAAGGCGGTGCTGTTCAGCAGCCCGGCCAACCCCACGGGCGTGGTCGCCGGCCGCGACGAGATTCACGGCCTTGCGCAACTTTGCGCCGAGCGGAACATCGCCTTGATCAGCGACGAGATCTACAACCACTTCAGCTACGACGAGCCATTTCTTTCGCCGGCCAGCTACTACCCGCAGACCATCGTGATCGATGGTTTTTCGAAAACCTACGCCATGACCGGCTGGCGACTGGGCTTTGTGCACGGGCCAGCGCAAATCATCCAGCAAATGATCAAGCTGCAACAGTACACGTTCGTCTGCGCGCCGCAGCCCGCGCAATGGGCCGGCATCGAAGCGCTGGACGTGGACATGAGCGAGCACATTGCCGACTACCACCGCAAGCGAGATCTTTTGGTCAACGGCCTGGCCGACGACTACGAGCTGGTGCGGCCGGGCGGAGCGTTTTACGTGTTTCCCAAAGCGCCTTGGGGCACCGGCGAGCAGTTCGTCCACCGCGCCATCGAGAATAAGTTGCTGGTCATTCCTGGCAATATTTTCAGCGAGAGGAATACGCACTTTCGCATTTCCTATGCTGCGCCGGATGCGACGATCGAGCGGGGCGTGGAGGTGCTGCAGAAACTGGCCCGGCAAGGGCCATAGCAGAGCGGTCGAGTGCCCTATTTCCCGCATTTTTGCGGGCGTGTGACCTGGTTGAGGCGTTGCGGTAACTAACACGGCAGTACGGCCGGGCTGCGGAGAGCGCCTTTTTCGGAGAACCCTTCGATGTCGCTGGCAACGCACACAGGTTTTCTTGCCGCCGCCATGCTCTTGCCGCTTGCCGGCTGCGCCGACAACTCGCAACAGCAGTTGGAACGCGCCACGGCGCAAGTCGAGCGCCTGGCCGAGGAGCTCGACACGCGTACCACCGACACAGGGATCTACATTCGGGCCAAAGCCAACGACATCCAAGAGACCGACCCTTGGGGCACTCGATTGCAAGTGGCCTATTCGCAAGGGGGCGTCGCGGAACAGCTCATCGTGCGCTCGGCCGGCCCGGACCAAGAGTTCCACACGCCGGACGACGTCGTCGCCAGTGGCTTCGCTGCCAATTTCAAGGGCGTGGGCGAAGGCATCAAGCGCAACGTGCAAGAGACGGCGGCCGGTGCCGCCAAAGGCCTCGTCAAGGGTACTGTCTCCGGCGTGAAGGAATCACTCAAGGAATCGTTCTCGCGCAAACCGAACGCCGCGCCGGCCGAGCCGGCCGCCGCGCCACCAGCGGAAAAGCAGCCATAAGCTACTTGCCAGCTAGGCCTTCAGGCTGCGGCGCGGTATGCTGGTGGGCACGTGCGTCGTCCCCTTGCGGTAGTGCCGGCTGCGGCCGGCTCGTTCCACTTGCTGCACCAGGAGGTTTCCGATGCAATCGCCATTCACACCGCGCACCCGTCGTGAGTTTCTGGGCGAAGTTGGCCAAGGCATGTTGATTGCCAGTGTGGGGGCGTCGCTGGCCAGCGATCTCGGCGTTGCGGGGGCCCGGGCCGATGAAGCGTCCGACGCGCTCACGTTCGGCGCGCTGGAGCCGCTGGTGGCGCTGATGCAGGAGACGCCGATCGAGCGCTTGCAATCGGCGCTGGTCGAGCGGATGCGCAACGGCAGCGAGCTGCGCACGATGGTGGCCGCCGGTGCCTTGGCGAACGCCCGCACCTTCGGCGGCGAAGACTACATCGGCTTCCACACGATGATGGCGCTGGCGCCCGCCTATCACATGGCGCTGGAGTTGCCGGAGCCGCGCCGTGCATTGCCCGTGCTCAAGGTGTTGTATCGCAATACGAATCGCATTCACGAACACGGCGGGCGCGCCAGCGAAGTGCTGCACAAAGTTGCGCCGGCCGACGTCAGCCCCGGCGAGAATGGCGGCGAGCTGCTGCGCGAGGCGACCCGGGCGAAGGACGTCGATCGGGCCGAACGCACCTTTGCGGCCTTGGCGAACGGCTCGGCCGAGGATGCGCTCAACAGCCTGCTTTATGCCGTCGACGATGCGACCGAAGTGCACCGCGTTGCGCTGCCGTATCGAGCGTACGATCTGCTGGGAATCATCGGGCCCGAGCACGCCCACACGCTGTTGCGACAGTCGGTGCGATACTGCGTGCGCAACGAAGATCGCACGTCGACGAGCCACAAGAGTGGCCCGCGCGCCATCCTGCCCAAATTGTTCGACGAGTACCACCTGGCAGGCAAAACGCCCGGCGACCGCGCGGTTGACGATGCCTGGATCGAGGCAATGGTGCAGACGCTGTTTACGTCGTCGCCCGATGCGGCGGCACAAGCAGCGGCTGCGGCGCTGGCCGAAGGAATCTCGCCGGCAGCCGTGGGCGAGGCGATTTGCCTGGCGGCGAACCAACTTGTGCTGCGCGATCCGGGCCGCCCGGCCCGCTTCGAATCGCCCGGCAAGCCGCTGGGCAGCGTGCATGGCGATTCCGTGGGCGTGCACGCCTGCGACTCGGCCAACGCCTGGCGCAACATGGCGCTCGTCGGCAACCCGCGCAACACGTTCGCGTGCCTGATTCTCGGTGCTTACCAGGCGACGCTCGATCGCGTGCAATACGGCGGCGGGGACCTCGCGAAATTGGAACCGCTACCGGTGGCGCGGCACGTGGAGCAGGTGACGGCGTCGGAGCCCGATGCGCTGCTGCGTGAGCTCGACGCCGCGGTGCGCGGCAACTTGCAGTCGCACGCCAGCGCGATCACCTATCGCTACGGCCAGTTAGGCCATCCGCCGCGGGGCGTGTTCGACGTGCTGTTGAAATATGCCATCAGCGAAGACGGCGCGCTGCACGCCGAGAAGTACTATCGCACGGTGAGCGAAGAATTCGCCGCCACGCGGCCGGCGTTCCGCTGGCGCCAGTTGGTGGCGCTGGCACGGGTGACGGCCAGCGAGTACGGCCGCCCGGCCGCCGGCTGCGAAGAGGCCCGCGGCCTGCTGAAGTTGGCGTAGAGCGCGGAGCGAACTCGCCGGCCATTGGTCTTGCCCTCTCCCCCCGTGGGAGAGCGGGGAAATGACTCACAGCAAGTGCTCTTTGCGCAGGGACGCCAGGCCGTCGACGATGGGCTTTGGGCGGTCCTTGGCATCGAACAACCCGCCGTTCGCAAACGGGTGCGGCTGGCTGTCGAGCAGCTGGTTCCAGATGATGCCTTGCACCGGTTGCTTGGCCAGCAGGACCGGCAGATACCGCTCGGCCCAAGCGCGCTGAGTCGCCGGGGAAGGCGCTTGATCGGCCGCATAGCTGATGACGCGGTCTTTCATTCGGGCCAGCGCATCGTCGCTGCCGCTGGGCACCGTCAACGACACGAGGATGGGCAGTCCCATGGTGCTGAAGCGGTCGACCTGTCGCGCAAACTCGACGACGTCGCGTGGCTCCGTGCCGTGTGGGGCATAGCCAAAGTTGATTTCCATGCCGATCCCGGCCAGACCGAGCTGCGCCCGCACCAGGGCATCGGCAAAGTGCAGCGGCGAAAGATCGTAGTCGCCCCGGCCCATGAATGCGCCCCAGGGCTGATCGACCGACAGCACGATCGGCGTGCGTGGATCGATTTTGCGGATGCACTCGATCGCCAGCACGGCCAGCCGCAGCCGGTCGCCTTCGTCCTGGTGAAAGTCGTTGTGCATGTTGAGTCGCGCCGCGCACTGCCAGAGTTGCACCTTGCCGCGGTAGCGAGTCACCACGGCCTCGAGGTGCTCGGCAACGCAATTGCGAAAGTTGTCGGCTTCCTCTTCGCCCCACAGATACATCCAGTCCGGCAGCGACCACTTGTCGACTTGCAACAGCGGCCCGCCGCAGATTTTCAAGCCAGCCGCCCGGCACCATTCGATTTGCGCGTCGCACAGCGACCAATCGCGTTTGCCTTCGCTGGCCTCGATATCGCGCCAGGTGAGCGGCACGACCGCCGTATTGCAGATCGACAGGAGCGCCGTGCCGAGGGCCGGCGTCGGCCGCGTGGAACCGAGATTCACGCCGAACAGCGAGTTGATCTTGCCGTTCTGCTGGTGCCGTGCGGCGAGCGCTTGCTCAGCGAAGGCCGCGGCCAAGCGCTCGATGGCCGCGATGGCCGTGGACGAGGCGGCCATGGCCCGTTCGGCGGCCGCCGGCGGATCGCCCTGTCGCGTTACGGCCAGCGCGAATTGCTGCGCGGATTCATGCAGTTGCGTGCGCACGGTTTCCGGCACGCTGAGGCCCATGGATTCCCAGGCGGCCATTTGGTTGCGCAGTCGATTGAGCGTGCCGCGCGCCAGCTCGACGTCCAGATGATACGGCTCGCCGCGCTCCATCAGGCTGGCCGTGGAGAGCATGACTTCGCCGTGGCCCTGGAGGGGACAAGGAAAGAAGAAGTTCCCCGAGTCGCTCTCGGCGCGATCGATCGACAGCCCTTCGGCGGTCCATAGAATGCGCGCGTGCCAGGGGATTTCGTCCAGGCCGGCCATGTACGCCCGTTCGACGGCATCGGGCGCGAACAGGTCGCGGCGCGGCACGAGAAATCTCATCACGCCCATGGGCCGGAGCATCCTCGCAGTACAAGCGGACGGTGCGTCCTTGTCGCTGCGCGGCAAAATCGAAACGGCGGCTCAGTCTCGCTGGCGGAACTTTGCGGCGCTGGGGGGAGTCTACCCAACGGCATGTCCCGGTTCAACTGTCGCGCGAGGGGTCGCACCGCAACGCGGCACGCCCAGGGGGCGGGTTCCGAGCGGCAACCACGACTGCTATACTCACGGCGCTGCGGCGGCACTCCCCTTTCTCCGCCGGATGGCATGAAGCAAAGACGACGCGGCAAGGAGACCTCACGATGCCCCAAACGATCCTGCAAACCTCGCTGGCCGACTTGCCGGTGCGCCGCGGTAAGGTGCGCGATATCTACGATCTGGGCGACGAACTATTGCTCGTCAGCACGGACCGAATTAGCGCCTTCGATTGGGTGCTGCCCACCGGCATTCCCGACAAAGGCCGCGTGCTCACGCAGATCAGCGCCTTCTGGTTCGACCGGCTGAACGAGCCGAATCATGTGCTGACGTCCGACATCGACCAGGTCGACCTGCCCCCCGGAATCGATCGCGCTCCGCTAGCCGGACGCAGCATGCTCGTGCGCAAGACCCAGGTGGTGCCGATCGAGTGCGTCGTGCGGGGGTACCTGTCCGGCTCGGGCTGGAAGGAGTATCAAAAGAGCCAAAGCGTGTGCGGTATCAAGCTGCCGCCGGGACTCAAGGAGAGCGATCGCCTGGCCGAGCCGATCTTCACTCCCGCCACCAAGGAAGAGAGCGGCCACGACGAGAACATCTCGTTCGCGCGGATGGTCGAGCTGGTGGGTCTTGAGGTGTCCGAGGAGCTGCGCCGTCGCAGCCTCGCCGTGTACCAGCGCGGCGCCGAGTTCGCCCGCGGCCGCGGCATCATCATCGCCGACACCAAGTTCGAATGGGGCACGGTGGACGACGAGATCATTCTGATCGACGAGGTGCTCACGCCTGACAGCTCGCGCTTCTGGCCGGCCGACGACTATGCACCGGGCCGCCCGCAGGCATCGTACGATAAGCAGTTCGTGCGCGATTGGCTGGAGACGGCATCGTGGGACAAGAACAGCACGCCGCCGGAGTTGCCCGCGGACATCGTCAACAAGACGCGGGGCAAATACATCGAGGCTTACGAGCGCCTCACCGGCCAGGCATTCGCTTGGAAGTGAGGCGTGGGGTCGGGCCGCGCAAGCAAATTGCGTCGATGGGGACGACTACTTTGTCGCGCGCACGTCGCGAATGCGGCCCTCCGGCCGACTGCGGTCGAGCGAAATTGAGTTGGGCCAGTCGATCGTGCTGATGTTGCCGGCCTCGTCGGCCACTTGCATGCGCAGGTAGATCATCGGCGGCAAGCGCGGTTCGAGACGCCAGGTGTAGCTGCCGCTGTTTTCCAAGCCCGATGCCACGGGCGTCCACGGTCCCTGGGCCGAGTCGCTGAATTCCAGCGAGACCGGACCCACTGCCAGTGCGTCGTCCTTGGCTTCCCAAGTTACGACCAGTTCGCTGCCGTCGTCGCTCACTTCGGCAGCGGTGATCCGCGCGGCTGGGTAGGCCAGGTCAACGCCAATCCACACGTCGGCCGCGTCGCCCGGCGCCGGCTGCTGGCCGCTCAGTCCGCTGCCGCTGCGCACCACGACGCGAAAGCCGTAGATGCCTTCTTTGTCGGCGCGCACATTGAACGGGCTGCGATTGTCGCTATCGGCCCCGAAAGCGCTCCAGGTGCGCCCGCCATCGAGCGTGCCCCACAGTTCCACGCGGCCGATGCCCGACGCACCGACGGAGTCGACTTCGTATTCCAGCTCGAAAGTGCGTGAGCCCACCATGCGCGGCCGCTGGCCGGGCGGCAGCAGGTCGAAGTTGAGCGGCGAGGGCTTGTTTGGATCGCGCACGGTTTGCGCCGCGGGTTTGGCTGCTGCGCGCGTGGGCGTGTTGCGGCGCGGGTCGCCGGTCAACGATTGCGACGGGGGCTCGCGGCGATCTGCGCCCACGGCGATTTCCCCCGACGGTCCCGAGCCGACCGCGTCCTTATTGGAGAGCGGGTCGTTCGTCGCCCGGTCTGCCGGCCAGGAAACCGACGTTGCCGCCCCCTGCCCTGCACTCGGGTTTCCGTTGTTCGCGGGCGCGCTACCAGCAGGGCTGGCCGCGGCTCCGAGCTGAATCACAGCCTGATTCATGGCGGGATTGCCGGCCGAGTCGCTCACCTCGGCCCGCACGCGCAGCGAGTCACCACCGCCGCGCGGCCACCAGGTGGCTTCGCCACTGGAAGTGTGTCGCATGGCGCTGGGTGGCGATTCCACGGCCACGCTCTCCCACGGCGCATCGGGCGCGGTCTGATACTCGAGCTTGAAGCTGGCCGGCTTTAAATGCGGGTCGACCGCTTGCCAGCGGGCGACGATCTCGCCGGCCGCGCCGCGCCGCGCCGTCAGCTCCAGACGGGGCGCCACCGTGTCGACCACGACCTTCAGCTGCGGTTGCAGTTGTCCCTCGGGCCGGGCCACTCCCTGCGCGTCCACCGTGCGGATGGCGTACCAATATTCGCCGTCGTGGCGGGCGCGGTACACAAAGTGCGTCTTGTCGGGCTTCACCCGATCGACAACTTCCCAAGTCGCGCCTTGATCGCTCGACGCGTGCAGCTGCACTTCGACCGGCTGTTCCTGCGCGGTGCGCGCAGGCTCGATGCGAAAGGGGATCTGAAAGGCGTGCTGCCGGGTGGCAGCCACCACGACTTGCGGCTGCGAAACAGGATTGTCTTGCGCGTGCGCCGCGCGCGCGGCCAGCGACGCCTGGCCGATTGCGGCCAACATCGTCGTCGCCACTGCGATGAGCGCTCGAGAACGCATGCGCACAACTGCCCAACGGGCGTCCCTGCAACGGGCCACACCTCGCGCTCGTCCATAAGCGCGCAGCATCATGCGCAGGGTGACCCCTCATCTCATCATCGGAACGGGGGACCTGGCAGCTTGAAAGGGAGTTAGCGAGGACTCCGACAAAACAGGCCGGGCAAGCTAAGCAAGTGCTGGCAACTGCCGGGTGCGATTGGCCGTCCGCCTACAGCGCTCGGGCGTGACGCACGATTTCGACGAATTGCCGGGCCAGGCTCTCGATCTTCGACAAGTCGCCGGCGGCAATTGCTTTAGGGTCGACCAGCGAACCGCCAATGCCCAGAGCATAGGCGCCGGCATGCAGAAAGGCGGCAGCCGTATCGAGCGTCACTCCGCCGGTCGGCATCACGCGCACCTGCGGCAGCGGACCGGCCAGGGCCTTGAGATAGGCCGGACCGGTGATGTCCGAGGGAAAAATCTTGACGATGTCGGCCCCCAGCTCCCAGGCCGTCAGCACTTCCGTGGGCGTGAGCGCGCCGGGCATGACCAATTTGTCGTAGCGATGGCAGAGGCGGATCACTTCGGCACTGACCGTGGGCGCGACGATGAACTCGGCGCCCGAGAGCATTGCAATACGGGCCGTTTCAGGATCCAACACGGTGCCGGCGCCCAGGAGCACACGATCGCCCAGCCGGGCGGCCACTTTCTCGAGCACTTGCGCTGCCCGTGGCACCGTGAAGGTGACTTCCAACACGTCGACCCCGCCGGCCAAGAGCGCCTCGGCCACGTCGGCCAACACCTCTCCGCGGGGCGACCGCATCACGGCTACGATGCCGCTCTCGTGCACGCGCTTCAGCTGCTGGTCTCTGGACATTTGGTCAAACGGTCCCGGCCTCGATGGTTGCTGCGCCGCTGACCTATCGTACTGTGCGGCGCGGTGCAGGGGGAACCGCAGGCACGGGCGAAAGGGGCGAAGCTGCCCGGTTGTGCCGGCCGCGGAGACAAATATTTACCGTCCAGCGAGCGGCCGACCGGCCCGCCGTGAGCCCGCGAATTGTCCAGCCCGGGCGGTCGCAGGCCCGGGGCTGCGGAGAAGGAGGTACATTCTGGACTGTGCGGATGATGGCGTGCATAATGGCTAAGACGTGGGGCGCCGTGCGGACGCGGACGTTGAGGCGGCGCACGACCGCTTGAGGCCGCGCATTCATGGGCGAGTTCTTAGCCAGCCCGGTGGCGAGTGTAGTGTTCCTGGTCGCATTGACGGCCGCTTTGGTGGCCGCCGGGATCTACGTGATCGGAAGAGTCCGCGCGGACTTGATGTCCCGAGAGCCCCCCAGCAGCCAGTGGATCACAAATTTCCGCCATTTGCATTCCCAGGGTGAGCTAAGCGACGAGGAATACCGAACAATAAAGTCGGTGCTGGCGGAGCGCCTTGAAGACGAGTTAAACAGTGCGGACGAACCACGTTAGTCGGGTCCTGCCGGGCGGGAAAGGCCACCCGGAGGAAACGCCTGTGACGATTCGGCCCGCAGTGTGCGCATTGGCGGGTCAGGCCGCCGAGCGGAGGATTTCTGGAATCGAAACGTTTAACTGCTCGAATTTAATTCGGACAGGGAAGATAATTCGGCCATTGCAATGACGCGCCCTTTTGGCCACTCGAGCGACACCTCGGATTTTCGCACTCTCACGGCCGACGCCACGTAAACGTCGCGCCAGTGCGAGGACACTGAAAGGAGTAGACATGCCCTCAGGTAGGGACGTCAACACGGGTCGAAGGGGCGGCGGCACGACGAAGAAAAACGCGTTCTGTTCCTTTTGCCGCAAGAGCTATCGCGACGTCGGGCCGCTGGTCGAAGGACCGGGCGACGTTTACATCTGCGGCGAGTGCATCGAGCTCTGCCAGTCGATCCTGGAACAGGAGCGGCGGCGGCGCGGCACCAGCAAACAGCTTTTCACGCGAGTTCCCTCGCCGCGCGAAATCGTCAGCCAGTTGGACGAATACGTCATCGGCCAGGACCACGCCAAGAAGGTCTTGGCCGTGGCCGTGCACAGCCACTACAAACGACTGATGCTCGGCGCCGAAGGCTCGGACGTCGAAATCGAAAAGTCGAACATTCTGCTGTTGGGTCCCACGGGCTGCGGCAAGACGCTGTTGGCCCGCACCCTGGCGCGGATTCTGAACGTGCCGTTCGCCATCGGCGATGCCACGACGTTGACCGAAGCGGGCTACGTCGGCGAGGACGTGGAGAACCTGCTGCTGAAGCTGTTGCACGCGGCCGACTTCGACCTGGAAGCGGCCCAGCGCGGCGTGCTGTACATCGACGAGATCGACAAGATCGGCAAAACGAGCCAGAACGTGTCGATCACCCGCGACGTCTCCGGCGAGGGCGTGCAACAAGCATTGCTCAAGATGCTGGAAGGGACGCTGGCCAATGTGCCTCCGCAGGGCGGCCGCAAGCATCCCGAGCAACAGTACATCCAGATGGACACGAGCAACATCCTGTTCATCTGCGGCGGAACGTTCGTGAACATCGACAAGATCATCGGCAAGCGGTTGGGCAAGCGCACGATCGGCTTCGGACAGGAAAGTGGCCTGCGAGCCGACGCTGACGTGAGCAAACTGCTGCCCCAAGTCACCAGCGACGACATCCTGGAGTTCGGATTGATTCCGGAGCTGGTCGGGCGGTTGCCGGTTATCTCGGCCCTGACGCCGCTCGACTCCGATGCGCTGGTGCGCGTGCTCACGGAGCCGAAGAACGCACTGGTGAAACAATATCAGCGGTTGTTCCAGATGGAAAATGCCGAGTTGATATTCACCGAGGAGTCGCTGCGGATGATTGCCCAACGGGCGCAGGAAAAAGAGACCGGCGCCCGCGGCCTGCGGTCGATCATCGAAGAAGTGATGCTGGACATCATGTTCGATTTGCCGGAGCAAGGTCCGGGCAATCGGTACACGATCAGCAAAGACGTGGTGGAAGGGCGGAAACCGAAATTCGGCATCGCCGAGCCCAAAAACAAAAGCGCGTAACGTTCAGGCCCGCGCGCTTTGCATAAAAGCCCGCGGCTCCCATGAGTTCGCGCTCATTCCAAGAGAGCCCGGGACGCGCCTTGTGCCGTCCCGGGCTTTTTTTGTTTCGCCCCACGGCGCGAGTCGACTGGCGAGGCGGCCGACGAGGGCGGCGGCCCGCGCTGTTATGATGAACCAACCGTGCATTGCAAATTATGCCGGCAGGAAAGCGGCTCACTCCCATGCCCGTCGATGAATCCCGACAATTGTTCACGCGGCGCTCGCTCGCCGTCGCCGCCGGCATGTTGCTCGTCTTCGTGGTGATCCTGCACCTGGAAGGCCGCATCGCGTGGGGCAAAACGGGCTTCGGGCTGTGGAGCGACGCCTGGACCCACACGACCTCACAGCACCTGGCCGATCCTTACACGCTGTCGCACTTTCTGCACGGCGTGATTTTCTATTGGGCTCTGCGCTGGTTGAAGTGGCCGCTCCCCTGGCGACTGATCGCCGCGCTGACCCTGGAACTGGGCTGGGAAGTGCTGGAAAACTCGCCGCCGATCATCGAGCGCTATCGGTCGCAAACGGCTTCGCTCGACTACACGGGCGACACGATTCTCAACTCGCTGGGCGACGCGCTGGCCGCGATGGCCGGTTTTGCGTTCGCGGCACGTTACGCGTGGCAGGCGGCCGTGGTCGCGTTTGGGGTGCTGGAGCTGGCGGCTTTGTATCTGGCGCGCGACAACCTGACCTTAAACGTGCTGATGCTTGCGTTTCCGCTGGAGGCGGTCGTCGACTGGCAGCTGGCCCGGTAGAGACCGGTGCAACCTGTTCGCGTAACGATCACTGGCAAGCCGCCAGCGGCACCAGTATGGCGGCGCGGTTTTGCCGTTAGCTCGGCAGGCGCCCGAAGCAGGCCAGGCACATGTCGTCGCTTTGCGGCCGTCCGCCGACGAACTTTCGCACGTCGTCGAGAATCAACTTGCCCAATTCGTTGATCTGGGCCTGCTGATTGGCCAACTGGCCGCGCAGCCGATCGAGGCCGTACAGCTCGTTGTCGCTGTTCATGGCCTCGCTGAAGCCGTCGGTAAAGATCGCCAGGAAGTCGCCGTGCGTAAAGGGGCGCGTGTGCGCTTCGTAGGGATATTCGGCGTCCACCCCCAGCGGCAGCCCGGTCTGCTCCTCGCCGATCATCTCCACCGCCCCTTTGCCGTGGCGCAAGAACGGCGCCATGTGGCCGGCGTTGACGATGGTCAGCTCGTTGCGATTGGCGTCGAGCACGGCCAGCACAAACGTGACAAAGCGGTCCTGCCAGCCGCTGCGGCTGAAGCTGGTGTTGATGCGGCACATGGCCACGGCCGGGTCCGCCTCGCTGGCCAGGCAATAGCGCACCTCGCCCGACAACTTGGCCATCAACAGCGCGGCCGACACGCCCTTGCCCGACACGTCGCCCAACACGATGGCCAGCCGGTTGTTCGCCAGCTCGACATAGTCGTAGTAGTCGCCGCCCACCTGGTTGGCCGGCTCATAAAAATCGAAAAAGTAGTAGCCCGGGAATTCCGGCGGCGCGGCCGGCAGCAGCCCACGTTGCACGCGCTGGGCCAGCTCCAGCTCGCGTTCCAGGGCCTGCTGCTTGAGGGCCGTTTCGTGCAGCTCGGCATTGGCCACGGCGATGGCCGCTTGCGAAGCGATGCTGGCCAGCACGTCGAGATCGTCCTTCTGAAATCGCTGCCGCTGATCGCCGGTGTCAACCTGCAGCACGCCCAGCGAGTTTCCGTCGTTGTCGACCAGCGGCGCGCACATCATCGAGCGAATGCGCAAATCGGCAATGCTCTGGCTCGTATCGAAGCGCGAATCGTTGGCGGCATCAGCCGAGAGGATGGCTTCCTGGCTCTCCATCACCTGCTTGACGATGGTGCGGCTGATCCGCACCTGGTCTTCCATGTCGGCGCGGCGGTGCTTCACGGCGCGCGGCACGAGCACGTTGTCGGGCCCGGTGCGGAGAATGACAAATCCGCGGTCGGCCTGCGCAAAAATCTTGAACAGGCTGTCGAGCAATTTGACGAGCACTTCGTCGAGGCTGACCACTTTGGCCAGGCTGTGCGAGATCTCGATCATCGCCCGCAGCTTCACCTCGGGGTTCACCTCCAACCGCACGCTGGAACGGCTGGGATTCATGTCCAGCTTGGACATCACGGTGGACGTGCCAATGACCGGACCGTCGTCGACCATCAGCGCCAGGGACGAGCCGGACAAGTCGATTCCGCCGGGCAGCCGATCGCTCGGTTGCTTGCTGTAGAAGGCCAGCGACAGATCGCAAATCTTCAGCCGGTCGCCGTCCTGCAGCGCTTGCCGGCCGCGAATCAACTGGCCGTTGACGAACGTGCCGTTGCGGCTATGCAGATCTTCGATGTAGTACGCGCCGTTCTCGCGCAGAATTTGCGCGTGCTGGCGGCTGACGCTCGCCGCATCGAGCACGATGTCGCAATCCGGATGACGGCCCAGCACGATGCGGTCCGACTCCAACGTCAGGTCTTCCGTCGGGCCGGAACCTTTGAATAGCTGCAGTATGGCCATGGACCCGTATCGCTTGCTCGGGGTTCCCTCCGAGACAAGCGCGCACCGTGAAGCGGAACGAACGTGGCGCGTTGCCTCGGACGAGTTGCGACAGCGCGGCGGGCCGCCAGATCGTGCCGCCCACAGGGGCACACGCCGCGCGAACGCTATCACGGACAGTCGCTCATCATAATGCAAATCCAGCCGCGCCGCCATGCCTGGGAGGGATGGGCAACTTGGATGACCGGGAGGTCGCAAGCGACCTTGACGCTGGCTTGGGGCGGGCCTACTCTCGTCGCCCCATGAATAGGTCTTCGCGGCTGGCATTCGTGATGTTCTTGTGTGCCGTCGGCTCCGTTGGTTTGAACGGCGCGGACGTTTCCGTTGCGCCGTGGCGCGGCGTGCTGCTGCTGAACAACGGCCAGCTCATCTCGGGCACGGTCACCGCGGCCGGCGATCGCTATGACGTCCATCTGGACGACGGCCAGATCTCGGTGCGGGCGGCGCAAGTGGCGCTCGTGGCCCGCAACGTCCGCGAGTGCTACGAGTTCAAACGGTCGCAGATTCAAGTGGAGCGTGCGGCCGACTATCTGGACCTGGCCGAATGGTGCCTGCGCAATTTGCTGTTCGACGAGGCGGCCAAGGAAATCGCCGCCGCCAAGCGGATCGATTCGACGCACCCCAAAGTTCCGCTGCTCGATACGCGGCTGCGTTTGGCGCGTGACCGGGCCGCGGCAGCAGCCGCCAAGGCGTCGGCCGTGACGCCGGCGTCGGCGACCTCCGCAGTGCCCGGCGATAGCGCCCCGGCCGTTCTGCCTGCGGGCGCGGCCGACGCCAACCAATTGCCTGCGCCTGATGCGGCAATCGCTAAGAAGCCGCTCGATCTGGTGGTGCGCAATTTGCCACACGGCACCGTCGAAACGTTTACCAACGGCATTCAGCCGCTGCTGCTCAACTACTGTGCCCGGGCCGGCTGCCATGGTTCGCAATCCACCACGGCGATGCGGCTGGAACGGATCCCACCCAATCGTTACACCGGCCGCAAGAGCACGCAACGCAACCTGCAGTCCGTGCTGGCGATGATCGATCGCGAACAACCGTTGCACAGCAAATTGCTCACGGCGCCCGCGCAGCCGCACGGCAAAGACAATGTGGTGATTTTCACGGATCGCCGGCAGTCGCAGTACCGGCAACTTGTGCAGTGGGTGTATCAGGTCGTGGGCAACCCGCCCGCTCCGCAGCCGATGCCCGTGGCGCCCGACGATCGAACGGCGCCATTGCTCGAGCGTGGTCCGAAGGAACTGCCGACGGCTGCCGCCGAGCCGACCGAACAGGCACCCGCAACAAGCGCCCTCGAGGGTCCCGCCGCCGATGGCGCGCCCGCTGCCCAATCACCAACCGAGGGCGCGGCCGAGGGAGCGACAACGGACGTCGCGCCTGACGATGCGTCACCAGCGGCAGGCACCGGCGATGGAACGACATCGGGGCCCGACGATCCAACCCAGGCCCAAGGTGCGAACGCGGGTTCTGCTCCCGCGCCGCATGGTCCCGCCAATGTGCACGCACAGCCTCTCGCCCCTGCCGAGCAAGGGGACTATGTGCCCAGGGATCCATTCGATCCGGAAATCTTCAATCGCCGGTACCTCCACCGGTAGCGTGTTGACATGTCCGCCACCAGCACTGGCGAACAAGCCGCCAGGGGCGCCCCGAAGTACTCAGCTGCCAAGAAGACACTGGCGAGACGCCAGTGGCACCAACACGTCACTCCGAAGCACCGTCAATCGAGTACGATCTGTCCGGCGGCCAGGGCGGCCAGAAACTGCCGGTTGCTCTCCAACAGCTGCGCGTGCGCGAGCATTTCCTCGCGCGTCAGCCAGTGAACGCTCTCGACCTCGGCCGGGTTTGCCTGTGGCTCGGCATGCTCCGGCAGCTCGGCCAGCCACCAGGCCAGCTCAATGCGCCACGGTGTCGTGCTCTGCCAAACGCGGCGCACGGGCCGCACGGCGCGTCCCAGTTCCTCTTGAAACTCGCGCACCAGCGCCTGCTCCTCGTTTTCGCCCGGCTCGATGGCGCCGCCGGGAAAGCACAGCGCTCCAGGCGCCACGACGTGGGCCGATCGCCGAATGACGAGGAACCGGTCGCGGCGCAGCACCACCGCGACGGCGCCGCGCCGGCGGGGAGCATCGTTGCCTGGAACGGCGTCGGGCAGCAGCGAGTCGTCGGCCATGTCTCCTATCGTTGCGCAGTGACCGGCAGATGTCGAGCGGTGAGCTGCGTGGCGAGGATATCTGCGAAAATGGGCGAGGAAGTCGGCAGGCGGCCGCGGTTTCGCGGCCTCGATTAAAGGCCCCCCGTGGGATACAATTCCTGCAGCCTGGCCCGATGACATGGCAATCCGGGCTGGGTCCTGCCCTTACCGAACGCACCTCACAGGAAACGAGTGCCGATGTCTGCGGAGAAGCCGTCTGGCGGCCTCCCACCACAGCCGCCCCCGGCCGTGATGCGACCCCGCTTTAATTCGACCACGCTGTGGCTGACGCTGACTATCGGCCTGTTGTTGGCGGTTGTCTGGTTCACCAACCAGGGTCACTCGCGCGACACGATCGACTACAGCTTCTTTCGGGCCCAGTTGGGGCAGGACAACATCAAGCAAGTCGAGTTCGTTGCGGCCGACCAGATCTACGGCGAGTTTCGCGTGCCGCCGAAGCAGCCCACGTTGCAAAAGGTTGGCAGCAGCGGCAGCCAGCAGGTCGTCGAGAAGCAGCTCAAAGAGCACTTTGCCGTCGTGCTGCCGCCGATGGGCAGCGAAACGATGAGCCAGCTCGACCAGGAGCTGCGCAATCAGAAGGTCGCCATCAAGGCCTATCCGGCCACGGACGGCAGCCTGATGCTCCTGGCCGTTTATTTCATCGGCACCGTGCTGGTGTTTGGTTTTGTGTGGATGATGTTTCGCCGCGCCCGCGATCAATTCATGGGCGGCGGCATCCTGGGCGGATTCAGCAAGAGTCCGGCCAAGCGCTACGAAACCAACGGCAAGCCGGTGACGTTTTCGGACGTGGCCGGCCTGGAGGGCGTGAAGCACGATCTGGAGGAGATCGTCGAGTTCCTGAAGAATCCCGAAAAGTTCCAGCGCCTAGGCGGCCGTGTGCCCAAGGGCATTCTGCTGATGGGCCCGCCGGGCACCGGCAAAACGCTGTTGGCCCGGGCCGTCGCGGGCGAGGCGGGCGTGCCGTTCTTTTCCATCTCCGGCTCCGAGTTCATCCAGATGTTCGTGGGCGTGGGCGCCAGCCGCGTGCGCGACATGTTCAAAACGGCCAAGGAAGCGTCGCCCTCGATCCTGTTCATCGACGAGATTGACGCGGTAGGCCGTGTGCGCGGCGCGGGCTTGGGCGGCGGGCATGACGAGCGCGAGCAAACGCTCAACCAGATTCTGAGCGAGATGGACGGCTTCAGCCAGAATGAGTCGGTCATCGTGCTGGCCGCGACCAATCGGCCCGACGTGCTCGATCCGGCGCTGTTGCGGCCGGGCCGTTTCGACCGCCACATCACGGTGGATCGGCCGAACCACAAGGGCCGGCTGGCGATCTTCAAGGTTCACGTGCGCGAAGTGCCATTGGCCGACGACGTCGATCTCGATCGGCTCGCCAGCGGCACCGTGGGCCTCACCGGCGCCGATATTCGCAATCTCGTCAACGAGGCGGCGCTGTGGGCCACGCGGCACGGCAAAGACAAGGTGGACATGGACGACTTCGAGCACGCGCGCGACCGCGTGTTGATGGGCCCCAAGCGCGAAGAAGTGCTCAGCGGCAAGGAGAAGCGTGTCACGGCGATCCACGAGTCGGGTCATGCGCTGCTGGCCTGGATTGTGCCGGGGGCCGATCGCGTCCACAAGGTGACGATCATCCCGCGCGGCCGCTCGCTGGGAGTTACGCAGCTGCTGCCCGAGGAAGACCGGTTGAACATCAGCGAGTCGGAACTGCACGGGCGGCTGTGTTTCATGTTGGGCGGGCGCGCGGCCGAGAAGATCGTATTCAACGAGAACAGCGCCGGCGCCGAAAACGATCTCATGCAGGCCACGCGGTTGGCGCGGCGCATGGTTACCGCCTGGGGCATGAGCGAGCGCCTGGGGCCGGTGGCCTATCGCACGAGCGAAGAACACCCGTTTCTGGGCAAGGAAATCTACGAGCAGCGCGAATTCAGCGAGCACAGCGCGCAATTGATCGACGAGGAAGTGTCGCGCATTCTGCATGCCGCCGCCGATCGGGCGCAGAAACTGCTCACGCAGCACCGCGCCGAGCTGGAGCGCATGGCCGACGCGCTGGAGCAGCAAGAGGTGCTCGACGAACAGGAAATCGAACAGCTCATCGGCCCCTCGATCAACAAGCGGGCCGAAGCCAACGGCCGGGCCGTCGATATCGCGCCGGCCGACAGCAAGTCGAGCGACGTGGCCGTCGCCAAGACGGGCGAGGCCTAATCGCGGGTCCACGCCCCCCCGCTCCCGCCCCCGCTCCCGCTAGCCGTTTGTTGAAAAATGCCGTCGTGGCATTTTTCAACCTCGCCCAGTGCGAAGCAAAGCTCCGCACGGCTCGCAAATGGCGATTTACGTCGCTATTTTGCCATCGCGTCCCTGCGACGACACAGCCCGTCGAATATTTCAACGGCTGCTAGGGGCGAGGGGCGAAAAACTGGGCTCTGGCAGCCGATATCCGCGGGAGCAACGTGCCGCCCTCAGCGCGCCGAGTACGTCACATCGTCCAGATAGATTTCGACGTGGTGTCCGCCCGACTGCGCGTTGAAGATACCGAACTGATCGAACGCCGCGCCTGCCGCGCGATGTCCCGGCGCCAACTCCAGCGAGTGGCTCTCGCCGTCGAGCGACAGCTCGATCTGGCCGCGCCCGCTGGCCGCCTCGGGCCGATAGTGCAGCGACCACTCGTGAATGCGCCCGTCGGGCCGAATCACGGGCCACACGAGCTGCCCCTGGCTCCCCTCGCCGCTGGCCGTAATGCCGGCGCCGGTCGCAGTGGCATAGCTGGGACGAAAAAAATGGCCTACCCGGCTGGGCCCTTCCACCAGGATGCCCAGGTAGTTCCGCTGCCGCGCGATGTGCTCAGGCGTTTCGTTGCGCTCCTTGTCGGCGCGATTGAACCAGCCGATGTACACGCCGCTGTCGCTGCCGGCCCGATTGAGCACCAGCTTGCCGCTGGCGCGTAGTTCGTCGTCGAGCGACAGGGCGCCCGTGGTGGTCCCGTAGCTGGCGGGCCGTTCGTCGCGAAAGATGATCCCGCCGATCTCGCCCGCCGCCGAGCCGCAGTGCGCGGTGTGGCTATGACCAAAATCGTGGTGCGGCCGGATGACGCGCTCCGCAAACTCCATGCGATTTCCCACGCCCTGCCACGCCGGATCGTCGTCGAACGACTGCGGCTCGCCGTCGATCACCAGGTCGTCGAGATACAGCTCGAGCTGGTCGCCGGGCGTTTGCTGATTGAAGATGCCAAAACGATTGAACTCGGCGCCGTCGGTGCGGTGTCCGGGGGCCAGCGCGGTCTGATACGAGCGGTCGTCAACGCGAAACGTCAACAGCCCGCGACCGTCGGCTGCCGCGGGGTCGTAGTCGAGCGACCAGGTGTGAACGGTGTCGCCGGCCTGAAAGGGCGGCGTCGGCGTCTTTTGATACTGCTCGCCAGCAAACGCTCCTCCTCCGCCCGTGCGATAGTTTCGCGTGCCGTATTCGTAGAACATCCAATACTTGCCGCCGTTGCCGTCCACGCGAAACGCCAGCGAGTTGGGAGTCCGCCAGCCGCGCGACGACTCGTGGAACCAGCCGACGAGAACGCCGCTACCTCCGCCGGCCATTGGCACCACAAGCCTGCCTGAGGCGCTCAGCCGCTGGTCGAGTGTGCGCGGGACAATGGCCCGCGCGTACATCGCGGGCTCGCTGGAGCGTTCCACCAGGCCGCCAATCTCGCCCGCCGCGCGTCCGCCGGCGCGGTGCGACGCGCGATAACCGAAATCCTGCCGCGTTACGGGCAAAGGCGTGGGCAACAATCGATTGCGAAAGCCTTGCCACGCGCCCTCGCGGTCGAACGACTCGCTGCGCAGCACGAGCGGCGGCCGCTGTTCGGCGTTCACCGACGCCGCCGCGAAGCAGAACAGAAAGGCGCACACGACGAGCGCAGTCGATCGCGTCATTGTCGGTCCTCGATGGAGGTTACTTGTTCCAGCGGCAGGCGGCTGTTATTCTCGCCGGGACTGTTCCGCTTCGCAACGATCACCTGGAACGCCCGCCCGCCCCTGAGGAAATTCGCGCATGCCCGACCCCAGTTCGCCCGAAATTGTCCACATGGTTTACTTCACGCTCAAGGATTCCTCGCCGGCGGGCATTGAGCGCCAGCTGGCGGCCTGCCGCAAGTATCTGACCGGCCATCCCGGCCAGAAGTATTTCAGCATCGGCACGCGCACGCAGGACCTGACGCGCGAAGTGAACGACCAGGAGTTTCACGTGGGCCTGCACATCGTGTTCGAGAGCCGCGCGGCCCACGATGCCTACCAGGTCCATCCGCGGCACCTGCAATTCATCGACGAAAACAAGGTCCATTGGGCCAAGGTGCGGGTGTTCGACGTCGACGTGGCGTAGCGGACGGCCATGGGAAGTCCCATGTTGGGCGCGCGCATAGAATGTCATTGCCTAGGTTCGTTTTACAGCATGACAGGAGATGCCGCATGGCTCACGAAGTGACGTTCAAAGTGCCCAGCCGCCGGCTCGGCAAGTCCGACGTCGTGTTCGTCGTCAAAGGCGAAAACGGCGTGCTCGGCACGCTCAAAGTTTCCAAAGGCGCCGTTGTCTGGTATCCCAAGAAGACCAATTACGGCTACAAGGCCGATTGGGACCGCTTTCACAAGGTGGCCCAGGAGTGCTTCACGCAGAGCGAGTATCGCACGAAGCCGTAGCCGTTTTGGGCGCCGGTGATTCAGGTGGCTCGGCCGTCGTGCAGCGGCGGATTCTGGCGGCTTCGTGTGCTAGAATGACGCCCTGCTAATCCCGCCCGCCGACCACTCACCGCGAACACGAACCCTCCGGAACTCACGCCATGCGCCAGCCCATCGCTATTCTATGCGCAGGCCTCTTCCTGTGGCTTGTGGGTTACACCGCGCCGGCCGTGGCCGCGGACCCGTCGCCCGCCGCAGCCGCATATCCGCAAGGCGAGCTCGTGCAGTTGGAGGTCGACGGCCGCCATGCCTATCTGGTCAAGCCGACCGGCAAGGTCGATCCGCAGAAGCGCTGGATTATCGTTGCGCCGTTCTGGCTGGCGTTCAACGACAAGGGGCAGATCGAGCACCGCATGTACGTCGATCGCTTCCTGGCCGCCGGCTTTCACGTGGCGGGCGTCGACGTCAGCACGTCGTGCGGCAGCCCGCGCGGAGCGGAAGTGTATCACCAGCTTTACGAGCGGCTCACATCCGAGTTTGGTCTGAACCCGAAGGGGCGCCTCTTGGGCCAGAGCAACGGCGGGCTGATTTCGTACGCCTGGGCCTTCCGTCATCCGCAATGCGTGGACCGCATCGGCTGCATTTATCCGGCCACCGACTTTCGCTCCTGGCCGGGCATTGAAAAAGTGCTGGTTCTGCCCGAGCCGGCGATGAGCTACAGCCTCACGCTCGACGAGCTCACGCGCCGCACCGCGGAGTTGAACCCGATCGACAATCTGGCGCCGCTGGCCAAAGCCGGGGTGAAGATCTTTCACATCCACGGCGATATGGATGGGCTGGTGCCGGCCGACGTCAATTCGCACGAACTGGTGGCGCGGTATGCCAAGCTGGGCGGCGACGCGCGGGTTGAAGTCTTGCCGGGGCTGGGGCACGGCGGCAAAGAGTTCTATGCGTCCGAGAGCCTGGCGAAGTTCTTAACCGAATGAGATGAGGTTGCGCGATGCTGCGAAAGTGCTGCTTTGCCGGGACGATCATGTGGGCCGCCTGGGGCGCGAGCGCGCCGTGCCTGCGGGCCGACGAACTGCCGTTCCGCGCGCAGGAGATTTCCAAGGACCTGACGGTCGGCTACGCCACGCAAATTCTGGACATGAACGACGACGGCCGGCCGGATATCGTGGTGGTCGACTCCAGGCGTGTCATCTGGTTCGAGAACCCCGCGTGGAAGTTGCACACGATCATCGAGGGCCACACGCTGCCCGACAACGTGTCGCTGGCGCCGGCCGATATCGACGGTGACGGCGACCTTGATTTGGCTCTGGCGGCCGATTGGCGACCGGCCGACACGGTCAACAGTGGCTCGCTGCAATGGCTGGAGCATGGCCCGTCGGTCGACGAGCCATGGAAAGTGCATCGCATTGGCGCAGAGCCGACGACGCATCGCATTCGCTTTGCCGATCTCGACGGCAACGGTCGGCAGGAGCTGATCGTGGTGCCGTTGTTCGGTCGCGGCAGCAAGGCCCCGCATTTTGCCGAGGCGCCGCTGCGCGTGCTGGCCTACGAGATTCCCAGCGATCCCGTGGCCGGTCCCTGGAAGCCCAAGGTGCTGAACGAAGAGTTGCACGTGGCCCACAATTTTTGGCCGACCGATTTCGACCGCGACGGACAGCTCGATTTGCTGGTGGCCAGTTTTGAGGGCGTGAGCCTGCTGGCGCGCGGCGCGGACGGACGCTGGTCGCGAACGCTGTTGGGCAGCGGCAATCAGGAAACGACTCCCAACCGCGGCGCGAGCGAAATCAAGCACGGCCGGCTCGCCGCCGGCACCGACTACCTGGCGACCATCGAGCCGTGGCACGGCTTTCAGGTGGTGGTTTACACGCCGCCGGCCGCGGGCACAGGCAACGCGGCTGCAGTCGGCAATCCGCAAAATGGCAAGCCGCAAAGTGGCAAGCCGCAAGACTCGCCCCTCTGGCAGCGCCACGTGCTCGATGATGAGCTGAAGTGGGGCCACGCGGTGTGGTGCGCAAACCTTGACGACGACGGCGACGATGAGCTGGTGATTGGCGTGCGCGACACGAAAGACGCCGAGCATCCCTGCGGCTTGCGAATCTATGACCCGACAACCACGGGTGGCTCGTGGACGAAGCACGTCGTCGATCCGGCGGGCGTGGCCATCGAAGACCTGGCCGTGGGCGACCTGAATGGCGATGGCCGGGCCGACATCGTGGCCGCGGGCCGGCAGACCAAGAACGTCCGCATCTATTGGAACGAAAGTCCGGCGAAATAGCGCTGTCGCTGGGCAGGCCGGAGTTTAGAGACGTGCCGTTGGTGCCCTGAATTCTGGCGAATTCAGCTACGAGGCGAATTCAGCTGCGTGGCGAATTCAGCTACGAGAGGCGAACTGGGCTGCCGATTCTGGCCTCGTCGCGCGCCGGTGCGCTGAATATACTTGAAGTGTCCGGCCCAAAATCGTCAGCCAAGACCTGCCCACCGCGCGTGATCATGCCCTTCGGTTTTCTGCCGCCGCGTTGTCGTGCCATGCATTTGAGTACGGCGCCGTTTGTTGCGCTGTTGCTCGGCAGCCAATTGCCGCGAGTGGCCGCGGAACCCACCCAGGCCGCCAACAGCGTCGCCGCGACCAGCGCCGTTAAGCGGGTCGCCGACGAATACCCGCGCGAAACGCTGGCGCGAGCCGGCGGCTGCAATCTCGCGCTGGCAGATGCGCGGGGCCGGGCGGCCACGGTGCTCGTTTGCATGTCGGTTGAGTGCCCGATTTCGAACGAATTTCTGCCCGCCATCAAGGAGCTGGCAGCGGAGTATCGGCCACGTGGAGTGAACCTGATCGGCCTCGATCCCAACGCCGGCGAATCGCTCGAGGCCATGGCAGCCTACACAAAACACCACGCGATCACCTTCCCGTTTCTCCGCGACGAAGAAGCCAAGGTCTCGCGGCGGCTGCTGTTCAACGTGACGCCGGAAGTGCGCGTGTTCGATGCGGCGGGCCAGATTGTCTATCGCGGCCGCATCGACGATCGCTATCGGGCCGGCGGTGGGCAGCCGGGTGCGAAGATCACGCGCGACCTGGCCCTGGCCCTCGACGAATTACTGGCAGGCAAGCCGGTGTCGCAAGCGCGGACGCGGGCCGTGGGCTGTCCCATTCAACTGGCTCCGGCGGCTCCGTAGCGCGACGCACGGCTGCCCTGGCCAGATGTGCCAGTGGCAGGCGGGCCAATTGCCAGTGGCACGCGGGCCAGATGCCAGTGGCACGCGTTACGCCGGCCACGGCACGACGTACGCGTACATCGCGTAGTAGTGGCAGGCGCTGCCGAGAATGACGAACACGTGCCAGACGGCATGGAAGATGGGTACCCGGTCGTCGCGCATCAGGAAGACGGTGCCCGCCGTGTAAAACAGTCCGCCGGCCAGCATCCACCACAAGGCCCCCGGCGGAGCCGTCTCTACGATCGGTTTGATGGCCACCAGCGGCAGCCAGCCGTTCATGACGTAGGCGCTCAGGGCCACGTTGTGCAGTCGCGTGTAGAACAGCTTGGCAACAATACCGACCAGCGACACGGCCCACACGCTGGTGAACAAGGCCCACCACCAGCCGTGGCGGAAGAACGTGAGCGACATGGGCGTGAACGTGCCGGCGATCAGCAGGAAAATGCAAACCTGATCGACCGTGCGAAAAAAGTGGCGCAGTCGCGGCTGCTCGAACGTGTGCGACAGGGTCGACGCCGCGTACACGCTGATCAACGTCGCCCCGTACACGCTGACGCCGATCACTTGCAAAGCGTCGCCGTAGCGTGCCGTGGCATTGACGAGCACGGCGGTGCCCACCACGGCGAGCGCCAGCCCGATACCGTGGGTGACGCGATTGGCAAGTTCAACCGTTTGTGGCAGCGGTCCCGGCAGGTTAACAGCGGTGGTCATGGAGGGAGCGACGGTAAAGGTTGGGTCTGGGTCGACCTACGGCCGGCGCGGGATGGCCCGCAACGAGAGCCGGCGGTCCGCCGCGCTCGCTGGCACTGCTGGCTGCTTGGCGCGGTGAGTGACACCTTCCATATTAGTATCGACCCCCGGGCGGCGGCAACAAGAGCGTCGCCGGCGCGCCGCTTCACGGCACGCGTAAAAATGGGCGTGTTGCCGCAAGAATTTTGTTCGCTCCGGAGGTTTCGCGATGCCACGTGCGAGTCGCCGCAGTTTCCTGCTGGGGTGTGCCGGGGCTTGGGGATTGGGACTCTTGGAAGACTTTGCACATCAGGCAGGCGCTGCAAATCCAGCGAGCGGGGAGTTTTTCCAGCGACAGGAGCAGCGCCGGCGAGAATTGTGGAGCTTGTTGGGCGATCTGCCGCCGCACGATCGCCCGATCACGGTCCGCACGCTCGCTACATCGCGCGGCGAAGGCTACTCGCTCGAGCACCTGGAGCTGGATCTCAACGGCGTGGAGCCGGTGCCGGCCCTGTTGCTCATTCCGGACAAGCGGCAGGCCAAGGCGCCGGGGCTGGTCTACATCCACGCCCACGGCGGCACGTACGAGCTGGGCAAAGAGGAATTGCTCAATGGCCGCCGCGTGTTGCCGGCCTATGCGCCCGTGTGCGCCGAAAAAGGCCTCGTCACGCTGGCGATCGACAGTTGGTGCTTCTCGGGCCGCAAGCACAAGGCCGACGGGCGCGAAGGCGAGCACGACACGTTCAAAGAGATGTTGTGGCGCGGACGGGTGTTGTGGGGCATGATGATGTTCGACGAGTTTCAGGCGGTTACGTATCTGGCCGGCCGAGAGGAAGTCGATCCTGCGCGAATTGGCGCCTGCGGACTCTCGATGGGCTCGACCAAGGCCTGGTGGCTGGCCGCCCTCGACCCGCGCGTGAAGCTGTGCGTCGATCTCTGCTGCCTCACGGACTACGAAGAGCTGGTGAAGATCGACAACCTGCGTGGGCACGGATTTTACTACTTCGTGCCGCGGCAGCTGAAGCACTTTCAGGCCCACGAGATCAATGAGCTGATCGTGCCGCGGCCGCATTTGAGCTTGAACGGGCGGCAAGACCGCCTGACGCCGCCGGCAGGCGTCGAGCGCATTCGCGATCATCTGCTGCCCTTGTATCGGCAACACGGCAACGAGGCCGATTGCCGCATCGAGCTGTTCGACTGCGGGCACGAAGAAACGCCCGAGATGCGCAAATTGGTGCTGGAATGGTTCGATAAGCACCTGGCGGAATAGGCTGTGGGTTATAGGCTGTAGGTAGGACAGAGGAACGGAGCGGGGTGCCACGCTCAGGCGGGGGCGCGTATTTGCTGGGTGGCACGGGCATGTTGCCCGTGAAAAGTGCGCGCACTGGCGAGACGCCAGTGGCACCAGAAATGTGATGCGATGAGTGAAGCAACCGAACCTTCGCCGTGGATTGTCGACGCCGACGAGGCGACGTTTCAACAAGAGGTTGTCGAGCGATCGCGGCAATTGCCGGTGGTCGTCGACTTTTGGGCCGTGTGGTGCCAGCCGTGCGTCATGCTGGGCCCGCTTCTGGAGAAACTGGCCCGCGACTACGACGGCAAGTTCCTGCTCGTGAAGGCCGAGACGGAAAAGGTTCCCAACGTGGCGGCCAGTTTTGGCGTGGACGCCATACCGGCCGTGTATGCGTTGCGCGACGGGGCGCTGGTGGATTTCTTTGTCGGCCTGCGCGACGAGCGGCAACTGCGCGCCTGGATTGATCGCTTGCTCCCCTCGCCGGCGGAGACGCTGGTCGCGGAGGCGCGGGCCGTGGAAGCGACTGACGCGGCCAGCGCCGAAGGCAAATTCCGCGAAGCGATCGCGCTCGACGCAAACCTCGCGACGGCGCAAATCGGCCTGGCCCGGGTGCTCTTGGCCCAAGGGCGCGCCGACGAGAGCCGTGCGATCATCGACGAGTTGGAAAAGCGCGGCTACCTGGAAGACGACGCGGAGAAGGTCAAGGCCCAGCTGCAATTGTCCGGCGGACGGCATCCACCGCGTGAGATCGAAACGCTGCGCGCGAAGGTAGCCGCCGAGCCTGCGAATCTTCAGGCGGCATTGGAACTGGCCGAAGCGTTGGCGGCGGACAGCACATATGAAGAAGCGCTGGAGACGGCCTTGCGCGTGGTGCAAGCCGGCCGCAAGGAGTTCGTCGAGCAGGCAAGGGTCCTAATGGTCAACGTGCTGCGTCTGTTGCCGGAAGACTCGCCTCTGGTGAGCGAGTATCGGCGGCGGCTGTCGACGGCGCTGTACTAGGGCTACGTCACTAGGGCGCGGGCGCGTTGTCTAGTCGCCGTGTTTCTCCCTGAGCCGGCCGCTGGTGCGCAGAATCAACTGTGCGCGCTCAAAGATATCGAGCCAGTCTTGCGTGACGGCGGCCAACAGCTCCGGCTCGGGCGCAACGAGTCCGGTGGGACAGGCGGGGCCCAACTTGTCCGCCGCCAGCCGACGATACTTCGCCAATGTGCGATCGCCGTAGCGGGCCACCTCGAAATTGTCTTCGCTCACGAACACCACCACGGGCACGCGGGCGCCGCCACAAATGGCCAATTCCGCCGCCAGGTCCGGGTGCGCGTCGCGATCGAAATAGCGGATTGCGATGCGCGGATTGGTCCGGGCGAAGTGCTCGAAGATGGGGCACTGGTTCACGCAGTCGCCGCACCAGGCGCCTGCCAGGCAGAGCACCTTCATTTCGCGCTTGAACGATGCGACGAGTTCGCGCTGTGCCGGCGTGAGTGCCACGCCTTGATCGAACGCCTGCCAGCGGCGGCGATGCTCGTCGGTGCCGTGCCGGGTGAGGAAATCGTCGTACTTGAGCCCCTGCTCGAACTTGGCCCCGAAATGGTACATGGTTTTTCTCCTCGGCCGCGTTCTGTGTCCTTCCTACAGCCTACAGCCTACAGCCTAGCGCCGATTCTCACGTCACCCGTCGCGGCTTGTAAAACGTGCGCACGTCCACCGGTTCCATTCCGGCGCGGCGGGCCGCCTCGATGCCCGGGTCGGTATCTTCGTACACGCGGCAATGGCCCGGTGCAACTCCCAAGCGGCGTGCCGCCTCGAGAAAGATATCGGGATCGGGTTTGTGGCGCTCCACGTCGTCGGCGCTGACAATGGCGTCGAAGGCCCCTGCCAGCTCGATTTGCCGCAAAATGCGTTCGCAAATCGGCCGCACGGCGCCCGTGGCCACGGCGATTGGCAGCCGGCCGCGATGCGCGTGCACGACTTCGAGCACCGGGTCGATGGGCCGCACCAGGTGCAGCTGCTCCTCGAAGAGCGCTTCTTTTTCGTGGGCCAGACGTTCGATGTCCACCTCGCGGCCCGCTTCCCGGGCCAGCAGCCGGGCCACGTTGCGCGTGGGCCAGCCGCCCAGCTCGTAGAACCGGTCTTCGGTCATCGCCAGGTTGTAGCGTGCCAGAATCGTCATCCAGGCGACGTAGTGGCTGGGCATCGTATCGGCCAAGGTGCCGTCGCAGTCGAAAATAATCGCGCGAAACTCGGGCATGTGGCGGTCCGGTGTAGTGGCAGGAGGAGTCGACGAAGCGGGGAAGCGAGGATTGGGAATTGTCTGGGTGGCAGGGCGGCGCGGTAAGCCCCTTTTGCTAGGGGGCCGACGGGCAAGTGCCGCGCCGGCCGTCGCCCCGCGTCACGCTTGTGCATTCCACTCGGAGAAAAAGCGGGCCAGAAACTGCTCCATGAACGCGTGCCGTCCCGCGGCCATGGCGCGGCCCGTCGGCGTTTGCATGCGATCTTTGAGCAGCAACAACTTCTCGTAAAAGTGATTGATCGTGGGGCCGGTCGAACGCTGATAGGCCGCGAACGAATCGTGCTGTTCCGGCGGACGCGTGGGATCGTAAATCGCGCGGCCCGCGTGCCCGCCATAGGCGAACGTGCGGGCGATGCCGATCGCCCCGATGGCGTCGAGCCGGTCGGCGTCTTGCACGACGCGGCCCTCGAGCGAGTGCATCGGCGTGGCGACTCCCGAGCCCTTGTACGACACGCGGTCGACAATCTCGCGCACATGATCAACGGTTTCTGCGTCGACACACAGCCCGACGAGCCATTCGGCTGCGCGGCGCGGACCCACGCTGCTGTCTCCCTGGTGGAACTTCCAGTCGGCGATGTCGTGCAGGAGGGCGCCCAGTTCCACGACGAACAAATCGGCTCCCTCGTGGCGGCCGATGTGCAAAGCCAGCTGTCGCACGCGCTCGATATGCCACCAGTCGTGTCCCGACGAATCGCCCGCCAGCACCTGCCGGATGTGTTCGGCCGTATCGCGCAACACGTCTGCCTGCTGCAGGTCGCTGTGCTTCGTTTCATCCATGAAGGGTTTCCTCGCGATGGCAAAAAGGGTGATCGAATTAGCGCGCCGGCAGCACGCGGATTCCCGCTTCGCCCAGCCGCTGGTACACGCGGACGATGTGCTCGCGATCGGCCGTTTCGATAGTACACAGGACGTGCGCCAGCCCGACGTCAGGACCGGAAAAGGCCCGGTCGTGCAAAATCTCTTGAATGCTTGCGCCCGCTTCGGCAATGACGCCGGTCAGTTTGGCCAGCCCCCCCGGCCGATCACTGATGACCGCCGTAAAGCGGCAGAGCCGGCCGTCGGCCACGCGCCCCTTGTCGATGACCCGCGCGAGTATCGACGGATCGACGTTGCCGCCGGACAGCACGAGCACCGTGTGCAAGCCGGCCAGTTCCGGCAGCAGACCTGAGATGCAGGCGGCCAACGGCGCCGCGCCGGCCCCCTCGACCACGCTTTTCTCCAGCTCCACGAGCCGCAACATCGCCAGGGCCAGTGCTTCTTCGGTCACGCTCACCACCCGCTCGACGCGCGGGGCAGCGATTTCAAATGCCAGCGAACCCACTTTCGAAACCGCCAGGCCATCGGCCAGCGTCGGTTCGACGGGTGCGCTCACCGGGTGGCCGGCCGCCAGCGCGGCGGTGAATCCGGCTGCGCGCTGTGCTTCGACGCCGAAGATGCGCACCTCCGGCCGCTGCGCTTTCACGGCGAGCGAAATGCCGGCAATCAGCCCTGCCCCGCCGATCGGCACGACGATTGCTTCGCACGTTGGCACCTGCGCCAGGATTTCCAACCCCATGGTCCCCTGTCCCGCGATGATCGCGGGGTCGTCGAAGCCGTGGATATAGCTTTTGCCCGAGCTGCGCGCAAGCTCGTGCGCATGTTCGAAGGCCTCGCTGAATGACTCGCCGTGCAGGATCACCTCGGCGCCGAGCCGCCGACACGTGCTCTGCTTGATCAACGGGGCGTACTTCGGCATGACCACGGTCACGCCGATTCCCAGCAGCTTGCCGTGGTAGGCTAGCCCCAGCGCGTGATTGCCGGCCGATGCCGAGATCACGCCGCGGCGGCGCTGCTCGTCGTGGAGCAGTAGCAGTGCGTTGCGGGCGCCGCGCTCCTTGAAGCTGCCGGTCCGCTGCAAGTAGTCGAGCTTGCAGTAGGCGTTGGTGCCGGCGATTTCCGAAAGCGGGATCGACTCGGGACAGGGCGATTCATAGATGCCGCCCGCGATTCGCAGCCGGGCCGCCTGGACATCATCCGGGCTGACGGTTGGGGTGGTGGATGGAAGCATCGTGCCGGTGTGCTGCGGTGCGTGCTGGACTGAGGGCGAGAGCGTTCAAGATTGTACCCGCACTGCGGTTGGAACGATTGGGGGACCGTGCCGGCGGGGCGCTAAACCGTGGTCGTTTGGATAAGATCAGTGTCTTGGGATAATCACGAAAAGATTGACAGTTGAGTTGACTGTGATAATATACCCCCGTTTTGGATAAGCAGTGTCCATCATGACGGGGGTACCTCGATGAAGTCGCTTTGCATTGCGTGGATGATCGTTGTTGCGTTGCCCACGACGTTGCTCGCTCGCGAATGGACTGACGCGACGGGTGCCTATCGGCGCGAGGCGGAGTTCTTGGCTCAGCGTGACGGCGAAGTGTGGCTGCGCGATTCGGCCGGCAAGACGTACGTGGTCTCGCCCGAGCGGCTGAGCGCGGCAGATCGAACGTATCTGGCCGGGCTGGAATCACAGAATATTGCGCCCGATGGCAGCCGCGACGCCCAGACCAAGACGCTGGCGTTTCGCCTCCCGTCTGGCCGCATGCCCATCGACGCGGCGGTGCAACGCCGAATTCAGCGCGCCCTGACCCAGGCCTCCGTCACGCGCTTGACCGGTTGGCACTGCTACGGCGGCCATTGCCATGTGACGACACACCATCACCCGCCGTATCCGCCGCCGGCACCTCCCGCCGGTCCGAAGCGCATCTTCCATGGCTGCTATTCGACGTTTCATCTGGTCAACCGGTTGTCGAACCAGATCGGTGGCAGCGGAGCATACAAGTTTTGGGTCGGCGGGGTGGTCGTTGAGTACCTCGAATTGCTGCGCTTCTCAAGTCAATCAACACCTCCCGGTCAATGGCTGGAGTACAGCGTGGCCCGCACTAACCCCCCGCTCGGAATTACCCATTGGTGGTTCGCAGACATATCCGTTGCCCCGTGCTGGTACGGCGTGTACTATCGCACGACGGCGGGCTACACGTTCTACGAATACGCCTGTCGGCGCGTTCCTCGGTAAGCGAGGCCGGCCGACGAAAACGATGCGGCAATAACCGTGTGCGGTTGCGTGCGTGAGTGGCGGCGCCGCGCGCTTTACGAAGTGGCCGCTAACTCGGCGGCCTCAGCGTCATCGCCGGAAGGAGCTGCGCCCGCGGCGCGCTTTCTTTCGAGATTGACCGCCGTTTTGTTGAGCGTGGCCGTCTGGGCGCCCCTGTTGGCAGGGCGTGCGGGGCGCGCAGCCTCGCGCGGCTGATCGGAATCACCGACGATCCGACCATCCGCGCCGTCGTGCAATGCCACGCAATTGCGCCCGGCCGCTTTGGCTTTGGCCACGGCGGTTTCGGTGCGCGCGAAGAGCGTGGCCGGCGAGTCGCCATGCACCGATGCGGCCACGCCGATGCTCACGGTGATCGACATTTTGCGCTGCACGCGCTCGCGGATACGCTCGGCCAGGTTCGCGGCCCAGCGCAGCTCTGTGTGCGGCATGACGATCACAAACTCTTCGCCGCCATATCGCGCCAGCAAATCGCACTGGCGGATCGAGCCGCGCAACACGCTTACGAGCTCGACCAGAGTGCGGTCGCCTTCGAGCAGGTTGCGCGATTCGTTGAGTTGCTTGAAAAAGTCGATGTCGATCATGGCCAGCGACAGGCCCAGTCCGTGGCGCGGTTGCACAGCCAGCAGCTTGGCCAGCGTTTCGTCGAGCGCCTGGCGGTTGGTGGTGCCGGTAAGCGGGTCGGTTCGCAGCTCGGCAAAGGTGGCGAGGTGCGACATTTGCTGGAACAGTTGGGCATAGGCCCGTGAGATTTCGGTCTGCAGCTGGTTCGTCGGTTTGAGTAGCTCTTCCGCGCGGTCACAGAGCTCGGCGCGGGACACGGCTTTCGCCCGCTCGAACCGCATGAGCCGGGTGGCAAAGCGGCGGATGGCGCACGAGTTCTGCGCGACGACGTTGCGCAGTCGCCCGCCGACGCCCTCCAAGTCTCGGGCCACGGAGAGCGCGTTCTCAATATCCGGCTCGCGCTGTGGGCGTGACCGGGCGGCCGCACGGCTCCGGTAACGCCCGAATCCGTACGCACCCCCAGCGGTCAGCACGAGGACGAGCGTGCCGAAAAAGAAAAGCCACCAAGAATCTGGCAATACCATTGCCTGATCTGCTCTTGCGGGGATTCGCCGGCACCCAATCGATGCCCGGCACATTGCAACTATAGGTCAAAAACGCCCATTCCAACCGCCTCTGGAGCGCGGTCTCGGCGCCGCTTGACTGCAAAAGACTACCCTGCTCGGGCTACAGGGCAAGCAAAAACACCTGCTGCTGCGCGCCGCGCGCCAGGCAGACCGCACGATCGGCAGAACCGGCGACAAATTTGGCCCGATTGCTACAACAGGCCGAAGTGGCCGAGCGTTTTGCGCAGCGCCGCTTCGCCGGCCGGCTCGAGCGGGGTCATGGGCATTCGCAGCTCGCCCGTGTCGCGACCGACCATGCGCATGGCGGCCTTGATGGGAATGGGATTCGTGGCCAGGCCCAGCATATCGCGGCACAAGGGAAATAGTTTGCGATGGCAGGCGAGCGCTTGCGACCAGTCCCCGGCATCAAACGCTTTGACCAGCGCGATCATGTCGTGCGGCACCAGGTTGCCCACCACGGAGATCACCCCGCGGGCCCCGATCGACAACAAAGGCAAAGTGAGGCTGTCATCTCCGGAGAGCACCGTCAGGTTCGACAGGGCCATGACTTGCGACGCCTGGTCCATCGAGCCCGTGGCTTCTTTCACCATCGTGATGTTGGGCAGCTCTCCCATGCGGGCGATCGTTTCGGGCTCGATATTCTTGCCCGTGCGGCCGGGAATGTTGTACACGCAGATGGGAATTTCCACGGCCTCGGCCAAGGCGCGAAAATGCTGATACATGCCCTCTTGTGTGGGCTTGTTGTAATAGGGGGCCACGACCAGCGCCGCATCGGCCCCCGCCTGTTTGGCAAATCGCGTGAGGCGCAGGGCCTCGGCCGTGCTGTTGGAGCCGGTGCCGGCCATCACTTTCACACGGCCGGCCGCATAGTCGACGACTGAAGCGATGACCCGCTCGTGTTCGTCGTGCGTCAACGTGGGCGATTCGCCGGTCGTGCCCACCGGGCAGAGGCAGGTCGTGCCGGCGGCCACCTGAAACTCCACGTGTGCGCGCAAGGCGTCATAGTCCACCGCTCCGTCGCGAAACGGAGTGACCATTGCCACGCTCAGTCCGGCAAATGCTTCGCCCTTGGTTGTCATCGCGTCTCCCAAATGCGTCGTCCGTGACCGTTCACATCGCAGTCCGCATCATATCGCAGGCCGTGTTCGGCCCGCAATTGACCGGCAGTCCACTGGCCGGCAGTCCGCCGCAGCTGCCGGCGGCGTTCGCTATCCGGCCGTTTGACTTCGCCGTTCGCTGGCGCGGCTGCGCGCGTCGACCGGCTCGGGCGCCGGCAACTGCTCGAGCGAATTGCCCTCCTCCGCGTCGCCGCCGGTGGGCGTGCCATGGATGATCTCTTGCACCTCATACATGGCTACGCCCAGCGCATAGGTGGCGGTGGTGTAGTTGGCATTCGGCGAGGGCAGATCGATATTGAAGCCCTGGCGGTTCACCGTGATCTGCGGGTTCACCAGCACCACCTTCAGCTTGTATGACGGATTGCCCTGGCGGTCGCGCAGGTGAATGGCCACCAGTTCGACGGCGCTGGCGCCGGAGCGTTGTTTGAGCGACTCGACCAGCTTGGGAATACTGAAGTCGTGGTCGCGCAGGTAGGCAATGATGCCCTCGGCCATGCGGATGCGCGACGGCTCGCGTCGCGACTGCTCGAAGCGCTTTCGCTCTTCCTCGATCCAGCGCGTCATCTGCTGGGCCGAACTCCCCGAATCGGGCGACGACAACACAGCCGCCGAGGCTGCATTGAACAACGACTGGGATTGGGGGTCCACTCCCAGGTGCGACTGAAATCGCTCGGCCTCGCCGGACACGATCCATTCGACGCGCGCCGCGTCAAAGTAAAAGAACTTGACCGTCGGCAGATTGTCGGCCGAGGGAGCGTCGCTGGGCTGCGGCGGTTCCTGCGGTGGATCTTGCGCTCCTGCCGGCAATGCACTCAAAGCAAACGCCAACGCGGTCAGCGCGAGAAAACGGTGGATTACGTTTTTCATCGGAACTCCCTTCCTAGCAGCAGTTCAACGGGTGTTGGGAATGGCGCGTGGCGAGTGGAAATTTTGCAATCCGGTTTCCTGCCCCGCGCGCCGCACAGCATAGCCCTCTGCCGGTAGCCTGGCAATCAGGCGCTCGCCTGCCGCGGCTTTAAACCTCGCCGCGTAAACCGTTTGGTTCCATCCGCCAGTGGGTGGGACGGATCCCGGCTGTGGCACCTACGATACCAGTCGTTTCATTTCGCGCACGGCTTGCTCGAATCCCACCATGATGGCCCGGGCCACGATACTGTGTCCGATATTGAGCTCGCTCATGTCAGCAATCGCCGCCACCGGTTTGACGTTGCGATAGGTGAGCCCGTGGCCGGCGTGCAGCACGAGTCCGGCGGCGCGCACGCGCTGGGCAGCATCCACCAGTTTGGCCAACTCTGTCGATTGTTTCTCGTCACCCACGGCCAGCGCGTATTCGCCGGTGTGCAATTCGACCGCTTCGACTTCCAGCTCCGCGGCCGCGGCAATCTGTCGCGCGTCGGGATCGAGAAACAAGCTCACGGAAATGCCCGCATCGCGCAGTTGCTTGATCGCGTCCGCCACGCGCGGGCGGTGGGCCACGACGTCCAGCCCGCCCTCGGTCGTCACTTCCTCGCGCTTCTCGGGCACGAGCGTGGCTTGCTCGGGCCGCGATTGGCAGGCAATGGTGACGATCTCTCGGTTGCAGGCCAGCTCCAGGTTCAGCTTTACCGTGACCGTCTCCCGCAGCACGCGCAAGTCGCGGTCCTGGATGTGGCGGCGATCTTCGCGCAGGTGAATCGTGATGCCGTCGGCGCCGCCCAATTGCGCGAGCGTGGCGGCCCAAACCGGATCGGGCTCGTTGGTGCGCCGCGCCTGGCGGACCGTTGCCACGTGGTCGATATTCACGCCCAAAAGTGCCATAGGCCAGGTGCTCGAAGCGGGTGGTGCGAAAGCCGCAGGACCAACAGTATCGCAAGCGGTGGGCGGGCTGCCCAGGGTCGCCGACGTTTTCAAGATCCGGGCGGCCGTCCGCCGCGCCTGAACACTAGAGGGCCGTGATCGGCGGATGGTTCGCGAAGACTTGCACCGTGCAGCGCGGCCGGTGCGGGCGGAGAAACCGCTCCAATAGCGCCGGATAGGCTGCGAAGTCCAGGTACATGCGGCTGCCAATGGCGCGGTGCCGGCAAACGATATCGAGCTCGCAGCCGGGTTCGGCCACTGCGGCCTCGGCCGCCCCGCGCGGGGCAAGCGTCCAGTGCGGATCCACGTAACCGCGAAATCGCAGCGGTGCCTCGCCCAGCCAGGTGTTCGACGACAACGTGATCTCGGCGGCCGCTGGGGCCGCAGTCGTCTCGTCGAATTGGGCCGACAGCGGCAACGCGCCGACCATGGGCCACGACTCGCCGCCCGGCAGCTCGATCTGATGGCACAGGTAGGCCAGGCCGCCGCACTCGGCATAGATGGGTCGCCCACCGCACAAATGGCTCTTGAGCGATAAGCTCAGACAATCGTTTTGCGACAGCCGCTCGGCAAAGCGTTCCGGATGCCCACAGCCCAAGTACACCACGTCCACATCAGGCGGCAGGCGATCATCGTGCAGCGGCGAGAACTCGCACAACGTGGCGCCGCGCGCCTCGAGTAATTCAAGCGTCTCGGGAAAGTACCCGCCAAACGCCTCGTCGCAGGCCACGGCCACGCGCACCGACTGCGATGGGTGGTGCAACGTGGTTGCAGCAGCCGCAGGCGGACCGAACGCCGCCGCCGCGCAAGCCAGTGAGTCCCCGTCGTGTTTCCATCGCAGCGGCCGCTCCGTTGCCAGGCGGCAAATGCGCTCCAACTTCACGTGGGCGCTCAGTTCACGGCCCAGCGCTTTGCACAAATCGACTTCGGGTCGGCGGCCCGGTGCAAGTCTGGCGATTTGCTCGCGCAACGCATCGACTCTGCCCAGCCAGCCCAATACCGGCACGTTCCAAACGGACTCGAGAATGGTCTGCAGCCGGCAGGCATCGCGAATGTCGTTCACGCCGTCGAGCAGCAGACCGTCGATCGACCTGGGGCGTTGGGGCAGACAACAGCCGCCTAAAGGCCGCACGTCGACGATGGCCAGCCGTGGCAGATCGAGCCAGTCGCACAAGGTATCGAGGCTGCCGCCGTCCGTCGCCGCGTCACGATGTGCGGCGTCGAAGCTGCCTTCCACCATCGCCAGGTCACACGCGCGGCAGCCTTGCCAGAAAAGACTGTGACAAGTCGCTGGGCTCATCAGCCAGGTATCGAGGTGCCGTGGAGGCTGCCCGGTGATGGGCGTGGCGCCGTCGCGCGACGTCGGGCAGGCGCGAGACCGGTAGCTTTGCACGCGGATGCCAGCGGACGACAAGACGTCCAGCAAGGCCCATAGCACCGCCGTGCCGTCGGCCTGTCGTTGGGTTGTACCCACCGCGATGCGTGGGAAATCCGCCATAACCACTCGGGGCTCGGAAACTCGGTTGCTGCCGCGGCGGATCAGGGACAGCACCTGCCGCGGCAGTTCCAGGCAAATCGCAGAACGAGGGGCGGTTCCGAACTGTCAGGAATTGTTCGGCGGTCGCAGGCACCGGTCAACGGCACACCCATTCGGGGGCGGATGCCAACGGCAGGCACGGCAGCGCCGGCCGACGGACCGAGCTTAGAGCGCAGCGCAAAAAAATGGGGCGCCCCATCGCTGGGACGCCCCCTGGCCTGTATACCGTTCGTCGCGCCGGAGACATGGCAGGACGACCGGAGTTCCCTGGGTGGCAGTGGTTGTGCAGGCCACTCTCGCGAGCCGATGGCCGCGAGAGGCTATTCCTTCAGCAACACGAAGTCGTTGCCATTGCGGGCGTGAACGTAGAGGAGGATGCCCTGCTCGATGTTATGGTCCTTGAGGGCCGCCTTGAACTCTTCGACACTCTTCACATCTTGTTTGCCGACCTTGAGGATGACCATGCCTTCGCGCAGGCCCTCTTCATGGGCCGGCGAGTTCGGCTCGACCTTTGCGATCAGCACGCCCTGATTGGCCTGCAGGCCCACCTGCTCCGCCTTTTCGGCGGACAGGTCAGAGACTTCCAAGCCGAGCTTGTTGGCCTCGTAGGTCTGCTCTTCCGGCTGCTGCTCTTCTTCCGGTGCGAGTCCGCGTCGCGAAGCCAACACGATGTCCTTCGGGAACGGCACGGGCACTACTTCCACGGTGACAGACTTGCCGTCGCGGAAGATTTCCACGGGCACCTTCGTGTTAACGTCGGTGCGCTCGACCAGCTGTTGCAGCTCGGCCGGGCCGGCGATCGCCTTGTCGCCAAAGCGCGTCACGATGTCGCCGGCCTTCAAACCGGCCTTGGCCGCCGGCATGTCCTTTTGCACGTCGGTCACCAGCGCCCCGGCGCCGGCCTTGGTGCCGAACGCCTGAGCCATCTCCGGAGTCACCGGCTTGATGCCCACGCCCAAGAACGCCCGGGCCACGGTGCCCTTGTGGATCAACTGGTCAGTCACCCACTTGGCAACGTTCACCGGGATGGCGAAGCCGATGCCAGAGTACGTGCCCGTGTTGGTGGCGATTGCCGTGTTGATGCCGATCACGCGGCCGTGCAGATCGACCAGCGGGCCGCCGGAGTTGCCCGGATTGATGGCCGCATCGGTCTGCAGGAAGCGGGTGCGAATGTCGTGGGCGGGCAGATCGCGGCCCATGCCGCTGATGATGCCGGCGCTGACGGTTTGCTCTAGTTCAAACGGGTTGCCGATGGCCATGACCCAGTCGCCGATCTTCAGCTTGTCGGAGTCGCCTAACGTGGCGGCGGGCAGCGTGCCGGCGTCCTTGATGTGCAACACGGCCAGATCGGTTTTCTCGTCGGTCTTGATGTCCGTGGCTTCGAACTCGCGTCCGTCGGCCAGGTGGACAATGACTTGATCGGCCCCTTCCACCACGTGGTTATTGGTGAGCACGATGCCGGAGCGATCGATGATCACGCCCGAGCCCATGCCCTGCCGCGGCATTTGCGGCATACGGGGATTCATTTGGCCGAGATCGTGATCCTTGAAGAAGTCTTCGAAGGGTGTGCCCTTGAAGGGATTCTCGCCGCGCTCGCGGTTCTGGCGATTACCGGAGACCGGCTGCGACTTGGCTTTGCTGTACACGGTGACCACGCTGGGCATGGCCACTTCGGCGGCATGATTGAATGCCTCGGAGAGCATGTTGGCATGCTCCAACGCCGCCGGGTTGGCTTTCGGCGCCGGCTCTTGGCCGATGGCTCCAGAGCGTTGCCAGGCAGCCGCGGCGAGCACCGCCGCCACAAGCGTGACACTAAGTGCTAAACGCGGATGCTTTCGTAAGGGGCTTACGGACATGAGGGTCCTCCTTGGCTGTACCTATCGCAGATGAAATGATGGAGAAACGGCTGCGCAATTGTCGCGACTCTTTTGTCCCCTACGCAAACTCTACGGCGTAGGTTCGTGGGGGAGGTCGGTGGGATGCGCAAGCATTTCGTCGGGGCGGGCTTGATATTTTTGCGAAGGCCCCGATTCACGCAAGGTCGATTCGGTCTTTGGGCGGCTGCCGGCGCCTGGTCGAGATTGACAAAAGCCAATACCTTGGCTAGGGTTACGTGCGACGACCCGCCGCCCTCGTCCATTCCTTCCGACTGAACCGATTGTATGGCCAACATTGTGCATTTTGCACCTCCGGCCGAGGATCAGCTCCCGGGATTAGCCCGTTGCGAGCGCCGCGTCGGCTACACATTTCGCGACAAGACACTGCTGGTCGCCGCGCTGACGCATGCCTCCGGCGCGCAGCACCGGCTGGCCTCGAACGAGCGCCTGGAGTTCCTCGGCGACGCCATTTTGGGAGCCGTGGTCTGTGAACTCCTTTACGTGCAGTACCCCGAGTATCTCGAAGGCGACCTGACGAAGATCAAGTCCGTCGTGGTCAGCCGTCAGACGTGTGCCAAGATCAGCGAAGCCCTGGGAATGCAGGAGTTTCTGATTCTTGGCAAAGGCATGACGATGCACGCGGAGGTGCCACCGTCGGTGCTGGCCGACGTGTTCGAATCGCTGGCCGCGGCCATTTATCTGGATGGCGGCGACCCGGCCGTGCGCGACTTCATTACGCGCTATATGGGGCCCGAGATTGAGCTGGCTGCCGCGGGCGAACTGGGCGGCAACTACAAGTCGCTATTGCAGCAAATGTCCCAGCGCGAAAACGGTTCGACCCCCATTTACCACTTGCTCGACGAAAAGGGCCCGGACCACAGCAAGTGCTTCAAGATTGCGGCCCAAATCGGCGGCGAACGCTTTCAGGCCGCCTGGGGCCGCAACAAGAAAGAGGCCGAGCAGCGAGCCGCGCGAAACGCCCTGGCACAGATGAATGAAGAGCCGGTGCCGTTTCCGTCGGACTGACGGCCGCTGCGCGCGAGTGAGGGCGATTCGCATCGCACCGCCGAGCCGGCATTTTTTCACCTGGCAAAACCCGCGTTCTACCTGTCAAAACACTAGGGGCATCCAAGACTTCTTGGATGCCCCTTTCTCGTCGGTATCCCACAGCAGCAGGTCAGAAGCCTGCCTTGGCCACGCTACTTCTTCTTCTTGGCGGCCTTCTTCTTCGCGGGCTTCTTAGCTGCTTTCTTTTTCTTGGCCACGGTAAGTCCTCCTAACATCGTGTTAACGGCGGTTGCCGTGGGCGGCGCCGTGCTGGGGACGGCGAAACTTCCGCGCGACAAACGCCACGGGACCAAACCAACTCGTTTGGTTGAGCTATCAATGTACGAAGGGTCGCGAAATTGGCAAGTACAGTTTTGTGATTTCTGCCAAACGCATCGCCGAGGGCGCACCGGCCAACGGCAGCGCCCCGTCGCGCCGCAACCATGACCAGCGCCCTGCGGCGCGGCGATCGCGCAGTGCAGCCGACTACTCCAGCCGCCGCACGCGCAACAACAGGCTGTTGCCCACCACCGACACGCTCGACAGCGCCATCGCGACCGCGGCCGCCACGCCCGGCAAGCGAAATCCGGCCACCGGCACCAGTACTCCGGCCGCCACGGGAATCAAAAGCAAGTTGTACAAGAAGGCCCACACGAGATTCTGCTTGATGGTTCGCAGGGTGGCGCGAGCCAGTGCGATGGTGCGCGGCACGCCACGCAAATCGTCGGCCACGATGACGATTTCGGCGGCCTCTACGGCGATATCCGAGCCCGAGCCGATGGCAATTCCAAGATCTGCGGCGACCAATGCCGGGGCATCGTTGATGCCGTCGCCTACCATGGCCACGACGCGGCCGGCGGTGCGCAATTGGGCCACGACTTGTTGTTTCTGATCGGGCAGCACCTCGGCCGTCACGCGATCGATGCCCACTTCGTGCGCCACGCGCTCGGCCGTGGCCCGATGATCGCCCGAGAGCAGCTGCACTTCCAAGCCCTGGGCGTGCATCTGTGCGACGGCTTCGCGGCTATGGGGCGCCACCTGGTCTGCCACGGCGATCAGGCCCAGCGTGCGGCCAGCGGCCGCCACCAACAGCACGGTTTGCCCGGCGGCCCGGCGCGACTCGAGCTCGGCAGTCAGTCCGGGAAAATCGATGCCGCGCCCGCGCAAGAGCCGTTCGTTGCCCACGAGCCATTCGCCGTCGCGGCCCTGGGCTCGAATGCCCTCGCCCGGCACTATGTCGAGTGCACTGGCCGGCGGCAGCGGCAATTTTCGCTCGTGCGCGGCCGCCACGATCGGCGCGGCCAAGGGATGCTGGCTAAGTTGTTCCACCGCGGCGGCCGTGGCCAGCAGCTCTTCGGCCGAAACGCCCTCGGCCGGAACCACCGCCGTGACTTGCGGCTTGCCGAGCGTGACGGTGCCCGTCTTGTCGAGCACCACGGTGTTCACCCGCCCGGCCACCTCCAGGGCATGCGCCTCCTTGATGAGAATGCCCTGCTCTGCCCCGCGGCCGCTGGCCACGAGAATGGCGGTGGGGGTCGCCAGGCCCAGCGCACAGGGGCAGGCCACGACCAGCACGGCCACGGTGGCGGCCAGTCCGGTCAGCCAGTCGCCACCCAGGACGCCCCAAGCGAGAAAGGTGATGGCCGCGATGATCAACACGGCCGGCACGAACCAGCTCACGACCTGGTCGGCCAGTCGCTGCACTTCGGTCTTCGATTCCTGCGCTCGCCGCACGAGCTGCACCACTTGCGCCAGCGCCGTGTTGCCCGCCAGCTGCAGCACGCGGGCCGACAGGGCGCCCTGACCGTTGATGGTGCCGGCCAGGATCTTATCGCCCACGCCCTTATCCACGGGCAGCGATTCGCCGGTCAACCACGATTCGTCGAGGCTCGACTGCCCGCTTTGCACTTCGGCGTCGAGCGGCACTTTCTCGCCGGGGCGCACGATGAGCGTTTCGCCCACGGCCACAGCCGACGGCGACACGGTGACCACGCGGCCGTCGCGCTCGACGTGAGCCTCGGGCGGCGCCAGATCGAGCAGCTTGCGAATGGCGGCCGAAGCGCGGCCTTTGGCCCGGGCTTCCAGGTATTTGCCCAGCGTGATGAACGTGAGAATCAAGCCGGCGTCCATCAAGCTCATCGCATGATCGACCATCCCGGTGCCGTGTGCGGCCGAGTGTTCCGCGCTGACCAACAGCCCGTACACGCCAGCGCCGTACGCGGCGGAAGTGCCGATGGCCACGAGCGTGTCCATGTTGGTCGAGAGGTAAATGGCGCGCCGCAGCCCACCGACATAAAAGGGCCAGCCGACGTAGCACTGCAGCACCGTGGCGCAGGCCAACTGCAGCCACGGCAGCGCGGACCATTGGGCCAGCCCCTGTCCCAGCCCGATAAACGACAGCAGGTGCGGCCCGACGATGGGCACCAGCAGCACAGCCCCAACGAGGAGCCGCCGGCGCCAGAGCAGCAGTTCGTGCTCCGAAGCCAGGGCCGAGTGGTGAGCGTGTTCGTCGTGCGCCGGCTCGGCCTTGTAGCCGGCCCGTTTCACGGCCGCCAACAGCGCCGGCACATCCGCGTGGTTTCCGTGAACCTCGACGGCCGCCTGGTTGGTAGCCAGGTTCGCGCGGGCGCTCTTAACTCCGGGCACGCGGGCCAAGGCTGTCTCTACCCGAGAGACGCAGCTGGCGCAGGTCATGCCCTCGACGTCCAAGAGCAGCGTCTCGTCGTGCGCCGCGACGCTGGGATGCCCATCGTGCATGGCTGTGGGCTGCATGGCCGCGGCCTGGTGGGCGGCGTGGCTGGTGCCCTCATGTTTCGCGGAGGAAGATCCTATCGGCAGCACGCTGGGCTCGTGCTGAACAGGCGCCGCCGCGCCGATCTGCACTGTTTCGGGCACGCGATAGCCGGCCTTTGCCACGGCGGCAACCAAGGACTGACGCGAAACGGAGTTGTCCGTCTCCACGTCGGCGCGGCGGGCGGCGAGGTCGACGTGGGCCTGGCGCACGCCCGGCACCGCCTCGAGCGCCTCGGTCACGTGGCGCACGCAATTCTGGCACGTCATGCCTTCCACGGGCAGTGCGACGTTCATGGTTGTCCCTCCGCTGGAAGTATAGCAGTGCGAGGCAAGCGTCGCGCCGGCACGGCAAATGCCGGACGAAGTCGACCCGATTGGCCGCGCGGGGTGCGCATGGCACAATGGTGGAAAAGCGTTTCACCACCGAGAACCGTGCATGATTGCCGAAGTCATTTCGATTGGCGATGAGCTGACCAGCGGCCAGCGCCTGGACACGAACAGCCAATGGCTCAGCGAGCGGCTGGGCGAGCTGGGCATTCGCGTCATGTATCACACCACCGTGGCCGACGACCTGGCCGCCAACGTGGCCGTGTTTCGCGCCGCGATCGAGCGGGCCGACATCGTCGTCGCCACCGGCGGGCTGGGCCCCACGGCCGACGATCTGACGCGAGATGCGCTGGCTGCCGTTTCGGGCCGGGCACTGGTGCTCGACGAGGCGTCGCTCGAGTACATTCGCGGCCTGTTCGCCCGCTACAAGCGCGACATGCCCGAGAGCAACCGGATTCAGGCCATGTTTCCCGCCGGCAGCCGCATCCTTCCCAACGCCAACGGCACGGCCCCCGGCATCTCGATGGAGCTGCCGCGCGCGGCGGGCGGCACCTGCCAGATCTTTGCCCTGCCAGGCGTGCCGGCCGAGATGTTCGAGATGTTCAACCAGAGCGTGGTGCCGGCCGTGACGGCGCGCAGCGGCGCGGCGCGGGTGATCTGTCACCGGCGCATCAAATGCTTTGGTGCCGGCGAGAGCCACGTGGAGCAGATGCTGCCCGACTTGATTCGCCGCGATCGCGAGCCGCGCGTGGGCATCACGGTGCACGCGGCCACGATCACGCTGCGCATTACAGCGCTGGGCGCAACGTACGAAGCGTGCCGCGCGGCCATGGAGCCCACGGTGGCCACGATCCACGAATGCTTGGGCTCGCTCGTGTTTGGCGAAGAGGAGGACGAACTGGAAGACGCCGTTGTGCGCCTGCTGGCGCAGACCGGCCGCACGCTGGCCACGGCCGAAGTGGGTACGCAAGGCGTGCTGGCCGAGTGGCTCAGCCGCGCGGCCTCAGGCAGCAGCCAGTATCTCGGCGGCCAGTCGATCCATAGCCCTGCGCTACTGGCCCAATCGTTGACGGGCGGTGCGGAACTGATCGAACGGCTCGGCCCGACGGCGCGGGAGGTAGCCGAGTCGCTGGCCACCAGCACGCGCGAACACTTTGGTGCCGATTACGGCCTGGTCGTGGGGCCGTTTCCCGCCTCCGGCACGCGCGATCCCGAGGCGCCCTTCCACTTTGCCCTGGCCGGGCCGGACAAGGTGACGGTCAAAGCGTCGGCCCTGTTTGGGCACAAGTCGATCTGGGTGCCGCGCGCCGCCAAGGCGGCGCTGAATTTGGCGCGATTGACGTTGCTGGGCGCGGTGTAGCTTCACTGCCGGTGCGGGAACTGGCACTGGCACCACGCGCCATTAACCCGTGCGTGAAATCATGAGCACTGGCAAGATGCCGGCACCCAGAATTCTCAGCCGCCGGTGGTGGCCGTCTGCGCCGGCTGGGGCTTCGTTTCCTCGGGCTTGGGCGCTGGCAGCGAACGCAACACCTGCCCGTCGTCCACCTGCCACACGAAGAGCACGCTGCTCTGCCCGCCGGCGATGGCCCGCTTGCCGTCGGCCGTCATGGCCGCGGCGTACATGAAATCGGTCGGGCCGGAGAACGTGCGCTCGAACTTGCCGTTGTCCACGTTCACCAGCCGCACCGTGTTGTCGCCCGCCGTGGCCACCACGTTGGGCGTCGCCGCGACGAATCCCAACGAAGTGACTTCCTTGCCAAAGGGCGCCGTCGTGCGGCGCTGGTCGCCGGTGACGAAGTCCCAGACTTTGATCACGTTGTCCGCGCCGCAACTGGCCAGCACCTTGCCGTCCCACTGCCAGGCCACCCCCAGCACGTGATGTGTGTGTCCCTCGAAGGACTTCACATGCGCTCCGCTGGCGACGTTGAACACTTTGACGAACCGGTCGGCCGCGGAAGAAGCCAGATGCGCGTCGTCGGGCGAGAACGCCAGGCCGAAGATCGTGTCGCTGTGAGCCTCGGCCACTTCGCGCACCAGGCTGCCATCGGCCGTGGCAAAGATCTTCAACTGGCCGCTGCGCGAGGGCTCGCCGCCGCCGGTGGCCAAAAGCGCGCCATCATGGCTGAACGCCAAAGCCGTCACGCGGTCCACGAGCGTTGCGCCGTCGCTCACGCCGCCGAGGGTGCGTTCCAGCGTCCAATCGGGCGCGGGATTCCACAGGATCGCCGCCTGATCGGCACCGCCCGAGAGCACGCTGCCGTCGGGCGTGAACGCGGCGGCCAGTGCCGGAGCCGTGTGCCCGGCATACGTGTCGATCGGCGCGCCGTGGTCGCTTTCCCAGACGCGCACCAGTTGATTGTCGCCCGCGCTGACGAGTCTTGTGCCGTCGGCCGAGTACGCGAGCCAGCGGACCGGCTTGTCGGCGGCCGCTGCGGCCTGCTTGGCGGCCTCCAGATCGGCTTGTGTCTGGGCCAGCGCGGCTTCGGCGGTCTTGAGCGCCTGCTCGGCTCGGGGCACGTCGTTGACGGCGTTTTTCACTGCGGCTACCGCCGCGGCTGCCGCTTGTTCGGCGGCAGCGTTGCCGGCTTCGGCGGTGGTGGCTTCTTGCTGCGCTTTGTTGAGCGCGGCCGTGGCGTCGGCAACTTTCTTTTCCGTTTCCTTCACTTTGGCGTCGGCGGCCTGAGCGGCCTTCGCCGCTTCTTCATTGGCCTTGGCCAGCTCCGCGTTGGCGGCATCTTTTTCGGCAGCTGCTTTGGCCTGCGTTGCCTTTTCAGTGGCTGCTTTGAGCGCCTCTTGCGCCGCGGCCAGCTCCGCTTCGGCGGCGGCCTTCGCGTCGGTCGGGGCTTTGAGCGCGGCCTGTTTCTCGCCCAACGCCTTGGCTGCGTCGGCCTTGCCGGTCTGCGTGGTCGCGACATTCTGGGACATGGCGATGATCTTTGCTTCGGCGTCCGCCAATGCCTGCTTCGTGTCGCCCGACTTGGCGGTCACCGCGGCCAGCGATCGTTCGAGCGTCGCCACGCGGAACTGCGCGCGGAAGTCGCCTTTCATTTCGGCCACCGGCAGCTTGTCGGCCGCGGCCCAGGGCTGACCATCGGCGGCTTTCCAGAGCTTGATCAGATTGTCGGCACCGGCCGAGGCCAGCTGGGCGCCGTCGCCGCGCACGGCCAGCGCGGTCACCGCCGCACCCTGGGCCATCTGCCGCAGCTCTTTGTTGTCCGCCAGGTTCCAGGCGCGGAGGGTGCCATCGGCACTGGCGGAGAACAATTGCGTCTTGTCGGTGGGCGATGCGGCCAGTGCGGTCACCGGACCGGTATGCCCGGCAATATCACCGGCAGCCGCGAGCGTGCCGCCCGCTTCCGCTGGAAAGGTCCAGCGGCGAATCACGTTGTCCGCGCCGCCGCTAGCCACCTGGGTGCCCTCGGCAATCACGGCCACGGCGTTCACCGCGGCCGGAGTTTCCACTTGGGCAAACGCCGCGCCGTCGGCGGCGTTCCACACGCGCACGGTCTTATCGAGCGATCCGGAGACCAGCTGCGCGCTGTTCGGCAGCCAGGCCAGGCTGGTCACTGCCGCCGAGTGGCCGGCCAACGACTTGGGTTCTTTCAGCGTGGCCAGATTCCAAAGCTTGATCTCGCCGGTTGCGAGACCCGTGGCGGCCCAAGCTCCGTCCGGACTGACGGCGATGGCGTTGATCGCCGCGCCCATGGCGGGCAGATTGGCGCGGCGCGCATTCTCCGGCCGGCGCCAGAGCTTCACTTCGCGATAGCTGCCGGAGGCAAGCAGCTTGCCGTCGGGACTAAACGCCAAGGACTGCACCAGGTCCAGGTGCGACACGCCCAGGCTCTGGTACATGCCCGACGCGATGAGCGCTGGATCGGTCAGCCGGGTCACCAGCGCGCCCGAGGCCAGGTTGTAGATGAAGATCTGATTCGCACGGCCGCACGCGGCGTACTGTCCATCCGGCGTCACGGCGACGGCAAAGATCGGGTTGACGCCGGAGGGGAGCGCCTGCCATTCGATTTTGGCCGACTGGCTCAGTTCGCCCTTGGCGCCTTCGTCGATCCAGAGTTTCAGCAGGCCGAGTTGCTCGCTGGAAAGTGCCGGCGCGTCGACCTTGTTGTCGGGCGGCGGCATCAGCGGCTCTTCCAGGTGCGCGGCTGCTTTGATGAGCAAGCTCTCGCCGCCTTTGCCGGCCACGACGGCCGGGCCGGAAGCGCCCCCTTTGAGAATCGTCTGCGGCGACTCGAGCACGAGGTCTCCCTCGGCAGCCGTGGCGTTGTGGCAGGCGAGGCAGCTCTTGGTCAGAACCGGCAGCACTTCCTTCTCGAAATCGACCGGCCCCTCGTGCTTGATCTCGGCAATGGCGATCGGTTTTGGATCGTCGGCCAACAAGTCGGTGGCCACGGCCAAGAGCGCCAGCGAGACGAGCGTGCGCAAGACAAGCAGTCGGCAAGGATTCACGAGTTGCACCTCAGGGCTCAGGAAGGAATGAGCTGGGTTGTTGCGGGGAGGATTCAAGCAGGAGGGATCAATCGGGCGGCGCGATTCGGCTGGGCGCAAGCGTCGTCGGCAGGTTGCCGCGTCCGTACCGTGCCGGACGTGCGCCGAGAGACCGCCTATCGCCTCATTCAACTACGAGAAGCAGTTTCAAAACCCCGATGACGGCGATTTCAGGGTTGCAACTGTGCACTGCTGGACGAGCCAACAGCGGCACCCGAAACCCGTTTTGAAACAGCTTCTAGTGGTTGAACAGGAACTCTTTGGTGTTCACCAGGGCCCACAAAATGTCTTCGTAGGCCGATTTCTCGTCTTTGGCTTTCGACAGGTGTTCCAGCGCGACGGCGGCCTCGTCGGCGGCCGGCTCGCGCGAGTACACGCGCAAATAAATTTCGCGCACCTTCGCTTCGCGCGAGCGTTCCTTGTCGCCCGCCAGCAAGGCCGCCCGGCCTTCACCGGCCGAGAGCTTGCCTTGCACTTCCGACGAGTTCAGCAGGTGCAGGCTCTGCGCCAGGTTGGCTTCGCTGGAGCGCTCGCACTCGCAGGCGCTGGCACTTTCCGGCCGGCCGAACACCGTCAGGAAGTACGAATTGAAGCCGTTGTCGGGCAACTGCACGGCCCGCACGCCTTGCGGCACGCCGCCGAAATTCGATTTCGAGCTGGTCACCGCGTCGATCGCGTCGAGCAGCACTTCGGCCGGCAGCCGCTTGGGATAGTAGCGCGAGTAGTTTTGCTTGTCGTTTACGTTGTAGTCGTTGGGCAGCGAGTCGAGCTGATAGGCCTGTGACGTGCATATCGTGCGCACCAGGTTTTTCAGGTCGAACTTGCTGTCAATAAAGTGCTTTGACAGGGCAGCGAGCAGCTCTTGATTGGTCGCCGGATTGGTGACCCGCATGTCGTCTTCCGGATCGACCAGGCCGCGGCTGAAGAAGTGCTTCCAATAACGATTCACGAGTGCCCGAGCGAAAAACGGATTGTCGGGCGCGGTCATCCAATCGACCAGGGCCACGCGCGGATCGTCGTCGGGCGTGAGCACCGCCGGCTGCGCCCCCAGGCCCGTGGGCGGTACGGCCTGCTGCGTTTTCGGATTTGTGGCGGTAGCGGCGCCGCGGCTGAACACCACGCGCTCTTCACTCACCTGCGCGCCGGGCTTGCGTTGCAGCCGCGAAAAGAACGCGGCGAACCCGTAGTAGTCCTGCTGGCTCCACTTCTCGAACGGATGGTGGTGGCAGCGGGCACACTGAATTCGCAGCCCCAGGAACAGCTGCGCCGTGTCTTCGACCTGTTCGTTCACTTCGTTGACTTCGCGATACCAGGCGACCGGCGGGTTGCGGCCGATCTCGCCCGTGGCCGTGAGCAGCTGCCGGGCAAACTGGTCGAACGGCAGGTTGGCGTGCAGGCTATCGCGGACCCAATCGTGAAACACGCGCGTGCCGCGGGCATCGGCCTCGGTGCGCCGCTTGTTCCGCAAAATGGCGTTCCACTTATTGGCGAAGAAGTCGGCATACGCGGTGCTGGCCAACAGCGAATCGATCCAAGCCTCACGCTTGTTCGGATTCGTGTCCGCCAGGAATTTCTCGGTTTCCTCAGGCGTGGGCAGACGGCCGGCAATGTCGATGGCCGCGCGGCGCACAAACGTCGCGTCGTCACAGACCTTCGACGGCGGCACGCCCAGCGTTTTGAGCTTGTTGAAGACCAGCTCGTCCACAAAGTTCTTCGGCGGCGGCGTGCTCTCCACTGGCGCTCCCAGCGGAATGCTCGCCCGGAACACGCCCACCTGGCCCTGGTAGCGGGCCATCACGGCCACGTCGCCCGCCAGATCGAGCGTCTTCACCAATCCCGTCACGCTCGTCTCGGCCATCTCCGGGCTGTTCGGCTCGAAGGTCGCCGTGCGGGTCACGTCTTCGGTGGCGCCGTTGGTGTAGTGTGCGATGACGATCAGCTGCTGCTGGCTGGCGGCCGACATCGTGCGCTCGGGGGGAATCACTTCGATGCTGGCGACTTTCGGGTCCGCGTCGCTGCCGTACGGCATGCCTTGCAGGATCCAGCGCCGCATCAGCCGATAGGCGTGCGAATCGACTTCCAACCGCGTGCCGCCGCCGTGCGGCATCAGGCCCACCGGTTTCGTCAGCAGCAAGCTGCGGTCAGGGGCCGCCGGAAACAGTCGCCGGCCGCGCCCTTCTTTGACCAGGTGCTCGTAGTCTTCCGTGGGTTCGAAACCCAAAAGCGACAGTTTGAAGCCGTTCTGTCCGCTGGCTTTGCCGTGGCAGCCGCCGCTATTGCAGCCCAACTTGGTAAAAATGGGCACGATTTGATTGGGAAAGTTGACCGGCGGCTCATTGCCGAAATGGGCGACCACTGCCGTAATCGAGCCGGTCGGGCCGGCTGCGGCATTGGCTGTGATCTTGGCCGAGCCATCGGCCAGGGGCACCACCAGGCCGGTGCTATCGATGCTGATCACGCCAGGGGGGACCACTTCGTAGCTGGCAGTGCCGGTCAGGTCGCGTAACTGGCCGCTGGAGTACTTGCCGGTGACCACCAGCTGCTGCCGGGCGTCCTGACCATCAAGGGTGAAGGCGCCGTCCACGGATCTCCCACTCTCGATAGCCACTTCGAGCAGTTGGCCAGGATCGCCCAAACCTTGAGCTTTGGCCACGGTGGCCTGCGGCTCGGCGGCCGCGGCCGGAGCTTCGTCGGCCGCAATTCGGGCAGCCGATCCGGCCAAAAACAGCACGGCAACCACGCTGGCCGCAACGAGAGCGTTGGAAATCTTCATGATGCGCTTCTCCCGTTTCAAGGAAGGCGTCCTTGGTTCTGCAACTCGTTGGCGAGAGGGACGATCTGTCGAGAAAGGCGTGCCGGCTCGACGATTCCCCGACGTTGCAAAACCGCTACTTGGTTTGCTGGGTAGGCGGGACGTATCAACGCCCGATTATCTCAATCCCCGGGCCAACTTGCAAGCAGATTTAGGCCGTGGGACTCGCCGCTTTTGCGCGGGCCGGCGGCGGACCCCGCAAAGTGTCCGCCTCCTGCAGCGCAACGAAAACCAGCGCAACACTTAACAGCGATAGATGGGCACATTTTTTTCCGTTATGCTCAGCCGCATGAACACTGCCAAAACATTGCCCCGCAGTCCGGAGCTGATGACCGCCCAGGACACGGTCCTGCTGGTGGTCGACGTGCAAGAGAAGCTCATGCCGCTCATCCAGGGAGCCCGGCGGATCGTGTGGAACCTCCGCCGGTTGCTCGACGGGGCCGAGGCGACCGGGCTCAAAGTGCTGGCAACCGAACAGTATCCCCAGGGGCTGGGCGGCACCGTGAGCGAGTTGGCCGGGCGGTTGGGAGAGATTCCGGCCAAGCTGTCGTTCAGTTGCGGCGGCTGTGAGCCGTTTGCCGAGAGCCTCGCCGCTTCGGGCGCCAGCAAGGTGATGGTCTCAGGCATCGAGGCGCACGTGTGCGTGCAGCAGACGGTGCTGGACCTGTTGGCCAACGGCTACCGTGTATTCGTGCCGGTTGACGCGGTCGGCTCGCGCTTTGCCGTCGATTTCGAAACGGGTCTGAAGCGCATGGAATCCGCGGGGGCCACGCTCACCACCACCGAGGCGGCGCTGTTCGAGTGGTGCCAGCAGTCGGGCACACCCACGTTCAAGAAAATCAGCGCACTGGTGCGCGAGCAGCCGCCGGCAGAATAGCTGCGACTCGGCCGCGCCGCACGGCGCCCATCGAACCGCCAAGACTCCTCGACTCTTCCGCACCAATAATTGCCGCACCGACATTCGCCGCTGCACAAGGGCACCCGTCATGCACGCCACTAGTACCGTCGGTCCCCCGCTCGATCCCCCGGTGCGCATTCTGATGGGCCCCGGCCCCAGCGACATCCATCCGCGTGTGCTGGCCGCACTGAGCAAGCCGACGGTCGGCCATCTCGATCCGTACTATTTGCAACTGATGGACGACATGCGGCGGATGTTGCAGGCGCTGTTTCGCACCAGCAATCCCATGACGCTGGCCGTCAGCGGCACCGGCTCCGCCGGCATGGAAGCCACGGTGGTAAACCTGATCGAGCCGGGCGACTCGATGGTCGTCTGCGTCAACGGTGTGTTTGGCGGTCGCATGGCCGACGTAGCCCAGCGCGCCGGCGCGCAAGTGATCAAGGTGGATCGTCCCTGGGGCGAAGTCTTCACGCCCGACGATTTGCGCGCCGCACTTGCGCAAAAGCCCAAGCTGGTCGGCATCGTCATGGCCGAAACCTCGACCGGTGCCTGGCAGCCGATCGAAGAGATCTCCCAATTGGTCCACGAAGCCGGGGCGATGCTGCTGGTCGACGCCGTGACGGCGCTGGGCGGCGTGCCGGTCGAAGTCGACAAGTGGAACATCGACGCCATCTACTCCGGCACGCAGAAGTGTCTCAGTTGTCCGCCCGGCTTGTCGCCCGTCTCGTTCAACGAACGCGCGATGGACGTTGTCCGCAAGCGGAAGTCCAAGGTGCAAAGCTGGTATCTCGACGTCTCGATGCTGGCGCAGTACTGGGGGCAAGAGCGGGTTTACCACCACACCGCGCCCATCAACATGACGTATGCGCTGTACGAGGCCCTGCGGCTGGTGCACGAAGAAGGTCTGGAGAACTGCTTCGCCCGGCACCGGCTGAATCACGAGGCGCTCAAGGCGGGGCTGGCCGCGCTGGGAATTGAATACACGGCGCAGGCCGGTCATCAATTGCCCATGCTGAATGCCGTGCGTATTCCCGCGGGCGTGGACGACGCGGCCGTGCGCAGCGGACTCCTGAATCGCTTCGGCATCGAGATTGGCGGCGGGCTGGGCGCGTTCAAAGGCAAGGTCTGGCGCATCGGCCTGATGGGTTACGGCGCGCGCGCGAACAACGTGTACGTGCTTTTGTCCGCGCTCGAGCAATTGCTGGGCGAACAAAAGCATCGCTTCGAGCACGGCGCATCAATCGCGGCGGCCACGGACCGCTACGCGCGCGGATAGCTGGCCAGAAGCGGTTTCACAACCTCGAGCCTTCGGACCGGAGGGTGCCACTGGCAGCTTGCTGCCAGTGCGAGATACGACAAGGCACGGGCGGACAAGCCGCCCGTGGCACCCCGAATTCGCGGCCATTTTGAAACCGCTGCCAGCCTTTAGCGCAGCTCGGGCGTCTCGTCTTGCGCCGGCAGCGGCGCCACTGGAGTGCGCGGCACCGCCTGCAGTGCGCCGTCGGACGCGAACAGCAACTGTTGCGGGGCAGGACCGTCGAGCGAGCCGATCTTGGCGGCGTATTGTCGCAGCTGGGCGATCTTCTCCGCCGCCGGCTGCTCGCCCGCCACGGTGGTGCCCGGCGCCAGGCCCCAATCGATCCGCGTACCGCCGCGCGTGAACAGCGCAAACGCGTATTCAACGCCGCCGCGTCCGCCCGGTCGCCGCGCCGCGGGCGTCACGCGCAACAAGTCCAGCATTTTCCAGTCGTCGCCAAAGGCCGCCACGATTTGCGCGGCCCCGGCCACGGCCGCGTCGCCCCAGGGCGTGCCCACGAGCCCGGCCGGCGACGTATGAATGCCACCGATGCGCGGATAGATGTCGGCCTCGCCCGGTTGAAAGTCGGCCGTTGGCAGCACCACGCCGTCGACGTCGACCGGTAGCGCACCGTCGGTCACTTCGACCATCGCCACCGGGCGGCGGTAGACGACCTCCACCTCGAGCCCTGAGGGAAAGTGCTTGCTCACGCGTTCGACCCGCGCGATCCACGGGTGCGCGGCGAAGGCGCCGGCCACGCGCGCGGTGAGTTGCGCATCTAACAGCGACAGGGGCTCGGCCAGCCCCGCCTCGCGGAGCACTTCTTCCTTGATGTTGCTGCGGATCCACGGCGGCGACGGCGTGAGAAAGATTTGCGCGGGATCGACCTGGTATTGATTGCTGCCGAGGACGTGCGTGCGAACTTGCTGCCAGACGCCGTACGAGACCCCGGCCGTGACCAGCACGATGCCCGCGGCGATCGCGGCCCAACGACCGGTGTGACCGAAGAATGGTCCCCGGGAGCGCGCTTTCGAGCGCGGCGGCTCCAATTCAAGTTCTTTGGCGCGAGCGCTCACGCGACCTCCGCCGTCTCGAGACAGTGCCGCAGCAGTGCATCGCAGAGCGCCGCCATCGGCAACCCGGCACGCTGCGCCGCCAGGGGCGCCAAACTGCGCGGGGTCAGGCCCGGAATCGTGTTCACTTCCAGCACCCACACGCGCTGGTCATCTCCCACCATCAAATCCACGCGCACCAGTCCGCTGGTGCCCAGCGCTTGCGCGGCGCCCGTCGCCGCGACCAGCAGGGCGGCGTGGGTGCGCGTTGGCAACTCGAAATCAAACCGATATTCCGTTTGAGCGCTGGCGTACTTGGCTTCGTACGAAAAGACCCGCGCCGGGCTGACCACTTCGATCATCGGCAGCGCGCGCTCGCCGAGCACGGCCACGGTAAACTCGCGGCCGCGCACCAGCGGCTCGACGAGCACGAACTCGTCGTACAAGCTTGCCGCCTCGACCGCTGCCGCCAGCGACTGCGCATCGTCGGCAACGGCCACCCCCAGGCTCGAACCTTGCCCGTCGGGCTTGACCACCAACGGATAGCCCAACGGTTCGCAGCGTGTCAGCGGATCGGAGAGCGCGTCGTAGACGTCGATCGTGGCCCAGGGGAGCGTGGGGACGCCGCGCTCGACAAAACGCTGCTTGCTGGCCGTCTTGCTCATGGCCAGGCGGCAGGCGTCGGGCCCGCTGCCGGTGTATGGGACGCCGAGGCGCGACAATTGTTGTTGTACGCGGCCGTCCTCCCCTGCCCCGCCGTGCAGCGCCAGGAAGCAGACGTCGATGCGGGTCCAGTCGACCGATTCCAAGTCGCGGCCGGCCAGATCGATGGCCACGGTCTGGTGGCCCGCTTCGCACAGCGCCTGCGCCACCGCGGCTCCGGAGCGCAGACTGATTTCGCGCTCCGCAGAATCGCCACCGGCCAGCACGGCCACCCGCAACGGCCGCCCAAACGAGCTCACATTCATCCTCCGTCCTCCTTGACGGGCAACTGATTTTTCTCACCGGTGCCGGCGAACGCTCCACGCGCCCGGCTCCGACCCGGCACGCCAGGCAGCTACCAGACTTCGATCTCCGTTTCCAATTCGATGCCCAAGCGCTCGTTCACGCGCTCGCGCACGATGTCGATCAGCCGCAGCACGTCCTGGCTCGTGGCGCCCTCGTCGGCGACGATGAAATTCGCGTGGCGATCACTGACCACCGCCTGCCCATAGCGCGTGTTTTTCAGTCCGACCTGATCGATCAACATGCCGGCGCTCATTCCGCGCGGATTCTTGAAGATGCAGCCCGCGCTCTGATGTCCGAGGGGCTGGTTGGCCTTTTTGACGATCCATTGTTTCTGCATGCGCTTGGTCAGCTCTTCCGGGTTGTCTTCTTCGAGCTCAAACTGGGCCGAGGTGATCACCAACTCGTCCAGCGAGCTCTCGCGATAGGCGAACACCAGCTCGTCCCGCTCGCGCGAGATGATCTCGCCGCGGCGCGTCATCACCGTGGCCCTGCAGGTCCACTGGCCGATGTCGCCGCCGTGGCTGCCGGCGTTGCCGCGCAGCGCGCCGCCCACCGTGCCGGGAATACCCACCAGCGCCTCGAGTCCTGCCAATCCCTCGCGCACCGACATCGAAATCGCGTGTCCCAGCTTTGCGCCGCCGCCGGCGGTTACGGTTTGCTTGTCGATAGCGATGGATGTGAACGCCGGCGAATCGAGAGAAATCACCACGCCGGACACGCCTTCGTCGCGCACCAGGATGTTCGACCCGCCGCCCAGCACGCGCGCCAGCACTTCCGCCTCGTGGCAGCGGCGCACGAGCGCCTGCAGTTGTTCCAACGATTGCGGCACGGCGAAATACTCGGCCGGTCCGCCCAGATGGAACCACGTATAAGGCGCCAGCGGCTCAGCCCGCTTGACGAACGACTCGAAACCTTTGTCCAAGGTCATGGGCAAGCGCCCCAATGTCTCCGGCCCCCAGCGTGACGATTACGTCGCCCGCGCGAAGCCCGGTTAGCAATTCTTCTTTGATCGCGGACAACGGCAGGTAGCGGGCGTCGGTCCCGTGGGCGACCATGCGCTCGACGAGTTTTTGGGCCTCGTCGCCGGCCGCGCGCCCGGTTTCCCGGGCTCGGTACACGTCGGTCACGATCAACTTATCCGCATTGTGCAGGGCCTTGGCAAAGCCGTCCAGCAGAGTTGTCGTTCGCGACCCCTGATGCGGCTCGAAAACGCACACCAGACGGCGATCCGGTTGGATTTGCCGCACGGTCGACAGCGCCGCTGCCACGGCCGTAGGGTGGTGGGCATAGTCGTCGATTACCGCCACGCTGCCATCGGCAATGCGGTCTAGACGACGGTGTAGTCCGGCGAACCGCGCGAGCCCCGCGCGAATGGCCGAACCACCCGCTCCACAATGGCTGGCCAGGGCCGCGGCCGCCAGCGCGTTTTGCACGTTGTGAATCCCCGGCAGCGACAACTTCACTTCGCACACCAGGCGGCGGCGGTGGCGCAGCTCAAACGAGTAATATCCGCGCCGCTCGCGGAGCGCCGTGGCTCGCCACATGGCATCGGTCGAGAGTCCAAAAGTCTCCACGGCGGCCTCCAGCCCGGCGACCACGCGCCGCGTGGCAGCACAGTCGGCTCGGGCCAGCACCACGCCGTCGGCCGGCACCTGGTTCGCAAACCGAGCGAAGGCGGCCTCGACGTCGGCCGGCGTGGCATAGCAATCCACATGGTCGTGTTCAATTCCCAGCAGCGCCGCCACCCGCGGCCGCAGTTCCAGGAAATTGGCACGATACTCGCACGCCTCGGCGAGCAGCCAGTGTCCGCGACCGAGCCGGCTGGCGCTGGCGCGTTCGTGCGCGCTGGCGCCAAAGACGACAGTGGGATCCAGGCCAGCAGCCGTCAGGATTTCGCCGGCCAGCGCCGTCGTGGTGCTTTTGCCGTGCGTGCCGGCGACGGCGGCGCCGTGCCGCTTGGGCAGCAACTGCCCGAGCAACTGCGGATAGCTGACCACGTCGAGCCCGAGCTCGCGTGCCCGCGCAAGCTCCGGATTGTCCGCGGGCACAGCCACGCTATGGACCACGAGATCGAGCGCCGTGTTGATTTGCTGGGGATCGTGCGCCGTAGCCACGCGAAACGGCCTGCGAGCCAGTGCGTCGGCGCGGGGGTCGGAACCGCTGATCGACCAGCCGGCTGCGTGCAGCACTTCGGCCAGCGAGCGCATGCCCGCACCGGCAATGCCGACAAAGTGAGCGCGGCGAATGGGGTGCGGCGTTTCGGCGGAATCACGGCGCAATACGGCGGGGAGCTGTGACACGATGGCGCATCCGTGCGGGTCGTGGGTGGGCAATGGCGAGGCGGGGATAATACGGGCCAGCCACGAGGCGTGTCAATCGAAAGCGCTGCTAGCGATGCAGGGCTGGCGGCCGGTCATACGGGGTGCGCCGCGGCCGCAAAAGCCGGCGGCACACCCCGTACATACCTTGCCCAAATCTCAAGCGGACGCCGCCGGGGCCAGCCCCAGCACTGTAGCGATCGAGCGCAGCACCTCGCGGGTCGCGCCAGGTCGCGCCAGCCGGGCCATGGCTTCCGCCATCCGCACGCGCAACCGCGGGGCCGTCGAAAGTTCGACGATGACGCTCGCCAGGTGATTGTCGAGCCGACCGGCGAGTTCACGCTGATCGAGCGTGCGCACCGCACCGGCCGCCGCATACACATCCGCGTTTTTTCGCTGGTGATCGTCCGTGGCCTGCGGATACGGCAGCACGATGGCCGGCAACCGGCTGACCGCCAGTTCCGCCAAGGTCGTACCGCCGGCGCGGCTGATCGCCAGGTGGCTGGCGCGCAGCACTTGTGGCAGGTTCTCGATAAACGGGGCCACCGTCGCGCGAATGCCCAGCTTGCGATACAGCATGCCGGTGCCCGCCACGTGGTGCGCGCCTGTTTGGTGAATGATCTGCCAATCGTGCAACGCGGCGCCCGCCTTGTAGAGCGCCATCGGCACCTGTTGATTGAGCGTTTGCGAACCGCCGCTACCGCCCAGCACAACCAGCCGTCGGATGCGGTTCAAGCGGTCCGACAACAGTTGTACCGGCACGCGCGCCTGCAAAAACTCGCCGCGCAGCGGATTGCCCGTCAAACGCACACGGCAGTCGTGCTTGAGTCGCGGACGAATTCCCTCAATAGCGGCACACACCATCTCCGCACCCGGCGCCAGCCAGCGCGTGGCACGTCCCGGCACGGCGTTCTGTTCCAGCAGGATGTACGGCACGCCGAGTCGGGCCGCTGCGCGCCCCGCCGGCACGCTCGCATAACCGCCCAGACCCACCACCAGCGAAACGTGCTGCTCGCGCAGCAATCGCCGCGCGGCGTAGTAGCCGTTGAACTGATCGGTGAGGAAGCGCAGCGTTTCGAGCGCCTTGCGCGGCAGCGGACGGCAGGGAATGGTCGTGTACTCGAAGCCCGCGCGGCGCACCTGCTCGATCTCGAACGGCTTGCCGCCGCCGACGAACGTAATGCGCACGTGGGGTGCTGCGTGGCGCAGCGCCTCGGCCACGGCCAGCCCGGGGAACAAATGTCCCGCGGTGCCGCCGCCGGCAAACACGACATGTTGGGGATTGGCGTTCATCTTCTTTTTTGGCTTCGCTGGTGCGTTGCCGCTGCTCGTCGGTTCGCGGCCAACGAACGGGTTTATTGCAACTTTACCGGCGCAACCCGCCCACGGGGGTGGCTGCTAGCTCGGCAATTTCACGGATATTCAGTCGGTTAGACGCGCGGTCGCTGCATTTAGTTCGCGAAATGTCGGAGCATCTTGGAGAAAACGAAGTTCACCGTGTTACTCGTTGCACGGCCGTAAGTTGCGGTGTTTCGGGTGCGGCGGCCGGCCGCCACTTCAATCCCGCCAGACCCACAATCGCGCACAGCGCCCCGGCAATCCAAAATCGCACGACGATCTTGTCTTCACTCCAACCGCGCAATTGAAAGTGATGATGCACCGGCGCGCACAACAGGATCCGCCGCTTCCGCCAGCGATAGACGATCACTTGCATGATGACGCTGGCCGCCTCGACCACGAACACGCCGCCAATTGCGACCAGCAACAGCTCTTGCCGCGAGATCACTGCCAACAATCCCAACAGGCCGCCCAAGGGCAGCGATCCGGTGTCGCCCATAAAGACCGACGCCGGATGGCAATTGAACCACAGGAAACCGAGCAGTCCGCCGATCATCGCTGCCGCGACGACGGCCATCTCCCCCGCGCCGGGAATGTGCGCTATGTGTAAATGCGCAGCCCACGCCGCATGTCCCGCGGCATACACCACGAGCGCCATGGCGCCGGTTGCGCAGACCAGACAGCCACCCGCCAAACCGTCGAGCCCGTCGGCCAGGTTCACGGCGTTGCTCGAAGCCACGATCACCAGCGTCGCGAGCGGCACAAACCACCAGCCGAGCGCGATGCGCGCTTGGGTAAAGGGGATGCTCAAGTCGAGGCCGCCGTCCACGCGATCGTGCAAGCGGTAGATCATTACCGCGGCCGACAATCCAATGGCGGTCTGCGCGATGAGCTTGGTGCGCGCGGGCGCGCCGCACGACGCCGTCGTCATCTTCACCAAATCGTCGTACGCTCCCAGCACTGCCAGCGACACGACCAGCAAGAGCGCGATCGGCAGGTACGGGTTGCTCCAGTCGCCCAGCAGCAGCGCCGCCGCCACGATGCCGCCGACGATGAACAGCCCGCCCATCGTCGGTGTGGCCGATTTCGCCTGATGCAATCGCACCACCTCTGGCGAAGCACTTTTGTTCGGCTCGCGAAATCGCGCACCCAACCAGGCGATCAACTGCGGACCGCAGACCAGCGCCAGTGCAAAGCTGGCCAAGGCGGCCAGCCCCGCGCGCGGTGTGATCTTGCTCCAGGCCGTCGGATCGCACAGGTCCGGCCAGCGCGCCAACAGGCGATCGATCAGAAACAGCAGCATGGCTGCACCCGGCGGCGTCAGACGTGATGAGACTGGAACAAACCCGCGGATTGCGAGTCGAGCGAAGTGATGTGATCCGTTCGCCGATGGCGCGCCGTTTGGCGCGACACCGTTATCGCCGTAGCGCCCTGTTGATTCGAGCGCCCGGCGATGGCGCTTTCGCCGCCAGCGAAGCGCCGTCGCCCCCGGTGTTCCCTGAGTCACCGGAGCGGCCACGTCGGCCGCCCCGGTGCTCAGTCTTGAGCTCCATCGTGAAGCGCTTGCCGGAGCGGTCGACCCAGTAACCGCTGAGTCCGGCAAGTTGTTGCTCCTACCCAGGAGGGAGGGTAGTGTCGAGTTCCCGCAAACCCTACACCATCGATGGAGCTCACAATTGTTTTGTGTTCGGTCTGTTGCTTGCACGCCGCAGGATCACGCGGCGCACGTTTGCGGCTCGGCGACCAGGGCCGCCACCAGCCGTTCCATTTCCATGGCCCGCGAACCTTTGACGAGCACCGCATCGCCCGGTCGCAGTTCGGTCGGAAAATCGGTCAACATGTCGTCGACGTGGCGCCGCGCCACGGCGGCCGCCCGGGGCATCCCCGCGGCCCGTGCGCCGGCCACGACCAGGTGGGCGTGATCGCCGCAGGCCAGCACCATGTCGGCCCCACAGACGGTCACGATTTCGTCGCCCAGTTGTTCGTGCAGCTGCGCGGAGGCATCGCCCAGCTCGCGCATGTCGCCGCACACCACGATGCGCCGGCCGGGAGCGTCGACATCGCGCAGTAGCTCGAGTGCCGCGGTCATGGCCGCGGGGCTGGCGTTGTACGTGTCGTCGATGATCGTCACCCCGCCGACGCGGCGAATCTGGCAGCGCATGGGCGGCGGCTGAAATCGGCTCAGGCCGCTGGCAATCTCCGCGTCGTCCGCTCCCAGCAAGCGGCCGACGGCAACCGCAGCCAGCGCGCCACACAAGTGGTGACGCCCCCAGGCGCCCACCGTGAATTCACGACCATCGATCGCAAAGCGCAACTCGCCGCGGCCGCAGCGCACCTGCGTGGCCACCAAATCGTTGTCCATCGCCCGGCCGAACCAGAGCACGCGCGATCGGCTGCGCGATGCCAGGCGGCGCAGTCTTTGATCGTCGCCGTTGAGCACGGCCCAGCCATCCGCCGGCAGCGCCGCCAGCAGCTCAGCCTTGGCTTCGGCCAGCGCTTCGAGCGAGCCGAAACCGCCCAGATGGGCATCGCCAATACGTGTGATGACGCCGATGCGCGGCCGACACAGCGCGGCCAGTCGGCTGATCTCGCCCGGGCCGCTGGCGGCCAGCTCGAGCACTGCAAAATCGTCGTCCGGGTCGATGGCCAACATCGACAGCGGCACGCCGACATGATTGTTGAAATTCTTGGGACTGGCAGTGCCCTTGTACCGCGTCGAGAGCACGGCGTGAATCATTTGCCGCGAGGTCGTTTTGCCGACGCTGCCGGTGATCGCCACGACACGTCCGTTCATGCGGCTGCGGTTCCAATCGGCCAGCCTGGTCAACGCTGCCGTGGCATCGTCGACCTGCAAACTCCAGCAGCCGGGCCAGGGTCGCACGTAACGGCCGACCACGGCTCCGCACGCGCCCCGAGCGAACGCCTGTTCGGCAAACGCGGCGCCATCGAATCGGGAACCGGCCAGACCCCAAAAAACCTGGCCCTTGCGCACCAGCCGGCTGTCGGTGGAGACGTGGCGCACCTGCGTGTCTTCGCCGTGGCGCGGCGGCAGCGTGGCCATCCGCAGTCGGCCTCCGACAATCTGGTGCAGCATGCCTACGGTCAAATCACGCATCCGCTGGTCTACCTTGCTCAGGAATTGCTTGTGCCCGCCAGCGCGCCAAACGACGAGCTGGGCGCCAGGTTGTACAAGTAACGTCGCACCACTTCGCGATCGTCGAGCGGCAATCGCTCGTGCCCAACCTGCTGCATTGACTCGTGCCCGCGGCCGGCCACGAGCACACAGTCGTCTGCTCCGGCCAGCCACAGGGCATATTGAATTGCTTCCGTGCGGTCCCTAATCCAGCGCGCGGCGCCTGGCTGTTCGAAGCCGGCGATGATCTCGCCGCCGATTGCCTGGGGATCCTCGAACCGCGGATTGTCCGTGGTCACGACGGCCACGTCGGCCAGCGACTCGACCACGCGTCCCATCAAGGGCCGCTTCGTGGCATCGCGATTGCCGCCGGCGCCGAAGACACAAATGACACGGCCCGGTGTGACTTCGGCCACGGTTTCCAGCGCGACGCGCAAGGCGTCGGGCGTATGGGCAAAGTCGACGTACACGCCGAAGGGCTGACCGCATTCAATGCGCTCCAGCCGGCCCGGCACGCGCTCGACCGCTTCCAGGCCGCGCACGATCGTCATCAGGTCGATGCCTTCCGCCAGGCCTATGGCGGCGGCCATCAGACAGTTGTAAACGTGGTGTTCGCCGATCATTGCCGTCCGCACCGGCGCCGTCACGTTGCCGGCCGACAGCAAGAAGGTCTGCTCGCTCTTCGTCCGTTCCAGCACTGTCGCGCTGATGTCGGCCGGATTGCGAATGCCCACCGAGATCACGCGGCCCGGCAATAGCGGCGCGTGCCGCACACTGTCCGGGTCATCGGCATTGATCACGGCCACTCCGCCGGCGCGCAGGTAGTCCACCAGGCCGATCTTCGCCCGGTGGTAGTTGGACAAGGTGCCGTGAAAGTCGAGGTGGTCGCGGCGCAGGTTCGTGAGGCAGACGTGCGCCAGCTCCAGGCCGGCAATCCGCCGCATCGCCAAGGCGTGGCTCGAGACCTCCATCGCCGCGTGCGAGCAACCGTGGGCGACCATGCGCGACAACCAGGTTGCCAGCATCGGTGCGTTGGGCGTCGTCAGTTCGGCAGGCGCGGTTTCGAAGGTGTCGCAGTAGCCCAGGGTGCCGATCGTTCCGGTGCGGCGGCCGGCGGCGGTGAGCACGCTGGCAATCAAGTGGGTGGTGGTCGTCTTGCCGTTGGTGCCGGTGACGCCGATCACCTGCAGCGTTTGGCAGGGCCGATCGGCCATGGCCTGACAGATGTGTCCCAGCGCCTCGTGCGGATCAGACACCACGCACTGCGGCACGTCCACCTCCAGCGGGCGTTGGACGACGACGGCGGCGGCACCACGCTCGATTGCTTGCTGCACGAAGCTGTGGCCGTCGTGTTGCGTTCCAGGCAGCGCAACGAACAGATCGCCAGCGCGGCAGGCGGCCGTGTCGGTCGCGCAACGATGAACGCGAATATCGCCTGCGCCCAGGAAATGGGCGTCGGCGAGGATCTCGCGAAGGCTCAGTGCCTGCGTGCACGAAAAAGATTGCAACATGGGCGCGTGGCCTCCATGCCAAGCGTGCACCATTGGACGTTGACCCGGCCGTCGCTTGCGCGCCGGACCAGGCAGGTTCGCTCGAACGAGCAAATTGGTGGCGGGATTGTGTTGATTTCAGGACCCCTGTCAAGACGCGTTTCCTGCCGGACCTTTCGCCGGCGATTCGGCTAGACAAAGAGTGGTTGGGGCGAAATCATTTAGGCAGGATTCGGAACCGACTATTTCCATTGCTGTCGCCGAGTTGCTATCGATGGCGGAAGACGACTTTGGCGTCGAATCGTTGGCCGCATACCTGCATCTCGACCCGGCGCAAGTGCTCAAGCTGGCCGAGCGCGGGCAGTTGCCGGGTCGAAAAGTAGCGGGCCAATGGCGCTTTGCGCCCGCGGTCGTGCACCACTGGCTGGAAGCGCGGATGGGGCTCTCGAGCGATCTGGAGCTGGAGCAGATGGAAGGAGCGCTGCGGCGTGCCGCCGGCGAAGAAGCCGCTCCCACGATTTCCATCGTTGAGCAAATGCCGCTCGACGCCATTGAAGTGCCGCTCGACGCCCGCACGCGCGGCAGCGTCATCACGTCGCTGGTGGCGGTGGCGGCACGCACGGGCTGGCTTTGGGATACGGCCAAAATGGCAGAGGCAGTGCGTGCTCGCGAGGATTTGTTCCCCACGGCCCTGGACAATGGCGTGGCTTTGTTGCACCCGCGCCGACCGCTGGCGAATCTGCTGGACCGCCCCTTTCTGGCCCTGGGCCGTACCAGCCGCCCCCTGCCCTTTGGCGCGCCGCGCGGCGCGCTGACCGACCTTTACTTTCTGGTCTGTTCCACCGACGATGCCGGACACCTGCGGACCTTGGCTCGGCTAAGCCGGTTGCTTGGCGATGGCGAATTGCTGGTGGAGCTGCGGCAAGCCCCCGATGCGGCCGCGGTGCGCCAAGCGATCGCCGATCGCGAATCGCGGCTGTAGCTGAGGGCATCCTGCCCAGCGGTGGATCGATCGACCTGAAGTACTGAACGTATCGAATGGATCTGTGCGTTTGGATCTGTGCTTTGAGGATGTCATGCGTCCATGGTCGCTGTTAGTGCTCGACGCACCGCGGGCCGACGGTGCCTTCGAAGGTGGCTCAGCGCTTTTCGACGCGGCCGAGAGCGTTGCCGTCGATCGTGTGGCGGACTTGCCGGCAGCGGCGGCGCGCCTTGAGCAACGTGCAAACTCGTATGACCTGGTCGTGCTTTGCCAGCGCTATCCGGGGAGCATCTCCGAGTTGGAAATTGACGACCTGCGCCGCCGCGCGCCCTTGACCCGCTTTTGGCGCATGCTCGGCAGCTGGTGCGAAGGCGAGCAGCGGACCGGAAGACCGCCGGCTGGTTGCCTCGGCACTTATTGGCACCAGGCATCGCGCTTGGGACGCGAACTCGCCGCGGCGCGGCAGGGCTGGGTTCCCATCTGGGCGCAGCCGGTCACCGCCACTGCCGAGGAGCGCGCGTTGGCGGCCCTGAACGTCAGGCGGCCCGATCGAGGCAACCGGATTACCGTCTGCGCAGAACATGCCCAGGCTGCCGCCGCTTTGGCCGAAGCTTGCGCAGCGGGCGGCTACTTGCCGCAGATTGCCCCGCAACAGGCCGCCCTGCTAGCACCCGCGGCCATTGTGTGGGACACCACGGCCGAGAAAGCCGCCGACCCCGCATGCGTTGCAAAACTCCGGCACCACGCGGGCAACGCGCCGCTGATCGCGCTGGTGGGGTTTCCACGGCCCGGCGACATGGCGGCAGCCGCGCGGGCTGGGGTCGCGACGGTCGTGTCTAAACCCTTTTTCATCCAAGATTTATGGTGGCAGCTCGAGCGCGTTGCCGCGGGCCATGCGGTGCCTATGGCCGAGACCGCCTGAGCGCGACAATCGAAGCTCGCTCTGATCTGCCCCGATATTTTTAGATAAAGCGCTTGACAGCCGCTACTGGGTGGGTAGAATCCGCATCATCGGTCGGGGGGGCTCCGTTCCTCCCGCATGCCTACAGTCAGGATCATTCTTGGGGTTTTGCTCGTGAGCCGGAAGTAAGCACCTAGCGGTTGCAATTACTACCAGCCAACACGGGAACTCAGGAATGACCTTCTCGCTATTGAGCGTGCCTTGCGCACGCCGACTGTTTGCATATACGTCCATCGTCTTCGTTGCCCTGGCGGTTACATGCGCGCCCGTTCGCGCCAACGTAACCTTCTCGCTCAACATCACCGACGGAGTCAACGAGGGCTTCAACGATCCGGTCCTGGGTGGCGCGCGCGTGAGCGCGATGAACTTTGCACTCAACACCTGGTCGCAATTGCTGTCTAACAGCTACCTGGGCGAAACGATCAACGTCAGCGCGTCGTTCGATGCGATGGGCGGCAGCGCCTTTAGCGCTGTTCTGGGAAGTGCCGGCGCGAATTTCATCCATGCCAATTTCGGTGGCGCAAGCCTGGGGAACACGTGGTACGGCAGCCCGCTGGCCAATCACCTGGCCGGATTCGATCTCAATGCGGCGCCGGAAATTGTCGCGCAATTCAATTCCGACGTGGACAATGCGACGGTGCTCGGCACGACCGATTGGTACTACGGCACGGACGGCAACCCCGGCGGGGACATTGATTTTGTCAGCGTTGTGTTGCACGAAGTCGGTCACGGACTGAACTTCTTTGACGTGATCAATCAGAACGGCACCTGGCTGGTTTCGAATCGTCCCGGCATCTACGACCGCTTTCTGGTCGATGCGCCGGTGGGCGGCACAGCCTTGACGGCGATGACGGACGCCCAGCGCGCGGCGGCGATTATCAGCAATTCTTTGTACTGGTCCGGGGCGAATGGCGTGGCAGCCAATGGCGGCGTGCGCCCGAAGATTTATGCCCCCAATCCGTACGAGCCCGGCTCCAGCGTTGCTCACCTCGACGAGTCGACGTTTCCCCTGGAGCTGATGAGCCCGTTCTATAGCGGTCCGGACCACATCATCAGCCCCATTCATCGCGGCATGATGATCGATATGGGCTGGCAGATCGTGCCGGAGCCGAGCACTTACGTATTGCTGGTCACCGGCGGCATGACCGGTCTGCTGGGCGTATACCGCCGGCGTCGAATTCTGGCGACGCGCCGAGTTTAGCGCAAACCGCACGCCGGCCGTTTGTCGCCGCCGAGCGCGCTTCGTCCGGCCCGAATGTCGGTCACTCGGCGTCCTGCAACCAGGCTTCGCTGGCCTGGTTGTCTTCCGCCGCGCTCCACTCGGTGCGCAGGATCTCGCGTTTCCACTCAGGTTCGTGCACCGGCCACGCCTGCACGCGGCACAGGTGATCTGCCTCAGCCACAGCCTGACCCGTTTCGCGGGCCGTGCGCCAGGCAGCCCTTTCCAACGGCAAAAGCGGAGGCAAGCGGCCGGGCAGATTGCCGCGGCGGAAGGTGCGCCGGTCGTTGTCGAAAATCGTGATGGCGATCGAATACGGAAGGTCCAGCATCCGCCGGGCGATCAATTCGTGGCTCGCCGTTGAAAACTGCTGCTTGAGCGCGAACAAGTCCCAGCCGCAGGCCGTGCCCGCCTCCTGGAACCGATCCGCCGGCAACAGCAATCGGCCCGCCAATTGATTCGCCACGTTCTCGCGCGACCCAGAGGGCGCTTCGCGCGGATCGATCGCCAGTCGGGCGAACACCCGGGCGGCGAACAACTCGCCAATCTCGTGAGCGATCGCCCATTGCAGGCGTTCGGGCCGAGGGTCGTGTCGCAGCAAAATCGAGCCGCGCGATTGCGGGCCGGCGTACTGGCCCAGCCGCACGACGCGCCCTCGGCCGCTCTGCCGATCGTCCCAGGCCACGGTGAGCGCCAGCGCTTGTGCGAGTTTTAAAGCGTCGATCGGCGGACCGCTGGGTGCGGCTGCATCGAGCGCCTCGCTGGCCACGGCGTCGAGCGCGCCTGCCAACTCGTCCTGAGTCAATTCTCGCAACATTTGCGGATCCCTCTGGTAAGTGTACTTATGTACACTAATATAGCGGCGTTGTGGCGACCTCGCAAGCGGCCGAATTCGGCCGCGCGCAACCGTTATGCGAGGAACGGTCACAGCACCACCAGCGACGTCGTCAGCTAACCGTCCGTCCCCCTCCACTCGTCACTCGGAGGCCCATCGGATAGGATGAATGCAACTCAAGCACCAGGTCTTCCCGCGCGCAATCGCGCGCGATGCAACACGGCGAAAATCCCTTGGCGAATCGTTCTACCTCGACCGCGACTGAGCCCCAGCAGGCCCCCGCCTGTAAAGGCACGTATTCCTTCGTCAGCCTCGGCTGTCCCAAAAACCTGGTCGACAGCGAGCGGATGCTCGGTTTGCTGCAGCTCGACGGCTACCAGCTCGTGCCCGAGCCGGCCGGGGCAGATTTCGTAGTAGTCAACACTTGCGGCTTTATCGAGCGGGCGCGCGACGAGTCCTACGCTACCATCCACGAGATGCTGGACCTGAAGCGGAAGGGCGATATTCGCGGCGTCATCGTGTCCGGTTGCCTGGCCGAGCGCGAAAAAGAACGGCTGCTGGAAACCTTGCCCGAGATCGATCACCTGGTGGGCGTTTTTGGCCGGGAACAGGTGACCAAAGTGGCCGACCGCCTGATCGCCGGGCTCGACGAACAGCGCAGCGTGTTTCAGCCGGCGCCGTCGCGGCCGCTGGTCGATCGGCAGCGCATGCGGATCACTCCGCGGCACTTTGCATTTTTGAAGATTTCCGAGGGTTGCGATCGGCTCTGTACGTTTTGCGCCATTCCCAAGATGCGCGGCAAGCACGCCACCAAGCCGATTGAGGAAGTGGTGGCCGAGGCCCGCGAGCTGGCGGCCGACGGCGTTCGCGAGCTGGTGCTGGTGGCCCAGGACACCACGTACTACGGGTTGGATCTGTACGGCCAGACGCGGTTGGTGGATCTCCTGGCCGAGCTGGAAAAGGTCGACGGCATCGAGTGGATCCGGCTGATGTACCTGTATCCCATGTACTTCAGCGACGAATTGATCGAGGCAATCGCCGCCAGCAAGAAAATCGTGCCCTATCTCGATCTGCCGCTGCAGCACATCAACGACACCATGTTGCGGCGCATGCAGCGGCGCGTGTCGCGCGCCGAAACCGAAGTACTGCTGGCCAAGCTGCGCGCACGGATCTCGGGCCTCGTCATGCGCACCACCTTCATCACCGGGTTTCCCGGCGAGACCGAGGAGCAGTTTAACGAGCTGGTGGATTTTGCCCGAGCCCAGCGGTTCGAGCGCGTGGGCGTGTTTACGTATTCGTTCGAGCCGGACACGCCGGCGGCCCGCTTGCCCGACCACCTGCCCGAGGAGGTCAAGGCCGAGCGTCGCGACCGGCTGATGGCCGAGCAGCAGCAAATTGCCTATACCTGGAACGCGGCTCAGGTGGGGCGGTCGTACGACGTGCTGATCGATCGGGAAGTGCCCGGCGAAAAGCGCGCCTGGATCGGCCGCAGCTATGCCGACGCCCCGGACGTGGACGGGGCAGTCTATGTGTCCGGTCGAAAATTGCGGCCGGGCCAGATAGTGCGCTGTGAAATTGTGGCCACCAGTGAGTATGATTTGGTAGGAGTCGCCGTCGAACCGCCGCGCTAGGAGCCTGCCGAAGAAATCGGCAGGCTGCACGCATCGCAGGGAAGCGAACCACTAGCCCAGGGGCCATCGATCATGTCGGTTGCCGCGAAAGAACGGATCGCGAAAGAGCGTGTCTTAAACATTCCGAACCAGCTGACGGTGCTGCGGCTGTTGTTGTCCGTGGCGCTGTTTGTGCTCATCGCGTTCGAGTACTACCTGGTCAGCTTCATCACGTTTGCCGTGGCGGCCGGCACCGATTGGCTCGACGGCTACCTGGCCCGCAAATACGGCCAGGTGACCACGCTTGGTCGCATTCTCGATCCGTTCGTCGACAAGATCATCGTCTGCGGCACGTTCATCTTTCTGGCGGCGGTGCCCGGCTCGGGCGTGGCCGCGTGGATGGCTGTGCTGATCGTCGGTCGCGAGCTATTGGTCACGGCGCTGCGCAGCTTTCTCGAGGGCGAGGGCGCCGACTTTTCGGCCGTCATGTCCGGCAAGGTGAAAATGCTGGTGCAATGCCTGGCCGCGCTGGTGAGCCTGTACGCCTTGTACCATGGCGCTCCATATCCCGCGCCGCTCGACTGGCTGCTCGTGATCAGTGTCTGGTCGGCCGTCGTGCTGACGGTCTACTCGGGCGCCGCCTACGTGCACCGGGCTTTCCTGCTGCTGACAAGCTAAGCTCGCCGGTGTTACGGGCGCAGGGGTAATTGTACCCGCGGCCTGCGCAGACTATCGTGGACGGCTAGCACCGCTGCCGCGAAACTCTCACCTGGCGCGCCGAAGCGCGATGGAACATCCGCTCAACTACGCGATGGGCGCGTTGACGCTGCTGTTGATCGCCGGCGGCCTCCTGACGTGGAGCGGAATTCTCCGGGCGCTTGTGGCCCGCCGCCCGCTGGTTGCGTATGAACCGCGGGCCCTGGTCCCCTGGACCGGCTTCGATCTGTCGATCCTGGGGCTGTCGGCGCTGGTGATTCAGGCGATCGGCGTGCGCCTGGTAGCCGATAACGGCGACGGCGAGTTCGATGTGACCTCGCCCCACGTGATGGCCGCCGTGATCGTTTCGCGCATTGCCTGGTTTGCCGTTGCGCTCGTCTATCTGGCGCGCAAGGTGGGGGTGTATGCCGACGACATCGGCTTCGATCTGCGACGCCTGCCCTACGATCTGCGGCTGGCCGGCACCACCTTTCTCGCCGCCATCCTGCCGGTTTACGGCTTGCAATACTTCGTGACGCAAGTACTGGGCTACAAATCGGAACATCCGTTGGTGGAACTGACCCGCGAACAACCGAGCGTGGGCGCGTTGTCGTTGATGACGCTGGCCGCCGTGGTGGTGGCGCCGTTGGTAGAAGAGTTCTTGTTGCGCGTGCTCGTGCAAGGCTGGCTGGAAAAGAAACAACTCGAGCATCGCCTCCGCAGCGACCTTATGGCGCCCGACGAGCCGGCCGGCTTCGGGCCGATCATCGTCTCGGCGGCGATCTTCGCGGCGCTGCACGGCTGGCCCGATCAGATTGCACTGTTTGTGCTGTCGCTGTTTTTGGGTTATCTCTACCAGCGTACGCACCGCATCATTGCGCCGTTGGCGGTCCACGTGTGCGTCAATTCTTTGGCGGCCGTTGAGTTGTGGCGAGCGTTCCTGGTCGACGGACATTAATTCCGCTATCATCGCGTCGAGACCTGCCGTCGCGAACGCCTGCGACTTTCCTTTCACCCGTCCCGCGCCGCAATGCCCACCTTTTCCGCCGACACGCTGACTGGGTTCGCTACGCAACTCTTGGCCGCCGGCGGCGTCGGCAGCGAGGAGGCCGCGCTCGTCGCCGTTAGTCTCGTCGGCGCTAACTTGCGGGGGCACGATTCGCACGGTGTGATGCGCGTGCCCAGCTATCTCGATCTGTTTCGCAAGGGCGACGTCGTGGCAGGCGCCTCGCTGACGGCACTGCGCGAATCGCCCAGCATCTTCGTCGGCGACGGTCATTGGGGCTTCGGCCAGACGCAGGCGCAACGACTCACGCGCAAGCTGATCCAGATGGCCGGCGATACCGGGTTGGCGATCGGCACCCTGGTGCGCTCGGGCCACATCGGCCGCTTGGGCGAGTACTGCGAAATGGCTGCGGCAGCGGGCCTGGTCTCCATGGTAATGGCCAACACGCACGGTCATGCGCGCCGGGTAGCGCCGCCCGGCGGGAAGTCGCCGCGACTGGGCACCAACCCACTGGCGCTGGGCGCTCCGGCGCCGCGCGGGCCGCTGGTGCTCGACTTTGGCACCAGCGCCACCGCCGAAGGCAAGGTGCGCGTAAAACGGATTGCCGGTCAGCTCTGTCCCGACGGCTGGCTCTTGGACTGTGATGGCCAACCAACGAACGATCCGCACACGCTGTACGCGAATCCGCCCGGCTCCATCCGGCCGATGGGCGGCGACCAGGCGTACAAAGGCTTTGGTCTGGGGTTGCTGGTCGAGGTGTTTGCCGGCGCCCTGTCCGGCGGCGTGTGTGTGCGCGAAGTGCCGACCCATCAGATTGGCAACTGCGTGTTCATGCTCGTGATCGACCCGGGCCACGTGGGCGGCGCGGAGCATTTTGCGCGCGAAGTGGCCGCGCTGTGCGAATTCGTCTACGAGTGCCCCACGATCGACGGCGTATCGGAGGTACTTCTGCCAGGCGATCCGGAGCGCCGACTGCTGGCCGAGCGCGGCGCTCGTGGCATTCCGCTCGACGACGGCAATTGGGCCGAACTGGTGAAGCTGGCTGACAAGCTGGGCGTGGCGGTGCCGGCGGCCTGATCGCGTTTGGGCAGCCTTCTCGCCGGTTGCGGCACGCGGCGCGCGCGACGTATCATAGGTGCGCCCTCCCGCCCCTGGTCTGGCTGTTTCCGGAGAGTGAAATCATGCACCGCATTGCCACTGCCGTCTTCGCAATTCTGTTTCTGGTGACGCACGCATGGGGCGCTCAACCGGACCCGTTGCCGCTGGTGACCAACGTCGAGCTGCAGCCGCTGTCGGCGGCCGTGAAGCGCGTGGCTCAGGCGCTCGATTTTGCCGGAGCACCCTTGTCGAAGGATCAGCAGGCGGCTCTCGACGCCGCCTTGGCAAACACGGATGCCGCAGCAGCGGTGAAGCAAGTGCAGGCCGTGCTCGATCCGCTGTGCCTGGTGGGCGTGAACATCAATCCCGAGAGCCGCGTGAAGGTGGCCTCCGGCCAGGCCGCGCCCAGCCTGGCGCAGCAAGGCCGGCGGTTGTTCTTGGTGAAAGTGCACAACGAGGCTGGAGTGACGGCGCAGCTGCGCGTGTCGAGCCCGAACGCAGCGCCGCTCTATGAGCGCTCGCACAACGGGCCAAGTCCGGAAGCCAAGATCAAGCCGCACGAAGTGGGCGATCGCTGGCTGGACATCGCCATGATTGACGGCCAGCCGCTGTCCAAGACACTCTCCGGCCTGCCGCTCGAGTATCGCTTGATCGAGCTCTACAGCCGCGACGTCGGTCGCCGCGAAGGCAAGCTGGTGTTCGACGTCGGCCAGGGCACGCAAGACCTGGGCTTTCGCAACGAAGTGAACATCCTGTTCAACTGCGAGCCCTCGGTCGAAGTGATTCTGGAGATCCTCGATACGGACGGCCGGCCCACGACGGGCCACTTCGTCATCAAGGACGAAAAGGGCCGCGTCTACCCGGCTATGTCGCGCCGCCTGGCGCCCGACTTTTTCTTTCACGAGCAAATCTATCGCCATTCGGGTGAGAGTGTGATGCTGCCGCCCGGCAAGTACCAGGTAAGCTACGGTCGCGGCCCGGAGTACCACGTGCGCAGCCGCGAAATCAGCGTGCCCGATTCCGTGTCGCACAAGGAATCGTTTCAGCTTGAGCGGTGGATCAAGATGGCCGACTTTGGCTGGGTGTCGGGCGACCATCACATCCACGCCGCCGGCTGCGCGCACTACGAATCGCCCACCGAGGGCGTGCAACCGGTGGACATGATGCGCCACATCCTGGGCGAGGATCTCAACGTTGGCTGCGTGCTGTCGTGGGGCCCTTGCTGGTACTTTCAAAAGCAATTTTTCGAGGGCAAAGTCCACAAGCTGTCGCAGCCCAACTACCTGATGCGCTACGACGTCGAGGTGTCGGGCTTTCCCAGCTCGCACGCGGGCCATTTGTGCCTGCTGCGACTGACCGAAGACGACTACCCCGGCACCACGCAGATTGAAGAGTGGCCCAGTTGGGACTTGCCGGTGCTGCAATGGGGCAAGTCGCAAGGTGGCGTGGTCGGCTTCTCGCACAGCGGTTGGGGCTTGCAGGTGAAAGGCAAGACGCTGCCCACGTATGAAATGCCCAAGTTCGACGGCATTGGCGCGAATGAATACATTGTCGACGTGGTGCACGGCGCGTGCGACTTTATCTCGGCGGTCGATACGCCCTCGATCTGGGAGCTCAACATCTGGTATCACACGCTCAACTGCGGCTACACGTGCCGCATCAGCGGTGAGACGGACTTTCCTTGCATCTATGGCGACAAAGTGGGTCTCGGCCGCGCGTACGTCAAGCTCGACGAGGGTCCGCCGCTCGACTACGACAAGTGGGTTGCGCATTTGCGCGACGGGCGCAGCTATTGCACCGACGGGTTGGGCCACCTGTTCGACTTCACGGTCGGTGGACTAGGTGTGGGCGAGACCGGCGCCGACAAGCGGCCCAGCACGCTGGCGGCACAGAAGGGCAAGCCGCTGGAGATGCGCGTGCGCGCGGCAGCGCTGCTGGCCGATCAGCCGCGCGACGACATTCGCAAGAAATCCTGGGACGAGAAACCGTACTGGCACATCGAACGGGCTCGCATCGGCGACTCGAACAAAGTGCCGGTCGAGCTGATCGTCAACGGCCAGGCCGTCGAGAAGCAAGAGATTGCGGCCGACGGCCAGGTGCACGACCTGGTGTTTCAATACACGCCGCAGCAATCGAGCTGGGTGGCCCTGCGCATTCTGCCGAGCGCCCACACCAATCCGGTGTTTGTGGAGGTGGACGGCAAGCCGATCCGTGCCAGTCGCAAGAGTGCTCAATGGTGCCTCGACGCGGTGGACGTCTGTTGGAACCAGAAAGTGAAGCAAATCCGGCCGGAAGATCAGGCCGCGGCGGCGGCGGCATTTGCCGTGGCGCGCGAGGCGTATGCTAAGATTCTGGCAGAGTCGCAAACGGACTGAACCGGCCCCGTGGATCATTTGGAATGTTTACTATGCGGACAAGCGAGTTGAGCGCCGCGGCGTTGCTGCTGGCCGGCGTGCTATTTCTCGGGCAGCCGGCGAGCACGGCCCGCGGCTTTGGCATCGATCCCGAGTCGAACACCGATGCCATCAATCCGGCGGCGGAATCGTACGAGATCGCCGAGGCCCAGCGGCAAGCGCAGGTGGTGCGGCAACTTGAGCTCAACGATTTTCTCAAATGGTCGACCTACTACGGCCCGCTCGATCTGTGGGGGCCGCCGCTCGGTGGGCCGCCGGTTCGCCAGCCGATCGGTCACGAATCCAAACAAATTGGCCCGGATCGCTGGATGTATCGGCCAGTTTATCCGGAGGATGTAACGTCGAGCGAAGTTGTCGAAGGCCTGCCGGCCAACGGTGGCGCGGCCGAAAGTGCGCAGCCATTGCCTGCGCCGAGCGACGCGGCGCCAGGCGACTATGTTGACCCCGACCGTGTCGACCCCAACCGGGTTGGCGCACCGCAGGGAACGTCGCCGCCGCCCGAGCCGCACCCGCCAGCGCAGCGCGGCCCGATCATGCTACCGCCGTTGAATCAACCGCTGCCGCAAGGCCCGCGCGAGTTCTAGTCGAGCGGCCGGTTGAAGAGATTCGGAAGGCTGCTCGGCGAGGGGAGCACGCACCGACTTCTAGTTCTTGGCGTCGTCCGGATTGGCAGCCTTGCCGTCGTTGCCGCCCGGCACGGCCGGTGCCTTGGCAGCTGGCGGGGCCGCCTCTTTGGGCGCTGTTTCAGCTGGCGATGTGCCCGGTGCGCTGCCCTCGGGTATGGCTGCGTCGGGGGCCTTGTCCTCCGTGCCCTCTTCCGCCGGCGGCACCTTGGGGAGCGCGTTGATGGCGTCGTAGCCAGCATAAATCGGCAGATGCCGGTAGTACACTTCCAGGTTGTAGAGCGACAAGCAAGTGACGTAGAGCCGGCCGCCTTCGCCACCCCACTTGTCGGTATTCGGATCCCAGCTGCCGGCCTGTGCCCCCTCCTTCACCTGGTGCGCTGGAATCTGTTCTCGCATGGTCTTGTTCCACTGTTGCCAGATCTCGCCCTCCATGTGGTGCGCCACCTGCGTGGCGTAGTACCAATAGTAGACGTCGGTTGTCAGGTTGCCTGCATAGTTAACGGGCTCCTTCAAGAGATTTTCAGCACCGGCAACCAGGCGCGGATCGTCGCGCTGCCAGCCTAGATACTGGCGACACAGCAGTCCTTCGGCACACATGGCCGGCGTCGAACCGGCGTAGCCCCAGTACCCATAGCGTTTGCCGTCGTCCATCGCTGCGCTATCCAGATAGCGTGTGATCTCGCGCAGCGATTTGTCGGGCACTTTGAGCTTGGCCATTCGCGCACTTTGCAGGGCCATCATGAACCAGCCGGTCACCGACGTGTCGGAATCGCGCCGCGGCTCGTAGCGCCAGCCCCCTTTCTCGGGATCCTGGGCCGACACCGCATACGCCACGGCGCGCTCGGCCGGCGAACGAAACAGCGAATCGTAGGTCATGCCATACGCTTCGCACACGGCGATCGTGCATTGCCCGTGCGTGTAGAGCTGTTGCAGCGGCTCCGTCATTTGGCCCATGAAGCTGCCGTCTTTCTTCTGCATCTTTAACAGCGCATTCCAACCGCTGGCGACCACCTTCATGTACTTTCCGCCGCGGTGCGTGTCGCCGTGCCCTTGAAACGCCAACAGGGCCATGGCCGTGGCCGCGGCAGTGTTTTCGCCGCGTCCGCCGTCGGGATACGGTCCGCGCAAGCTCCACGAACCGTCATCGCGCTGTTGCACGGCCAGCCAGGCGAGCCCCAACTCCACGGCCGACTCCGTGCCCTTGGTGCCGCCGTACTTGTGCAGCAAGCCTTCGCGGCTGCCGCGCTGCCGCCCCGACAGCGCCAAGGCGATGTCAGCTCCCGGCACGGCACTGCCCGAAGGTTCGATGTCGCCTAGCGCCGGAGTCAACTCCAGGTTCTCGATCGCCGGCGGCGTGACCAACGGATCTTCCACCGGCGGCAAGTCCACTGGCGCTGCCTGTGGCTGGTCGGTAATGTCTTGAATTTCGGACGAGGTGGCGAGGTCGTCGGCGTTTTCCAACTGCGCGCCGAGATCGTCCGCATAGCCCCCTTCGACGTCGAGATCGTCGTTGCGCACCCTCGAACCCACCGCCAGCAAGCCCAGCACGATCAACAGCACCATGTGAAACACGGTACTGACCAGCCAGGCGGGCGCATTGCGCAAGATGTCGCGCAGATCGTCCGACTCGTCCTCTAGCTCCTCGTCCGCTTCATCCTCTTCCGGCAGGTCGCCACGGGCGCGCGGCTTGAGCGGAATCGGACGATTGCCGCCCGGCCCACGCCCGCCAGGCGGACTGCTCGCGCCGGAATTGGCAGCCGATTGCGGCCGCTGCTGCTGCGGATGATCGGGATTCGGAACCGCCATCGACGCGCTCCGTCCGGTAACTGGCGCAACTGGCGGTGAGGGGAGGTAGTTTCCCGAGAATTGCGCAATAACGCGGCCGCTGGTGTGCCGCGCTGCCCAACTTTGAAGTTTACCCCTCGACGTCGCAAGCGCCAAGTTAGAACGCCTGAAGCAGCCGTAACTTGCGCTGATTGTGTGGATGTTTCGGCAAACTAGTACGGACGGTTGTACTGATTCGCCCCACGCGGTTGGAAGGGTTCCATCAACCTGGCGTGGAATCCCTGCAGCGACGAACGATTCACGCAGGTTTGTCCGCATTCGCGTAATTCAGGCGGCCTGCGTCGGTTCCCCTGGTAGTGGTTGCTGTTCGAGGCCGCGAAGGAACAGCGCACGACTAACCACTACCGTTCCCCTTCGCCCTCGACGATTGACCGCTGCGCCGCTACAATTGGGGCATCGAACGCGACGCGCGACATTGCATGGCGCGAACGCCGTTCGCTCTATAACGCGGGGTGGAGCAGTCCGGTAGCTCGCGAGGCTCATAACCTCGAGGTCACAGGTTCGAATCCTGTCCCCGCCATT
>JBFWOR010000019.1:0-125783 GCA_050250435.1 Pirellulales bacterium | reverse complement strand
CGCCATGGACCTGACCTATGTGATCAAGGATGAAGTGCTGCTGATCACCACCACCGACGTGGCCAGCCAAGAGCTGGTGACCAAGGCCTACCCGGTTGCCGACCTCGTGATTCCGATTCGCTCCGGCCGCGGCGGCATGGGCGGCGGCATGATGGGCGGCGGCATGATGGGTGGCGGCATGGGCGGCGGCATGGGTGGCGGAATGATGGGCGGCATGGGAGGTATGGGTGGAGGAATGATGGGCGGTATGGGTGGCATGGGTGGCGGCATGGGAGGCATGGGAGGCGGAATGTTTTGACCGGTCATCCCCACGCCGCGGGCTGCGGGAAACATCCCGTTCGGCCCGGGGCTGGAACTCGTCGGGCGACTTGGCTCGCAACGGGTATTGTCACTCGCGCGTCCGCCGCACGGCGTCTGGCAATAACGTCCGAAGTGAGGCTGTGGTAGAAAAGTTTGTCTGAATCGACGCAGGGCACTATGCTCACGGATAGGTAATCAGCCTGCATTCGTGGAACAGTGGAGGCCTGCCATGTCGTCGCCGATTCTTTCGGCCGGTCGCGTTGCAATCGCGCTATTGCTTGTCGCGCGTGTTTCCGTCGCGGCCCCGCCGGCCGACACTTCCAAGCGTGACCATGACTCCGGCTTGTCCCCCTTGATTCTCAAGGCTCCCCTGGCAGGTGCAGCGTCGTCGGGTGCAGCAGCGCCAGCTTCTGCTGCGGAAACCGCCGGCGGTGCTTATCTCGATAGCGTTGCTCGTCAGCAGCGGCTCTTCGCCGCTCAGTTGCGTGCCGAAGTAGATTCGGCGCTACGCGAGGCTCGGACGACCACAAGTCATTCCGCCGTCGTCCAGGATCTGCGGCTCTTGCGCGAGCGTGTTCGCCGCGCGAGCGGCTTGCCTGCGGCGGCACGTGCCGAATTGCGTGCCAAACTGGATGCCGGCGTGCGCGACGCGCAGCGGCGAAGTGCCATGCACGAGACCGTGGCTGCCGAGGGGCGAGCTGCGCGCGCCGCCACCGCGGATGCCGCGGCCGCGTCTGCCGCGCAAGAGAATCGAGAACAGCGGCTCAGACAACTCGCCGATCGTTTCCAATCGCTCATCGAGAATGGACGCCACAGCGAGGCCCAGCGCGTTGCCTCGGACTACATGGCCGCAGTAGCCGCGCAATCTCCCGTCGCGGTTGCGGCGCAACATGTCGCCGATCAAACGGCGGCCCACGAGTTCAACCAGAGCACGCGTCGGGCGCGGCAGTCGGGCGTGGTGGGCACGCTCGCCGTCGTGGAGGCGGCCAATGTGCCGCGGCCCGACGACGAGCCGTTTGTCTACCCGGCGGCGTGGGACGAGCTGAGCCGGCGACGGGCCGGGTTTGCCAACGTCGACAATCGCACCGTCGGCCCTGCGGAAGCCAAGATTCGCCGCCAGCTCGGCGCTCCGACGTCGCTGGACTTTATCGAGGCGCCGCTGACGGACATCGTCAGTTACCTCAAAGATCTGCACGGCATCGAGATCCAGTTGGATACCAAAGCACTGGAAGATGCCGGCCGGGGCGGTGACCTGCGGGTGACCGCGGATATGCAGAACGTATCGCTGCGTTCGGCGCTGCGACACACGCTGCGGCCGCTGGATCTGAGCTTCGTCGTGGAAGACGACGTGCTGGTCATCACCACGGTGGACGTGGCCGATCTGGCCGTCGAGCGGCGTGTCTATCCCGTGGAGGACATCGTGATGCCGGTTGCCCCGGCCAACAGCGGCGCCGGCGGACCGGCCTTGGGATCGTTCGCTCCGCAAGGGATGAACAACCCATCCCCAGTCGGTGCGGGCGTCGATTTCTTCAACGGGCCCGGTGCCAATGGGCGCGGGCAGGCCCCCGGCCTCAATCCGCAGGGAAACGCGCCGTTCTAGGCCGCGCGTTCACGTTGATCGCCGCGATTGAACGAAGCGCGCATCGCGACCTGCGTCAACGCTATTTGGGATCGCAGACACGTTAACGGCGCGCAGCTACGCGCATCGTCGTGCGATGATCCGTAGCGCGACGTGGCCAATCGTTTGAGTCAGCCAGTGTTGGTCTAATAGCGACTGCGACCGCCGCCACCACCACCGCCGTACCCGCCCGAACGTCCGCCGCGGCCACCACCGCCGCCGCCACCGCCGCCGCGATCTTCGCGCGGGCGAGCTTCATTGACGGCCAAGGGGCGACCTTGGTGCTGTTGCTCGTTGAGACCTTGAATTGCGGCCTGCGCTTCGGAATCCGAACTCATTTCCACGAATCCGAATCCCTTGCTACGTCCCGTGTCTCGGTCCTGAATGACCTGAGCGCTTTGAACCGTGCCATACTGCGAGAACATTTGTTCCAGTTCCGCGCTGGTCACACCGTAACTCAAATTTCCCACATACAACTTCTTTCCCACGGGAACTCACTCCTGTACGAGCGCAAACAACGACCCAAATTGCTTTCCGGGTCGCCTGGAAAGGGGCCGACCTGGCGGCCCAGCAGGTGGAAGTACGATGGAGGCAACCGAAGAGCCGTTGCGGCGTGACTACCGGCGTGGACTCGCTCGACGAACCAACCGCGAGAAGTATATCATGTTTTGCCAGCCGGTACAGCATGGATGGCGACGGCTGTCACGAGGAACGAGTCACATTGTGAAATAAATCACAGACGGCGGAGGATGCCTTCCTATGACCAACGATTCGCGACCCCTGGTGGGCATCGTGATGGGTAGCAAGAGCGACTGGGAAACCATGGCGCGGGCCGCCGAGATCCTCGCCAAGTTCGACGTGCCCCACGAATGCCGCGTGGTCTCTGCTCACCGGACTCCGGAGCATGCGCGCGAGTATGCCCTCAAGGCGGAGTCGCGCGGACTGGAGGCATTGATTGCCGGTGCCGGCGGAGCGGCCCACCTGGCAGGTGTCGTGGCCGCGTACAGCGTCTTGCCTGTTTTGGGAGTGCCCATGCAAAGCCCGGCTCTGGGCGGACTGGATTCGCTGCTATCCACCGTCCAAATGCCGGGCGGAGTGCCGGTGGCCACGTTTGCCATCGGCCAGGCGGGCGCGACCAACGCGGCGCTGTTTGCCGTCAGCCTGTTGGCGGGCAGCCGGCCCGAGCTGCGCGACAAGCTGCGTAAGTTTCGCGAAGAGCAGCAGCAGAAGGTGCTCAGTGCCACGCTGCCTTAGCCACAGCGCGCCCTGTTGGCACCGCAATTCCGCGGCCTGCGCAGTACCACATCCCAGGCATTCACGCGACGCCCTTGATGATTCTTTGCGACCTTGAATCCGCCAGCCGATACAGCATCTTGCACCCGGGCTTGCGCGCCGGTTTTGAGTTCCTCGCCCGGCCCGACCTGCAATCGCTCGCCGGCGGACGTCACGAGATTGACGGAGACCGTGTTTTCGCGCTCGTGAATCGCGACCCTGGCCGAGGCCGCGCGGCGGCCCGGCTCGAAGCTCACCGCCGTTACATCGATATTCAGTATCTGGTCGAGGGGCGGGAAGAAATAGGCTGGCGCCCAACCAGCGAATGCCGGCAAATCGCGGAGCCCTACAGCGACCCGCGTGATATCATGTTCTTTGCCGACGCTCCCCATACTTGGATCGAGCTGCCCGTGGGCAAGTTCCTGATTTTCTATCCGCAGGATGCCCATGCCCCGTTAGCGGCCGACGGCCCCAACACCAAGGTGGTCATTAAGGTTGCGGTCTGACGGGCAGCGTTGCCGGGCCAGATGCGTCGGGCCAAACACCACATTGGACCGCCCCGCCGGGCGCGCTAAAATGACGGACAGGCCGACGCAACAGGCGGAATCGTCGCCACGTTCGTGATACGACCACGGCGCCGTGACAACTCCCCATGTCTTTTGCCACGCATAGCGACAACCCGAACGCCTCCGCGCTGCGCCCGCCGCGCTTTACGCTGCGAACGCTGCTCGTCTCCATGACAGCCCTGTGTTGCCTGTTCGCCGTGATGGCCGCGGTGGGGCTGCTCTGGTCGGCGGTCCTCTCGTTGTTCTTAGGACTGGTGCTGGCCCACGTGTTGGGCAATTCGTTGGGTACGCGATTGCGCGATCGCTCCACCCGGCAAAGCGCGGCGGAACACGCCGCTGGCCTCCGGCCATCCCAGGCCAGTTGCAAGCCCCTGATTGCTGCACCGCAACAACTGACCGAACGCGTCCGCTTGACGCGCATCACGCTGCTGCTGACCGTGGGCGGCGCCCTGGTCGGCGCCGAACTGGGCGGCGTGGGGGTGACCGTCATTCATCCGCAGGCCGCCGCCGGCGCCATGGTGCTGGGAATCGTTTCCTCGGGAGTCCTGGGCGGCTTCGCCGGCTTTTTGGGCAGCAGCTTTCTGTGGGTCGTGCGGCAAGCGCTGGCCGAGGCGCACCGCGGCGCAGCGCCCGCCGCGCGGCCACTCGTTTCGCGCGAACCGACCTGACGGCCGTGCCTATTTCGCGGCTTGCTCTGCTTCGGCCGATGGCCACAGTTGAAAGCCGAACACGATTTCGACCGGAGCAGCGGGCATTTTCGACGCCGGCGGCTGGCGCGCCAATTGCCGCGTCGTCTCCACGAGCCAGGGCACGTCGAGGCCCAGGAAATGCGTTTGTCCTGCGCCTGCTGTGGCCGCATCCAACAGCTGGGCGGCTCGCGTCGCGTGGCGGCGCACACCATCGGCGCGGCCTTCGCGGCACTTCACACCGGCCGCGGCCAGTTTGATCAGCCCTTTGAGAAAGTCGGCCACGAATCCCTGCCGACCGCACGCGTGCCACAGTCCTTCCCACACTTCGTGCGCCTCCCAGTAGTAGCCATGATTGAACAGGTCGCAGCCCCACAGATAGTCGCGCGCCTGTTGCCAGCGTGTGGGATCGAGCGGCGCCGGCGTGGCCGGTGCATGGCCGTAGCTATGGCCCGCCGGATCGCGCAGGGGATGAGGAAAGCGCCCCGTGACATACGAATAAGGCGGCAAGCTCGCGTCGCTCACCAGACGCTTCGGCAACGGCGCGTCGTGGGGACCGCTCATCGTCGGGCTCGCTCGAAATCACGCCTGATCGTCATACGGCTCCACGAGCACGGCGGTGCCATAAGAGATCACCTCGGTAGCACCCTGCATGATCTCAGTGGCGTCATAGCGCACGGCGACGATCGCGTTGGCGCCCATTTGATTGGCATGCTGAATCATCAGGTCGAAGGCGTCGGCCCGGGCCTGTTCGCAAAGCGTGGTCAGAATGGTAATGTTGCCGCCGAACATCGACTGAATACCCGCGGCGAAATTGCCGACCACCGAGCGTGACCGCACAACCAGCCCGCGCACGACCCCCAGATTCTTCACGATGCGGTAGCCTGGGAGCTCGAGCGCCGTGGTACACATGGGGTTGGCCGTGAGCATGGCCTGCGGATGGGGTTGCCGGCCCGATCCGGCACTGGCGGCATCCATGGTGTCGACTCCTGGGACTATAAAGCTTGCGGTCGCTATTCGTACGTTTGCGAGCGAGAGAATCCTCCCTCCCGCAGGTATCCCCGGTCGCCGCCGGCTCGTATACTCAGCGGGCTGCCCGAGGCGGCGGTCAGCGGCGCGCCTTCAAAATCCTGGCCGAACGTCCGCGAGAATGCAACAGCGAAACGACAGTCCCGCGCCAGCCGGTTGGGGCTGGCTCATTTGGTGGCGCAGCACGCCGCTGTACTTGCGCATTCTGGGCGCGGCGATCCTGGGTGTCATGGCCGGCCTTGCGCTGGGCGGGCACGCAGCCGTGCTCGAAGTGCCGGCCCGACTCATCCTGCGCGTGCTGGGAGCACTGGCGCCGCCGCTCGTCTTGCTGGCCGTGGTGCAGGCGCTGTTGCGCGCGCAAGCCGCCGGCAGCCACGCACTGCGACTGGCGTCTCTGCTGCTGCTCAACACGCTGGTCGCCATCGGCATCGGCCTGCTCGTAGCGAATGTTGTTCGCCCAGGCCATTGGGTAGAGTCGCAACCGCCGCCGGCGACGGTGGCTGCCTCCGAAAAGGCGCCGCCGGGGCCGATGGAGCGCTTTCTGGAGAGTATTCCCAAGAGCCTGCTGGGTCCGTTGGGCAACGATGGCAATGTGCTCAGTGTGATCTTTCTGGCCGTCGCGCTGGGCATGGCCCTGCGCCGCATGCGCGACCACCAAGTGAACAACGTCGACGACCTGGTGCACGTGGCCTTGGAGACATTGATCGTTGTGCTGCACTGGATTGTCGACGTGGTGCCGCTGGCCGTGTTCGGCGTGGTGGCCAGTATCGTGGGAGTGAAAGGCTTTGGCGATTTTGTGGCGCTCGGCGGCTTTGTCGTGGCCGTGCTGATTGCCCTGGCCCTGCAAGCCACGTACTACCTCACGCGCGTGAAGTTGGGCTCGTGGGTGCGGCCACTCGATTTGTTGCGCGGCACGCGCGATGCCTTGCTCATGGCCTTCTCCACCGCCAGCTCCACGGCCACGATGCCCGTGACCTACGAATGCCTGCGCCGCAATGTGGGCCTGCGCGAGCGTTCGGCCAGTTTGGGAGCACTCGTCGGCGCGAACTTCAACAACGACGGCACGGCGCTCTACGAGGCCATGTCGGCGCTGTTTGTGTCCCAATTGATCGGCGTGCCCCTCAGCCTCAGCCAGCAGGTACTCGTTGTGCTCACGTCGGTGGTCGCCTCGATCGGCGCTGCCGGCATTCCTGAGGCGGGCCTGGTCACGATGACGCTCGTGTTCGAAGCCGTCGGCCTCCCCAGAGAGTACATCGCCATGCTGTTGACGGTCGATTGGTTTCTCGATCGTTGCCGCACGGCCATCAACGTGATGGGCGACTTGAACGTAAGTTGTCTGCTGGACGGCAAGACGCGGGAATCGCCGGCAGATGCGGCCGGCCAGGTCCCGCTCGTCGCTTCGGGATCGGCCGCCGCCGCAGCGGCGCCAGATCCGGAAACCAAGAGCTGATCTCCCCCCGGGTGAGTGGCTGCCGTGCGGGCCGATTGTTGAATCGCGTGCGCCGCTGGCCACATTAGCCAAAGCTGCTAAAGGTTCCTGGCGGTTCCTGGCCGATAGATGGGAATGCGGCGCAATCCGCGCAGGGCACGGAGGCCAGGACATGCTCGGTTCCAATCGACCCCTATTCAGCAAATGGAACGGCGCGAAGCAGCCCGCCAAGGGCGAGCTTTCTGCGGTCGAGAAAGTGCGCCTGATGCGTCAATTCGTATCCCAAGTTGGGGGAATTGAAAACGCTCGCCGCGCGTTGGACATGCTGGCCGTGTTCAAGCGAGCGGCCTGACGAACGACAAATCGCACAAACGCGTGCGGCTGGCTAGTCGAACAGCGAGCCTTGCCTTTTGGCCGGCGCCGCCGGCTCGATGCATTCCGGTTCGTCGCGGCGCGGACTGTTGACTGCCGTGCTCACCGGAAAAGCGAGCATCGCATCAGCCGCGAACGGATGTAACAACGGCTCCAATTCCTCCGCGCTATCGCACGCCTGATCGAGCCAGCGCCGGCAGGCCTCGTCGTCGAGAATCACCGGCATGCGGTCGTGCAACGGCCGCAGTAACTCGTTGGCGTCGGTCGTCACGATCGTGCACGATTCGAGCGGCCGGGGGCCCTTGTCCCAGCGGTCCCACAGGCCCGCGAACGCGAACGGCCGATCCTCCTTGAGGCGAATGTAATACGGCTGCTTGGAGCCGTCGCGCTTTTGCCATTCGAAGAACCCGTCGGCGATGATCAGGCAGCGGCGTCGACGAAAGGCATCGCGAAAGGCCGGCTTCGCGGCCAAAGTCTCGGCCCGGGCATTGATCATGCGATTGCCGATGGTCACTTCGTCCGCCCAGTGCGGCACCAGGCCCCAGACGAGCGGCACCAGCTCCCGGCGGTTCCGCTCGACGTTCCAGCGGATTGCCGCCACGCTCTGCGTCGGCGCCACGTTGTAGCGCGGGCGAAGCGCCGCGGCCCAGTCGCCCAGCGAGTCGAGGTCGAATAACTCGGCCACGCGCGTCAGCGGAGTTCGCAAAGTGTAGCGGCCGCACATTTTTCAATGAACCCTGCTGGTGAGCTTGCAAACTATTGTAGGCCCCCAGGCATCGACGGGATAGAATTGGGGGAATCTCCCGTGCCACCTCGGCCATATGCGAAGATACTCTGCCATGCCTCAGCTGACCCGAATCAACATCTATCCAGTGAAGTCGTTGGACCCTCAAAGCGTCGACGAGGCCGTCGTGCTCGCGAGCGGGGCGCTGGCCAACGATCGCCGTTATGCACTGGTGGATCGCTCGGGCGAGTGGGTCAACGGCAAACGCACGCCGGCGGTCCAACGCCTGCGCTCGCGGCTGGACTTTGCCACGGGCCGCCTCACGTTGACCGCCGATTCCGGCGAAACCCGCGAGTTCCACGTCGAACAGGAACAAGAGGCCTTGACCAGGTGGCTCAGCGCGCAGCTGGGCGAGACAGTTTCGATCATCGAAAACACCGCCGGCGGATTTCCCGATGACGTGGAATCGCCGGGGCCCACGTTGATCAGCACGGCCACGCTGGCCGAAGTGGCAAGCTGGTACCCCGGTCTCTCGGTGGACGAAACGCGCGATCGCTTTCGCGCCAATCTGGAGATCGACGCTCCGGAGCCATTTTGGGAAGACCGGCTGGTGCCTGAGAACCTCGGCGGCGTGCGGTTTGCGATCGGCGCTGTGGAGCTCGTGGGCGCTAATCCGTGTGCGCGCTGCCCGGTGCCCACGCGAAATCCATACACCGGCGTGGCGGATCGGCAATTCGCTCGGACATTCGCCGAGCGGCGCCGGGAGAAGCTGCCGAGCTGGGCACCCGCGTCGCGCTTCGACCACTACTATCGCCTGGCCGTCAACACGCGGCCGGCGCGGTCGCGGGAATCCGCGTTGCGCCTGGGCGACGAGCTGCGCATCCTGGGCACGGAGTGAGTAGAAGCCGTTCCAAAACCGCTCTCGGGTGCCACTGCTGGCTTGTCCAGCAGTGTTGAATCAACACAACGGCATTGCTAGCGAGCTAGCAGTGGCACCCCGAAATCACCGCCCGCGAGATTTTGAAACAGCTTCCAGCGCTGCATGGCACTTGGCGCCCGGCGCCCGCGAGGTGAGCACGTCACCGCGTCAACAAACCCGCATCGATCACGAACTGCGAACCGGTGATGAACCGCGCCTTGTCACTGGCCAGATAGACCACAGCCGCGGCCACGTCCTCGGGCTCGATCCAGGGTGCGGCGAGTAGGTTGCCCGCGGAGCGCTCGGCAATTTCCGTTGGCGTGGCGCCTTCCAGCGCGGCCAGGCCGTCGTTCATCGGCGTGTTGACGCCCGTGGGATGCAACGACACCACGCGCACGTTGTAAGGAGCCAATTCGATGGCCCAGGACTTGGTGAGCCCGACCAGGCCCCACTTCGAGGCCGCGTAGTGGCTGAGCCGCGCCATCCCGCGCAGTCCCGCGATCGACGAGTTGTTAATGATCACGCCGTTACGCTGCGTGATCATGGCGGGAATTACCCGCCTCGCGATGAGCCAGGCGCCCTTCAGATTGATGTCCAGCATCGCGTCCCAGGCATCTTCGGTCAGCTCGTGGGCCAGTCCATAGGCGCAAATGCCCGCGTTGTTGAACAGCAGGTCGATGCGGCCGAAGCGGTCGAGCGTGGCCTGCACGGCGGCAGTCACTGCGGCGTCATCGCGAACGTCGGCGGCGAAGGCCAACGCTTCCACACCGAGTGTGCGGCACTCCGCGGCCGTCGCATCGAGCGCCTCGGACGACCCCAGGCGATAGCCGGGATAGCTGAGCGTTTTGGCCACGTCGAGCGCCGCCACGTGCATCCCTTCGCGCGCCAGGGCCAGCGCCGTGGCCCGGCCCTGGCCGTGCGCCGCGCCGGTGATGAAGGCCACGCGTCCTGTGAATTCGTTGCTCATGGTTGTGATCCGCGAGTTCCGGCGGCGTCTCGGCGAAAGGGTTGCAAGTAATCGTCCAGATTCACCTGCAGCGCATTGTTGAACACGTTGGTTGCGATCATCATGCCGCCGAACGCCGTCAGCGCCACCAATGGTTCCGCATCGAGCCACGTGCTCAGTCGCGAGAACAGAGCGTCGGATACGCCGTGGGCGTCTCGGGCCAGTTGCCGCCCGTAGTCCACGATGTCCTGCTCGCGGTCGTTCAATTGCAGTGCGTCCGGATCTTCGCCCTGTTCGGTCAGCCAGCGGCGGAAAAACGTGGAACACACAAGACAATCGGTCTGGCTCGAAATTGCGTGGGAGAAGAGCGTCGTCATGCGCTGGCCCAACACCGGCAGCACCACGTCGTACAACGCGTACCATTGCATCAAGGCCGTCAGCGCCGCCGGCGAGCGGGCCAGCGTGCACTTCATGTTGGTCACCCGGCCGTGTGCGGCGATCTGGTGTTCGAGTTCGGCGCGCGCCGCCGGCGCGGCTTCGGTCACGGAGATCGGGGTAATTCTGGCCATGGCGTCGCTCGCGGAGCCGGGCGGAACGGGACAGTCGAATCGTATCGGGCGCTCGTCTCGTGACGAGAAACCGATTATCCTGGCTGGCAACGCGTCGGTCCACTAGAGTTTGGCACGATCGAGGGCGCTAGCCAATGGACATTCAGCCGATCACGCTCGAAGGCCGCGCGGCACGGTTGGAACCGCTCGAAGCGCGGCACGCCGCGTCGCTGGCCGAAGTCGCCACGCCCGAAATCTTCACGTTCACCTTTCCGCCGCGGGAGATTTCCGAGGCCGGCTTGCGCGAGGGCATCGCCATGTTGCGCGCCATGCCCGGCTTTTGTTCGTTCGCCATCGTGGCGCGCGAACATGGCAGAGCCGTGGGCATGACGTCCTATCTGGATATCCGTCCCCGCGACCGGGCGCTGGAGATCGGCTTCACTTGGGTCGCTAAGCCCTACCAGGGCACGGCCGTGAACCCCGAGTGCAAGTTCATGCTCTTCCGCCACGCGTTCGAAGAGCAGGGGGCCGTGCGCGTGCAGCTGAAAACCGACGCCCGCAATCTGCAAAGCCAGCGCGCGATCGAAAAACTCGGCGCCGTTCGTGAGGGCGTGCTGCGCAAACACATGATCATGCCCAACGGACACGTGCGCGACACGGTCATGTACAGCGTAACGGTCGACGAGTGGCCCGCCGTGCGCGCACGGCTCGAGCAGCGTCTGGGATACGCCGTCTGATAGCGTCGGCCGCGTCGGGCGGCCTGACTAACTATGGGTCATCCGTCGTGCGGTTTGCAACGCGCGCCCGGCGCTTGGCGCTCAGCAATCGCTCCGTGTACGACTCGGCACGGTTCTCGTCGGGCGCCAGCGCCAGTCCCTCGGCCGGCGCAGCCGTTGCTGCGCTCGCAGACGAAGGCGATTCCTCCTCCAGCATGGGTTCGCCTTTGGTGACGAGCGAAGATTCCTGCGACTCGAAACGGCTCGCCGCGCGACGTCCGTCCAGTTGTCGCGAAATCTCGTCCTTGCGGTTTCTGAGGCGCGCGATTGCCGCGGGCAGATCCCGCGCCTCGTCGCGGCGCCGCGCCAGCATGTCCGCCAGCCGATTCCTCAACGGATCGAGCGAGACCAGCACGCGGCGATGGCACACGTCGACCAGAAAAAGGCAGGCGGCGGCGAGCACCACAAAGTTCCAAAACGGACGCCGCTCGGTATCTATGGGCAGATCGCGGCGGAAGACATTGGGCTCGGCCGCAGGCTCCGGTGTGGCCCGGCCCGAGTCGATCAATTGCCCACGCTTTCCCGCCATGGGCACCTGCTCGGCCAACCTGGTGAGCAGACCCAAATTCTCGCGCGCGTCGCGAAACTCTGCGGAGTGGGGCAGGGTGACTCCGGCGCGCATGGGCGCGCGCCCCTGGCCCGGCACCACCGTGACAAAGTAGTTGCCGCTATCCGTCACCGGGCACTCGGCGACATATCGGCCCGGCGCCGTTTGTGTGAAATTCAAATCCAGGGGCTTCATTCCCGGTCCTACCGCCGCGCCGCGCAGTGCCAGAAAGTTGGCAAATTCCCCTTCGGCATCGACGGCCGTGACAATGGCCGTCAGAACTCCGTCGCGCACTTGCGCAAAGAGCGTCAGCTTGCTGTCTCCCGTCGTGGGCCGCATCGACCAGCGGATGACTTGCGTGTACAAGCGCTCGTAGTCCTGCCAGGTGCTCCAGGTTTTCGTCCAGCGCTGGCCTGCGTCGGTGGTCATCGCAACAGCGCGTCCCAGTCCGTATGTCCAGGCGGCCAACAGCGGGTGCGCGCCGGGTGCCGGCTGCGAGGCGGACAGCGGCATCTCCACGAGCGGGCTCTCCTTGACCGTCGTCATCACATAGCCGGTCATGGGCGGCAGCGGCCCGTCGATTCCGGCCAACATTTCATGGCGCAGGTTCAGTTGGGTGGGAATGCCGGCCTCGTTCTCGAACACCAGCGGTCTGGCGACTCGGCGCGCTTCCTTCATAAAAATGCGGGGGATCATTTTGGGGCGTTCGACGCGATAGAAATTTCCGCCGCCCGCTTGTGCCACAAACTGCATCAGCGCCGTATCCGCGTCGCTGCCGATGGCCACACAGGTCGTCGTGATGCCGCGCTTGCGCATCCGATTGGCCATACCTTCGAAGCCCGCACCGTTGGTCCGGCCATCGGTCAGTACGATCATGTGCTTGATGCCCGCGTTGACTCGGGCCAGCGCCTCGTACCCCTCGCGCATCCCGGGCTCCATATTGGTGCCGCCGTCGGCGCCAATCAGAGAAATCTGCGCGCCCACGCGGACGCCGTTGCCAACGCGTTGCAAGCGCGCCACCCAGTGAGCCTCGGAGTCGAACGCCACGACGCCAATCTGATCCTGTGCGCCCAGGGTCTTGAGCGCCGCCACGGCCGCCGCCTTGCTCATGTCGATTTTTTCGCCGCTCATCGAACCCGAACGGTCGAGCACCAGTACCAGCGCTCCGATCGGTACGATCTTGGCGTTCTTGATCTGAAAGTCGACCGGCATGGCCTGTTCGATGGGCGTGTTGGTCCAGCCGCCGGCGCCAAAGCTGTTCGGACCGCCCAGCATCACCAGGCCGCCGCCCAATTGCTGGGTGTTGCGGACCAGCATCTCCATCTGATCGTCGCTGAATTGTGACATCGTTTCGGCCTGGTCTCCGCTGGTCCGCGGCACGTTGGCCAGCACGACCGTTTCGTAGCGCTGCAGCTCCGCCAGGTTGCCGAACAACTGGTTGCTGGGCCGCACGTCCACCTCGATCCGCGCCGCACGCAACCGCTCCACCAGATCGGTAAATTCGCCGGGGCTCGACCAGTCTTCCACCAACAGCACCCGGCCCTGGCCGTGCACTTGCGTGTACGCCGTCGCCCGATTGTTCTGCGGAATGGCGTCATGTGCGACGGCGTCGGGCACGAACTCGGCATCATAGGTGAAGAAGTCGGCCGAGTTCAGCTCTTCGCGCCAGGAAAACACACGCTTCCCCGGCTCGACGACGATCGATTGCTCCGTCACCAGTTGTTCGTCGGCGCCCACCCGACGGAAGACGCGCAGCTTGCCGCTTACATCGCCGCCGGCAGTTCCCTCCGGATGCGAGTTGTTCAGCACCACGCGCACTTCAAACGGGCTGCCCCGGCGCACTTCCGTAGGCGCGGTCACTTTCTCCACCGAAACATCGCCCGCGCGCGTGCGCCGCAGCGGCACGACGTCAATGCCGATACCTGCCGCCGCCAAGGAGGCCGCTTCTTCCGTGGCGGAACCAAGGTTCTCATTGCCGTCGCTCAACACTACGATCCGTTTGGCGCAATGTGGCGGAAAGCAGGCCCGCGCCAGCCGCAGCGCGCCGGCCAGGTCGGTAGATTGCCCGTCCACTTGGGCCTCGAGCTGCACAATCGGCACGGGCACGTCGACCGGTGGCAGCTCAACCACCGCTTCACGGCCGAAGAGGATCACACCGGCCAGGTCGCTGCCCTGCCGGCCGCGGCCAGCCTCGCGCGAGCGATTGATGAAATCCAGCGCCGCCTTGCTCTGTTCTGCCGACAGACTGAGCGAACGATCAAGCACGTACATAACGGCCAGTCGATCGCTCTTGCGCACCAGGTGCACTTCAGCCAGCGCCAGTGCCAGGCCGGCGACGACGAGCGCTCGCAGCGCCATCGCCCCCGCGCGACGGGCGCGGCCCATTGCCGACAGGCTCTCTCGGCTCCAATACCAGAGCAGTGGTATCAAGAGCAGCAACAGCAAATAGGCTGGTCGGTCAAAATCCAATTCGTAGATTCCCACCGATATTGCCTCCTGTGCGTCGGACCCCGATCAACCCAGGGCCCCGCCGTCAGGTTTATGATGGCCCGGAATCCTCACGAAGGCAATCGCCCGCGGTCCGGCGAGCCGGTAAAGCAAGTCGCCGGCTGGGCATTAGCAGCCGTCAAACGGTGTTGCTCATAGCGCCTGTCAAGTCGTCGGCGCGGGTCGAGCGCGCGTCCGCAGTGCCCGCTGCGCGACGCTCAGCGGCCGGCGGTCGCCATGGTGTGCGTGCGTGGCGGACTTGCACCATTGCCGACCGCCAGCGCCGGCTGGTGCCTGTGCAAGAACCAGTTTTCGATCACCACGCGCCGCGAGAACGATCGCGAGGCCAAGAGTGCCGCCGCGATCCCGCGCAGCCAACTGGCCGGCAGCCAGTCGCTGGCTCCGCGGCCACGCGGCTTTCCCAGCCGCTTGAGCACTTGCACGCGATATGGATCCAGCCGTTCGCGTCGATAATCGCCATTGGCCTGGCAGATAACCTGCGCCGCCAGCAGGCCCGATTCTACGGCCGGCCGAATTCCCTCGCCGCTTTGCGGATAAGCCAACCCCGCGGCGTCGCCCACGAGCAGCAGTCCGTCGTCGCACAACGTGGGCTCGCTACGTTCGTACAGTTGATACGCGTGGCCGTGAAAATGGTCCGGCACTGGGCAACAAACCTTGCCGCGCTGCCGCAGAAAATCAACGAAAGCGCGCACGTGTTGCGTGAGCCGGGTTGCGTCGGTGCGTCCGAGGCCGATGTTCAGATAGTCGCCCTTGCGAAAGCACCAACCGTACCCGGTCAAATCGGGACAAAAGTACAGTTCGGGTACTGCGGCGGCGATGCTGCCCGCGGCCAGCTCGCATGCGGAAACTGGAAACTCAACCTCCTGAGCACGCACGACCTGCGCACCGGCGACCGCGCGGGCACCGGCTGCGCGTGCCACGGGACAGAAATGCCCGCCGGCACCGACGACGAGCCTGGCCCGCAAGGTGCCGTTGGCGAGCCAGCCCTCACCGCTGCGCTCGAGATGCTCCAAGCCGCTGCCAGCGCGCAACTGCGCGTGACAGCGCGCGAGTAAGTGCGCGTCGAACTCGCAGCGGCGGATGCCGTAGCTTACCGGCCGCGGATAGTGCGTCTCGACCTCGCGACCGCCGATCACGCCGGTACGAAAGCCGGTGATCGGCTGGCAAACGTGCTCGCGGCCATAAGCGTCCAGATCGACGTCCAGCGCTTCCACCACCTGCGGGGTGATCCAACCGGCGCAAACCTTGTCGCGGGGAAACGCCTGGCGATCGATAACCACGACGTTCAGGCCCGCCTCGCGCAGGCCCCATGCGCAGGACGAGCCGGCCGGCCCGCCGCCCACAATCAAGACGTCGCAGTGGTCCATGGGCATCGACCTGCCACGCGCTACACCTAAGCCTGGAACGTCGAAGGTCGCGCGTACAAATGGGCCCGCGTCAGCGGAATGTCGTTCAGATCGTCGCGCGCAAAGACGACTTGAAAGAGTTGCAAGCTGCCGGTTTCGAATGCCGACACCGAGCCGGCCAGGTACAAACGCCACATCCGCGCAAAGCGTTCGTCGAACATGCCGGTTACTTGTTCCAGGGCGCGTTCGAATCGTGCCAGCCAATGACGCAGCGTTTGCGCATAGTGCAACCGCAGGTTTTCGACGTCGAGCACGGAGAATGCCCGCGGCTCGAGCACCTGCAGGGTCTCTGCCAGCGAGGGCGGGTAACTGCCGGGAAAGATTCGCCGTTCGATCCAGCGGTCCACCGGGGCTGGCTTGTTACGGCCGATGGTGTGCAGAATGCCTCGCCCGCGATCACTGAGCACGCGGTGAATCACTTCGCCGAGGCGGTGGTAGTTCGACTTGCCCACGTGTTCGAGCATGCCGATCGACACAAAGGCATCGTAGCGGCCGGCGATGTGCCGCCAGTCGTCTTCGATGAATTGCACGCGGTCGCTCAAGCCCTCGGCCTCCGCACGGCGCCGCGCATAGAGCACTTGCTCGTGCGAGACGTTGTAGGCCGTGACATTGGCCCCGTAGTTGCGCGCCATGTGCAAAGCCAGCCCGCCCCAACCGCAGCCGGCCTCCACCACGGTTTCTCCCGGCCGCAGGCAGATCTTGCGGCACACGTGGTCGAACTTCGCCACCTGCGCCACTTCCAGCGAAGCGTGGGGATCCGGAAAATAGGCGCACGTGTAGGCCAGTTGTTCGTCGAGCCACAGGCGATAGAACTCGTTGCCGATGTCGTAGTGGTGGTAGACGTTGTCGCGCGAGGCCGCCAGCGAATTGAACTTCGGCAGCCGCAGCCAGTGCGTGAACAAACTGTAGACGAACTGTGCGGCGCGCGAACTGCGCAGCGAGCGGTCCACCGTGGTGATCACGTCGACCAGATCGCCCACAACGTCGATCTGTCCGTTGGCATAGGCCTCGCAGAATTCGAAGAACGGGTCGATTGCCATGCGGCGAATGGCCCGCGCGCTGTGGATGGCGACGGTTGCCACGGGCGGCGCTTCCGAGCCGCGGATGATCTGGCCGTCCCACAAGGCGATCGAGAGCGGCGGCTTGCCCAGCATCGCCAGCAGCTTCTGCATCGCATAACGATGCCACGCGCGCGGCGGCTTCCCGCGCAACATGCCGCGGGGGGGTGGCAAAGTGCTCGCGCCCGAGGCAAGCGTGGGGCCACCGTGGCTGCGCGTGCCGACGCTGCTTGGTCGTTGTGTAGCCGAATGCCTGTCCCTGCCCGCGGACATACCAGACGAACGGCGCATGGAGATCCCTCCTGACTTCTCGTATTGGCAATTCGGCCCGGCGGACAAGATCTTTGCAGAAATGTCCGGAGTCGACCGATGAGCGGCAATGAAGTGCGTCAGGACGTTCGCAGTACGACACCCGCATCGAGCGGGATGCCGACCGGCCCACTGGCGCATTATAGCCGAGCGAAATACGCCCAATGCAACGGTGCCGCGGGCAAAAGTCGCGGATTTTGCGACCGCGGATATTGAGAAAATGCTCGCCGATGACCGGGCGGCAGCAACGGCCGCCGGGCCGGGGACACTGTACCGCCGCGACGCAGCCACCCGGCCGGATCCGCTACAGCTGGAGGCAGATAAGGTGGCGCCCGCAGGCTTGCTAGCGCAGCGCCGGTCCGGCTTCCACCGCGTGCGAGAACTTATCGAGCATCTCGCGAATCTGCGTCTCCTCCATTTGCACGTGCTCGCGAAACTCGCGCGAGAACTCCGTGCGATGGACCTCGATTTGTTTCTCGCGCAGTTGGGCCGTCAACAGGCGGACGAGCAAGTCGCGCTCGGCGGGAGACACGTGCACTTGGAAATCTGACATGGGGAACTCCTTTGCGAGTTAGCCGCGGGCGGCAAAATATTCCACGCGCGGATGCTCCAGATCATAAAAGTCGTGGTACTTGATGCGAATGGCTTCTGTATGAGAGTCACCTTCGAACACGATTTGCTCGTCCGCGGCCAAGGCCGCATCGATAATCGTCTCGGCGCCAAATCGCGAGCCGAAGGGCGGCAGCACGCCAAACTCGCAGTCGGGGCAATGTTCTGCGATCTCGACCTCCGTGGCCAGCTCCACCTCCGCGCCGCCCAGCGCTTTGCTCAGCGCGCCCAAGTCAATGCGATGCGTCGACGGCAACAGTGCCACCGCATAACGGTAACCACGATCCACGCGCAAGAGCACCGCCTTGGCCACCTCGCGACCGGGCGTGTGCACCGCCTGGGCCAGGTGCGGGGCGTCGTACGTCTCTGCATGGGCCACTAACTCGAACGGAACTTTGTGCTGGTGCAGGTACTCGCGCGTGTTCATAGAGTGTCCTTTGACTGCTCGCGCCACGACCAGGCGCCGCTGTCGCCGGGCCAACGTGCCGTCGAACGAATCGCTACGCCCTAAGTGAATTGTTCGCCCGACGCTCGTTCCGGCCAAGTAGAGGGGCGCCGGCTAACGCGAAAGAAATGTGGACGGATTGCGTCTGCCCCGCCATTTTATCTCGGGCAATCGGCAGGGCCACACCCCAAGGCCCCTCGCTGGAGTTAGCCAGTCGTGTGCGCGCCGGGCGCCGAAGAGTCGCTTTGCCGCGGCGGGACGTGAGGAAGCGAACCGCCATCGCTCGCGCCGGGCCGCTGCTGGTGGAGCTGCGCTTCCAGCACTTGGGCACGGCGCACCTTGCGGACGATAGCCCGCACACCTTTGCGCTCCACCACTTCGCCGCCGCTGACGGGTTCGCCCAGATGGCCTACGACCCAATTGCTGAGGTTGCGCGCCCCGACCGTTGGCAGATCGACAGCCAGGTCGATGCCCGTCAACTCCTTGAGCCGCGCCAGACTGATTCCGCCGCCGACCACCCAGCCCTGGCCGCTGACGACGGCATGCGCCGGCAAGAGATCGTACTCGTCCTGAATATCGCCGACGAGCTCCTCGATGATGTCCTCGAGCGTGATCATGCCCACCACGCGCTCGGCGGCATCGCGCACCACGGCGATGTGGGTGCGAAAGCGCATCAACGTTTCCAGAGCGCTGGAGATTGGCGAGCTGGCCGCCAATGTCGGAATCGTGCGCACGATGCCGCGCAGCGACGAATCTTGCGGACTCAAGCGCATCTGCACGATGATGTCCTTGAAGTTGACGTAGCCGATAATGCCTTGTGCATCTCCGGCACGCTCCGTGACCGGAAACCTAGTGTGCATGTCAAGGTGCGCAGCAATCAAACACTGGCTGATCGAATCGTTCGCGTTCAGCATGCTGATCTCTTCGGCCGGCAGCATGATCTCACGAATCGGCCGGCTGGAGAGCTTGGCGGCGCCCAGGATGATGTTCTCTTCCCGCGCGCCGATCAGCCGGGAGGCACGTGCCACGCTGGCCACCGCGCGCAAATCTTGCAGCTCCAGGGCCTCGTCACTGACGTTTGCGTGCAGCCGCGGACGATAGAGGCGCTCGGCCCAATCGGTGAGCTTCGTAGCCGACGTTTCCAGGCTCCACACGATGGGCCAAACGCACAGGGCCAACCAGCGAATGAGCGGCGACAATGCGAGGCACACCCATTCCTTGTGCCGCAGCCCGAACAGCTTGGGTACGAGCTCACCGAGCACAATGGTGAACGCCGTCAGTGGCACGACCACCAGCGCGATCGCGGTGAATTCCGCCAAGGTTGGCCCCAGGCCGGCCGCCAGCAGCGCGGGGGCAAGCGCCTCTTCGGCGCCGGCGCCGCCGGTGGCCGCCGCAATGGCGCCAACCAGGGTGATGCCCAGTTGCACCGCGGCCAGGCTGCCCTCCATGTCGCGTTTCATCTGCAGCGCGGCCGCTGCTCCGTAGCGCCGTTCACCGGCCAGCGCCTGCAGCCGCGCAATCGAGGCCGTAGCCAGAGCGATCTCGTACGCGGCGAAGATGCCGTTGAGCAGCACCATGGCCGCCATGACGGTTAGTTCGACGCCCCACACGGCACTCTCCCAGACTGCGGATCACGCAACCCCGCGCGGTCGTTGCCGCGGCCCCTGCGTGGGTGCATTCTAGGCCGCGCGCTCGGGAATTGACAGCGCGCAATCACCGCACAAAGCGTCTAGCCGGCACTTCAATTGCCTGATTTACGCGCCGCGGGCCAGCGTCAACACGCCATCGGCCACCGCGCAAATATTCGCACGCGGCCAAATCGGTTGCGGCACAGCAAGTTGATCGTCCGTTACGACGGCGCGGATGAGCCGATCTTCGGCGGCCATGGGGCTGGCCCCGGTGGCGGCCCGCCAGACTTCGATCTTCGTGGCCACGGCCTGCGAGTCGCCCTCGACGAGCACCAGATCGCAATCGCGAAATGCCGGCTCGAGCCACGCGTAGCCCTGCCCGGCGATGCCCGATTCATTCGGGCGAAAGACGGCCGTCATGCCCGGCGACAAGATGGCCACGGGACTGGCGCCCGCCTGGCGATGGCGGAACGAGTCCTTGCCCGGCACGTCGAGCTCGTGGTGGTGGTGCGTGTGCTTGATGCTGCCGACGCGCAGGCCACGTGCAGTAAGCTCGCCGATGAGTTCCACGATGAGCGTGGTCTTGCCGCTGTTTTTGCGGCCGATCACGTGGACCATGGGCATCATGCGGGCACCCTTTTGCTGGCGGTGGAGCGGCGCCGCGGCTGGGCTGGCTTCTTTCCCGAAGTGCTTTTTCGCCGGCGCGTCGACTTAACCGGCCGACCGAGAAGTTGTTGCGTGGCCTGGCGACATGAGGCCAGGATTTCGGCCGCCGTATCGTCACGATCCACCATGCGCGCCAAAAGCAGCCCGCCGACCTCCAATGCGATCAGGCCCCACAGTCGATCGGCTAGCGGCCCTGCGTCGCTCGGCAGCCGCTTGTTGAGCTCCGTGTGAACCGCTCGCAGCCCTTGCTCGCATACGGCTTTGGTCTGCGAATCGCCGCGGGCAATGTCGGATCCCAGCGCAGCCAGCACGCAGCCGTCGGCCAGCGCGCGGCGATGGGCCTCGCTGAGATAAATCTCCGCAAATCGCTGCATCCCATCCAACGGGTCGTCGCTCGGCGCGTGTCGCATGCGCTCGAGCGATTGTTCGAGCCCGCGCGCCACGGCGGCCTGCACCAATTCCGACTTGGAGTCAAAGTGCCGGTAGAACCCGCCGACCGTGAGGCCAAGCTCCTGCATGATCTCGTTGAGCCCGGCGTTTTCCACGCCGGCGCGGCGAAAGGTCCTCACCGCCGAGGCGACGAGCCGCTCGCGCGTCTGCTGTTTGTGATCGGATTGATATCGGGCCATGGCGTTGATTGCTTTTGAGTTGACGTTGCAGGCCGGCGAGCCGAAGTGTCGCGGCGCCATTGACATCCATCAGGAGACGGGCGCCGTCATTTCGCGCAGCGCGCCCACCGCCGCACTCTCGTCCGCGCCCACGGCCCGCAACCGCACGCGAACGTGCTTGTGAAACGGCACTTTCGAAAGCGCGTCGCAATGCTCGCTGGCGGTGAGAAAGTTGATCGCCGGGCCGCTGCGCGCCTCGTTGGCGTCCTTCCCCTCGAACATGCCGTAACCGTGCGGTAGCGACACCAGGCCCGGGGGAACTTCTTCGGTAACGGCGACGCGGGCACACACGGCCGCGCGCGGCGATTCGCACCACGCCTGGCCGCCGTCTTCCAGCCCTAGCCGTTCCGCATCGCGCGGATGCACCTTGAGTGCGCCTTGCGTGTCTTGCTTGCGCCAGGCAACTTCGCGATAGATGGTATTGGCGTTGTAACTGCGCCGCTCGCCGGCTTGCAGGACCAGCGGATACTCGCCGTCAGCCGCGGCCGGCTCCAGCGCGCGAATCTCGTCGATCATCGGTCCAATGGCCAGGTGAATCTTGCCGTCGCGATGTTTGATGAACGACCAGGTGTCTTCGTAGCGATGCTCACTGATGAGCGCGCCCGAGGGGCTGTTCAAGATGCGTTGAAACAGGGCCTCGGCGTGTCCGGCGCCGGCATTGCGAATGCCTGCTCGCTCGAGACAGTCCGTGCCATAGCGCCGTACAAAGGTCTGGCACAGACCCCAGACGAGTCCCGCTGCAGGCACGTCACCCGGCACGGCCCGGCCGAGCGTTTCGTGCAACACGAGCGCGATGTGCGGCGCCAGTTTTGGCCGCCGCTTGAGAGTCCACGCCAACGCCAGCGGAAACAACCGCAATCGTGGGAACCAGCGATCCACGCGCGCGATGGCCGTCAGCATGGGAAACCGCGCGGGCAAAACGCCCAGCGCCACCGCCAGCCGCCTGTGAATCTCCGGCTCCGGCAGCGATTCCTCAGCCGGTCGCAACAGCGGCCGCCGCAGGTGGAAGTAGTTTTGCGGAAAGTCCATGCTAAAGAACGTCGCCTCGGCCTTTTCGAACTGCGTGGCCGCGGGCAACACATAGTGCGCCAACCGGGCCGTTTCCGTGAGCGCCACGTCGACTACGACCAGCAGCTCCAGTTTGCTGAATGCATCGCGATAGGCTTGGGTATCGGCGCCGGTGACCAGCGGATTGCCGCTCTCCACGAACACTCCGCGAATCCGCTGGGGATGATCGGTATCGATCTCCAGCGGCAGCACGTTCGGCGGATAGAGCCCGCCGATCTCCTGGGCGCCGGTCACTTTGGTGGTCCGGCCGCCGGCGCCGGGATCCGGCGAGTGCTTGATCAGCGGAGCCAGGGCGGTATGAAACACGTTGGTGCCCGGCTTGCCAAAATGGCCTGTCAGCAAAAACAGCAGCTTCGACAGGTACGTGTTGAGCGTGCTGTGGAGCGAGTGTTCCAGGCCCAGGTCGGTGCGAATGCAGGCCCGCTCGGCGGCCGCATAGTCGCGCGCCACCTGGCGGACGACGTCCGGCTCCAGGCCGGCTTCGCGCGCGTAGTCGTCCACGGGAATTGCGCGCAGCACCGCGGCGATTTCATCGAAACCCACGGTATGCTCCGCGATGAACTCCCGATCGTAGCGCTCCTCCTGCACGATCGTGCCCAGCATGGCCAGCATCAGGTGCGCGTCGCCGCCCGGCCGCACCGCCAGATGAACGTCGGCCCGCTGTGCGGTCTCCGTGCGCCGCGGATCGACGACCACGAGCTTCCGCTGCGGATCGCCGGCAATCTCCTGCAGCACGCTGCGGGCCTTGGCAAAACCGTGCGACTGCCAGGGATTCGCACCAATGACGAGTAGAAAGTCGGCGTGCTCGACATCTTCCGTGGGATGACATGCCTGGTCGCCAAACAGCTTGCCATCCACCCAGAACCCGCCGGTTTTTTCCTGAGCCAGCGCGGTATAGGTGTACCGCGTGCCCATGCCGATGCGGAGTGACGTGCTGTGCGCACCGCCCAAGTGATTCCCCTGTCCGCCGCCGCCGTAGTAGGCCAGCGCATGGCCCCCGTGCGCCGCGCGAATGGATTGGATGCGCGCGGCGATCTCGCTGATCGCGGTGTCCCAACTGACGCGCTCGAACGTGCCGTCCGGCCGGCGCCGCAAGGGATGCGTCACGCGGCTGCGGCCGTTTTGGTAGTAGTCCAGCCGCAAGGCCTTCTGGCAGGTATAGCCCTCCGAGGCGGGGTGCGCCTTGTCGCCGCGGATGCGCGTGAAATGACCGTCGACCACCGTCACTTCAATGCCGCAGTTCAGACTACAGAGGATGCAGGCGGTCTTTTGCCCGTCATGCTCCGACGACGGCGATCCATTGGATAGGTGCGACATGAGTCGGACTCCAGAGCGCTTGCTTGAGACGGGAACGGGAGTGTCGACAGGGTGTTGACGATTAGATGATACACATAATCTTATCCGCTGCAAGTGAGCGCGCACCTGAAAATTGGGTCCGCTGCGGTTTTCAAATCCTCGCCGGCCGTGACGTCGGGGTGTCACGGGCGCTTTTCCGCCCGTGCTTGCTCGCGCTTCACCCTGGCAGCTGCCAGGGGCACCCTGCCGTCTCAACGCTCGAGGTTTGCAGCCGGTTTAGGCGGCGCGGCGCTCGACTGCCTCCAGGGCAATCGCTTGGATGGTCGCAGAGCCGGCCGGCAGAACGGCCCGCGACGTCTCGAGAGCTTGCTCGCATTGCGCTTCGGCTGGCGCAGGGTCCGTCGAGCGAAATGCGGTTTTCAGATAGTGCCCCATCATCACCGCCGCGCACTCCAGTCGCCGCACCAGCGGCATAGGGCCACGCAGGGCGATCCGAAGGTACTTCCGCAACATGCGGCCGGTGGGCCGGGGGATGGTGCAAAACTCGCGATGACTGATAGCCGCCAGGCCGTTGACGTCATAGCACAGTTTGCGCTCCAGGTGAGCGAACAGGCGATTGATCGCCAGCCGCCGGCGGTAAACGTTGCCCGCGTCGGCCGTTTGCCGGCAGTAGTGATTGCCACCGTGCACGCGGTAGCGCACCAACGGCTGCGCCACGTAGAATTTGTGCGCGCCGGCCAGCGACGAGGCAAATACCAGGCAGTCGTCGGCCCGCGTGCGCCAATCCTCGCAAAATGGCAGCGGCAAGAATTTTTGCAATATGCTGCGCCGCATCGACAAGCACGACGTGGGGGCACCGATCCACTCGGTCAGCAACGCCGTCAGGGCCGTTGAATATCCCAGGTCGCAATCTCGCGGATAGCGCAGCTTCAAGAGCTCGCGTTGGCCAAACTGGCGCAGGCCACAGGCCAAGAAGTCGCAAGTCGGTTCCTCGTCATACACCCAGAGCACACGCTCGAGATAGTGGGGCTCGTACACGTCGTCGCCGTCGAGGAAGAACACGATGTCGCCCGTGGACGCTGCAAAGCCCTCGTTAAAGCAGGACAACTGCCCGCCGTTGGACTTGGCGATGACGCGGACGGTCGGGTGCTCAGCCGACTTTTTCGCCAGCAGGTCGCGCGAGCCATCGCTCGACCCGTCGTCCACCACGATGATCTCGTCGAACGGCACCGACTGGGCCAGCGCGCTGTCGATCGCGGCGCCAACGAACTGCGCGTAGTTGTAGTTGCTGATTAAACAGGTCGTGGTCATGGCGTCAGTGCGTGGGCGGCCCTGGCTGGCAAGTCGTCGGCGGGCGACAAGCGTATCGAGTTGTCCCGCCGGCAGCCAGCGATCGTGCAAGGATTTCCTGGTTTCATTGATCGGAAGAGTCGCCGCAGTCGATGCACTCGAAATGGGCCGGCACCCGGCAATCGCCGGCGGAGTGTGCCGACGTTTTGGCGACTGGCGAAATTGGGAAGAGTAGTCGGCTGCCTCGCGGCGGCGGGGTGCCAGCATTGTCCCGCCAGCATGCTCGGCCGAAACCGCCGTTGTCCGGCCCAGTCGAGCGCGGTACATCGAGTGCGGTACATCGTGTGCCGTTGACCGAACAATTCGCCAATTGTCGACGAGCCCGACTTCTGCCGAGCCTTTCGCATGACGCAGCCCCCAGCGGCACCTTTGCGCGTAGATACCAGCGACCCGGTCGTCGTGCTGGCGGCCGATGATCGCTTCGCGATGCCGTTGGCGGCCACGGTACGCTCGGCGCTGGAGAACTTGTCGCCGCGGGCCACGCTGCAGATCTACCTGCTCGATGCCGGCATTCATGACGAGACCAAGGAGCGCTTGCGGCGCTCCTGGCCTGCCGGGCGCTACCGGATCGAATATCTGCGCGTGGACGACTCGGCGCTGGCCGGCATGCCGGTTTCGGGCCACGTGAATCTGGTGAGCTACTACCGCATTCTCATTCCGCGCTTGCTGCCGCGGCACGTTGACCGCGTGATCTATCTCGACGCCGATTTGATCGTGCGCGGGGATCTGGCTCGGCTGTGGCAGTGCGATCTGGCCGACCGGCTGTGCCTGGCGGCGCAAGATTGCGCAGCGCCCTACATGGATTCATCGCAGGTGTTGCCAAACTATCGGGGCTGCGCCGAGTTTTTGGGCGCCGCGAGGCCGGTGCCCAACTTTCGTGAGCTGGGACTGTCCGCCGCTGCGCCCTACTTCAATGCCGGCGTGCTGCTGGTGAACCTGGCGGCCTGGCGCGCCGCGGACCTGCCGCGACAGTTGCTCGCTTGTCTCGCGCAGAACGAAAACCACGTGCGCTGGTGGGACCAGTACGCCATGAATGTCGTGCTGGCCGGCCAATGGGGACCGCTCGACATGCGCTGGAACCAGGGCTCTCACGCCTACGCGTATCCCAGCTGGGAGCAAAGCCCTTTCGATCGCGAGCGCTATGACCAATTGCGCGACGATCCATACATCGTGCACTTCACCACCCGTCACAAGCCGTGGCGTGCTTCCTGCCGCCACCCGCTGCGCAAAGAATTCTTTGACGTGGTCGACCGCACCGATTGGGCCGGCTGGCGCCTGCCGCGCTGGCGCGTCATGCTCGACCTCGTGCGCTCGCAGGAACGCAATCTTCGCCGCGGCCGCAAGTGGCTCGAGCGTCGTGTGGGCGAGCTGCTGCGTTCAGATCGCGGTGAGCGGGCCGCTTGACGGGCGCCGCCGGGTCTGTCAGGGATCAACCGCGCCCGCAATCCGCAGGCTCGCGGGGCGGCATCGGGCCCGTGAACTCCCGGATCTTCCCGCCCGCTCTAGCTGCCCGCCGGCGTGAACAGCACGTCAATCCAGTAGTTGCTGCCCTGATAACTGCTCGTCGGGAACGACCCGTTCGACCCGTACGAGTAGACGCCGCCGTTGACCGGCACATGCAGCGGGCCGTTCGTGTACGCGGAGTTGAAGTAGTTGCGGTCGACCGAGTAGCGGCCTTTGGTGGTGTAGTACGAGGCCACGTAGGTCGTGCCGGCCGTGATGGCGATCGGCGTGGCGAAGTTGACCGTCTGCCAGCCCGAGCCACTCTCGCTGGTGAAGGTGGCCGTGGCCAGCAGCTGGCCGCTGGCGGTCCACAGGTGGGCCGTGTGCGTGCCGGTGTTGGCAGAGCTCTTGTAGAAGCGAATGCCGGTGATCGTGCCATTCACGTCGGAGTAGAACTTCACGCCCAGCTCCACGGCTTTCTTGTCGCCGCTGTCGACCGTGGAGGGCGTTACGGCGGTGGGGAACAAACTGCTGGGCGTGGCCGGCGGATTGACGACCGCGGCGGTGGTGAATGACGACGTGACATCGGCAGCCACCGCGTTGCCGGCGGCGTCTTTCACGCCCGACGAACCGCCCTTCACCACGATCGTATACGTGGTGGAATTGGCCAACGCACTGGTGGGCGTGATGGTGACGCGATTGTTCGTCGCGTTGTACGAAACGGTCGCCGGCACAACCACGTTGCTGGCGTTTCGCAGGAACACCGTGCTGGTCGTGACCGTCGCCGCATTCAAGGCCTCGCTGAACGTCACGGTCACCGCGCTCGATGTGGCCACGTTGGTGCTGCCGCCCGTTGGGCTGAACGCGGTTACCGTCGGCGCCGTCGTGTCGGGCGCCACGTTGGTGCTCATGACCACGTCGACCCAATAGTTCGAACCCTGATAGCTCTGGCTGGGGAAATTGCCCGAGCCGTAAGCGTACACGCCGCCGCTCGCCGGCACGTGCAAGGGGCCGCTGGTGAAGGCGGAGTCAAAGTAGTTGCGGTTCACCGAGTAACGTCCCCTGGGAGCGTAGTACGACGCGACGTATGTCGTGCCGGCCGTAATGGCCACCGGCGAGCTGAAATTGACTTGCTGCCAGCCGGAACCACTCTCGCCCGTGAACGTAGCCGTGGCCAGCAATTGACCGCTGGCGGTCCACAGATGGGCCACGTGCGTGCCGGTATTGCCGGAACTCTTGTAGAACCGCAGGCCCGTGATCGAGCCGTTTACATCGGAGTAGAACCGCACGCCCACCTCGACCGCTTTGGTGTCGCCACTGTTGGCCGTCGCCGGAGTGGCGCTTGACGGCCACATGGTAACGGTGGTTTGCACCGGCGGAGTCACCACAGCCGCCGTGGTAAAGCTGGACGTAAAGTCGGCCGCCAGCGCGTTGCCGGCCACGTCCTTCACGCCGGTCGCACCGCCCCGCACCACCACGGTATAGCTTGTCGAATTCACCAGGGCAGTGGTCGGCGTGAGCGTTGCCGTGCGTGTCGATGCGTTGTAGCTCAACGTTGTCGGGATGACGACGTTGCTGCTGCTGCGCAGGAAGACGTTGGCTGTGGTGATCGTCGACTCGTTCATCGTTTCGCTGAAGGTCACGGTCGCCGTCGTGCTCACAGCCACGTTCGAACCGGTGGGCGTCGCGCCCGTGACGGTAGGCGCTACGGTGTCGCCGGGAACCGGCGGCGAGCCGACGTTCAAGAACGCCGCCATGGCATTCTGCGCCAAGGCGTTGCCCGCCAGGTCGCGAATGCCGCTCGCGCCGCCTAGCACCATGATGGTGTACGACGTGTTTGCTTCCAGAGGCGCCGTGGGCGTCAGCGTGGCCGTGCGGGTTTGGGCATCGTACACCAGGGTCGTTGCCACTTGAGTCACACCCTGCCGCAACAGGTAAACCGTCGTGGGTTTGACCGTCGCCGCGTTTACCGGCTCGCTGAACGTGACCGTCGCCACCAGGTTTGCGCCGGTGAATACGCCGTTGTTCTCCGGGTTGAAAGCCGAGACCAGCGGCGGGGTCGTGTCGGGGGTTGCACCGGCGACCGTCGTGAACTGTGACGTGATGTTTTGCGCCATCGTGTTGCCGGCCAGGTCGCGTATGCCGGCCGAGCCGCCCAACACGAAGATCGTGTAGGTCATGTTGTTGGCCAGCGGCGAGGTGGGCGTCAGCGTGGCCGTGCGCGTGTTGGCGTCGTACGACAGCGTGGCCGGTGCCGCGTTGTTGCCGCCATCGATTAGTTTGACCGTCGTCGAGGTAACCGTTGCCGGATCCAGGGCTTCGCTGAAGTTGACCGTGACCGTCGGGCTTACCGGCACGTTGGTCGTGCCCCCGAACGGTGTGAAGTTGGTGATGGACGGCGCGAGCGTGTCGGTCGTGGGCGTGGTGCTGAATACCACGTCGACAAAGTAGTTCGACGATTGGTAACTCTGCGTCGGGAACGCACTATTCGCTCCGTAGGCGTACACGCCGCCGTTGGCCAACGCACTCAGCGATCCGTTGCTGAACGCCGAGCCCAGCGCGTTGCGCGAAACGGAGTAATGGCCGTTGTTGGTGTGGTAAGAAATGACGTACGTCGTGCCCGCGTTGATCGACACCGGCGTGGCAAAATTCACCGTCTGCCAGCCGCTGCCGGTTTCGCTGGTGAAGGTGGCCGTGGCCAGCGTCTGGCCGCCGCTGGTCCACAACGTTGCCGTGTGGGTGCCGGTGTTGGCGCTGCTCTTGTAGAACCGCGCGCCGGTAACCTGGCCGGCGACACTCGCGGTGAATTTCAGTCCCAGCTCAACTGCCTGTCCGTCGCCGCTGTCAACGATGTTCGGCGTGGTCGACGTGCTCCACAGCGACGACAGCACGGGAGCCGGCTGGTTCGAGGTGTAGAACGACGTCCAGGTGTCGATGGCCAGTGCGTTGCCGGCCAGATCCTTCACGCCGCCGGCGCTCACGATCAGCGTGTAAATCGTCGAGGAAACCAGCGGGCTGTTGGGGGTCACCGTGGCGGTGCGCGTGGCCGTGTCGTACGAGACCGTCGCCGTAATCGGCGTATTGTTCACCGCGTTGAGCAGCGGGCAACCACTGCACCAGCCGCCGGCGGTCGTGCAGCAGCCACTGGGGAGCTTCGACGCGTCAGGCCGCACCAGTGAGATCGTGCTGGTATTGATCGTCGAGGCGTTCATCGCCTCGCCAAACGTGATGGTGAACGCCGAGGCGGCCGTGATCACCGAAGCGCCGCCCGCCTGGCCAAAGCGCGAGATCGTGGGTGCCGTGGTGTCGCCGGCCATCGCCGTGTTGAGCACGACGTCGACCCAGTAGTTAGTCGATTGGTAGCTCAGGGTGGGGAAACTGCCCGGGCTGTAGTTGTACACGCCGTTCGGGCCGCTGGGGCCCTGCGGCACGGCATGCAGCGGTCCATTGTCCACGCCGGAGGTGCTGAAGTAGTTGCGGTTGACCGAATAGCGCCCGTTGGGCGCGGTGTAGGACGCCACGTAGGTGGATCCGGCAGTCACGGCAACCGGAGCATCAAAGTTGACCTGCTGCCAGCCCGAGCCCGTCTCGCTGGTAAACGTGGCCGAAGCCAACAGCGTTCCTGTGTTGGTCCACAAGTGGGCCACGTGCGTGCCGGTGTTGGCTGAGCTCTTGTAGAAGCGCACACCGGTAATGAAACCGTTGGCATCGACGCGGAATCGCACGCCCAGCTCGACGGCCTGACCGTCGCCGCTATCGACGGTTCCGGGTGTCGTGCTCGCATCCCAGAACTGATACACGCCGGGGTTTTGTGATGGATTGATCACAATGCCCGGCAACGCGGTTTCCAAATTGCCGCTGTCGTCGATAGCGCGCGTGCGAATGTTGGCCTGGCCGCTGGAGCGCGGAGTCCAGGTGTAGGTCCAGCTTTCGCGGCCGTCGGCCATGTGCCAGGTCGTGCCGCCGTCGACCGAGACCTCGACGCCTGCGATCCGTCCGCCGCCTTGATCTTGCGCCGTGCCGCGAATTGTCACCGCCACGCCGGCAGTCAGCGCCACGCCATTGGCGGGCGACGTGATGGTCGAAGTCGGCCGGGTAAAGTCGGTCGACATCGCGGCCGCCACCAGGCCGGGCCGCAAGCTGCCGGGTTGCACACCCATGTCGGCAAACAGGTTGATGGTGGCTTGCTGCATGTCCTGGTCGTTGCTCGTCGAGGGACCGTCGTGATAGTCGTCCAAGCCCCAGGAGTACTGGATCGTGCCCGCGCCAAAGACCAGCGCGCCGCTAGCGGCGCGATAGAGGGTCATGGTGTGCGTGGCCGTGCCCTTGGCATAGGTGCTGCCGTAGTCCTGGATGTAGGCGTTCACGTTCCGCGTCGTCGACGACAGGCGGAAGAGGCCGGCCGGGCGAAAGCCGTTGTCGATGTCTTCGTCGGATTCGTAACCGATCACGTAGTCGCCCAGCGAGGCGGTTTGGTTGCCGGTGAGATTGGCGACACTCGTGTTGCGCCAAAAGCGCAGGTCGCCGTCGGCCGCGCCCACGTTCATGCTCACGCCGATCGAGCCGTCGCCGTTGACGGTGAACAGCTGGCCGGTGAGACTGTTCTCCGGCCGGCCGCCGTCGGCCGGCGGGCTGAACCGCGGATCGCGCCACGTGCCGGTCCAAATCCCCGACGGATCGGTCATGGCGTTGTCGTGCGTCGACTTGTAGCTGACCAGCGTGGTGTAGGGCGTCGTCGGTCCCGCGATGCTGTCTTCCCAGCGCGTCTTCCAGAACACTTCGTTGCCGCTGAAGAACGCCAGATCGACGCCGGCGTCGCGAGCAATCTCTACGTTGTCCCGCTGCTGGCCGGACCAGTATTCATCGTGGCCCACCGAGAGGAAAATCTGGTGCTCGAGCAATTCGGAGCCGCGGCGGTCGGTATCGATGCCCGAGGAATAGCTGACGTCGTAACCGTTGGATTCCAGGAAGCGGACCATCGCGTACTCGGCGCCGAAGAAGAAGTTCGCCGGCACATTGTCGCGAGTGTCGAACGGGCGGTTGTAGCTGACCTCGTACGAGCGACCCATCGACAAGAAGCTATTCTCGTACAGGCTGCCGCCGCCCCACTTGTTATAGGCTTGCCAGGTCGTGTCGGAGGTTTGAAACAGCATGTCGCTGTGGCCTTCATCGTCGCGCACCACGAAGATGATGTGGCTCTCGCCGAACGTGCCGTCTTCGCGCACCAGTTTGGCGATATACACGCCCGATACGGCCGCCTGCGGCACGTTCCACGACGCCGACACGCGCCAGTTGCCGGCATCGACCAGGCCCGTGTTGAAGTCGGTGACGGGGTTGGGCTGGTCATTGGCCAGCGAAGCGTTGGGCTGAATGGTGGTGATCTTGCGCGCACCGTCGCCGTCGTACCATCCCATCCGGTAGATGTCGATGCGGTAGTCGTCGGCGTCGGTGTCGATCTTGAAGTCGACCCGCTCGCCATGATTGACGCTAAACTGCGCAGCAAAGCCCTGGATGTTGGCGGAGCCGGCGCCGTCGATGTCCCACACTTCGGACGAGGTGCCCGGCAGCGCATTCTCGGCGATGATCGCCGCAGCCGTCAGGAGCTTGCGCTCTTCCAGGGCCTCGCTGCTCAAGAATCGAAACTTGGGGCGACGGGCGCGCGGAGGTTGAGACGACCGCCCGGGGGAGGACGACTTGCGTTTGCCAAGCATGGGAGTGCTGCGGAAGGGTGGAAGGAGCCGCGGAATCGCGTCCTAACCGGTTGCGAGGTGATCAACAGGTCCCGGCCCAGGACGGGTCGGGCTACCGCAGGCGAGATTTGCTCAGCACGGCGATGAGGGGGAATCGCGCCACCGCCGGGAGTTCCGAAGCCCGACAGGGTAGACCTTCATGCTGATTTAGGAAGAATAGGAAGACAATAGAGTCTGATTAAAATGCGGAAAGTCAAGCGACTTTGACTGCATTTTCCCCGAGGATAATTGCCAGATCCGGCATTGGCCGGCGAGTGCCCGGAACTCTCGGCCGGTCAGAACGGTTGCACAGCGCAGCGGGTCAACCGGCTACGGCGGCGCAACCGTCAGGACCTGAAAGGGGAACCGCCAGAGAGGGCCCAGGCGCGCCGAGGAACGGCTGGCCAGCCGATCGGCTAGCGGCGCGCGTAGATGTCGCCGAGTTCCGTCTCGGCGACTTTTTCGAACGTGCTAGGGATGCCCATTTGGGCCGCGCGCTGGCGATCGAGCAGCAAATATTTCGATCGCGGCGGCCAGGCTTGCAGGTTCCAATACCGCGAGACAGAAATTCCGATGCCGCGCGGCAATCCCATCAGCAACGGCGAATCGAGCACGTCGATATCCATCAACAACGTGTTGTCCCAGCCCGAGCCGTTGGGTAGATATTTCACGACCTGGCCCACCTGCTCGGAAAAGGCGGCGACGCGCGCCGTGTCGAACTCCACGCGCGGTCGATGGAACTCGGCGAACTGCGGCAGGGCCAGTGCCGCTAGCAAAACGCTTACCACGGCATAGCCCCCCAGCCAGTCTCGCGCGCCGCACGCCACCAGCACGAGCAGGGCGAGCAGGAAGTGCGGCGCAACCACGCGATAATCGCGCCAGTTGAAAACGTCGTAGAAGGCGATAATGAAGCCCACGATCGTAAACAGCGTCAATAGCATGACGCCAAAAGCCACCGGGGCCAAAACGGCCGGGGCCGTGCCAGTCGGAGCCGAGCCGGTCACGGTCATGCCACTGGCGTTTGCGTTACCCGCTGTTTGCGGAAGCAATCGCCGCCGCCGGAAAAAGTAAATGGCGGCGCCGACGACCATTAACGTCTGATAGCGGAAGCCGATCTGGACGAACGTATCGTGATTGGGCGCGAGATAGCGCACGATGCTCTTGAGGACGTGCACCACCACCATGCCACACGCGGCCGCGGGCGACTGGCCGGCCCGATCGAGCACATCCTTCATGAAGTTCGGGTATGGCGAATAGAGCATGATCGCTTCGACGTACAGCAGGCCCACGAACATACCGCTGGCGGCCGCTAGCGCGGTCCATTGCCGCCAGTTGGCCGGTCGCCATGCGACCCACACGAGCGGCACAGCGACAAATGCCCAGGTCACTCGCAGCTGCGCAGCGAGCGCCACTGCAATCAGTCCGCCCGCCAGCAGCCAGCGGTTGCCGGGACTGCGGATCAAGAGCACCATCCAGGCCGCCACTACAAAGGCGATGGCGAGGTGCATGACCTCCTGCATGGAGGTGGGCACGTAGAGAACCAGCGGCCAGAACGTCAGCACGATGAAGGCCGTCACCCACGCCTGGCGCGTGCTTGGGCGGCAGCAGGCAACCCAAAACAGGCTGGCCGCGACGAGCATGCCGGCATTCAACAGCGGTATCGAAGCGTAGTGCAGACCGAAAGCGCGCGCCAGCGTCCCGTACAGCGCCGGCACAAATGGGCCGTGTGTGCCAAAGCGAACCCACTCCGCTCGGGCAGGCCATTCGTGAATGACGGTGTAGCCGCCATCCCAGCCGACGCTTTCGTATACGGCCATTTCGTTCCAGTACCAACCTTCATCGTGCCACACTGGCACGCAATCCCAAAGCGCCCCGCCGCATAGCACCCACAACAACAGCGAGGCCAACGCCAGCGGCCCGAAAACGATCAGCGAAGTGGCGCAACACCATTGCAGCGCGGTGGCGAAGGGGCTCGCAGCGGACTGAGCCGCAGGCGACAGCAGAGTACCCTCGCGCACCGGCCGATCAACGTGCTCGATGTGCCCGTCACGCCCTCCGCGGGCGAGCGTCGTGCGGAGAAACCGCTGGCCAACATGCCAACGGTTTCGCAGGGTGGCGCCGAGCGTCTTCATGGCGCCTCCTTAGTCGGCCAGCGGCCACAAATGGTAGTAGTGTTCGACGCGCGCCAGCGAATAGCCCGAGCGCTGATAGAGGGCACAGGCCGGCGCGTTGGCCAATTGGGTGACGACTTCCGCTCGCCGGGCGCCGTTGTGTTGCATCCAGCGGTGCGCCGCCGCCACCAGCCGCCGGCCGACACCGTGTCCGCGTGCCGGCTCGGCCACGGCTATCAGGCCGATCTTGCCCGTGCCATCGGCCACGCTGACAGTTACCAATCCGGCCAGCCCATCCGGCAGATCGGCTGCACGCACCACGAGCACGGCACTGGCGATTTCGTGCCGCACGCTGCGCTCGATCCACAGCCGATACATGGCTTCGAAGTGTTGCCGCGGGAAGCGGGGATCCAGCTGGAAGCGCGAGTAGGCGCCCGCACTCAGCGCCAGCGCGGCCAGTGCGTCGCTGACGGTTGTTTCCTGATACTCCGCTACTCCGTCGGTGTCATTGACGGACAGCGAAGTTGGCCCGGCAGCCAGGGCCCGCGCAAAGGTTGCCTTGCGATCCACCAGCGTCCCCTGAAACTCCATCAGCAGATCCGGCGGCACAAGGCGCTCGGGCACCGTGGTAAGCACAACCAGCCGCACACCGCGGTGGCGTGCCGCGGCCAGTTCGGCCCACACGCGCGCATCGCCCAGGCCGTCTGCATCGAGCCGGGCCACCGAAAAGCCGAAATGCTCGCTTTCCCAATCGAGCGCCACGAGCCGCGTCTCTGACGGCGGAGAAACAACGCCCACGGTGATCGGGGCGCGCGGCAGGGAATGGGTAGTCGCGTGGTGCAGCATGGCTCAAGAAGCGCGCGATTGCGCCCAGTGGCTGGCCGGAACGGAGCCGTTACGATGACACGACGGGCACGCGGCCAGCACGTGTCGCTCGCGATACTGCGGCTTGCCGTTGACGTTCAGGTGCAGCCGCCCGAGGTACTCGCCAATGATCCCCAGGCCCAGCAGTTGCAGCCCGCCGAGCGTGAGGATCGACACGATGATCGAGGCATAGCCCGGCGTGGTGATGCCGCCGGCCAGGTAACGAATGACGTAGTACACACCGGCAAGCAATCCGCACACGGCCGCGCACCCGCCCACCGCCGAAACGGCCTGCAAGGGCAGCAACGAAAAGTTGGTGAACAGGTTCAACGCCAGAGTCACCATCTTGGCCAACGAGTCGCCCGAGCGGCCCATGGCCCGCGGATGGTGTTCAACGGTCGTCGTGCCGACGCGGCGTGTGTTCCAGGCCAGCAGGCCGTCGATGAACGTGAACGGCCGGGTGTAGGAGAGGATCGTTTCCAATAGCTCCCGCCGGAAAATGCGAAACGCCGTGACCGTCACCGGCAGCCGGAACACCTGCCGGAAAAATGCATTCACCACGAATGAGCCGGCGTTCTTTAGAAGCGGGTGTTTTTTCTTGTCATAGCAGCCGTAGACCAGATCCAGATCGCCCGCCACGATCTTGTCGATGAGTTTGGGAATCTCCTCGGGCGGGTGCTGCAAATCGTCGTCCATAGTGATAATCAGCGCCCCGCGCGCATGCCGAAAACCACACATCAGCGCGTTGTGCTGGCCGTAGTTGCGCATCAGCTGCACGGCGACAATGTGCTCGGGATCCTGCCGCTGCAGAGCGGACAACACCTGCCACGAGCTGTCGGGGCTGCCGTCCTCGACCATCACCAGCTCATAGGTCATGCCCAGCGCATCGAGCACCTTCCGCAGGCGCGCGTGCAAGTGGGGCATGATTTCTGCAGAGTTGTAGACCGGGATGACGATCGACAGATCAACGGTTTCCGCGCCGTGTGCCAGGCGCACGGTGTGCGGGCCGCTTGGGTCATGCGTCGGCGGCATTTCAGCTCCGCACGAAGCCGGGTGGGTGTTCTGCGGTTTCATGCAGCACTCTCGCGATGGTTTCCGGGCGGCGCAAGGGGAGATTCGTGGAGCGGCAGGATAGCGAGTCTAGCCCTGGCGCCAAAGACGCATTTCCAACGAAACCCGCGTCAGATCCTCGTTCAGATTCAAGGCGCCGCCGTGAATCAGATAGGGCGAGAACACCAGCACTTCGGTTGGGCCCGGGTTAGGCCGCGTCATTGCTAGCGGCTGGTGCGCGCGGGTGACCGTGGGCACGGTGTAGGCCAGGCCTTCGATCCGCGCGCCGTTGACGCTCCGCTCGATCTCGTGCTCCGACCATTTGTGGCTGCCGGGCAGCACCGGCAACGAGGACAGCTCGTTGCTGCCCGCCACCGGGAAGTAGATGTTCACGCCGTCGCGCAGGTGATCCAGCCACACGTCGCGATGCGGCGGGTTGTTATCCTGAGGCTTGTTCGGCCGCACGATCCGCAGATAGAAGGGCCGGCCGACATAGTGCGCCCCGGCCACCGTCAACGGCACGCCGCAGATCTCCGAAACACGCTTTTCCACGCGCTCCATGCTGACGGGGAATTGTTCCCGCTCAAAACCCAGGCGTGTCTGCTTGATGATCGTGGCGTGCTGCTCGTCGGTGACCAGGCGATGATATTTTTCGAGAGAGAAACTGTCGTTCGTCGGAACACCGATGGCTTCCACTTCGGCGCGAATGATTCGGGTGAAGCCTTCGCGCAGCTTGCGGCACTGCTCGGCATCGAGAAACGGGGCGACACAATAGCCTTGGCCGTCCCAACGCGTCTCGCGAATCACGTTGTCGTCCGACTCGAGCAGCACCGTGGCCGGGCCTTTCTCTGTCGATCCGTCGAGCTTGAACGTCACGCGATGACTGTCAATCCAATATTCGACTAACTGCTGCATGAGACGACACTCCGTTAGTTGAGCGTGGGGACTGCTGCCGCGCGATCGATCGAGAGCCCACTAGGGGCGTGCGCGTCGACCAGCGCGGCTTCCAATTCGGTGATCAATTCCGATGTCAGGTTCAAATCACAAGCCTGGGCGTTGGCACGAATCTGCGCCGCGCTCGAGGCGCCGGTGAGCACGGCCGACACGCCGGCCAACCGCAGGCACCAGGCAATGGCCAGCGTCGCCAGCTCCACTCCGTGCCGTTGGGCCACGGCGTGCAATCGTGCCACGATCGGCTCGTTAGCAGGCCGGTGCTGCCACATGTCCTTCTGTGCCGAGGGATGCGCGGCCCGCGATCCGGCAGGGCAGTGCCCGGCCAGATACTTGCCGGTCAACACGCCCTGTGCCAGCGGCGAGTATCCGATCACGCCGACGCCCAGTGCAGCACAGACCGGCACGGTGGACGCCTCGATCCCGCGCTCCAGCAGGTTGTAGACGAATTGATTGCTGATCGGGGCGTGCGCACCGAACTGCCCGGCCAGGTGCTGGCAACGGACCAGTTGTTCCTCGCTAAAACGGCTGACTCCCCAGTACAGAATCTTGCCCTGGCGGACAAGATCGTCCATGGCGCGAACGGTTTCCTCGAGAGGGGTCTGCTCGTCGAAGCGATGGCATTGCAGCAGGTCGATGTAGTCGGTCCGCAAGTGCTTGAGCGAACGATGGACCGAGCACACGATGTGCTTGCGCGACAGCCCACGGTCGTTCGGATCGGCCGAGATGGGAAAGAACAGCTTGGTGGCGACGATCATCTCGTCGCGGTTGATTTGCTGGAGGAAGGCGCCCAAGACGGATTCGCCCAGCCCCTTGCCGTAGGTGTCGGCCGTGTCGAGCAGGTTGATGCCGACTTCGCGCGCGGCGAACAGGATGCGCACTGCCTCGGCTTCGTCGACCTTCACGCCAAACGTGTTCCAGTTGCCCAGGCCCACGGCGCTCACTTGCACGCCGGATCGTCCGATGCGGTTGTATCGCATGCTGGGGTGTCTGGGGATGGAGGAGAATGGATTCAGAAGGGTGCGACGGCGTTCGGTCGTTTCCACCGGACGCCTGCCTGGCTGCGCCTGCGCGCGACAGAGTCAGCCGGCGTCAACGGGGCATCGTTAGTAATCATCGACGGCGTGGCGGCGCTACTTGCGATTTGGATCGAGTTCTCGGTCGACGGCCGCTTGCTCGGCGCCACTGCTGGCTGGTCCGGCAGCGTGACTTCCCCTGGCAACACTGCTAGCGAGCTAGCAATGGCACGCCGGACGGTCTGCATTGCCAGAGCGTCAGGCCGCAGCGCGGCGTCCGGGTGCGGCAGCCGCGAAGCTCTTGATTCGCGACACGACCTCCATCTGCTCCGTTTCCGAGAGTTCGTAATAAAACGGCAGCCGCACGAGCCGCGCGCTGGCGTCTTCGGTCACCGGCAGGTCGCCCGGGCGATATCCGTAACTCGTCCCCACCGGCGCGGTGTGCAGAGGCACATAGTGAAAGACCGCCTGGATGTCGTGCTCTTTCAAGTGCGCAATCAACGCGTCGCGCTGCACGATATCCGGCAGGAGGATGTAGAACATGTGGTAATTGCTCACGCATCCCTCGGGAATCGTGGGCAGTACCAGGAAGCCTTGGTCCGCCAGCGGCTGCAACTGCTCGTAGTAGAACTCGTAGATGGCACGGCGGCGCTGGGCAATCGGTTCCAGAAGTTCCAGCTGCGCGCACAAGTAGGCGCTGCAAATCTCGCTGGGCACGTACGAGGAGCCGACGTCGACCCAGGTGTACTTGTCGACCATGCCCCGCAGGAATCGGCTGCGGTTGGTGCCTTTTTCGCGAATGATTTCGGCCCGCTCGGCGAATCGGGCGTCGTTGACGCACAGTGCGCCCCCTTCGCCGCACACGTAGTTCTTGGTTTCGTGAAAGCTGTACGCGGCCAGGTGGCCGATCGATCCTAGCCCGCGGCCGCGATACGACGAGTACACGCCTTGTGCTGCGTCTTCGATCACGACCAGGTTGTGCCGCGCGGCAATCTCCAGGATGCGGTCCATCTCGCAGCTCACGCCCGCGTAGTGCACCGGCATGATGGCCTTGGTGCGCGGCGTGATGGCGCGCTCGATCAGGCGCTCGTCGAGATTGAGCGTATCGGCGCGGATGTCGACGAACACCGGCCTGGCGCGCAACCGCGCCACGGCGTTGGCCGTGGAGACGAACGTGTACGAGGGCAGGATCACCTCATCGCCCGGCTCGAGATCGCACAATATGGCCGCCATTTCCAGGGCCGCCGTGCACGATGGCGTCAGCAGCGCCTTGCCCACACCCAGCTGCGACTCGAGCATGGCGGCGCAGCGCCTGGTGAAAGCGCCGTCGGCCGCGATTTTGCCATGCGTGATGGCTTGAGCTACATAGTGCAGCTCTTTGCCCGCGACGTAGGCCTTGTTGAAGGGAATGCGCGGGGGCACCGATTCGACTCCGTTGCGACGTGCTCGTGCGGACGGGCGTGCTGGCTCAGTGGCCGCGCGGAGGCGCGACGCTAGCGGCACGCGTTCGCAGAGATCTATCGTGCGAAACCGCGCTGGACTTGCGGATTACTTCGACTTTTCCGTCGCCGACAAACGCGCGGCGCGAAGCGGCGCAAGATCGCAGCGCTGAGGGTGAATGGATCCGCGTGAGGTGCCAGCTGCCAGCAGCCGCCGCTAGCCTGCTTTGCGCAGGCCAATGGTCGGGCTCCAGTTCGCGGCCGCGTCGCGGCGATCGCCCGTCGCGGCCCGGCGCAGATACTCGCCGTAGCTGTTGTTCATGCCCTTGGCGATTGACTGCAACTGTCGGGCGTCGATGAATCCCATTTGCAGGGCAATCTCCTCGACGCAACCGATCTTGCGCTGTTGCTGGCCCTCGCTGGTGCGCACGAACTCGCCCGCTTCGCTCAACGACTCGTGCGTGCCCGTATCCAGCCACACGAACCCGCGGCCAAAGCACTCCACGGTCAGCTGTCCGCGTTCGAGATACTTGCGATTGAGGTCGGTAATTTCCAGCTCGCCACGGGCCGAGGGCCGCAGCCGCGCCGCAATTTCCACGACTTGCGAGTCATAGAAGTACAGCCCGGTGACTGCCAGGTTCGACTTGGGCCGCGCGGGTTTCTCTTCCAGCGATGCCGGCCGGCCCAATTCGTCCAGCTCCACGACGCCAAACCGTTCAGGATCGCTCACGGGACAGGCAAATACCGTGGCGCCGCCGGCCCGATGCGCGGCCCGGGCCAGCATCATCGACAACCCCTGGCCGTGGAAGATGTTGTCGCCCAATACCAGCGCCACGCGGTCGCCTGCAATGAACTCGCGCCCGATGAGAAATGCCTGCGCCAGGCCTTCCGGCTTGGGCTGCACAGCGTAGCGAATGTCGATGCCCAGCGCGTCGCCCTCGCCGAGCAGCCGTTGAAATCCGCCAATGTCCTGCGGCGTGGAGATAATCAGAATCTCGCGAATGCCGGCCATCATCAGCACCGACAGCGGATAGTAAATCATCGGCTTGTCGTAGACCGGCAGCAATTGCTTGCTCACGGCCATGGTAATCGGAAACAGCCGAGTACCGGCGCCCCCGGCCAGGATGATGCCTTTGCGACATTGGCTCTTGTTCATGGCTTTATGCGCTCGCGCGGAGCAGTCCCAGGCGTTCGCGCCGGTAGGCACCGCTCGTAACGCGGTGCACCCAGCGCTGGTTGGTGAGATACCAGTCGACCGTCAGCGACATTCCCGTTTCGAAATCTGTTTGCGGTTGCCATCCCAGCTCGCGGCGCAGTTTGCCGGCGTCGATCGCATAGCGACGATCGTGTCCGGGCCGGTCTTGCACGTGGGTGATCAACGAACGCCGCGATCTTGCGGCCGGCGATAGCCGGCGGTCGACCGCGTCGCACACCGTCTCGACAATCGACAGGTTCGTGCGCTCGCAGTTGCCGCCCACGTTGTAGGTGGCACCCGGTTGGCCGGCCTCGAGCACCCGGCGAATCGCCCGGCAATGATCCTCGACGAACAGCCAGTCGCGCACCTGCAGCCCGTCGCCGTAGACAGGCAGCGGCTTGCCCTCGATCGCATTGAGGATCATCAAGGGCACGAGCTTTTCGGGAAACTGAAACGGCCCGTAGTTGTTCGAGCAATTGGTCACGAGCGTGGGCAGGCCGTAGGTATGGTGATAGGCTCGCACAAAGTGATCGCAGGCCGCTTTGGATGCAGAATAGGGAGAGTTGGGAGCATAGGGCGTGGTTTCGACGAACGCGCCGCTAGCACCCAATGAACCAAACACTTCATCGGTCGAGACGTGCAGCAGGCGGAAGGCTTGGGCCTCGGCAGGCACCAGCTGGCCCCAGTAGCGTCGCACTTCCTCCAACAGACGAAAGCTGCTAAGTACATTCGTCTCGACGAACTGAGCCGGTCCGTCGATTGACCGATCCACGTGCGACTCCGCCGCGAAATTGATCACGGCCCGGGGACGGTGTTCGCTGAGCAGGTCCGCGACGAGCCGGCTGTCGCCAATGTCGCCGTGCACGAACACATGACGCGGATCGGCGGCGACCGGCGCGAGCGAATCCAAATTGCCGGCGTAAGTGAGCTTATCGAGATTGACGACGGTCGCGGCTTCCTCGGCCAACCACTGTCGCACAAAACAACTGCCGATGAACCCGGCGCCGCCGGTGACGAGGATCGAGTGCATGCAACCAATCTCTGAAAGTTTCTCGTTGGCCCCCGCCGCGTGCCGTCGCCACGGTAGCGCATCGAGGCGGACGGCCGGACGTTGGCGCGGTCAGACAGGTATGTGCCGAGGAGCCAGGAAGGGTTGGTTGATGCGTTTCGCAACCGCTTGTGAATGCAGTGCTAGCTACGGCTGCGGTGAGTACGTGCGCATCGTGGCATTGGTATCGGACGTTCTGGCGTGAGAGCTTAAGCCAAGGATTTTTGGCGGCCCGGCAAGGAAGTGATGGATCACGACCGGCGAATATCTGCAGTGTCCGCGAGCCGAGACGGAGTCGTTGCGCCGGCGGTGCATTGGGCGTCGCGATGGCTGCACGCATGCGAGCATCTGATCGTCCGAGCGCCCGCGATGTTCGCGCTCCTCGTTTCGCTGGCCCTGGTCGTCGCCACGACGCTGATTTTTCGTATCAGCTACGACACCAACGACGACGTGTTTCTGTCCATGATTGCGGCCGGCCAAGGGTTTTGCCCCGCGCCGGATGAGCATTTGGTGTTTACCAACGTGATCATCGGGCACGCGCTGAAGTGGCTCTACACCGTGGCGCCGGACGTGCCGTGGTACGGGTGCTACTTGCTTGCCATCCACGTGCTGGCGCAGGCGGCCGTACTGTACGTCGCGCTGGCGAGCGATCGCGCAGTGGGCGTCGCGGAAAGCAGGGCGCCTGAAGCCGTTCCGCGCAGCGCATCGCGACTCGCTCTGTATCTCGTGTACTTTGCAGTGGTCGAGTTGGTGCTGTTGAACCATTTGCAGTTCACAACCACGGCGTTCGTCGCAGCCCAAGGCGGTCTGTTCCTCGTGGGGCATGCGGCGCGGCGGCATTCCTCATCGCCCGCTGCGTCCGTGTTCGCCCCACTTACTGCCGCGGTTGCGCTTGTGGTGCTGGCCGGGCTGGTGCGCCTCGAGAGCCTGTTCATGGCGCTCTTGGTGGCCGCGCCCTTGGCAGTGCTGGCGAGACAAACGCTGCGACGCGCGCTCGTTCCCGTGGGGGCGGCGGCAGGGGTCGCCGCGGCATTGCTCACTCTCGCAACGCTCACCAACCGTGCCGCCTACGATTCTGATCCGCGCTGGCACGACTTCTTCGCCTACAACCCGCTGCGCTGCAAGTTCAACGACTACCAATGGACGTCGTACAATTCCGACACGGCCCCCATCTTTGCCGCCGTTGGCTGGAGCAAGAACGATCACGACATGATCGCTCACTGGTTCTTCGACGAGCCGAACTTGTACAGCCAGGCCAAGCTGCGACAGGTGCTGGACGCCTATCCCTGGAAGACTGCGCATTTGACAGGCGCGTACATCGGCGAAGTGTGCCGCCGCTTGCTCCAGGATCGAAGTGTGTGGTGCGTGCTCTTGGCATTGCCGTTTGTGCTCGGCGTCCTTGCAGAATCCGTCCGCGCGCGGCGCGCCGTCCTGAGTTGCGCATTCATGGGCCTGTGTCTGGTCGTGCTACTGGTGCTGAACAACAAGCGGCCGCCGATGCGCACCTACTTTCCGCTGCTTTCGTTTCCGCTGGCCGTGACGTTGCTGTTTCCAGCTCGCAGAGCCGGCCCCGCGACGCTGCCTGCCAAGGCAGCCGAGCTTCCGGGACGGTTGCAGCGTGCCCAAGCGGCCTGGCGCGCTCAATCGCCGTGGACGCGCACCGCGATCGTGATGCTGGTCGTGGGCCTGGTCATGGGACTGCATCGGGAAGGACGCCGTAGCGTTCGCGTCGTGCGGAACAGGGCCGCGTTGCACGCCTACCTCGACGAGCTGCGCGCCGGCCCGCGCAAGCTGTGCGTGTGCTGGGAGGCGGCCATGCCGTTCGAGCTGATGTCGCCCTTGGGCAATCTCGATTCGTGGTCGGGAGTTTCACTCGTGAACCTGACCTGGACCCAGCGCACACCCTGGCAAGAAGACATCAAGCGTGCGTTTGGCATCACCGATTTGGCCCGAGCCATGTGCGATTCGGACGACATTGTGCTGGTGGCCAACGAAACCCATCGCCAGCTCTTTGCCCGGTTCGCCCAGGAGCATTTCAGCGCCGACGTTGAGTTTGTTGCCTCGCGGCAAGTGGGCGAGCAGGGCCTGGCCGGGCACTACCAGCGGCGCAGTGGCCACAACGACACGGTTCGCAAACCGGATCCCGTCATCTCACGATAGAGTCACCAGGTATCATTCGTCATGTCTCGCAATCATCTGCTGACCCGGCTTTGGCACTCACAAGGCGTCCGTGGCGCGCGGCATCTTGCCTCCCCGCGCCTCTGGTTTCGCTACCTCACAGCGTCGCGTCGCTCGCTGCCGCAGTTCATCATTGCCGGCGCGCAAAAGGCCGGCACCACGTCGCTCTATGGCTATCTTGCCGGGCATCCGCAGTGCCGGGCGCCGTGGACGAAGGAAGTGAACTTTTACGATCAAAACTTCGCGCGCGGCGAGCGCTGGTATCGCATGCACTTTCCGCTCAGCACGGGTGCCGTGAACCGCCCTCATTTCGGCGGCGCAGGCGCGCTGTGTTTCGAAGCCAGCCCGCACTACATGTTCGAGCCCGAAGTGCCGACCCGCATGCGCGAGTCGCTGCCCGAAGTAAAAGCAATCTTCCTGTTGCGCGATCCGATTCGCCGCGCCTACTCCCACTATCAACACGAGGTGCGCCGCCGCCGGATTTCAATTCCGTTCGAGGACTGCATTGACGCGGAGATTCGCCAGCGGGCCGGCGAACGGCCGCCGGCGCCGGGCAGCGAAGCCCTGGGTTTGCCCAGCCGCCCGCTCACGCTGCTGGCCCGCGGACTCTACGTAGATCAGTTGCAGCGCTGGGAGGCACATTTTCCCGCCGACCGGATGCTCGTGCTCGAAGCGGAGCGATTGTTTCGCGCGCCGGCCGACACGTTTGCACAAGTGCTGGCGTTTCTCGGGCTCGATGCCTGGGCCCCCGCCGCCTTCGGCAATCTAAACCCCGGCCGCTACAGCACTCCCATGTCGAGCGTCGCGCGCGAGCGGGCCGAACGCTTCTTCGAGCCGCACAACGAACGCTTGTTCCAGCATCTGAACACGCGCTACGCGTGGAAATAGAATCGGCGCCCGTTGTCAACTTCGTCTCGCCAGTGCAGTATCCTGTGCTACTCGGCCAGAAACTCATCCCGCACGAAAGTCGCCGCGCGGTCCCATTGGTCCGCCGCAGCCTCGAAGCTGACGGCCAGGGGTTTCACCGTGGCGGGCGTTTCCACGCGCGGCGGCACTTTGACCGCCGGATTCAGCGGAATCTGCGCACTGGGGCCCAGCGCTAGCTTCTCTTCCACTCCGCTCGACAGCAGATAGTCGACCAGCTTGCGCGCCTCGGCCGGATGCGGGCAGCCCTTGATGATCGAAACCGTGTTGGGAATGAACAGGGTGCCCATCTGGTCCGCATTTCGATCGGGATAGACGATCGCCACCGGGTTTCCTTTTTCCAGCATGCCCACGGCGTCGTCTGTATCGGTCAGACCGAATGCGATCTGTCCCGCTGCCACGCCCTGCGCCACCTGCGCGTTGCCCGACATCACCTGCACGCCGTTGGCCTTCAGTTTTGTGCAGAACTCCTTGGCCTTTTCCGGCCCCAGGTGTGCAAACAAACAAGCGATGTGCGTAGCCGTGGTGCCGAACAGCGGCTTGGCAATGCCAATCTTGCCTTTCCATTTTTCGTCCAACATGTCGTAGATCGAAGTCGGGCGATCTGCCTCGGCCACTTCCTTGGTGTTCACCAACAGGATGCGAGCCCGGGCTGCCAATCCTTGCCAGGTGCCCTGGTCGCTACGAAACTCCGCTGGGAAATTCTTGGCCGCCGGCGAGGTATAGGCCTCCAACAACCCTTGTTTGTCCAACCGAATGGTGTTGAGAATTTCGTTGTTCCAAAACACGTCGCAGCGGGGCCGGCCGGCCTCGGCCAGCAGCGCGTTCACCAGCCCCACGGTCTTGGTGCTTTCCACGTCAAACTTCGGCAGCACCTTGACGCCGGTGGCCTGCGTGAAGTCCTGGTAGACCGGCTCCGAAAACTCAGAGTCAAGCGCCGTGTAGGCGACCACCTCGTTCTGCCCGGTCGAGGGCGTGCAGCCGGCCAACATGCAACCGGCCAACATGCATCCGGCCAACACCCCGTAGAGCTGCTTCATGATTTCTGCCGCCTCATTCCTCGAGTTCCTTGGCCGTCAAGTCGTTAAAGATATCACGTTCACGCTCGCCCGCGTAGCATGCCATGCCAGTACAGCCGCGGCAGGGCATAAGCCTTGAGCAGATACATCGATGCCCGCCGTGCCGCCGCCGAGAATCAGCACTTGATAGTGATCTTTGCAAGGTGCGCCGGGCATGGCCTGATCCTTTTAGGGTTTCGGGGGCACGTCGTGATTGCGATGGACTTCGTCGAATCCGTTCTTGACGAACAGGGACACGACCTTGGCGTGCGCTTGGATGAGTTTCGCAACGTAAGGATCGTCCGAGGTTTCCGTCACTCGTATGCCCTTCGCGGTCTGCTCGTAGACAAACTTGATTTTGCCGGCGTGGCGGAACACTTCTGCGAACAACGGATCGCGGCGATGGATCGGCTGCTGTTGTTCGACGCGCTGCTCCATGGAAGCGACGTGCCTCTGAATCGCAGTCGCGACTTCCGGCCGATCGGATTCGGTGAGCGTCACGACGCCGTGCTCAATGTGCTTGACCTCTCGGCGAATCTCACCACGATGTTGCAACAGCTCGTGAAAGAGTTCGAGATCCGCGGTGAACGCGGGATCGCCACCCTTGCCCAGCGGCCCTCTTCCGCGACCTTGTTGGGCTGGGGCGGGCGAGGCAATGAGCAACGCTGCAGCCAACGATAGTCCCATTCCAAAGTGTTCAGCGCGCATGAATCAATTCCGCGATAGGGCCAAGTCAGTGAATGGAAAGATACGAGTAGCCGTCTTGCTGCTTGTTGGCGTTAACGGTCATTGCGGACACGGCCACGAACACGTCGCCGGCCACCTCGGCCGGCGTGAACTTGTTGCGGGCCAGCGACTGGCCGCAGACGAACACCTCGACGCCGCAGCCTTTCAGCTCGCGAATCAACTCCAGATTGGGGTTCGTTTTCGCGGTCGTATGGTGCGCGTAGGCCGCATCGCTAAGCGCCGCCATGGTCGCTGGGCCGTGCAGCACCAAGGCCAGGCTCACGTCCGTCGGTTTGAATCCCGCCTCGGCGTTGAGGTTCAAGTATCGGGCCACGCTCTCCAGCCCTTTGTTGAGCTCCTCGGGCCCGCTGTCGACGGTGATGTCGAACACGATCTTGGCGCCGCGTCGCGGTGGTTCGGCGGCATCGGGCGTGCGGACGATGCCGCCATAGCGCGCTACCTGCGGAAAGAGAACGGTCGAGTTGTTGACGACCGCGCTATAGCCGACGACGGAGGCCAGTGCCGCGAGAATCACGCTGCCGACGCGCATAACCGCTCTCCTACTGCCAGACTGTCCGAACCACGACGTACAGTGCCACGGTGACAATCGCCGCGGCGAACACCTTTTGCAGGGTGGGACCCGCCAGGCGGTGCGCCAGCCCGCTGCCAGCCAACAGGCCCGCGATGCTTCCCGCGGTAAATACCCCTGCGGTCGCCAACGTGAGATCTTTGCCGGCCAGCAGGTGGCTGGCGGTGCCCGAGGCGCTGATCAAGGTGATGACCAACAGCGACGTGCCGATGGCGCGTTGAATTCCCATTCCGCTGAACATGACCAGGGCCGGCACAATGATGAAGCCGCCCCCGACGCCAAACAGCCCGGCCAGTACCCCCGCGCCCAGACCCACGATTCCCAGCAGCATGGCACACTGCGAAGTTAGGTGGAGTTTGCCTTCGGGATCGCGCCGGCAGGTGGGCCCCGCATGGTCGTCGGCGATGATGGGCAAGCGGGCCGAAGCGTCCGCCGCCTTACGCCACATCCGCACGGCCACCACCAGCATGAGCACGGCAAACAGGCCCAGCAGCACAGCCTCGGGAAGTCGATCGGCCAGCAGCGCTCCGACGGGCGCACCCATCATGCCTGCCAGTGCAAACAACAGGCCTGTGGGAAACTCGACCAGGCCCCTACGTGCGCGCTCGACAAAGCCCACAAGCGACGTGCTCCCCACTGTCAACAGCGAGATGCCCACGGCTTCGCGGGCCGGCACGTGCAAACCGTAAACGAGCAGCGGGACCGCGAAAATCGCTCCTCCTCCGCCGGTCAGCCCGAGGGAGAATCCCACCAGGGCTCCGCATGCTAAGGTGACGAGTAACACGAATCGTCCTTTCCTGCGCACTAGAGCTTACGCTTCGGTACTCACGATCGATTCGACTTGGACCGGCAGCTTCGAGGCGGCCCAAGCCTGAAAACCGCCTACCAGGTCGAGCACGTCGGTACGCCCGCCGCGCGCCAATATGCTGGCCGCGATCGCGGAGCGATAACCGCCTTCGCAATGCACAACGACCGGACGATTCTGGGCGATCTCCGCCGCCCGCTCATGCAGGTGATTCAGCGGGATGTTGACACTGCCGGTGATATGTCCCGCCGCCCATTCCTTCTCGCTCCGCACGTCGACAACCGTGGGTGCGTCGCTTGCGGTCAACTGCTCGGACAAGGCCACGGCCGTGATGCGATCGACCTTCGACATCAGCTCCGGCCGGTCGCGTAATGCGTCCATGCCGCCGGCAAGGTATCCGGCGACGTTGTCGAAGCCGATGCGTCCCAGTCGCATCACCGCCTCTTCTTGGCTGCCGCTTTCGGCGATGACGACGATGGGGTGCTCGTGGTTGAGTACGGTTCCGCACCACGTGGCGTACTTTCCCTGGATGCCGATGTTGATCGCGCCGGTGAGATGGGAGCCCTCGAAGTCAATGGCTTCGCGCACATCGAGCAATTGCGCCCCTTGATTCTTGAGCCGCAGCACTTCCTCGAGCGAGAGCGCCGTGAGCGATCCCGCCAGCGTTTTCGCCAGGCTTGCCCGCTCCTGGCGGTTCAAGATGGCATCGTGGACGAAGTAGCCGGGAGCCTCCGGTTGTTCGGCCGTGACAATGCGTTTGAACGCCTCTTGGCTCATCGGCTGCAACGCGTAGTTGAATCTTTTTTGTTCGCCGATTGTGGAGACGGTCTCTTTGCTCAAATGCTTGCCACACAGCGAACCGGCGCCGTGGGCAGGGTAGACCAGCGTTTCGTCGGGCAGCTTGACCAGCTTGTTGGTCAGCGAGTCATAGAGCATGTCGGCTAACTCGTCGGCGGTCACCCCAATCGAGGCCAGCAAGTCCGGGCGTCCGACGTCGCCGATGAACAGCGTGTCGCCCGTCAACACGGCCAATGGTTTGTCGGCGCTCTGGGCGAGATCGTACACCAGAATCGAAATCCCTTCGGGCGTGTGACCGGGAGTTTCCAGAATCTCCAGTCGGACATCACCAAACTCGATTCGGTCGCCGTCCTTGACCTTGGTCGCTTCGAACTCCGCTTCCCCGCGGCGGCCGAGGTAAATCCGCGCGCCCGCCTGGTCGCGAAGTTCAATGTGGCCGGCCAGGAAGTCGGCGTGGAAGTGCGTGAGGAACACGTGCTTGATCTCATAGCCGCCCGCGTTCGCGTCTTGCAAATATTGCTCGATGTCTCGTTGCGGATCGACCACCGCGGCGGTTTTGGTTTTTTCATCGGCGATCAGATACGAGGCGTGCGACAGACAGCCCAGGTAGTACTGCTTGAGGATCATTTTGTAACTCCGGATATCGGTGGCTTGTTGGGTGTGGCGGCGCGAACCGGACAGTCAGCCCACCCGACGTGTGGTGCCTGGCGTCGCAAGTTGATTCAAGGCTTGTCGCAGGGCCGGCTCAGGCAGCAAGCCCGTAGTCTTGCCGACGAGACGACCGCCGACGAAGAACGCCAAGGTGGGAATCGATTCCACCTGAAGTCGACCGGCCAACTCAGGCTCGGTATCGACGTTGACTTTGACGATTCTGGCCCGGCCGGCAAACTCGGCCGACAACTTCTCGAGCGTGGGAGCCAGCATCCGGCATGGCCCGCACCAGTCGGCATAGAAATCGACCAGCACCGGCACCGCTGACTGCAGCACATCCAATTCAAAGGTTGCCTGCGACACATGATTTACCGAACCCATGATGATCTCTCCCGTGTCAGAATGTTATTTTTGTTGGTTAACGGTCGTTGGTTGGCCATTCTCAGCCGCAGCAGCTTGAGGATTTCGCGTCGCTAGCAGCGTCGCCGGTTGGGCGAACTGCCGCGCATGTTTTCGGGATCTGGTTCCAGGGCATTCTTGCCAGCAGCATTCCCATACCGCAGGTATCCGTGATTCCCGCAAATACGAGGCCTGCCCCGATGAATGCCGCCAGCGCAATCCAGTAGGGGTGTGCGAAATAACCCAAGAGCGCGCTGACTAGCACGATCGAACCAGCGGCAATGCGCACCTGTCGCTCCAGTGAGATCGCTTGCTTGCCGCGCACGACGGGCAATCCGGCCGCGTCCCAGGCTTGCGTGCCTCCTTCCACGTTCACCACGTTCGTGAAACCCGCGGCTTGCAACCGCTGGCAGGCCTGCGCCGCGCGATTGCCGGAACGGCAGATGACGTACAACGGCCCTCCGCTTCGTCCGGCCGCGATGCTTGCAGTTTCGAGCTGGTCGAGCGGCACGTTGCGAGCGAAGCTCACGTGCACTTCTCGAAATTCGACGGGCGTCCGCACGTCGATCAACTCAACCGTCTGTCCGGCTTGTAACGTGTCGTGGAGGGATTTGGGGGAGATGGTGGCGATGTTCATGACCTGCTCCTCAATCGAGTGCTTCGTTTCTATAGTTTATACGTCGGAACATATCGACATGTTCGCTGAAAAAAAGGCCGTTCCTAGCGTCTACCAGCCGCGGCCCCAAACCGCTCCTCGATGCACTTGAGGATCGATTTTACATGCGGCTCGCAAACCCGATAAAACACCTTCCGTCCCACCTTCTCGCTGGTCAGGAACCCGCAGCGCTGCATCAGCCGCAAGTGCTCGGAAGCCATTGCGCTCGGCAGTTTGCAGGCCTCGGCCAGTTCGCCCACGGTGTAATCACCCTGGAGCAACATCTGTACCATTCGCAGTCGATGGGGATGTGCCAGCGTGCGCAAGCACTCGGCGGCCTGCGCCAAAGCGTCCAGCTCGGTCAGTCGCACCTTTCCAGTCATCGGCAATGTAACCTCCTCCATTAAATATATCGTCATATTCCGACCTGTCAAGGATATTTTCGCCTCGGTCGCGGGCGGAAATACCGCGGTGGCACGAAAGGCCGTGCATCCGCCGTGCCCGCGGCGCGCGACCCGCAATTTCCGCCCCCGGATCGAGTTCATTCAACAGTGTCATCACGGTGCCGCGCTGGCGTGCAGGCGAAGGATCCGGGCGACTTCGTTGATCGACGCCGGATGCCGGTGCAGTTTCTCGTGCTTGGCAGGCACGAAAAGCGCGCTGTCGCCGTAGTGTTGCGCGCTCGAAACCGACACCAGCCCGTCTCCCGACTCGCCCAGCAGGTTGTTGCCACCGGTGCCCACAATGGAATGCAGATGCGTCGCGCGGTTGACGGGCATCCGCGCCAGACCCGCGAGCAGAGGGCTGTCCGGGTCAAGCAGGGCGACCGACGTCGGTCGCTCGCGTCTGAGATATGGCTTGAACAGGTCTGGATTGTCATCGAGGAGCTGGTGAAACTCGGCATTCTGCTCGGCACCGACGTTCACTAGTGCGCTGCCGATGCGGCCCGCCAGTCGCCGCGCCATGCCACTGCCACCATGGGGTGTCCCGATAAAAATGACTCGCTTCACGGTTGGCACCGGCTCGAAGAAAAAGCCTTGTGCCAATTTCAGCTGCACGTCAGGCGGGGCCCGCAGCGCGTCGAACGGCCCCCAGGCCACCTCGCGCCACAACAAGTCATAAGAGGTGGTAACCTGCATTTTGGACAGCAGGCCGCCGAGACTGTGCCCTACCAACACCATGTCATCCATCGCCGGGTCATCGCGGCGACAGTCGAACGTTTCGCGCACGAGCTGCAACTGGTGTCGCAGCGCCGCGGCAGACGCCAGCACGTCGCTGCCGGTCGGATAACGAAATGTCCAGAATTGATACTGATCGTACAGGTCGCGCTGCGCGCGCAATTCGTTGGCCATGTCGACCCAGGTGATCGGATCCGAATACAAGCCGTGGATAAAGACGACGGGAATCTTGCCCCGCTGATAAGGCTCGACGAGCACCAGCTGCGGCTGCACCGACGTGTCGCTGGGCGCAGTGAATCCGCGCAGATATTGGCGCGGCGCCTCGTTGACGATCGTCGCCAAGGGCGCTGTCAGATCGCGGGCCAGGGGACAGGAAACACCGTTCCCCACGACCGCGTCGAACACCAGCGGATTGTAGAACTCCAATACGTAGTCGCCGGGTGCTGTTGCTGCCGACGGGTCGCCCACGGGCCGCAGCACTGCGGTCACCGCAAACGGTTGCCAGGGCCGGAAAAAAGTTTCCTGCGAACACGCCGCGATGCGCTCTCCAACCAATGGCAGTCCGACACCGGGAGTGGCGTAGTGATGGGCAATGTCTCGGGTCGTTTGGCCCTCGGCCGACGCGAGCCGCGAGAAGTCGTCCGGCCGCCAGGCAAAACCAAGATACCGAATCGGAATGACGCGCGTGCCGCCGTCGACAACAATCAGTTGCCTGCGCGGATCAAGCCGCCCGTACCGCTGCCCGGCATCAATCAAGCCGGCCAGGGCCTGGCGATATACCTGCCCGCTTTGCGGTTCGCCAGCGTCAGCAACCGGCCCTGCCTGCGGAGCGATTGGCGACTGAACGGCGGCCTGGTAATAAAGGTCAACCGAGCGCGCGTCGCCGCGTCGGTCCAGCTCCTGGGCCTGAGCGAGCGCGGCGGGCGCTGTGGGGGTCGCGACCAGTGACACAGCGATCGGCCGACCCACGGTTTGGCGAAACCCGTTGCGGGTCGCGCAACCAGCGCACAGCAACGCCGCGAGCAGCCCCCAGAACGCGCGTAGCGGTGGCCGCAGAGCAGCATGCTGCGCGGGTGAGCGAACAAGAGGCATCGCGTCTTGCGAGGCGGGACAACGGGGGAGCCGACCAGTTGAAAAATACCACCGGATCGCCCGCCGCGTGGCCTCCCCGCACGCCGGCCCGGCCTGGGCGTGGCTTTGTTCTTTCGGCACTCGCTACGATCGGTAGATGTTACGCAGATTCGCGCAGGTAGCTCGGCATTGACTGCGACCGCCGCCAGACCCCGCTGCCACGCCGTTGTAGAATCCGGCTTCGGCCGGGGAGAATTCTGACCCCGCGCCCGCAAGATAACCGCTCTGGCGGCAACTATTGGTTGGCGAAGTACTGCGAATTCACACCAGCAGTGACAGGACTCGCAATCGCGCTGGCCGGAATCTGCGCATCGTCACCGGCCGCGCCCGTGCCCGACGGCGCGCTTGCGGCAATCTCTCGCTTGAACCGACCTATCAATCACGCGTCAACGAAAGCAATCAAAATGACACGTCTGCATGAAATCGTCGCGCTATTGACACTGATCCTCGTTGCTCACTCACCCCTGGCCACCGCAGCCGATGAACCAAAGTTCGACGTGGCGGGCGCTTGGGTGTTCCAAACGGACATCGCCGGACGAAAGGGCAATGCTCAGTTCGTCTTCAAGCAGGAAGGGAACCGGCTCAGCGGGAAGTATCAGGGCCAAAACGGCGAGACCGACATCACCGGTGCGGTCGACGGCAGCAATATCCAGTTCAGCGTTCCCACATTCGGCGGCAAGGCCGTCTACAAGGGAACGATCAAGGATGCCGACCACATGCAGGGCGACGCAAACCTCATCGTTTCCCAGGGCACCTGGACGGCGAAGCGCGGATCGGGCACGCCGCCGCCGACGCGTCCGTCCACGTCGGCATCGGCGGGCGAGGCGGAACGCCGCGTGAAGGAATTCGTGGGGCTACTCGACTCCGGCAGCGTCGCCGAATTCAAAAAGTATGCAACCGAGAATTTTGCGCCCGACTTCTTGAACGGCGTGCCGATGGAGCGGCACCTGGACTTCTTCCTGATGACGCACAATCTGACCCGCGGCGTCGAGTTTCACTCAATTCAAAACGCGAGCCCGAATCAGGTGACAGCGCTCGCCAAGAGCAAATTGACGGGGCGCTGGCTGGCGCTCACGGTACGCGTTGAGCCGAAGCCGCCCCATCGCATTACCGGGTTGGGGTCGAATCTGCCCAAGCCACCGGCCGACGCGCAACCGCAAATCAAGCGGACCGACGAACAAATTCAAGCTGAGATGCAAACGCTCATGCAGAAACTGGCGGACGCCGACGTGTTTTCTGGCACCGTCCTTTTGGCGCGCGACGGCGAGCCGATTTTCCAGGGCGCCTATGGACTGGCGAACAAGGACTTCAACGTCCCCAACCGAATTGACACCAAGTTCAACCTGGGCTCCATGAACAAGATGTTCACGGCGGTCGCCGTGGCGCAGCTCGTCGAACGTGGCAAGCTGTCGTTCGAAGATCCGCTGTCAAAGTTCCTGCCCAACTTTCCCGACGCCGAGGCGGCCAAAAAGATCAAGATTAAGCACTTGCTTTCGCACACGGCCGGTTTGGGTGGCTATTTTTCGAAGCCCTGGCAGGATTCGTCGCGCGCCTTGTACCGCACTGTGGACGATCAGATGAAACGCGCCGCGGCTGACGAACGCTTGCTCTTTGAGCCTGGCACGCGCCACCGGTACAGCAATACGGGCATGCTCGTCGCCGGCAAAGTGATCGAGATCGCCGCGGCCCAAGACTACTACGACTTTGTGCGCGACAACGTCTACCTGCCCGCCGGAATGTTGAACACCGACTGCTACGAGCTGGACAAAGTCAACCCGAACCTTGCCGTGGGCTACGAGAAACAATACGACGAAAACGGCGGCTCCTTCCGCAACAACCTCTTCGAGCACGTCCTGCGCGGCGGACCCCAAGGAGGAGGTTATTCGACCGTGCAAGACTTGCTCAAGTTCGACCGGGCGCTGCGATCCAACAAGCTGGTGGGCGCCGAGTACGTAACGCTGCTGCTATCGAGCAAGCCTGAGCTGAAGTCCCCGCGCTACGGCTACGGCTTTGCCGTCGACGATCAAATGATCGCGGGCCACGGCGGCGGCTTTATCGGCATCAACTCGAACCTGGACATGTTCCTAGGTTCGGGGTGGACTGCCGCCGTCATGTCCAACTACGGCCGGGGCGCAATGATCCCCCAACAGGCAATGCGCGAACTGGTCCGCGCTCAATTGGACACGGCCGCGAGCGGGGAGTAGCCGCCCGGTCGCGGATTGAGTTGACGTTTCGAGTGGACCGGAGCCAACGTTTCTTGGGTCGCTCGTCGTGTCCCGATCGCTGGTTCAACAGGGTCGCCATGCTGTACTTCCAAACACGAACCCCTTTTTGGAGCCGAGTCATCATGCAATACGCCACATGGTTTCGCCGGGCCGGTTGGCTCGTAGCGATAGCAATTGCGTCAACGGCCAGCCAATCGGTGCTGGCCGACGACAAGGAGGCGGCTGACGAGCAAGCGCCAGCGGCAAAGGAAGTTGCTGGTCCCGAAGAGTCCGCGCCTTCCAAGAAGGCGTCAGACCCAGCGGAAGCAAAACCGGAAAAGGAAACCGCGAAACCCCAGGGCCGAGTCCTCGTGCCAAAGTATCGTCTGGGAGTGGCGTTTGCGCCCGTTCCGGCGGCGCTCGATGCACAATTCGACCTGCAGGGCGAGGGCCTGCTTGTCCAGCGTGTAGGGCAGGGCGGTCCGGCCCACAAGGCCGGCATCAAACGCGGCGACATCCTGCTGGCAGTCGGCGACAAGCGGATCAAGCAGTACGGCGATGCAGTCGAAGGGTTAAATACCTCCGAGGGAAAAGCATCGCTGAAAGTGTTGCGCGACGGCAAAACGATCACCGTGCCCGTCCCGCTAACCAAACACAAGGGCGACGAAAAGGTCTTCGTCCCCAAAGTTGGCGCGGCACAGGCAGACCGTTAGCTCCGGCAGTCTTGCCGCCTGGCGCCGTGGCGGCGGCGCGCCAGCGCACACAGTACGAGGCCTATCGCGGCCAGGCCCACGGTCGACGGCTCGGGCACGGCCACGATACTGCCCATCAGGGTCAACGTCAGGCCGCCCAGTTGCATCGCCCCTGGCAAGTCCTTGTCGCTGAAGTCGAGCGTGTACGTGGCCGAAAACGTCCCGGGGATGCTCGTGTTGAAGGTTGCCAGATAGCCGTTGCTCGATCCGGCCGCCAACGCCGACGCCCCGCCAAAGGTCGCCAGGTCCGTTGACAGGATGCTGGTGTGCCCGCTGCCGAACAACGAATCGAAATCCAGTCCGACCGTGAGCATGTCGGTGGCTTCGAGGTTGAAGATGTCGAAGTTGAATGTGGGCATCGGCGCGCCCTGCGTGATCGCGCCGAAGTCGTGAACCAAGCTGTCGAGAGCCAGCAGGCCGTCGAACGATGGCTCGGCATGATCCAGCACGGTCAGCGCCAGGTTGACGACGTCGATGTCGTCGTTGGCTCCGACGCCGGCGCCGCCTTGTGTCGTGATGTCCAGGTTGTCGATCGTCACCGTGCCCGATTTTAGTCCGGCCGTCGCGGTCGTCGTATTCAATCCGACGGTCAACGTCTTCGAGTCGCTGCCGGTGTTATTGATGGCAAACGCATTCAGTCGACCGTTGATATTCGAAGTGGCGTCGCCCGCGGTCGAGACTTCGAAATACGAGCCGTCGTTGCCGTTGCGGTGCAGCGTGACGTTCTGCGGACCCGGCGTCGAGGCCCCGACCAGCACCTGGCCGAAGTCGACCGAGGTGGACGACGACCCATCGGCCGCCGGCGCCGCGCCGACATACAACTGGCTGTCGTTCATCTGGTCTTTGAAGACGCTCCACACGAACTCCGGGTGATCGACGAACGGATTGCGATTGTTCTGGTAGGTGTCGTAGATGACGTCGTTACGACGCAGCTCGAAGTCGTCGGGCACGGCCTGGTAGTGCCACTCGACCATGCGATTCAAGTTGCCCAGGCCCTGCGCGGTAGTCGGATTGCCGGGCTGCAGTTCCAAATCGATCGTGTTGGCGTCGGCGCCGTCGTAGCGCGTGGCCATGTAGAACTCGCTCCGCGCGATCAAGCCGGCATCGGCATCGCCGGGATACCAGAAGGTGCCCCCGTCGTTCACGCTTCCGTACGGCTGGCCATACGCGCCGCCAAAATTCAAGTTGCCGCGCGAGCCGTTGACCGAAGGCGTCGACGGACGCAGGTGGTGCAGGTCGGGATAGTCGGGACCGGATCCGCCCAAGCCGCGGCTGTCGGCCCAGGTGTGTTCGCGATTCCAGGAGAGTCCGGCATCCCAGCCCGGAATCGGTCCGCCCGGATTGATCACGGACACGTCCAGCGACACGCGATTGTAGACCAGCAGGATGTGACCCGGATTGTTGGGGTCGGCGTCGGTCACTTGCAGGGCCGTGCGCGCACTGTCGTAGGAGACGACCGTGTGACCGTCGATGATGTCGTTGAGTTGGGTCTTCAGCGTGGACCCGGTTCCAGTCGCGGTGTTGTAGTAGCTGGCCGGCGCGTCGTAGGGTCCGGCCCAAGCCATGACCGGAGTCATGGCGAAGAGGAGAATCAGCGTTGTTCGAATCACTAGCGGCCTTTCAGAGGTTGCTGGAAATCTAAGGTGTGTCAGCCGCCTGATATTCGTGCGGCGATTCTAGCAAGCCCCCGGACGGTTGTCCCAGAACTCATGGAAAACTAACGCAAACAGCGGCCGATTGCGCGACTGCGTCGTTCGTCTGGGGGGCGTGCGCAACGCCGTACCGGGCAATGCGCGACGAGCCGACGCTACTCCCAGCCGACGTGCTCGGGCTTGTATTCGCGCATGGACCACTCGCGCTCATAGCCGTTGCGGGCGTTGATCTCGGCAATGATGTGGCGGTTGCGGTCGGACAACTCGCGATAGGCGGTGCTCAGGTCGCGACCTCGAAGTCAACCTTGGATTGTGTCTATGCAGTCAAGCCGACTCCAATGAGATGCTTTCATAGATCGTGCACCAGACGGAAACCACACACCCCATCGACAAGATCCGTAGATGGCATGCGCATCGCCGACATGCACCACACCCACTCCTGGTCCTGCCAGGGCCAGAAGAAAGCGCCGCCACCCCGCACAACGTGCACGCCTGCGATCGGTCGTTCGCGCGGATTCAACGACCGCCGGTATTCGTCCGCACAAAACTCGCCGGTGAACATGCCGCACAACCGGAACGGATTGCGGCCGCACTCGTCTCGTTTCCGATAATCCGGGGCAACGTATGCCGCCAGAGCGTCGTCCGGCGGCAGCTTGTCGCCAAAGAAGAACAATGTCGACGTTCCGCCACGACATGCATACTCCCACTCGGCCTCGCTGACCAACCGACAACCAAAAGCGATTGTAAATCGTGTCGCCTGCTCATGCGTGACAAACACCGGCCGGTCCGGTGGCGCGTCGACTGCAGACTCGCCATTCAAGTTCAACCATTCGCGTCCCAGGATCGGTGAGACCGACATGAAAAACGCTTCGACTGCCAGGTCTCGCACGGGTCGCATTTCGTCCAGGTTCAGCGGCGGCGGATCATAGTTTGCGCGCGCGGCCGATTCCTCCGCGTCGCTGAGGCCCATACGAAACCGTCCGCCCAGGACTAACTTGAAATCCAGGTTGGTCGCCGTGTGATGAAAGGTGGGCAGCAGGTCATCGCCAGCGCCGAGATCGACGAAACGGAAGCGACCATTCCCTCGCGATTCGATGTCTCGACACAACGCCGTCCGACTCGCTGTTGTAAGTTGCAAGTACTCGTCAAGCGTTGGTGACGGTCTTGCGCTCATGACGTCTGAGGTGCCGGTCCGCTGCCGTACTCCTGCGCCACTTGCTCGAAGTAGGGGATCGCGTATTGCTGGATCTTCTGGATCGCATCGTCGACCGCCGTGCGCAAGACTTCCCGGTCCGCGTCCGTCATCTTCGGCGGCGGATTCAGAAAATCCATATCGAATCGTCCTATTTCCTCGAGTGTCATGTCCCGAACCGTCCGCTGGGCCGTAACCTTCCACCAGTGATCCTTGGTCGCGTGCCAAAGCTCGGCAATACGCAATCGATAAGCGCCTCGTTCAGGTCCCCGCACGGGTATCAGCCACGACGGAAACCGGCCATCGTGGCTCCAGCCCAACTCAATCGTGAACCATTCCGAATGAATTGAGACGATGAGAAAAATGTAACCCACCAAAGCGGGCGTCAGACGAGATTCATACAGACGGCACCCTTGCAGGTTCTCCGTCTCCGACGACCGCTCAAACTGAGGAAGCGTACGCAGCAACACTTCCTCAAATTGTTTTCGCAGAAGCTTACCGTAGTCGCTGCGCATTGCGCGCCTCAGCTAAGGTGGCACACGCCTCCGCCGACGCCGTGCTCGGAGGTTCACGCGCGCCGTTCGTGACGGACCGCGCGGATCGCATCTGCCACTTGCGGCGGGATGTCGAAGCGGTGCTTTCGCAGTTCCCCGACCAGTTCGTTGAACTTCAGCATCACGGACTGATAGTCGTCCTTCCGCGCGTCGCGAATGACGCCCTTGAGCCCCGCGTAGGCCAGAACCACCATGTTGCCGATGTCGTGGCAAACCATCTGTCGCGCCATGCTCTTCGAGTCCTTTCCCTCGGACGGGTCGGCGAGCACGGACAGTTTGTTGCCAATCCGGGGAACCGACGTCAACAAGATGTCAAGGATTGTCTCGATGAAATCGTCGGCAAAGACGCTCTGCTCCGCCATTGAACTCGTGTGCCTGTTACTCGCCGTAGCGTCGTTCGAACTTTTCCTTGAACTTGCGGAAGTTCTCGGCCATCTGCAACTGCTCGGGCGTGAGCGGGCCTGGTTCTTCAAATTGCTTGTAAATGTCCTCCCAATTCCTTTGCTCCGTGGCGAGCGCGTCGTCCAAGGGGATCAAATAGCAATCCTCGACTCCCTCTGTCCATTGCAAGAACTCGGTTGCCATGCCTTCTGTTTCTGTAATGAACACCGAGAGGCATGGATCGTAATTATAGATGCCCAGCAGGTAGACCCATGGGACGGCAAGTTCCGCGCACAGATCAGCATGTGTCAAGTAGCGCAATGGCCGCGCCGTGGCCCAAGTCCGCGCGGCGCTCGCCAACTGTGGCGTGGTCAATTCGCGGGGAACGATGATCTCGATGCACGCTCCATATGTCGCCGTGGCCTTGCAGAGCCAATTGAAGTCAACCTTTGATCTTGGCAAGTACAACGCATACTCAGCATGCCCGAATTGACTTAGATCAACCGCACCCACCGGCCTAACAAAAGCGCGCACATAGGCGCGAAGCTTATCCCGCTGGCCCCACGAGCGATCGTCTTCGCCCTTGCGGTCACCCAGCCTCCGCGGCGCATAGTCGTGAACCTTCTCGTGCCGCGCGGAGGCAAAGTGCCACACCGGGATTCCGAACTTGCGGCCCTCCTGCATGCACAATAGGTGAGCCATCACAAGTCCCCTGGGACGTGGAACTCGAACTTCTCGTCTTCCGACAGCCAATGCGCCAAGTCGTATCGAGATGGCGGAGATCCACCCCGCGGATGATGGACAACATAGTCCATATGGAAGACGCCTTCAGTTTTTGCCGGCTCGTGGTCGAATCTGCTCTGGCGCGAATCCTCGGATATCGCGAGCCCTGTGAACATGCCGGTGTATGACCTAATTCCAAATGACAAGTATACCTGGAATCGCAGCCTGCCCAGCTTTAGGGGAATAGGAATTGGCGGAATTGCGGCCAGTGGGTTAGCGAATGGAGGAGTTGGCAGATAGATAATAAACGCAGGTTTGGGGCCGACAATTGCGGTCGCGATTGCCTGCATTTTTGAGGGGCTGCCGAGGAGTGTCGTCGTAACCAACGGGATGTTGTCCATCAAGGTAAGGAGGGCTCGCTCGATACCTCTCTTCGTGAATCTCGACGCGTATTCGCCAAACATACTACACGAGACCATGGACATGCCCTGTCGCAGCAGACCTCCCCAATCGGCTTGAGCGAGGCCGATAATCGTCGACGCTGTCTCAATGGCATCCAGCACATTCTTCGCTCTTTTGAACGCGCTGTAGACCTTAGAAGTCGTCGCCAAGAAGTTGTTCATCACACTCATCACGTTCATCTGGCCGACCAGACCGTCGTACAGCCCAGTCGGATCCACCCCCATCACGGGGTTTGCGTGCGTGTACAGGTACTTGTGCAGGCTGATGGGGTCCTGTGTGTCGCCCGCGAAGGGATCGAGCCGGTTGAAGCGGCCGGTGGTCGGGTCGTAGTAGCGGGCCCGCAGGTACTGCAACCCGGTGGGATCGGTGCGCTCGCCCGAATAGAGGTGCGTGGTGAGCGCGTCGGCGATGTTGTTGACGAGCCCGGCGCCCCCCAGCAGGTTGCCGTAGGCGTCGTAGGCAAAGCGCCGTTGCACGACGCCGTTGTAGTCCAGCAAGACGCGGGTGCTGCCGTGACCGTCGTACAGCAAAAAGCCCGAGTTGTACCAGGGCATGTACTCGGAGATCACGTTCAGCCCGAGCGTGAACGTCTTGCCCATTCCCAGGTACTGATCGTGGACCTTCTCTTCCAGCACCTGGGCGAAACCGGTGGGATTGTTGGCGTCGATGAGGAAGTCGGTCTCGTCGGTGTCATCAATCGTGCCGTCGTCATCGGCGTCGGTTTCCTGCTTCTGGTAGACGCGGATGCCGGCGTCGTTGTAGCGGTACGTGAAGCGTGACTCGACGTGGCCGTCGGCGTCAGCATCGCTGGCGAGCGTCGCCAGCCGGCCCTGCAGGTTGTAGGTCTGCGTGGTGACACCGGACACGTCGCCCGAGACGGTCTTCCTGGTCTGCTCGGTACCGGGGTTCGTCGGACCGCCGTACTCGTACGTGGTCGTCCGCTCGATCTGCGGATCGCCGTCGCTGTTGAGCGCTTCCGATAACAGCCGATCGTTATCGTCGTAGTCGTACGTGATCGTCTGGTCGGCCGCGAACGCGCCGGTGGCATTGCCCAGGTCCTTGGCCAGTTGCAGCCGGTTGCTCGCCAGGTCGAAACCGTAGCGGGCGATGGTGTCGTAGTCGTCGTCCAGCTGCGGATCGCTGGCATGGTCGAAGTCGTACCGCTCTTCGGTCAAGCGGCCCAATTGGTCGTAGACCCAGTCGATGGTCGTGGTATGGCCCTGATCGTCGGTCTCGACCACACGGTCTCGCTTGCCGTCTTCGCGGACGCGATAGTCGTAGCGGCCGATCAATTCACCCGGGGCGCCGCCATACGCCAGGTCTGGTACGTACCTCGTGCCCTCTCAGGTACTATGCATGGCTTGGCTCAAGCGGCTCCACGGGTAACGGCGGTCGATCGATAATCTGACGGACGACGCGCCCGACCTCTTCAGGATCAGCAGGGCAGCGAAAGACTGGGTCGTCCCGAGACATGACATACCCGCCTGTCTCGTATCGATGCATTTGATATAGAACGACCGTCGCCCCGCCGTCTTCAAAGGCCACACGTATCATTTCCCATTCTCGTTCAAACCCCTGCCACGTATGCTCACCGGCGAGGGCGAAAGTCCGAGCGATTTGAACCTCCGACTCTTCAACAGAAAGTCCATCCCGAGATCCCCTCAGTGCGTCTAATACAGCGACGCCAATGATGGTGATCTCCGCATCGAGTCGCAGCAGTGCCAGTGGATCGCCGTCCGGTCCCATTCCCCGCACGTCGCGATGCACCGCTGAGATAAGTAAGCCTTTGTGAGAGTAGCGCACGTGGCAAGATTGTCGCATCGGAGGGAGTTCTGACGCGCCTCTCCAGATCAATCGGCCTACGCTAGACAGAAACTGCTTCATGGCACGAATTGGAATACAACTTTGACATCAGGAAACTTTGTAGCCGCACTTTGCAGCCACTCGACCAGCACGCTCGCCTGGGCAGACGTGGCCGCGCCCTCTTCAAAGGCGATAACGAGCACTTTGTCATCGATCGGGTTTGGCGTTCCGGGACCAACGTGAACCGCCCTTGAGGTGTCGCCGACAAAGGTTTGGAGGTGCCGTGCATACTTGTTGAGTTGCGATCTTAAGCCCGCTGCGGTTTCATAGCTCTTTCTCGTAAGATCTAAGCTCTTCACGGACGTTGCAATACCCCGCCCGGCGCGAAATATATAGTCATCAATGACAGGGAAGCCACTAATCCTTTGGCCCAGGAAACTTGCCGCCCGGTTTAGGATCGATTTTTCGATGGCAAGGCCCCTAGCGGAGTTGTCAACAATGCGCCATGCGGACCACGGCACGCGCGCCGCAGTAAAATCGGCGATGGATTGGCCAACGGCACGAAGCTTGAACGCGTTTGAGCCCAATTGTCGCACAAGACCCGCGGCACCGCCTCCCAGCACCGCGCCGACTGCAAAATCCGTAGCAACACCCTGCATTAGACCTAAGATAATATCGCGCCACTGCGCACCTGCTGCCCACTCTCGGTAGGCGGTGTACGCACGGAAAGGTGCTCCAAATGCAACACCGGCCAGTCCTGCCTTAATCCCCGCGGTTGCGATCGTTACTGCAAGCGATGAGTTCCCGCTCGGATCCACCCCCATCGCCGGATTGGCGTGCGTGTACAGGTACTTGTGCAGGCTCAGCGGATCCTGCGTGTCGCCCGCGAAGGGATCGAGCCGGTTGAAGCGGCCGGTGGTCGGGTCGTAGTAGCGGGCCCGCAGGTACTGCAGGCCGGTGGGATCGGTGCGCTCGCCCGAATAGAGGTGCGTGGTGAACGCGTCGGCAATGTTGTTGACGAGCCCCGCGCCGCCCAGCAGGTTGCCGTAGGCGTCGTAGGCAAAGCGCCGTTGCACCACGCCGTTGTAGTCCAGCAAGACGCGCGTGCTGCCGTGGCCGTCGTAGAGCAAGAAGCCGGAGTTGTACCAGGGCATGTACTCGGCGATCACGTTGAGCCCGAGCGTGAACGTCTTGCCCATTCCCAGGTACTGGCCGTGGACCTTCTCTTCCAGCACCTGAGCGAAGCCGGTGGGATTGTTGGCGTCGATGAGGAAGTCGGTCTCGTCGGTGTCGTCGAAATCGCTCTATTGCTGCTCGCCAGTGCTTGTCTGAGCTGGAGGACCTTCGCCGTACTCCTGCGCCACTTGCTCGAAGTAGGGGATTGCGTATTGCTGGATCTTCTGGATCGCATCGTCGACCGCCGCGCGCAGAACTTCCCGGTCGGCGTCCGTCATCTTCGGCGGCGGATTCAGAAAATCCATATCGAATCGTCCTATTTCCTCGAGTGTCATGTCCTTGACCGTCCGTTGGGACGTAACCTTCCACCAGTACTCGGATGGCGGATTCCACATTCGAGATAGCCGGCATCGAAAACTTCCCTGTTGTATCACTTCAGGCATAAAAAGCGCGAACGGAAAGGGGCCACCACGAGTCCAACCCACTTCGATCGTGAAATGCTCAGAATCCGAAGGAACCAACAAAAGATACGCCGTCAACTCCTTACTCATCAGCCATTCGTACAGCCGACAACCCGGTGGAATCTGCGTTTCGTTTGAGCGCGTAAACTGCGGCAACGCCGCAAGAAGTTCTTGCTCGAACTCTCTTCGCAAAAGCTTACCGTAGTCGCTGCGCATGCCACCAGATCGAACGAACGTGCTGCAGATCGTGAACGTCACAATCCGAAATAAATCGTAATGAAGCGATACAACCCTTCGATGCCTTCGACAAACTGCACACGGTTGAACGTTTCCGGTCCAGCCGTTTGTTTGACTAGTTCCAATTGTGCCTGTGTCGGTGCTCTTAGCGTCCAGACAACCGGCTGGCCCGCTCCCGAAGATACCATTGCGTTCATCTGAGCAGCAAGCCGGTTGAGGGCATCACCCGCCGCCCGCGGCAGCCCGTACTTCACCTCAATCATTGCAGCGCGATCACCAACGCGCACGAAATAGTCAATCACTCTCTGACCGGCCGGATGACGCGCGGCCCAATCGAGTCGAGGAAAAAGGCTGAACGTTTGCTCGGCTAGTTGCTGTACCTGCCGCCCCAACTGATTGAAGAAACGTCCAACAGCCGCCCCACCCGCGGCTATCGCACCAGCGAATCTCGTCGCTACGCTCGACATCAAGGTCGACGCGGAGACTTTGATTTCTGTCAGCGTCATCAACCCTGACGGATCCACCCCCATCACGGGGTTTGCGTGCGTGTACAGGTACTTGTGCAGGCTGATGGGGTCCTGTGTGTCGCCCGCGAAGGGATCGAGCCGGTTGAAGCGGCCGGTGGTCGGGTCGTAGTAGCGGGCCCGCAGGTACTGCAACCCGGTGGGATCGGTGCGCTCGCCCGAATAGAGGTGCGTGGTGAGCGCGTCGGCGATGTTGTTGACGAGCCCGGCGCCCCCCAGCAGGTTGCCGTAGGCGTCGTAGGCAAAGCGCCGTTGCACGACGCCGTTGTAGTCCAGCAAGACGCGGGTGCTGCCGTGACCGTCGTACAGCAAAAAGCCCGAGTTGTACCAGGGCATGTACTCGGAGATCACGTTCAGCCCGAGCGTGAACGTCTTGCCCATTCCCAGGTACTGATCGTGGACCTTCTCTTCCAGCACCTGGGCGAAACCGGTGGGATTGTTGGCGTCGATGAGGAAGTCGGTCTCGTCGGTGTCATCAATCGTGCCGTCGTCATCGGCGTCGGTTTCCTGCTTCTGGTAGACGCGGATGCCGGCGTCGTTGTAGCGGTACGTGAAGCGTGACTCGACGTGGCCGTCGGCGTCAGCATCGCTGGCGAGCGTCGCCAGCCGGCCCTGCAGGTTGTAGGTCTGCGTGGTGACACCGGACACGTCGCCCGAGACGGTCTTCCTGGTCTGCTCGGTACCGGGGTTCGTCGGACCGCCGTACTCGTACGTGGTCGTCCGCTCGATCTGCGGATCGCCGTCGCTGTTGAGCGCTTCCGATAACAGCCGATCGTTATCGTCGTAGTCGTACGTGATCGTCTGGTCGGCCGCGAACGCGCCGGTGGCATTGCCCAGGTCCTTGGCCAGTTGCAGCCGGTTGCTCGCCAGGTCGAAACCGTAGCGGGCGATGGTGTCGTAGTCGTCGTCCAGCTGCGGATCGCTGGCATGGTCGAAGTCGTACCGCTCTTCGGTCAAGCGGCCCAGTTGGTCGTAGACCCAGTCGATGGTCGTGGTATGGCCCTGATCGTCGGTCTCGACCACCCGCTCGCGTTTGCCGTCGGCGCGGACCGTGTAGTCGTAGCGGCCGATCAGTTCGCCCGGAGCGCCGCCATAAGTCAGGTCCTCGTCGGAATCGTAGAACGTGGTCTGGACGTCCAGCCGGTTGAGCGCGTCGTACGCGTAGTCGATGACGATATAGAGCGGCCGGATCTCCAAATCCAGGTTGCCGTTGGCGTCATAGCGATAGCGCGTGATCTCCGGGTCGTTGAGCCGGAAGTCGCTGCGCTCCACCAGCGTGGCGCCAATCAGCCGGCCCAGGGAGTCGTACGCGTAGCGCGTGTCGGAGATGGCTTTGCCGTCGACATCGCCGGACGTGTGCTGTGTATCGAGCAAGCCGGTGTAGGTGCGGGTGAGCCGGCCCAGGCGGTCGTACTCGTGGTGGACGGCGCCCTCAGCGGAATCGGTTTTGATCAGCCGTCCGTCGGCGTCGTAGTACTGGGTGGACGTGGTGGCGTAGCCCAGGTCGCCGCCGATGCCGGTCACGCGTGCGTGCGCATCATAAGAGTAGTCGAGGAACTCGTTGGGCGGATATGTCGGGCCGCCGTCGCCGTAACTGGCCGAGTCGGCGAAGAACTCCTTCACGTCCAAGCGGCCCAGCGCGTCGTACTTGAAGCGCGTGTAACGACCTTCGAAGTCGACGTGCAGCGTCGGGCGGCCGTGCGGGTCGTACTGGAACGACTCCTGGAAGTCGTCCGGATTGCCGGTCGTCGCCACGCCGATGGGCAGCGTGCGCGTCAGCTGCCGGCCGTGTGCATCATAGGTGAAGCGAGTGGTGTGATTCTCGGGATCCGTGATCGCGACCTGGTTGCCGTACTTGTCGTACAGATATTTGTACTTGGCCTGGCCGGTGGTGGAGCCGGTGGACCCGTCGGTGATCGAGGGCAGCCAGACTTCGGTCAGCCGGCCCAGGTCGTCGTATTTGTACTCGGTGCGCAGGCCGCGGGCGTCGATCTCCGCGGTGCGACGGCCGAGCTTGTCGTACTCCGTGCGGGTCTCGATATCCGGCCCGCTCACCTGGGCGATCGTCTTGGTCAGCCGCCCAGCCTTGTCGTACTCGTAGCGCATGCTGAGGCCGCGCGCGTCGGTGGTCTGGTCCTGCTGGCCGCCCGCGTCGTAGTGAGCGGTGGTGCGCACCAGCTCCATGCCGCCGTCGGGCACGCCGTCACCGTTCGCATCGGTGGTCTCGACGGTGCCGTTCTGATTGAGATCGATCCCCTGGATAACCGCCGTCTGCTGGCCGGCGGCGTCGTACTCGAACCACACCTGGTGCAGCACGGTGGTGAACGGGTCGCTGGGGTGCGTCGTATCGTAGGTGATGGTGCTGGCCACGCGGCCCGCGCCGTCGTACACGGTTCGGTTGCGCGTGAGGATGGCGTCGTCCAGGTCCTCCGGATCGGTGGGCGGAACAAAGTCGGTCGCGTAGACCGGCGCTGTCGGTGGATTGGGCCCGGGCGCGGGCACGTCGAGCGTAATGTTGACCCCGGCCAGGCGGCGCGTCTCGACCACGCGGCCCGCGGCGTCGTACACCGTCTGGGTAACGCGGCGGTCGGCCGGCACGGTGTCGATCGTGTCGTTGGCGATCGAAAAACCCGTATCCGTGGGCGCGTTGGCGTTGTCCACGATCAACGGATCGGTCGTGGCAGTGACGCGGCCGTTACTGTCGTAAAACGTGCGCGTGACCAGCCAGCGTGGCTGCCCGGCGGCGTTGACCGTTTCGGTGCGGGTTTCGATAGCGTTGCCGCGGCGGTCGTAGAGCGTGTAGGTGTCGATTCCGAACGGATCGGTTTGCTTGACGAGCTGGCCTGCCGAGTTGTAGACGTTGGTCGTGGTCCAGTCCGGCGCAGCGGCGTCGAGCGTGGTGAACAAGCCATCCCAAGCGCCGGTCAACGTGTACTGTCGCACCCGCGTGACGCGGTTCTCCGCGTCGTACTCAGTCCGAGTGAGTACTGTCTTGTCGATCGTGCCGTCGCCCTGAATGCCGTTGCCCGTGGCAGGATCATCCCAGACCCTGTAAGTGAGGATCGGATTCCCCTTGGTGTCGTAGATGTTATTGGTCGTGACTCCGTCCGGATCGATCGTATAGATCAGCCGGCCTTTCGTGTCGTAACCGAAGGTGGTGGTGACCGGGGTACCGGAGGGCGCGATGCGCGTGGTGTGCCACAGTCGCCCTTTCTGGTCGTAGTCGAAGAGCGTGACGCCGCCTTCAGGATCCTCGGTGCGGGTCAACCGGCCATCCTCGTACGTGTTGCGCGTCACGCGCGCAAGCGCATCGGTCACGGTGCCCGGGTTGCCGTGTTTGTCGTAGTTTCCGTAGAAGGTGGGGTTTCCCAGCGCATCGGTCGACGACAGCAGGTTGTCCTTGTCGTCAAACAACGAGATGGATTCCCACACCGACGCGACAAAGTTGGGCTCGCCCGGGTGGGCCGCGAGATTTCGCCCGGCGCTAAACCGCTCGCCGTCGCCAACCACTTCGAACGGCACGCTGGCGTGCGTCTGGTTGTCGTTGGCGTCGTAGCGATGGACGGTAACCAGGTAGCGGTTAGTGGCCGCGTTGCCGGTGCTTAGCACGCGCTGGATGCGGCGCTCGACATTGCCGTAGCCGTCGCGCACGATCTCGGTGGGATTTCCACTGGCATCGGTCACACTTTCGACCGAGCGGCCGTCGCCCAGATTGAGCGAGTACGAGAAGTTGGCTGGATTGCCGTCGGCATCCTGCAGGCCCAACAGCCGCCCTGTTCCCGGGTCGAACGCCGCCGTCAGCACAGGCACGCCGCGCGGATCGATAATGCCAGTCAGGAAATGCGGGCGATGCGTGGCCGCCTCATCGTATTCGAACGAGGTTACCTCGTTCGCGCGGTTGGTCACGCTCGCCAGGTCTCCGGTCACGGGATCGTACGCATATTGAATGCGGCTGCCCGACGATTCCACGACCTCATAGACGCGGTTGTAGCCGTCGCGGCGAATGGTGATGCTATCGATCACCTCGCCGGTCCGATCGATCGACGTGATCGAGTCGCCGTTGAACACCAGCCGGTTGCCGTCTTTGTCCCGATACGACAGCAGCTCTCCGGTTTTCGAATCGAAGATGTAGACCGTGCGGTCTGGCATCGTCAGCCGGTAGTCGTAGCCGAACGACGCTGGATTCTTGGGAATCCCCAGGCTCGATTGGGCGCCGGTCGTCACTTCGCGGAACTCGCCCGTCTCTTCATCCAGCACCACGGCGAACGAGTTGTACGGCTCGCCGAAGAGATCGGGATCCATCAAGTCGATAAAGTCGCTGGGATAGAGGTACTGGCTGGGATAACCCCCGATCAGATCGAGCCGCGCCCCGTGTTCGGGATCCGGCTCGAATCCCAAGGCAAAGATATTGGCCAGGCCCAGAATGGCCCCGGCCCCGAAGCCCGAACCGTCGTCCGTCGGCAAAGGCACGGCGGTGAATCGAATCTCCTTGCCATCCGCGAGCGTGACGACCATCTGCGAGCCGTAGAACAACGCCGGCTCGTATCCCAGGCTCCGCCAATAGGAGTTCTCGGGACTGTCGGAAAGCTGAATATCGAGGCTGCCCGAGATGAGGTCGAGGGACCAGCCGTAGCCGAAATCGCCCAGCTCATTGGCACGCAACGTGTCGTAAGTTCGGCGGATCGTCAGCGGCAGGCCGGCCACCGATGATTCCAGATCCGTAAACGTCAGGCCGAAGTTTCCCAGCTTGAATTGGCTCTTAATGGTCACCAACTGGAAGGCTGACTGGGGCGAGGAAAATCCGTCGTCCACCAGCAGCCTGAGCAAATACGAGCCGTCGGGCAGGCTCCCTGGATCGATCTGAGCGCCCAACGCGGCGGACGTTTCCAGCTCGGCGTCGCCGCGCTTGCCGGCGAACGACCCCAGCTCGATCCGCGCCGATTCGCTGGTGGCGCCCACCGGCATCAGGCTCAGCGAGTACGTCAAGTCGTCGCCGTCGGGGTCGTCGACGATGCCGTAGATGCTCAGTGGCTCGGTGATCGTGAAATCGTGCGCGGGGGCGGTGATGACCGCGATCGGCGGAAGGTTATTGGGATCGAACACCTCGAGCGTCAGCGTGGGCGACTGGCCCGGGTTCCCTTCCTGGTCGGTCGCCGTCGCGTAGAACGGCAGCGCCGGCGAGGCCTGGTTCATCGTCACCGTTACGCGACCGTTAGGCCCGACCAGATAGGACGTTCCGTTGACCACCAGGGTCAAGGCCAGCACGTTGTAGCCGTCAACGTCGTCGACCGCGCTGACAAAGAAGGTCACCGCGCCGCCGAGCTGGATGCGACTGTGGCTGGCTTGCACGGCCACCTGCGGGCCGTCGGAGTCGCTCGCGGCAGTGATTTGCACGTGGTGTGGCGCGGCCGACTTTCCAAAGCTGTCCGTGACGATCACGTCGAACCCAATCGTGAGACCCGCATCGGCCAGCGTCGACTGCCAGGTAACCCGACCGAAGCCGTCGATCTGGGGCGCGCTGGCCGGTCCGCCCGTGATGCCGGTGATTTCGTACGCGAGGAAATCTCCCGTTGCGATATCCGGGTCAGTGGCGATGACGTTGTACCGGTACAATTGCCCGGCCACGATACTCGACAAAGGCACCGACGTGACGGTGGGCGCCGTGTTGCTCCGCACCAACAGGGTGTAGGTTTGGGCCATGCCCAGTCCCGTGCCGCCGTTGTCGCGCACCGAGACGGTGACCATGTAGGGCTGGGTGTTGGCCGTCGGTGAGGGCCAGCCTATTACCCCGTCTGACGAATTGATCGTCATGCCGCGGGCCAGCGACGCCGCGTCCAGCGTGTAAACCAATCCGCCCGGGCCCGGGTCGGGATCGGTGGCGTCCACGTCGTACTCATACGGCTGCCCAGCAACGGCGCGAAATACCGGCTCGGTCGTGATCAAAGGAGCCGTATTGCTGTAGCTGGTATCGGTCGTGAGCACGAGATCGAAAGTCTGGATCGACTTGGCGCCCGAGGGGTCCGTTACTTCCACTTGCACGGTGTAAGGCGAGGTACCCACTGCAGTGGGCGACCACGTGATGGTGGCCACGCCCGGTCCCGTGTCGTCCAGCTGCATGACGTGTCCCTGACCATCGTTGGGCGGGTTCACCAGCGTGAACTCCAGATCCTCCAGGTGATCGTTGTCATCCGTGGCAGTCACGATATAGGTGTACGTCGTGTTGATGATCCCGCGCGATACGGGCGTCGACGTAATCAACGGCGGCAGGTTGAGCGAATGCGCGGTCACCTCGAACGTCTGTCGTGCCGTGCCTCCCATCCCATCCGATGCCACCACGATCACCTCGTGCGCGCCGAGCTGGGCCTTCGCAGGGGTCCACGTCAGGTACCCCGTAATCAGGTCGATCTCCATGCCGTCCGGGCCGCGATCGAGCGACCAGCGAATGCTGTCGCCGTCCTCGTCCGTCGCCGTGGCCTGATAGTCGTAAAGCCTGCCAATCGTGGCGCTGCCCAGCGGGTTCGACGTGATGTCGGGTGCGTGGTTGGGCGGCGCGGTGGCGATCACATGTATGGTGAAGTCCACGATCGACGACTCGGCCGAGCGGCTGTCCACCACCTTCACTCCGTATAAATAGGGTGCGCTGGGCGGATTGATGTCGGCGGCGGTCGTGTTCCACCTCACCAAACCGCGATCATCCATCGTGAGCTCGTCGGACGTGTTCGCATACCGAATCAATACGTACGTGAGCGCATCCCCGTCCGGATCCGTGGCGCGCACCTGGTGCTGGTACTGGCTGCCCGCCTGAATCGTCGTGCGCGCCGTGTGCGTGATATAGGGCGCCTGGTTCGTGACGGGGTCGTAAATCTGCAAATTAAACGTCTGTGTCGCATACGCGCCGTCGTTGTCCGTAACCGTAACCGAAACCCACACGACCATCGGCAGCGTCAGCGGCCAGGTGATCTCACCTGTGGCGGAATTGATCGTCATGCCGCGTTCCAGCGACGCTTCATCGAGCGAATACACAAGCGTGGCAAGATCCTCGGGATTGGGATCGAGCGCATGCACGTCGTACGCGTAGGTCCCCGGCAATGCCCACGATTGCACCGGATCCGAGAGGATCTGCGGCGGCGCATTGTCGACCACCGGCAACTCGAACGATTGCGTGACAGATGCCCCTTCGTCGTCGGCCGCGGTGATCTCCACATGCACGGTGCCGCCGCGGGTCGGCGTCCATGCGAGCAGCCCCGTGTTTTCATCGATGGTCATGCCCCGATCGAGCGAGGCTTGATCGAGCGTGAAGGTGATGGGATCGCCGTTGGGATCCTCGGCCTCGACTTGATAGGTGTACGGCAGGTTGGCCATCGCGGGACCGCGCGGGCTGGAGGTGATTTCCGGCGGGCCGTTCACGTCGTTCGGGTCGATCACCAACAGATCGTACGACTGAATCTCCCCCGCTCCGCTCGGATCCACCGCCTTCACGCGCACGCGATAAGTGCCCGGAACCGTTGGCGTCCAATGCACCGAATCGTCGCCGTCCAGGTAGCGCATGCCACGGGACAGCGAATCCAGATCCAACGTCACGGTCACATTGTCGCCGTCTTCGTCTTCGGTCGTGACGAGATAGGTATATTCTTCGCCCACCAGCGCAATGAATTCGGGCGTCGAAGTGATCTTGGGAGGCGTGTTGTCGGTCACACCCAGGGTAAACTCCTGGTAACCGAGACCGCCCCGCTGATCGTCCGCCACGATGACCACACGGAAGTCACCTTCGACTCCGGGAGTCCAGCGGACGACATAGACTTCCTCCACGGGATCAAATTCGATCGCCATGTTCGCCGGCGCCGTGTCCAATTCGAACGTCACCGGGTCGCCATTGGGATCTTCCGCCTGCAACACATACTCCCACTCGTGATCCACGCCCGCCGGGCCCCACGGTACGGAAGTGATCCGCGGTGGATCGTTCAAACGCACTACATTGATGCGGAACCCCTGCGTCCGGGCGCCGCCATGTCCGTCGCGAGCCACGATGACAATGTCGTGCGGTCCCAGCTCTGCGACGGTCGGCGTCCACACCAGCACGCCGCTGTGCGCGTCAAGAGCCATGTGCAGCGGTCCGACCAGCAGCTCGAACTCGATCGCGTCGCCATCGGCATCGGTCGCCGTCACGTCGTAGCGATAGCGCTGGTCGGCGAACGCCGAGAGAACCGGCAAGCTGGTGATTTGAGGCGTGGTGTTGAATTGCGGCTCGATTGCCGCTACGTCGAGCGTGAACGACTGTTCCGCTACGCCGCCTTGCCCGTCGTACACCTTGATGTTCACCGGCACCGCACCGGGCGAGATGGGCGTCCAGCTGATCAAACCCGTGTCGCGATCAATCTCCATACCCGGCGGCGGCGAGGACAAATAGTATTGCAAACGGTCGCCGTTGGGATCCGACGCGATCACCTGGTAGGAATACGCGCGATTCTCGAACGCCACCGTCGTCGGTTCCGATTCGATCTGCGGCGGGTCGTTGGGCTCGCCAGACGTCACGTGCAGCGTGAAATGCTGCCGATCTGTTCCGCCATGGCCGTCGCGGGCCTCGATCACGAAATCGTAATAGCCTTCTTCCGGCGGAGTGCCGCTGATGGCGCCGGTCTGCTGGTCAATCTCGGCCCAATCGGGCCATTCGATGAAGTGATACGTGATAGCGTCGCCATCGGGATCGGTTGCCTGGACCAGGTAGAAATAGCCGTTATTGATCGTGACGGGGGCGGTGCCGATTACGGCGCCGGTGTTCTCGTCCACGATCAGCACGTCGAACGCATGCGCAGCGCCGTCCCCAGTGAGCTGCGCATCGAACGACACGCTCTGCCCGTGCTGCACGCCCGGAATCGGCGCGGTCAGGCTCTCGAACACGTCCTCGTGACCCGGCGCAATCAGCTTGGCCGTGACCGTTCCCGGCGAGAGCGCGCCGAGGCTCGAGATGTAGGCCGTGGTGTCATAAATCGCATCACCGCTGTCGGCAATGATGAAGATCAACGTATTGGTGCCGGGTTGCGTCGGCGCCGAGAACGTCATTACCGGATTGCCGCCAGGAGCTAGCACGCCATCCAGCTCGGTCCCCGTGATAAACTCCATTTGCGGATGGTTCATATTCAGCGGCAACGGGCCCATCGGCTCGCCGGGCTCAACGTCGTTGCCAATCACACGCCGCGAGGGATGCGTCCACGCCGGCCCGAAGGCATCCACTTGCGCAATGTTCTGGTCGTTGAGAAACAGCCCGAATGCATCGATGAACGAACTGCCCACCCATTCGCCATACTCGTCGGAGCCGAACGCCACCTCGAAGAACACGGTGTCGTAGCCCGCATCCATCTCGAAGGTAAGTTGCAGCCACGATACGTCGTAATAGCTGCGCTCGCCGCTAACTTGTTCCAATAGCGGCAGCTCAAAGGAAGCCTCTGCTGCCGTGCCATACCCCAGTTGCCACCAGCCCGTCGCGCTCGGTCCGCTGCCGAAGTCGTCCGCGTCACCCGTGGTTAAGACGATCCCGTACGGAGCCAGCCCGTACGTGCCGTCGTCGTTCACAAAAATGCCCGTGGAAGTGGCGGACCCGGGAAATTCCTGATTGGAGAACTGCACGCCGGTGACGTTGATGCCCGTGCCGTTGGCGCCCAATAGCGCCTCGACCAGGTCTTCCGGATCGCTCTCGGGCACCACGGTCATCGTGTCGGGAGGCGTGGACGGGGGCGTGTAAGAGCCGCCAGTCGTCTCGCCGATCGTCACAGTGGCGCTGACCTGCACCGTGGTCGTCTCGCCGGGATCAAGCTCCACGGCAATCGGCGTGGGCGATGTGATGTTGCCCGTGGGCGGATTGCTGAAGCCTGGAGCGTCATGCGTGGTAATGGGCGTGGTGTAGATCACCGGCGGACGGTTGGCCGGATCGGGATGGACGAAGATCTGGTAGGTCTGCTCGCCGAACAAGCTTCCCGGGTCGGTGGCCCGCAGCGTCACCTCCACGGATGTGCCAATCAGGCTCTCCGGCGGCGTCCACGTCACTGCGCCGGTGTCGGGATCGATGGCAAAGTTGCCTTGTGGATTGGGATACTGCTCCACCGTGTATTCCAGATCGCCCCCCTCGGGATCGACCGCTAACGACGCGTACGTATAGGGCCGGTTGGCATAGGCGTCGACGATGGGCGTGGTGGTGAACCGCGGCGGACGATTGGGCACGTCGACCACGTTGATCTCAAACGTGTGAGGCTGCGAGACAGCTTGCAGCGGATCCTTCGCCAGCAGCGTTACCGCGTAGCGCCCCACGCCGCCGGCCGCGAGAATCGCGGCCTGGCTCCACAAAACCTCGCCAGTCGCCTGTTCGACGTTCAAGCCCGCCGGGCCGACCAACAGCTCGTAGGTCACATTTTCCGTGGCCACGAGTTCAGCATCCGGGTCGAGCGCCAACGCGTCGTACTCGTAGCCATTGGTATTGCCAACGTGCACCTCGGTCACCGGTTCACTCACGAACTCCGGCGCGCGATTCAGCGCCCCCAGCACGACCAGGTCATAGCTGAATTGCGTGCCTGTCGGGTTGTAGAATTTCAGCGTCAGGCCGCTGACGATCTCGCCGCTTGTCGATAACTTATCTGCATTGGTGAACGCCAGGCGCGACACGTCGTAGTAGCGAATGCCGTCCGGCGTAACTCCGTCCGGGTCTTGCAGCGAAACCAGCGGGTGGCTGAAGTTCGTGACGCCGACCAGCAGCGGACCCGTATCGCCGCGAACCGCGAAGCGGCCGTTGTTCGTGAGCTTGAGGTTGGCAAACAGCGTGTCGGTGGATTCATTCCAGCTGGTGACGCCGTAGGCGGGGTTGTAGCCGGCCGACACGTCGGACAACACGTTGAAGTCGGCCGCCACCGGAGGTGCCGGCAACGGCGGCGCTGGCACGGGCGACGGTGGTGGAAGCGGGGCCGCCGGCTGTCGCGGGCTCTCCGCCGGACCAAGACCGGAAAAAGTCTCGCTCTCCGTCTTCGTCAGTACGATCTTGTCCACGCGCACGCCATTCTCCCGCATCCACACGTTGAGCGTATGTACGCCCGCGGTGGTAACGTCCACTAGAATCCGGTTATTTTGCGTGGCGGTTGTTTGCGACTGCCACGACCACGTACTGCCGATAGGGAAGCTGACGTTCGTGCCCACAGGATTAATTCGTGCGCCATCCAGGCCCAGATGGATCGAATTGCTGTCGGTTGTCTCACCTTGCCCCAACACCCACACGTAATAGGTGCCGGTCGACGAAAAGTTGATGGCGTAGTCGAGTCGCGGTCCGTTGGTTCCATCGAGTGTGTTCTTTTGGGACGACGATTCGGCAACTTCCATGTACTGCCCGCCGCTGGTGCCACTCGCGAAGACGGTGGACCAAACCAGGCCGCTGGCATCTTGAGAATCTGGCGTACCCTCCGCGCCGTCCTCCCCGCGGGCCAGGCCCGTGAAATGCTCCGTCTCGACCACTGCCTGGCCACTGCTTTCGACAAACGGAGTGTTGCCCGCGATCGGCGGTGTCAAGTCGACAAACTTCACTTCGGCGCGCGGAATCCGTACCCGAGTGTCGGTATCATTGATGCCGTTGGTGACCCCGTCGTTGTTGACCAGCCGCGTGATCAGCTGCACGCGCAGACCGGGCGCCAGATGCGAAATGTCCAAGGTCACGGTCTCGTCCTCGAGCAGCGCTGCGCCTGGCGCAAGGATCGCACTTTCACCCTCGGTGAAATTGGCAAAGGCGTCGCGGCCAAACGCAATCGTCGGCACCACCGAGCGCCCTTGCTCGTCCACCAGCACCAACTCGAACGCGTCGTTGATCGACTGGGAGTCGTCCGTGTCGAAGATTAAGTCGCGATAAGAGAACGAGATCCCCTGCGGATTCTGAGGAATCAGAAACGAGATGGGAGGGCCGACGGGTGCCGCGTTCTTGATCGTGGATACGAATCGCGAATCCTCATCGATCAGATATCCCGCTCCCAGCGGCGTCAGGTCTTCGATCGTCGTGAACGCTTCCAGGTTCGACGCGGTCGTATGACGTTCTGCCCAAAACAGGTCGAACGCATACGTTTTTCCGTCCTGCAGGCCGATGGCGCCGGCAACGTCGTCCAGGTTGACCAGCCCGTGAGCCGACGCATGGACGCCGCCAATGTCGACGACCAGCTGCTTGTTGATGAACAGCCACAAGTCGTCGTCCGAACGCGTGAGCTTGAACAGTTGATCCGTTCCCTCGCGATAGGTGAACGTCGCGTGCAGCTCCAGCGTGAAATGGAAATTGTGGCCAGAAACCGTCGGCTCGTAGCTCGGATTGGATTGCTCATCGCCGGCGTTGAACAACAGTCCGTCGATCGGGAAGAACGACGTGTCCTGAAACCAATAGGCCGTCACCGGATCGTTCGCCGGTGTGCTGGGATCGTCGATGGTCTGCCGCGTGAACGTCAGCGACAGCGGCAGGCCCAGGTTGTAGAGCGGATCGTCGTTAAACCACGACGCGAACGAGGTAGCGCTTTCGATCAGCGGCGGACTGGTGACGATGCCGGAATACACCGGCTTGCCGTCGTCGCCCAGCACGCTATTGACCAGTCCCGAGCCCGGCGCGTATGGATCGCGCTCGAAATCAGGGTGCTTCTTCGTGGGTTTGCCGACGTCGTTGAAATCGTCGGCGTGAAAATCGCGCACCGTCGACGTCAGCGTGATCGACGGCGGTGCATACGCGCCCGCAACGTTCACGGTTACCGTCGTCGTATCTGTTAGCGTCGTATCGCTCTCGTCGACGACCAGCACCGTCAGGTTGACGACCGTGCCGTTCGGCGGGACAACCAGCGTCCGCAATTGGGTCGTGCTGAGAACCCGGATCTCCCCTACGTCGTTAATGTAGAAGGCCCCAGCGCTATTGCCGGCAGTGATCGAGAACGTCCACGTGCTGGTCCCCGGTCCGCCCGGCAGCTTGCCGTACCCGTCAGCCGGATCAGGATCGACAACGTGGACGGCACCCACGAATACGTCGTTGATGCTGTCCGTTTCAGGCGCTGAAATCGAGAAGATGCCCCCGGTGACTTCGGGAGCCTCCTCCACGTCCGTCACGTTGACCGTCACGATCGCGCTGTCGGTCAGGAAACCGGTGCCGTTGTCGCGCGCCAGTACGACCAGCGTGTAAGTCGACTTGGTCTCGAAGTCGACCTGTCTTGCATCTGCGACGAACAGCTGCCGCGTCACCGGGTCGATCGCGAACGCGCCCGAGCCGAGCGGGCTCGAATTGCCGGAAACGATCAGCAGTGTCACCGCGTCGCCGTCCGGATCGGAAAAGCTAAGTGGCGCGCCCAACATCGTGCCATGGGCGCTGTTTTCCGGGATCGAGAAACTGATCGGGTCATTCAGAATCGTCGGCGGTTCATTGACGTTAGTGACGTCGATCGTAGTCTCGGCGGTGCTGGAGTAGGTCCCGTCGAATGCCTGCACGGTAAAGGAGTACTCGGTCGGGTTCTCGAAGTTGAGCTGCGTGCCATCGATCACCCGGATGCGCCCGCTCGAGTCGAGCGAGAAAACGCCGCCGATCGTGCCGGGGTCGGCAATGCTGTAAACGGCCGTTTCCCCCTCATCCAGAAACGACGTCGTGACAACTCCCACCAGCGTCCCGTTGGGAGTGTTCTCGGGCACGTCGAATTGCTGATCGTCGATTTCCGGCGGCTCGTCCTCATCCGTCACGTTCACCCGCACCGTAGCCGTATCGCTCAACTCCGGATGGCCGGCGTTTTCCACCTTGATCGTCAACACATAGAGCCGCTTGGCCTCATAGTTCAGAAGCTCGCCTTGTACGACCCACAGCGCGCCGGGAGTGCCTGCGCTCAGAACCTCAAAAATGCCCTCGTCGTCGCCCGCGACGATCGAATAGATCAATCCGGCGGGGCCCTCCGGATCGGTGGCCAGTACCGATCCGATCTCGATGGGAGGCGAGTTTTCCGCGACGTCAAACTCATAAGTGTCGCTGCCAAAATGGGGCGCCTCATTCAGCGGGTTTACGTTGATCGTGATGGTCGCGTCGTCAGTTTCGCCGTACGTATCGAATACGGTCACGGTCAACACGTGCTGCGTGTCGTACTCGTAGTCCAGCAGCGTGACGTCCGCGATGGATATGAGGCCGGTCTCCGGATGGATGGTGAAAATACCGTCGTCGTTGCCGGCGGTGATGGCGTACCCCAGTCGATCTCCCGGGTCGGGATCGCTGGCAACGACCTGAAACGTCGCCAGGGCGTTGTTCTCATCGACGCTGAACGTGCCGTTCTGGACCGTGGGCGGCTGATTGACATCCGCCACGTTGAGAATAGTGACTTCCGCATCGCCGTCGCCGATCAAGCCCCAGGTGTTGATGCCGGTCAAGTGCACCTCGAAGGTTTCGTCGTCCTCCGGCAGTTGATCGTCGATGATGTCCACCACGATCGTCTGCGTCGTTTGCAGCGGCGCGAAAGTGACCTGGCCCGTGCCGCCGACGTAGTCGCCCTGTCCGGCCGTGCCATCCGCGGTGCCCCAATTGACGACGACGCTTTGCGCGGCCTGGTGCGAGAGCGTAAGGGTGACAACCGCCTGGCCGCTGGGAACCTCCTCTTCGACGCTCGCGTTGGCGATGTCGACCGTCGGCGCCGCATCCTGGTCGGTGATCGTGCCGAGGGCCACCGTATTGCCCACTTCCTCGGTGCTCCAGCTGGTCAAGGTGGCGCGCACGGTCTCTGCTTTTTCGTAGAGACTGTCCCCCTTCACAGGCACATAGACCACCGTCGAGGTGCCGCTGACGGTGACTGACCCGCCCGAGCTGGTATAGTCGGCTGGAGCCGTAGCCGTTTCATCACTCGTGGTCCAGGAGAAGCTAAAGCTACCGCTGTCGCTATCAACGACATAGACGCTGAATGCCAGGTAAGTGTCCGGCGAGTTCGCATCGGCAGGCTCGGGCTGCGAGTTGCCGGAGATATAGATCGTCGGCGGATCCTCGCCGCCCATTCCCAGCTGCGGCATGGCAATCGGCTCGTCGGTTACCGGGCTGGCCACCGCCCCTTGCATCCGACCGTTGAACAGCACACCGATGTCCAGTTTGTCGCGCGAAGCCACTGTGACGGAACGCACGCGCGCCAGCTCGCCGGCGTCGCGCACTATCCTGTCCAACAGCGACTGGCTGTTGCCCCAGCCTGCCTTCGTAAGTTTCTGGGCCAGGCTACCGTCGGCCAATTGACTTTTCCATGCGCCGCTGACGAGAAGCTCCTGCGGGTCCTCAATTCCAAGTTTCCGCGACCAGCCCGGCCCCAGCGTGGCATCCACCAGCTCCAGCGTGGCCAGCGGATCGATCCAGGGCCCGCCGGAGAACACCAATCGTTCGACCGACGGATAGTCGCGCGCATTGAACGTCGACACATCGATGACTTGCGTGTCGCGACTCGTGTTCACCAGCACTGCCGTCACGTTCTTGGCCAGGACTTGCCCGCTCGCTGGGTCAAGGTCGTTGATCTTGGCCAGGCCATCGCGCGCCCCCAGCGACAAGTCGTCGTCGCCGCTGAGCGAAACCGTCAACAGGCCGGCGCCGTACTCCGCGCCCACGGCCAACAGGTGCCGTTCTTCCAGTGGCTGTAAGTTCAGGCGACGAAACCAGCGGTCTTTGCGCCTGGAATTAGCGCGCGATCTGGCTGCGAGCATGGTGCGCTCCTCGCATCAAGAAGTCCCTTGGTCACTACCAAACCAATGGGCGGAAATAGATGGGCCACGCCCTCCGAGAGATGCCGGGCCGTTACTCACTCCGTGCGGACCGTTATAGCCCACAAGAGGGAAAACGCAAGAAAATAATTCCAGCTTTCAGGCGCTTGCGCTTTGCGCGCCGGCGCGCAACTCCGTTGCGCCCGCGCGCGGCATTTTCAGCGATCGGCTGGCCGGGCCAGGTATCAGAATCGCCGTGGAATTACGGCATAAAGACGAGTCGGAAGGATCGCCGTACGTGAGCGCGCGTGCGACTCGCAGCGCCTTCATTGTGGCAGATACACAGAACGATTTAGATCATCACACCATTCTTTAGAGGGGAAATGTCTTGTACCCAGGTAGGGAATCCGGCAAGCACCGCTTGGGCGCTTTCGAGCACCAGTTGCCTTTGCTGCGGCGTGGTTGCACATCGGACCAGCACCTCCAAGCCCGCCGCACTATGTGCCACGTCCAGCTGCGCGTGGACGCGAAAGTACGCGAGCGCTGGCTCGCTCAGTCCGTAGCGGTCGCGCAGCGCATCCGCGATGCGCATCGCCTGGCCGGCGAGCACCGACTCCTCGACGAACACTTGAGTCGCCTCGCGCAGCGATAGTTCCAGCGAGACCGGCGACTCTCGCAGGTAGTCTGCAATCGGATGATAGCGCTGAAACTCCGCTTCAAGCTGCTCCCGCGTCAGACCCAGCGCCAGGCAGACCGGCATCAATAGCGACGCATGGTCCTGCCCTGGCTCGAAATTGCCGGATTCCTCGTCGAGCTGGTGGCACCAGTACCGACGCAGCGCGCTGGCTTCGATCGGACAGATTCGCAGCCGCTCCGGCAGCTTGATTTGCAAGGCGGTGCGTGTCTCCGCGTACATCCGCGCCGCCATGACCTGTAGCTGCTGACGCGGCAACTGGCCGCTGCAAACGGCTTCAACGATCGGCAGCCGGCCGACACTCTCGTTGACCAGGTTGCTGAGCTGCATGCGCAGGTCGTCAAGACCCTCCGCCGCGATCTTGGTGCTCATGTCATTTCTCCCTGCTGCTCCGCAAGTGGCAGCACAAATGAGGCCGTTCCAACGAATGCGTCGCCGTCGATCGAGATGTCGCCGCTATAAAACACCCCTTCGGAAATCAGCCGCCTCGACGCAAGCGTCAGCACAAGTTCGATCGCATCGACCGATCGCACGGGCCGCTTGCACTTGAGTTGAATCTCGCGAACGTAGATTTCGACCGCCTTTTTGGGTAATTTCCGCTCCCAACAGCCGTAAATGATCGCCAGCTGTGCAATCCAAATGAATGCTACAGGCACCGTCAGATGAAATTGACCGTCCCCGGGCCAGAAGCAGCTGGCGACGTGCACGACTCCGCGAATCAATCCCGGTTCCACGTGCAGCTCGTCGAGCACCAGCTCATCCTGACGCCAGCCGCCCATCAGGTACGGCGACAGAAACGGCTCGTAGTCGTGAGGGTGCAGCCGAACCACGTTGGTCTCCCGCGACGTGCCTGGCGAACAGGAGACTCGCGCCGAGCGAGAAGGTTGAATTGGAGCGGGAGTATTTCCTGCGGCAACGATTCTAGCTGCTCGAATCGACGCTGCAACGATAGTCCTCGTATTTTCCATGAGGTCCGCGGGCAATGGCGTCAACATAACTGAAGCGCACTCGAACGTCCGTGCCCAGGCACTCTGCCAACACCGCGCGGATCCCCGCTTCTTCCTCTACCGTGAGTGCCCGAGCCGCCACAAGTTTTGCCTCCACTTCGTCTCGCCGGTGTTGAATCATTTGGAATTGGCGCACTGGCAATTGACCCTGGAAGGCACCCAGCACATCCGCGTCGAACGCCGGCCAGCGCTTCTCGCCGTTGAGCAGCAGGAACATGTTCCGCTGCCGCCCCAAGATCCGCCGCAAAGTCGGTAGTTTCCGGCCGCACGGGCATGGCCCTCCCACTTCCGCATAGTCCCCGATCTCGTAGCGCAATAGCGGCATCGCGTAGTTGAACAAGTCGGTGATGACCACGCGCCCCACCTCGCCGGCGGCGCAGTCCCGTCCATTCTCGTCCAGTATCTCCACCAAGAGGTTCTCCGCCTGCACGTGGTATTCGCTGCACTGGTCACATTGAGCCGCGATATAGCCAACTTCATTCGTGGAGTAGGCATCCAACAAAGTGGCGCCCCACGCCTGTCGGCAAGCCTGCCGGACGTGTGGCTCGGCCACCTCGCCGAAAGTCAGCACCTGCCGCAGACTCATCGGCTGTCTCCCGTGCTCCAGAGAATGCCGCGCCAGCTCAAACGCAATCGAAGGGTATGTCTGCAAATACGCCGGCTGCTCGCGCGCCAGCCATGCGGCTTGTTCCGCAATGCTAGTGCGAACGTCGAGCACCACGCACGGCCCCGTCGTCATCCGCCGCGCCGTGGCAATGCCCCACGTATCGTACCGCGCGCCGGCCGGCGGATCGGCCTGCCCGCGCGGCACACTGCGAATGACCGCCAGCTTGTCGGCCAGATTGCACGACTGCCATTGCAGGTGGCGCAGCGTGATGGCGATCCAAAATGCGCTGGTTTGCTCAGTGCGTAGCACCATCACCGGCGCCGCTGTCGAGCCGCTCGTCCATTGGGTGGACACGCGACCGTGCGTTGCCGGCGCTGCGGTGCTGTGCAACTGCCTGCCGGCTTGCTGAATGTCAAACCGCGTGACGGGCGGCAGCGACCGCCAGGCGGATTCTTCAGCCAGCTGTTGCGGCCGAATGCCAAGTTGATCGAAGCGACTGCGATACCAAGGAACCGTTTCGTAAGCGTGGGACACCAGCGGCACCAGGCGCTCGCGCTGTTGCCGGCGCATGATATCCGCCGGCCACCATTGAGAATTGTCAAGGTGCCGTACCACGGCCTCGACGGTGGGAAACGAGGGAACTACTGCGTCCATCGCGATGGTTGTCGACGGTATGCCTGGGTCTTTACGGATGACTCAGCAACATCGTTTCCAGTTGGCACGACGGCGCTCTCATCATCGAGAGCAGCGCCTTCCGGATGCCGTCGGATCAGTGGATCGGACAAAACCACGATGTCGTTGCATTGTATTGAGATTGGCTTTGTGGTGCCAACATGGTCCCCGTTTTGTCCCCAACATCGGGGACCAGGTACGGTCAATCCAGCGCCTGGCGGGAACATTTTCAGCGATCGAGGCGTGGCGTGACGGTGTGCTGCACCGTCGCGTCGCCTGTCAATTGTCACTAGCCGGCAGAGTTTCAGATAGCTGCACAGGCCAGCCCAGCGCACGCTGCAGACGGAACTGTGCCGTGTTGTAGTCGACTAGAGCGCGGAGGTACTCGCGACGAGCCTGGTCGAGGGCTTGAATGGACTGGAGAGTTTCGATCGGCAGTCCCTTCAGATCGCGGACGCGGAGTAGATTGCGATCGAAGGAGGCGGTTGCACGCTCGACGGCTTGCTGAGAGATGGCGATTTGCCGATGGCGCGCTTGAACCTGCGCGTGGGCCTCGACGATCTCGCGCCCGACCAGGTTCATGACGCGGACCTGCTCGAAGCGCGTTTGATCGTATTGAGCGCGAGCCTCGCGGCGGGCGGCATATTCGCCGACTCCCATGCTACGGACTTGCCAGTAGGCAATCGCATCCAGGTCGAAACGGCCCGCGGTGTTGTCGATCTGGCTTCCCTGTCCGCCGCCGAAACCGGCGTAGCTGGTGCCCATCAAGACGTTGGGCAGCCACGGCGAGATTTTTTCCATCCGATAGCGATGGACTGCCTCGCCCACCAGGTGCTGAGCCTCAGCGAGCTCGGGACGATTCATCAGGCCGGTTGGCAATAACGCCTGAACGGGCGTGTCGAGCGGCACGAGCTCGACCGGCGCGATCGCCGGCTCGAGTGGACGCAGCACGAAACGCGGATCGTCGTTGAGAAGCTGGACAACCTTCGCGGAGGCAACTTGGATTTCTTCTTCGGCCCGCACAACCTCGTTCTGTCGAATCGAAAGCTCCGTCGCGGCTCGGTCCGCATCGGCCTCGTTCCCTTCGCCAGTGCGGGCGAAGTCGGCGGTTGCCTGCGCGAGTTGCTCTGCGTGGTGCCGAATATCGACGGTGATCGCGTGCAACTGGTGGGCCCGCAGCAAGTCCAAATAAGCCAACGCAGTTTCCAACAGCAGGTCGTTGACCGTCGCACGGACCGCTGCATCCCGCGCCGCGGCGGCACGGTTCGCGATCCTGGGCTGGAAGATCGCGTCAGCGGAGTGAAAGTTCGCAAACAAACCAGGCACCACGGGTGAGCCCGCGCCGATGGTCTGAACGCCCAGGCCCGCGGTGAGCGAGCTGCGGTTGACGTTGCTTACCAGGCCATCGGAAGCCTGCAGCGGCCCCGCATGGTTGTTCCAACCGACGCCAGAATTGATCGTCGGTAGCCACAATACACGGGCGGCGATCAGGCGTGCATAGGCTTCGGCATAGCGCTGGGTCGCAAAGCCAACTTGCGGGTTGCGGCCGGCGACCGACGCGAGAATGTTGACCATCGTGACGTCGCGCACTTCCATGCCTGGCTGTAACGACGAATCGCCCGGCGCCAGAATCTCGGGGACGGCAGTTGTTTCTGCTGACGCGACCGACTCGGGCGGCGAATGGGGCTCGCGCCTGGACGATGCCGGGGGCTGGGGAAGCGGTTCCTGAGCAGAAGCGAGACGAACAGCAGAGGGTGCTGGGACCGATGCCGTCGGCGAAACGACCGGCGGCAATCGCGTGAGCGCCGGTGGCGAAACAGCGGACGCCGGCAATTGCAACGGCGAACCGATCTTTGACAAACTGATCGCGGCTGCCTCGACGGGCTCTGCCTGCCGTCTCGATGCGCAGCCCCCGCCGGCGACGATAGCGCAGCCGACGCAGAGCGTCAGTAGTTGCATTGAGCGAACGACAAACACCGGCAGTCCCCCCATGCCGCGCCCGTCCTGCGACGGAGCAGCCTGCTAGCAGCGTGCGACTGATAAGTAGTCGCCTTGATCAGCATCGGCGTGCCGGTTTTGACGGATGTACGGAATCTGCGGGCCTCCAAGGGCGCCCGCGACGTTCCATCACGCTGCTAGCAGTCGTCGAACACGGCCCCTCAGTCGCGCAATCCACGGCCACGCCAAGGCTTAGGCGGCCACAGGCGCTGTAGTCCTCCACGCAATCGGCCAGCTGCCACGTCCTTCCATTAGCGACTTCTAATCTTCGCCTAATTGCACTAAATCGGCTGCCGAACAAGGATTGCGAATTGGGATCCGGCCGCTCGATCCCATCGATCTGACCCTTGTCGGGCCCAAGGCGACATGCAGTTCATCATTACTACCGCCCTGCGGCGCCCGCTGACCGTGATGGTGCTGGTGCTGGCCGTCGCGCTGGGCAGCTTCATGGCAGTCGGCCGGTCGGTCTTCGAGCAGCTCGGGCTGCCTTACCCTCAGGGCCTGCCTCGGGGGATGGAGGTCGACATTTTCCCCCGGCTGAATCTGCCGGTGATCTACGTCTGCCAGCCGTACGGCGGCATGGACCCGGCCCAGATGGAAGGCTTTCTGACCAACTACTACGAATACCACTTCCTCTACATCAGCGGCATTCATCACGTCGAGTCTCGCAACGTCCAAGGCACGGCCCTGATGAAGTTGTATTTTCATCCGGGCACGGACATGTCGCAGGCAATGGCCGAGACGATCAACTATGTCAATCGCTCGCAGGCCTTCATGCCGCCGGGAACGGTGTCGCCGTTCGTGATGCGGTTCGATACCGGCAGCGTGCCGGTCGGCTACCTGGTGATGTCGAGCGAGACGCGGTCGATCGCTGAGATCCAGGACATTGCCCTGTTCCGGGTGCGGCCGATGTTCGCCGCGCTGCCGGGAGTGTCAGCGCCGCCGCCGTTTGGGGGTAGCGCGCGCTCGATTGTCATCACGGTCGATCCTCAGCGGCTGCAAGCCTACGGAATGTCGCCAGAAGAGATCGTGACGGCCGTCACTAAGGGCAACACGATCAGCCCGTCCGGCAATCTGCTGGTGGGAGACAAGTACCCGATCGTCGCTACCAACTCGGTCGTGAAGGACCCTCAGCAGCTACTCACCATTCCGATCCGCACCGGCCCGTCGCCGGTCTACATCCGCGATGTGGGCTACGTGAACGATGCGGCTGACGCCCCGGCCGGTTACGCCTTGGCCAACGGCCGGCGCGCCGTGTACATCCTGGCGACGAAACGGGCAGACGCGTCGACGATGAGCGTGATCACCAATATCAAGAAGGCGCTGCCAGAAATGCAGGCGGCGTTGCCCCCTGACATCAAGGTGAGCTTCGAGTTTGACCAATCGCCGTACGTCACCCGGGCCGTGGCGTCAGTGGTGCTCGAGGGGGCCCTCGGTGCGATCCTGGTGGGCGTGGCCGTGCTGTTGTTCTTGCGCGATTGGCGCAGCGCGCTGGTGGTCGTGCTCAACATCCCGTTGGCTTTGTGCTGTTCCATTCTGGCGCTGTGGCTGACGGGCGAAACGATCAACGTGATGACGCTGGGCGGTTTGGCCCTGGCCATCGGTATCCTGGTAGACGAAGCGACCGTCGAGGTCGAGAACATTCACACCCAGATGGCACATACCGACTCGATCGCACTGGCAGTGCGCTTGGGGAACGCCCAGACGGCCGTGCCGCGATTGCTGGCGATGCTGTGCGTCCTTGCAGTTTTTATTCCGGCATTCTTCATGCAAGGCGCGGCACAGCGATTGTTTGCGCCGCTGGCGCTGGCGGTGGGCTTTGCCATGATCGGGTCGTACATCCTTTCCAGCACGTTCGTGCCGGTGGTCAGCGTCTGGCTGCTGCGGCATTTCCACTACGAAGAACACGAAGACAAATCGCTGTTCGGTCGAATGCGAAAGCGATTTGAACGAGTTCTGTCGAAGCTCGTCGCCGTGCGATGGCCAGTTGTGGCGGCGTACATCGCCATCGCACTGGTCATCATCGCCTGGCGTGCCCCACGCATGGGCCGCGAGATATTCCCGGTGGTCGATGCAGGGCAGTTTCGACTGCGGATTCGGGCCCCCGATGGCACGCATATTGCGCGGACGGAACGCTACGCTTTGGACATGCTCGACATGGTGAAACAAGAGGTCGGAGCGGATAACGTTGCGCTGACCCTTGGTTACGTGGGCATGATTCCCTCGAACTTTCCGATCAATGCCGTGTATCAATGGTCGCGGGGACCCGAGGAAGCGATTCTGTACGTCGATCTCTACGAAGGCCGCGGCGTGCGCGTCGAGCAGTTGCAGGAGCGGTTACGGCAACGCGTCACGCAGACGATGCCCGAGCTGCGGGTGTCCTTTGAGCCGTCCGACATTGTCAACGAAGTGATGAGCTTCGGCTCGCCCACGCCGATCGAAATCGCCATTAGCGGTCCGAGCCTGCCAGAAAGCCGCGCGTTTGCCGGCAAAGTCCGCGCAGAGCTGGCCAAGATTTCCGCCCTGCGTGACATTCAGTTTGGCCAGTCCATGGATTACCCCACGATCGAAGTCGATATCGATCGTGAGAAGGCCGGTCTGTCGGGGCTGACACAGGTGGATGTGTCCCGCGCGCTGACGATGGCGACCTCGTCGAGCCGGTTCGTGGTGCCAAACTACTGGGCCGATCCAAAATCGGGCATCGCCTACCAGGTGCAAGTCGAAGTGCCGCGGCCTGTGCTCCGTTCGCCGGATGACCGCGTGCAGACCGTCAAGAGCGCGGATGATCTTGCTCGCTTGCCAGTGCGAAAGACCGACGAGGGGCAGGTGCTCGTGCGCGACGTTTCGACGCTCAAGCCGGGAACCATGCCCGGGCAGTTCGATCGCTATAACATGCGACGGCAGGTGACCATTACCGCCAACATCTTCGACGAAGACCTGGGTGGCATCGCGAGTCAGATACAAACAGCAATCAAGCAGGCCGGAGAACCGCCCGCAGGAGTGAAAACTGAAATTCGCGGCCAGATCGTCCCCATGAATGAGATGATGAGCGGACTCTCGATTGGCTTCGCGGTCGCCATCCTGGTCGTGTTCCTTGTCCTGACGGCCAACTTCCAATCGATCCGGCTGGCATTGGCAACCGTCTCAACCGTGCCGGCGGTCATCGCGGGCGTGCTGTTGATGTTGTCCGTCACTGGCACAACACTCAACATCCAGTCGTTTGTCGGCTCGATCATGGCCATCGGCGTGGCCATGGCGAATGCCATTCTTTTGGTCACGTTCGCCGAAAGCACTCGGCGCGAGGGCCGTGCGGCGAGTGAGGCCGCTATTTTCGGCGCGGGCAGTCGCCTGCGAGCCGTGTTGATGACCAGCACCGCGATGATCGCCGGGATGCTGCCGATGGCGTTGGGACTGGGTGAAGGCGGCCAGCAAAACGCTCCCTTGGGTCGCGCTGTCATCGGCGGACTGTTGGCGGCAACCGTGGCGACGCTGTTTATCCTGCCTGGAATCTTCGCCATCATCCAAGGGCGAGCCAGGTCAACCTCGGCTTCCCTCGACGCAACGGATCCTCACAGTGCTTACTTCACACCGACGGCAGCCGGCGCGCTGGCAGGCACAGGAACGCAAGTATGATTCAGCATGTCCGCTCGACGGCACTTTTGGTTGCGTTGGCAATCGTGGCTCTTGCAGCGACCGGCTGCGGACACAAAGCGCCCTCCAAAAGCAACGACGGCGAGAGCAAGGGAGCGATCGTGCAAGTCGTCACCGGCAAGCCCGAGCGCAAGACGATTAGCTTGTCCACGACTCAGCCCGGCCAAATCGAAGCATTCGAGCAAACGCCGCTGTTCGCCAAGGTTGCGGGTTACGTCGAAGAGGTTTTCGTCGACATCGGCGACTCGGTGAAAAAGGATCAGGTGCTTATCAAGCTATCAGTCCCCGAGATGCTTGATGACCTGGAGCAGAAGGAAGCATTGGTCGCACAAGCCGCAGCGGAAGTGAAGCAGGCCGAGTCGACCGTCCAGGCAACGGAGGCAGCGACGAGCACTGCCCAAGCGAGGATCACGGAGGTGGAAGCGGGGATTGCCCGCGCCGACGCGGAGCACGAGCGCTGGAAATCGGAACACGCCCGGATCAAGGAGCTGGCCGCCAAGGGCTCCGTGACGAAGAAGCTGGCAGAGGAAACCCTGAGCCAACTTCACTCGGCGGAGGCGTCAACGCAAGAAGCGGCTGCGAAAGTAAAGTCTGCGAGGGCAACGTTCTACGAAGCCCAGGCGAACGTCGGCAAGAGCAAGGCAGATCTCGTAGCCGCCGAGGCTCGGCTGCGCGTGGCCAAGTCTGACCTGGCGAGGGCAAATACCATGCTGGGATACTTGGAAATCAAGGCCCCCTATGATGGAACGGTGACGCGCCGACTGGTCGACAAAGGACATTACGTCTCGGGAGCGGGCGGAGGCGACAAAAATCCATCGATGGTCGTTGCTCGGACCGACGTGGTTCGCATCTTTGTGGAAGTGCCGGAACTGGAGGCGGCACACGTCGATGCTGGCGATCCGGCCCGCGTCAAGGTTCAAGCCCTTGAAGTCAAAGAGTTCGACGCCCAAGTTATTCGCACCAGTTGGACTCTGTTGGAAGCAAATCACTCGCTGCGAGCAGCAATTGACGTACCCAATCCGCAGGGATTGTTGCGGCCGGGAATGTATGCGGCGGTGACGATTCGCCTGGACGAACGCAAGAACGCAATGACCCTGCCGGCGACAGCCATTGTGCGCGACGCCGGAGCGGCGTACTGCTGGAGCGTGGATTCCGGTAAAATTGAGCGTCGGTCGATTGAACTCGGACTGCGCAGTGGAGGCGACATCGAGATTGTGTCAGGCCTCGACAGCAACCAGGTTGTCGTTGTCAAGCCGGCTGAGGCACTGCGACCGGGGCAACAGGTGCGTATTGCGCCGCCCGCTAAATAATTCGCACACGCACCTCGACAAAGTTGCGTCATGGCTCGTTTGCTCGTCATCGAAGATCAGATCAAGCTGCGGCGCAACCTGCAGGAAATGCTCGCGAGCGACGGCCACGATGTGGTGACGGCCGGCACCGGCGAAGAAGGGTTCTACTGCGCGACAACGCAACCGATCGACGCAGTGCTTCTGGATCTATCGCTGCCAGGTCGTGACGGACTGGAGATCCTCGCCGATCTGCGAAACGCCGGCTTCGATAAGCCGATCCTCATTCTCACCGCTCGCGATGCGGTTGAAGATCGTGCGACCGGGCTCGATCAAGGTGGCGACGATTACCTGGTCAAACCGTTCGCGCAGGTGGAATTGCTGGCTCGCATTCGCGCCCTGCTGCGTCGCAGCAAGGCGAGCCCGGCCACCATCCTGCGGTGCGCGGATCTGGAAGTCGACTTGCTCCGACGTCGCGTCGTACGCAAAGGCATCGCAATCGAGCTCAGCCAGCGAGAGTTTGACCTGCTGGAATATTTGCTGCGCCACAAGAACAGCAATGTCACGCGCGATATGCTGGCCCGCGACGTATGGCAAGAGCCCGGGGGAGTCCTGACCAACGCCATTGACGTGTGCATGAACGGGTTGCGCAGAAAGGTTGAAGTGGCAGGATCGCCGCCGCTCATCCTGACAGTCCGCGGAGTCGGCTACACCGCGAAGGACTCCTCATGAATCGCCTGAGCATTCGCTGGCGGATCGCGCTTTGGAACACGGCGGCATTTGCCGTGATCCTGCTGGCCTTTGGCCTGGCCGTTTACGGGCTGCTGCGCAAGACACACTATGACCAGGTCGATCGCCGCATGCACGCCCAGTTCCTCGAAATCACCAAACGGCAGCCGCACGACGCTGCGAAGCCCGCAGACGCCTGGCTGCAAGGCTATGGTGGCGCGGCCTACATTCTTGACCAAGAGGGCCGAGCTGTGGGGCACGTCGGCAAACTGTCAGCCGACGACATGGCACGGGTTGATACGCCAGCTAGCGAGAGACCAAGTTTCGATAACGCTTGGTTGCCCGGCGCGGGTCATGTGCGTCGGTTGATCGCTCAGATCCCAAATACCGCCCCGCCGCGCACGCTGGTCATCGTGGCAGAGCTGGAACACGTGGACGAGGAACTATTAGAAGTGATTCGAGCGCTACTGATCACCACTCCGATCACTCTCGTCGCGGCTGCCTCGATCGCGTACTTGCTGGCTCGCAAGGCGTTGTCTCCCGTCGACCACTTACGGCAAATGACCGACGAGATTACGGTCGATCGCCTCGACCGCCGGCTGCCGATTCGCAATCCGGCTGACGAGTTGGGGCTGCTGGCTCAGACCATCAATTCGATGATCGAGCGGCTGGAACGCTCGTTCGGCGAGATCCGGCGCTTTACCGCGGACGCGTCGCATGAGCTGCGCACGCCGGTGGCTGTCATTCGCAGCGAAGCCGAATTGGGCCTGACCGCCGTTGGTGAGAATCCGGCGGTCCGGCGACGTTTTGAAAGCATCGTCGAAGAGTGCTCACGGCTGGCTGACCTGACGAGCCAACTGTTGGCACTATGCCGCGAGGAATCGGGCGTGACGCAAATGGGTCGTAAGCCTGTCCGGTTGAAGGCGATTGTCTCCGAATCGACCGACAGCATGCGTCTCCTGGCCGAGGCGAAGCAGCTCCAGCTTGCCGTGGCTTGTGAAGCGGACCCGGTCGTCCTGGGAGATGCCGATCGGTTGCGCCAAGTGTTCTGTAATCTGCTGGACAACGCGATCAGGCACACCCCGGCCGGCGGCCGCGTGACGGTGACACTCCGCACCCTAAACGGAGAAGTCCATTTCGACATTCGGGATACCGGCACCGGCATTGCAGCCGAACACGTGCCCCATCTGTTTGAGCGCTTCTACCAGGTGAACTCGGGGCGCTCACAGGCGGGCGGGGGCGCCGGCCTGGGGCTGAGCATCGTCAAGTGCGTCGTCGAAGCGCACGGTGGTCGCGTAGACGTGACGAGCGAGCCAAGTGCGGGTTCAGCCTTTCGCGTCACTCTGCCCATCGAAGCGACCTAGCGGCAGTGCGCCGTGTAGAATAGTCCGGCTGCACAATAGACATGGTGGTTGTCGCCCACGAACGAGCGGGTGCCGCTCAGTGTAACGCAAAAGCCACGCGATGCGCTTTTTCTCTCACAGACCGGTACGCCCCCTGGCAGACCTCGTCGAAGGATTCTGGGACGTGGCCTACGCACCGACCCACCCGCGAGTGCGGATTCTGCCGAGTGGAACCAATGAGCTTGTCATCAACCTCAGTGAGGATGAGATCCGGATTTATGACTCAGGACATCCAGCGCGTTGCCGACGATTTCCAGGGATTGTCGTCGCGGGCACGTATGCCGGCGCGCTGGATATCGATCCGATGCGTCACGCTTCGATCATGGGCGTTCACTTTCGACCCGGTGGCGCTTTCCCCTTTTTTGGCCCGGCCGTCGGCGAACTAGCGAATAGTCACGTTGCCCTGGAGGCGCTTTGGGGAAGGTCCGCTGGCGAGCTTCGGGAGAAACTGTGTTCCGCCCCGACGCCTCAGAAACGATTTCAAATTCTGGAAGAGGCACTCACAAATCGGTTGCGACGGTTATCGGAGCACCCGGCGGTTTCGCTCGCCCTTGATATCTTTGGACCGGCGGGCATTGGTGACTCGGTCCGTGCCGTCGCCAAGCGCGTCGGGCTTAGCCAGCGGCACTTTATCCAGGTTTTCACGGCTCAAGTTGGCTTGACGCCGAAGCTCTTCTGTCGCGTCCTGCGTTTCCAGCATGCCCGCGAAGTCGTGGATCAATCCGCCGCGCCGAACTGGGCCCACCTGGCCCTGGCCTGCGGCTACTACGACCAGTCGCACATGATCGATGACTTTCGGGCATTCTCCGGCTTAAGTCCGACTGAATATCTCTGCCTGCGCAACAAGCGACTGTCCCCGGATCACGTCCCCGTGATCTGATAGGTCAATTTTTTCCAATACGACCGTCGTTCTCGCACTGTACTATCGCCAGTGGTCGAGGAAGTAGGTTCCTTCGGCGCGGCACATACCATTTGCAGCGAGGCAATCCGATGTTGACGGATAGGCCACTGCGAGAACCGACCGAGAGTCTCGACGCAAGACAGGATGGGCCCTGACGTCAAATCGGTCGCGCAAGAGTTCGAGAATAAGAAAGGTAGCCTCATGAACGAGTACATTTCCTCGGCGATGTTGATCGCCGCCGGCGGCATCGGCTCCGGGCGACTCTTGCCCACCGTGGCCGCCGTGGCAGGGTTAATCGGCGTGGTCGCCGGCGGGCTGACTCTGGCCCGCGCCGCTAGCGCGCGAGTCGGTGCTGGCGTCGCCGCGGTATTGGGGCTGATCAGCCTGGTCATCGGTGGACTGCATGCGGCCAACTCCGCCGGTGGTTTCGGCACCGGCAACGGGCTGGCCGGGGCCATAGTGGCCATCGTGTTGGGGCTGATCGGTGTCGTCCTCGGTGGACTGGCTCTGGCCCGCTCCCGGCGTTCGGATTCACATCCAGGCGGATGACCTCGAAACAGCGGTTAGGCGACTCGGCCAAGCTGCCCTGAAGTTCCGCAAAGAAATCGTGCGCCTGACCTTGAATTGGGCAAGCCGCGCGCCAGTGATGTCATTCGGCGGCTTGTTCTGCGGTGGCCGCCTGCATTGCGCGCTGCAGAAGATTGACGGAGTCTTGCCACAGGCGCCCGACGGTTTTGCGGCTGCCAGCAGCATCGCGTTGGTGGATCAGGCCACCGTCGTCGAGCACGACTTCGAGTTGGCCTTCCAGCGGCGGACGTGTGCCCTCTGCCAGAACATTGGCGGGCCAATCGAGTCCGCGACGGACTAGCTCGCTTCTCATGGCGCGAAGATCCCACACATGAGCGGGCGATCGTCCGTCTATCGGCGAAGTAACCAGGTATCGCTGGTCGCGACTGAATGCCATGATCGCATGGACATTCTGGTCCCAGTGGGTTAAGTCGGCCCAATCGTTGCCCGTGAAAGGATCGACCAGGCGTAGAACCCCGTTGGGCTGACCGACGGCGAGCACGCGGCTGTCGGGCGAAAAAGTGATCCCCAACCCGGTTGGCGTCGTGCCGTGCGCGTGCAACTCGCCCACCCGCTGCCAGTCGCCAGTGCGCCAGAGCGTGACGCCGTCGGGCGTGGCCGCCAGCAGGCGGCCATTGGGAACATATCCGACATCCCGGTGGCGGACGGGACCGACGGGGTCACGTTTGGCGTCCGGCTGTACGAAACGGCCCCCAACGCATGGTCGGCGGTTGCCGTCGAATTGGCGCCCACCAACCAACTGATCTTACAGTCGGCGGCGTCGCCGGTGCCGATCTCTATCGCCAACATCCATACCATCGGGATGATCTCGGGAGCGCTATTGCCACCCTATATCGACAATTTCGCGCTCGACGTGACTCCGGTGCCCGAACCGAATAGCCTCGCCTTGTTAGGCTTCGGAGCCCTGGGCATGCTTTGTCACAGGTTGTTCCGTTCGCGACGAAAGCGCGATTGAGCTTGGCCTTTCTGGGCCATCGACGCGAACCCAGCGCAATTGCTATTGTGCGCCCGTGAATTCGCGCCTGAAGAAAGGGAAAGGACTCTGAGCGACTTGCTCGGAGTCCTTGTGGCGATTGAGTACCGAAGGTGGGACTTGAACCCGCACGCCCTTGCGGGCACTGGATTTTGAGTCTAGTCCGGGGCTTTGCACCTGCGTTGCGGTTGGAGGGGAGAAGCGTTGGAAGTTCTTCTCGGCTCAATGGATCGGACAAAAGTACGTTGCGTTTGCATTGTACTGAGATTGGCTTTGCGTTGCCAACGTTGTCCCCGTTTTGTCCCCAAAATCCGGCACTAGGTTGCTGCTGTGGTCATTGCATGCCCGAGTCCGATAAAGCGCGAGGCTCGGGCCGGTTTTCACGACCCGAGCCTGGCTGGTTCACACGATTGCAGCGGCATGCTGACTCTAGTTGGCTGCCGGCTTCGCTCCTGCGAGGCGCTTCATCAGCTTGTCGTGCTCCGCGATGGCCGCTGCCAAGGCGGTGTCAATCTCCTGGCAACACTTCATAGAGCCTTCGGCCTCGACATTCTCCTTCTCGCAGTACTCGCACAACCCGGCATGATGCTTGGCGGCGGCTGCAAGGTTCTTGTCGATCGTGTCTAAGGACGTGAGGGTTTGCTGGTCCTTGGCCGCTTCGGCCTGCTTCCGCATCCAGGCCATGTGCTTCTGGGCCTTGGTGAGGTAGTCGCCGATCGCATCCGCAGTTTCCTTGGCAACCTGCGGCTCAACCTTCTGTTGCGGCGCGGTGCGGACGTACTCGCGGTAGGACTGAGAATACTCACGAGCCCCACGCATCGAGCGGCCGGCGGCACCGCCATAGAAATTGTACTCGCCGCGAACCTTCGAGCCGGCGTCACGTTGAGCCAACGCGGAACTTGCGCTGAGTACCACAACTGTCAGGATCACAGTCTTGGTCGCTGAGTTGGCGAGTTTCATCAGTGCCTCCAGAGTTTTGACGAGAGGTCATTGCCCGCAGACACCATGTCGGCTGGCTCACGCATCGGTGGGTTACACCTAGTGCGATACCCATTTGGATGCATTGCTGGCCGGGTTTCTTCGGGCTAGACGAGCCAAAATGTGCTGCAATCGTGTGAGCGAAAAGGCACAGGTTAACCGCACACTCGCCGGGATTTGCGTTTCGACTGAAGGCTTAACTACTTGTGCCATCGTCGATTCGGTCCAGGATTCGCCATTTGGCATAGGGGGTGCTCTACTGGTGTCGGCTTGGCAGCCGGAGAACATCAGTGCCCAGATCCGCGTCACAAGAATTGCGAAGAAACACCTTGGTCGTCGCATCTAATCCGGCGGGCCCGTTGGAGTCCACACAGGGAAGCTCTGCCGAGTCTGTGGCAGAGATCGTGGCCGGTTGTCAGCAAGGGGATCGGCACGCACAACAACTGCTTTACGAGCGGTGCCACGAGAGAGTGTTTCGATTGCTCCTGCGAATGGTTGGACAGCAGGAGGCGCCCGACGTGCTGCAACAAGTGTTTCTGCAAGTGTTCTCGAAGATCGGGCAGTTCGCGGAGCACGCCCGCTTCGAGACCTGGCTCTATCGTCTCGCCATCAATGAGTGCCTACAGTTCCGACGGCGCAGAGCCTGGGTGCACTACGACATGCCAGCCGACGAACCGATTGATCCCTCCGCCGAGCCGGGGCTGCGAGCGCAGCAACAGGAGTTGATGGATCGCGCGCTCGCGCAGCTTGCGCCTGAGTTGCGGGCCATTTTTCTGCTCAGGGAAGTCGAGGGCCTATCCTACCGGGAAATCTCCGTGACGCTGCAAATCAAGGAGGGGACTGTCGGATCGCGATTGAATCAGGCGCGCGCCGAGCTTAGAAACATTCTCAGCGAACTTGGTTGGAAGCCTGAATCATGAATTGTGACTCGGTCCGAGAACTCCTGTCTGCGTACTATGATCGGGAGCTGCCCTCCGATCGCGAGGCACAAGTCCGCGCGCACGTTGAGCAATGTCCGGACTGCACGCGGCGCTTGATCGAGTTCGGACAACTATCGCAACTGACGACCCAGTTGCGAAACCCGAACGCCCCTCGTGAAACGTGGCCGGCGATTGCGTCCGCCCTCGACGACCGAGATAGTCACAAAGGCGGAGTGTTTGCAGGTCGGTTGTCGAGTCGATCACGTCTGGCGATGGCGGCGTCGCTGCTCTTGGCTGCGTCGATGGCGATTGGCTATTGGACGTGGCGCACGTACGAGCCGCATGCGGCGATGGCCGCGGCCTTCGACGTTTACTTGACGGAATTCCAGAGCTCCCCGGAGCAGGCGCAACGTGTGCTCATCGATCGCTACGACGGCCGGCCCCTCGACTTCACGCGTGCTTCCAGCGAGGCTGGGTTCGAGCCCAACGCGCCCGAGGAACTCCCGGATGGGTTTGTGCGACAGGGAGCGTACGTTCTAAAGATGCCTTGCTGTATTTGCACTCAGACCATCTACAAGAGCAAGTCCGGGGCGGTGCTGGCACTTTTCGAGCACTCTGAGGATCAGCAACTCTGGTTTGGCGATCGGCCGCGGATCGAGGCCCGCTGCCATGACACGCCAACTCACCTGGTTCAACTTCCCGGACAATTGGCGGCGACCTGGAAATGCGGTCCGCGGTATCTGACCGTGATTGGTGCCCAGAACGTCGAGCAGGTTGCTGAACTTGTCGCGCGCCTCGACGGACGCTCTTAGTGTCCCTCAACGTTCCGCGGTATCTTCAGTTGTTTCGCGTCGGTTTGAATGCCCGACGGCAGCGGCCCGCCGATGACGCGCTCCAGTTCCGCGCGCTGGGCATGGTAACTAGCCAACAAGTCCTGCTCCTCTTGCAAGAGTCCGATGAGCTGTCGTTCCGCTTCGATCAGCCGCAGGAAGTCGACGCGACCCGCGATGTAGCCGGCGCGGGCCGATTCGACGTTTTGCGTCGCCGCCGGAACGGTGCGTCGCTCGTAGAGCTCGACGAGCTGCTGAGTTGCGCTCAACTGTTCGTAGGCCGTCTGCACTTCCCGATGTACGTCGTCGACGCGTTGACGGTACTCGGCACGTCGTTGACTGAGGCGAAAGGAAGCCTCGCACACGGCCGCGTCCAGCCGGCGGCGATAGATCGGAACGTTGGCGTTGACGCCAACCATGGCCCGCAAGGGTTGTTCCTGCCAAAAGGCGTCGTAGCGGCCCATGACCTCAAGGTCGGGCAGATAGTCTTTGTGGGCAAGTTCCAGCGATGCTTCCTCGGCTCGTAATCGAGCGGCAATCGCGGCCAGGTCGGGACGGCTGGCGACCGCCGTCATCCGCAATTCGTCGGCCGGCGGCAAGTTCTTCACCGCGGGCAATTCGCCTGGCGGGGGAGCAAGGGGGAAGTCCGGGGCGCGATGCAGCAACGTATTAATCCGGGCAATGGCCACTTTGCGATTGCGGTCCAGTTCGATTTGACGCCGCTCCAGCATTGCCAGCTCCACGTCGGCCTGGAGCACGTCTTGTTGCGTGACGAGATTTGCCTCGTATCGCTTGCGAGCGTCGTCGCGGAACGCGCGCAGGCTCCGGACATTGTCTCCATTGAGGCGCACCTGCCTGGCGGCGAGATAATATTCATAGAATGCGGTTTGAGTCGCTTGCACAAGTTGCAGTCGCGCGTCGCCCACATCCATGTATGCCGCGTTCGCGTCGGCGCGAGCTTGCTGCCCTCGCCAGTATCGCTTGCCAAACCACGGTAGCTTTTGCGAGCCGCCGACCAAGTATCCGCCTGTTACCTCGTTCGAACCAATCCCAGCCGGCGCAATTGCGGAATTGAACATGGGGTCTTCGAGCGAGACCGCCTGCGGATAGCGCTGAACTGCCGACTGCCAGGCCGCGACCATGGCCGCCAGCGATTGATTGCGCGCGAGCACGCCCTCGACAAGCTCGTCCACCACGAGCTCATCGCCGGACGCCAGCGTATCGACAAACTCAGGGTCGGCTGGCTGAACGACTTCGGGCAATGGCTCTACCGCCGTCGCTAGAGCGACGGGCGCGGCACTGACGGTAGCAGGCGCAGCAGCCATGGCCTGCGCTGGCGGGAGATGCTGCTGAGGGGATGAAGCAACCTGCTGAGCCGGGCGCGGCGTTGCCCTGCAACCAGTGAGGATCAGGACTACCGCGCATAGTTGCGCTGTGCGGACAAGCGACACGTATGTGCCTCCGTGCGACAACTGGCGGCTTGGTCGGCTGGCGGGTTAGCATCGGAATGCGGCCGAGGGCATCCCTGCTGATTGCATCGGTCGTTTGGGCGGTCGTGGGGGAGACTTGCGGGAACAACCGCCAAACCTTACTCCACCGGCAGGGTCGAGTGCGGATTGCCACTCCGATCGGCTACAAGCCGGGCGAGCCAGCAGCATGGAATGGTCCGCCTGAAGCCTTGTCGAGAACTGGATTTGACGCATTCGGAGCGTCAGACGTAGAATTGCGTGAGTTGGGCAATTTATGCGGAGCAACTCCTATGCGGGCCTTACGGTTAGTTTTGCGACGCAGGCGCGGCCAATTTCGCCAGGCCGTGTTGTGGGCGATGGTCCCGCTTGCGTTTTTGAACGGTTGGCCAGTCGTCGGCTGCGTTTGCGCCGACGGCAGTTACTCGTCGGATTGCTCGATGCTGCGAGAGTCCGCGACCGAATCCACCCGTGAACCTTGCTGCTGCAAAGTCGCATGCTGCACGACTTCCGAAATGGACGCGCCGAATGCCTCGTGCTGCCAGGCGACCGCCGATTCGCCGACGGATAGCAAGGAATCACAGGCAGATGACGCATCGGGTTGCGTGATCAAGCACAAAAGCTGTTGCCATATCGTGTTGCAAGCCGGTGAGCTAACGACGTTATTGCAACCCGTTCAGATCTCTAATGACCATCAGTCGTCTGCGCCGCTCATTGAGTTTGGTTGGGAATGGGTCAACCTTTCGCTCGCATCGCGGCTTGCATCGATTGTAGACGACGATACTGGGCAATGTCCCTCTGATCTTGTGATCACGCTGCGCAGGCTGGTCATTTGACTCTCTTGAAGCGCGCGGATTCTCTAACCGCGCAGTGGTCTGACACGCTCAACTGCGCATGCCCGTGCGCGCGTGCTTTTGAGTTGGCAAGGCGCTCGACTTGAAGTCCCTATGTTTCGTACCGACCAAGGGCAGCCGTGCCAGGCTGGCGGGTTAGCACCACTTGTTTGGCTGGCTTGCGTCACGGCTGCCTTTTTGAATCTTCGATGCACGCTTGACGGCGTGAGGAGCGACCGATGCACGATGACAACCCAAACCAATCGAGCGTCCGCGATGCCGATGATGGTCGGCGATTGGACGACGAGGGTGGGCTGCGCGCTCCGCCCGGCCTTACCGGCTGGCGGAAGGCCTGGTGGTGGTTCGACTTCATCGTACTGGTGAAACTCGCGCGGCTCCGATTCATCGGCGTGCTATTGGCCATTGGGCTGGTGATCACGCAATGGGACACGCTCTTGGCATATTACGACCGTTGGACGCGGCCGGCGGGTGTCGACCTGGTCAGCGGCGCCTTCGAGTATTTCTGCCCCATGCACCCCACGGTGATTCGCGCGACCAACAAGGAGAAATGCCCGATCTGCTTCATGCCCCTGTCGAAACGCAAGAAGGGGGAGCGAGCGGACGAAGTATTGCCCGCGGGCGTTGTCAGCCGCGTGCAATTGACACCGTATCGAGTGCTGCTGGCCGGTATTCAAACGTACGAGGTCGACTATCAGCCGCTGATCAAGCGGATCTCGGCTGTTGGCTACGTGGAATTCAATGAACGCGACCAGCGGACCGTTTCGGCGCGGGTCAACGGACGGATCGACGAGCTCTATGTCAATGAAACCGGGAGGTTAGTTGGCGCCGGAGATGACCTGGCCCTCGTTTACAGCCCGGACCTCAACGTCACGGCGCAGAACCTGCTCGACGCGCGACGCACCGGCAGCGCCGACCTCGAAGCCAGCGCCAAGAACCGGCTTGAATTGCTCGGCATCGATAAGCAGCAGCTCGACGAGATCCTCACTGCGGGCAAGGCCGACACACACTTGAAGATCCGCTCGCCCATCAGCGGTCACGTGATTCAGAAGTACATCCGCGAGGGACAGTACATCAAGGAGGGCGACTCGCTCTATGACGTGGCGGATATATCAACCGTTTGGGTTGAAGCTCAGATTTACGAGGATGACATCGCCGCGCTGCCACTGGCCTCGCTCCACAAGAAGCAAGAGCTTCCAACCGGCGTCAAGGTGACCGTGCAAGCAATGGCGTTTCCTGGTCAGACGTTTGACGGTCAGGTGACGTTTATCTACCCGCACGTCGATCAAGGCACGCGCACCATGACCGTGCGTTCGGAGGTTAAGAATGACGACCGCCAGCACCTCGTACCGGGAATCACGGCGACGGTGAACCTGGAGTTCGAACCTCGCACGATGCCGCTGTTGCAAAAAGTTGTCGCGGAAGACTCTGAGGCTCGGTCGCTATTGGAGCAGGGTCGTGTACTGGCGGTGCCGGTATTTTCAGCGATTGAGACCGGCGAACAAACCATCGTCTACCGAGAGTCGCTCCCGGGCGTCTACGAGGGCACTCTGGTCGCGCTGGGGCCGAGGATGACAGGCCCCGATGGCGTGACATTCTATCCGGTACTCTCGGGGCTCAAGCCGGGCGACCGCGTGGTCACGTCAGGTTCATTCTTGGTGGATGCCGAGACGCGGCTCAACCCCGCGGCCGGTTCGATCTATTTCGGCGGCAGCGGAGGCGGCGCAACGGGCGGCGGCGTGACGACCGTGCGTCCTTCGACGCCCGAGGACACGCCATCGAAAATTGCTGCTGCGATGGCGAAGCTATCCGCAGCAGACCGCACCATCGCCCAGGCCCAAGGCTCGTGCCCCGTGCTTGAGGAAAGTCCGCTAGGCGCGATGGGCGTGCCCGTCAAAGTCACCATCAATGGTCAAGACGTGTTCGTGTGCTGCCAAAGTTGCGTAAAGGCGGCTACCAAGGAACCAGAGAAGACGCTGCGGCGCGTCGTTGAACTCAAGGGCCAGGCCAAGGAAGATCGGGCCGCACCGGCGGCCAGCGATCAACCGACGGCGCCTACAGCGACCGATCGCGTTGCGGAAAAGATCAAAGCGGCCCTGGCCAAGCTGTCGCCGGCGGATCGCACGGCGGCCGAATTGCAGAAGAAGTGCCCGATCAACGAAGGAAGTCTGCTGGGTTCGATGGGTATGCCCATCAAGCTCACACTAGCGGGTGAGTCTGTGTTCGTATGCTGCAAGGCATGCCAGGAGGAAGCGCTGGCCGACCCGCGCGGCACTCTGGAAAAGGCCAAGCATTTGCGGAGACTGAATGCCCCGGAGCGGAAACCATGATCGAGCGAATCATCGAGTTTTCGATCCGCAATCGGTTCTTGGTGTTGATCGTGACCGCGGTCCTGACGATCGCGGGCATCTATGCCACGCTGCACACGCCCGTCGACGCGATCCCTGACTTGAGCGAGAACCAGGTGATTGTGTTCGCCGACTGGATGGGCCGCAGCCCGCGCGAGATCGAAGACCAGATCACGTATCCGCTATCGCTGGATCTGCAGGGACTGGCTGGGGTGCGCGCTGTGCGATCCTCCAGCGAGTTCAATTTCTCGATGATCACTCTGATCTTCGACGAGGACATCGACTTCTATTTTGCCCGGCAGCGAGTGACCGAGAAGCTGGCCGGTGCCAATACGTTCTTGCCGCCGGGTGTGATCCCGTACCTGGCCCCGGACGCGACGGCACTCGGGCAAATCTATTGGTACACGGTCGAACCCGCGGCGAACCATCCGATTGATCCCCCACGGCTATGGGCGCTGAACAAGTTCTACATTGCGCCGCAGTTGAATGCGGCGGCCGGTGTGGCCGACGTGGCCACGGTAGGCGGCACTCCATTGGAGTATCAGATCGACATCCGGCCCGAGTCTTTGCGCGCTTACGGCATCACGCTGGGCGAAGTCTTTGCCGCGGTCGCCAAGAGCAATATGCCGGCCGGCGGCGGCGTGATGCAAAAGAACAATGCCGAGTACATTGTGCGCGGCATCGGTTGGATCAAAGACTTGAAAGACATTGAAGACACGGTCATCAAGGAAATCCGCGGCGTTCCGGTGTATGTCAAGAACGTGGCCAGCGTTCAGACCGGAGTGCAGTTTCGTCGCAGCGTTTACGAGAAGAATGGCAGCGAAGTCGTGGGCGGGGCAGTGTTGATGCGCCACGGCCAGAATCCGCTAGAGGTCACCCAGCGGGTCAAGGACAAGATTCAGGAGATCCAAGCGGGCTTGCCGCCCGGCGTTCATATCGTCGCGGCATACGACCGCACCCGGCTGATCAACGGTGCGATTCACACTCTCACGGAAGTGATGTGGCACGAAATGGTCATCGCCTCACTGGCCATCCTGTTGATACTTGTCCATGTCCGCAGCGTTTTTGTCATCTGCGTGACGCTGCCGCTGGCCGTCTTGTTCTCGTTCCTGCTGATGTGGGTGCTCCGCATTGCCGGCATCATTGACATCCAGGCCAATATCATGTCGCTGGCCGGGGTCACAATTTCGATCGGAATCCTCGTCGATCAGGCTATCGTGATGACCGAAAACGCGACGCATCACTTGAAGGCCCATTTCGGCGACCGAAAGGTAACCGGCGACATCCGCGAGCTGGTGGTCGAACCATGCCGCACCGTGGGGCGGCCGATTTTCTTTTCCGTCATGATCATGCTGTTGTCGTTCGTGCCCGTGTTCATGCTCAGCGGCCGCGAAGGCAAGCTATTTCATCCACTGGCGTTCACCAAGAGCTTCGCCATGATCGGCGTGGCGTTGATTTCGATCACCGTGGTGCCCGCGCTGATTCCTATCTTCATCAAGGGCCGATTGCGCAGTGAGGAGGAAAACCCGATCGTCCGCAGCTTCATCAACATCTATAAACCGCTGCTGACGTGGGCCTTACCGCGGCGGAATCTCGTGATGTGGATGTTCGCCGTTTTATTGATCCTGGCGGCCGGCATGTTCCCGCTGCAGGCGCTCGTGGGCCGCGGCGCCAGCGAGAGTGCCTGGCGGGCGACGTTCCTGGGCGTCTTTGCTCTGGTCACGACACTGACGGTTCTGTTCACTCGCGGATTCCGCTGGCAGCTGTTGTCGTTCGCGACGCTCGTGTTCGTGGCGCTCTGGTCGTATCACTTCACCAAGATCGGCGTGGCTTTCATGCCAGCACTGGACGAAGGCACGACGCTTGACATGCCAGTCACCGTGCCGCGAGCCAGCGTGACTCAGGCCATCGACGACCTTAAAGCTCGCGATGCGCTGTTGCGAGGCTTTCCCGAGGTTGAGTCAGTCATCGGCAAGTCCGGGCGAGCCGACACGCCGACCGATCCTGCTCCGCTCGACATGGTCGAGACATTCGTTAACTTCCGCCCGAGGGAATTGTGGCCAAAGCGAGTCCTGAAATACGACGACGCCGTGGAACTCGTCGACCACATGGTCGCGCGGTTGCAGGACGAGGGCTTCGTGGGGCGTTCGTCTGAGGATGACCAGAGAAATCTGGTCAATAATGCCACGCAGAAGGCCCTGGAACGTTTTGACGAGGTGATGCGCGAGCTAGCTTTACGCCGTTATGAGGAGTTTCGCCGCGATCTGGAGCCCCAACTGGTGCGCTACGTCATCGGCGAAACGATCGAGTGCATCGATGGTGCAGGGCACGTGACGTGGCCAGCCGGCACCGACAAGCAGCTGATCGTTGATCGCCTGACGACGCAACTCGGTGCGGACTACGGTCGTTGGCTCGCCGAGGCTCCGGCGTTGGAGGACGTAACCGCCCTGATGCAGGCCACCGCAAATGAACTCCACCAAACCGGCGCGATTGTGGACGTCGCCGCCAGCCTGCAAGTCCAGCCGTCGCTAGTCGGCGGAGTTTGGAACGCCGTCGGCGAGGCTATGGGCCGTGTTCGCCCGACGCTTCAGATGCTGCTGCGGGATGCGACCGAGCAGGAGCGATCGCGGCTCTGGGAAGCGCAGGTAAATCGCATCAATTGGGAACTTTCCGACCGCGCTGCCGAGACCTTTCCAGCGTACGCCGTCGAAGAGTTGGCTCACGAAGCCGCACGGGGTGCGCAATCGAAGGATGCCCCTAAGGCTGCCACATTCGAGAAATTCGCCGCGCAGTCCCTTGCGGCCCAGTTGGGCAAAACGTCGGACGTTCAAGCGCACGCACCGGTATTGGCGCTTCGGCCCGAATTTGAAGAGCACTTTCGCGAAAGCGTGTTTCTTTGGCCACGACAAACGGGTCCCAAGGGGGACCTGGTCGACGACGAAATGGGCCGCGTGCTGCAGGTCCCCGGCTGGAGCAACATCTTCACGCAGCCAATTATCAACCGCATCGAGATGCTTTCTACCGGCGTGCGCACGGACATCGGCATCAAGGTATTTGGCCCGGATCTCGATACGATCGTCGCGGTGTGCAAGCGTATCGAAACCGCCCTCAAACCGATCAGTGGCGCCCGCGACGTACTGGCCGCCCCGGTAATGGGCAAGGGATATCTGGAAATTGACATCGATCGCCGCAAGGCGGCCCGCTATGGAATCAGCGTCGAGGACGTGCAAAGCGAAATCGAAATGGCCATGGCCGGCCGCGCCGTGACCTACACGGTCGAAAAGCGCGATCGCTTCCCAGTGCGCATCCGTTACGCGCGCGGCCAGCGCGAGGACGAGGAAAGCCTGCGGCGGTTGCTCGTCAGTCCTAGCGGTGGCTCCAGCATGAACGCGGCTCAGGGTGCCGTGACCGCCATGTCGAGTGGAGAACGCTCAATGGCCGCCGCGACCGGAACAGACTCGGCCCGTCACGCCAGCGCGCCCGAGCACGCGGGGACGAATCGCACGCTGATTCCGTTATCCGCCGTGGCCGACGTGAGAATCGTTGAGGGGCCGGCCATGATTAAGAGCGAGAACGGAGCGCTCTTGAACTATGTCACGCTGAATGTCCGCGGCCGTGACATCGTGGGTTTTGTCGACGAGGCCCAGCGCGTCGTGGCGCAACAAGTCGAACTGCCCGAAGGCGTCCATATTGCCTGGAGCGGGGAGTTCGAGCACCAGGTGCGTGCCGCCCAAACGTTGCGGATCGTCTTTCCGGCGGTAATCGCTCTGATTTTCATCATCCTTTATATGACTTACAAAGATATTGCCGATGCGGCGTTGATGATGCTGGCGGTGCCCGAGGCCTTGGCCGGTGGGGCATTCTTCATGTTCCTGTTTCCAAAGATCATGAACGGCTGGTCGGCACCTCCGATGGACTTCAGCGTCGCCGTTTGGGTTGGTTTCATCGCCTGTTTCGGCATGGCCACCGAAACCGGCATCATTATGCTGGTCTACTTGCGCGAGGCGATCGACAAGCGCGGTGGCCTGGAAAACATTAAGTCGCTCGAAGAGCTGCGTGAGGCCGTGATCGAAGGCGCCGTTCATCGCCTTCGTCCCAAGCTCTTGACCGAAGGCGTGGCCATCATCGCGATTTTCCCAATGGTGTTCGCCACCGGCGTCGGTGGCGAAATCCTCGCCCCAATGGCTCTGCCAGTCCTCGGCGGCCTCCTCATCTCCGATGAGGTCGTCGATCTGTTCTTGCCCGTGCGGTTCTACTGGGTGCGCCGTGCTCGTTGGCTAAAAGTGCACAAATCTACAAAGGCGTGTTCGACTTCGCAGCAAGTACTAGCCAAGGTCGAGTATGCCACGTGAATTCCGAGCGGACGCCGGTTGAAGATGTATTCCAAAATGAAAAGAATTTCGACTTACAGGAGAATCTGCATGCGCCCCTCTATTTCTCGTGTCCTCGGCCTCGCGATTGCGTTGCTCATGACTTCCGCGGTTTGCGTGGCGGCCGAACCGACGAACAAACCAGCGAATGCTCCGCGTCGCAACGTCGCGATCTTTCTGTTTTCGGGCGTCGAACTTCTCGATTTTGCGGGGCCTGCGGAAGTCTTCCAGGCCACCGGCCGCCCATTCAATGTCTACACCGTCGCGGCATCGGTCGAGCCAATCATTAGCCAGGGATTCGTCAAAATGGTTCCCCAGTACTCGATCGAGAACTGTCCCAAACCAGATTTGCTCATCATCCCTGGGGGTGCCACAACGGCCACGCAAAATAATCCAGAGGTGATTGCTTGGGTGAAACGGGTCTCGGGAGAAACCGAGCTCACCATGTCAGTCTGTACCGGCGCTTTCATTCTGGCCAAGGCCGGCTTGCTCGACGGTCAGGAGGCCACGACGCACTGGTTCCATCTGACACGACTGGGGAAAGCCGCGCCAAACATTCAAGTGCGGAGCAAGGTGCGATTCGTCGACACAGGAAAAATCGTCACCACGGCTGGCGTGTCTGCCGGCATCGACGGCGCGCTTCACGTGGTTGACCGCCTGCTCGGCCACGAAGCCGCGGTACGGGTCGCAAAAGGAATGGAATACAAATGGGACGAAGCAAGTGCCGCAGCGGACACGACGAGTAAGTAAGGCGTATGGCCAAGCAAGGAGTGAACCAAGTCGACCAAGAAGCGCCGTTTATCGACGTGGCCTCCGGCCGGAGCGAAGATCTGCTGCCGGCACATCGTCGACGGCCAATTGTAACCGCCAGTACATTCTGGACGATCGACGCGAATCCAACGCAATTGCAATCGTGATCCGTGAATTCGCGCCTGAAAAAAAGGAAAGGACTCAGAGCGATTTGCCCTAAGTCCTTGTGCCGATTGAGTACCGAAGGAGGGACTTGAACCCTCACCCTCTTGCGAGGACTGGATTTTGAGTCTGAAAAACGGCGTTTTTCCAGGGTTGCGGTTGTTGCGGCGACGCGTTGGAAGTTCTTCTCGGCTCAATGGATCGGACAAAAATACGTTGCGATCGCATTGTACCGAAATTGGCTTTGGATGGCCAACGTTGTCCCCGTTTTGTCCCCGAAAACTCAGGCACTGGAGTAGAAATCTAGTCCGGGGCTTGGCACCTGCGTTGCGGTTGGAGGGGAGAAGCGTTGGAAGTTCTTCTCGGCTCAATGGATCGGGCAAAAGTACGTTGCGTTTGCATTGTACTGAGATTGGCTTTGTGTTGCCAACATTGTCCCCATTTTGTCCCCAGAAACGGCAACGAATCGCACGGGCTCTAAAGCCGAAGCGAAGTTCTACTTTCCCGATTCTGAAGGCGATTGAGGCTCGGCAACCACGTCCAGAGTGACTGTCGCGATCCAAGTTAAGAATCGACCACGGCCAAACAAATCGGCGCGCAAGAGTCAAGTCGGCGGCACCACCAAGCCGAAGATGATTAAGGATTGCTCCAGTCTCGCAGCATTCACAGAAGTTGCCTCATTCCGCGGAGAGCAAGCGATTCAACCACCACATTGGGTCCAGGTATGTTTGTGACATCGACACGCGTCGGTGGCGAAATGCAGGCCGTTCCGGCGGGCTTTTGGCCGGTGCCAGTTAACCACGGCGATGAGTACGCACTTCTTTTGCAGACCAAAACGACTGCAATCAAAGCCGCCTACAAGTCGTGCGCCGTTTCGCTGTCGATCGGCACGACTAGTACCCCGCTCGGCTGCGTGCTGGCGACAGTTCTAACGGTTGCGGAGGATCCGCAGGACCCGGACCAAGTGCTCGTCGTGCATATCGATGCGGAAGAGCATTCTGCGCTTGAAAGCGTCCTCCGCCTTGGAAAGACAACCCTCTTTTTCTTCGATGAACTTAGTCGGCCCATTGCACGAGCCGACTGTGCATTCGACGAACCGGCTCGAACGAGGGTGCTCGCGTTACTCGATCGTTGTGGCACCCGCTATACCGGGGAATGGAATGACACTTGTGCCGACGTGCGCGATGACTTGGCGGCCAAGTATGATCCGACGATGAACGCATCTGGAAAGTTCACCTTCACAATTGAAGATGTGCCACTAGCTCTCAATAATTTCGAGACGATCGAAATCGTCGCACTTGGCGATCAGGAATCGCGAAGCGTCCGCCTTGAAGAGCAAGACGAAGGCTACGTTCTTGAGCAAGGTGCTTGGCATTTGATGGTTGACCTCTTTGGCGCTGGGATCTTTCATTCGCCGCAAGTCACCGAGAACGGGATCAAACGCGAGCTGAGCGATATCTTGAGTTTCTGCGAGGCCGGAAGCTGCGTTGTTCAGGCGAAAGCAATCGCTGTGCTCACCACCAACCCACTGCGGACTACAGAGCGACGCGCAAGGAACATTCGGAAGCAAGTGGACATCGGATTGTCACAGGTCCTGGGAGCTATTAAGAATTTGGAGGCCGGTTTGCCGTTGACGTCCAAAGACGGTGCGGCGTTCACCATCCCGAAGAACACTGCCTGGCTTCGCCACGGCATCATCGTTGTGTCAGACTTGCATCATGGTGTCGACTGGAAGGAAGTTGCGACGAGATTACTAGAAGAATCAACGCGCATGCAGGTAATGATTCATGTGCTTGACCTTCACGAGCTTCGTAAGTTAGTTGCGGCAAGCGAAACTCCGATCCAGTTTATCGCGCGGTTGATTCGTCGTTTTCAAATGATGAAGGCGCGTCAGACGGCACTTCTGCGTATCGAGTTTCGTGAACCCGCGGTGGCCTAGACTTCCGTCCGTGGAGAGGCGGGTCTCTATCTCGTTGGCGGATCAGTTATCGCCATGCCACCCAGGCGCTTGGTGTCGGCATCGGGATCCGTCGCGAAGCACAGCTACTCCGCATGCGGCGAAGCGAGTTTAAGACACCTTATCCTCGATCCAACCGACGAGTCCGGCATCGAGCGCGAGCTCCGCGAGTCGGTGCGGTGACACAATTTCCACGTGATCGGGGACGGATGTGGCGTTCGCGAGGTCTTTTTCCGGTGAGTGAACGACGAAAAAAATTCGTCTGTAATCGTCGGGCGAGAATTGTTTGACGGTCGCTTTTAGGTCGGCGAGACCTGCACGCGATTTTATCTGCACCACGTATCGATCGCCGATGATCGGTTCGCGCAATTCGAGGTCGTACCCTTTTGCGTGCTGACCGAGAACGCTCACGCGAATCCAACCGGCGTCGCGGAAAACAAGATCAACCAACGTTTCGAAGTCTTTCCAGTGCAACTCCTTGATCGCGCTTTCAAGCAGGGACGCGTGCTTCGCGCGGTGTTCACTGATGGTGATTGCGAGAGCACTCCGGGTGCCGTTCAACGTTCGACGGAGAAGCTCGGGGTCCTTCACTCGGCATGCCGTCCCTCGGAATCCTTGAAGTTGTGCGATCTTGCCGGGTAGATCATTGATGACGAGCAACCGTCCATCGGCCGACTGGTCGGACCACGGTTGGCCCGTCGTCCGAAACTTGGACTTCGCATCTTTTTTAATCTTGCCGGATGCAAGTCGGGTCCACCACAACTTCGCCTGATGAAACGTAATCCATACGTCGTCCTTCGATGACTCGGCGATAATCTTGAGCGCGTTCAAGTCGGTGGTAGCGACGCCGCGCGGCTTGTCGTGATGCTCTTCGCGGAGCTGCTTTTCGATGACGCCCCAATGACCGGCATTAATGTCGTCGATCGTTTGATGCTTCCATCCCAGCCGGAGTTTTCCCGTTTCGATGGAATCTGCCTCCCACTCGCCCGCTCGACCGAGCTTGATGTAGTACGCATTCGTGAAGTCGATCGGGGGCACGGGAGTTGGCTCCAAGGGGTGCCGCCAGTGTACGCCGTCGCGCACGGGAAGTGCTAGGGCGGGGAGCGGGAGGAACGACGGCGAGCAGGGCAAGGATGGGAAAATGAAAACATCAGCGGGCATCCGATGCCGCTCTATATATAAGGTATAGGCTAGTCGGGCGATCAACGAACGACAGCTTGGCTCTCGCTAGCGACCGAAGCGGTATTTTCGTAACGGCAGGAGCCCGTGATTCCGGATCCGCGCGACTTCCTCGTGCGAAATAATCCATTCAAGCGTCCTGCCGCGGCCGCCATTGCGCTTCTCCGCGTTGACGCGCTGGTCGCGGCACCAGGCGCGGACGGTCCACTCGGCTTTGCCAAGCAACTCGGCAACCTCCGCCGGCGTGTACCATTCCTTTTCCCGTTGCTTGCTCAACGCTTTCTGGATCAGCTCCTCCATGCGATCCAGGCGCTGAAGAATTTGATCGAACACAAAGCACCTTTCGATGTGGTTAAGGGTCGAGTTATACGGGGCCACTGCTCAATGCTCTGCCGCCCGAGCGGCATTCGTTACGTGAGGAGCAAGTCGATTTCGTCTCGGACTGCTTCCAGGACGTCACGAAGCCTGCTTAACACCTGTGCTTTCTTTGAGTCGTCGAGACGGTTGAAGAATTTCACACGACAATGCAAGTCCCCGGCAACGAACATCGTCCCGATGACCTGCCGCAACAGCACTGTCTCGTCTGACATTGCTGTCGTGTGCCCGTATGCTCGATCCTTTGGATGTTTCGTCTTCATCTCATTTCTCCGATTCTGCTTTTCCCTTGCTGTAGATTTCTTTGATCTCACTTTTCACGGACGCAGGATACAGCGCCAGCGAGTCGAGCGTTTCGACTGGCCACCAACGCATCCCTTCTGACTCCATTCGTTCCGGGTCGATCGTCTCCTCCGTCTTCATTTCGTACACAAACAACACTTGATGCACGTGCGACTTCTCGTAGTCGAAGACCCGCTCGACTGTAATGCCCCGACCCCCGAGCTTCACGTGAACCCCAAGTTCCTCCCACATTTCACGAGCAATCGTTTGGGTGCTCATCTCAAGAAGTTCGACTCTGCCACCCGGCAAGATGAATCCGCTCTTCGCTCGTTGCACAAGAACGCACTCATGCCGTAGCAGGATTCCGCATGCTCGCAAACTGAACACGGACTTTCCGTCGCGAAGCTCGATCATCGCTCGTCGCCTCTGTGTTGCTTCTTCTGTCGGAACTCTCGCGCCGCCTGTTCAATGATCTCGCCGATCAACGGTCGGTCACTCGCGGAAGGTCTGGTGCCTCTAAGCTTCAGCATTGTTTCTACGATCCTCTCCGACGCCTCTTTTATTTGTTTTCTCATTCCCATTTGATTCCTCGCCTTTCAAAAGAACCTGGTAGTAGTGCTCAACGCACACGATCCCGGCAAACCGCTTGTTCTTGAGCTTCATTTCCGAGGTCTTCTCGGTCTTTCCACAGAAAAAGCACGGCTGCTCGCTGACCTTCACCGTCGCCGACATAGCTAGGGCCTCCTACATGGGTAAATTATTTAGGTAGATGATGGTACCTTCCGCGTAGCGTCGTCGTCCTTCGTCGGACAAACGCACGGGAATGTCGAGCACAGCTTCTTCAACGCGGTCGATCTCGTTGACAGTCTCGTTCCGGCCTTCCGCGAGCCACGCAGCCCACGCTTCCTCTTGTTCACGATTCTCACACACCGGCTCAATGTCATTATTTCGGACGTGATGAGCCAACGCCGTCAGAAATGCTAGTTCGTATGGCCACTCCCCGAAGTGAAATGGGCCATCGGCAAAGCCGTCGGCCGTTATCGTCACCTCACCGTCGTGGTGACCGACCTCCATGAACTGCCTGAGCGACGCCGTAGCACCGAACCCGTAGTAGCTGCAGGTCACCAGCCATTCAGAAGCAGGTCGGCAATGCAATCCGCTCATCTCAGGTCCCTCCGGTAGTTCTTACTATTGGCTCCGATTGCGAAGCTAGGTTTTTCACTGCATCCTGCAGCTTGTGGACAAGCTCCCGCTCGGTCCAAGGCGGAGCACATTTGGAATTCCACAAAATCATCAAAGGCAATGCCTGGCTCATGGAGAGTCCGAACTTCTGGATCAGGATTCCCGCGACTCGCATCGTGTGGGCGTGGCCGGCCTGTCCGCTCACCGCACCTTCAATCCGGGCGACGTATGCCGCGGCACGTTTTACCGGATCAACAGAATGCGGCTCGATGGGAGTGTGTGGAGCTACCCGCTCTTTGGCGAGCCATGCAGGATCGAACGTCGGAAGAATCTTCAGCATCTTGGCCGAGGGTTCCTCGATCCATGCATACGCGTGTCCGGTCCAGCCGGTGCTCGGCGGCGCCACGACATAGCCGCCGTCACCGCGCACGTCGAGCGGCATCGAGCGAAGCTTCACGCCATTCCGAACCACGGTCCCAGGATGGGTGAAATAGAAATGGCGGCCTTTCGTGGTGAGCACCTGCATCGGTGTACGCGGAAGTGTCGTCTCCACGAACGCGACGGCCTCGGCGGAATCCGAATCCACGACGACGATTTTCCCCGAGGCGCCGGTGATCAGTCCGACATTCCACTCCGGGTGCTCCTCATACCAGCGGCGGATTTCTTCGACGGGAGCGGCGGCTTTTTGCAGCGGAGTCCATCTGATTGCTGCTTTCTTGCCACTGTTCTGAAGTCCGTGCTCGGTCCCAAGGAGCGGTAGGGGATTGAGCCGCATCCGGCGATACCCGATGGCTCGTTCCGCGATGAACCGGTTCACCTGTGTCAGATTTTTCATGGCTCGACCTCTACGCCTCCCAAGCTCAAGTACCCAACAGCTTCCCAATGACAAGAGCCAAGAATATCAGGCTGCCGAAGAACGCTATGGGAACCCATACTGGCGTCTCACCGACGACCTTTACCGGCTCCGGCCGTGGCAACGCACGCTGTACCGGCGGCTTGTGATGATGGTTGTGATGGACGACAACACGCTTCTCTGGCTTCTCGTCTCGAATCTCAACAATTCTTGTGTAGATAATGCGACGGTTCATGGATGCCTCCGGTGAAAAAGTGTGTTCGCCTCCCTTGCAAAGGGCATTCGCCAAGCTCACGGAAAAAGGCGGCAACTCCGAAGAGCTGCCGCCACGGTATGCTTCACTCATTTATCCGCGGAAGCGGTAATTGGTCTTTATGTGGACGGATGCCGCGCGTTGCTCGGCGGATCGCCGATCGGACGAGCACGTCCCGGACGATCTCGCTGGTTTCATCGAGCTGGTACTGACTCTGCACCGCGCTCGAACGCACGAAGTTGTCGAGCAGTTGCAACGCCTCAAAAAGCGTGATGCTCGTTTTCCTGGCCGGTGATGGAATGTTGGTTGTTGCCATGTCAGGTGATGTGGGAGAGCGGCCGCGGCGTGAAGAATCGGTCGCGTTCGACGTGAAGCCCAAGGGCTCCACGGATGCTCAAAAGTTCTTTCAGTGAGAACGTGCCAAGCTCACGGAAGTCCCCGTCGACGAGTCCATAGAACGTGTCGACGCCGTCGAATTCCATGGCGAACCACGTCCAGGACGAATCCGGTGTAAAGAACTTGACGATCACTTTCGGGTCCCGCTCGTTTTCCGTCGCGCCGAGCGGCGGGAGCAAGTTGCGCACTTTCCTCGGAAGGAGCTTGCTTTTCTGGATGGACTCAAGCACCGTGTTCACGGCCTTGGCCTGATGTTGGATCATTGAGGTATTCATGGCCAATAAGGAGAAATGGCGAATAGAGCTGTTTCTCTTTTCTGTGTGTTTGTGCGCCCCACCGCTACGTGTGCAGTTCGCCCCACGCGATCTCGCACGCAGTCCTCATGACATCGTGCCAGGCATCGCCCAAGCCAAATTCCACGCCTTTGCGAATATCGTGCTCCATCTCGTCAAGCTGCTCGCTCGACGGGTCATGGCCAAGCTCACGCAGGACGGCCTCCGCGTCCTCCATCGTGAGTGTGTACAGCGTCGCGTAGGGCGACTCCGTGCGTGCCGGTGATATTGGATGAATCGAGTTCATCGTCATTGTTTGGGAAACAGATAAAAGGAGTTCATCAAGGCTTGTCAGGCCGTTTCGTGACACCGCCGAACCAGCACGCCCGCAGCCGCGGTCACAGGAAGCCGAGCGGAAGGAGCGGCGCAAGTGTGCAAGCAGTCGCGCCGCACACTTTTTGCGACCGCTCCCCGTGAGCGCCCTTGACCGCCGAGGCGAGGACGTAGCTACGATGAGGTGGCTCACGAACGGCTCTCCTTCACTGACGCGTCGCTCAGGGCGGGCCAGGTGGTGAATAGGGTGGTGATCTCTTGGATCAGTACGGATCCCGCGCCATCTGTATCCGCTTTGCCTTCCATCACTTATCACTCCTCCTGCGGGCCATCTGTTTTCACGCAACCCGCAAGGTAATTTCAACGCAGAGCCGTGGTCAGGCACGGCTCGGTTGTGTTAAGCTCCCTCGGCCTTATGCCATCTGCCGCAACGCGGATCGCGAACGAGCGTCAGGCGCTTGCCGGAATGGCTTCTCGGTTCGCAGGTAACTGCGACGAGGAATCGCCATCCAAAACGACCAAGCGCCTGAACGACTCGATAACCGATCCGACTTCCTGCAAGAGCAAGCTGTCGGCATCCTTTAGCGCCTCGCCGAAGACACCGATAACATCGAGAGCAGGCAGCTCGAACGAGTCTTCGGTACACTCCGCTGAGTTGTAGACGACGCGAACGCGTAAAGGTGACGGGCTCTTCTTGCGCCACAGAAGCTCCATCGTGAAGCAGTCGTCGAAATCCATTGAACGAAGCAAAATTGTTTCCATACATGGGTAAGGGGGAACACGGGTAAAAAGCGCTTTCGCGCGAAAACCTACGCCCGACGGCGGACTGCACTGACCAGTCCAAGCGTGCGTAGCTGCTTAAATCAGAGTGAGCATTTGTTGCCATGGATGTCTTCCCACGTGTTTTTCGCAAACGGGTCTTTTGATGCTTTTGCGATCGTCGTAACAAGGAGCTGGTTTCCGAGAAACTCTCCGACTTCCTTGGCCTCGCGAATGCGTCGTTCCGTCGGACAAACGAACAGCACGAAATCATCGCAATTGCGATAGACGCTGAGTCGTCGTTCAAGCGCCCGCCGGCGCTCATGATCCAAATCAACCTCCAACCGAAACGTCTGGCCGTACTGCTTCAGGTCCGCATCCGCACGAAATCGCTCATTCACTTCCGCCCCCCTGCGCCACGGCCAGCCCTCCATTTCGAAGTGGGCGAGAATCCTTGAAATCTCCACGCTGTGCCGCAGGTGATCGATCTTCGTTTTCTTCCCATATACCTTTTGCGGCTTTCTGTCTCGATCGTTCAGAAGCCCAAGCATCAGGAGCACGCCATACGCGACCTGACGCTCCAGCCATCGATACGCCGTCGCATAGCTCCACGAATCGAGCCGCTGCACGACCGCTACCGTTGATGGGCTGTCCCGTTCGAACCATTCCGTGAGCCGTTGAGTCCTGCTTGGATTGTCTGCAATCGACATGCTGCACCGATATTGATGGGTTGTTCTTCAGCCCGCGGCGTCCGGAAGTACGGCCGCTCGCGCATTTCGCACAGGAAGTCCTGAAACCGTCGTTCGTAGGTGCGCTCCACGCACGAGGGGAACGCGCTGACCAGCCACGGCACCATTTCAAACCAGGCCTCGCCTCGCTCCAGAACCAAGCGGCTTCCCGGCCGTTGCGCCATCACCATCTGCGCGGCCTCGACCAGTTGATCCTGGGTGTTCCAGTACGAAATCTTTTCCGTTTTGAACTCGCGGAACTTCGGCACGAGGATCGTTTCATGCGACTTCGACGTTGTTATGGTTTCGATGATTTTCGGATGCTCGCCGCCATGCTTCGTTTTTGCAATTGACTGCGACTCTCTCTCCTTTTCGATTTCTTCAAAGCCATCGTGAAACTGATGCCAGTTCACGTCGCGGTGATGCTCCCGATGGAAGTCGACGAGCGGCCAGAGATGATGCAACAGATCCTTCATCACCTCAGCGGATGACTGGAACACTTCGGTTCGACCGAACGACTGCCAGAACCGCTTTGCAAGTTCTTTCGCAAAGTCGGGAGCCTGGCAGCAGAACGACGTGCCGATGAAATACTTGGAAATCTGCTCGATCTGGTCGGCCAGCATGTACGAGGAGGTGAACCCCCGATTCGCTTCGTCGATTTGGATCAGAAGGGGAGTCCGACGTGCACGCGCTCCCAAAATCGACCGGAGGACAATACTCAGGCAGAACGGGCGCATGGCTTCCTGGGCAAGTCCGGAGGCGTCGATGAGCACTGCGCCGCCGTTATCGTGGAACTCGCACCAATCCCAGTCGCCGCACCGTTCCCGCACGTTCGCCGTCACGTAGCTTTCCATGAGCCGTCGAGCGGCGCCGACCTGCCGTTCAATCTCCATTCGGGGCAGGGCCCGCAAATCGTCGAACGCGCGTTGCACGGCCGGATCACCGCACTCCGCAACGATGCGGCGGGATTCGTCGGAGAGAATGTCGTACGTCCTGAGCAGTTTCGTCAGCGAGGCCGCCTCGCGGATGACGGCCCGAATCGGCCAGTACAGCCACTGTCGAACAAAGGGGTGCAGATTGACGCGTTCCAGGTGCCCGCGCTCGTCGGCGGCCATCTCAACCTGCCGCATCACTTCGTCATGCACTCTCATTTCGCCGGCAAACCCGTCGCCGTCGACGTCACCAAAAAGCTTATAGCCGGGCACGCGACTGGTACTGCTCAGTTCATCGAGCACGAACAACTTGTCTCGCCCGGCTGCCCAAAAGCGGCGTGCAAGAGACTGGACGGTGTCACCGTGAGGGTCGATAACCAGCAGCCCACGGCGTTCAAACGGATTGAGCCACCACTGGCACGCTTCCACCTCGGTCGCTCCGCTCTTCCAGCTGCCGGGACTTCCGATCCGCAGCGTCCGTTGGCAGCGGCCAGTCCGGCGACGATGAAAGAATCGCGCCGCGACCGCGGTGCGCTGTTCCAATGTCAACGGATGTGGACGGCTAATAACCGAGGACATCGGTCACCTTTCGTAGATAGCGAGTCAGCTCTTTCTCATGCAGTTCGTGGATCATCTCGTCGGTCAGACCGGCGACATCCCGCAATTCCTCGATGACGAGCAGGCGGTCCTCGTACTCGGCACGTTCTCTCTTCACCTTTGCAACTACGGTTTCCTCTTCGACGATGACGGGCTCCCGCTCCGTCGGTTTCGCGCCCCTGGCGAACTCCGACGGTGCCGGCAACGCCGGCAGGGGAGGCTCCCATCGGGACACATGTCGCCGATGGCGATACGGAACGGCGAACCGCTCGTTCACGTACCCGACGACGGCGAGCCCGATCCCGGCGCAGCCCTTGGCGAAGCCGAGCGCGAGCACTGCCCTGATGAGAATGCCGAGCAGATCTTCGGCCCGCTGCGGGAACCCGGTGCACGAGCCATACGCAGAGTATGCGAGAAACGCCGCGCAGGCGATTCTGTTTCCGGACCGCTTGCGAAGGGGATGGTTCACGTTCATCGCCGAGCCGATGACCATGAGCAGCCCGATCACAATGAGCAGTGCCAGGTCCGGTTCATTCAGCATTTTGAGCAGGAGAGCCATGGGTCAATCAAAACTCGGAAGTGTAGGATGATCGACGATGTTGGGTTCCATGTGGTACGGGATGCCCGACTCATTGAGTCCGCGAATCCAGGGCTCCACGATCTCGGGCTGCGTCGACGCAAAGTAGAATGCGAGAATGCCGTCGCACTGCTTGTAGGCCGCCAACGCTTTTCTGAATCGCGAGCTCGTGTCTCCCTTCGCGCTCACAACGTTGTTGTCCAGGTCCGACAGGACCAGGCAGCACGTTTTCACCGTGCTGTTTCGCACGAGGGGATCACGGACCAGATACTCAAGCACGTCTGAAAACCCGTCAGCGAGTCGCGACGCACCGGCGTCGCTGTTGGCGATGAGGAAGTCACGAAACGCGTTCGCACTCGGGAACTTCTTTCGTAAGTCGTATGCCGTTCCCTCGAACAGAAGCGGCCGGTTATTTCCTGACAGCTGGGCGAGGATGATGTGATCGGTACTCCGATCGCGGCCGTATTTGTCGAGGACTTGCATCAAAAACTGATGCGCGTATCCCTTCTCGGCCATCAGGTTGAGGAAGCTGCCGGACAGGTCGATCGCCACCACAATCTTGTGCTCGACGTCCGTCTCAAACGTGACGGCCGAGTAATCCTGCCTTCGTGTGCAGCCGGCACATCCGAGCGCGAGCACACTCAAAAATGTTCTTCGAAGCATTGCCGGTCCTCCTTATTTTGTTTTGTTCTTCAGCGTCACGCCGATGAAGTTGACGAGAATCACGACCGCCACGTAGCCGATAGTCGCGATGGCTGCCCCGAAGGAAAACTCTGTGCCAAGCCAGCCCGCTTCGGCGGCACTGCTGTAAAACAGCAGGGCATCCACGCCCAGGACCACGACGCCGAGGACAAATGTCACGCCGTATTCCTTCTCCTGCCTCCGCGTCAGAACTACGTTTTCGTCGAGGTAAATCTCGATCATCCGCGTCCATGCCCAGCAGACGAGGAATGCCATGACCACCGCGGCGATCCAAGCAAAATCGAGCCGATATGTCACCTCAAAGTCCTTGAGCGGCGGCAGCACCCGATGAAGTTTCTGACCGGAGGCGGACAATTTGCGCCGCAATCCATCTGCAATAAAGCCGATGTAGATCAGGATCATCACGGCTCGCACGGTGCCCTTGTATGCCACGTATACGATCCATGCGACAACTCGATCGAACGTCCGTTGACGCCGGGGCATCCGCAGCACGTCCTCGCTTTTCCGCATTGCCGTTGCCATGGTCACCTCCTTCCGCAAGTGAAATAAAAAACCTGTCATCAGCTCCTTGAAGCCGATCACAGGGTTTCTCGTTGACGCAGGATGCTCTTTAAGGCAGCGTAGCCGCGTTACGATGGCCGCTCTGATCGGCTTTCGTAGCTCGCTTGGCAACCTGATTCGTTGCCGGCACGAGCGCTTTCTCGCAAGGGAAGGCGCTTGTTTTTAAAGCGCCAAGCGGCAGAAGGCCGCATAGAGGACTCTATCAGAGCAACAACGCGAGCCCGGTCGGCGCGCATTCCGACCGTGGCTCAAGTGTCAAACATTCGACCTCGATCATCCAAGGCTTTGTAGGCTCGGCAACTCTAGCGATAGCTTCATGCGCAATAAGACATCTCGCAACTAGCACCTGAAGGTGCTTCCAGCATATACCTCGAATAGCCTCGTCAATGAGCATCAAAGCGCCAATGACTACCACGCTCGCTACAAGAACTGCGGCACCAGAGCCTATTCCTAGGACGACCAGAGCCACTGCCGAGCTAACCATCATGAAAGTGCCAAGTGGAGCATCGCCAGGCACTAGTGCTTCGGTGACGAAGTCGGTAATCGCGTGTGCCCAGGTCGCCGCAAATAGGACAAACGCGAGCGTCCCGGTGGAAACCACAAGGAATGTTCCGAGTCGATCTATGTGTCGTTCTATCATTGCCGGCACCAAGTCTCTGCTCTGCATTTAAACCACGGCAACTCGCCCTGTCAACAGAGCGATGCCTCGATTTTTATATCGGCCACTAGAGCAACGCAGGACAAACGCAACACCAACACGTCGTGCGTTACGGAGCCCGAATGGCAGGACATTTCGCTGAGTCACGGACAACATATATTGTGCGTCATCGAAGATGCTGCTCCCCTCCCGGTGATTTCGGCGACGCTCGACCGACTACTCTGCGTCGTCCTGGCCGCGCTTCGACTCGGCATCAAGAATGAATGCCCAAGCTTGCTGCATGAGGTGGATGCAAATCGGCAGTTCGTCGCGACCGAACGATGTCGTGGTTTTGAATTCGTCGCCGTCCCTGTACGTCCGTTGCAAGCTGACCTTGTGGAACGTGGATGATCGTTCAGCATTCTTGGAGTGATTCTCGAAGACACTGGCGGAAATGCCGCGAAGGCGGAACACCTTCAGGGGCTTCGTTGATGTTTGAGGCGTCGTAGGCTCTGCGGTGGCGGTTGCCATAGAAATGGGGTGAAGAAAATAGTAGCCGAGTCTAGCGCAACCGAATCCTCTTACAAGGCCACTTCCCGAGTCGCACGCCTAACAGATGAAGTTGTCAAGAAAAAGTCTGCGGGAAGCAAACCACTCGCACACGGTGATCCTCGTCGTCGGTTTAAAAAAAACGCGGCGGGCATTGCTGCCTGCCGCGTGGTTGCGATTGCCGTCGTGTCGCGGTCAGGCGACGGCGGCCTCTTCCTTGTCGTCGGCGATGTAGCTAAGCGCCATCCGCAGGACTTCGATCGCGGCCGGTAACTCGGCCAGCGAAAGCGAACCGGTATACTGGCGCTCGCCCTCGGACATGTAGCTCTTTTGCAGGCTGACTGTCCGGAACGTCCGGTCATTCCCGGCCTCCTGCACGAAGATCGACGCCGACACGTCGCCGATTCTGAAAATACGCTCGGGCTTCTTACGCTCTTTGTCTGCCATCGGACTTCTCCCATCGGTGAACTGAAGGAAAGCTATCGCTCCTTCCTGGCGACATGCCAAAAAGGGAAAGAGGGTGCGCCTAAATGTCCGTTCTGTCAACTTGATTCGCTTCTACTCCTTCGGGCCTCGGGCATAGTGCTCGGCCGGATTTCAGGGATGTTCCTTGGCCGGATGCTGTTCCATTACACCGAAGGAGGATCGTCATGATCCAAGGCAACCTTGTGCTCCATCGCGGAGCACGCGAAGTGGACGTCGAGGAACTCGATCGTGTTCCTTGTCCGCCTGGCACAGAGACGTGGTTTCCCGTGAAGCACTCGGTCGTTCTCGATCGTGTCTGCGAGACATTGACCGGGGCTGGATTCGGAATTGAGTCCATGCAACTGTCGCTTGCGCGCGACAACGCCAGGTTCTTCGGCACGCTGACGCTCAAGAACCGCTTGAACAATGACGCCTGCTTGGCCGTCGGCGTTCGCAATTCGATCGACAAGAGTTTCCCGATAGGTTTGGTGTGCGGCAGTAGAGTGTTTGTCTGCGATAACCTCAGTTTTTCTGCTGAAATCCAGATTTCACGAAAACACTCGAGGCACGGGGTCGACCGTTTCAACGAGGCGGTGGCCAACGCAGTGCTCGGATTGCACGAGTTTCAGATTTCCGCTCAGCGACGGATTGCTCAATTGCAAAACTGGGAGCTATCGCCGCTCGAAGCGGACTCGCTGCTGCTCAAATCGTTCGAGACGGGCATCGTCTCGTCGAGAATGCTTCCGGCTGTGATCGCCGCCTGGCGGAACCCGGAGCACGTCGAGTTTCAGCCGAGGACGGGCTGGTCGCTTTTGAACGCCTACACGGGTGTCCTGAAAAATCGGCAGAAATCGTCACCGCAGGAAGCGGCCCTGCAAACGATTCAATTGCAGCGGCTCTTGAATCCGCCCGACGCGATTGATGTCGCGTCGACGCCAGCGATCGCCGGTTGAGGCGATCGACCCACGGATGGAACAGTGCCCTCAGTCAGAAATGACTGGGGGCTCTTTTGTCGACAAACAAAAAAAAGCCGGCCGCCGCACGGGCGACCGGCTGTTGCTTCCGCCGAAGTTATTCCATTTCAACGACGGAAAGAAACGAACCTTGCTTGACCGTCGTAGCGGTCCCGTTTGAAGTGCCTTGCGCCCATTGCAGCGTGATGTCACCGCCGGTACCGCCGACTGCGATCGTGCCCATAAGCTGAATGACGGTATTGGTATTCGAGCCGATGGCGATGGGCGAACTCGCTACGCCGGATGTCTCAAGCATTTCTGCTCGCCGAATTTGCGTGCCGAACGCCGCCAGGAAACCGATGTCCATCGTCGTACCGGAGGGCGTCGTAAAGGCAATCTTGATATCCGGCGCGCTGCTGGTTGAGGTCGCAAAGATCGCGCCGTTAAACGCATAGGTTTTTCCGGCTTGCAACGTGATCTTCAAATGATCGTCGTTTTGCAGAGTCGTGCTGCTCGCGACATTTTCGTCCGCGGACTTGCGGACCGTGATAAACGGCGAGGGGCACGTGACGGTGGTAACCACGCTGCCGGAGTTGTTGCCGATAATGGCATCGACGACGGTGGCACCGCTGATCGTCGCGGTGTTGGTGCGTTGCACATCGCATGTGCCGGTGGCCACGTTGAAGGCGATCGTCCGCCCGGTCGAGGTACTGCTGGCGAGATTGAAGTTGCCGCACTTCACGGCACTGCCGACCACGCTGCAATCGCCGGAACTTTCGGAGTTGCGGAAGCTGAACCCGGCGGGAATTGTATCGGAGACAAAGAGGCCGTTCGCCGTCAGCGGTCCATTGTTCGTGGCGGTCAGCGTGTAAAGCAGAATGCCGCCGGATTCGACCGTCGCGTCGCCATTGATGTCGATCTCCAAGTCGGTCCCTGCGGTATACGTGACGACGAGCTTCGGATCCTGCGATGTGCCCGTCTCCTCCGCGAATGAGATCGCGATATCGTTGTAGGTGTCATTCGAGCCGGTATAGAGCGTGTCGAGCACGTCATGGCCTTCGCGACCACAGAGCTTCGTGATTCCGGAGGTGCTGATCGTGCCCACGTTGGTGACCGAGAAGTCGTTGTACGCGCCGGTCGTGATGCTGCCGATGTCGACCCGCGAGCTGACTTCGGTCGGTGAATCCACGGCTCCGCACTGATCCCAGTCTCCAGTAACTAACGCGGTGTTGGAAGCAGGAGTTGCCGCGACAAACACGATGAAGTCGTCGCCGTCGTTGTCCCCATTGTTCTTGCCAGTGGCATAGACGCTGATCGTCGCGCTATTGATCTGCACGTTTCCAAGGCTGGCCGTATTGAAGAGCAAAAAGCCGCGATTGCCGGTGAAGCCGGCGCTCGTTTTTCCCGTGCGGGCGAAGTCGTTGGTGGCCGCGGTGTCGTTGGCCGACGTGCCGGACGTGGCGTCATGCACGTTATCCCAGCCCGTCTGACTGAAGCCGGTGGCATCGGTGTAGACAACGGTGCCGTCGACCGTGTTGGTTTCGGGGTTCGGGTCGGGATAGAACGTGTTGGTGTCGTCGGTGTAGACCGGATAGCTCGCATCCTTGAAGAAGGAGCACGGGATCACTTTCTGGCCGCGAAACACGCCGTCGGAAAAGCTCCCTTCAATCGTTACCGGCGCCACCTTTCCTTGGCTGTCCCAAATTTTTCCTTGCGGGACGGCCAGGCCTCGGAAATCATTGCGGCCGACCGAGAAACCGCCGTCCAGGACCACGTGATCGGCCGGGACCGGTTGTCCGTCGTGCATCGTCGGCTGACCCTCGTCATAGGTCTCCTCGAAGGAGATCGCCACACTTTCTTCGCACGCTGGCGGAGTGTTCCACACGACGAGATAGCGGGCCTCCATCTCGTGCGGCTGCAAGAGCAAGTCGGCACCGATCGACTGGAGTGCGTTGGCATAGAGGATGCCGTTGTCCGTCACCTGTCCCGCGACGGGGGCGACCCTCGTGAAGCGTCGGGTTTTGCCGAGCGGGGCGTCGTCCCGAATCTGGCGATCGGAGACGCTGTAGCGGTTGGTTGCGACGAACCGCATGGGATCGGTGCTCAGCTTGCCGACTTGCAGTTCGTACGGTGCCCTGGTGAGGTGGAATCCTTCGGAATCTTCCTCAAAGGACAGATCGATCGGCTGCCAGCGGTCCTGATCATCGACGTAGTTCACCCACTTGCTGTGGAATTCGGAAGTCACCTGATCGCGGTCGATTTTTCGCAGTTCGTTGTAGGAATATGGCTCGAAGGCCGCGGCCTGCTGCTGCTGCAGCAGATAGACGACCATGAAAACGACGGCAACACCGCCGAACAAAAGATAGGCAGTGAACCTGCCAGTATGGAGAGAGCGAGAACTCATGGGGGGAGGGAGAAGTTAAGGAGCACTCTACCCGTGCTCGGCGAGTTCGTCCAAGCGAGTCCTGAATTGTCCGCACGGCGGTCCCCTCCGCCTGTTTAACTGGGCTCCTGCGGCCAGAGTGTTCCCTGATAGCGCGCTTGGGTGGGTCGATCGTCGTCGGGCACGTCCGCCGGCGTCAGTTTATTCAGATGCTCCGCCCAATGTGGCTCCGCCGGGTCAGCCGCCATGCTCGTCAATTGAAAGATGGGTCTGTTGTTGTGAGCTGCCCACTCGATGACTTCCCGTTCCTCATCGATCGCGTCGCGAAGTACCCCGATCTCTTCGACTGCCTCACGGACGACTTCGGCGACATGTTCCACGCGATCGTGGATCGACGCCAGCTGTTCCTCGATCACGCACTTCAACTGACCGAGGGCCTCAAGGAGCTGCGTCACGTCACTGCCTTCAATGGAACCGCCTGGCATAAGGGGCGCATCCTGCCCGACGGATGCGGTACTTGGCAAGGGTTCATTGGTTGACGAATCGCCCGGGGTTTCCGGGGAACTTCAAGAGAGGGCGGCCACCAGGTGCCCCTCGACCTGCCGCACCGGCTTCGTGTAGCGGTGACGTGACGTCCTGCGAAGGGTGTCGATTGCCTGCTCGTCGCCGCGGCACTTCGCGGGCGGGAGCGTGCGGACCGAGAATGGCGTACTTGGAACGCCGTTAGTGAGGAGCCGCACGTACGCTTGGTACTTTGGCAGCGTGAGCAAATCTGCGGGAAGGAGTCCCCCACCGAGCTCCTGCGCCAGAATCTCGGCGTCACGTTGCGAGACCTGAAACACAACAGTCGTGCCGACGTTCCCGAACATGCTCGCTCGCGTCAGCTCGTCGAGCTGATCCAGAAACTGCGTCGCCACGGTCAGTGCTAACCGATATTTTCTGGCCTCGGAAAACGCTGACGAAAACGCATCGGTTGTGAAGGAGCTAAATTCATCGATAAACGCGAAGAAATCCGTCCGATCCCCTTCCGCCGTATCCGCCCGGCTCATGGCCGTGACCCCTTCCCGATTTCAGTACCAGTGTCGATGAGAGAATCGGTTCTCCTTTAGTTCGGGTGTTGAGTCGGAGGGAGGGGCGTAGCCCCGACCGGAGACTCAACACCCGACGCGGCCGGGAACG
>JBFWOR010000018.1:0-128026 GCA_050250435.1 Pirellulales bacterium | reverse complement strand
CCCAGCCTGCGCCAAGGTCCGTGGAAGCTGGTGTTCGCTGCCGACGAGCAAGGCCAGACCCCGGTGCAGCTCTACCATCTCGACTCCGACTTGGGCGAGACCAAGAACGTGGCCGCTGCCCAGCCGCAACTCGTCGCCGAGATGCGCGCGCTGATGGAGCAGTTTATCCGGGCAGGACGCACCACGTCCGGTGCACGACAGAAGAACGATGTTAAGGTGCGTCGCTATCCGCGCCCCAAGGCCGCGCAAAAAGGCTGAGCGCATGAGAGCGTGGTGGCTGCCCAGAGTCCATCGGGCGGATGCAGGCCACCTGAAATTCGCCTATGGGTCGCGAACTCTTTGGCGACGAGATACAATCGCCGTCCGGGTAACTGGCGAATGAAACGCCAACTGCTTCGTGGCGCGACGGTTTCACACCGTCATCCAACGACAGCGGGTGGCATGGCACGCGAGCGACAGCTCCACGCACCAGAGGCGGTCTTATGTTTCGGAGAATTCACGTCAGCGCTGTCGGAATGACGGCGCTCGGAAGTTTGCTCGGTTTCGCTGCGGCAACGGGCCATCTCAATCCCGGCCCTGCGGCATTCGCGCAGCAGTCGGCCCCCCGCGCCAAAGTTAGGGCGGCGCCGGCCCCACTCGACCGGACGGTCCTGCCGATCCCCGAACCGAAGATTACGCCGATCACCACGCTCGACGTCCGCAATGCGAAGGCTCCCCCGCGCTTCCAGGTCAAACCGCCCGAGAAGGCACCGAACGTGTTGATTGTGCTGATTGACGACATGGGCTTCGGCCAGTCCAGCGCCTTCGGCGGGCCGATCCACATGCCGACACTCGAGAAACTTGCCAAAGGCGGGTTGAAGTACAACAAGTTCCACACCACGGCGCTCTGTTCGCCGACGCGCGCAGCACTGCTCAGCGGCCGCAACCACCACGTTTGCAACATGGGCTCGATCACCGAGACCGCGACCGCCTTCCCGGGGCAGACCGGGCAGCGGCCCGACAGTGTGGCACCGTTGGCCGAGATGCTGCGGCTCAACGGCTACAGCACCGCTGCGTTCGGCAAGTCGCACGAGACCGCGGCCTGGGAAGTGAGCCCGTCCGGCCCGACCGACCGCTGGCCGACCCGATCCGGGTTCGACAAGTTCTACGGGTTTATCGGGGGCGAAGCGAACCAGTGGGCGCCGGGACTCTACGAGGGGCTGAACAAGATCGAGGCGCCCGACACGCCCGGTTATCACCTGATGACGGACCTGGCCAACCAGGCGATCACGTGGACGAACTCGCAGAAGTCGCTGACGCCGGACAAGCCGTTCTTCACCTACTTCGCGCCGGGTGCCACGCACGCCCCGCACCATGTGCCGAAGGAGTGGATCGCGAAGTACCAGGGGAAGTTTGATCAGGGTTGGGACAAGCTCCGCGAGGAGACTCTGGCGCGCCAGATTCAGTTGGGCGTTGTTCCCGCCGGCACGAAGCTCGCCCCCAAGCCCGAGGCCATCAAAGACTGGGACACGCTCAGCGCCGATGAGAAGAAGCTGTTCGCTCGCCAGATGGAGATCTTTGCGGGGTTCGGCGAGTACGCCGATTTTGAAGTCGGTCGGGTTGTGCAGGCCATCCAGGATCTCGGGCAGCTCGACAACACGCTCATCTTTTACATTGTGGGCGACAATGGCGCGAGTGCCGAGGGAACGATGAACGGGCTGTTCAACGAAGGGACGTACTTTAACGGCGTTCCCGAATCCGTGGCCGACATCCTTAAACACTACGACGAACTCGGCGGGCCCAATTCTTATCCGCACTATGCCGCCGGCTGGGCGGTGGCCGGGGATACGCCGTTCGCCTGGACGAAGCAAGTCGCGGGCAGCTACGGCGGCACGCGCAACGGCATGGTCGTCCACTGGCCCAACGGCTTCCAAGCCAAGGGCGAAATCCGATCGCAGTGGCATCACGTGATCGACATTGCGCCAACGATCCTCGAAGCGGCGGGTCTGCCCGAACCAAAGGTCGTCAACTCCACGCCGCAGACGCCCATTGAAGGCGTGAGCATGGTGTACACCTTCGCGGACGCCAAGGCGAAAGACAGGCGCCGGACGCAGTACTTCGAAATATTCGGCAACCGCGGCCTGTATCACGACGGTTGGCTGGCCCACACGGTTCACCGCGCACCGTGGGAAAGCCAGGTCCGCCATCCTTTCCTCGAAGACCAATGGGAACTCTATCACGTCGATCAGGATTTCAGCTCGGCGAACGATCTGGCTGCGAAGAATCCCGAGAAGCTCAAGGAACTTCAGGGCCTGTTCCTCAGGGAGGCCGCCCGGTATCGGGTGTTGCCGCTGGACGACCGCTCGCTCGAGCGGCTGAACGCCGCGCTCGTGGGGCGACCCGACCTGATGGCCGGACGGACGTCGCTTACGGTGTTCGAGGGCATGAGGGGGATGAGCGAGAACGTGTTCATCAACACCAAGAATCGCTCGCACACCATCACCGCCGAAGTGCAGATTCCGGAGGGAGGAGCCAACGGAGTCCTCATTGCTCAGGCAGGCCGCGTCGGGGGTTGGAGTCTGTACCTGCAGGATGGCAAGCCGACCTACACCTACAACTTCCTGGCACTCAGTGCGTACAAGGTCGCCGCAGCCCAGCCGCTCGCCGCCGGCGACGCGACCGTCCGCTTTGAATTCGTCTACGATGGCGGCGGTCCCGGCAAAGGCGGCACGGGCACGATTTTCGTGAACGGCGAGAAAGTCGCCGAGGGACGCATCGAACGGACGCAGGGCTTCATCTTCTCGGCCGATGAAGGCGCGGACGTGGGCCTCGACGGCGAAACGCCCGTGACCGACGATTACAAGCAGCGCGACAACAAGTTCACCGGCAAGATTCGCAAGGTGACGGTCGAGTTGAAGTGACAACACTCGTGGTTGTCGCCCAACGTCTCGTCGCCGTCGCACGATGGTGACCCGACCGTCCAGATTACTGCGACGCCACCAGCGTAGCGGTAGCGCGGGGGAATTGCCTGTCAGCAATCGCTGTTGCAGAGCGAACAGTGATTTCCGTCGCTGCGCGCAATCAATCCCGGCCAGCGCCCCCATTGCCTCGTCCCCGTGGACGCCGCTGGGGATTTCGAGGGTTGATGTCCAAATTTGAAAGAACTTCAGGGGCGTGCAATGCATCAAACATTGCCAGTGGGGTGCATCCGTCGGATAGTCCAATAAGACCGCTCTCCTTGGTAATCCGCCTTGAAAGGCGACTTTGCCGACCCGAAGATTCTAGCGGCGGAGCTGTTAAGATGCGTGCGGCAGGCGACGGTTGCGGTATGTCGACAGTTGGCGCAGTCGAGATCAGGGTTTAACAAGCATGACGACTCCAGTCCCAAACCCTGCTCCGCGGCATGGCCCCGAACTGCCGCATAAATTGGCTAACGCCCCAGTTCGACGAATGGTCAGGCCTCTGGCGAGGTTCCTGGAAATAGAATCCGCCAGCGGGATCCTCTTGGTGATTTGCGCTGCGGCTGCACTGGCAATTGCCAATTCCCCCTGGTCGCAGGCCTGGGAATCGTTCTGGCACACGGAGATCGGCGTCAGTTTGGGGTCCTGGGAACTGCGAAACTCGCTCGTTCACTGGATCAACGACGGCCTGATGACGATCTTCTTCTTTCTTGTAGGACTGGAGATCAAGCGCGAGATCATTGACGGTGAGCTCCGCAGCTTCAAGAAGGCCGCCTTGCCCATTGCGGCGGCGCTGGGCGGCATGCTCGTCCCCGCCGGAGTCTATCTGCTATTTCAATTTGGTCGCGAAGGCGAACGGGGATGGGGAATTCCCATGGCGACCGACATCGCCTTTGCCGTCGGCGTTTTAGCAGTGCTCGGGCGTCGAGTCCCAGCGGGGCTAAAGATCTTCTTGCTCGCGCTTGCCATTGCGGACGACATTGGGGCGATCGTAATCATTGCAGTCTTCTACTCCGACGCCATTCAACTCGTCGCCTTGGGATTAGCTGGACTGAGCCTGGTCCTCGTGATCGGGATGAATCGGCTGGGAGCGCGCAGCATTGCGGCCTATTGGATTGTAGGCGCGGCGATGTGGTTGGCGATGTATCACAGCGGCATTCATCCCGCGGTCGCCGGCGTGGCCTTGGGCCTACTCACGCCAGGTCGGGCATGGATTGCACGAGACTCGCTGGCCACGTTCCTGCTCGACACGATCGATCGGCTCGATGGTCAAATCGATCGACCGCAAATGGTCGGCAAGCTGACGGAAACCGCGCGCGAGACCCTTTCGCCGCTCGAACGCCTGGAAACCGCGCTTCATGCCTGGGTAGCCTTCGCGATCATGCCTCTTTTCGCACTCGCGAACGCCGGCGTCGTGCTCCAGCCGGAAGCCGCCAGACACGGAGTTGCCTGGGCCGTGGCCGCCGGATTGGTTTTGGGCAAGCCGCTGGGAATCGTTGCCTTCAGTTGGCTCGCGATTCGTTGTGGCGTTGCACAGTTGCCGACGGGCGCGAACTGGCGGGCTTTGCTCGGCGTCGGCTGCCTGGGCGGCATTGGCTTTACGATGTCGCTCTTCATTGCGGGATTGGCCTTCGAAGGTAATCTACTCGACTCCGCCAAAATTGGCGCGTTCGCCGGCTCAACCATCAGCGCCATAGCGGGATACTTGTTGTTGGTCGTTTCTCTTCCGATCACTGGGACGAGTCGGTCACAACCATCCCATTCGGCAGATGAAGCGAATCACGACAGTATCGCGACACCCTAAATAAGGATAGTTGCTCTGAGTTTTTAATCGTCGAACCCAATGCCCGATCGGCGTGAGTTTTCCCCACCTTTGAAGACTGATGAGGCTTGCTGTCACACATGAACCGGCAAATTACGCTGAACCTTGGACTTAAATGTGCGCTGGCTGTTTGCGCCGTGTGGCCCGCTGCTGCCGCCGCAGAAACGGTCATGGTGCCGATGCGCGACGGCACGAAACTGGCGACGGAAGTGCATCTGCCTCCGTCCGGCGGCCCCGCATTCCCCGTCATCCTGGTGCGCACCGTTTATGGCCGCAAGAACGACGGCATTGCGCGGCAGGCCAAGGAACTGGGCATCGCCGTGGTATCTCAGGACACGCGGGGCTACGGCGACAGCCAGGGTGAAAAGATGCAGTTCGCCGCCGACGGCGCGGGCAAGCTGCGAGACGGCGACGACACGGTCTCCTGGATCAAGAGCCAGCCCTGGTGCAACGGCAAGGTTGGCACCTGGGGTGGCTCGGCCCTGGGGATCACGCAAGTTCTGCTGGCGCCGGTGCGCAATGACCTGGCTTGCCAGATGATCGTTGTGGCCCCTTCCAGCATGTATCCGGTGTTTATGCGCGGTGGAACTCCGCAGAAACTGCTGCCCGAGCGCTATGCCAGAATAGTGGGACACGAAAAATGGTTCCTGCAGGAGCGCGGCAAGCATCCCACCTACGACGAAAACTGGCGCCTGCAAGATGCCGATAGCCGCGCCGCCCGTATTACCGCGCCGGCAGTCCATGTGGGAGGCTGGTTCGACTTCTATCCTCAAGGGACGCTCAACGGTTTTGCGTCGCGACAGTACCTCGGTGGTCCGGGCGCGCGCGGCAATCAAAAGCTGGTCATCGGTCCCTGGGAACATGCCGTAAGCGCGAAGGTCGGCGAGCTCACGTTTCCCAACCATCAATTCGATTTCAATGCGCTCGCCTGGCGTTTCTTCCGTCATTGGCTGAAAGGCGAATCCGCCGGCGGCGTCATGGACGAGCCGGCCGTGCACTACTACGTGCTGGGGGACTGCGACGATCCAAAAGCTCCCGGCAACTGCTGGCGTACCGCGGACCATTGGCCGCCATTTCCCACGCGTGAGGCGACCTATTTTCTTTCGGCCGATGGCGGACTGACGACAGACCAGGGCGCTGTGAAAGAGGGCCAGCGCACGTACCGCTTCGATCCGGCAGACCCGTGCCCATCACTGGGCGGGCTCGATGCCACCAAGCCGTTGCCGCTCGATCAGCGGTCGATCAGTTCTCGTGCCGACGTTCTCAAGTTTGCTACACAGCCGCTGACCGAGCCGCTGGAAATTACCGGCGCGGTGCGCGTCAAACTGTTTGTTTCCAGTGACGCACCCGACACGGACTTCACCGCAAAACTCGTCGATATCTACCCGGACGGCCGCGAGATCGCGATTCTAAATGGCATTCAGCGGGTAAAGTTCCGCCAGGGGTTTGAGACCCCTGTTCCGCTTCCGATCGGCACCGTGGGAGAGCTGACGCTCGACTGCTGGTCGATCAGCATCGTCTGCAACACGGGGCACCGCATTGGCGTGCAGATATCGAGCAGCAACTGGCCACGCTACGAAGTGAATCCCAATACGGGCGCCGACTTGCCGACCTACAGCGGACAGAACAAGGACGGAGACTGGCTGCTGGACCCGGCGAGCGTGCGCGCAGCCAACAATTCCGTTTACATGGACGCCGCCCGCCCGAGCGCGCTCATCTTGCCGCTGGCACGTCCAAATCTATCCGCACCGCAATCGGCGGCAAAATGAGACGACGGAGCTTTCGGTCGCGACAGGCAACGCCATCGACGGGCAACGCCATCGCTTTGCGGTCTGCGCGGCATGGTTCGCGGTCATAAACAGTCGGTAGCGCCTAGCGACGACCTGGAGCGACCAGGTCGAAGGATCGCCAAGCGCCGCTGGCAACTTTGCAACGCCAAAAGGACCACCTTTATGAAGCCTGCAAATATCTCGGTCGACGACATTGCTGCATTGCGGCCCGTGTGCCTGCGTCGCAAGATTCCCGAGGCCTACCTGGATCTGAACAATCACATGAACATGCGCTGGTACGTGGCGCTGTTCGACGACGCGGGCGACACGCTGCACGACCACCTGGGCCTGACCCGCGAGTTCCGCCAGGCGAGTGGCGCGGGCACGATGGATCTGGAGCATCACACCTGGTTCATCAACGAGGTGATGGCAGACAACCGGATCTGCATCTACACGCGGATGGTGGCGCGGTCGGCCAAGATGATCCACTATCTGATGTTTATGGTCAACGAGTCGACCGGAAAAGTCGCTGCTCACTTTGAGTGCGTCAACGCGCTGGTCGACTTGCAGGCGCGCAAGACCACTCCCTACCCCGCCGAGATCCTCACGCGCATTGACGCCCTGCTGGCCGAACAAAGTCCGCTTGCCTGGGCCCCACCCATCAGCGGCGCGATGCGGGTGTGAGCAAGTCCTCTGCCGACGCCCTCACCGATCCCGCAGCCCCGCTTGACTCGCGCAGGTGGGCGAAGTGTGGATGACTTGGCGCGACGGTCTTGACCAATTCGCCGCAACCTCGCATATTCGCCCATACGCATATGCGAATCAAGTCAGCCAGCGCGGTCGACCGGAAGTTTCGGGCGTTTTCGGATCGCACGCGATTGCGCGTGCTGCATGCCTTACGCGGCGGCGAGCTATGCGTGTGCGACATTGTGGACGTGCTCGATGTCCCCCAGCCGAAGGCATCCCGGCATCTGGCCTATCTGCGCAAGGCCGGGCTCGTGCTGGCGCGACGAGACGAGCAATGGACGTATTACCGCCTTGCTCCGGCGCGCACGAAGCTCCATCGACACCTGCTTAAGTGCCTGGCCTGCTGCTTCGAAGAAGTTCCAGAGCTGGCCAAAGATGCCAAGCGACTGGCGAGCCGAAAAGGATGCTGTGGCTGAGAATTTTTTGGAATCGAATATGCGGATAGGCGTATGAACAAACTGCGAGTCTTGTTCCTCTGCACCGGCAATTCCTGCCGCAGCCAGATGGCGGAAGGCTGGGCCCGCCACCTGAAAGGCGGCATCATCGAACCCTTCTCCGCCGGCACTCGTCCTCAAACGCTGAATCCGTCTGCGGTCGAAGTAATGGATGAAGCCGGCGTCGACATTAGCGCCCACCGGTCGAAGCACGTTGACGAGCTGCCGGGCGACTTTGATTACGTCGTGACTGTCTGCGACTCAGCCAACGAAAGCTGTCCGGTGTTTCCGGGCAGCACGAAGCGCCTGCACATTAGTTTTGACGATCCGCCGAAGTTGGCCCGTTTTGCCAAAAGCGACGAGGAGAGGATACAAATCTATCGGCGCGTGCGCGACGAAATCCGGGCGTTCGTGGAACGCCTGCCGGAGGCATTCACGGAGGCCCATTGATGCAACGCCTGAAGTTCCTCGATCGCTATTTGACGCTGTGGATCTTCCTGGCCATGGCGCTGGGCGTCGGGCTCGGCTACTTCGTGCCCGGCGTACACGAGATCATCGATCGATTTCAGGTCGGCACGACCAATATCCCGATCGCGATCGGCCTGATTGTGATGATGTATCCGCCGCTGGCGAAGGTCCGCTACGAAGAGCTGGGCGATGTGTTCCGGGACTGGAGGGTGCTGGGACTGTCGCTGGTCCAGAATTGGGTGATCGGTCCGCTGTTGATGTTCGGTCTGGCGGTGCTGTTCCTGCACGACTATCCGCAATTCATGGTGGGCTTGATCCTGATCGGTCTGGCTCGCTGCATTGCGATGGTGATTGTCTGGAACGACCTGGCGAAAGGGGACGCCGAGTACGCCGCCGGATTGGTTGCGTTCAATAGTGTGTTTCAAGTGTTGTTCTACAGTCCCTATGCCTGGCTGTTTCTGGCGGTGCTTCCGCCGTTGTTTGGGCTGGAGAGTAATGTGGTCGACATCAGCATCGGCCAGATCGCCCGCAGCGTGTTTGTGTACCTGGGCATTCCCTTCCTCGCCGGCATGCTCACTCGCTTTGTTCTGCTCAAGCTGAAGGGGCGGGCTTGGTACGAAGGGGCGTTTATTCCGCGAATCAGCCCGCTGACGCTCGTGGCTTTGCTGTTTACGATCGTTGCCATGTTCAGCATCCAGGGCGAGCGAATCGTCAGCGATCCGCTGAGCGTGGTCCTGATTGCAATTCCGCTTCTCATCTACTTCGTGGCGATGTTCCTGGTCAGCTTTGCCATGGGCAAGGCGGTCGGTGCGGACTACTCGAAAACCACGACCATCTCTTTCACCGCTGCCAGCAACAACTTCGAGCTGGCGATCGCCGTGGCCGTGGCGGTATTTGGCATCGACCACGGGGCCGCGTTCGCAGCTGTGATCGGGCCGTTGGTAGAGGTGCCTGTGATGATCGCGCTGGTCAACGTGGCGTTCTATTTCCAGCGCATCTACTTTCCAGCGGTTGAACAGGGTCCGGCGGTCGCGACGGAGAGCTGCCCAACCGTTATCGACAGGTAGCTAGCGGATATCGGTTCAACCGCGCAAGTCCATGCCACGGGCTCCACTTTGGACCGGGTTGGCCAGCGACTGTTTTGGCCATGCGTCTTTTTTCCGGCTGCCGCGTCTACGTGGTTGGAGGGCGTCATTGAATGCCCCGCTTCCATTTCCAAGAAATCGAAAGGAACAACGAGCCATGAATGAGGGACAAACCAATTCGCCTGCGGTCACGTGCCAAGTGTGTTGTGGTAACATGACTTGCTGCTGCGTGTGCTGCTGTCAGCCAGGCTGCTGCCAGACGGTTTGCTGCCAGCCGGCCGGCGCGAAGCAAGATGCTCCTACGAGCGGCAAGTGCTGCTGAAAGCCATGAAAGACGCAATTGCGACCGAGAATGTGTGGCATGCGCTCAGTGCTGAACTGCACGGATTCCTTCGGTCGCGCGTCCCCAGCGACTCCGACGCCGACGATCTCCTGCAAGATGTATTTGTGCGTGTCTACGAGAACATCGGCTCGCTTAGGCAGGCCGGACGCGTCGAGTCCTGGGTCTATCAGATCGCGCGGAATGCGGTGAGCGATTTCTATCGACGACGCACTCCTCGGGCAGGCAACACGGTCGAGGACGTCGTCGAACCCCAAGTTGAGGGCGACGGCGAACGCAATCAAAACCGCGCGGTCGGCGCCTGGTTGTCGTTGATGATCGACGTGCTTCCGCCAACGCTGCGCGATGCCGTGCGAATGTACGAGATCGAGGGGCTTTCGCAATCAGAAATCGCCAGTTGCCTGGGCATCTCGTTGTCTGGCGCGAAGTCCCGAGTACAGCGCGGGCGGCGACGACTTGAGGAACTGCTGCAAGGTAGCTGTCAGCTCGAGCGTGATCGACGCGGCAACGTCATTGCGTGCAAGCCAGCAAACGACACTGGTTGCGCGCAAGTATCGTGCGATTGCGACGAGGGCTCACTAGGGTGATTCGCCGCGATCGTGTGGGATCAGGCTGTCGGCCGGCGCAATTCTGTTAGCGTGCGTAGTTCCATGCGCTTGATTTCGCGCATCAAGGAATTGCGCAACCAAACCAGGTAGAACCACAGTTTGAGGATCGCCATAATGATCAGCGCGCCCAGAAACAGTGTGGCGTAGAGCGCCCAGTCCTTGGGCTCTTGGGCAGCAAAAAACTGCACTGCCGAATAGACTGCAACACCCAGGAAAACGAGGGTGAAGATCCAGGGGAAGGCCATTAGATAGAACGACTGGTTGCGCACCATGTCCGCCACGACGCCGGAGAGCGTCTCCACCTCATCGTCGCTCTCCAAATCGAGCCGCTTAAGCGCCGCTACGAGTTTGTCTTCCGAGTGTATCATTGGTCTACCCTTTGTAATATGCCTTTCAAATGTTGCCGGGCGTGAAACAAGCGCGACTTCACTGTCCCCGCGGCAATGTCGAGTGCCTCGGCGATCTGGTCGATGTTGAACTCCTCCACGTAGCGGAGCTCCAGGATGGTTTGTTGATCCGGCGCCAATTGCCGCAGAGCGACTCGGACCAGATCCGCGTTGTCGACCGCGACCTGAACATCTGGAGCTGCCGTGCGCATACCTGCAACCTCCCGCTCTACCTCGCGCCGTCGCTGCTGCTTGCGAATCCATAACGCACAGCGCCTGGTCACAATTCGGTAAGCCCAGGCGCCAAAGCGGGCCGGATCGTCCAAACCAGGCAGGCCGCGAGCGATGTCTGTCCAAGCATCTTGCAGCACATCGTTCGCCGTTTCGTCGCTGCCCATTTGCCGCCGCGCATAGCGCTGCAAGCGATTCTGCCACATCTCTACGAGCAGGCCGACAGCATCGCGGTGCCCTGCCTGTGCTCGAAGCACGAGCAGTTCCGTCACGACTTGCTCTACTTGTTCGGCCATGCTTCTATCGATAGGTTGCGCGGGATCGGCAGGCGGTTCAATTCGCTGGCCAAATTCTTGCAAGCAGGTTGCCGATGCAGCGCAATTCATTGGCGCAGCGTATTTTGCCAAGAGTAACCGATCCCCGAGAGGCACGCACACCGCCGCCCGCACCATCGCCAAGATGCCCGCCCAGATCGCCTTGGGCAGGTGGGGGCCAGGCGTGAATCGCGGCCAGTGCACCGGCGTGCGTTTGCGGCTCAGCGCCGAATGCAGGAAAATGCGCAGGTCAGTCTAAGCAAGTCATAAGACGGGGCAACTCGGCACTTTGGCAACTGCTATCTTTCGAACGTGGACTGAATTCGATTCGAGAGCACCTTCAGGCCGCCCCATTTGACTCCCCGCTCTAAATCCCATCGACTTGCGCCTTCTTCCGCACGCGCCGCACCCGGCCGAATTTGACGCCAAAACGAGCGCTCACGGCGCTACAGCCGCGCGTAGTAGTACCGCGGTCCGTTGTCGACCTCGGCCGCTCGCCGCATCTGAAGTCACCGGCAACCTCAGGCCTATGACCTGGCCGGTGCCGGATATTCACTCAATGACGCAGTGCAAACGCCCTGGGCGTACGCGCTGGCGCCGAGCACCAATTCTCAAAAGCGCGCTTCTGGCTGAGCCAGACTCGAGGCGCCCGCCTCTCAGCGAATCTCGCTGAACCCGCGCAGGCCTTTGGCAAAGTCCGGATAGGTGACCCAGACGGTTGGTTTGGGATCGCCTTGGGCTGCGCGCCAGGCGCGGTCGTCGTAGCCGGGCCCGTTCCAGCCCGGCGCCTCGTTGTTGCTGGTCTTCCAGCTGGCGTCGGAAGTGAGCGGCTGCACTTTCCCGGCGGTGTCCCGAATCTCGCCGTAAAGGTGAAAGCCGCCACTGCGTTCCGGACCGCCCGGCTCGAGCTCGGCGCTCAGCGTGCCGTAGGCGCGGGCGTCGAGGGCAATCACGTTTTCACCCTGCCGGAGATGCGGCTTGATGTCGTAAACGACCAGCAGTTTTGGATTGACCGGCGCCGAAAGATTTCGCCGGGCGAACTGCTCGCCGACCTCGGTGCCGTTGACGTAGATCTTCACGTGCGTGTCGCCCTGCACCTGGATACCGGCCGACGCGATGGTGCCCGGGTCGAGCTGGAGCACTTTACGAAAGTACGCATGCTGCACCGGCGCGCCGCCGAAGGCGTCGGGATGATAGATCCACTCGGCCGGCGGGCGCGGATCGTAGGCGAACTGTTTCTGTTGCACTCGAGCCGCAGCGTCATCCCAGACCTTGACCAGCGCGTTGTACTCGTTGATCGCATAGTGCAGGTTTGCGGGCTGGTTGGTGCGCAGCCACAGCTGCTCGAACGTGTCGCGCAGGCGGACCGTCTCGTCGCGGACCGTTTTGATGCGCTCCAGGAACCGCGCTTGGGCATCGCTGACCGCCGCGTTGGCGAGCCCCTTGGTTTCGAAGGCGTTCAGGTCGGCGACCAGCCGCTGGCTGGCGACATAGTGCGCGTGCATCCGCGCACAGTAGCGCAGGTAGTCGACGTCGCCCTTGCGGCGCACCACCAGGGGCTCGAGCAGGTCGCAAAGTTTTTGCGCCGTGCGCGCGTCCTCGTACACGCGAAACAGCTCGAGCGTGGCGTGCGGCCGCTCATCCTTGCGCGGCAAGAAGGGGTGCCGAAAGTAGTCTAGCATCGGATACCACCAGGGCCACTTCTCCAGCAGCGCGTAGATCGCCTCGAAATAGGGCGCCGTGCCCGGACCGTTCCACTGGGTGAAGAAGCGGTCGGAAAAGCTCGACACGTCGGTCGAGTCGGGCGACCAGGTCACCTCGGCGCCGTAGGCATAGCCGTAGTACAAGAGCTCGCGCAGGTTCTTGGAGCCGTTGTCGCCCCAGGTCGAAGTGATCGAACCCAGCGGCTGGGGCTGCCGGTAGCATTCGAGCGTGAAGTTGCGGATGTTAACGAGCGCCTTCGACATATCGGGGAAGATCCGGTCCCAGTTGCTCATGCCCGGCAGCACCAGGATGGGAAACCCCTTGGAGCCGAGCAGGTCGAGCGTGGGGTAGTGGTCGGCGGCCTCGTACTGCCAGTCCATCAGCACGATGTCCTTGGGGATCAAATCCAGAATTTCGGGATACTTGAGAATGATGTCGCCGTACATGATCATCGTTTTGCCGCGACTCTTGAGCAGGTCGTTGATGCGGCGGTAATGCGCCGCGTGAGCCGGCCCGCGACCGACGCGCTTGACCAGCGCTTCGCTCTTTCCAAAGCCCAGGTCCCAAGACTCGTCGAGCCCAGCGTGGAAGTATTTGGAGTCGAAGGCGTCGGCCATTTCCTGGAAGCAATTCTTCAAGAAGCCGAAGGCCTCGTCGTCGACCGAGAACGAATGCGCGCCGGGATATTCGGCAAAGGGGCGCACCTCGTCGAGCATCAACAGAGCGCCCTGGTTGCCCAGCATCTCGAACACCGGGAAGATCTCGACCCCCAGCGGCCGGGCGAACGCTTCCAGCTCGTCGACCTGCGCGCGGGTCAAAGCGCCGCGGCCCTCGCCAATGGTCGGATAGCGCTGGAAGCGAAAGGTGTCCTCGAAATAAAAGATCAAGGTGTTCATCTTGAAATCGGACAGGAAGCGGATCATGTCCTTGAAGTTTTCCATCGTGGAGACCTGGCCGTAGCTGAATTCGTCGTGGATGCCGCGGAGCGACATCTTCGGCCAGTCGCGCACGCGCACCGCGGGCAGCGGCGCGGTCGGACCGCTGGCGACGATCATCTGTCGCAGGGTGGCGGTGCCGTACAGCTGACCGCGGGCACTCTCGGCGCCGATCACGATGCCCTGGGCGCCGATGCCGAGCACGTAGCCCTCGGCGGCCATCGCGTCGGTGAGCTCGAGGCCATAGGCCTGCATCATCTCGGCGACGCGCGGATCGCTCTTGGGGCTGCCAATGGCGATTCGCTGGGGGGCCGTCGCCGGGCGCGGGTCGTGGATGATCTCGAGCTTCAGGCCCGTTTGAGCGCGGAGGCGTTCTTGCAGGTTCGTGGCGGCGAACTTCGCACCGTCAGTCGGCCTGGCGGGCAGGAGGATTTTTGTCTGTGCGTCGACGCGCAACGAGGCGTCAGCCGCGTTGTCGGTCCAGGTCACTTCCTGCGGGGTGGGAATGACGCCCAGATCTTCGCGCTGCCGCCGGGCGGCACTCGCCGAGCCGACGATGAGCAGCAATAAGACCCCCAGAATTTCAACGCTGGCCAGAGCCAACCGATTGACCTTCGCGCGCGTCATTCAATTCTCCCGTGGGCTTGCGACAAAGTGCGCTGTGCCGGTGGAGCACCCGCGCGCTGGACTTTTGGGGCTGGCAGAGGCGCTGGGCCTCGGATAGTTTCAGGCATGGCAGGCGTGTTTCTGGAGATTTAGATTAGTCATAGCGGCCCGTCCAGACTACTGCCGGTTCGGTTTTAGGGTGTGATACAGCTCGCCCGTGGCAGCCGCGGTCACGAAATCGATGAGGGACTGTATGAATCGGATGCGAGCGATCAGCGTGGTATGCCTGTGGCTCGTGTGGCTGTCGGCGGGGTCGACGTCGGCCGCCGATCCGCCGAACATCGTCTTTATTCTGGCCGATGACTTGGGCTGGAGCGACCTGGGTTGCTATGGCAGCACGTTTCACAAGACGCCGCATCTCGACGCGCTGGCCAAGCGGGGGCTGTTGTTTCGGCAGGCCTACGCAGCCAACCCGTTGTGCTCGCCCACGCGCGCGAGCATTCTGACCGGTCAATACCCGGCGCGATTGGGTATCACCGCTCCCGTCTGTCATCAGCCCGAAGTGCGGCTCAAGCCGAGCGTGGTCGCCAAGGGCCGCGGCAACGCCAAGAGCCTGGTGGCCTTGAGCGCCAATCGGCTCGACACCAGTTACGTCACGCTGGCGGAGACGTTGCGCGGCAAAGGTTATGCGACGGGGCATTTTGGAAAATGGCACCTGGGTCGAGAGCCGTATAGCGCGCGCGAACAAGGATTCGATGTCGACGTTCCGCATTGGTTTGGTCCGGGGCCGGCCGGTAGCTACGTTGCGCCCTGGAAATTTCCACCCGCCTTGAACTTTCAAAGCCCGGCGGGCGAGCACGTGGAAGATCGCCTGGCCGCCGAAGCCACCCAATTCATCCGCGCGCATCGCGATCGCCCCTTCTATCTGAACTACTGGAGCTTTTCGGTTCACGCGCCGTTGGACGCAAAAGAGTCGCTCGCGCGACACTACCAGCAGTCGTCTGACGCGGCGAAACCGCAACGTCATGCGATCTATGCCGCGATGATCCACAGCCTCGATGACGCGGTGGGGGCGCTGGTCAAAGCGCTTGATGAAAACGGCCTGACCGAAAAGACGCTGATCGTTTTCTTTTCCGATAACGGCGGCGTGAACTGGAGCGGGAGCAAGTTTGCCGAGGGCGTGCCCGATGACATTGTCCAGACGCTGACCGATGTGCCGACGACGAGCAACGCGCCGCTGCGCGGCGGCAAGGCCAGCATTTATGAAGGCGGCACCCGCGAGCCTTGCCTGGTTGTATGGCCGGGCGTGGTGCGCGCCGGGCAAAGCAGCGACGCCATGATTCAGAGTATCGACTTCTATCCCACGCTGGCCGAAATCGCCGGCGCGTCGCTTCCCACAGGCCAGGTTATGGACGGGCGCAGTTTTCTGCCGGTTTTGCTGGGGAAAGCCACGGCGCATCGCGACACGATCTATGGATTCTTCCCGCACAATACTCCCGCCAGCGGGCAAGTGCCCGCCGCCTCCGTGCGCCGAGGCGACTGGAAGTTGATTCGGTTTTTTCACGACGGGCCGGATCAACAAGACCGTCACGAGTTGTACAACTTGCAAAGCGACGCGGGCGAGTCAACGGACCTGGCGGGCCAGCAGCCGCAGCGCGTGGCCGAATTGTCGGCGTTGCTGGACAAGTTTCTGAAAGATACGGGCGCCCTGGTGCCCGGCCCGAATCCGCAATGGCGCGCTGCGGCGGCTGAGTAGCACATCACTTCCGCTGGTTCGCCCCTGGCAGCATGAGCAACTTCACGATCCGCCGCGCGCGGCCCGGCGATCAGGCCGCGGCGTACTATGTGTGCTTGAAGACCGGCGATCACGGCGCCGACGGCGAGCCTTTTTATCAGGATGATCCGGATGCGCTGGCGCGCATATTCGTGGGTCCCTATCTGGCCCTGGAGCCCGAGTTGAGCCTGGTGCTGGAAGACGAAGAGGGCGTGTGCGGCTACGCGCTGGCGGCGCTCGACTCGCGCGCATTCTATGCGCGGTACGATCGGCAGTGGCGGCCGCGGTTGTGCGAGCAGTTTCCACGGCCCTCGGGCGATCCCGCCGTCTGGACGCGCGCCCAACGCGTCCATTCCTGGTATCATCAACCGGACTACTTCTGTCCCGAACCGTACGCGGAATACCCGTCGCACATGCACATTGATTTGCTCGAGCGAGCCCGGGGCCAGGGCCTGGGCCGGCGGATGATGGAGCAGCAGATCGCCACGCTGCGCCAGCGAGGCTCGCCGGGCGGGCATCTGGCCGTGAGCGTGCGCAATGCGCCGGCGCTTGGTTTTTACGCGCGGCTGGGATTTCACGAGCTGGCTCGCACGGGCACCGCGGCCGACGGCAGCGTCTATCTCGGCAAGCGCTTTGATTGATTGCGCCCGCCTGAACGTCGTTTGCTATAGTGGCCTGGTTGTTGTTTTTGGTCCCCCGGCGAAGCCGGGAGCTGCACGATTCGCTTTGCCCCCGACCTGTCTTCCCCAGTTTCTTTTTCCTGACCACTAACCATCATTCGCTAACCACTATCTGATGTCACATCTCGCCCTCCTTGGCGGCACGCCCGCTCGACAGCGGCCCTTCACAAGTTGGCCCATTTTTGGCGAGCGCGACGAAGCGCGCGTGCTGGCCGCGCTGCGGAGCGGGCGCTGGGGTCGGCTCGACGGCAACGAAGTCGCCCAGTTCGAAGAGCGCTTTGCCGCGATGCACGGTTGCCGGCACGGCATCGCCATGGTCAACGGCACCGTATCGCTGCGACTGGGCCTGATGGCCGCGGGCCTGCCGGCCGAGAGCGAAGTCATCATTCCTCCGTACACGTTCTTTTCGACGGCCTCCGCGGTCATCGAGGCCAACATGGTGCCCGTGTTCGCGGACGTTGAGCTGGGCACGTTCAATCTCGATCCGCAGGCGCTCGAAGCCGCCATCACGCCGCGCACGCGGGCCGTGATCCCGGTGCACTTCGCCGGCCAGGTGGCTGACATGGACGCGATCATGGCCATCGCGGCCCGCCACAACTTGCTGGTCATCGAAGACGCCGCCCACGCGCACGGCGCCCATTACCAGAACCGGCGCGCGGGGAGTCTCGGGCACCTGGGGTCGTTCTCGTTCCAGTCGAGCAAGAACCTGACCAGCGGCGAAGGCGGCATCATCGTCACGAACGACGAGCAACTGGCCGCCGAGTGCCGCTCGCTCTCCAATTGCGGCCGGATTCCCAGCGGCGTGTGGTACGAACACCACGTGATCTCCGGCAACTACCGGCTCGGCGAATTGCAAGGGGCGTTGCTCAACACGCAACTCGAGCGGCTCGAACAGCAGACAGTCTCGCGCGACGCCAACGGCCGGTACCTCCAAGAGCGGCTGGCGAACGTGCCGGGCGTTCATCCGCAGCAGCGACCCGACGCGTGCACCCGCCACGCGTATCACCTGTTCATGCTGCGGCTCGATGCGGCGGCGTTTGGCGCGCCGCGTGCTGCGGTGATCGAGGCCTTGCGCGCCGAGGGCATTGGGTGCGCCGCCGGCTATGGCTTCTCGCTGCCCGCGCAGCCCATGTTTCGCAAGCGGGCGTTCGGCCCGTACCTGCCCGGGCTGCGCGACCGGTTGGATTATGCTCAGGCGCAGTGCCCCAACAGCGACCTGCTGTGCCGCGAGCAGGCGGTATGGCTGGAGCAGTCGATGTTCCTCGGCCCACGCGAAGACATGGACGACATCGCCCGGGCGTTCGAAAAGGTGTATGAAAACCGGGCCGCGCTGGCCCAGTGGGCGGAACGCGAACGGGCGACGTGATCCAATCGGAGAGGTCAGGCGTGGCTAAGCCGGACTCGTTGCTAATTCCATTTGTGGACTTCGACTACGGCCGGTTCGATTTGGTGGGCCGCGACCGTTCAGCGAACCAATTCATGGCGTTCGCAACCGGGGCGTTCCCGATCACTTGGACCGACGGCAGCCTGCCAGCTGAATATCGGAGGCTCTTTTGGGCCGAGCATAAACGCTGGTATGCAGTCCTCCACCGTTTCACGCCAGATGGCAATCATCTTGCAACGGAACTTCGCTTGGGCGGGACTACCGCGGGCGGCGAACGCGAGGCAATGGCACGGGCCGAAGAAGAGCTCAAGGGACTCGTGGAGTCGATAGTCCCACTCGAACTATGCGACATTCGGGTCAAACCGTTCGGTGTAGAGCTTGATGGCTATTTCTTCGGACTGGTCTATCATCTGGAAAACTCAGACGACCCGGACAATCCCGAGGCAACATTTGAGTATGTAATGCTCGAGCCGAACGACATCATGTTTCATCCGCCTTGGGACAGCGGAGAGTACTCAACGTGATGGTAGTCGAATGTCGCGCATCACCGCGTCAGAACCCGATGGCTTTGGGTACGCTGGCAACGGAACACTCACAGCTTCTTGAAGTACCGCGCGACCTCTGAGAGCCGGAAGCCGCAGCGTTCGTAGGTGCGACGGGCCGGTGCGTGGCCCGGGTCGGCACCTGTCTCGACCATCGCCACGATCACGCCATTCTGCCGCATCCAGTCGAGGGCAAAATTCGTCAACGCGGTTGCGATCCCGCGCTGCTGCACGTCGGGATCGACCGCGATCATGTAGATTTCGCCGAACGTGGGTTCGCGGAGCACGATCGCCGTAAACGCAATCACGTTTCCATTCTCCTCGCCGACCCAGACGTGCGTGCCCTGGTCGGCACACACGTCCTCGACCGCCTTTTGCTGACACTGCCGCCAATCCGGAAAGAAGTGCCGGTACACCGCGGGGTCGAGCGCCTGCTCGATGGACGGAAAGACCGGCGCCCAGGCGCGCAGCGACAAGCGCACGACCGCCGCGCGGTCGCGCGGCTCGTATGATCGAATCTGCATTGTCTGGTCCTCACCTGGTGCAAAGCATTTCAGGAATTTGGTCCCAGACGCAGACACGTCGAGTGCGCAGCGGGTTCGGCATCATCTTCCGATCCAAAATCAGCGCAATCTTCCAGCCCTGGGTAATGCAGAATTCCGTCACATTCCAGATCGATTACATCGGTCGCGGCGGCCGGCAGGGGGGCACACTTCCAGGGGACGCAGCCACATCCGCCGAAGTGGTCTAAAGATGCTTGCTGGACATGGACGAATCAACCGATACGTCCCCTGACACAACCGCGGGGAACTCACGATAGCTTTGAGAGATGCTATCGCGACGGCCGCGCGAGACCCTTTGGGCCACGGACTGGGGCACCTCCGATGTTCCCACGCAGGCGTCTGCGGTTCGAGCGGCTCGACGAGCTGTTGATGTTGAGCGCGTCGCCCAACGATCCGACAAAGGTCGCGGACGACCCCACGATTCCGGCCATCTACTCGTCCGCCTCGCCAGGACCGGCTGATTCGGCGATCGTCCCCTTAGCGGACTCAGGCGACATCCAGGCTCCCTGGTTGATCAGCAGTTCCCCGACACAAGACGCGCAGAACGTGTTCACTGCCGTTTCGGTCACGTTCACCTTCAGCGAGCCGATCGACCCCGCCACGGTTACGGCCAGCAGCGTGCAATTGCTGGACGGCGACACGCCGGTGGCCGGTGCCGTGACCTACAACGCCGCGGGCCGCACCGCCACGCTCACACCCACGGCGCCGCTGGCCAACCACAGGACCTATACGGGCGTCGCTCGCGGCGGTGCCAGCGGTATCAAAGACCTCGCCGGAAACGCCCTGGCCGCCGACGTCACCATCAACTTCACGACGGTTGCGGCACTCAGCACGACCTATAGCCTGTTCGACAATGCCGGCACCCCGGAGGAGGTCGACAACGGCGACGACCAGCCCGTCGAGCTGGGCGTGAAGATCTACACGACAATGCCCGGTCTCATTACCGGCGTGCGATTTTACAAGAGCCCGGAGAACACCGGCCCCCACACGGGCAGCTTGTGGACGAGTTGGGGCCAGTTGCTGGCCACCGCGACGTTCACCAATGAAACGGCCAGCGGCTGGCAACAGGTCGATTTCCCCACGCCGGTGGCGGTCATCGCTGGGGCAACGTACGTTGCCTCGTACCATACCACCAGCGGTCACTACTCGGCGACCCCATCGTTCTTCACGACGTCGTCAGTCGTTAACGGGCCATTGCACGCCTGGGCCGATGGCGGCCAAACCAACGGCGTCTATCTCTACGGCGACGGTGGTTTCCCGACGGAAAGTTACGAATCGACGAACTACTGGGTCGATGCGGTGATTTCGGTCGTGCCGGTGGTCGACAATGAGCCGCTCGACGCACCAGGGATCGTTACCGCCAGTTCGGATCTGCCGGTGGAAGGCAGCTTCATTGTCAGGTTTAGCGAGTCGCTTGACCTGGCGACTGTCACCGCCAACAACATCATGCTCCTGGGGCCGGGCGGCGTGCCCGTAGCGGCCGTCTTGAATTACTATGACAATTCCCCCGTCTATGACTATTCCCACAACACCAAGGTAACCGTGACTCCGACCGCGCACCTGGCCAGTGCGACCAACTATACGGTCTTCGTCCGCGGCGGCGCGGGCGGCATCAAGGACGCCGCCGGGCACGCCCTGGCCGCCGACGCCTCGAGAACGTTCACCTCGGAGCCCCCTGGCAGGCCGAAGTATTCCCTGTTCAGTAACTTCTCGTTTCCGGAGGAGATCGACAGCGGCGACGCTCAGCCCATCGAGGTGGGCATGAAGTTCCAAGCCACTAACAACGGCTTCATCTCGGCGATTCGCTACTACCAGGCTCCCGGCAACGATGGCACCCACACCGCGCACCTGTGGTCGAGCTCCGGGCAGCTCCTGGCCACCACCACGTTCACGAATGAAGACGGTAGCGGCTGGCAGGAGGCGACTTTCGCGACGCCGGTGGCGATCACCGGGGGCGCGATGTACACGGCCAGCTACCACACCACCAGCGGCCACTATTCGCGCACGAGTGACTTCTTCGCAGAGCCGGTGACCAAAGGGCAACTGACGGCGCCGGAAAACGCAGGCGTCTACGCCTACGGCCCCGCCAGCTTCCCGACGCAAAGCTTTCAATCGACGAGCTACTGGGTCGACGTGGTGTTCAGCACGACGGCGCCGGTGGATACGACCGTGCCGACCGTCGTCGGCTTCAGCCCGACCAGCGGTGCGACCAATGTCGCCACGAGCAGCACGGTCACGGTGACCTTCAGCGAGGCGATGGACGCCTCGACGATCAATTCGACGACGGTCCGCTTGTTGGACGGCGCGACACCCGTCGTGGCCAGCGTGTCGTACAACGCTGCGACGAACGCGGCGACGCTCACGCCCAGCGCAGCCTTGGCGAACTCGACCAGCTACACGATCTCGGTCACCGGCGGCGCTAGCGGCGTGAAGGACCTGGCCGGCAATCCGCTGGCCAGCACGGTCACGTCGTCCTTCACGACCGCCGCGGTGACGCCCACGACCTTCACCCTGTTCAACAACACCGGCACCCCGGCCGTGATCGACAGCGGTGATGCTCAGCCGGTCGAACTGGGCGTGAAGATTCGCGCGGATGTCAACGGCTACATCACAGGCATCCGCTTCTACAAGGCCGCCGGCAACAACGGCACCCACACCGCGCATCTCTGGTCCAGCGCCGGACAATTGCTGGCCACGGCCACGTTCACCAGTGAAACGGCCAGCGGTTGGCAAGAGGTCAATTTCGCGACACCCGTGGCGATCACCGCCGGCGCGACGTACGTGGCCAGCTACCACACGACCAGCGGCCGCTATTCCTACACCCGCAATGCCTTCGGCAACGCCGTCGACAGCGGCCCCTTGCACGCCCTGGCCAATGGCACCAGTTCCAACGGCGTCTACCGCTACGGCGCCGGCAGCTTCCCGACGCAAAGTTATCAATCGACCAACTACTGGGTTGATGCCGTGTTCAGCACGACGCCGCCGGTGGACACCACGGCAGCGACCATCGTCGGCTTCAGCCCGACGGGTGGTGCGACCAACGTCGCCACGAACACCGCCGTCACCGTGACCTTCAGCGAAGCGATGGACGCCTCGACGATCAATTCCACCACGGTGCAGTTATTGGACGGCGCGACGCCGGTGGCGGCCAGCGTGTCGTACAACGCTGCGACGAACACGGCCATGCTAACGCCCAGCGCGGCCTTGGCGAACTCCACCAGCTACACGATCTCGGTCACCGGCGGCGCCAGCGGCGTGAAAGACCTGGCCGGCAATCCGCTGGCCAGTACCGTCACGTCCTCCTTCACGACCGCCGCGGTGACGCCCACGACCTTCACCCTGTTCAACAACACCGGCACCCCGGCCGTGATCGACAGCGGTGATGCTCAGCCGGTCGAACTGGGCGTGAAGATTCGCGCGGATGTCAACGGCTACATCACAGGCATCCGCTTCTACAAGGCCGCCGGCAACAACGGCACCCACACCGCGCATCTGTGGTCGAGCGCCGGGCAATTGCTGGCCACGGCCACGTTTGCCGGTGAAACGGCCGGCGGCTGGCAAGAGGTAAATTTCGCCACGCCGGTGACCATTACCGCGGGCGCGACGTACGTGGCCAGCTACCACACCACCAGCGGCCACTATTCGTATACACGCAATGCCTTTGGCAACGCCGTCGATAGCGGACCGTTGCACGCCCTGGCCAATGGCACGAGCTCCAACGGCGTCTACCGCTACGGCGCCGGTGGCTTTCCGACCCAAAGCTACCAATCGACGAACTACTGGGTCGATGCCGTGTTCAGCACGACGCCGCCGGTGGATACCACGGCGCCGACCGTCATTGGCTTCAACCCGACCAGCGGTGCGACCAACGTCGCCACGAACACCGCGGTCACGGTGACCTTCAGCGAAGCGATGGACGCCTCGACGATCAATTCCACCACGGTGCAGTTATTGGACGGCGCCACGCCCGTGGCGGCCAGCGTCTCCTACAATGCCTCGACGAACACCGCCACGCTCACACCCAGCGCGGCCTTGGCGAACTCCACCAGCTACTCGATCTCGGTCACTGGCGGCGCTAGCGGCGTCAAAGACCTGGCCGGCAATCCGCTGGCCAGCACCGTCACGTCGTCCTTTACGACCGCCGCGGTGACGCCCACGACCTTCAGCCTGTTCAACAACACCGGCACGCCGGCCGTGATCGACAGCGGCGACGCTCAGGCGGTCGAGCTCGGCGTGAAGATTCGCGCGGACGTCAACGGCTACCTCACAGGCATCCGCTTCTACAAGGCCGCCGGCAACAACGGCACTCACACTGCGCACCTCTGGTCGAGCGCCGGGCAATTGTTAGCCACGGCCACCTTCACCAATGAAACGGCCAGCGGCTGGCAAGAGGTCGCCTTCAGCACGCCGGTGGCCATCACCGCCGGCGTCACCTACACCGCCAGCTACCACACCACCAGCGGCCGCTATTCGTATACACGCAATGCCTTCGGCAACGCCGTCGATAGCGGACCGTTGCACGCCCTGGCCAATGGCACGAGCTCCAACGGCGTCTACCGCTACGGCGCCGGTGGCTTCCCGACCCAAAGCTACCAATCGACGAACTACTGGGTCGATGCCGTGTTCAGCACTGTTTGACCTCCACGGCGTCTTCGCGCCGCGTGGACGGCTGGTCACCGCAGGCTCCCTTTGCCGGGGCCGGCCGCACTCCCACTTTCCGGGCCACGCTTCGACGCTCGGAGCGCTGGGTACCGGTCCGTCCAGTTCGCTTAGGACTTGAGCGACCACAAACCCCCTAGCAACGGCACATTCAGGGCCAGGATAGCAACAACCAGGAGGCCCGTCGCGACCACCTTCGTCGCATCGGTTTTGAAGATCGATTTTCTGCGTGCCGGCTCCAGCCGAAGGAAGAAATGACCAGCACCGGATAGGCCGAGGAGCATGAACCCCACCAGGCCGTACTTGAACACGGGCGATTGAAAGTGTTGCAAATATACGATCTCGAAGGTTTCAATGGCGATCTTCGCGGCCACCGTGCCGAGCAGACACACGTAGAAATATCGCTCGGCCCGCGTGATCGACTGGCGGTCTCGACGAACATTCGACGTGAGGAGTTCGACGATTGCCAGCGACGCCAGGTTGATCAGCGGCACGCGCAAGGCCAGCAGCGGTGTTTTCGGCGACGTGCTCCATCGCGACACTGGAAATTCGGCCGGCAGGGAATCGTAGCCAGCGATTACCAGGATGACCGACATGATTCCCAGCAGCCAGCAGATCGCGCGAATGGCTTGCATCGGTTGGTTGTCCGCCTTAACGCCTAAGCCCGTGAGTTGACAAGGCCCGCCGGCCAGACATAGGTTCTAGCGTAACGCACGTACCTCGGGGAGAGTTCGCATGAACCCGGCCAAACCCGATCCCTTTGAATCCTTCAAGGCGGCACAGAAGCTCGGCTGGGCGCATTTCGCGCCGCTCGAGGTGTTCACCACCGCGGTGGCCGGCCAACTGGTAAAGCACGCCCAGGTGCAGGCCGGGCAGCGCGTGCTCGACGTGGGCTGCGGCACGGGCGTGGTGGCCGTCACGGCCGCGCGCCGCGGGGCGCACGTGACGGGCCTTGATCTCACGCCCGCGCTGCTCGAGCGGGCCCGCGAGAACGCGCAGATCGCCGGCGTGGCCGTAGATTGGCACGAGGGGGACGCGGAGGACTTGCCGTTCGACGACGGCGCGTTCGACGTGGTGCTGAGCCAGTTCGGTCATATCTTCGCGCCCCGGCCCGAGGTGGCCGTCGCCCAGATGCTGCGCGTGTTGCAGCCGGGCGGGACGATCGCGTTTGCCACCTGGCCGCCCGAGCTGTTCATGGGCCGGATGTTCCAGATCACGGGGCGTTACGCGCCGCCGCCGCCGCCAGGCTTGGCGCCGCCGCCGCTGTGGGGCGATCCGCGCATCGTCGCGGAGCGGCTCGCGGACGCAGTGAAGGAGATAGTCTTCGATCGTGGCACGATGCGGGTGCCCACGCTCAGCCCTCAGCACTTTCGCACGACGTTCGAGCGGACGGCGGGGCCGGTGATCAAGGTCGTCGAGGCGCTGTCGGGCAGCGACCCGGCAAAGCTGGCCGCGTTCCGCAAGGAGTACGAGGCGCTCGTCGCCGAATACTGCGAGGACAACACGGTTCGGCAGGACTACCTGCTCACGCGGGCCGTGAAAGTCTAACGTTGGTCGCGCCCTTCACCCTCGCTCGCGCTTCGAGCTCATGTAGTCGACACACTCCGTGCGTAACGGCCCTTTGCAGGCGCTGCGGGCTGGCGTGGTCGGCACACTCGTCGGCGCGGTGGGTCAGATCCCCAGGCCACCTTCGACGGTGTAGGGAAATGAAGAGTCCATTTCCAACGCCGGCTCCGCAACCGTGCATCGCCCAACGACGCGCGCCGGGATTCCGGCCACGGTGGTGTGGGGAGGCACATCTCTCAGCACGACGCTGCAGGCGGCCACTTTTGCGCCGGTGCCCACCTCGATATTGCCCAGAATCTTGGCGCCGGCGCCGATAAGTACGCCCCTGCGCACTTTCGGATGGCGATCGCCCGACTCTTTGCCGGTTCCGCCCAGCGTGACTTCGTGCAGCAGCGAGACATTGTCTTCCACGACGGCCGTCTCGCCGATGACGACACTCGTGCCGTGGTCGATCAACACTCCCGAGCCGATCCGCGCCGCGGGATGCACGTCGACGCCGAAGGCTTCGGAGATTCGATTTTGCAGGTGCGCCGCCAGGCCGTAGCGCTCGTGCTTCCACAGCCAGTGCGCCACGCGGTACGCCTGCAGCGCATGAAAGCCCTTGTAATATAGAAATGGTTGCATGTACCCGCGCGCGGCTGGGTCGCGCGTTCGCGCCGCCAAGAGATCGGCCCGGATCGAGGCCCGGATGGAGTCATCCTCGGCCATGGCGTCGCCGATGATGTCGCGCAACAAGACCGCGGGCAGTTCCGGCGTATGAAGCTTGTTGGCCAGGATCACGCTCAGGCCGTCTTCCAGCTTCTTGTGCCAGAGGACCGAGGCGAACAGCAAGCTTACCAAAACCGGCTCGCGTTCCGCCTCGCGCCGCGCCTCGGACTGGATTTGCTCCCAGAATCCATCTTCGGCGCTCGTCAAGTATTCCGTCAGCTCGTCCATTTGTGTGATCCTGGCGATTGCAGCCTTGTCGTTGTCGAACTCCGGGAGCGGATCGGCACTCTGCCCACTGCGGCCGCCATTCTAGCACCGGTCGAACCCGGAAACGCGCACCCGCTCGAAATCGTGCGCATTTGGCATGTACGCAGGCCTGACACGCGGCGCCGGCGGACTCAGGACGACGAGCGCGAGTTTCGCCGTGGCGGTCATGGACAAGGCATCCGCCCAGCGGCCAGGCTCAAGCCGCAACCGTTCAGGACGGAGGCGCTTCAAGTGCGCGCTCGATCGCCTCGGCCACGCCGACGGTGAACAGGTCTTGGCCGCTGGCGCCAATGAGCGACAGGCCGACGGGCGAGTCGGCCGTGTTCGCCAGCGGCAGCGAGACCTGCGGCAGCCGGCCGATGCCCGCTAGCGCCGTGAGCGACAAAGCCTTGCGATAGTAGCCGCCGGTGCGGTCCTGGGCGTTGCTCGATTTGGCAGGCGCAGAATTGGGAACCGTCGGCAAGCACAACAAGTCGCGCGGGCCAAGCGCCTGACGCAGGGCCCGATAACACCCTTCGCGCGTTTCAATGGTCGCACGGACGCGCGCGCGATCAAGATCGTGCACGAGCTGGAAGCTGGCCGCGGTTGCCGGCCCGAACTGCGGTTGCACCGCAGCGATCCAGGCCCCCAGCGAGCTGCGGATTTCGCTCCATTGCAGCACGCAGTACGTATCGAGCCACGTTTCCCACCGACTGCCGGGCCCGTCACCGCAGATTTGCGCGAGCGAAATCGTCTGCACGCGCTGGCCGTACTGACTGCGCAAGCGCTCGACCGCCGGTTCCAGCGCCTGGCGAACTTCCGGATCGACCAGGGCAAACGCATCTTCCAACAGGTGAAGCGTCGGCAGCTGGCTGCCGGCATCTGCACGGCCGGCCAGCAGGACTTCGGCCGCCCGTCGCAACACACTCGCACTCCGCGCGAGGATGCCGACGGTGTCGAAAGTCGGTGCGAAGGGCATGACCCCGGCCACGGAAACCAACCCGTGCGACGGCCGCAGTCCCCAGATGCCGCAGTTGCTGGCCGGGACGCGCACCGAGCCGCCGGTATCCGTGCCCAGGGCAAAATCGGCCAGCCCGCAAGCGACCGCGGAGGCCGAGCCGCTCGACGACCCGCCCGGCACACGGTTCGGAGCCGCCGGGTTGCGCGGTGTGCCGTAAAAGTGATTCTCGCCGATCAGGCTGAAGGCCAATTCGTCCGTCACCGTCTTGCCGACGCAACTTGCTCCGGCCGCCAACAGCTGTTCCACGCACACGGCGTGCACGGCCGCCGGCGGATGCGTGTCGCGCCAGGTTGGGTTGCCGCAGCCGGTCAGCCTGCCCGCGACGTCGATCAAATCCTTGGCGGCAAACTTCAGTCCGGTCAGCGGGCCGTCGGCCGTCTGCGGCAGCGTGAACGTTTCGACAAACGCACCGCTTTGTTCCGCATGCATTGCAGGCGTGGAATTCATCGCATGGCTCCTCGGTCAGCGGCTTTGATAACGGCGATTGTAGCCGAAACGCCGCGACGTCCTGCGGACGCACCAGGCAATTTGACTTGCCGTTGGCAACCTGCCGATCGATCAGTACAAACCTGCAGGCGACAAGGCGAGCGTCACACCACCGCCCCAAACATCGCGCCCACGATGGCGGTCAGGCCCATGGCGAGCGCGCCCCAGAAGGTGACTCGCCAGGCGGCGCGCAGCGTTGGCGCGCCCCCGATAAACGCGCCGAACCCGCCGAGCAGGGCCAGCAGCAAAATGGAAACTGCGACCACGCCGGCAATCAGCCCGGCGCGCGGCAGCACCAGAACGGTGAGCAGCGGAACCGCAGCCCCCACGGCAAAGCTGGCGGCGGAGGCCAGCGCGGCCTGCACCGGTCGTGCGGTGGAAAAATGCGAGATGCCCAATTCGTCGCGGGCGTGCGCGGCCAAAGCATCGTGGGCCATCAGTTGTTCCGCCACTTGCGCGGCCAGTGCCGGCTGCAAACCGCGGTTGACATAAATGGCCGCCAGCTCGGCTCGCTCGAAGTCGTAGTCGCTGGCCAATTCCTTGCGCTCGCGCTCGAGGTCGGCTTTTTCCGTATCGGCCTGAGAGCTGACCGAGACGTACTCGCCGGCGGCCATGGACATGGCGCCCGCTACCAGTCCGGCAATGCCGGCGATGAGAATATCGCTGCTCGCCGCGCTTGCCGCCGCCACTCCGACCACCAGGCTGGCGGTGGAAACGATGCCGTCGTTGGCGCCCAACACGGCGGCGCGCAACCAGCCGACGCGCTCGGTGCGATGGGTTTCTGGGTGTTGTCGCACGAGGTCGTCGCTCTGTGGTTTAATTCAGGTCGAGAGGCACCCGGGGCCGCCGGCAGCATACAAGACCATCGCGCTCGGCGTCCATGTCGCTGTGACCGAACGGCCTTGACCGAACGGGCTTGATCGGCGGGCGATTCCATTGGCGTAGCTTCCCGCAGCCGAGCGGAGAGCCACCGGCTTGTCCTTAGGGAGCCGGATAGGCAATGCACATCGGCGAGCCATGCCGCGGATCGCGCATGACGTGGGCTTCAATCCCGAAGATGGAGAACAGCGTCTCCTCGGTCATCACGTTCTCGGGTGCCCCGCTGGCAACGACGTTGCCGCCCTTGAGCGCGATCATGTGATGGGCGTAGCGGGCGGCCAGATTCAGATCGTGAATGACCATGACGATTGTTTTTTCCTCATCACGATTGAGCCGCGCCAGCAACTCCATGATCTCCAGCTGATGGCACGTGTCGAGGTGGCTCGTCGGCTCGTCGAGCAGCATGTATCGGGCGCCTTGGGCCAGCGTCATGGCAATCCATACTCGTTGCTGCTGTCCGCCCGACAGCGAGTTGACGGGTCGCTCGCACAGCTCGCCGAGAGCGACGATATCCAGCGCCCAGTGGATCATCCGCGCATCGTCGCCACTGGGACCGCGCAGCCATTTGCGGTGCGGGTAACGCCCGTACGACACCAATTCGTGAACCGTCAGCGCCTCGGGCGCCTGCGTCTTTTGCGGCAGGATGCTCATGCGGCGTGCGAGTTCCCGGGTCGGCGTGGAATGAATTTCATTGCCGTCCAAATACACGCAGCCGGCAAACGGCTTCAGAATGCGAGCAAACGTTTTCAACAGGGTCGATTTCCCCGAGCCGTTGGCACCGACAATCGCGGTGATCTGACCGGTCGGAACACTCACCGACAAATCGTCGATGATGATCGTGTCGTCGTAGCCCGCACACAGGCTCTGCGAATGAAGATGGCTCATCATGGGTGGGGATCGTCAGGATCTTGCCAAGAGATAGAGAAAATAGGGCGCGCCCAGGGCCGACACCACCACACCGGCCGGCAACTCCGTGGAAAACAACGTGTTGCCTGTCACGTCGGCGAGCAGCAGCAGCGTAGCCCCAATGAGCCCGGCGGCGGGAATCACGAGCGTGTGATTGGGGCCGACCACCCGACGCGCGATATGCGGCGCGATCAGCCCGAGAAACATGATTCCGCCCGACAGCGCCATGCAGGCCGCACAACTGGCCACTGCCACGCCGAGCAAGAAGAGCGATTGGCGGCCGACGGCGACACCCAGGCCGCTGGCCGTCTCGTCGCCCGTTCGCAGAACGTTCAGCGTGGGCGCGTGACTCCAAGCCAAGGGAATGGCCACTCCCAGCCAGGCCGCCAGCACCGCCACGTAGTTCCAATCGGCCGTGCTCAGGCTGCCAGCGGTAAAGGCGACCGCAAACTTATAGATGCGCTCGCTCAGCTGCAGGGTGATCAGCAGGGTAAAGGCTCCCAGCGCCGAGCTCACGGCCACCCCGGTCAACAACAAGCGGATCGAAGAATACCGCGCACCCAGACAGAGGAGATACACAAACAGCATCGCCGCCATGGCCCCGCCGACGGCCGAGGCGGGCAGAAAAAACACCGATGCCATCACCGGTCGCGTCATGGTTGCCAGCACCAGGACAATCGCCAGGTTGGCGCCGGCTGATACTCCGAGAATGCCCGGTTCGGCCAGGTCGTTGCGGAGAATGCTTTGGAACATCGCACCGGCGACGGCGATGCCTGCGCCGGCCAACACGGCGAACACGGCCCGCGGCAAGCGGAACGACAGCAGCATCAGTTCTTCGCCGGGGGTGCCGTGGCCGAGGAGCGTTTGGAGTGTTGTGGCGGGCGAAAGCGACATATAGCCGAATTGCAAACGCGCCCAGAACACCACCACGAGGCAAGCCACCAGGATCGGCATGACCAGCCGCCACGAAGGCGGCGCCTTGACGGCCGACGATTGTAGCGTCAGTCCGCCTTCCAGCCGGTTTTCCAGCCGTCGCTGAATCAGCCAAATGAAGCACGGAGCGCCGAGTGCCGCCGTCAAAACTCCCAGTGGCACTTCCTGCCAACTCCCCAAGATCGAGCGGGCCGCGATATCAGCGCATTCGGTCAGGCCCGCGCCCACGACAAACGACAGCGGAATCAGGCGCCGGTAATCGCTGCCGACCAACAACCGGCAGACGTGCGGAACCATCAGCCCGATGAACCCAACCGGTCCGGCCACGGCGACCGCGCTTCCCGTCAGCAGCAGCACGCACAGCGTCGTTGTCGTGCGTACGCGAAACAGACTTTGTCCCAAGCCGACCGCCACTTCGTTTCCCAGGCTCAGCACCGTAATGCTCGACGCCAGGCACAGCACGCCGAACAGTCCAACCATACAAAACGGCAGCACGGCCAGAACCTGCGGCCAGCCGACCGTGGCAATTCCGCCGACGGTCCAATAGAGCATGTCGCTCGCCATGCGATGGTGGATGATCAGGCCGTGCAGAACTGCCCCGAACAGCGCCGAAACGACCGTTCCGGCCAATGCCAGCCGGGCCGGGCCGAAGCCGCCCGGCGACAGCGACGCCACGGCCAGCACGCTGCCATAGCCGAGTCCGGCGCCCGCCATCGAGGCCAGGATCGTGCCGTTGTAGCTGAGCGCGGGCAGATAGAGCATGGCCACGAGCACGGCGAGCGAAGCACCGGAACTGAGGCCCATGATCGAAGGGCTGGCCAACGGATTGCGTGTCACGCCTTGCATCACCGCGCCGGCGGCTGCCAGGCTGCCGCCCACGATCAACCCCACCAGCGCCCGCGGCATGCGGATATCGCGAGCGATCATGTGCGAGTCATCGCCGCCGTCGTGCGCGACGACAGATTCGACAAACGTTGCCAGCGAAATGTCGTTGGGGCCATGCGACAGCGACACGACAAACGCAATGGCCGTCAGCGCCGCGGCGATCGTCAAGACGACGACAAAGTTTCGCGCGAAAAACGGTTCGCGCGTCTCGAAGGGGCCGGCGGGCTTGATCACAATCCGGATCCTCGCAATACGGCATCCGCTTGCGCATTGACGGAATCCAAAGCCTCGGGCGCAATGGCGCGGAGAATGTCGTCGATGATCAGCGACTTGCCCAAAATGCCCGAATCAGCCCAATGCCGGTACTCGGTCAGAATCGTGGCGTGGCCCTTCTTGCTGGCAGGCATCCGCTGCCAGGCGGGATGTTCCAAGAACTCGTGCGCGTTGCGCGTGTTGTCCACCTTGGCATCGACGGAAATGACGGCGTAGTCGGCGTCGAGATCGAGCAGTTGCTCCGGCGAGAGTGTGATGTTCTTTTCGTTTTCGGCCACGAGCCGAGGCCGAGGCAGTTGCAGATCGCCGAAAGCCACCGGCCCGCCGCTGTCGCTCCATCCGCTCAAGCGGAAGGCGCGGGAGTTGACACGGAAGAACGCAAAGGTTTGACCCTGGAGGCGTTGGTGCAGCGCCTCGCGGGCGGCGGCAACTTTGGCGTTGTACCAGGCGACGCGAACGTCGGCCTCGCGCCGCCGGCCGACGATCGTTCCCACGTCGAGAACTCTCTGCCGATAGTGGTGCGCGTGCCCCAGCAACACGACGACGGGCGCAATTTTGGACAGCTGCAAGAACGTTTGTCGATCCGGCGCCCGCGTGATGATCAGGTCGGGATGAACGGCGATAATTGCTTCCAAATTCGGCATCGCGTCGCCGTAGACGTTCGGAATCCACGGCACGTCTTTCAATGTCTCGGCGAGGTAATCGGGAAAATTGCCGTCCTTGATGGAATGGGCGATCGGCTTGACGCCGATGGAGAGCAATTCGTCGGCACTGGCCAGCGCGCAAATGCGCTGCGGCTGCGACGGTATTCGCGTCAAACCGCCGGCATGCCGGATCAGACGAAAGCCGTCGCCTTCCTCGACCACTTCGACGGGCGTCGGCCCGCCGCCGGGCAATGACTCGGTGTCGGCTTGTTCCGTGGCGCGAACTTGCTGCGCGTCAATGAATCGCTCGTAGAACTTTTGCCCGGCGATCACCAGTGCCGTGACGCCCACCACTCCCCACAGCGAGCGCCATCGCCGCCGCCGAACTCGGCGGTGCACCGCTTGATCCAGTCGCTTCTCAGGGCCTTGCATGCCAGGCGCAGTCCGCACTTGTTACTTCTCGCGCAAATGGTACACGCCGGATTTGGCGAGTTCGCTCGCCCCCAGGTCAAGCGGTGCGAACGCGACCGGCTTGTCGCTCACGGTGGCCCGCAGGAGCGATGTGTTGGCGGCAAAACGCCCTTTGAGGAGATCGGGGGCCAGGTCGGTCTCCTCGCCCTCTTCGTCGGGGGGTGGCTGCTTGGCAGGATCGGCCCAATAGATCGTTACGACGTATTCTCCGGGCGGCGCACCATCGGCGGTAACGTAGGTAGGCAACGAAAACGAGCCATCGTTCCCCACACGCCCGTTGGACCGCAACGCTCGGGGATTGGAAGTGCCCTGCGGCAGGAACGTCACGACCGCCCCGGCGAGCGGCTTTCCGTTCAAGACCACGGAGCCCTGCACAGGCACCACCTGCTGGCGGTCGGGCAGGCGCGACGCGCCGCAGCCGATCGCCGTGATCAGCATTGCTGGGACCACGACACTTGACATTGGCAATCGCCTCCAGCTTGAGGTGCCACAGATGCCCGGCCGCATCGGCATTGCGCTACTCGCTTTCGTCCTCAAGAACTTCTCCCGCTTGAATGGTGGTCAGGGCGTAGAAAACGTAGATGTCCAGGGACTCTTCCAGGGGGCGCACCGAACCATCGCCCATGCAAACCAGTGCGATGCCCGGATGAAAGGAATACATGCCCGAATTGTTCGAGCAGTTCAGCGCACACAGTCCCGGGAAGCTCAGACCGTCCAGCGTGTGCCCGCGCGGCGACAATTTGAATTTTCGCGACGCCCAGACGCCGCCCTCGGCGAGCTGCGCCGGTGTTTTTCCAATGACCGAAGGGTCCCTTTTCTCGCCGAGAATCCACAGGTCCGGCTGCCCGGCAATCTCGACCAGCAAGATGCTGTTGCTCGTGCCGTCGGTGACGTGCGACAGGAGCGTAGTCTGTCGGTCGCGGGTAAAACCGCGCTTCATGGATTTGAGCGCGGAAATCCCCATGTAAGTCGTGGTGCTGCTATCCAGGCCCTGCATGACGCCGTAGTCTGAGCACGCCCCTGTCCAAGTGACCATGTCGGTCGTGCCCGTCGACGTGCGCGGGTTCTCGGGCACCGAAGGGCAGCGCAGCACCGGCAGTTGCATCTGAATGGCCGTTTGGTTTTGCGGGGCGAACCATTCGATGTCCGGATCATAGATTTCCGCGATATTGGTCTCTTCCAGATAAGGCAGGATGTAGCTCATGAATCCGCGTCGGTTGCCGACAAGGTCGGTTGCCGAGGGCGGAATGTGCCCTTCAGCCTCTTCGAAATTGAGCGTCGCCAGCCCGAGCTGCTTGAGGTTGTTCGTGCATTGAGTGCGCCGCGCCCCCTCGCGGGCCGCCTGCACAGCCGGCAACAACAGCGCCACGAGCATACCGATGATGGCGATCACAACGAGCAACTCCACCAGCGTGAAGGCCGTCGCGCGCCTGGTTCTCCGCACTCGATTCCTCATGCAGCACACCTTCCTCATGCAGCACACCTCGATCCCGAAATCGACAAACGGCGACGTGATAGCAATCAGCGTGCCGCACGCTTTCACCAGAGCTGCAGTTCTTGGCAACCGCGTGAAATACCGGCGTTTCGATCGACCGGCAACGAAGGATCCGTTCGGCGAGGTGCCGATTTATTCGCCACGCATGGCGAATCCATTGCCAACGCGTCGCAGGCCTTTGGAGCCGTCCGCCTCACGACCGGCCAGCGGGCGAGGCCCCAGAATTGCGGTGCTGCCCCGATTAGCCGCGACGGGTCGGAGCGAGTGACGAAGCGGCTTGAGAGCCGCTCAAAAACTCGTCGCGGGCGACTGCATTGTGCTGTCCTTGGCCCTGTGGCACGATGGTGGCTGAACCAATCGAGGAATTCGATGCACGCCCGCCGTTCAGATCAAGTCGCACCTGCGGCACCCGGCTCGCGATGGCTGCCCTGTTCGCAACGATCGTTGCTGTGGCTCTGCTTAGGGCTGCTGATTGTCGCGTCGCCGCCCACCGCCGTTCAAGCCGTCGAGCTCACCTGGCAGGCCGGCATTGCCAAGGCGGTGATCACGCCGCAGAAATCGGTGTGGTTGGCCGGCTATGGAACCAAACGCCCGCCCGACGGCAAACTGCACGACCTGTGGATGAAGGCCTTGGCGCTGGCAGACCCGGGGGGCCGTCGCGCAGTGCTGGTGACCAGCGATTTCCAGGGCGTGCCCAAGAGCATGAGCGATCGGGTATTTGCCCAGCTGCGCGAGAAGTTCGGGCTCGAGCGACATCAGATCCTGCTCACGTTTTCGCACAACCACTGCGGTCCGCGCTTGGGTGACGACCTGGTCGACTACTATCCGGTCGAGGCTGAGCAGGTTGAGCTCGTCAACGAATACACTGACCAGATGGTCGACCGCCTGGTTGAGATGGTCGGCCAGGCGCTCGGCCGACTTGCTCCGGCGCGGTTGCAAACGGGCGCAGGCCAGGCGACGTTCGCCGTCAACCGGCGCAACAATCGCGAGGCTGACGTGCCGGCCATGATCGCCGCGGGAACGCCGCTGGCGGGTCCGGTGGATCACACGGTGCCCGTGCTGACCGTGACGCGGCCGGATGGCCGGATCGACGCAATCCTCTTTGGCTACGCCTGCCATCCGACCACGCTCAGCTTTCTCACCTGGTGCGGCGACTATCCCGGCTTCGCCCAGTTGGAGCTCGAACAGAGCCATCCCGGGGCCACCGCCATGTTTGTCAACACGTGCGGCGGCGATCAGAACCCGCTGCCGCGGCGGAGCGTCGAACTGTGCCAGCGCTATGGTCACCTGCTGGCCACGGCCGTCGAGGACGCGCTGCGGCAGCCGCTCGCACCGGTGTCGCCCGGCCTGCGGACGGCCTTTGCGTATGTCGAGCTGCCGTATTTGCAGGTCGCGTCGCGCGAAGAACTGCTGGCGGCGCAGCAAAGCGACCATCCGATTCGCGCCCGCTGGGCAGCGCGGATGCGCGAGAAGCTCGAGCGGGGAGAGGAGTTTCCCTCGTCGTATCCCTATCCCGTGCACGCCTGGCGGCTGGGCACCGAGATGATGGTGATTGGGATGGGCGCGGAAACCGTCGTTGACTATGCCCTGCGGTTCAAGCGGGAGTTTGGCGCCGGCACCTGGGTTTGCGGCTACTGCGACGACATGATCGCCTATATCCCGTCGCGGCGCGTTTGGGAAGAGGGCGGTTACGAAGGCGGATCGAACTTGTACGAGTACGGCCGCCCTGCCCTGCGCTGGGCCGGCGATATCGAAGATCGCATCGCCGCCGCAGTCCACAAACTCGTGCAGCAAGTGCGCGAGTGAGATCTTAAGGACTATCGATGAACAGCAAACCCGCGAAAGACAGCACGTCCACCAAGAATGGCCCGGTGTGCGAAACGTTTCGCGACGGCACGGTATCGGCCACCGGAAAGCTCGCCAACGGCCTCAAGTCTGGCACGTGGAAGTACTACTTTCGTAACGGACGTCTCAAGGCGGTCGGCAAGTATCGCGCGGACCAGCTCGACGGCCCGTGGAAGTGGTATCGCGAAAACGGCAAGCTGATGCAAACCGGCAGCTTCAAGGCCGGCCAGCAAAGCGGCCTGTGGCGGCGGTTCCAGGAAAACGGCAAGCCCCACGTCGAGGGCAAATTCGCCGCCGGCAAAAAGACCGGCGTGTGGAAGACCTTCGACAAGTCCGGCAAACTCAGCCGCACGAGAACGTTTCGCTGAACGTGTTTCGCCGGACGATGTCCACCCCTTGCCCGCAATCCATCGCTCGTCGAGGCAGCAGCTTGCTGCGCCAGCCGGTGCACGGGGCCGTCATTTCTCGGCAGTCGCCTTCATGTTGGCCAGCCCGTTCTCAAAATCCGTGCCGATCATCTTGTCGAAATTGAGAAAGACGCTCATCAGTTTCGAAATAAACCGCGCCGGTCCGTGCATGGACCAGGTAACCGAGGTGTGATCGCCTTGCGGCTGGAGCGCGAACTCGGCCGTGTTGTGACCCTCGAAGGGCCGCAGGAAGTCGAGCTGGATGGCCACGTGCGAGGGCGGCGTGGACCGCAGGATCTCCATTCGGCCAGCGCCAACGCTGTTGTTGCCGTTCCATTCGTACACGGCGCCCGTGCCGCTGGCTGCGCCGCTATACGTGCGCTGCATTTCGGGATCGCGATTTTCATAGGGCGACCACGAGCGCCATTGATGAAAGTCGCTGATGAGCGGAAAGATGCGCTCCGGCGGCGCATGCATCGCCAGGGTTCGCTCCACATGGATCGTATTGGGCTTCAGGGCCGCCAGTCCCACGATCGCCAGGATCCCGACCACCAGCAGCACGACAGCAATCACGACGATTTGCACAAGCATGGTTCTCTCCACTTTTTCGCTGGCCGCGGGGCGACCGAGCCGCGCACGAAATGCAGTCTTGCCTTCGATTCAGTTGCAATCGCGCAGCTTACCGGGCTGGCGCGCAGTTGATCATCCACGGAATGCCAAACTGGTCCACCAACATGCCAAAACGGGCCGCCCAGAACGTCTCGCACAACGCCATTTGGATGTTCCCATTCTCGGCCAAGGCGTTGAACACTCGCTCCGCATCCTCGGGCCTGGTGAATTGCAGGGAGACCGAAAAGCCCTTGGTGCCCTCGTAGCGGTCTCGAGGACTGTCTGATCCCATCAGCACGTCGTCGCCGACCTTGAGCGCGGCATGCATGATTTTGGAGCCCCAATCGGGCGGAACGTGCTGGGCGGCCGGCGTATCGCCGAACTTGAACATGGCCTCAATGCGCCCGCCCAGGCACTTTTCGTAGAACTTGAAGGCCGCCTCGCATTGGCCGTTGAACGTGAGGTATGGGTTGAGCCGCATGGCAGTACTCCGTTGTCGATCGATGGTCTGACTATCGTCAATTCGTAAAGATTCTGGTCGTTAGACGGTCAGGCCGCAACAAATGCTCGGTCTTGGCAGGCAATTTTGTGCGCTCGGCGAGCGTATCCTGCCCCTTTTTGAGGGGCGTGATCCCTTCGCCCGCACTGTCGCCAAGATTCTCTGCCCTTTTCCTGCCGAGTTGTCGAACGGCGGCCACCCAGATCGACAAGGTGATGAAGTCTGTTTAAAAAAATCGGTGCAGGTCCGGTCACAAGTTAGCGGCAGGCCATGGCGCAGTCGGCTGGCTGCTCGGCTACAATCTGGATTTCCACTGCGCAGCGGGAGCCGCTGCACAACTCCACGGCCCCTTTCATTGGAAGGCACACGCTATGATTTCGACTCCCCAATCCGCTGGCGTTTCGAAAGCGGCGTTCTGGTCCGGCTGGGCCATTACCGGCCTGGTGGTGTTGATGTTGACCTTTAGCGCCAGCATGAAGTTGAGCCAGGCGCAGCCGGTGCTCGAGGAGTTTGCGCGACTGGGCTATGCCAGCAACGCGGCCCTGGCCATCGGCATCGTGGAAATCATCTGCGCCGTGATTTACCTGATTCCGCAAACGGCCGTGCTGGGCGCGATCCTGTTGACCGGCTATCTGGGCGGCGCGGTCGCCACGCACGTCCGCATCAGCGACCCGTTTTATGGGCCGGTTATCGGCGGCGTGCTGGTCTGGATTGGTCTGTACCTGCGCGAGCCGCGGCTGCGGGCCCTGGCACCCTGGCGCAGCCGCGCCTGAATCAGCCTGCGGCGAAGAGCGTGCAACGTTCGCCGCAGCCGACGTAATAACTGACAACGAGTCCGCTCGAACACGAGGAGCAAGCGATGAGCGAAGTACGAGTGTTGGTGGGCACGCGCAAAGGGGCGTTCATCCTGACTTCCGACGGCAATCGCCAGAAATGGAACGTCGAGGGACCTCACTTCGCCGGCTGGGAGATCTATCACATCAAAGGTTCGCCGGTCGATAAGAATCGCCTGTTTGCCTCGCAATCGAGCGGCTGGTTCGGGCAATTGATTCAGCGCTCACAAGACGGCGGCAAGACCTGGGAGCCGGTGGACAACAAGTTTGCCTACGACGGTCCCACGGGCACGCACCTGTGGTACGACGGCACGCAGCACCCCTGGGAGTTTGCCCGGATTTGGCATCTGGAGCCGTCGTTGACTGATCCCGACACGGTGTACGCCGGCGCGGAAGACGCAGCCATGTTCCGCACCACCGACGGCGGACGTTCGTGGCACGAGATGCCGGGGCTGCGCAATCATCCCTCGGGCAAAGCGTGGCAGCCCGGCGCGGGCGGCATGTGCCTGCACACGATCATTCTCGATCCGAGGAACGAGCGGCGCATGTACATCGCCATTTCCGCGGCCGGGGCGTTCCGCAGCGACGACGGCGGGAACTCCTGGCAGCCAATCAATCGCGGCCTGCGTTCCGAGCAGATTCCCGATCCGGACGCCGAAGTGGGCCATTGCGTGCATCGCATGGCCATGCACCCGTCGCGCCCCGGCGTGCTGTTCATGCAGAAACACTGGGACGTGATGCGCAGCGACAACGAGGGAAGCAACTGGAGCGAAGTTAGCGGCGACTTGCCCACGGATTTCGGTTTCCCCATCGACGTGCACGCCCACGAGCCCGAGACGATTTACGTGGTGCCCATCAAGAGCGACTCGGAGCACTATCCGCTCGACGGCAAGCTGCGCGTCTATCGCAGCCGCTCGGGCGGCAACGAGTGGGAACCATTGACCAACGGCTTGCCGCAGAGCAACTGCTACGTCAACGTATTGCGCAACGCCATGGCGGTCGATTCGCTCGACCCGTGCGGCGTGTACTTTGGCACGACAGGCGGCCAGGTTTATGGCTCCGCCAATTCCGGCGATGCTTGGGCGCCGCTGGTGCGCGACCTGCCGCCGGTGCTGTCGGTCGAGGTGCAAGTGCTGCCATGATTCGCCTGGAGCTGCCGGCCCATTTGCGACTTCTTTCGCGCACCAGCGGCGAAGTGCAACTGCAGGTCGAAGGACCGATCACCCAGCGCACCGTGCTCGACGCGCTCGAGGCCCGCTATCCCATGCTGCGCGGCACGATTCGCGACCACACAACCGGCATTCGGCGGCCGTTTTTGCGGTTCTTTGCCTGCCAGCAAGACCTGTCCAACGAATCGCCCGATGCGCCGCTGCCGGCCGCCGTGGCCTCGGGCGAGGAGCCGCTGTTGGTCATCGGCGCGATGGCGGGCGGCTAGGGCGAGTCGTTGGAAGCCGTTTCAGAACCTCCCCACGGTGATTTCAGAGTGCCACTACTAACGCGTTAGCAGTGCCGTAGCGGCAGATTCAGCGCCGCTGGACAAGCCCGCGGCGGCACCCGGCGCTTTCGGCGAGTGCGCGGCCGACTTTCCGCGCGCCGCATTTTCTCTTTGCCCACGGCTGCATCGTGCTGCGCGGTCGGGTACAAAGGATCGCCTTGGGACGCGGATCGCGCCCGGCACTTTTCCAGGAGATCGTTCGATGACTATGTCTCGACATACGCAATCCATGCTTCCGCCCGGCACGTTCCAGGGCCAGACAATCGTCGTCACCGGCGGCGGCACCGGGCTGGGCCGCGCCATGGGCCACTACTTTCTCGAGCTGGGCGCGAACCTGGCCATTTGCGGGCGGCGGCAGGACGTGGTCGAGCAAGCCGCGACCGAAATGTCGCAAACCACCGGCGGGCAGGTGCTGGCTGCGCGCTGCGACGTGCGCTCCAGCGACGACGTCGAAGCGTTCCTGGCGGCCGTACACAAGCGCTTCGGCCGCATTCACGCGCTGGTGAACAACGCGGCGGGCAACTTCGTCTGCCCTACGGAGCGACTCAGCTACAACGCCATCAACACGGTTGTCGATATCGTGCTCAAGGGCACCTACAACTGCACGCTGGCTCTGGGCAAACGTTGGATCGCCGACCATACGCCCGGCTCCGTCCTCAACATCAGCACGACGTACGCCTGGACCGGCTCGGGCTATGTGGTGCCGTCGGCCGTGGCCAAGGCCGGGGCGCTGGTGATGATCCGCTCGCTGGCCAGTGAATGGGGGAAGTACGGCATTCGCTTGAACGCGATTGCGCCGGGCTCGTTTCCGACCGAAGGCGCCTGGTCGCGGCTGCGGCCAAAAGAGCTGGATGACGACGATGAGCGCCGCGCCCGAGAAAAGATTCCGTTGGGCCGTTTCGGCGAATACCAGGAACTCTCGAACCTGGCGGCCTATCTGCTGTCGGACTTCGCGGCGTACATCACCGGTGCGTGCGTCACGATCGACGGCGGCTCCTGGCTGCGCGGCGCCGGCATGTTCAACGACATGGAACGCGTTTCGCCCGAGCAGTGGGATACATTGCAGGCGGCGGTGAAATCGCGGAAGAAGTCGTAGTACGCGCTCTGCAACGATTCGAATGTAGTCGGCACACTCCGTGTGCCGAAACGGAGTACGAGTCAGACGCTTGTCAACGACTTTGGCATGTCAGCCAACGGCATACGGAGTGTGCCGGCTACATTAAGGGGGCCCGTGACGGTCGCATTGATGAGCTTTGCACTGTTTGATCGACACGACGAATTCATCGTTCGCCATGGTCGGCTCCCGCACTGGTACCAGCCGGGAGTGACGTATTTCGTCACCTTTCGAACCGCCGACTCAATTCCGCGTGCACTCCAGAGGTCGTGGCATGGTAGGCGGAGTGAATGGCTCAAGCTGCATGGCTTTGATCCAACGACAGGGGTGTGGCGCAACCGACTGCGGCAAGATCCCGCACTTGAGCGAGAGTTCTATAAGCTCTTCGTGCCGCAATTCATGGCCTATCTCGACCGCGGCTACGGCAATTACGTGTTGCGGAATAGAGAACTTGCTCATGTGACGGCCGAAGCACTGCGACACTTTGACGGCGACAGGTACTATTTGGGCGATTTCGTCATTATGCCCAATCACGTTCATTTGCTCGTCTGCTTAATCGGTGACACTCAGATCGAAAGACAATGTCGGTCATGGAAGAGGCGCACCGCTTTCACCATTAATCGCACGTTGAGGCGACATGGGAGATTCTGGCAATCAGAGAGTTTCGACCACCTCGTCCGCAGTCCTGAGCAATTTGACTACCTACGGCACTACATCGCCGATAACCCACGCCGTGCCCGATTGCCGCGCGGCAACTATCTACTGTCACTTCACGAGCGACGATAGTGTACTGGATCGCTCAGATTCAAGTCTCATCCCCTGTAGTCGGCACACTCCGTGTGCCGAAACAGGCTGGTGTTGGCCGTTGGTAGACCAGTGAGCCGTTACAACCGAGTAGTCCTTAGGCATTTGGGTGGTCGGCCAACGGCACACGGAGTGTGCCGGCTACACTGGTTGTACCCGTGGCGCGCTACTTTCGTCGCCAGAAGCTCGTAGGCTAAGATGCACGTCATTGACCGATTGATTCGCCCGTAATCGTCCCAAGCGCATGTCTCCGCCGTCCGGCACCAACCATCCCAGAATCGCCATCATCGGCGCCGGCATCAGCGGCATCACGATGATGAAGGCGCTGCGCGATCGGGGCATCGCCTACACGACCTTCGAGAAAAGCGATCAACTCGGCGGCAATTGGGTGTTCCGCAACAAGAACGGCATGTCCAGCGCGTATCGCTCGCTGCACATCGACTCCTCGCGGTACTCGATCGAGTTCGACGACTTTCCGTTTCCCAAAGAGTACCCTGACTTTCCGCATCACACGCAGATCCTGGCGTACTTTCGGGCCTACGCCGAGCACTTTGGCGTGACCGAGAGCATTCGCTTTAACACCGGTGTCGAGCGCGCCCAGCGGCTGCCGGCCGGCGGCTGGCGCTTGCAGCTCGACAACGGCGACGTGCAGGAGTTCGACTTGCTGATCGTGGCCAACGGTCATCACTGGGATGCGCGCTGGCCCGAGCCCCCCTTCCCCGGTCAATTCGACGGCATTCAAATTCATTCGCACGAGTATATCGACGCCTTCACGCCGCACGATTTACACGGCCAGCGCGTGCTGGTGGTGGGCGTGGGCAATAGCGCGATGGACATTTCCTGCGAGTTGAGTCATCGCGGCGTGGCGGCTCGCCTGGTGGTCTCCACCCGTCGCGGCGCGCACGTGATTCCCAAATACCTCTTTGGCCGGCCGCTCGACGCGCTGATTCGCACGCGTCCCTGGCTGCCCCTGTTGCCGCAGCGGATGTTCGGCTCCTTTTTGATCCGGCTGGCGGTGGGCCGCATGGACAACTACGGGCTGCCGCAGCCTGCGCACCGCATCTGGCAAACGCATCCCACGGTTTCAAGCGAGTTTCTGATTCGCGCCGGCAGCGGCGATATCACGGTCAAGCCCAACATTGCCGAACTGGCCGGCGACCACGTGCGCTTCGTCGACGGCACGAGCGAACCGTTCGACGCCATCATCTACGCCACGGGCTACAAGATCACGTTTCCGTTCTTCGATCCAACGCTCTTGACGATCGTGGACAACGACTTCTCGTTGTTCAAGCGCGCGTTCCGGCCCGAGATGCCGGATTTAGTCTTCGTCGGCTTCGCCCAGGCGGTGCCCAGCATCATCAAGTTCGTGGAGATTCAGTCGCGCTGGTTGGCCGCGTACGTCGACCGGCAGTATGCTTTGCCAGCCAACGAAGAGCTGCGGCGTATCATGGCTCGGGATCAGCAGGCCGCCAACGCGCACTTCGTCAGCTCGAAACGGCACACCATGCAGGTGGACACGGTGCTCTACGATTGGGATCTGCGCAAGGAATGGAAGCGCGGCGCACGCCGGTCCGCCACCGGCCGGGGCACGCTCTGCCCGAGCGGCAGCGCGGCCGCAACAACGATCGCCGCCGCGGGGAGACCCGGCCCATGAACATCATTGTCACCGGCGCCGCCAGCGGCATTGGTTGCCGCCTTGTGACACTGTTGGCGCGGGCCGGTCATTCGCTCATCGCCACGGATCTCGACTTCGCGCGACTCAAAGCCGTGGCCGCCGAGTTTTATTGGCCCACCAGCAACGTGGTCGTGGCTCAGCAGGATGTGGCGAGTGCTCGGGCCTGGGCCGAGTTGAGCGCATTCGCCGCGGTGCGCTTCGCCACTTGGGACGTGCTGGTGAACGTGGCCGGCGTGCTGCGCGTCGAACCGGTCAGCAAACTCAAGCCTGAGAACGTGGCGCTGCAGCTCGACGTGAATCTCAAGGGCGTTATTTTGGGCACGCAGGCCGCGGCCGAACGGATGGTGCAGCAGCGGCGCGGACATATCGTGAACGTCGCGTCGATGGCGGCGCTCGCGCCGGTGCCGGGCATTGCCGTGTATTCGGCCACCAAGTTCGCCGTGCGCGGCTTTTCGTTGGCCGCCGCCGCGGAACTCGAACCCGCGGGCGTGTGCGTCTCGGTCGTCTGCCCCGACGCCGTCGATACGCCGATGGTCGACTACCAGGTGGACCAGGCCGGCGCGGCGCTCACGTTTTCCGGCCCACGCATCTTGTCGACCGACGAAGTGGCCCGGGCGATCATGGGCCTCTTGGACAAGCCGCGGCGCGAGCTGGTCATTCCCTGGAGCCGCGGCTTCGTGGCGAAGACGAGCAACTTGTTGCCCGAGTTTTTGCGCCGCCGCCTGATCGCGCGGCTGACGCGCAAAGGGCGGGCACGGCAAGAAGCGTTGCAGACGCACCGCGGTCCGCGCGGCGCGTAACGCACCGAAAAAGCAAAGACAAGGCAAATCTACCAAGAGCTTTCGCATGGCTACCACCTGGTCGAACTGGTCCGGATCGGTCACGTGTCATCCGCAGCAGTTTCTGGAGCCGGCCAGCCAGGAAGAACTGGTGGCCATCGTGCGCCGAGCCGCGACGGCAGGACAGTGCGTCCGTGTGCGCGGCACGGGCCACTCGTTCACGCCCTTGTGTGCCAGCGACGATGTGCTCATCTCGCTCGATCGCGTCAGCGGCATCGAAGCGGTCGATGCCGCCACCGGGCAAGCCTGGGTTCGCGCGGGCTCGAAAATCCACGACCTCGGCCCGGCCCTGGCGGCGCACGGCCTGGCGCTGGCCAACCAGGGCGACGTCGACGTGCAGGCCATCGCCGGTGCCGTCTCCACCGGCACCCACGGCACCGGGCCCACGCTCGGCAACATCTCCACCCAGGTGACCGGACTGCGCATCGTCACGGCCGCGGGCGAAGTGCTCGAGTGCTCGCGCCAGATTGACGAAGAAGTGTGTCGCGCGGCGCAGGTGTCGCTGGGCGCATTGGGAGTGATCGCGGCGATTCGCCTGCAACTATTGCCACTCTACCGACTGCACGAGCAAGTGCGCCGCGAGCCGCTGGACGCTTGTCTGGCCGCACTCGACGAGCGCATCCGCTCGAACCGGCATTTCGAGTTCTTCTGGTACCCGGCCGACGATTGTGCGTTCACCAAGACGCTCAATCCCACCGACCGGCCCCGCACGGTGCCGTCCTCAAACGACGCCGCGGAAGGCGCCGGCCTGGCCAGCGCCGAGGGCCAACGGGTCGATGACAGTTGGCGCATTTTTCCCACCGTGCGCGAAAACCGCTTCAACGAAATGGAATATTCCGTGCCGGCCGAGCGCGGCGTGGCGTGCTTTCTGCAAGTGCGCGAGCTGATGCGCACCAGGCACACCAGCGTGACCTGGCCAATCGAATTTCGTACGCAGGCCGCGGACGATATTTTCATCAGTGCCGCGGAGGGACGGGCCACGGTGGCCATCTCGATCCACCAGGGCGCTCAGCTTCCGCACGCGGAGTTCTTTGCCGACGCCGAGCAAATCTTCCGCCGCCACGAAGGTCGACCCCATTGGGGCAAGCTGCACAGCCTCTCGCGGCGCGAACTCGAGCCGTTGTATTCCGAGTGGCCGCGGTTCCAGGCCGTACGGCGAGCGCTCGATCCGCAGGGCGTATTCCTCAACGAGCACCTGCGACGGCTGTTTGCGTAGGCGCCGGCGGTCGGCCGCGCAATTGTCGGCCCCAGCCGTCCAGTTTCACCGGCAGGCACTTGAGCCGGGCGCCGCGCCATGGCATAACATGCGGTTGATTGGCCGGGCCAACCACCTGTGCCAACCACCCCGCCCGATGCCCAGTGGGTCCGGTGAGTCGAGCGAACGCTGCGGCCCCACGCCCACCCCCAATCCGCAAAGGAGCATCGCATGCCGGCCCTCGTCCACCGGAACGCCGACTCGTATTGCGAAGTCCGCACGCGCCGCAGCTTCCTGCGTGTGGGGGCGCTGGCCCTGGGCGGGCTCACGATGGGCGACGTCTTGCGGCTGCGCGCCGCAGCCCCAGCGCCAAACCAGCGCCGCCAGAAGTCGATCATCATGATCTTCCTCAGCGGCGGGCCATCGCATCTCGACATGTACGACATGAAGCCGCAGGCGCCGCGCGAATATCGCGGGGAGTTCAGCCCCATCCGCACGAATGTGCCGGGCATGGAGGTCTGCGAGCTGATGCCGATGCAGGCCAAGATCGCCGATAAGTTCACCATCTTGCGCGGCTGCCGCCTGGCCCACTTGCACACGGGCAACGAGTTCTACAGCGGCTATCCCTGGCAAGAGTCGCCGCGCGCCAGCGTGCCCGACGAAGCGCGCCGCCCCGCGCTGGGATCGATCATCTGCCGCGCCCGGCGCGGCGGTTCCACGATTCCGCCCTACGTCAGCCTGGGCAACCAGCCCGACTGGGAGCGCGCGTATTACGCGGGCATCGAGTACGAGCCGGTGCGCGTGTCCACCAGCAGCTCGAAGGAGACGCTGGAGAACATGGGACTGCAGCAGGCCGTGACGATCGAGCGGCTCGCGCATCGCAGCGGGCTGCTGCACTCCTTCGATCAGTTGCGACGCGACTTGGACACCACCGGCATCGCCCGCGGCATCGACGCCTTTCAAGCGCGGGCCCTGGAAATTGTCACTTCCGGCAAAGTGCGCGACGCGTTCGACGTCGAACGCGAACCGGCGGCCGTGCGCGCCCGCTACGGCGAAGGCCCGTTCAGCGCCGGCATTCATCCGGGCCGCATGCTGCTGGAAGCGCGGCGGCTGGTGGAGGCCGGCGTGTCGGTGGTGACCGGCTGCTTCACGACCGGCGGCTGGGACACGCATCGCGACAATTTCAAATCGCTGCGCACCATGGTGCCGCCGCTCGATCAGGCGCTCCATGCCCTGGTGACCGATCTGGAAGAGCGCGGCATGCTGGACGACGTGATCATTTTGATGGGCGGCGAGTTCGGCCGCACGCCGCGGATTGGCGACATTACGCCGGACGGGCGCAGCCACTGGCCCGAGGCCGGCTTTCTGTGGCTCGCCGGCGGCGGACTGAACACCGGCCAGGTAATCGGCGCGACCGACGCGCGGGGCGAGCGCGTGCTGGGCAAGCCGATCCAAATGCAGAACGTGCTGGCCACGCTGTATCCGCTCTTGGGCATCGACCCGGCAACGACCATTCGCGACCACAACGGCCGGCCGCAGTACGTGCTGGAAGACCGCGAGGCCGTGCCGGGGTTGGCGTAAGCAGCGGTTCTCCCGCGCAGAATTCCGCCAAATCGACTTGAAACTAGGCCACCCTTTATGGCAGAACGAATCGTAGCCTGAGTCGGCCAGAGGCGGCCTGTACGGTGCGATCCACCGCGGCCGCGCGAACGCAAGCGGGCCCGGTTCATCTTGGCCCTGGCCCGTCCGAAATTGCGGCGTCCAAACCGCCTCGCCCAGGCGTCTCGTGGGCTCGCCTCACGCGCTGGCTACGCGAATGTGCCACGCGCGACCTTCGAATCCAAGAGCACGCCGCCGGCGACAACAGCGTCGTGAAACGCACGCCTGTCCCGGCCGGGTAGCGCCGACGGTCCCGTCACCACACGGAACCGCCGCTTGCGGCCACAGGGCAAGGGCCGCAAGGTTCGTGGGCTAAGTCGCGCAAGAACGGTTCTTGCGCGGCACGGCAAGTCGTGGGGCCTGGAGACCCGGGAAAGTAGAAGGCCGTGACCAGAACTCATCGAGCCGCGAAGCGCTGGCTCGCGCCGGCAGCAGTCGGCCGCGAGGTTTCGCGCAGCGCCTGGCGCTCGGTGGCTTCTCACGTCGCGTGTAAGCTCATACTTAATGTCCCCAGCCCAGGTACCGAGATTCACCCGGCGTCCGGAGGCGGTCTTGTCCCCGCTTGACGCGCGCTAGAAGTCGAGTCAAACGTTGCAACTTCGTGGGCCTGCTTGCGTAGGCCAGGCGCCCCGTGCCTGCGGGGTGCCACTGCTGGCTCGCCCAGCAGTGCCTTGCGATGCGACGGGTGGCACTGGCATCTTGCCAGTGCTGCCTCGGTCTCTGCTGGCTCGCCCAGCAGTGCCTTGCGATGCGCGACTCGACGGCCCTCTTGGGACGTAGGCCAAATTTTTCTTTGTTCGACAAGCGGCGGATCGTTGGCCGTCAGTTTGCTGGTGGCCGGATCGAGCCGATAGACGAGCACTTTGTCGAGCCCCAGGTCGGCGGCCACGGCAAAATGATTTGCCGGGTCCACGTTGATCGAATGGGCGTGTGGCCCTTCCTGGCGCGACTTGTTCACGCTGCTGCCTTGGTGCTGAATGACCGATGCTGCCGGGCCGAGTTTGCCATCGGCATCGATGGGCAGCGCCGCCACGCTGCCGCCGCCGTAGTTGGCCACCAGGCACGTGTGGCCCGACTTATCGACCGTCACATGGCACGGGCCGGCGCCTTGCGACGATTGCTGATTGAGCGGCGTGAGGGCACCGGTGGAGGGATCGATGGCAAACGCGCTGACGCCGCCCGTGGGCTTGCCGTCGAGATCGCTGATTTCGCTGACGGCGTACAAGAACCTCTTGTTGGGATGAATTGCCAGGAACGAGGCATTCTTGATCTCGGCCACCAGCTCCGGCTTACTGCACTGGCCCGTGGCCAGATCGAGCTCGCAGCGATAGATGCCCTGGCTGTTGTCGCTGGTATACGTGCCGATGTAGACCAGGCACTTTTCCGCGGCCCGGGCAACCGGCGCGGCGGCCAGTCCCAATCCGATAAACGCCGCGGCAATTGTCATCAACCCACACGCACGAACCAAAGTGGCAAAGAGCATGGTGCAAATCCTGAATGAGAGATGGTGTTTTGTTGGAACGGCGTTGGCAGCAATGTTGGTTGGGCGTGAACGCCAGGGGCTATCGCGGCCCGGGTGGCACATACTTCTTGAGCCAGTCGAACACCTCGCGGTGCCAGAACTCGCTATTGGCCGGTTTGAGCACCCAGTGTCCTTCGTCCGGAAAGTTGATCATCCGGCTGGGCACGCCCTTGCGCTGCAGCGTGGTGAAGAGCTGATAGCCTTCGGCCACGGGCACGCGAAAATCGAGATCGTTGTGGATGATCAGCATGGGCGTTTGAAAAGCCTCGGCAAAGCGGTGCGGCGAGTGATGCTCGTACGCGTCGCGTTTCGCGCCCCAGGGCGGACCGCCGTGCTCCCACTCGTCGAACCACAGCTCGTCGGTCGTGGCGTACATGCTGTCGAGGTTGTACACGCCGCAGTGCGTAATGAGTGTTTTGAATTTATTGGTGTGCCCTTCGAACCAATTCATCATGTAGCCGCCGAACGACGCCCCGGCCGCCCCCATGCGATCGCGATCGATATAGGGCAGTTTTTCCAGATAGGCCACGCCGGCCATCAAGTCCTCGAACACCTTGCCGCCCCAATCGCCGCTGATGTCGTCGACATATTGCTGGCCGAAACCGGTGCTGCCGCGCGGATTTGGCAATGCCACGACGTACCCCTGCGCGGCCCATAGTTCGGGATTCCAGCGAAAGCTCCAGGCGTCTTCCCAGGCGCCCTGCGGTCCGCCGTGCACCAAATAGACCAGCGGCCATTTCTTCTTAGGGTCGAAGCCGGGCGGCTCGAGGATCCACATCTGCATCGGCGTTCCGCCGGCGCCCTTAACGGTAACGCTCTTGGGCTGCGGCAAATCCAGCTCTGCCAGCAGCGCCTGGTTCGCCTCGCTCAAATTGCGAACCTTGCCCGATTCAATCAGCACGGCATCGGCCGGCCGCGTCATGGCGGCGTTGAGCGCGGCCAGTCGGCGGCCGTCGGCGCTGGCCGTGGGCGACAGGAACATGCCGCCGGAAACATACTCTTTGAGCGTGCCTTCCTTCACCGCCAGCTTGAAAATCGGCGCGGCGGCATTTTGCTCCGCCGTGCAATAGATCGTGTGGTCGTCGGCCCAGCAGATTGCATCGATCGAGCGATCGACTTTGGCCGTCAGGCTCTTGGCTTTTCCGCCCGCGGCCGGCATCAGCAGCAACTGCCAGCGATCCGCCTCGAAGCCGGCGCGCTGCTGCGCCCGGTAGGCCAGCCACTTGCCGTCGGGACTGAAGCGCGGGCAGCCGTCGGCCGCCGGGTTGTCGGCCGTGAGGTTGCGCGGTTCGCCGCCGGCAATCGGCACTTGCCACAGGTCGTGGTTCGTGCTCCAGGCCTCGTCGCGCGCCGGCGGCGCCGTGTAAACCAGTGCCGTGCTGTCAGGCGTGAATGTGAAATCGTCTCCCTGCGAAAACGTGCTCGACGTGGGGTAGGCGTCCTTGTCGCCGGGCGTCAGATCGCGCGGGTCACCGCCGTCAGCCGGCATCACGAACAAATGCTGTCGCTTCCCTTCCACCCACGAATCCCAGTGCCGGTAGAACAGCTTCGTGAACACGCGGGCCTTGACCGGATTCTTCTCGATCTCCTCCTTGCGCCTTTTGTTCGCCGCGTTGCTTTCCACATACGGCTGCGATGAAAACTCCGGAAATACGGCCGAGACGAACGCGATCCACTTGCCGTCGCGGCTCCAGATGCCGCCGCTGGCTTCACCGGCGATGCTGGTCAATTGCCGCGCCTCGCCGCCAGTCAGGTCGATAACCCACAATTGCGATTCGCCGGAGCGATCCGATTCGAACAACAGCCGCTTGCCGTCGGGACTGAAGCGCGGATGGCGATCGTGCTTCGGCCCGGCCGTGAGCTGCCGCGGCGGGGCGCCATCGGCCGGTGCCAGCCAGATAGTCGAGATCGTGGCGTTCTTCTCGCGATCGATCGTCGTCTGCACATAGGCCACCGATTGGCCGTCCGGGCTGATTTGTGCATCGCTCACGCGGCGAAATGCCAACAGATCATCGACCGTCATCGGTCGGGCGGCGAGAGCGGTAGAGTGCATCGTGGCAAGCGCCATAAAAATAGTCGCCCCCAGGGCCAAAACAAATCGCATGGAAGTTCCTCACGGTGGGCAGGAGCAATCGCGCAACGGCCTGCGCACGAGTTCGGCCCATTGTACTGGCGCGCCGCGACGGTTCAAACCATCTGGCGGCGCCTGTAGTCGCCAAACACAAGCCCGCAGCGCGAGTGAGGGCTTTTCACCCCGGCCCTCGCTCGTGCTTCGGGTTTATGAAACGTCACACGGCCTCGAGCGCCTGGCCGAATTGTGCAATGCGCTCCCGGATCGGCCCGGGCGATACGAGCTCGTAGTCGGCCACTTGCTCCACCGAGAGCACCATCAAGCGCGGGCCGGGAAGTTCCAGTGCCGCGGCCGCTTCGCGCCGCCACGTGGCCAGATCGTTGTAGTGGCGCACGCTCTCGAAGCCAGCGGCCCGGGCCATGGCCGCAAAATCAACGTGCGCATGACCGGCCGCCTGCGCCGCCGCGGTTTGCTGCCCGCCGGTCACTTCGTAGACACCGTTTTCCAGCACCACGAGCGTGATGTTCGTCGCGCGGCTGGCAACGATCGTCACCAGCGAGCCAATGTTCATCAGCATGGCGCCATCGCCATTGAGCACCAGCAATTCGCGCAGCGGTTTGGCCAGCGCCAATCCCAGACCGAGCGCCGGCGCGGCGCCCATGGCCGACGGGATGTAGTGAAAGTCGAGCGGATGGTGCGAGAGCCTGGGCCATTCCCGCGCCGCCCCCATCGTGGTCACCACCATTCGCTCGCCGCGCAGCGGCACCAACACCTCCAGCGCGGGCACCAAGGGCATGCGCTTTCGTTGCCGAACGTTCATGGCAATTCAACCTATAGTTGATGCAAAGTGTTTTTCGGATGCCACTGCCGGCTCGTCCAGTAGCTTTGCGGCTTGCGGACCGGCCTGTCACATCCTTCCTTCGGCAATCAGCACCACGCCCGGCTTGCCCGCCACCTGGCACTTGCGAAAGTGCTCGGCCATGAGCGGCAATTCGTCGGGCTTGCGCACGACGACGTAGTCGAGTCCCCAGGCGTCGAGCACCGGCTCGGTAAAGCGTCGCGCCGAGTCGGGCGAATCGGGCACGAGCGCACTGCGATAACCCACCACGGCCAACAACGGCAGCCCCAGATCAAAGAGCACGTTGCGCAGCGCATCGCCCGATTCGAACAGCCCCGTGTTCTGAATCATCACCAGCGGCCGGCAGCCGCCCAGGTGCAGCCCGGCGGCGATGGCCCAGGCCTCGCCTTCGCGGCACACGCGCACGAGTTGCAGCTTGCCCGGCCGATCGAGGGCGCCTTCCCACGGACCAAGTGCCGAATCGGGCAACCACACCACGTGGGTGATGCCCAGGCCGATCAGAAGTTCTGCGACTTGTTCGCCCGGATAGTCCACGCGCCACTCCATTCACTGTGGAAAGAACCGCGGTCGGCGCCCGTGCGCGACGCGTCCGCCGGCCGCGCAACGCGTACATTATGCGCGTCGCAGGCCGTTTGATGCGAGACGGCCGGCGCCATTCGCGCCGGTTGTTCCACGGCCGGCCGCCCCGTCGCGCATGGCGTCGCAACGCTCGGGCAGGTAGATTCGTGGGCGCCGGACCTCATCGTTTCGGCGGTCAAGCGAACTTCCGGGAGACCTTGCCATGCATCTGGCGGATCGGATTGGGCGGAGTCTGTTCGTGGCGCTGGCGGTGGGGCTCGGCTGGGGAATTCGCGGCGACTTCGGCCACGTCGTGGGAGCGATGTTTCCCGGCGCGTGTCTCGGCCTGGGGCTGGCCTATGTCAGCGGCCAGCGCTCGTTGTTCTTATGGATGCCGATCATCGCCGCGCTGTCCGCGCTGGGCATTGGCTTGGGCGGCACGATGAGCTACGGCATCCTGCACGGCTACGCGCAGAGCGACACGCCCATCAATTACGGCTACGGTTTCGTCACGCTCTTTTTGCAAGGCTCGGCCTGGGGCACGTTCGGTGGGGCCCTGATCGGGCTGGTGCTCGAACGCAAACCCATGACCACGGTGGAATGGCTGGGCTGGCTGGGCAGCATCTTCATGGGGGGTTGGCTCACAGCCTTTCTCGTCATTGTCGTGCTCGATTTCGACATCAACCCGCCGCGCAACAACAGCTCCATCGCCATGATGGGCGCTGCGCTGGCGCAGATTCTTTGGCTCGCCGCCAGCAACAAGCCCAGCGGCTTGCGCGGCGCCGTGTTGGGCTACGTCGGCTTCGGGCTGGGCATGTCGGTCGGGCGATTGTTGGGCAACCTGGCCAACGTGCTGCAAGCGCAGTTCGATTTTACGATCAACCACTGGAACGTGATGGAGACGTCGTGCGGCATGATCGGCGGCTTCATCTTCACGTTCGGCATGGTGAACCGCCCGTATCCGGAGCCGCCGGAGAAAGAGGGCGTGCGGCTGGCCTCGGTCTTCGGCATGATCTACCTGCTGGGCCTGATTCCGCTGTGGCATCGCCTGGGGCGCATTCGCACGGCGGAGAAACTCGCCGAATGGACCGAGCGGCTGAAGGGCTATCAATATGCCGATCCCGCGGCGCACGCCGAAAGCACGCTGTGGTGGATCGACGCCGTATGCGTGCTGGGTTTCGTGGGCGCCGCGCTGTGGATCGCAATCTACTTCGCCCGTGCACAACGGCTGGCAGCCTTCCCCGTGGTGTGGCTGTGCGGCACGATGCTCCTGTTCCAGAATCTCAACGCGTTGTACTTCTACTACCCGAGGGATCCCAAGTTGATCAACATGCACAACGTGTTTTGGATGCTGTTCATCCCGATGGTGCTGTACGCCGTGTTCGTGCGTCTGCAACCGACGACGGTGCCCGCGCCGACCGAGGGCGCCCGCGAGCCGCGATTTCACTGGCTTGGGTGGCTGGCCGGCGCGGCGGCAACGGTGGGCCTGGTGATCGTTCTGGCCGGCTTCATCAACAACGAGCAGACCATGCGCTCCGCCAACACCCGTTGGCCGCAGTGGACATGGACCGAGGGGCCATTTCCGCGGGATAAAGTGGGGCCGTAGCGGGGTACGCTTGTCTTTCCGGCACCAGCGTTGCGTACTAGAATATAGATATGCGACTTTTCGCTTGCTTCCTGCTGCTTGCGTCGCTCGCGGCCGATGGTGCTGCACTGCCGCATTCGCACGCTGGCAGTGATATTCACGAGCCGGCCGGGCACAATGCGCGTCCACACATTCATTTGTGGGGTCATTCGCACGGGCACTCGTCGGGACACTCGCATCGGGACGACGCGCATTGTCACGATTGCCCGGCGCAGGCGGATCATCATGCCGCTGCAATTGCGCACGATCGCGACCATGTGGATCTCCCCGTCGCCTGGCACAGCCATCCGGTTGGCGATCACGACCAGGACGCGGTCTATCTCAATGTGGGCGCGACGATTGGCCTGCCGCCTGACGGGCATGCGTTCGTAGCCGCTCCGGCAGGCGGCGTCGCGGCCAGGGACGCTGCCAGCGCTTCGGCCACCGCTTTGCCGTACACCTGGGCACCGCCCCGTTATGGTGCGCAAGTGCCCATCTTTCTGGCGAGCACGCGGCTCGTCATCTGATGCTCTCCGCTCGGCGCTAAAGCGCTCGCGCACGTGCCGCGCGCACGTTGTTCGCTGCGCTTGCTAAACCGTCGATCGTGGCCGGCCGTTTGAGGGCCGCCACGCACTGCTTGATAGGTCACGCACGCAACCGTTCGCCCGCGCGGACGCGCCGCGTGCACACCGTTCGCAAACGCACCGCGGAGAATTGATCGATGCGCAAGTTGATCCTCGTTTCGCTCGCCGTCGTGGGATCGGTGACTCTCGTCGCTGGGGGCGTGTTCTGGGCCTGGCGGCCGGCATCGCATGCTCCGGTTGAAGCCGTCGGCGATCAGGACCGTGCCCACGCAGAACACGATCCTGGGCACGACCTCGCCGTCCACCGTCATGCCGATCCTGAGCATGCCGGGCATGAGCATGCCGAACTGGCATCCGACCAGCTCGAGCTCTCGCCCCAGGCCAGGGCGAACCTGCACATCGAGGTGCGCAACCTCGAACCCCGAACGTCCTACAAGACCATCGAGTTGCCAGGCATGGTCGTCGATCGGCCCGGCGTGACTGATCGCGGCGTGGTGGCGCCGATCGGCGGCGTCGTGGCGAAGGTTCATCGCCTGCCGGGCGACACGGTGCGGCCCGGCGACGTGCTGTGCACCGTGCAACTGCTGAGCGAATCGCTGCAAGTGGCCGAACGCGAGCTGCTCAAAGCCAGCCGCGAACAGCAAATCATCGGCGAGATGAAAAAGAAGATCGAGGTGGCGGCCGAGTCGGGCGGCGTGGCACAGGTGCGCATCACCGAACTGGCCAACGAACTTAAGCGGATGGCGGTCGCGGAGCAGGCCTATCGACTCGAACTGCAAACGCGCGGCCTGACGCCCGACCAGATCGAAGGGGTGACGCGCGGCCAGTTCGTCACGCAGATGGACATCGTCGTGCCGGAGCAATGGAGCGGCGCCGCGGCCCCCACGCAACCCGCTCGGCCCGGGCCGGCCGGCAGCGCACCAACGGCGTCGGTTGCCGCGCCGCCAACTGCTCCCGGCGACGCCATGTTCGAAGTCCAGGAACTGAAGGTCGAACTCGGCCAGCAAGTGCAGATGGGCCAGACGTTGTGCATCCTCTCGCAGCATCAATCGCTATTCATCGAGGGACACGCCTTTCGCCACGAGGTGCCGCTTTTGCAGGCGGCCATCGAAGCGAAGCTGCCGCTGACGGTCGAGTTCATGGAAGACACGCCCGATCGCTGGTCACCCGCGCACCAAGAGTTCTTCATCCACCACATCGCCAACACGATGAGCCCCAACAAGGGGACCTTTGCGTTCTACTTGCCGCTGCGCAACCCGTTTCGCAGCTACGAGCAGGACGGACGGACGATGCTGTTGTGGCGGTTTCGCCCTGGCCAGCGCGTGCGGATTCTGGCGCGCGTCGAGCAACTCGACAACGTGCTCGTCGTGCCGGCCGAAGCCGTCGTGCGCGAAGGACCGGAAGCGTACGTGTTTCTGGAAGAGGGCCCGGCGTTTCACCGGCAAAGCGTACGCGTGGTGCATCAGGACCGGCAGCAGGCCGTGCTGGCCAACGACGGTAGCGTGCCCGCGGGCGCACTCGTAGTTCAAGGCGCCGCCACGCAATTGAACCGAGCGCTCAAGGCCGCGCACAGCGGACCGGCCGAACATCATCACGACCATTAGCAGGGCAGCGCCATGTTGGATTTTGTCATTCGCTTCTCGCTCCGCCACCGGACCTTGATCCTGCTGGCCAGCGTGGCGACGCTGGGCTACGGCGGCTACCTGGCCACCACCCTGCCCATCGACGTCTTTCCGGATCTCGATCGGCCGCGGGTGGTGATCCTCAGTGAGTGCCCCGGCCTGGCGTCCGAGGAGATCGAAACGCTGGTCACGCAGCCCATCGAATCCGCCGTGCTGGGCGCCACGGGCGTGGAAGCGGTGCGCAGCCAATCGAGCCTGGGCCTGTCGGTCATCTACGTGGAGTTCGACTGGTCGAGCGAGATTCGCGCCGCGCGGCAAGTCGTGCAGGAGCGTCTGGCGACGGTCATGCCCATTATGCCGCCGGGCGTGCGGCCGGTCATGACGCCGCCCACTTCGATCATGGGCCAAATCATGCACATTGGCGTATCGCGCCGCGCCGGACCACGCGGCGGAACGCTGGCCGTGCTGGGCACCGGCGACCTGGTCGCAGAGCGGATCGAGAGCGCCGCGGGCCCCACGATCGCCGTGTGGCGCGTGGTGGACCGCAACGATCCGGCAGCGTGGCAAGCAGTGCCGGTCGAACGCGTCGAGTGGCAGAACGCCGCCGATTCCGCCAACACCAGCCAGGACCCCGCCACGCGCCGCGCCAGTCCATCGACACCCGGTGACGCCGTGGCCACCGTCATCACCCGCGCAGGCCGTTGGAACGTGACGTTTCCCGGCGCGCTGCGGCAACAAATGGAGCTGCGCACGCTGGCCGACTGGATTGTGCGGCCGCGACTGCTCAAGGTGAGCGGCATTGCCGAGATTCTGCTGCTCGGCGGAGAACGCAAGCAGTATCAGGTGCTCGTCGATCCGCATGCGCTGGTGGAGTACGACGTGTCGCTCACGCAGGTTGAGCAGGCGCTGGCCGCCAACAACCTGAGCGCCTCGGGCGGGTTCACCGCCGAAGGCCAGGCCGAGCGTCCGGTGCGCGTGATTGGCCGATTGGGCCCGCTGCCGCAACAGGTCGTGGCCGACCTGGCCAAGGTTCCCGTGCGCACCGCCGGAGCACGCAGCGTGTTGGTCGAGCACGTGGCGCAAGTGACCGAAGCGCCGCCCCCCAAGCGCGGCGACGCCAGTATCGACGGCCGGCCCGGCGTGGTCGTGACGGTGGTCAAGCAGCCACACGTGGACACGCGGGCCGTGACAGCCCGCGTGCACGCGGCGCTCACCGACCTGGAGAGCTCCCTGCCGGCCGACATCGTCATCGATCGCCAATTGTTCGAGCTGGAGAACTTCATCGATCGCGGCATCTACTACGTGGTCGAGGCACTGCTCATCGGCGCGCTGTTGGTGGTGATCATCCTGGTGCTGTTTCTGCTGAACGTGCGCACGACGTTCATCACGCTAACGGCCATTCCGCTGTCGCTGGCTGTCACGGCCATTGCGTTTAAATGGCTGGGGCTGTTCACTGGCCGTACGATGTCCATCAACGTGATGACGTTGGGTGGGCTGGCCGTGGCGATGGGCGAACTGGTGGACGACGCCATCGTAGACGTGGAGAACATCTTTCGTCGGCTGCGCGAGAACCGCGCCCTGGCTGCGCCCCGCCCTGCCCTGCGCGTGGTGTTCGAGGCCAGCCGCGAAATCCGCAGTGCCATCGTCTTTGGCACGGCCGTGGTCATCCTGGTGTTTTTGCCGCTGTTTGCCATGTCGGGAGTGGAAGGCCGGCTGTTCACGCCGCTGGGCATTGCTTACATCATTTCGATTATGGCCTCGCTGCTGGTGTCGCTCACGGTCACGCCGGTGCTCTCGAGTTACCTGCTGCCGCAGTCGCGCGCGGTCCACCGCGAGGGAGACGGGCCTCTGTTGCGCGGCCTCAAGTGGCTGGCCGGCTATCTGATTCGCTTCAGCTTGCGCCGCAGCGGAACCATCCTGGTTGCTTGCTGGTTGGGAGTGGCCGCAGCTGCCTGGACGATGACGCGGCTGGGGGCCGACTTTCTGCCCGCTTTCGACGAAGGGAGCGTGCAGCTCAATGTAGCACTGCCGGCCGGCTCGTCGCTGCAAGCCTCGAACGACACGGCCGCGATCATCGACGCCACGCTCGAGAGAATGCGCGCCAGCGAAAGCAATCCCAACGGCCCGATCTTGCACTTCGTGCGCCGCACCGGCCGCGACTTGCGCGACGAGCACGCGCAGCCGGTCACAAATTCCGAGTACCTGCTGAACATGAATCCCGATTCGCCCTTGACCCGCGATGAGGCGCTGCACACGTTGCTCGACGATCTGGGCCGCCAGTTGCCCGGCGTGGATCTGGAGGCCGAGCAGCCGCTGGCGCACCTGATCAGCCATATGCTGTCCGGCGTGACGGCTCAGGTGGCAATCAAGATCTTCGGCGACGATCTGGATGGCATGCAGCGCATCGCCCGGCAGATCGAGAGCGAAATTGCCGACGTGCCGGGAATCACCGACCCGGTGATCGAGTCCCAGTCGTACGTCGACGAGCTGCACATTGTGCTGCGGGCCGACGATCTGGCATTCTACGGCCTCAGCCGCGCCTACGTGGCCGGCGTGGTGCAAACGGCCCTGCAAGGCGAAATCGTCTCGCAAGTGTTGGAGGGGCAGCGCCGTTTCGACCTGGTGGTCAAGCTCGACGATGCGACCCGTACGGACTATTCGAATCTGCAGAATCTGCGCATCGACTTGCCCGGCGGCGGCCGTATCGCCCTGTCGCAAGTGGCCGACATTCCCGGCGGCACGGTCGGTCCCAACCAGGTCAGCCGCGAGAACGTGCGCCGGCGGCTGGTCATTCGCGCGAATGCCCGCGACCGCGACCTGGCCGGAGTGGTGGCCGACATTCAGGCTCGCGTGCGCGACCGTGTCACCTTGCCCGCGGGATACTTCGTGGAGTACGGCGGCCAGTTCGAGAGTCAGCGCTCGGCCACGCTGTTGATCGGCGCGCTCACGGTGCTGTCGGTAGTCGGCATGTTTGCGGTGCTGATGATGCTGTGGCCCAGCCCGCGCATCGTGCTGCAAATTCTCAACGCCATTCCCACGGCGTTCGTGGGCGGCGTGCTGGCGTTGGTGCTGACCGGTCAGTCGTTGTCGGTGGCCAGCCTGGTGGGCTTTGTCTCACTGGGGGGCATCGCCGTGCGCAACGGGATTCTGCTCGTGTCGCATTACTTTCACCTGCTGCGCGAAGAAGGCGAAGCGTTCGACCAGCACATGATTCTGCGCGGCAGCCTCGAGCGATTGGCGCCCGTGCTGATGACGGCGCTGACCGCGGGCATTGCGCTGCTGCCCATTGTGCTGGGCGGCCACAAGCCGGGCCTGGAGATTCTCTATCCCGTGGCCACGGTGATCACGGGCGGGCTGCTGACGTCGACGCTTTGCGAATTCCTGGTGCACCCGGGCCTGTTCTGGAAATTCAGTGGCCGCGACGCGGTGCACCTGGCGCAGGGAGAGGCGGACGTGTTGTAGACGAAATCGCTAGAGTTCAGTCCCCTTCCGGTAGCTGAACTCGCCAGAGTTCAGCTGAACTCGTCAGAGTTCAGTCAACCTGCGCACGACCGGCTGAATTCTGGCGAATTCAGTTACCACACGCATTCACGGACCGGAAATTCGCCCCGCCTCGCGCATGCCGCTGCCGGTGCGTTTCGTGAGCGAGTCGCCCAGGTCGGCCCGGGCCCGTTCGGCGATCTCCAACAACCGCCGCACATCGTCCGGCCGCTGGGCGGCGATGTCCTTCGTTTCGGAAATGTCGGCCACGACGTCGTACAGCTCCGGCTGGTTGAGCGTGCGCTGCTCGTACGCGACAGGCACTCCGCCGCTGCCACCCGGCCGGCCGCCGAGCGTGCGATAGGTATGTGGCAGATAGAGCTTGAGCGGCCCGCTGGAAACGGCCTGCAGCTCGTTGTCCGCATAGTAGAAATAGAACGCGTCGTGCGGGCTCTTCGCGCCCGGCTGTCCTGCCAGCAGCGGCCAGATGTCCAGCCCGTCGATCGCGTGCTTCGGCAGCGTGCCGCCGATCAGCCGGGCCACCGTCGGCAGAATGTCGATCGTCATGGCCGGCTCCGTGCACACACTGCCCGCGGGAATCACGCCGGGCCAGCGGGCGATGAACGGCTCGCGCACGCCGCCTTCCCAAGCCGTGCCCTTGCCCTCGCGCAGCGGTCCGGCCGAGCCGGCGTGGTCGCCGTAGCTCAGCCACGGGCCGTTGTCGGCGGTAAAGATCACCAGCGTGCGCTGGGCGAGGCCGTGCTTTTCCAGCGCCGCCGCCACTTGTCCCACCGACCAGTCGATCTCCTCGATCACGTCGCCAAACAGGCCGCGCTTGGTCTGGCCGTCGAACTTGTCGCTCACGTGGAGCGGCACGTGCGGCATGCTGTGCGCCAGGTACAACAAGAACGGCCGGTCCTTGCTGCGCTCGATGAACTCGACGGCATGCTCGGTGTACCAGGTGGTGAGATGTCGCTGCTGCTCAGAAGTAACCGCGGGAATGGCCACGCGTTCGTCGTCGAACAGCGGCAGATCCGGAAACCGCGTCTTGCGCTGCGCCGCCGGCAGCGGCCGCAGCTCCGGATGGTGCGGCCACATGTCGTTCGAGTACGGCAGGCCGAAATAGGTGTCGAATCCGTGTCGCGTCGGCAGGAATTGCGGATGGTGGCCCAGGTGCCACTTGCCAAAGATGGCCGTGGCATAGTTGCGTTGTTTGGCCAGCTCGCCCAGCGTCAGCTCGTCGTCGTGAATGCCCACCACGGCCTGCGGCCCTAGCGCCCCGCGAATGCCGATGCGGTTGGGATAACAGCCGGTCAAGAGTGCCGCCCGCGACGCCGAGCAGACGGCCTGGGCCACGTAGAACCGCGTGCAGCGGACGCCTGCGGCCGCGAGCCGATCGATGTTGGGCGTCTGGTATCCCGCGGCGCCAAACGCGCCGACGTCGCCATAGCCCAGGTCGTCGCAAAAGACGATCACGATGTTGGGTTGCGCGGGCGGATCGGCGGCGCGGGCGTTCGCCGGTCCGAGGGCCACAGCGGCAGCAACGATTGCGACAACGGCAGCCAAGCGATGTTTCAGTTTCATGGCCGCATTCTCGTCAGGCGGAAACGCCAGGTCAATAATTTCAAAGCGAACGGCGCACTAGCTGGATTCGCCGGAATTCAGCCGTTGGTGCGCAGGGCCTCTGAGCTCTGGCGAGTTCCGCTACAAAGAAAGTTGGGCTCACGACCGACTGGGCATGCCGCCCTCTCACCGAGTACACTGTTGCGCATGTCAGGCCAGCCGTGCATCAGGCGATTTCGAGAGGCGCCCCACCGACCGCGCCGCTTACACTCGATCGCTCCCGGGCGGAGATGCGCGGCAGCAACCCTGGGGCTGCCGGTCTTGCTCGTGTCGGCGCTGATCATCCATTCGCCCGCCATGAACGCCGCAGCTCAGAACGCCCCACCGGCTGACACCCCACAGCGATTCGCGCATGCCGCCGTGGTGTGCGTCAGTCGGCCGGCGGCAGACGTGGGCGCGCAAGTGCTCGCGCGCGGCGGCACCGCCGTTGACGCCGCCGTGGCCACGGCCTTTGCGCTGGCCGTGACGTATCCCGCGGCCGGCAACATTGGTGGCGGCGGCTATCTGCTCTACCTGCCCGGCGGGACCGATCAAGACGCAAAGTCACCCGACAACCACAACACAGCGCCGGGCGCCGTCTTCGACTTTCGCGAAGTGGCTCCCGCCGCGGCCACGCGCGACATGTTCGTCGACGCGCAGGCCCGCACCCCGCATCGCCGCGTGGGCGTGCCTGGCACCGTGCGCGGGCTGGCGATGGCGCATGCGCGCTTCGGCCGTTTGCCGTGGCGCGATCTGGTGCTGCCGGCCGTGACGCTGGCGCGCGAGGGGTTCGCGCTCGACGCCGCGGTCGCCAAAGAGCTGAACGAAGAGCTGGCGGAGAAAGACCCGGCCGCGTTCGCCGAGCTGCACCGCGTGTACGGCCGGGCCGACAAGAAAGCGTGGCAAGCGGGCGACCGACTCGTGCAGCCCGAGCTGGCCGCTGTGCTGGAGCGCATCGCCGAGCAAGGGCCAGACGGTTTTTACTCGGGCCCCACCGCGGAACTCATCGCCGCCGAAATGCGCCGTGGCGGCGGGTTGATCACCACGCAGGATCTGGTCACCTACCGCCCCATCGAACGCCGGCCGCTCGTGGGCACCTATCGCGATTGTCAGATTGTGGCCGTGCCTCCGTCCAGCTCCGGCGGCACCACGCTGGTGCTCATGCTCAACATGCTGGAAACGCAGCAGCTCGCCGCGCGCGATCGCTGGTCGAGCGAAACCCTGCACCGGCTCGCGGAAACCATGCGCCGCGCGTATCGCGAGCGGGCCGAATACCTGGGCGATCCGGCGTTCACCGAAATTCCCGCCAAGTTGCTCGACAAGCGCTACGCGCGTGCGCTGGCGGCCACGATCGATCCGCGCCACGCCACGCCCAGCGCCGACCTGGCGGGCGAGATCGCCCTCACGGTCGAGGGCGAGAACACGACGCACCTGTCGGTGGTGGACGGCGAGGGCGCGGCGGTCAGCCTCACTTACACGCTGGAGACGAGTTTCGGCGGCGGCGTGGTGGTAGCCGGCGGGGGTTTTCTGCTCAACGACGAGATGAACGACTTCAATTGGGTGCCGGGCGTGACCAACACGCTCGGCCGCATCGGCACGCTGCCCAATCAGGTGGCTCCCGGCAAACGCATGCTCAGCTCGATGTGCCCCACCATCGTGCGCCGCGGCGGCAAGACGCTGCTGGTCACTGGCAGCCCCGGCGGTCGAACGATCATCAACACGGTGCTGCAGGTGATCGTCAACGTGGTGGACTACCGCCTGGACGCGCCCGCGGCGGTCGCGGCGCCGCGCTTGCACCAGGCGTGGCTGCCCGATCGCGTGCTGGTCGAGCCGCGCCTGGCGGAACTGCACCCGGCAGCGCTCGACGGTTTGCGCGCCTTGGGCCACACCATCAAACAAAACGAAGAGGCGCAGGGCGATGCCCACACGATCTGGATCGATCCGGCGTCCGGCGACCGGGTCGCCGCGCCCGATCGTCGCATCAGCGGGGCCGCCGCGGGCCACTAACGGTTTTGAAAACGGCGCGTCACAGCCTGGCGACGATCTTTTCCATCTCGGCGGCGTTGAAGGCGCGCACGGTGCTGGTGTGCACGTTGTCGCCGGCGCCCAGGCCGAGCATGGCGGCCGTGGCCGTTTGATCGTCCGGCGCCTCGAAGATAAGCACACCGTCGAACGTGCCCAGCGTCCAATAGACGTTCAGCACTTTGATGTTCATCTTCTTGGATGCTTTGTTGAACGCGGCCGAGCGCTTGCACGTGTCCTTGATTCCCGCAATCCCCTTGTCGGTGAAACGCAGCGTGGTGATGAACGTGGCCATGAACAGTTCTCCGGGTTCGAGGAAGAAGTGGCACACCGCCATTGTAACGCGCGCCGCGTTTCCACCCTGCCCCGGTTGTGAAACCAGGGCGGACAGACGATGGGTAGTGTCGTGTGGTCACGCAACCTTCGCTTGAACCTCGTCATGCACCTCCGCAGCCGAAACGCCCTGAATTTAGTCCTGGCAGCGCGACTTGCCGCGCTAATGCTGGCGCTGGGCGTGCTGGGGTTGCCGCCGGTCGGCGCGGCTCGGGCCGCCGACGCGCCGCCCTTCGCCATCCAAGTGGTCGACGATGCCACCGGCCGGGGCGTGCCGCTGGTGGAGCTGACCACGGTCAACCAGGTGCTGTACGTGACCGATTCGGCCGGCCTGGCGGCGATCGACGAACCTGGGCTGGTCCAACAAAAGGTCTTCTTTCACGTCCGCAGCCACGGCTACGAATATCCGGCCGACGGTTTCGGCTACCGCGGCAAGGCGCTCGAGGTCGTGCCCGGCGAAACAGCCACGCTGCGGCTCAAGCGCACCAGCATCGCCGAGCGCTTGTACCGCGTCACCGGCGCCGATATCTACCGCGACAGCGTGCTCTTGGGGCGCGCGGTGCCCATTGCACAACCGCTATTGAACGCGCAGGTTGTCGGCAGCGACAGCGTGAATACGGCCGTGTATCGCGGACGCGTGTATTGGTTCTGGGGCGACACCAACCGAACCGCGCATCCGCTCGGCATGTTTCACGTGCCGGGAGCCACTTCGCGCTTGCTTGAGGCCGGCGGGCTGCCCGTGGCGCAGGGCGTGAACCTGGAGTACTTCACGCGCGATGACGGCTTTGTCGCCGCCACCTGCGAAATGCCGGGCGAGGGACCCACCTGGATCGACGGGCTGTGCGTGCTGCGCGCCGCCGACGGCGAAGAGCGCATGTTTGCCAGGTACATGAAGGTGCGCAAGTTTCTGGAAGTGTACGAGCGCGGCCTCGTGGCCTGGAACGACGCGACGCGAAAGTTCGACAAGGTGGCGGCGTTCGACTTTGAGGCGCCGCTATACCCACAGGGTCACGCGCTGGCGCACGAGGTCGATGGCATTCGGTACATTTACTTTGGCAATCCGTATCCGCTGGTGCGTGTCAGGGCCGATGCGCAGGCGCTTGCTGACACGAGCGCCTACGAAGCCTTCACGTGCCTGGCGGCCGGCTCGACGCCCCGGCAACCCAAGTTCAATCGCGACGAGAACGGGGCGATTGTTTGGAGCTGGCAGCGCGGTGTGCCGGCGCCTCTGCCACGCGAGCAGGCGCAATGGTTGCGGCGCGGATTGCTCAAGGACGCTGAAGCGGCGCTCGCCCTGCGCGACGTCGACACCGGTACGCTGGTGATTGCCCACGCCGGCAGCGTTGCCTGGAACGCCTTTCGCCGGCGATTTGTCATGATCGCCGAGCAGGCGCAAGGCACGTCGCCGCTGGGCGAAGTGTGGTATGCCGAGGCCGACGCGCCGACGGGCCCCTGGGTCTATGCGCGCAAAATCGCAACGCACGACAAGTACTCGTTCTACAATCCGCGGCAGCATCCCATGTTCGACGCCGAAGGCGGCCGCCGCATCTACTTCGAGGGCACGTATTCCACGTTCTTCTCCGGCAACGATTCGCCCACCCCGCGCTACGACTACAACCAGATCATGTACGCTCTGGACCTGGGCGACGAGCGCACGGTTTTACCGGTGGTCGTGTATCAGTGGCAGGAAGGCGCGCGGCAACAGCTGGCGACGACGACATCGCCGGCGCGCGAAGCGGCAATGGCCGCATCAGCCACCGCGGCGTCTACAGCCACCCAGCGCCGCATCGCCTTCATGGCGCTCGACCGGCCGCGCGCGGATTCCGTGGCGGTGGTGCGGCAGGCCGATTCCCAGGGAACGCAACCCTGGGCTGCGCTGCCAGCCAACGTTGCAACGCAGGAAACGGACCGAGCAAAGCCGGTCTTCTTCGCCCTGCCGCACGACATGGCGTCGCCGCCCAGGACGTCGGTCCCTTTGTTCGTGTGGACACGCAAAACCGACGGGCAAACGTACCTGGCCATCGACGGCGAATCGCCCGGCGATGAGTACCAGCGCGCAGCGAAGCCGCTCTGCCGCGTGTGGCGCTATCCGCTGGCGCCGCGCGATCGCTTTGAATGAAAAAAGGGGATCTTCAGAATGTCCCCTCTTTCTCAGATCAACTCTGCCAGCGGCCGCGCGCCGTCGTCCACCAGGTATTGCGGCCGGCCGTTCAGGTCGGGCAGCGTCACGGCAGCCGCGTCGATGCCCAAGTGATGGTAGAGCGTGGCGAACAGTTCGGGAAATGTGACCGGCCGATCGACCGCCTCGCCGCCTAAGCGGTCGGTGGCGCCGATCACCTGTCCGGTGCGCAGCCCGCCGCCGGCCAAGAGCGCGCAGCCCACGCGCGGCCAATGATCGCGGCCGACGTTCTGGTTGATCATGGGCGTGCGGCCAAACTCGCCCCACACGCCCACCAGCACGTCGCGCTCCAGGCCACGTGCATACAGGTCTTCGACAAACGCCGAGAAGGCCTGGTCAAAGACGGTCAGATCCTCGCGGCAGCGATCGAAGCACGAGCCGTACGGATGTCCGTGCCAGTCCCACTTGCTGTAGTTGAGCGTGACCACGCGCGCACCGGCTTCGACCAGCCGCCGGGCCACCAAAAAACTTTGCGGCACGCGCGGAGCGCCGTTCTCATCAATGTGAACCTTCTCGTCGCCCGTGCCGTAGCGCGCGACAAGGCGCGGATCTTCGCGCGAGAGGTCCAATGCTTCGGCCAGCCGAGAGGACGTGAGAATGCCCAGCGCCTGCGCGGTGAAGGCGTCCATGCCGCTCATGTTGCCCCGCTGGTCGACTTCGCGCCGCAGCCGGTCGAGCGTGCTCAACAATCGGCGGCGGTCGCCAAGCTGATCGTGCGTGATGCCACGTAGCACCATGTCGCCCCGCGTGGGTCCCAAGGGACGGAACGCATCGTGGGCCACGCCCAGGAACCCCGGCCCCGGCTCGTTGTACGGCGGATGCGTGCACGGGTAACACAGGCTCATGGCCGGCGGCACGGCCGGATCGTGGGCGCCCCGCAAGCGCGACACCACGGAGGCAAATTGCGGCCAGCCGCCCGCAGGCGTGCCCGGCCCGGGCGCGCGGCCGGTGTAGCACTGGGTGGCATCGTGATCGGCCTGGCAGCCGACGACCGAGCGAATCGGCACGAGCTTGTCCATCATCCGCGCCAGCCGCGGCATGTGCTCGCAGATCTGGATGCCCGGCACATTCGTGCGAATGGGACGGAACGGTCCGGCAATTTCCCGCGGCGCTTCGGTCTTGATGTCCCAGATATCCTGGTGCGGCGGGCCGCCCACCAGATAGATCATGATCACCGACTTGCGCGACGAGCCCCGGCCGGCTGTCTGCTCCGCGGCAAGCAGCCTGGGGAGCGTCAGCCCGGTGAGCCCCAAGCTGCCGATCTTCAAGAAATTGCGCCGCGAAACGCGATCGCAAAACGCGCTGGCGGGCTGGGGCGGACCAAGGATCGAGAGCATCGCGTCGCCTCGCGAGTGGCAGGGCCACCAGTCCGGGGACCAATTCGCATCAACCCCGACTGATGCAACTCGCCGCAAGGTATCGCCGTGGCCGGGCCTTGTCAATCAGAGGAGCGCTGCCGCACCGCCAGGGCCACGGTCGCCCCGTCACGCGGCGTAGCCCAGCAGGTTCCATTGATACAGGAACCACACAAAGGTCAGTCCGGCCACGAGCGCCAACGTGTAGTGCAGTCGTGCGGACAGCCGCCAATAGTGCCTGGCCCAAGCGACGATCGAACACACCAGCACACCGCACACGAGCGCCGCCAAAGCAATTGTGGAGAGCAACAGTCCGCGCAAGAGCGGCGGCATGCCGAAGCCAATCTGCTCGGGATCGCTAAATGGAATCATGGCCAGGCCGATCACAACCAGCGCCGCCAGGCTTGTCAGCCACGCCAGCCAACTGGCAAACTTCGAGCCCGCGGTGCCTTTGACCAGCGGGGCTTGCCCGCGATTGATGAACGCCGCCAGGGGCCAGCCCACGACCACCGACGCGAAGACGACCGTGCAGGCCACGACTAACGCCAGCGAGAAACCGGGCGTTGCATACCACGGCAGACGCTCCCAGGCCACGGGCGAACCGCCTAAGAACATATGGCTCGCCTGATCGGGATCATCGTCGCTGAACGAGAGCATGCGCTGGCCGTCTGCCTCTCGGAACAATCCGGGCTCGAGCTCGACCATTCGCAAAACGAGTTCGCCACCGTTGAACGCAACCAGCAGTTGATCGTCGGCCGCAGTGACATGCGCCACGCCGAACAGAGCGCCCAGTTTGGCAGGCGTGGTGAACGAATGCCGCAGTGCGCCAAACTGTCCGCAATAGCGCGGCGCGCGCGCGGCGAAGTCAGCCGCCACCTTGGACGAGGGCGGCGTGGGCGGCAGGTAATACCGCTCGAGCAATGCCTGCAGCAACGTGTTGCGGGCCGATGCGGCCGTGGTGGTGTTGTACGAGACGAAGAAACCGCTCTTGTGCTCAGGCAGCATGACAAAGAACGAGTGAAATGCGACCGTGTCGCCGCCGTGTTCCACAATCTGCACGTCGCCGAAACGGGACCGCATAAAGCCGTAGCCCATTCCCTCCAACCGCTTGTCGTGCGTGAACGCCAGGCTGTGCATTTTGCGAGCCGTGTCTTCGCGCAATATGCGCACGTCGTCGAGCTCGCCGCCCCGCAGGTGGGCGATCATGAACTTGACCATATCGCCGGCCGAAGAACTGGCAGAGCCGGCTGGCGCCGGCGGCACATACTCAAACGGAACCTCGACAAAGCGACCACTGCTATATTTGTAACCCTTGGAGAGATCGGCAGGGAGCTTGTCCGTCGCGGGCTGCCGCACGGTAGTGTGCGTCATCGAGAGCGGTTCGAGAATCGTCTTCTCGATGTAGTCCGCCCAGGGCATGCCCGAAACCTCTTGCACGATGTAGCCGGCAATGGCCGTGCCGTGGTTTGAGTAGGAGGCCAGCGTGCCCGGCGCACGCACGCGCGCAGGCAGGTTTCGAGCCAGCAATGGACCCAGTGCTGACACATCGTCAGAGCTGCGTCCAAAAAGTCCGATCACGTGGTCTTCGAAGCCTGGCGTGTGGGTGAGCAGATGCTTGAGCGTCACCGGCTCGGCAAAGGTCGGCGGTATCTTGAAGTCTTTGAGATACTGGTTGATGTCCGCGTCCAAATCGAGCTTGCCTTCCTCGACCAGGCGCATCACGGCGGTCCAAGTCAGCAGCTTCGACACGCTGCCGATACGAAACATCGTCGTCGCAGGGTCAACCTTCTTTCTGGCAGCGACGTCTGCATATCCATAGCCTTTGGCAAAGAACGGCTGGTTGTCGACGACAAACGCGAAGGTCGCGCCGGCAATGTGCTTGTCCTTCATCTGCGCGGCGACAATGCCATCGACAAAAGCTTCGAGTTCCTTGGGATCCGTGGGACCGACCGGCTTCTCGCGGACAGCCATCGCTTCGTCCGCGGCTAGTCCCGGCACCCCCCAGAGGTGCGCCAAAAAAATGCCTGCACCGAGGGCCATCGCTCGGTGGATCCGCCCCTGAGTTCGCATGAAAATGGCTCCCCGTTGAGTCGGATCGAACCTGCCCATCATAGCAGTTCGCGCGCAGTACTCCGGAGTAATTCGCCGTGGCCCGCCGGATCTTGAGAGGGGCCGCCAGCCGCGCTGTCAGCGGGCGACGACCGGAGCTGCGCTCGGAATCGAACCGGCACCGTCGGAGATGGCACATGTGGGCGGCGCCGCGCCGTCGTGGATCGCCAGCACCTGGCTCACAAACGTCTCCACCAGGTGCGGGTCGTGTAGCCCGCGGCGCACTTCTTCGCGCAACACTTTCACGGCCTCGCTCGGCGCCAGGGCCTCGCGATAGTGGCGCTGCGACGTGAGCGAATCAAAAATGTCGACCACGGCCAGAATCTGCGCTAGCTTGGGCACTTCGTTGCCGCGCAGGCCCAGCGGGTAGCCAGACCCGTCCAATCGCTCGTGGTGAAATCGCACGGCCGGCAGCGACTCGCAAAAGGTGCGCAGCGGCAGCAACAGTCGGTAGCCGTGGTCAGCGTGCTCGCGCACCACCGCCATCTCCTCCGGTGTCAGCGGGCCGGGCTTGTAAAGAATTGCGTCGGGGATGGCGATCTTGCCGATGTCATGCACCCGCGCGGCGCGGCGCAGGGCGCGCAACTCGCGCTCCGAGAGACCCAAGCTCTGTCCCAGCCGGACGCCGATGTCGGCCACCCGTTCCATGTGGTTGCCCACCATCGTGTCGCGATCTTCCACGGCCTGAGCCAGGGAGAATACCACCGTCTCGGCATCTTCCAATACGTCCATGTCGCGCTTGTACCGCACCAGGCCCTTGACGCGCGTGGCCAGTTCGATCTTGTCGATGGGCTGCGAGATGAACTCGTCGACGCCGGAATCGATGCCGCGCAGTTTATCGTCGCGGCCTTCTTTCGTCGTGACCATCAACACCGGCAGCCACTGGGTTTTCGGATCGCGCTTCAGGCGCCGGCACGTGGCAAAGTCTTCCTGACGCTGCAGCGCGGCGTCCATCACGATCACGTCCGGCTGTTCGTCGCGACTGATTTCGATTGCGGCCAGCGTGTCGTGGGCATGCAGCAACTGGCATCCTTCGGCGACCAGCGACGACTCCAGCCCCTGCAAATCGGCATCCTCGGCCGCCACGATCAGCACCCGCGCATCGCTGCGCGGCGCAGCCGTCGGCGTGCCGCACGCTACGGTGCGGTTGCGGCCACCGCGCTTGGCCAGATACATTGCCGCGTCGCCGCGCTGCACGAGCGTGGGGCCGTCCAGCGCATCGTCGGGAAACGCGGCCACGCCGAAGCTCATGGTCAATTGCACGGTCTCGTCGTCGCCGATGGGAATCCGCACTCCGGCGATCGCGTTGCGCATGCGCTCGGCCAAGAGCACCGCTTCCGGACCGTTGGTGTGTGGCAGCAAGGCCACGAATTCTTCGCCACCGTAGCGCACCAAGGTGTCGGCCTGGCGAACCAGGCTGCGCAACGTCTCAGCCACGAACCGCAACACCCGGTCGCCGGCGGCGTGGCCGTGGCGATCGTTGATTTCCTTGAAGTGGTCGACGTCGGCAAAGATGGCCGCGTAGGGCGAACCGTAGCGCTCGGCAATCTGCAACTGCTGGGCCAGCGTTTCCTGCATGAACCCGTGCGTGTACAGGCCGGTCAGGCTATCCGTCACGGCGCGCTTGAGCGCCTGGTCGCAGCGCGAGTGCAACTGATCCAGCGACCGCTTCAAGCGCAACAGCCGTCGCGTGCGCGCCTCGAACTCCAGCCGTTCGGAACCTTTGACAATGAAATCGTCGGCACCCAGTTCGAGCGCTTTCACGCGATCGCCCACTTCGGCCATCGCGCTGACAACCAGAATCGGCACTTGGGTGGTGCGTACGTCCTCTTTGAGCGCCGCAATGAACTCGTAGCCGTTGCAATCCGGCAACAGCAGATCCAACACGATCAAATCCGGCTGACATGCGCGCACAAGTTCCAGGCCGTCCTTCGCCGTGCCGGCGGTGCGCGCCTGGAACTGGCAGTTGCTTAAGTGAGCTTCCAGCAGTCGCCGATCCTGCGGACTGTCGTCGACGATCACCACCAGTGGCAGTCCGTCTCGCGCCGGAGGCGTCACGCGCCGGTGGCCGTCCGAGTCGACGGGCTCATTGTTGCTCTTGGCACGCAGCGTGTCGGCCAAGAGTTTGCTCCGCAACAGCGACCGCACGCGGGTCCGCAGTTCCAGCGCGTTGACCGGCTTGGCCAGAAAGTCGTCGGCGCCGGCCTCCAAGCCGCGCGCCAGAATACGCGAATCGTTCGACGACGTGACCAGCGCGATCGGCACGCCGGCACAGCCATCCATGCTGCGCAGCAAACGCGTCAACTCGATACCGTCAGTCCCGGGCAGGCAGACGTCGCACAGAATCAAGTCCGGCAGATCGTCGGCCACGGCGGCCTGCGCATCGGCGGCCGAGTGCGCGATCGCCGCCGTATACCCGGCCGAGTTCAAATGCGCCGCCAGCAGACGCGCGCTGCGCGGATCGTCGTCGACGATCAGGATGGACGCGGTTTTCTCGCCGCGCGGCTGCGCGCCCGGTGCGGCGTCGGCCGACGGCCCCGGCCCCGCGTGACCGTTCTCGTGCGAGGCTTGGTGGCCCGCGGGCAACAACGGCACCGACGCGAGCGGTAGATCGTTATGCGGTTTTGCGCTGGATGGCATCGGCCACCTCGACCAGGAGCGTTTGGAAGCGAATGGGTTTGGTCAGGAATTTGACGCAGCCGGCAGCCAAGGCGGCCTCCGCATGCTCCGCCATGGCATGCGCGGTGAGTGCCACCACGGGAATGTCCACGGTGTCGCTGCGCGCCTTGAGCTGGCGCGTCATCGACAATCCGTCCAGGCCTGGCATTTGCAGGTCGGCAATGACCAGCTCCGGCTGGCACTCGGCCGCCAGGCGCAGGCCTTCGTGGCCGTCATCGGCCCAGCGCGAGTCATAGCCGGCCGCGGTCAGCATGGCCACCAGCATCCGCGCGTTGCGCTCGTTATCTTCCACCACCAGCACCAGGGGGCTCGTACGCCGGCCAGCTGATAACGGAGCGAGGGTTTGCGTCGGCGCGTTCTGCATTTCGGTCTCCTTCGGCGGTCTTTGTCAATCCGCGGGCACGGCCGCCGCGGCGAGGCATTCGTTGTTGACTTCGGCAGACAGTTCGTTGGCGGCTTTGGCCTGCGGCAAGAGCACGACAAACGTGCTGCCTTCGCCCGGTTCGCTTTCCACACGAACGCTGCCGCCGTGCAGCTCGACAATTTGTCGCACGACGGCCAAACCTAGCCCCGTGCCTTGCGCGTTTTTTGCGAGCGACGAGTCGATTTGATAAAAGCTTTCGAACACGCGGTCGCGTTCGGTCGCCGCGATCCCGATGCCGGTGTCCGAAACTCGCACTTCCACGTGCTCGCCAACCTGCTGCACGGCGACGCGCACCTCGCCCCCCTCGGGTGTAAACTTCAGCGCATTCGACAACAGGTTGTACAGCAATTGCTTCAGGCGCCGCTCGTCAGCATACAGGTGCACCTCCCCCGTCACAGATCCGGCCAGGCGGATGCCCTGCCGAATGGCCCGCTCGCGAAACATCTGAACCGTGCGATCCACGAGAGCGGCCGCGTCAAGACGGGCCGGGTGAATGTCCATCGACCCGGCTTCAATCTTGGCCAGATCGAGAATATCGTTGACCAGGGCCAGCAGGTGTTGCCCGCTGTCGAGAATATCGGTGACGTACTGCGTCTGGTTTTCATTCAGCGGACCGCACACCTGCTCGGCCAGCACGTCAGAAAACCCGATGACGGCATTGAGCGGCGTGCGCAGCTCGTGGCTCATGTTGGCCAGGAATTCGCTCTTGGCGCGGTTGGCCGCTTCGGCGGAGTTCTTGGCCCGCTCCAACTCTTGCTGCGTCCGCTGACGATGGCGAATCTCTTGCAACAAACAGTGATTCACCATTGCCATTTCGTCATTGGTCAGCTCGAGCTCGGCTTGCCGCTGGGCCGTGGTCCAGCTGGCCCGCAGACTGTGCCGGCAAAGCATCCACAGATAAACGTCCGCCATGACGACCCAGCACACGAACTCCACGAAGTTCAGGGCACGTCCGTTCGACACGCCAAACGCCGCTTGCGGCCAATAGTAGCCACGCGCCAGACTGTCGACGGCGACCACGATCGACATGGTCGCCAGCACCGCGACATCGCGATAAAACGCCAGCAAAGCCAGCGACACGAACACGTAGAAATAAGTCTCCAGGCGTCCGCCCGTCAGGTGAATCAAGATACCGACGCTGGCGCCTTGCGCCACGGCAATGACCAGGCGCGTCGAGCGCCGGCCGGGTCGCAGATAGATCAGGGCCAGCGGCAGCGCGATGACCGCGCCGCCCAGCGCGACCGCGAGCCAAATGTGCTGCGGAGCGACCGCGCGCGATGCGCCCCAAGTCAGCGGAGAGACCCATGCCGCCAGCGCGATCTGAAACATCCACTGTATCAGAAACAACGGCGCCATCGAGCGATCCATCCAGCGGTCGAGCTGTTGCTGCTGTTGATGAAACAGCTCGGAGGCGCGCGGCTCCCAGGCCGGCGCGCTATCGCGGCCACCCGCTCGACTGGGCAAATCAACGGCCATAGATTGGAGTCTCCACACCACGCACGGCTTCGCGCGACGATTGTCCTGAAAAGGATAGCTCGCCCATCACCCAGTCGGTGGGAAACCCGTGGGTCGTTTGACCCCAGCCGGCGCAGCGGCAGCGGCAGCTCCCGAAAAGCGCCAGGGGCATTCCGATCGCGGTCGATTTACCGGAATAATTCCGCCCGATCGCGCATCGTGACGGTTGCAACAATCGCGCCGGCGGCGCCGGCTTTCGCGACTACGTCGCGAGATCGCGCGCCAAGAAACGACCCGGCAACGCGCTCGACAAACCGCGCGCGCACACCCTCTGGGTGGCAGCGAAAGAAGATCGGTTACGAGTGTTAGCGGGCGGCCGTGGCCACCGGCTTGCCGATGCAGTACAGCCGCGCGCTCGTCCGCAACAGCAGCTTGTCACCCACGATCACCGGCGTCGCCATGCCCATGTCATCTTCGGCCAGCGTGTTGGTGTGCAGGATTTCGAACTCGGGCCCCGACTTGATCACGAACGTCACTCCGTCTTCGTTCAGGCAGAACAGCTTGCCGTCGTAGTACCAGGGCGAGGTTGTGAACGCCCGGCCGTTCGGAATGCGCTTGCGCTTGTAGACTTCCGCGCCCGTCTTGGCATCATAGGCCGCCAGGAATCCGCGGTCATACAGAATGTATACGACGTCGTCGACGATGATCGGCGTGGGATGGTACGGGCCAATTTGGTTGCTCGACCAGACGATGTAGTCGTTGGTGGTTTGCTTGTCCTTGGGCGAAATGTCGCCCGTGGCGCCGGGCCGAATCATGTAAAACGGATTTTCGCCCCACACCACGTGGCCCGCCGTGAGATACAGGTGCCCGTCGTGGGCAAAGGGAGTGGGAATGGCCAGGATCGACTTGCCCTTGATCTGCCACAGCAACTTGCCTTCGAGATCGTAGCTGCGCGCGAAGCCGATGCCGGACGTGACCAGCTCGGTCCGCATATCATTCTTCCAGATAAACGGCGTGGCGTAGTTGGTTTTCTCTTCGCGATCGATCCGCATCAGCTCGTCGCCGGTCCGCTTATCCAGCACCAGCAGGTACGACTTTTCGTCGTTGTCGTTGACGATATACAAGCGGTCTTCGTACACGATGGGCGACGACGCCGTGCCCCAGCCGTATTGCGTGTTGGCCGCCGGCAGCAGTTTGGACCACAGCAACTTGCCGTCCATGTCGTAGCAGAACATGCCGACGTTGCCGAAGTAGGCATAGATTCGTTCGCCGTCCGTGCTCGGCGTTTCCGACGCCAGCGTGTTCTTGATGTGGTGCGGCTTGGCCGGAATCGCCTTATGCGCCACCTGCTCCCACAGCACGCTGCCGGTGTTCAAGTCCAGGCAATACACCTTCCACTCGTGCATGTCCTTGGGCTTGGGATACTTGTTGGCGTCCACGTCTTCCAGATACAAGCCCTTGCGCGGCTCGGCCGTCTCCCCGGTGTTGACACAGGTGGTCAGGATCACCTTGTTGCCCCACACGATCGGTGACGACCAACCGAGTCCCGCCAGATCGGTCTTCCATTGCACGTTCTCAGTCGTGGACCAACGATCGGGCGGCGTCGCCTTGCCCTGGGCGTCTGCGGTCCGGCTGGCCAGAAACTGCAGCACCTGGCCTTCGCCCCGCGCCATCGCCGTCGACAGAACTACCAGGCCCAGAAAGGTTGCAATCCGCGTCATAAGATTTTTCCTTGTGCGAGCAATGCAAAGAAGTGGGCTCGGCCGCCGGATGTTGAACGCAGAGAAAGTCGCGTGGGGGATCAACATCCAGCGTCGATGCTATCTGGCGGTTCTTGCACGCGTCAAGAGTTCCGCCTCGAGATTCCCCCGATGCCGGTCTCTCAAACCGCAGGCCGGGCGTGCCCGACCGGTCTTTGGGCTTTGGCTCAAATAGCTGTACACTGGTTTGCCAGGGCCGGTTTCAAAATACACGTCGCCAACAGGGCTGGGGCGCCTGGCCGGGCAACGGTCGCCTGTTCTTGTCGTCCGACCGCGGTCGACCACTGCGGCTTGCCGCCGTTCGCCGCGCCACACAACCGCCACACAACCGCCACCAAGCGCAAACCGGGTGAACCACATGAGCCAGGCCAGCGTGCAACAGGTGCCAGAGTCATTGCCGCCGACATCTGCGCGGCGCTGGTGGTTTCTGGCGTTCTTCGGTGGGTTGGCCTGCCTTGGGCTGGCAGTGATCTGGTTCGTATTGCCCGAACGGTTTGACGTGGGCACACGTCGCATGTTTTCGTTCTTTGTCTTTGTGCTGATTTCGATCGCGGCGGCCGTCTGGTATTTTGGCCTGGCGCATTTGCCGTCGCGCGTGCGACGCTGGAGCGCCGTCGCGCTGGTGCTGGCTCTGGTGGCGGCCTTCGCCTCTGTGCGCCGCGTCGAGTTCTCGGGCGACATGGTCCCCACGTTCGATTTCCGCTGGACGACCGATCGTTACGATCAACTGGACGCACATCGCGCGCAGCAGCAAGCGCCGCGCGGAACCGCGGCCGCCGTCGCGTCGGACGCTGATCCTGCCGCGTCTACGCGTCCTGCCCAATGGGACCTGCTGGATTATCGCGGGCCGAATCGCACTGGTATCATCCCTGGGCCAGCGCTCGCGCGCGATTGGTCGGCACGCCCGCCCCGGCTCGCGTGGCGGCAGCCGGTCGGCGGCGGCTATGCCTCGTTCGTGGTGGTCGGTCCACTGGTGATTACGATCGAGCAGCGCCGCGAGCGCGAAGCCATCGTGGCCTACGATTTCGCCACCGGCCGCGAACGTTGGTTCTACGACTATCCGGCGCTGTTCAGCGAAACTCTCGGCGGCGATGGCCCCCGTGCGACGCCCGTCATCCATAGCGACAAAGTATTTACGCTGGGTGCCACCGGCGTGCTGACCTGCCTGGAGCTGGCAACTGGCAAGCTCGTGTGGACGGTCAATATTCTGGAAGCCAACGGCAGCCAGAACATCGATTGGGGCATGTCCGGCACGCCGCTCATCTACGACGAACTGGTGCTCGTGAATCCCGGCGCGCAGAAGGGCACGGCCAACAGCCGCTCGATCACTGCCTTCGATGCGGCCAGCGGCAAGCCGCTGTGGGGCGGCGGCACGGCCAAGGCCGGCTACGCCTCGCCAGACCTGGTAACCCTCGGCGGTGTGCGGCAAGTGCTGCTGTTTGACGCCGGCGGACTGGCCGCTTTCGATGCCACCGACGGCCGCGAGCTGTGGCGCACGCCCTGGAAAAGCGATTTCGATATCAACGCCGCGCAGCCCGTCGTGCTCGCCGACGACCGGGTGTTCATCTCCTCGGCCTCCGGATCGGCCTTGCTGGAAATCAAGCACGAGGCCGACACCTGGGACGTCCGGCAGATATGGAAGACCCCGCGGATGAAATGCGGCTACGCCTGCCCGATCGCCTACCAGGGATTCGTGTACGGCATCGACGAAAACATCCTGGCCTGCCTCGACCTGGCCGACGGAAAAATCAAATGGAAAGAGCGCGCCGGCCAGTTCGGCCACGGACAGATCCTGTTGCGCGACGACTTGCTCATTGTCTTGGGCGAAACGGGCGAATTGGCTCTGGTCGAAGCGACTCCCGAGAAGTTTCACGAGTTGGGGCGCATGCAGGCCATCGAGGGCAAGACCTGGAACAATCCGGCGCTCGTGGGCGACCGCATTTTCGTACGCAACCACCTGGAGATGGCCGCCTACGATCTGCCGCTGGCGGAGCCTTCGCCCGGTGAGGCGGCGCCGCAAGCATCCAAACCATGAGGGGGCATACATTGCACGCAAGGAGACGAGGAGCGATTCAGCGATGAGCATTTTCAAGCGGCTGGACCACATTTCCATCGGCGTGCACGACCTGGACGCCGCGCGGCGACTGTTCGTCGATGTGCTGGGCGGCCGGCCGCTCAAAGACGTGGGCGCCAATGAGGACGAAGGCTTCCGTTGGACGACATTCAATTTGGGGGGCAAGAAGGTCGAGCTGGTCTCGCCCACCGCGCCCGGCGAAGGCGGCGTCGGCCGCTACCTGGCCAAACGAGGCGAAGGCTTTCATCATCTGTCGATCAGCGTCGGCAATCTCGCAGAAGCCATCCAATACTTCGAGTCTCACGGCGTGCGAGTCCTCTCCCCCAATACCACCAATCCCGATTGGAAGCACTGCTATCTGCACCCGCAGGACACCCACGGCGCGTTGATTCAGGTTTTCGAAGAGACCGACCGCACGTTGGCCGGCAGTGGCGATGCGGAAGATTGAGTGCCACTTGGCATGCGGCGCCGGGCGTAGCGTTACTCGCATAATAAAGGAACCGATCTCATGGATTTCGAGCGCGCGTTCTCGCTGGTAGGCATGCTCGCCGGCTTGGGCTGGCTGTTGCTCATTCTGTTGCCGTGGTGGCGCTGGACCACCACGCTCATCACGTCCGTTGTGATACCCGGCTTGCTCGCGTTCGTGTATCTCGTGCTGTTTTGTCTGTATTTCGCTTCCGACCCGAACGGCTTTGCGGCGTTCAATAGCCTGGCGGGGGTGAAGTCGCTATTTCAAAACGACGGTCTCCTGCTGGCCGGGTGGATCCACTACCTGTGCTTCGATCTGTTCATCGGCAGTTGGGAAGTGCGCGACTCACAACGCCTGGGCATCAGCCACCTGATCGTTGTGCCGTGCCTGCTGTTTACGTTTATGCTGGGCCCGGTGGGACTGCTGGGCTATCTGGTGATGCGCGGCATCTTTGCCCGGCGATGCACGATCGACGAATCGCTGCGCTTGGCTCCGGCTGCCGGATGAGATCGAGCGCCGCGCAGACGCGCGGATACTTTTCACGGCAAAGCCACGCCGTTCGCGGCCGGCCGCATCGCTGCCGCGCCACGACCTCGCCGTTGTGCACACGGCCGCGCTGTGCTTGTGCAATCCAACGCCGGGCGGTAAGGTGGGCGCGGCTGGTGCCTTTCCTCCCGCATACAATGACTGCATGGGCGAACCTCTCCTCTCGATTCGCGACGTCCGCAAGCGCTATGGCCCAACGATCGCCTTGGATGGCGTGAGCTTTGATGTGGCGGCGGGCGAGCTGTTCGGCCTGCTGGGACCCAACGGCGCCGGCAAGACCACGCTGTTGTCGATCGTCTCCTGCCTGCTCGAAGCCACCTCGGGCGAAGCCCTCATCCTGGGGCGAAAGGCCTCCACGCGCGATCGACAGTTGCGCCGCTCCATCGGCATTGTGCCGCAGGAGCTGGCGATCTACGGCGAGCTGAACGCGCGCGAAAACCTGCGTTTCTTCGGCAGTCTGTACGGCGTGAACGGCGCGGAGCTCGAACGGCGTGTCGACGAAGTGCTGGCGGCCGTCGGCCTGAGCGAGCGCGCGCAAGAGCGCGTCGAACGGTTTTCGGGCGGTATGAAGCGCCGGCTGAATCTGGGCGCGGCCATCATTCACCGCCCCAAGCTCCTCCTGCTCGACGAACCCACGACCGGCGTCGACCCGCAATCGCGCAACCACATCTTCGAGGAAGTGCGCCGGCTGGCGGGCGAGGGCGTGGCCATCGTTTACACCAGCCACTACATCGAGGAAGTCCAGTCGCTCTGTTCGCGCGTGGGCATTATCGATCACGGACGACTGATCGCCTGCGATACGTTGCCGGCCCTGCTGGCGCGCATGGGCGGGGTGATTCGCTTCCGCGTGCCGGACGGCACGCCCAGTCTGCACGACCGGTTGCGGCAAATCCCCGGTGTCGAGTTGAACGGCCAGGACGGCCCGGCCATCGAGATGGAATGCCGCGACGTGAAGTCGGCGCTGATGCGGCTGATCGCTCTGCTCAACGAGCTGCAGATCGAGCTGGTCAGCCTGGAGACGTACGAGCCGAATTTGGAGCGCGTGTTTTTGCACCTGACCGGCCGCGCCTTGCGCGATTGAAAGGCAACGATGCTCACCTGGATCCTGGCCAAGAAAGACTTGCGGCTGCTGCTCCGCGATCCGCGCGCCGTGGTCGTGCTGTTGGCCATGCCGTTGATCTTCATTCTGGTGCTGGGCGTCTCGCTGGGCGAAGGATTTGGCCAGAAGCCCGACGACCGGCTGCGCGTATCGATTGTGGACCTCGACGCAGGCTATGCCGATCCCGACGCGGACTCCCAGGCACCCAAGCTGCACTGGTCGCGCACGGTGGAGCGCGATCTGGCGCAGACGGCCGGCATCCGCGTGGAAAAAATCCCCTCGCTGGCCGAGGCCGAGCAACTGGTCAAGGACGGCAAGCGGGCTGCCGTGCTCGTCTTCGGACCGAAATTCAGCCAGCAGGTCACGCTCAGTTCGTTTCTCATCGGCGGGGTGAATCCGCTCTACCGCGACGGCATAAATCTCGAAGAGCTCGATGCCAAACTGTTGCGCGATCCCACCCAGCTCACAGCCGCCTCGATCATCGAGCAGGTGGGCCAGGTCACCATGTTGCGCGTGGTGCTGCCCTGGATGATCGGCCGCGCGTTCGACAAGATTGGCGATCGCATGGGCTCGATCGTGGCCAACGTGCTGCAGCAGATGTTTCCTAATTACGACCTGACCGGCACGACTTGGGCCGCCCTGACCCGCGCGCCGGAACGCTCGAACGACGGCGCGGAAGTGGCCGTTTACCAGCCGCCGGCGCAAGGCTGGCTCAGCCGCGGGGCCCTGCGCTACCAGATCCTGGTGCCGTCCTACATCGTCATGTTTGCGTACTTTCTCGTCCTCACCGTGGGCTGGCTGTTCGTGGCCGAACGACGCCAGGGCACGCTCAAGCGCCTCCGCGCCGCGCCCCTGTCGCGGGCGCAGATTCTGTTCGGCAAATTGCTCCCTTGCTTTTTGCTGTCGCTCGGCCAGGGTTTCTTCCTGCTGTTGGCAGGCAAGATCGTGTTCGGCATGAGTTTCGGCACCGAACCGTGGTGGCTGGTACCCGTCGTGATTTGCACCTCGTTCTCGGCGATGGGGCTGGCGCTGCTGGTGGCGGCGCTCGCGCGCACCGAAGCCCAAGTGGCGATCTACGGCACGCTCTTGGTGCTGGTGTTGGCGGGGCTCAGCGGCTGCCTGATGGGCGATCGCGAGCTCATGCCCGAGAACATGCAGCGTCTCAGCCTGGTTACCCCACACGCCTGGGCCTTGATCGCCTACAAGCAATTGCTCGCGAATCCGGGCGAACCCAATCAGCACCTGATCCTCCAATCGTGCGGCGCCTTGATCGCATTTGGCGCGGCATTCATCGGCCTGGCCTGGACGATGCTGCGGCTGGACGACGAGATGTAGCCGACCGGTTGCGGAAATTGGATCTTCGCCGCGAGCTCATGGCGCTCTTCAACCACGCGCGAGCCACGCCGCTGAGTACGCCAGCACGGGCGGCGCGGTGACCAAAAGCGTCCACGCCCAGAGCCAGCTGCTCCCTAGTCCAACGGCCACCACGCGCCGCCGCTGCATGCGAAACATGAGCGCCAAGGCCAAGGTCGCTAGCGCCGCGCCCACGAGGGCAATGCCCTGCTCCGGCAGCCACCATCCGACCAGGCCCAGCGGCCAGAGCACCAGCGCTCCGACAAATGCCGTCACCGCCAGGTGGGCAACGTAGTCGATCCGCTGTTCGCCGCGCAACAACAGAATTGCGGCAACCACCAGCGCGGCCCAGCCGGCACCCAGGACCACCGGCGCCAGAATTGCACCCTGGGCTGTTGTGCCCAGCCCGCTTCCCAAGAAGACGCCGGCGCCCACGAGCGCCGCAGTCGTCAAAACAAACACCGTCAACGGCACAATCAGTCGCAGTCGCATGGCCGTCGTCACCTGCGGTTCGCAATCGCACCGCACGCTGCGCCGCGGCGGGCTGATCACGCGCCGATTGTAGGAGATCGTCTCATAGAAGGCCGACAGCAGGTGTCGCACGCCCGGCAACGATAACACGCGCACCCACCACGGCCAGGCGAAGTTCTCGCCCACAATCCACAACAACGCCGGGATGCCCGCGCGGGCTGCGTGCGAACCGCGATCGAGCACGACCAATTGATTGCGCAAGCCCGCTGCCTGCGCTGCCTCCAGTTCATCCGCCGGCAGCGCCTCGTTGCTCACCGCCTGCTCGGGCCTCACAAGCCCATAGCGTACCAACAGCGCCACGGTGCTCGTACACATTGGGCAGGCGCCATCGTAGGCCAGAATCAATTCGCGACAGACCACTTGGGTGGACATCTCACGTTCCTCGTACAACGCCTCTCGAGATATGAACCGTACGCCGCGCTGATGGGTAACTGCATCGCTTGCGGAAATCGCCCGGCGCGCAACCGCAACTTCTGCGACATTTCTGCGAGATTGCGCAAGCCCCCTGATCCGCACTGGCTGATTTGCCTGGCGATCATCGCCGTGGCGACGGTGGGGAAATTCGGCGGCACGCTTTTCGCAGCCCGCTGGCAAGGCATTTCGTGGCACGATGCGGCGGTGGTGGGCGTGCTCATGAACACGCGCGGCCTGATGGAGCTGGTGGTGCTCACCATCGGCTCGACCTGCAGGTCATCTCGCCCACGCTGTTTGCCATGATGGTGCTCATGGCCCTGGCCACGACCTTTGCCACTTCGTCGCCGGTATTGCTGTTGACGGGACGGCAGACCGCCGACGCCGGTAATGTGAAACCCGCGCCCTCTGCCGCGGCACAGTGACACTGCCAGACACTGCCATTCGGCCGCGACATTACGATTCGGCCGCCGCTCACAAGCCCGCTACGGCGCCGGTTCCTGCAGGAAGCGGTATCCTTCCCGCAGTTGCAACCGCGTCACGGTGATGATCTCCTGCGCGTGTCCGCCCACGTGTACCAGCGTTTGCAGGATCAGCGTGACGAACGTGCCCTGCACTTCGCCCTGGAGCATCTTGTAAGTGCGGGTTTCCAGCAATCGCGCGGGATCGAGTTCGACCAGCAACTTTTCCGCCTCCTGAAACGTGGCGTCAAAGCGCGCCGCCAGTTCCTCCTTGGCGATGGGCCCGCGCTCGGCAAATTCCGCTGCCCGGTCGCGTGTGTCGGGTGCCCCGCCGATCAACGACAACAGCCGCTGGCGGACGTTGCCTTCCAGGTGCAACAGCAGGTTCGCAATGCTGTTGTATTCCTCGCCCGCGCGCCACCACAGCTGGTCGTCGTTCAGCTGCTCGACGCAATGCAAAATGCGCCGCCGGCAGAGCGACAACTGGGCCTGAGCGTCGGCGAGAAAGGCCCGGCCAATTTCCAGCTCGACACTCGCCATGGCGTCCCCCCTTGCGCTGGCACGCGTGGTGCGTGCGGATCGTAGCGGCCCAGGCCACAATGTAGCGGTTTGCAGGCCGAGTGTCACCGCAAAACCAGATCCGTGCACGCAGCGAGCCGCGCCAGACCCTCGACGGATCCTCGCGCGGCTCGCCGGAACTTGGACTCTAACTCTGCCGATTGCGTGTTGCGTGCGTAGCCCAGAAGGCCGCGGCACGCAGCCCGCGCGAATTGCGCAGGCTGCGTGCTACGAGTTGCGCTGCCCACGATTGGCGCTGTCTGCGATTGGCGCTGCCTACGATTGGCGCTGTCTGCGATTGGCGCTGTCTGCGATTGGCGCTGCCTACTAGTAGTTGCCGATCAGCTTATCGCCGGCCGGACGAATGCCATACGAACCTTCGATGCGCGGCATCCGATTGTAGTTGTACCGATAGGTGCGATACACGGGAGCATTGTTCGCGTCGGTTGACGGCTCGTACGAAAAGCTGCGATTCTGTGTCGGCGCTTTCGCCTGCGGCACGGCCTCCTTTGCCTGCGGAGCCGCCGGTGCAGCCTCCGGGGCCGATTGTTCAACGTGCGCCGGGGCGGAACTCGTCGATCCGCAGCAGCAACGGCCGCGAGCAAAAGCCGACTGAGCGCTCAGCGTTGTCACGATGGCCAGTGCAAAAAACAACTTCATCATAGGACACCCGCCTTTCAAGTAAGGTCGCCTGGACTTGTTTGCATCGTGAGGTCGCGACGCAGGAACGCCGCCCGCCTTCCGCACGATGTTGCCTGTAGCAGTTCTGCCGTTCGGGCCGAGGCACCCATGACCGAACCACTACCCTAACTATTTACCTTCCTGGTCGGGGCAGGCAAGAGAAGCCGGTAAGACCTTACAGCCATGTAATATCGGCCGTGATGCCAAAAGGCACCCGCATCTGGACACTTGCAAAAAGTGGTTAGCGCGCGGAAGTTGCGGCTGCGCGCCGCGCGCCGGCCGGAGCGGTCGGAAGCGCTAAGCGCAAGATCAACTGTTCCAACACCAGTCGGGCACGGGCTGGCGAGGAACTTGTGCCTTTAAGCGCCAAATCCGTCTCCAGCAGCCAACGATAGATGTGTTTGGACCGTGTGCGGCCCAAGCGACGCAATTGCCCCTCAGCTTTTCCGAGCACGAACGGCTTCACCCCGGCTTCGGCCAAAGCGTCGCGCAGCGTGACCCGCCGCCGCGACTGCTCGGCTTGCTCGATCAAGCGCGTTGCCGCGCCAAAGCGTCGCAGACTGGCGCCAATCTGCGCCAGCAGCGCGATCGGCACTTCGCCGGACAACAACAACCGATCGAGCTGCACGAGCGCGGTGCTCGCATCGCCGTCGAGCGCCGCGTCGAGCATCTGCCAGGCCGTCTGCGCGCGCCATCCGCCGACGCTCGTGCGAACCATCTCGGCGGTGATCGTGCCGCCGCTGCCGGCCGACGCCGCAAGCTTGGCCAATTCCTGATCTAACAGCCCCAGGTCGTCGGGCACCGTCTCCACCAGCAGCTCCGCCGCCGCCGGCTCGAGCGTTGCCCGATGGTGCGCCTGTGTCCAGCCGGCGAGCCACTTGAGCAATCGGGCGGGCGCGGGAAACTTGCACTCGACCTGCAGCCCACGCTCCACCAAGGCCTTAGCCAGGCGCGTCGTGCTGGGCCAGGTGCCAGTCTGCAACACCAACACGCTCTCGCGATGCGGCCGCGCAGCATAGTCTTCCAGCGCCCCGCGATTCTTGGAAACGAACTCGTCGGCGTCTTCCACAATCACCAGGTGCCGGCCGCCGCCAAACAATGCTCGCGTCGCCAGCGCATCCAGCGCGTCGCGCATCGCCAACGTGCGGCCGTCGCAGGTGGTCGTGGAAAAGTCCGCGTCGTCGCCGGTCGAAACCTGGGCACGTAGCGCGGCCAGCACCAACCGCACGAGAAATGGCTCAACGCCAAACACGGCGCACATGCCATCTGCCGGATACTTGCCGGGATGAGCGAGATAGTCGAGCGCGTCGACGGGCTTGGCCATGAGGGCCAGTGTACCGCGCGCGTGCGCCGTGCGGCAGTCTGGCATCCTCGGCGCGTGGCCGGCCGTTCGCGGCGCGGCGGAACAACTCGCCATAAACGGCACCGCATCCCGGCTCTCGCCCGCGAGAACCGATCTACCGTCCACATTCTGTCGCGAGTAAAATTGAGGTTTACACCCGCGTCGAAACCCCTGCCTGGGGTGCCCTTCCTCGGCACGCCGGAAGTCAACCATGCTGCGTTATTGGACCGCCGGCGAGTCTCACGGCAAAGCCTTGCTGGCGCTCATCGACGGCTTTCCCGCCGGTGTGGAGATCGAAACCGACTCGATTGACGTCGAGCTGCGCCGCCGCCAAGGCGGCTACGGCCGCGGCGGACGACAACGCATCGAGACGGACCGGGTCGACGTGAAAAGCGGTGTGTGGCACAACACGACGCTCGGCAGCCCGATCGCGCTGGAGGTGGTCAATCGCGACTACAAGCTCGAGCGGCTCGAAGATCTGCCGCGCCCCCGGCCAGGTCACGGCGATCTGACCGGCGCCATCAAATACCTGGGATCGATCCGCGCCGTGTTGGAACGCGCCAGTGCCCGCGAGACCGCGGTCCGGGTCGCGGCCGGCGCACTGGCCAAGCAACTTTTGCAGCCCTTCGGCATCACGGCTCTTGGTTACGTCGTGGAGCTGGGTGGCGTCGCCATTGCGCCGCAACCTGGCACGCTCGAGCAACAACGGGCCCTGCGCGACGCGAGCGAGATCTACAGCCTCAATCCGGCTCAAGACCCCCAGATCAAGACGCTCATCGACGAGACCGGCAAGCAGGGTGACACCCTGGGCGGAATTCTGGAGGTGCGCGTCGAGGGGTTGCCGTTCGGCTTGGGCACGCACGCCCAGTGGGATCGCAAGCTCGACGGCCGCCTGGCGCAGGCAGTCATGGCCGTGCAAGCCATCAAGGGCGTGGAAATCGGCCTCGGCTTTGAAGCGGCCCGACGCCCGGGCTCGCAAGTGCACGACCCCATTAAATACGACGCGAGTCGGCGCGACGCGCCGCACTTGGGTTACGTGCGGCCGACGAACAATGCCGGTGGGCTCGAAGCCGGCATGACCAACGGCCAGCCGCTGGTGATTCGCGCTGCCAAGAAGCCGATCAGCACGCTGCGCAAGCCGCTCGAATCGATCAACCTCACCACCAAACAGCCGGAAGCCGCCAGCTACGAGCGCAGCGACGTTTGTGCCGTGCCGGCCGCCAGCGTCATTTTGGAAAACGTGGTGGCATTCGAAGTGGCCGCCGCGCTGGTCGACAAATTCGGCGGCGACAGCCTGGCCGAAATGCTCGCCCGCTATCGGCTCTTTCAAGAGATGGCCAAGGAACGTTAGCCAGTCGATCATTTTCCGACCACGAACCGGTCAAGCAAGGAACACGGATGTTCTCGTTGCACGATTCCACGCGAACCGTCTTGTGCCGTGCGGTATTCGTTGCGCTGTGCCTGGCGCCCACCGGAGGCATTGCCGCCTGGTGCGTCGCTGTGCGACTGCCGCAGTATCACGTCGCGCACGAAGCGTCGCTGTCCGATCAATCGGGCTGGACGGCACATCTCAGCCACGTCACCACGCCGCGGCCCGGGCTCGTACTGTACGAGGGCTTGCAGCTCTCGGACCCGGCCTCCGGCCAGCTGCTGGCCCGCCTGCCCGCGGTCGAAGTCGACCGGCAGTCCGCCGGCACGGACATTCGGCTGGCTCAGCCCGCGACGATCAACGGTATGCGGTTGGACGCGCTCTTCGATTCGGCGCGGCGTATGCTGCGGGCCGTCGGTGACAATCAAACTTTGTCGCTGGCAGCCCAGCACGTGACGCTGCACCTGCCCGACGGCGACCAGACCATTGCCAACGCGACCGGCCATCTCGAAGCGGATGCCGATGGCGCGCGGCTGTTGGTTGCGTTTCGGCCGGCCGGTGCCAACGGCAATGCGCCGACTGCCGCGCAGCCTGCAATGCTGGAAGTGATGGTCAGTCGCCAGCGGTCTGATGACCCGCGCTGCGTCGTGCGATTGAACTCCGGCGAAACGCCCCTGCCCTCGAGCCTGATCGCCGGAAGCTGGCCGACGGCGCGGCGACTGGGCCGGGCCTGCACCTTCACCGGGCGCATCACGGCCACGGAAAAACGCGCCGGCTGGACGCTCGAACTCGTCGGGCAACTGCGCGGCATCGATCTTGCGCAGCTCATGGAATCTTATCCGCATGCGCTGTCAGGCAGCGCCGAATTGCAGCTCGAACAGGCGCGCATCGAGAACGGCCGGCTCGTCTCCGCGAGCGGCACACTCACTGCCGGCCCCGGCACCATCAGCCGCTCGCTCATCCAAGCGGCGCGCGATCATTTGCGGCTCGATGTCGATCGCCAAACTTTTGTCGGGCGCGAAAATCAATTGTCGTATCGCCGCCTGCACGTCGCTTTCACCATCGACGACAAGGGGCTGTCGCTGGTGGGCGATTCGTCGAGCGTGGCCGGCGCCATTCTGGCCGACGACCGGCGCGTGCTCGTACGGCAAACGTCGAACCAGCGTCAGCCGGTCGTGAATCTGCTGCGCACGCTGGTGCCGCAATCGGCGGTGCAGGTGCCCGCCACGCGCGAAAGCGCTCCGCTAGCCGCGTTCCTGCCCGTGCCGCCGATCATGCCGCCGCCGGGCAGTGAAGCCCCGCTGCCGCAGGCGCGCGGCATCCGCGTATCGCCGCAGTAGCAGCCCGTTCAGTGGTTAGTGGCTAGCCGCTAACCGCTGCCCGATGGCTCCACCACAAGTGCTTGGGCAGCAGCGCCAGCGCGACGACCGCCAGTTGCGCGGCGACAAAGATGGCCAGGTTGCGCAGCACGCCCTCGGTGAATCCATACGAGTGCAGGCCCACGCCCAGCTCGTTCACGCCGAAGAACGACCAGCTGGTGACGATGTTGCCCACCACGGCCAGTGCGGCCAGCCCGCGATCCTTGACCATGCCGCCCCAGCGAGCGTGCAACACCAAGGCGTTCCAGAGCACGATAATCAGCGCGCCGTTTTCTTTCGGGTCCCAGCCCCAGAAGCGGCCCCAGGAATCGTCGGCCCACAATCCGCCTAACACCGTGCCGATGAAACTGAAGAACAGTGCGAAGCAAAGCGTGCCATAGATCATGCGGCTCAGCTCCTTACCGGTCGCGGGCGAAAGGCTGGGCGTGAGCACGCCGCGCAGGATGTAGAGCACGGCCAGACCACCGGCCACGTAGGTGGTGGCGTAGCCCAGCGTGATGCACGTGACGTGCGTGGCGAGCCAGAACTGCGTGTCGAGCACGGCCTGCAGCACGATGAACGTGTCGCCGCCGGCAGCCAGGTTGTGTGCGACCAACAGTGTCGAAAAGCCGGTAACCGCGGCAACGACCGTGCCGATGCCCATGCGATAGATCGCCTCCATCACAATCCCCAACAGCACCGCGCCCCAGCCGATGAACACGGCCGCGGAATAAAGGTTCGTCACCGGCGGCCGGCCGGAGATGTAAATCCGCGAAATCAGCGCGAACGTGTGCAGAGCGAACGTGAACAGCACCAGCCAATACGCGGCGCGATTCAGTGGTCCGGCCAGCGACGGCACCAGCCAGCCGATCGCCACCAACACAAACGCCACCACGTAGAGGATCAGCGCGCGATAGAACGGCTGGAAGTGATTGAAAAAGACTTCGAAGTTCGTTTTTGCCGAGTCGTAGCCGTCGAGCTTCTGCTGGGCCAGCCAGTTTTCATAGTTGGCCAACTCGCGATTGAACGTCGTTGCGTCGTGCTTGGCGTAGGCCACGAGCATGGCGTTCATGGCCAGCGCCGCGGGGTTGGCCTTCTGGTTCAGGATGTTGGCCTTGGCGAATGCCTTGGTATAGGCCACGGAGTACGGTTCCCAAGCGCCTCCTTCGGCGTCGGGCGGCACCGCCAGCGGCGGCTGCATCTGCGCCAACTCCTGGTGACGGCGGATGGCCTCGGTCAGATCTTCCTGAACGTGCTCCGGCCGCAACTGCGGGGGATCAAACGACGCCATCAAGAGCGTCAACAGCCGGATCTTCTTGTCCAGCTCCAGAATCTTCTTCTGGTGCGTGGTGAGCTTGCGCGGATCGTCCTTTTCGGTCTTCGCGGCCAGTTTGGCTTGCTGTTCGAACTCGCCGATCTGGTTCCGGAATTCGTCGATCGAGTAGCGCAGCCCTTCGCGCCGCTCGAGACCCAGCGTGGCCAGCACGTCCAGGTTCTCGATGCGAAACACCTTGTGTTTGAAGGCATTGGGCGAGGCGCTGGCCACGTCGGTGAGCCACTTGATCGCCGGCTGGCCGCGCTGCGGCGTCTCGCCAGAGTCGTCCTGGAACGTCTGCCGGCCGGAAATCTGCAGCAGGAAATTTCGCGCCAGCGTGTCGAGCGGCTTCACGCGGCCTTCGTACACCACCGGCAGCCGGCCAAACTCTTCCAGCTGCACTTCATCCTGCGACCGGTTGGGCTGCCAGGCGGAATAGAGCACCCACGCGGCGCTGGCCAGCAGCACGGCGCCCGCCCATGCATAACTCGACGACCAGAGCCGTTGGCGGGACGACGGCGCGACCACCGCACGCACCTTGGCACCCTGCGGCACTGGCCGCACAGCGTCGGCAGTAACGATCTCATCGCGCCGCTTGAGAAACCGCACCAGCGTGATCGAGAACTGCGCCAACATGCCGGTGCCGACCAGCATGCACGCCACATAAGGGATCATCCAACCGGTATTGGTCACCACTTGCAGGGTGGTGGCCTCGTTGCCTTGCTGGTCGATGTCGTAGTTCTGTTGATAGAACGTTTCGCCGGCGAACCGCAGCGGGTTGTTCATCCAGATCTTAACGTCGCGGTCCACATTGCGCGACGGATCGACCAGCCGCAAATCGGACGAGTAATTCTTGGCGGTTGTCGTGCCCATATACTTGTCGAAGCGCACGTCGTGCAACCGCATGGAGTACGGCTTGTAGTTGCGTTTGAACCGCAGCGACAGGTCGTAGGTGTGGTCGCCCAATTGCACCTTCTGCGGCGTCAATTCCAGGCTGACCAGGTAGGTGCCGATCGGCTGGTGCGATTTCTTGTCGAGCAGCTTGAGATAGGCCGCGGCAACGTCGACCTGGCCTCCCATGTCGGTGCCGCTGCCGGCGCGGCGCGGCGCGGCCAGCCAGTGCAGTCCGGCGCCGGCGGTGGCCATGTTCTTGTCGCCCGGCGCCGCCCGTTTGAGCTCGGAATTGGGGAGATACTCAAGCACTTCCACGTCGAACGGCAGCGCGGCATCGGTGACCGTTTTGTTGGCCCCCAAGAGCGATCGCGGCACCACCACCACGTCGTCGGTCTTGGGATCCGATGGATCGACGACGGCCAGCTCGACAGTGCGAATGTCCTGCACGTAGTCAACCGTTTCGCCCTCGCGAATGCGCATCTGGCCCTCGCTGTGCAGGCCGTACACCACGAGTTCGTTGGCCATCACCAGCGCCACGCCCGCGTGCAACAGCACGATTCCGGCCCGGCGGCGGAACACCAGCCAACAGCCGGCCAATAGCACGAGCCCCGCCAGTCCGCCTTTGATCAATTGCCACAGAATGCGCAGCGACGAATCGCCCAGCGTGGCGGTGTCGCCCTGTGCAAAGAGCCACACCAACAGCGCGCCCAAGCCAACTTCGACGGCGCCCAGCAGCCAGCGCTCGAAGAGGCGCGTGCGATCGAGCCGCAGCAGTGCGTAGCCGCCCGCCAGCCACAGCGCGACAAGGCTCCAGCGCATGGCGGCCCACAAGTTCGCCCAGGCCATCGGCGCGGCACCTTCGATCGTTTCCTTGCCGGAACCTCCCACGACCACCAGCCAGGTGAGCGCGCAGCCCACGGCCAGCACGGCCAGCCCGGCGAGCAAGCGCGCCCCCTGCGACTGAACCTTGAAGCGCACGGTGTGCGCAGCCAGCAGGTTGACGCCCATGGCATAACCCAGCAGAAAACCGCCCGGAAACGGAATCACGCCGGGAACGTGGGGTGCGTCGCCGCTAAAGAACGTCTTAGGAAAAAACACTTGCAGCGGAATCCAGGCCACGAAGGTGCGGAAATACTGGTTCATCACGTCCCAGATATCCTGATCCACTTGCGCCAACGTGCCGGCAAAGATCAGAAAAATGGCCATAGCGAACAGCGCCACCGTCAGCCGCAAGGACGCTAACGGCATCAACAACTGCGCGAGGAGCGAATCGGCCGAGCGCGACCGGGCGCGATACTGTGCCTCCAGCTGTGCCGCTTCGTTGCCGGCCAGTTCATCGGCCTCTTGGGTATCCAGCGTGTTACTTGCCATCTGCGGCTCCGGAGAGGAATGGCGGGCGGCCCATGGAGTTCGGTGCGGCCGTGCCCAACAGATTCACCAGCGTGGCCTGGGCACCGGCCACTTCGATCGACTTCGATTCGGTTGCCAACTGCTCGCGCGCGATCGGCGGCAGGCGCAACTGCCCGCGCCAGCGGTTGATGTTCACCAGGGCGTAGTTCTCGTCGTCCCCCGGCGGTTTAGGCAGCTCGGTGACGCTCAGCTCGAGCGGCCCGGCCTCGGCCGGAATCACCAGCGTGGCATAGCGAATCTCGCTGCCCGCGCGCTGCTGCCAGCCCTCGGGCAGCGTCCACTCGGGCTTACCGTCGGCGGAAAAGTGCACGGACTTAACCAGGTTGGTGAACGCCTCTGCCTGCGCGGCAACCGGGTCTTTCGGTCCGGTGAGTTTGAAGAACCAGCCTTGCTCGCCATGCGGCAAAATTGCGGCCAGCGTGCGGTCTTTGGGCTCGCCGGCCGGTGGTTCCGCGGTGGGCACGTCGACGCCCGCCGCCGCGTGGGCCGCCTGCGCCGCGCTTTGCGGCTCGAACGGCACCGGCTTGTTCACTGTGTAATGCTCAACCTGCTCGGTTCGGCCACAGCCGACGCACACGGCCAGCGCCACCATCGCCAGGCTTCCGGCCCAGTTCGGTCCCAGGGGATGTCGTAGCATGATTCCTCAAACGATTGGGGCGAAGGACGCAACGGCGAAAACGGATGCCCGCCCGTGAGCAGACGGTCCCACGGGTGCCGCGTCTGGGGGGTGAATACAAGGTGTGCGCGGGTGAATCGTCGCGACAAAACCGGCCGCCTCAGGCAGGATTCGAGGCCCCGACCGGACGCGCAAAAGTGCCGCCCACTGGTGCGCACGTTGGATTATAGTCGCGGGCCTGAAGAAAAGTACATATTCGGCCCCGCGATGCGACGCAAACCTGCGACACTGTCGCAAGTTGCGCGCAGTAAGACGGTCGCGGCGTGTGCGCGGCCCGAGCGCGAGCGGGGCGCGTTAGCGATAGACGCTGGCCGTATTTTCCGCCCAACCGACCAGCGGCGTTTCCGGGCCCAGAAGATAAATCTCCACGCGGCGGTTGCGCTGCCGCGTGTCGGCCGTTTCGTTCGACGAAATTGGCTGGTACTGGCCGAAGCCGGCCACACCCATCCGCGCCTCCGGAATCCCGGCGCCGCGCAAATGATCGGCCACGACCAGCGCGCGGCCGGCACTCAAGTGCCAATTCGTCGGATAGCGGGAGCGCAGTTCCTGACCCTTGATGCCCTGCGAATCGGCATGACCCACGACCATGATCTTGACCGCGCTGGCCTCGGGCGACTGGAACAAAGCGGCAAATTCCGCCAGGATCTGTTCGGCACCCGGCCGCAAGCGATCGTCGCCGCTGTCGAACAGCAAATCCGTGTCGAACTTGCTGATGCCCGTCGTCGGATCGTATTGCAGAATCGGATAGCGTTCGGCCAGCGCCGCCAACTGCGAGCTCAGCCCCGGCGGCACTTTGCTGCGGCCACGGCCGGTATCGGCGCGGGCCAGGTCTTCCTCGGCGCGGATCAAGCGATCCTCGACGTTGCGCGCGTGGATCTTCAGGTTTTCGATTTCGGCCAATTGGGCCTTGGTCTGCTCGCTGAGTGTGCGATTTTGCGATTGCAGCACGGCCACCTGGCCTGACGAGCAGCCGCCTGACACCAACGAGAGCGCCGCGAGTGCGGCGGCCAGAACGCTTCGCTCCGCAGACATGGATTCGACTCCTTTCGAATCGGCAACTTGATCGCGTGGGCAATACCGCGGCCGCGCTGGGCAGCCGCTGGCATTGCGCGTTATTCGAACCAGCTCAAGATCATTTCCATCATCGAGCTGTTCACCGAGTAAGCTCCATCCCAGCTCCACATATTGCGCATCAAGTCGTACATGAACATTCCGCAGAACATCAGCAGCACGGCGCACAGCACCAGGCTGGTCACGTTCCACCCGGTAAACGGCGTGTCGGGCACCATGGCAGTGGCAGCGCCGGCCGGTGCGGCGGCCGCTGCGGCCGAAATACTCGGGCCGGCTCCCACCGTTTCCAAGGCCGCGGCTCCGCCCAATCCCGCGCCCAAATCCTCTTCCAACAACCCGCCTTCCGGCTCCAGGGTGCCAACGCCGGCTTCGTCGAATTCGACGTCGCTCTCCAGCGCGATCACCTGTGAACCGCTGTCCGATTCCTCGGCCACGCCTTCTTCCAGCGGCGTCAGCAAGAAGTCATCGTCCGACTGCGGCGTCTCGATGCCGCTCAAAGCCGCGCTGGCCGCAGGGCCGCCTGCGGCGGGTTGCAGATCGCCCAATAAGTCGTCTTCGCCCAGCTCGAGCTGCTCGACATTCGAGCCCCCCAACTCCAGCGGCGGCGCCTCCAACGATATACCGCTGTCGGCCGGATCCAACAGCGAAATGCCGCTGTCGCCGGTGCGCGACAAATCGCCGTGCGAGCTGCCGCCCAACACCAGGTCGTCGTCAAAGTCGCCAGTCAGATCGATGTCCGAACCGCCCGCTTTTGATTCTTTCAGTTCCAGGCTCTGGTCTTCGCCCAGGGCCAGGTCCTGATCTTCGCCAAACGATAGTCCGGAGCCTTGCAGCTCAAGCGACTCGAGACTGAGCGAAATATCGCTGGTGCCGGCGCCGGAACCACCGGCCGTGCCGCTCGCCGAGGGCGACTTTGGCGCGGCCTCGCCCAGCTCCAACGCGCTGCCGCCGGCCAGCTCGGTCAATAGGGGCGAGCTGCCCGTGGCGGACGACTTGGTGGAAATGCCGCTATCCGCCGCGCTGGGCATGTCGAGATCCAGCGTGTCGAGCTCGTCGAACATCGGGCTCACGCCCGAGCCCGAACCCGAAGAGCCCGTGGATGGACCGGTGAGCACGTCGGAACCGCCGCGCTCGCTGTCCAACAGCATTTCGTCCAGCACGTCGCTGTCGTGCTTGGGCGGGGCAATTTGGATGTCGCTTTCCAGCGGATCTTTCGGGTTGGCCTTGCCGCCGATGATCGTGCTCGACGTGCTTTCGCCGCTCTGGCCCAGCTCCACTTCGCTCAGCAGGATCGAATCCGGATCCTCGTCGATCTCCGCATACTCACCTTCGTCATGCTCGGACTCGCGCTCGGCTTTGAGCCGTTCGATGTCCTCGGCCTTGAATTTCCAGCTCGCCCCATCGCGATAGCCGTGCACGGCGCGTCGATCGCGCAGCTCCGCCAGGGTCTCCGCAGTGACGCCGAGCATCGTGGCGGCTTCGTCCATCGTGATAAACTTGCGGGCCATGGCCATAGGCTCCCCCCAGAGTCACACGCTCGCCGCGACTATCGGACGGATGGCCCCAACAAGCGGCAGCCAATCTCTGCCGGCTCGTGGCATCGCCACCGCGCCGATTTTGCGGCGACTATTGTTCCAATAAGGCCCGTATCTCGCCGGGCAGTGGATTCGTACCGTTAAACTCGATCATCCGCAGGTCGTAATGAATATTACGCACGCTCTTCAGCACGATCACGCCGTTGGCCGCATCGATGTGGTAGACGGCCATGGCCCGGGTTTCCGGGTCGATTACCGTGAGCTGCTGACCACTGTCGCTGCTGCTGGTAACCAGCGTCACCAATCCGCCGCCGCCAGGCGAAACCGCTGCCGACTTCTGGGCGTGCCCGTCGCTGGGTCCCACCGCAAATGCGGCCGCCGCCAACGCCAAACCGCCCACCGCGCAGACTCCGACGACCGCAATTCTCATAAGTTACCTTTCAACTTAGGAGTTTTGGCGGGCCTCGGGACTCTCAGATCCATTCTAAAAGCCCCGTTTCCCAATTCAACACAAATCTTGGTCAAACACCGAGTTGCGTACTCCGCGACCGGACCGAAATCGGGCCAGGCACGCGAATTCTCGCGCCGTTCGCGCGGCGCTTGACCGCCGCCGGCGAATCGCCCGCCCGGAGTGAATTTGCCTGTGAAAAATGCGGCCCCAGCGGGCTGCCAAGACGCCGCAAGGGGCGCGTGCAACCGCCGCCGGCTGGCAAAACAGTGATCGAACGACTCACAGTCCGAACGGACGAAATGAACGGGTTTTAGGGGCGGGGAGTGTAGTGCCGGACCGCCCCCACGACAAGGGCAACTCACCCCTGGCAAGCCCGCCGGGAACCCAAGCCTCACCGCCGCGGCCAACATCCCGCCGCCGTCGCCCGGCAAAGGGCAAACGCCTACAATAACGCCGCTCGCGCGATTTTCACCGCGCTCCCCGCGCCACCAGCTAGCTGTCATGCCATCGAACGATCCAACTGCGCAGTCCACCGTGGCCGTGTTGTTCAGCGGGGGGCTGGATAGCGCCATCCTGCTGTCGCATTTGCTTGCTCAGCGCCGACAGGTTCAGCCGTTGTACGTCGCCTGCGGGCTGGTCTGGCAGGAGCAGGAACTCCGCTGGGCACGCCGCTATTTGCAACATGTAGCCACGCGGTCGCTGGCACCGCTGGTCGTGCTATCCATGCCGCTGGCGGATCTGTACGGCGACCATTGGAGCATCACCGGTCAGGGCGTGCCCGCGGCCGATGAACCCGACGAACGCGTCTACCTGCCGGGCCACAACCCGCTGTTGCTCATCAAGGCCGACATCTGGTGCCGGCTCAACAACGTGCCCCAGCTGGCACTGGGTGCGCTGGCGACCAATCCGTTTGCCGATGCGAGCGACCAGTTCTTCGAGCCGTTTGCAGCCGCCATGGATCAGGCCGTTGCGGGCCGGGTCGAACTGATTCGTCCGCTGGCAAAGCTGGACAAGCGGGCCGTCATGGCATCGGGGGGCGAGGCGCCCTTGGCGCAGACCTTCTCGTGCCTGGCGCCGCAAGGAGAATGGCACTGCGGCGCGTGCAACAAGTGCGCGGAGCGCCAGCGGGCCTTTCGCGACGCGGCGCTACCGGATCCCACCCGTTATGCCGCGGCGTCACCCATCGCCCTTTAACGACCGCGCCTTGCCGCGCGGCTTTTGCCCGCCATGTTTCGAGTCACTCGCGAAATCGACTTCTGCTACGGCCACCGCCTGTTGAACTACGACGGCAAGTGCAAATACTTGCACGGTCACAACGGCCGGGCCGTGATCACGCTGGAATCCGCCCAGCTCGACCCGCGCGGCATGGTGATCGATTTTTCGGACATCAAGCGGCTGGTGAGCAACTGGATCGACGAGAACTTGGACCATCGCATGATCCTGCATCGCGACGACCCGGCCGTGCCGGCGCTCGCAAAACTCGGCGAGCCCATGTACCTGATCGACACGAATCCCACGGCCGAGAACATCGCCAAGCTGATCTTCGACTACGCCAAAGGCCAAGGCGTGCCGATCGTGCAAGCGCGATTGTGGGAAACGCCGCGCTGCTTCGCGACGTATCGCGGGTGAGTTCCGCGCTGCGTGGTGCCACGGGCGTCTCGTTAGTGGCCTGATTGCGCTGCGCGGTGCCACTGGCGTCTCGCCAGTGCTGGGGCGCGTCGGCAGTTCGCCGCGAGCACACTGCACGCCCCAATCATCGCGCTGGCGGGTGTCAACGAGAGCTGCCGGTATCAACGAAAACAGTCCGGGCGGCCCGTAAAGGACCTGCGCCGGACTGTACGTCCCCCCTGGGAATATCGATGATTGCCGCCTGCTGCAGAGCAAAGCTCCGCACGGCTCGCAAATGGTTCCTCACGTCGTTATTTTGCGATCGCCTCCGGGCGATCTCGCAGCCTGTCGAGTTGTTCACTTTAGCAGGCTGCTAGGCTGTATCGTCGCCCGCCCGACGTTCCCTTTGGGAATTCTTTTCGGTTACGGCGACCTTGCCGGCTGCGTGAGCTGACCGGCTCCCCAGGGTGTCCGCGCCGGCCACACCGGCTGTCCCAAGCGCCCCAACGGATGCTGGCAGCGGCTGCTCGCACGCGGCGCGTAGCGCACGGGCCCAGTTCGGTGTGCGCGCATGCTAGCGGCACGGATCGCCGGGAGCGCGGGGCGTGACTTTTCGTGCATAAACCCTAACGATTACGCCGATTTTTACGGGAAGTCACCGGTGATGCTGCGCGCACGCAAGCGCGCCCTTGCCGGCCAGTCGGGAAGGTTCGTGCTGATGAAGAGACGCGCTGCCGAAGGCGGCGTCCAGATGTTCTCCTTTCTGGACGCGATGATCTGCACCCTGGGCGCATTGCTCGTGCTGCTGCACGCCTTTGCGCGCCACGGGCAGATCGAGGCCGTGCGCAAAGCCGAGGCCAAGGTCGAACAGACCGCTGCCGATCCCAAGGCCGAGCGCGAAACGCTCGAGTGGCAAATCGATCAGCTGCGCGACATTCGCACGAAGACCGAAGCGCAGCTCGCCGACGAACGGCTGCGCCTCGCGCACGTCGAAGACCACGAACGCCGGCTGCACGAGAAGCTCCAGGCGGCCAAGATTGCGCTGGCCCAGCTCGAAAAACTGCAACAATCGCACGAGCAAGGCCAGCTGCGCTCGAGCGCCGCGCTCGAGGCCGCCCGCGTCCGACTCACGGAAGCCAAGGACGCGCTCGACAAGGCGCGCAGTCGTGGCCAGGAAGCCGCTACCTACAGCGTCGTGCCCTACCAAGGCATTCATGGCACGCGCCGCCGACCCATTTATGTCGAGTGCCGCAAGGATCTCATGATCCTGCAGCCGGAAGGCGTGGAAATCACGCCGCAAGACTTCTCGGGGTACTTAGGGCCGGGCAACCCGCTGGCCTCGGCGCTGCGCGGCACGCGCGAATACTTTGCCCGCGGCGCAGCCGGCGATCCGCAAGCCGCCGAACCCTATCCCTTGATGCTCGTGCGGCCCGACGGCGTGGCCACGTACTATGCCGCCCGCACGGCGCTGGAATCCTGGGGCGCGGAATTCGGCTACGAGCTCATCGGCGACGATTGGAAGTTGAAGTTCAACGAGCCCGATCCACGGCTGGCGATGCTGCTGCGCCAGATTGTTGCCGATGCGCGCGTGCGCTCGCGCGAGCTGATGGTGGCTACCGCCGCGCTCCACTCGCATCGGCCGCGCACCGCGCTCCGCGCCAGCTCGCAGGGCGGCTTCGTGAGCGAGGGTCCCGTCCGCGGCGGCTCAGGCGGCGGACCGGGACGAATGGGACGTGGCCGCAGCGGCTGGGATTCGCTCGATTCCGATTGGGCCGAAGGGCGCGGCGTCGCCAGCTCTGCAGGCCGCGGCGGTGGCAGCGATCAGGGCGACGGCGGGCGAGGAGCATTTCCTGGCGACCCAACCGGCAACGGTGTCGGCGCCGGCGGCGACGAGATGGGTGTTGCCCAGGGCGGCGGCGGCGCGCCGGGTGAAGGTATGGCAGATTCCGGTCCCGACGGACGCGCTGGGAGCGGTTCGTTCGCTCAACGGGGACCTTATGGCAATTCAGGTGACGCCCCACAGGGTCCCTACGGTACTGACTCCGGGCCCGGCAACGGTTCTGAAAGCGGCACAGCAGGCGGCAGTGGCAGCGACGGCCACTTGAGCAATGCAGCCAGCAGTCGCCGTGGCGCGCCGTATAGCGGCGACTCCGCCGCCGATAAAGCCGGTGGCGACGCCGAACTGAGTGGCCTCGCCGGCGGATCTTCGCGCCAAGGTTCGCGCGAGAGGGCGATGCAAAACAAAACGGGCGGCGCAACCCAGGGCAGCGAGCAGCAGGCAACCGAGGGCCATGCGGCCTCCGGCGCGAATTCGCCTTTCGGCATGTCCTCGCCAGGCGCAGCCAACGGTTCGGCCGGCGCACAGTCGAGCGGATCGCCGTCGAGCGGCGCATCGTCGAGTTCTGCCGCGTCGAGCCAGTTGCACGCCGGCAGTAGCGCCAGCGCGCACGCATCGAAAGCGACGTGCCTGGCCAAGACGCGCGGCCGCGATTGGGGGCTGCCCGATGCCGAAGTCGGCGAGACCGCCGTCACCCGGCCGATCCTGATCGAGTGCCGTCCGGACCGGCTGGTCATCGTGCCGGAAGATCGCGGTCAGGCGCCCCAGGTCACGCGGTTGGGCGAGGAAGCCAGCGAGAACATCGACGAGTTCGTGGCCCACGTCTGGCAGCACATGAAGGGCTGGGGCATTGCCGGCAGAGGCTTGTACTGGAAACCGACGCTGCTGGTAACAGTGGCGCCGGGAGCCGCCGATCGCTACGCCGAAATCAAGGGCCTGTTGGCCGATAGCGGCTTGGAAGTGCGCGAACGCGCGCCGCGCGCCGCCGGCCAGGTCGTTCGTCCGCCGGCCGCGCCGCGCCGACAATAAAACGAAAGCACGCAACGATGGCCATCGACAACGAAAATAGCTCCGTCGGAACCGACTCGTTTCTCGACGTGATCACGAACTTCGTGGGCATCCTGATCATTCTGGTGATCGTGGTCGGCCAGAATGCCCGCAACGCGCCGTTGCCGGTCGTCGAGCCGCCGGTGGATGCGGAACTCGAAGCGGCCCGGGCCGAGGCCGCCACCGTGGAGCAGGACGTCCACAGCATCAACGCGCAAATGAAAACCGTGCACGCCGAGTTGGCAGCGCGGGCGTACGAGCGCGACCAGGTGCAAACCGTTGTCGCTGCCGTGGAACATGAGCTTACCAAGCGCCGCGCGGCGCTCGACGAGGCCGCGCAGCAACAGTTCGACGTCGAGCGCGACCTGGCGCTGGCCGAAGAGGAGCTGGCCAAACTGAAGCGCGAGCGGGCCGACGCCGAAGCCGCCGCCGCCCCGCAAACCATCACCGTCGAAAGCTATCCCACGCCGATCAGCAAGCGCGTCGACGGACGCGAGGCCCACTTTCAGCTGTCGGGCGGGCGATTGGCATTCGTGCCGTTCGATGCGCTGATCGAACGCTTGCGCGCCACCATGCGCGACCACGTGAACCGCATGACCGCGTCGGCCGAATTCTCCGACACGCTTGGGCCGATTGGCGGCTTTCGCATGCGGTACGTCATCGAGCGACACGACGTGCCGCAAGGCACCATGCTGCAGCTGTCTTACGTGGAGCTGCAACCGACGTCGCCGCGCTTGGGCGAACCGGTCGAGGAGGCGCTGGCCCAGGGCTCGCGCTTTCGCGAGAAGCTGGCCATGGTTTCGCCCGACCAGTATACGATCACGGTCTGGACCTATCCCGACAGCTTCTCTGAGTTTCGCTTGCTGAAAAAAGAACTGTACGCGATGGGATATGCCGTGGCCGGCCGGCCCCTGCCGGAGGGCATGCCCATCGGCGCTTCGCCGCACGGCAGCAAATCTTCGGCGGAGTGAGCGCTGGAAGCGGTTGCAAAACCTCGATGGCCACGAGTTCTGGGTGCCACGGGCGGCTAGTCCGCCCGTGCTCCCTCGTACTTCGCACAGGCACCCTTCAAACTCAACGCTCGATGATTTGAAACCGCCGCTAGCCACTAGCACCTGTCGCCGCGACGATGCCCGCCTCCAGCGCCGCCAGAATGCGATCCAGCTCGTCGAGCGTGACGGCCAGGGGCGGCATCACCACCAGCACGTTGCCCAGCGGGCGCACCAGCACGCCGTGTTTGCGCGCCTCATCGCAGGCCCGCATGCCGCGCCGTTCGGCCCAGGGGTAAGGTTCCTTTGTCGCGCGATTTTGCACCAGCTCGATCGCGCCGATCAGGCCGCACTGCCGCACGTCGCCCACGTGCGGATGCCGCGCGATCCGGTCGAGGTGCTCGGCCAGGCGGGCGATCTTGGGCCGCAAGTTCGCCAAGGTCTGCTCCTCGTCGAACACCTCCAAGGTCGCCAGCGCCACGGCGGCGCCCAGCGGGTTGCCGCCGTACGTGTGCCCGTGAAAAAAGGCCTTCGATTCCGCATACGGCGCCAAGAACGCGTTCCAGATCTCATCGGTGGCCAGCGTGGCCGCCACGGGTAAATAGCCGCCCGAGAGCCCCTTGGCCAGGCACAGCAAGTCCGGTGTCACATCTTCGTGCTCGCAGGCGAACATCTTGCCGGTGCGACCGAAGCCTACCGCCACTTCATCGGCCACCAGCAGCACGTCGTACTTGCGCGCGAGCGCCGCGAGGCCTTTTAGATAGCCGGGCGGATGCACGATCATCCCCGCCGCGGCTTGCACCAAGGGCTCGATGACCACCGCGGCGATGCGCTGGTGCTCGGCCGCCAACACCCGCTCGGCCGCGCTCAGATAATGGGCCAGTGCGCCCGCGCGTGTCACGCCCGCGGGCAAGCGATACATGTCGGGCGCCGGCACGCGCAACACGTCGAACAGCAGCGGCTCGAACATGGCGTGAAAGCGCGCCACCCCGCCCACGCTCACGCTGCCCAGCGTGTCGCCGTGATACGCATCGCCCAGCGCCAAATACGTCGTCTTCTGCGGACGTGGGTCGGGGCGTTGCCGCCAATACTGCAGCGCCATTTTGAGCGCCACCTCGACCGCCGTGGCGCCGCTATCGGAAAAGAACACGTGCCCCAGGCCCGGCGGCGCCAAATCTACCAGCCGCCGCGCCAGCTTGATCGTCGTGGGATGCGAAGCGCCCAACAGCGTGACGTGGGCCACCTGCTCCAGCTGGCGGCGAATCGCCGCATCGAGCCGCGGATGACGATGCCCGTGGATGTTGCACCACAGGCTGGCGACGCCGTCGAGATACTCGCGGCCGTCAATGTCGACCAGCGTGCAGCCGCGAGCGCGCTCGATGATGAGCGGCTCGTACTCGCTCATTTGCGTGAAGGCGTGCCAGACGAGCTCGCGGTCCCAGCGCTCGAGCTCCTCTCGCGTGGGCTCGGCACGTCTGGGTTCGGCACGTGTCGGTTCGATTCGGGTAGGCTCGTCTCGCCCGGGGTCACCCTGGGGCGCTGGCTTGGGCATGGCCCGCTCCCGCTGTGCGTCCGGCTACCATTGAATGACGACCGGCGTGCCCACGGCGATGCCCAGCATGTCGGCCGCACTTTCGCCCACGATGGCCAGCTCCAGCTTGCCGCTGGAACCGACGACGGCGATGAACGTCATGGGCGGCTGCTCGGCATAGGTGGTGAAGATACCGCGCGTTTCATGCTCGTCGCAGGTCACGGCGGTTTCCTCGCCGCGCGGCACGCCGTTGAGCGTGTCGGCCGAGATGTCGGTGATCAAATTGCCGAACGAGTCGATCGACTGCACGGAACCCTGAATTCTCGAATCGCTCACGCGCGCCTCCGTCCACTGGAGCATGACGAGCTCGTGTTGCGCGGGACCCAGCATCGCCGGGTCCAAGCCCAGGCTCAGCCTGGCCGCGACCGGAGCCATGATGTCCCGCCCATGAAACGTCGCCGACACCGGATGCATCCAGTAGGCCGGCTCGCTGACGGTAATGATTGTAGAGGGCAAAGTCGCAAGCGCCAAACGGCTCAAGAGGCCATTATCCGGCGCAATGAAGTGTTGCTCACCCAGGCGGACGTACACAATTTTGCGCGCCGTGCCCACGCCCGGATCGACGACGGCCACGTGAATCGTCTGGGGCGGAAACCAACGGCACACGTCGGCCAGCGCCAAGGCGCCCGCGCGGATATTCTGCGGCGGAATCGCGTGCGTCAAATCGACGAGCGTGGCGGCCGGATTGAGCGACAGGATAACGCCCTTCAGCGCCGCCACATATGGGCTCGAAGGCCCGAAGTCGGTCGTGAGCGTGATGATGCGCGACATGGCCGGCCAGCGAGACGAGTGTACCCTACGCCGTTAACCGCCGCGAGCATCGAAAAGGAACGCGCTCGGGTGGCACTGGCGACTCGCCAGTGTCGATCTATCGCACGGGCAACATCCCCGTGGCACCCCGATTTCGACGGTCAGCGGCGTAGCGTGGTGCGCGCGCCGCGCGGCGCGTTTGCCCAATCGTGGGCAGCGGCGGGCCCGCGGTCAATGCCCGCTGGTGGTCCGTCTTAGGGACGCGTGACGGGCGATCGGGCCGGAGGGTCACTGGCCGGAAACGATTCTTCGCTCGCTTCGTCGATCATATCCATCGCCGGCTGCTGCTCACGCGTGCGAGCCACGCTTAACAGCAACACGGCGTCGCGCTCGCCACGCACGGCGTGCGGCACGCCGGCCGGCAAATGCACGAGCTGGCCGGCGCCCAACAGGTGGGGCTCTCCCTCGACAAACAAGGAGACCGCACCGGCGACGCAGTACAGCGTCATGTCGCCCGGCGCCTTGTGGGTATCGAGCTGCTTGTGCGCCGGCACGACCAGCTGCGTGACGCGCAGGGTGTCGGTCGCGACCAGTTGCCGCGACGCGATCTTGTTCGCGCCGCTCTCCTGCGTGGCGACGTCCCAGATTTCCAGCGATCGCGATGATTGCTCGGCCATGGCAGATCCCTTCGGTTCGCGAACTGATTTCGGCGAATAGCGTCTCACACCTCATTGTACCGTGCTGCGCGCAGAGGGGCCCGCTGGCCGGGTGGGGGGAGCTTTCGTTTCCTACAGCCGAGAGCCTACCGCCTGCAGCCTAGAGCTTGCTCACCAGCTCCAGCACCAGCTCGCGGAAGCGGCCGGGATTGACGTTGGGATTCTTCTTCTTGGCCTGGCCGATGAGATTGCCGGCGGCCTGCTGTTTGCCGCTCTTGATGTCCTCGACGATTCTTGGATTCGCCGCAATCAGCTCCTGGCACAAGGCCACCAGGGCGCTCTCGTCGACCTTCTCGATACCTTGGGTCTGCATCACCTCGGCGGCTGAGCGTCCGCTGGCGACCATCTCGATGAACACCTCGCGGCCGCGACTCGTGTCGAGCAGCCCCTCCTGAATCGCCTTGAGCAGCGCGGCCAGCGCCGGCGGCCGCAGCGCAAACGTTTCCGCTTCGACTTTCTGCTCGTTGAGCGTGCGCATCACGTCTTGCTGCACCCAGTTGCTGGCCAGCTTGCCATCGCCCACGAGCTGCGCCAGCTCGACGTAATAGTCCACCAGCGCCCTGCCGCCGCTGGTGATCACGTCGCTGTCGTACGGCTTGATGCCGAAGTCGCGCTCCAATCGATGCCGTAGGGCCGCGGGCGATTCGCTCATGCCGGCCCGAATTGCCGCCACCTGTTCCTTCGTCACGCGCACCGGCACCAGGTCCGGATCCGGGAAGTAGCGATAATCGCTCGACTCTTCCTTGTGCCGCTGGCCGCGGGTTACTTCGGCCACGTCGTCCCAGCCGCGCGTTTGCTTGGGCACGTCGCCCAGCTTTTTCCCGGTTTCCTGCCACACTTCATACTGCCGCGCCGACTCGTACTCCATGGCTCGTTCCACGGCGCGGAAGCTGTTCATGTTCTTCACTTCCACGATCGGCGTAGCCACGCGCCCCGCGGGCGTGTCGATGTGCAGGTTCACGTTCGCGTCGACGCGCAGGCTCCCTTCCTGCATGTTGCAATCGGACACGCCCAGGTACGTGAGCAGCAGCTTCAGCTCGGTCAGATAGGCTTTGGCCTCGAGCGGCGAACGCATGTCGGGCTGGCTCACGATTTCCAACAGCGGCGTGCCGGCCCGATTCAGATCGATGCGGCTGTCGGCCTGGCCGGACACCTCGTCGTGCATGCTCTTGCCGGCGTCTTCTTCCAGGTGAGCGCGAATGATGCCCACCTTCTTCGGCTCGAAGCGCCCCTTGGGGTCGCTGATCTCCAGCCAGCCGTCGTGCGAAAACGGCAAATCGTACTGGCTGATCTGATAACCCTTCGGCAAGTCGGGATAGTAGTACTGCTTGCGGTCCCACTTGGTGAATTCGGCGATCTGGCAATTCAGCGCGATGGCCGTCTCCAGGCCCAGCTCGAACGCGCGGCGGTTCATCACCGGCAGCGTTCCCGGCATGCCAATGCAGATCGGGCAGGTTTGCGTGTTCGGCGGCGCGCCAAACTTTGTGCTGCAGCGGCAGAACAGCTTGGTGCGCGTGAGCAACTGCACGTGCACCTCCAGGCCGATCACGATGGTGTAAGGCGTCGTCACGATCTTGTCTGCCTGATCTTTGTCGCATCTGCGTGCGACGCTGCTTAAGCCACCAGCGGCGGAAAACGCCGATGCCAATCGGTCGCCGTTTGAAACATGTGCGCGGCGCGCAACAGCCGCTCTTCCTCGAACGGCGGCGCCTGCAATTGCAGGCCGATGGGCAAGCCGTCGCCGCCAAATCCGCAGGGAAACGCAATGCCGCCGATGCCCGCCAGGTTCGCGCTCACCGTGTACAAGTCCACCAGGTACATCGACAAGGGATCGTTCACCTTGTCGCCCAGGCGGAAGGCCGTGGTGGTGGTGACCGGCCCGGCAATGATGTCGACCGTTTTGAAGGCCGCGTCGTAATCCTGCCGGATCAGCCGCCGCACCTTGAGGGCCTTGAGGTAGTAAGCATCGTAATAGCCGGCGCTCAAGGCATACGTGCCGAGCATGATGCGGCGCTTCACTTCGGGCCCGAAGCCCTCGGCCCGGCTGGTGCGATACATGCGCACCAAAGGATTATCGAGAGCATCGGCCGCGGCCTGCTTGCCGGCGGCCACTAGCGCGCTGCGCTCTGCCTCCAGGGTCGCGGTCATTTGCTTCTCATCGGTGCGATGGCCGTAGTGCACGCCGTCGTACCGCGCCAAATTGCTGGAGGCCTCGCTGGGCGCAATGATGTAGTACGTGGCCACGCCGTATTTGCCGTGTGGCAGCGAAACGTCGTGCACCTTGGCGCCCAGCGACTCGTACACTTTCACAGCCTCGCGCACCGCGCGCTCCACCTCCGCGTCCAAGCCTGCGCCAAAATGTTCGCGCACCAGCCCCACGCGCAGGCCCGCCAGCGGCTGGCCGACGGTCTTCGTATATGCCGGCACGTCACGATCGACGGACGTGGAATCGAGCGGGTCGTGTCCGGCGAGCACTTCCAGCAACAGCGCCGCGTCCTCGGCCGTGCGCGCCAAAGGTCCGATCTGATCGAGACTGCTGGCAAACGCCACCAGGCCATAGCGGCTCACGCGACCATACGTTGGCTTGAGCCCGGTCACGCCGCACAAGCCGGCCGGCTGGCGAATCGATCCGCCGGTGTCGGTGCCGATCGAAAGCGGCGCCATGGCCGCGGCCACGCAGGCGGCGGCGCCACCACTGGATCCGCCGGGAATGCGCGTCAGATCCCAGGGGTTGGCCGTTTTCTGAAATGCGGAGTTCTCCGTCGAGCCGCCCATGGCAAACTCATCCATGTTCGTCTTGCCGATCAGCACGGCATCGGCCGCTTTGAGCCGGCTGATCACGGTGGCGTCGTACGGCGGCTTGAACCCCTGCAAAATGCGCGAAGCGCACGTGGTCTCTTCGCCCTGGGTGCAGAGCAGATCCTTGATGGCCACCGGCAGTCCGGCCAGTCGGCCCAGGGGTTTGCCAGCGCGGCGGCGGTGGTCGATCTCGGCGGCCCGCTCGAGTGCCCGCTGCGGATCCACGCGCAAGAAGGCCTTGACCGCGCCGTCGTGTTTCTCGATCTGCTGGAGGCAGGCCGTCGTCAATTCGACCGACGTAACCTGGCCTGACTGCAATTGAGCCAGCGATTGGGTGGCGGTTTGACGCAGCAGCGACATCGTCATTCGCCCAGCACGGCGGGGACGAGATAGAACTCGCGATCGTGATGCGGCGCGTTGGCCAGTGCCGCGTCGCGCGGCAGGCTGTCCCACAGCTCATCGGCGGCGAACACGTTGGCCACGTCGAGCGCGTGGGCCATGGGCTCCACGTTCTCCGTATTCAGCTCAGACAGCGATTCAACGTAGGCCACGATCTGGCCCATTTGCTCGGTCATCAAATCGAGCTCGGCCGGCGTGAGCTGCAACCGCGCGAGCAGCGAAACCTTTTCCACGTCCTGGCGTGTGAGGCTCATCGTTCGAGCGCCCCTGGCAATGCTGATTTGAAAGCCGGTCGCGCTTTCGGCCGGCCGGCGACAATTTCGCCGCGCGGTTCGCGCGGTAACCGGTGACCCATCCCGCGGCGACTGAGCGAAACGCTAGCTGGCGGCCTTTGCCGCGCCGGCTCCGGCGGGCAGCTTGAACGGCGCGTTGCGCACGCGCTTGGTAACCGCGCCCGAACGGATGCACTGCGTGCAGGCATTGATCGTCTTGTTCGCGCCGCCTGGCGCCGTGATGCGCACGCGCTGCAAATTCGGTTTGAATTGTCGGCGGGCAATGCCGGTCACCTTGGTACCGACCCCACCCAAGTACTTGGCCTTACCGCGCGTGGTCACACGGTTGCCCAACACGGCAGTCTTGCCGCAGATCTCGCATTGCTTGGCCATGGAAAGCGCCTCTGGTCAATCGCCGGTCAAAATTTCGCAAGACCGCCAGTATACCGACTTTACGGCGGCACGCAAGCGCCAATGGCAGCGCGGTCTGGCGGGCGAAACGCCCCGCCGCGTAAGGCGAACGACCAGCGGCGCGTGCATCCTGAGGGCGGTCGTCCCCTGCGAAACGCTCGACTACAATGATCTGTCGAGTTAACCCCGACGAAGTGCATGCGCCACTCCTCGTCGAGGTCCCGCCCCTAACGCCCGTCTGCAAATCGAGAACAGTCATGCATCACCTGCTCCTGTCGGCGGTTCTTGCGCCTTTGATCGTGTCGGCCGATGCGCCGCCGAACGCCACCACGCCGCTCGAGGTGGGCACGCAACTGGCTTTTCGCGGCACCGTCGAACCGCGCGCCGCCGGCGCCGAGCAGAACGGCAAGTCGTTCGAACTGACGCTGTGGATCGTCTCGAAGAGCGAAACCGGCGCCGAGCTGTTGTGGCTCATCGACGAACGGGGCCGCGGCGCGTTTCCCTGGTCCGAGCGCTTTGGCCGCGCCAGCGTCAACGCACGCTGGCAGGCCGCCGCCGGCGGGCCGGCTGTGTTGTACGATCGGGGCGACGGTCGCAGCGTTGTGCCGGTGCCCCTGCCGCTGCTCAGTTCCGAACAGCCACTGGCGGCCGGCGCGCAGTTTCGCGAGGGCGATCTCGACTTTCAGGTGGAAAGTGCGGCCGAGACCGACGGCCGCGCCGTGTGGGAAGTTGTCGCCCGCGACGCTTTCGGCCCCAAACGCCGCCTCAAGGTCGATCGCAGCGGTCCGTTGGTGACCTCGTTGGCCGAGAAGGTTGTCATGGGCCGGGGCCTCGAATATGAGTTGCGGCTCGAGTTCGTCTCGGCCGAGACCTTGCAAGGCGAAAACCTGGCCGCGCTGGTGCGCGCTGCCGACGCGCTGACGATGCTCCGCGGCAAATTGAACCTGCCGCCCCGCACGCAAGAAGCCAGCTGGAAAGAGCCACAGATCGAGCTGTTGCGGGCCGAACTGCCCAAGGCGACCGAAGCCGCGGCCGCCACGCCGCTCGAGCGCATCACCGTCGACGCCAATCGCGACTTGAAACTCCAGTCGGGCCGCAGCGACGCCGTCGCCGAGCTGGCCGCAAAATTCAATGGCCACGCGGTCGAAGAGTTCGCCGCCAAGGGGCTCGACAATTGCGCGCTGGCCCGGGCTGACCTGGCCGGCAAGGTCACGGTGTTGCACTTTTGGGAGTATCGCGACGAGCCGCTCACCGAGCCGTACGGCCAGGTGGGCTACCTGGACTTCATGTACCATCGCCGCGAGGCGGGCGGGCTGCGCGTGTTCGGCGTGGCCGTCGACGGCCGCCTGGCCGACGACAAGTCGCGCAGCGCCGCCGAGCGCAGCGTGCGCCGGCTGAAGAGCTTCATGAACTTGAGCTATCCGGTGCTGTTGGATGCCGGCGCGCTGGTGAAACAGTTTGGCGATCCGCGTTTACTGGGCGCGAGCTTGCCGCTGTTCGTGGTGATCGGTCCCGACGGGACGATCCGGCACTACCACGTCGGTCATTACGACGTGCACCAGGACCAGGGCCTCAAAGAGCTCGACGACGCCGTGGGCAAGGCGCTGGAAGCGAAGTAGGTTACGCCCCGCGCGTAAACTTCAGCACTTCTTCCAGCACGCGGCCATTGGTGGCGATCGCCTCGCAGCCATAGATGGTCGGCCGCCCCTGCCAGTCGGTGAATGTGCCGCCGGCTTCCATCACGATGGGCGCCACGGCCGCCGTGTCCCACAGGTTCATCACGGGATCGATCATCACCTCGGCGCGCCCGGTGGCCACGAGCATGTAGCCGTAGCAATCGCCCCAGGTGCGGCTGGTGCCCACGCTGCGTTGCAATCGGTTGTAGACTTCCTGACGCTCGAGCGTCGGGCAGCGCGTGTCGCTGGAAGTTAACAGCGCATCGCTCAGCCGCGCGCACGAGGAAACGTGCGCTCGCTTCGGCGGGGAGCCGCCGCGCTCGTGCCAGGCCCCCTGCCCCGTCGCAGCGTACAAGCATTCATCGAGCGGCGGCAAATACACCACGCCGATCACCGACGTCTGGTCGCGCTCCACCGCGACCATCGTGCCGTACAAGGGCACGCCCCGCACAAACGACCGCGTGCCGTCGATCGGGTCGAGAATCCAGCGATAGCCGCTGGTGCCGGGCCGCTCGGGAAACTCTTCGCCCAGGATCGCGTCGTCGGGAAAGGCGGCCGCAATCCGCTCGCGCAGCAATTGCTCCGCCTGGCGGTCGGCAATCGTCACCGGCGAGGCATCCTTCTTCTGCTCGACTTCCAGATCGTCCGTCTGAAAATAGCGCAGTGTCAATTGACCCGCTTCGCGCGCAATGCGGCGGGCACATTGCAGCCGCTGGTCCAGCTGGGTGCTCATGCCCGATGAGCCTACCGCAGCCAGGCGCGGGTGCCAAGGGCCGAATCGTCACGCACGGCGCCGCCCGCTCCTCGGGTTACCACCGGCCGCCATGCGGCGGTCTCGACGCGCCTGAAACGAAGCGCTTACGCCAGCTTGCCCAGCGGCGTCGCGCTGATGAGATGCACGAGCTTGATCGAGTCTAGTTGCCGCCGGCACTGCGCGGTGACCTGTTCGAGCGCTTCGCTCAGCCGGGCATCCGCCGTCGTCGCGGTGCCGCCTTCCCGACCGGGTACCGCAGCCGTCAGCGGTCCGTCGATCGCTTCGATGATTTCCAATAGCGAGATTTTTTCGGGCGCGCGACCCAGTGAGTAACCACCGTCTACGCCGCGGGTCGATTGCAGAATTCCGTGAGTCACCAGATTGCGCAGAATCTGCAGCAGGAATCGTTCGGGCATGTTCCCATTCGCGGCCAACTGGCTACACGGCACAGGACTATCGGATTTTGCCTGAGCGAGCAGGACGGTTGCTTGCACAGCATAGGCCACGGTGCGAGACAGCTTCATGAGCCCTGTTCCCTTCTCAAGGCGAGCGGGCGACATGACAGACGGTCAGGCTGTCACGGCACAAGAGCGCCGGCCGCCCAACTGTCTTACGCACGCCTCGCCGATGCGTAGTTCAGTTCCCTGCCCCTACCCCAGAGGTCTGCGTTCCGATGAGAAATGAGCTCGCGCGGGTTCTGGCCGGACGGTGCCTCTAACCCGTCCTTAAGCGATAGCTGCACAGAACCCGAAGCAAATGTTTGCGCAAAAGTAGCAATCCCCCCCACCGTTGTCAAAGCAAATGCCCCTTAGAGAGGTGACTTTTGCCGGATAGCGCAACGCGACGGCACGCCGTGCAGTACCACGATGCGTCAGTCGTTTCCGGCGCTTGGCCTGGCGGCCGCCGAGGTGGTGATTTTTTCACCACGCATGGCATGCAGAATTAACAAAGCCGCGCCGCACACGAGCAGGCTGTCGGCAATGTTGAAAATGGGCCAGTCAATAACGGGCTCGAACTTGAAATGCAGCCAGTCGCGCACTGCATATACACGTTCGCCCGCCTCGTGTCCGGTGGCCTGACCCCAGCTCAAGCCCGGCAGCCCCAGCCGATCGAACAGGTTGCCAAAAATGCCGGCTGTCACGGCGCCCAAAGCGGCGGTCAGCAGCAGATCCGCCGCGGCCCGGGTGACGAACAGCCAGTAGACAATTCCCGCGGCAGCCACCAGCGACAACGTGCTGAACAGCGCGCCCTGCCCTTGGCCGATACCGAACAGGGCGCCCTCGTTCAGGCTGGTCGTGAAGCCAAACACCTCGTCGATCAACCAATAGCTGGGGCGCTCGTTGGGCATGCCCAGCGCGGCAAACGCCCAGTGTTTCGTGAGCAAATCAACCGCGCAGCCGCCCACCGCGAGGCCAAAAAACAGCAGATAGCGATTAGCGGGCACAGCCACGTGGCGGGCGACGCTCCGCTCGGTCTCCACGCTCATGGAACACTGCCTCCCGCGGGCCGCGGCACTGCGCGGGTGCTGCGCGCGGACGCATCGGGCGCTAGCTGCGTTCGAGCTTTTGCGCACACTTGATGCACAGCGGCGTATGCGGCAGGGCATTCAAGCGCGCTTTACTGATCGGGCCGGCACACTCCTCGCAGGTCCCAAACACGCCGTCTTCGATCTTCTCAATCGCCAATTCAATCGATTCCAGCGCCGTCTCGTCCGACTGCATCAGACTGAGCGTGAATTCCTGTTCATAGTTGTCACTGCCGATGTCCGCCATGTGAATCGGCATGCTCGACAAATCGCCGTTGGCTTCGCTGCGAGTCTTTCGCAGGGCGGCATTGGCCATCGCTGTCACATCGCCGCGCAGCCGTGCCCGTAAGGCCAGAAGCTGTTCCTTGTACACTTTCATCTCGGCCTTCTTCATACTCTATGTCTCCACGAGCAGAATTCACTGTCGAGCCATGTTTGGCAGCACACAGACTGCCCATTTTAAAATCCCCGCTGTTGCCTGTCAAACCGCGCCCTTGCAGCGACATTCGCATGCACAGGCCAACGAGCATCCGCCGCATGGCCCGCTGCTACCACTCTGACAGCTAGACACTGCCCGCGGCGCCGACATAGACTACGAAAGGGAGTTTCCGGTGCCGCGCGACCTGCCTGATACACGGCGTGCGGCCACGAATTTCTAACGCAACTTGCCCAAAATCCGCTCGCCTTGCGCCCAACCGCAGGGCTGCGCGATTTGCTTGTCCGCGACTCGTCGCGGGGAGTCTCGAGCCATTAGCGTCGCCACCAAAACCGACGTCGCGTTCCAACGCTGCATCGCTCCCTCTTGCGGCGCGACATACGGCGTGGAAGAAGTGCGCGTGGCGTGCGACGTGTGCGGCAGCCTGCTCGACGTCGTGTACGACTGGCAGCGCCTGCAGCCGCCCAACTCGTTCAAGTTCTTCGAGGCCAAGTGGGCCTGCCGTCATGACCCCTTGGCCTTGAGTGGCGTGTGGCGCTTCTACGAGCTTTTGCCGTTCGTGCCGCAGCGACAGGTCGTCACCATTGGCGAGGGGCAGACGCTGCTGCAGCCCTCGGCCGGTGTGGCCTCCTATGTCGGCGTTAAGGCCGGCAACCTGTATTTGCAGTACGAAGGCCTGAACCCCTCCGGCAGCTTCAAAGATAACGGCATGTGCGCCGCGTTTACTCATGCGCACGCCATTGGAGCGAAGCGGGCTGCCTGCGCCTCCACCGGCAACACAAGTGCCTCGCTGGCCCTGTATTGCTCCGTCACCAAGTTGATGAAGGCGGTGATCTTCATTGGTTCGGGCAAGATATCCTACGGCAAGTTGTCGCAAGCGCTCGACTATGGCGCGCTCACCATGCAGATTGCCGGCGACTTCGACGACGCCATGGCCCGGGTCAAGGAAGTCGCCGCTCGCGAAGGCATCTACCTGGTCAACAGCGTCAATCCCTTCCGCCTGGAAGGGCAAAAAACGATCATGTTCCGCGTGCTCGAAGCGCTCCGCTGGGAAGTGCCCGACTGGATCGTCGTTCCCGGCGGCAATCTGGGCAACTCGAGCGCTTTCGGCAAGGCCTTTGCAGAATTGAAGGAGATCGGGCTGATCGATCGCGTGCCGCGTCTGGCCGTGATCAACGCCGCGGGCGCCAACACGCTGTTCGAACTCTACGAAGCGCGCGGCCTGCGCTGGAACGACGGCCACGTGAATCACGCCACGATCGACGGCTACTACACCGACATGGACGCCGCCGATCGTCGCGCTTCGACCATCGCCAGTGCCATCGAGATCAATCGTCCGGTCAATCTCGACAAATGCCTGCGCGCGTTGGAAGTGATGAACGGCGTGGTGCGCGAAGTGAGCGATCAGGAAATCCTCGACGCCAAGGCGCAGGTGGGCGCCGGTGGTCTCGGCTGCGAGCCGGCCAGCGCCGCCAGCGTGGCCGGCGCAAAGCTGCTGGTCGCGCAAGGTGTCATCGCGCCTGACGAGCGCGTGGTGTGCGTGCTCACGGGCCACCAGTTGAAGGATCCCACCGCCACAGTCGCTTACCACACCACCGACCAGGAACAGTTCAACAAGGTGCTCGGTAGCCGGGGAGTGCGCCGCGCGGCCTTCGCCAATCGCGCCGTGGCGGTTCCCAACGAGCTTGACGAAATCATCAAGGCCATCCGGCTGTATAGCTGATTCGGAGGCGCGGGCGATGGCAATTCGCATCGGCATCAACGGCGCCGCCGGCCGCATGGGCCAGCGGTTGATCGCGTTGGCAGCCGCCGACCCTGAACTCAACGTGGCCGCCGCGCTCGAGCACGCTGCAAATCCGAAGCTAGGCGGCGACGCCGGCACGATCGCGGGCATCGGCCCCGTGGGCGTCGCTTTGGCGGGCCAACTGACGGCGCCCATCGACGTGATGATCGACTTCTCCGTGCCGCAAGCCACGGCGACAGTGCGCGAGATTTGCGTCGAGAAGAAGATTCCCCTCGTCGTCGCCACCACTGGGTTGCCCGCGGAGTTGCAGGAGAAGATCCGCGCCGCGGCCCAGACGATTCCCGTGCTGTGGGCGCCCAGCATGAGCCTGGCGGTGAACCTGGCCATGAGACTGGCCGAAATGGCCGGCCGGGCCCTGGCCGAGCATCCCGCGGGCGCGGACGTGGAGATCATCGAAAAGCATCATCGCTTCAAGGAAGACGCCCCTAGCGGCACGGCGCTTAAGTTCGGCGAGATCATTGCCGGCGTGATGGGGCAGAAAGACGCGCGCCACGGGCGCTCCGGCCGGCCCGGTCAGCGCCCGCACGGCGAGATCGCTTATCACGCCGTGCGCACCGGCGACAACCCGGGCGAGCACACCGTCATCTTCGGCCTGTTGGGCGAGACGCTCGAGCTGACCGTCCGCGCCACCAATCGCGATTGCTATGCCCACGGCGCGCTGGCCGCTGCCAAGTTCCTGGCCGGCAAGCCCCCGGGCCTGTACTCAATGAACGACGTGCTGAAGTTAGGCTAAAGGCCGGAGGCTGGAGACACTCGTATTTGTCCAACATGCTACAGCCAATCGACTATAGCCTCTCTTTCCTCCTCCAACCTCCAGCCTGCGGCCTCCAGCCTGTTCCCATGGCCAAGTGCGAAGAAGGATATCTCTGCTCGGTCTGCAACGGCGACGTCGAAGCCATCAACGACAGTGATCTCTATTTGCGATTCGTGATCGGCCTGATCGAGCCGGAGACGCTGCACACGCATCGCGAGCGGCACATTCGCTGCAATCCGGTGCTCGCACAGTTTATTGTCGACGCCGACTTCCAGCCGGTAACGCTGGAGGGCGAGTTCGACAAACGCCGGCTTGACGCGCAATACGTCCGCGAGCAGGAGACGCTCGTAACTCGCGGCTACCGTCGTTTGAAAGAAATCGCCCACCTCGATCTGCCGATCATCGACTATCCGCTGCCCGAGGTCCGCGCCAGGATCGAGCGCGACGCGCGCGGCGGCTGATGGGCGCGATGCCCGCGTGCCGCTGGTGGCCGCACACGCCGGACACCGGTGCTTCGCTGAACGAGGAGGAGGCCCTTGCCGGGCCGAGCGAGCAGCTGGACTTCGCACTGGCGAGACGCCAGTGGCACCGAGCTGGTCAGGCGTCCGCTGCATCCGCCGCTGCGGCCAGCGCCCCGTGCACGACCACGGCTTCGCCAAGCTGCGCCGGCAGAATTTCATACTTGTCTGCCAACGGCGGGAAGACGTATCGCGCCACAGCCCGGCGCACCGGCGCCAAAAACAGGCTCTCGTCCGCCAAGGACACGCCGCCACCGACCACCACGACCTCGGGCGACGTCAGCGTGATCGCTTGCGCAATGCCCCAACCCAGAGCCAGGCAGGCCTGCGCGAACACATCGCGCGCCAGTTCGTTCCCTTCGCTGGCCGCCAGCGCCACCATCTCCGCGGTCAATTGCTCAATGTGCCCGTCGCAGCGTTCCCAGAGCTCAGCGGCGAACTCTTCGGCCGCTTCTTCGGTTTCGATCAGCCGCTGACGGACATCTTCCGGCGAGCTGTCGCGCAAACCGCTGGCGAGCGGCTCGAAGCGATGGGACACCGGATCGCTGAGCCGCGCCTGAGCCGCGGCGGCTATGCCCCAGCCGCTGGCCAACGATTCGACGGTTGCCTCCGGCCGATCGGCGTGCAACCCCGGTCGCAAATGGCCGATCTCCGCGGCGCCGTGCCCGCTGCCGCGATAGATCTTGCGATCGACCACCAGGCCGCCGCCGATGCCCGTGCCCACGGTGACGTAGAACACCGGATTGCGCCCGTGTCCGGCGCCGAAGCGGGCCTCGGCCAGGCCGGCCGAGTCGCAATCGTTTTCCAGGATCGCGGGCAGCGCAAGCGTGCGGCGGCACCAATCGACCAGCGGAAACGCATCCCAACCGTCCACGTGATGGCTCTTCACGACCACGCCGGCGGCGGAGTCAACTGGGCCACCGAAGCCGATGCCGATGCGCTCGACGCAGTGCCGCGCGACGAGTGCGCCGGCCACTTCTTCGATTTGTTGCAAGATGCCGCGCGCACCCTGCTGGGGCCGCACGTCGCGCCGTTCAAGCGCCACGAGCGTGCCGTCGCCGCGGCCCACGCCGAGCTGCAACTTCGTGCCGCCAATTTCAATGCCGAGGAGCATTAGAGGGGGAGAGAGGTAAGGGGTAAGGGAGATACAAGACTATTCAGAGGCGCGACGACGTATGGCTTTGAGCAAACCGTTGAGCAGTCGACTTACCTCAGCGATTGCATCCGTAAGCTCTTCGACCGTGGTTCGGGCCAGGAGCTCAAGCTGGCCAGCGATGATGGCCTGCGTTTCAAGCTCCGCCAGAGACCCCTTGGCATGACCGAGGAACTGCATGAACTCGCCTGACGACCTTCGCTCGTGCCCTTCGGCAACATTAGCTGGCAACGGACACGGCTGCACGCCGCATTTGGCTTCTGAGTCCAAACGTTTCGTCCTTCGGAAATCCGTTTGTGACCTCATAGGTTTGAACCGCGAGAGCAACCGCCTTCTGCCAGGCGATTAAGTTGCGGAAGGAGCGCACGTTCGACGAAGGCTCACGATCTCGCGCCATTTTGATCTCCCTCACCCCCTACCCCTTACCCCTTACCTCATGCCTTCCCTCTTTATTGATTCGCGCGAACACGTCGTTGAGCACCCAGTGGAACAGGCACAGGTGGATGCTTTCGACCATGCCCATGTCGTGCAGGGGAACGTGCAGTCCGGCGTGGGCCTGCTGGCGGAGCTTGCCGCCGTCGTAGCCGGTGAGCGCGAAGGTCTTCAGCCCGTGCCGATTGGCCCAGCCCACGGCTTCCAGCACGTTGGGGCTGTTGCCGGAGCCGCTAATGGCAATGGCCAGATCGCCCTGGCCGCCGTAGTTCATCAGCTGCTGGCAAAAGATGTGCTCGTAGCCCACGTCGTTGCCCACCGCCAGGATCCAGCCCATATTGTCCGTGAGGCTCATGATCTTCAGCCGCTTGCGCGCTTCGTCGTGCAGGTGCTCGGGCCGCAGCGAGCTCTTGCCCAGGTCCTCGGCAATGTGTGTGGCCGTGGTGGCGGAGCCGCCGTTGCCGAACACGAAGATGAACTTCTCGTGAACCCAGGCTTCGTAGATCAGGTCGGCCCAGGTTTGCATCTCCTGCTGGTCAACGCGCGCCAACTCGGCTTGCAGCCGCGCGATATACTCGGGAATGCCGAGAGTGACACCTAACATGACAGCGCCTTCGCAAATGATGTGCTGAGTCGTGGGCGGCGCCAAACCGTTGCTGGGGCGCCAATTTTTAGTCTACAACGCTGGTTTGCCGCTCGCCAGCCGAACGAGCCTTTCGCGTCGCGCGAGAACGCCGATGAACAAGCCGCCTGTTGCGGGACGAAAGCGCCTGCAATTCGACTTGCACTCGCTGTTTCTGTTGATGGCAGCGGTGGGCTGTTTCATGCTGTTGGCGCGCGGCGTGTATCCGGAGCAGCCCTTGCCGGAGCGCTTGAAACTGGTGCTCAACGGGTTCTTCCTGCTGGCGATCTTGAGCGCGTCGATCGCCGTGCTGCTGCGCAAACGGGCCCGGCCGCTGCGCGTTTTTCTGTGGACGATGATCGCCTGTTGCGGACTGCCGCTGGCGCTCAACGCGTTGCGCGCGTACCTGCACTAGCGCCGGCACCTCACTGGACCGGGGTGCCCGCTTCGTTGGCTCGAGCCACTGCCTGGCCCTGCTTGATATTGAGCGGCAGGATGATCCCCCAGCCGAGCAGGAAGAATCCGAGCAGGCTGAGAATCGCGTAATGCGCGCTGCCGGTCGCATACATGGTGGTCGAGAAGACAATGGGCCCGAGCATGCTGGCCGCTTTGCCGGAGAGATTGAAGAAACCAAAAAACTCTGCGGCCCGCGACTCGGGCGTCATCAGCCCCATGATGGTGCGGCTGACCGACTGCGTGCCGCCCAGCACCAAGGCGGCGAACGCGGCCATTGTCCAGAACTGCCATTTCTCGGTGATGAAGAATGCGCACACCAGCAACGTCACCCAAATACCCAGGCACATCATCAAGGCCGGCTTCTGACCAATGCGGTCCGCCAGCCAGCCTACGGTCAACGCCCCGGGCAGCGCCACGAACTGGATCATCAGAATCACGCCGCCCAACTCGCTGGTCTGCATGTCGAGCACGTCGGTGGCAAACACCGAGGCCTGCGTGATCATCGTCTGCACGCCGTCGTTGTAGATCAAGAAGCCGACGAGAAAGATCACCAGCATGCGATAGCGCCGCAAATGGCGCAGCGTGGACCACACGTCGGCCAGCGCCTGTTTGCCGGTCGCCAGCAGCGGCTGCGGCTCGCGCGAGGGCAGCCGCTTGTCCTTTACGATTAACAGCATCGGCAAGCTGAACACACCCCACCACAACCCCATCAACAACAGGCTCAGGCGAAAGCGAAAGCCGTTTTCGCTGGGAATTCCCCAGGCATCGCCTTGAAAGAACATCACCACCGCAATCAACAACAGCACGCCGCCGCCGACATAGCCGGTGCCAAAGCCCCACGACGAAACGCGGCTCATGTACTTGTCGTCGGCAATCTCGGGCAGAAAGGCGTTGTAGAAGCCCCAGGCTTGTTCGTAGCCCAGGTTCGCCAGGATAAACAGCGCCACGAACAACCAGGGTCGATCGGGCGTGGCGAACCACATGAGCGCGCAGCTGCCCGCGGCCACCAGCGTGGCGCCTGCCAGCCAGGTCCGCTTGTTGGCCCGGGCGTCGGCAATCGCACCGAGCACGGGCGACAGAAATGCCGTGACGATCATCGTCACGCCGATGCCCCAGCCGTAGATCAACGCGCCCATTTTGTCGGGCAGCGCGATACGATTGACCAGATAGTCGACCAACACGGTTATCTGAATGGTCGAGTAGGCGCTATTGGCCCAGTCGTACAAGCACCAGGCGATGATCTCTTTGCGCTGATTCTTGGCAGTGTTGGGAATCGCTTCGGCAACGGCCATGCGAGTGCGGACCCGGGGGTGGAGGCAAGTCGGGCAAAAGACGCACGCCGCCGCAAGCCCACGCGTCGCCCAGGGCGGACGCTCGGCGCCACCAGGGCGCCAGCGGTGCCGACTTATACCATAGGGCGTAACCAGCGGCTACTGACGTGTTCGACGCCCCGGCCGGTAGATTGGTCACAGACAGAATTGGTTACGGCACCACTCGCGGCGGTCCGCAGATTCTAAAGCTGTCGCGAATTCGCTCGAAAGAAGTCGGCGATGACGGCCTTATCCACTTCTCCGCGGGCCACCGATAGCGTTAGTTCGGCGTAGTCGTCAGGACTTGCAAGCAACGGTAGCTCATTCATTTCCAGAAACGTAGCTGCGGCGGCAGCGCCGACGCGTTTGTTACCGTCGAGGAATGGATGATTCTGAACGATGTGAAAGAGGTAGGCGGCAGCCATCTCGAACAAATCAGCGTGCAGGAATTGGCCGTCGAACTGCGCGGCCGGCATTGCCACGGCTGACTGCAAGAGTTGTACGTCGCGCACGCCAACAATGCCGCCATAGCGCTCGATCTGAAAGCGATGGATCTCGAGAATGCTCTCGATTGCAAGAAAGATGACGTTCACAGGCTACTCTGCCAGACGTTTGAACGTCGCGTCGTACCGCTCGTTGACTGCGGAATTCGCGCGCTCAAATTGCTCCCGGTAAGCCGCGTCGACCGTAGGAGAGACGACGAGCGAGCGACCGTCTGCCTTGACGTCTAGCAACGTATCTTCGTCAATCTGCAACTGCGCTAGCAGAGACGGATCGAGCACGAGGACGAGTTCGTTGCCGTGCCTGGTTAGCTTCTTGATCATGGCGAAATCTCCAGCCGCAAGGCGCGCTTGCCATACCCATTCTAGGACGCCAGGCAGAGCGGAGCAATTCGCATCTCACTTTAGCAGCTACGTGCCGAACTCCGGTCGCCGCCGTTGTAGCTGGCTCTGCAGCCGCTGCACGATCGAGCTGTGCATCTGGCTGACGCGACTCTCCGACAAATCGAGCGTCGCGCCAATCTCTTTCATCGTCAGCTCTTCGTAGTAGTACAGAATGATGATCAGGCGCTCGTTGCGATTCAGGCCCTTGGTCACCAGGCGCATGAGGTCGTTCTTTTGGATCCGCCGCGTGGGATCTTCGCCCTTCTTATCTTCCAGGATGTCGATCTCGCGCACATCCTTGTAGCTGTCCGTCTCGTACCATTTCTTGTTCAGGCTGATGAGGTTGACGGCGCTGGCCTCGAGCACCATCTTTTCCAGCTCCGCCACGGAGATGCCCATCTGCTCGGCCAACTCGGGCTCGGTGGGCGCACGGCCGAACCTGGCTTCCAGCGCCTTCACGCTCTCGTTGAGCTTGCTGGCTTTGGAGCGGACCAGACGCGGCACCCAGTCCATGGTGCGCAGTTCGTCGAGCATGGCACCGCGAATGCGCGGCACGCAGTACGTTTCGAACTTTACGCCGCGGTTCAGGTCGAACGCGTCGATCGCGTCCATCAACCCGAACACGCCGGCCGAGATCAAGTCGTCGAGCTCGACGCCCTCGGGCAGCCGCGACCAGATGCGCTCGCCGTTGTATTTCACCAGCGGCAGATACAGCTCCACCAGCCGATTGCGCAGATCCTGGTTCGTCGGATCCGCCTTGAAATTCTGCCAGAGTTGCGCCACGTCATCGGGCGCCAATGTGCCGGTCGCCATGCCAACCTCCGTGTCCAATCGTGCGGGCCGTCATGGCCCGGTTTGAAATCAATCGCGTTGTGCGGCACGGTTCAGCGTTGGGTGCTGGCCGTGCGCGCGCCGGTAGCTGTCAAAAGTTCATCCTTGAGCCGGTGGAACACTGCAGATGCGCTGCGACGCTCGGTGGACGGCGTGCTTTCGCCCGCTTGCACAGACGCCAGCACGATCCAACCGGCCAGTTGTCCCACGAAAAAACCGAATACGGCAAACACCAAGCCCGACGCCAGCGCCGCCCGCAACGTGTCGGCAACGGCCGCGCCGCGGCCCAGACCCTGGAGTACGACCGCGGTAAACGCGATCGTGCTCAGGATGCCGGCATACTGTCGACCCACTCGCTTGTCGCTCCGGCGGCGTCAGGGTTTGCGCAATCCGCACAGCTTCGCCTTGCAGCGGCTGTGGAAGGTGTCTGGTAATATCGACCATCCTGGTTCCGCGGGTTAAGGGAAACTGCGCGACATCGCTATGAGCGCCCCCTGCCGGCACCCCGCAGGAGCGCTGCAGTCGCAGTTTGTTGTTTCGAATGGGTCCGTTCATCAACCACCCGCGATCCTAGTTTCGTCCGTTTCCTATCGCCGATCGCCTAGTTGCAATTGCGCCCACAGCGTATCGGCCACGCGATCCAGCGATCGGGCCGCGTCGCCTCGCGGCGGAAAGATCAACACGCCGTCCGCAGGGCCACTCGACTCGCAGGGCACCACTGCCCCGGCGGCGGTCGCACGCAGGGCCAGGAACTTGCGGCAGGCCTCGGCGATGCGCGCTTGCACGTCGAGCGCCTCGTCCGCATCGTTCACCAGGTTCGTCAGGGTGTAGAGTGCCAGCGGCGCGTCCGACCGGGCCAATGTCTTGATGGCAGCGTAAGTATTCATCACCGCCGGCGAATCGACCGTCGCCACCACCAATAGCGCGGCGGCCGCTTGCCACAGTCGCCGCGCGAAATGTGTCCGGCCGCTGCCGGCGTCGACCACCACCACATCGGCATGCGGACCAAGATGCCCCAACTCGGCGATCAATCGATCTTGCGCCGTGGGCGTAACGTCGCTCACTTCGCCGCTGGCCCAACCGCCGGCGATGACCTGGATACCCGATGGCCCACGCTCCAACGCCTCGTGGACCGAGCGTCGGCCGGCGAGGACGTCGAGAATCGAACCGCGCTCCGTCCCGCCGCAAAAGCTCACCTGGCCGCCGTGGTCGAGATCGGCGTCGACGAATACCGCCCGCCGCCCCTGGCGTGCTAAGGCCACCGCCAGGTTCGCGGCAATGGTCGTAGCGCCCACTCCGCCCTTTCCACCGGCCACCGTAATCAGCGGTACTGTCGCGCCGCGCGCAGCAGCGCGGCCGCCACGCTGGCGTACGAGTTGTCGCAGTTCGGTTGCCTGGTCGTACATCGTTTTCATCCACACGCAGCGGTCGTGATCACGGCGGAGGCCGCCGAAACATTTCTACGGCCTGGCCAACGGTTCCATACCTAGGACGACGCGCGCCAAGCGGTTGGCATCTGCCGGAGCAATGTCGTCCGGCACGTTCTGGCCGTGCGTCAGGTAGCTCAGCGGCAGACCGCTGGCCCGCACCAGTGGCAACAGATTCCCCAGCGATGCGGCCTCGTCCAGCTTCGTCATTACGATGGCCGTCGTGCCGACCGCCGAAAACTGTTCGGCCATCTTCGTCAGGTTTGTCGCGCTGCTGACGCTCGACAGCACCAGATGCACCTCGTCGGGCGCCGCCTCCGCCAGCATTGCCTTCAGCTCCTGAATCTTCACTTCGTCGCGCGGGCTGCGCCCGGCGGTATCCATCAGAATCAAATCCTGGTCCGCCATCCGCGCCACCGCCTGATGCATTTCGCGCGGCGTGGCGACGATCTCCATCGGCAGGTCGATGATGTCGGCATAGGTGCGCAATTGCTCGACCGCCGCAATGCGGTAGGTATCCACCGTGATCAGCCCCACGCGCAATTTCTCACGCAGGCGAAAATTGGCGGCCAGTTTGGCGATCGTGGTGGTTTTGCCCACGCCGGTCGGCCCGACGAGGGCCACCAGATGTCTGCGGCCGGCGGTCGGCTGCACCGGTCCCATGGTGCGGATTTCGTTCTGCACCAACTCGACCACGCGCGACTTCAGTGCATCCAGATTGTCGCCGCCTGAATTCAGGCCGTGCTCGCGCACGCGCTCAACGAGCTCGCGCGCTAGATCTTCGTTGACGTCGGCCTCGATCAAGTCGGTAAACAGCCGAAACAGCGTATCGTCCAGCGGCGGCCGTTCCGTCTCACGCGTATCGCTGCGCAAGCGCGCGACTTGCGCGTGCAGGCGCGCCAATTGTTCGTGCAAATCAGGTCCGGCGTCGTGTGCGGGCACACTGCGCCGCGTCGCGACGCCGCCAGAGGCGACGACTCGGCGTTCGATCGCGGGGCCTTTGGCCACCAACGAATCGACGGAGCGGTCCCGCGCGGCCAGTCGGCTGGGCACGGTCACGTTGGCCGAAGCCATCACTTCGAACTCGCTCGCCGTGTTGAAAAATCGCATCAGGCCCGCGGCGCGCACCTCGCGCGTGTGCAGCACCGATGCTTTAGGGCCCAGGTCGCGTCGCACCTGTGCGAGCGCTTCCTGCATGGTCTTGGCGCGATAGGTCTTGACGTTCATGAATACCGTCGGAACTGAATCCGCCTGATCCTTTCTGCCAACCAGGCCGCTTTCCCTGCGGCCGCTGCAAACTAAAAAATTAAAAGTCTTCCAGCACCGCCACCGATTCCACCTGCGTGTCCCGGGCAATCTCCTGGTAGCTCAGCACAACCAGGCCGGGCAACCGCGTGGCCGTGAGCTGTTTGAGCGCCGCGCGAATGGCCGGGCTCGTCAACACAATGGTCGGCCGGTTCGCGGCCACCAGCGCTTCCAAGGCGTCGCCCATGCGGGCGCACAGCGCTTCCACTTCCCGCGGCGGCATCGCGATCGACCATTCGCCGTCCGCCAAGGTCGCGGCCGCGCGAATCCGCTCTTCCACCGCCGCGTCGAGCGTTACCACCGCCAGCCGCTGCTGGCGATCGCGATAGCGCAGCGAAATGGTCCGCGCCAGTCGGGCCCGCACGAATTCGCACAGCAATTGCGGATCCTGCGTGCGCGGCACGGCTTCGCCCAGGGCTTCGAGAATCGGCGCCAATTGACGAATCGAAACTTGCTCGCGCAACAGCAGCTGCAGCACGCGCTGCAATTCCACCAGCTTCATCTGGCCAGGGATCAAATCCTCAACCACGGCCGGCGATGTCTTGCGCAGTTCTTCGACCAGGTGTTTGGTGGCGTCGCGGCTCAAGAGTTCGTCGGCATGTTGCCGCACGACTTTGGTCAGATGGTTCGCCAACAGCTGCACCGGCGCGACCACGCTGTAGCCCAGCCGCTCCGCCTGCGCGCGTGCTTGCTGGTCGATCCAGACGGCCGGGCGGCCGGTGAGCGGATCGTGCGCCGCGGCGCCGCCGATGGTCCCCGTCGTCGCGCCGAGATCAATCGCCAGCAGCTCGCCCGGATGCAGTTGCCCCTCCGCGACCGGCACGTCGGCGATCTTGATGCGGTATTGCTGGTGGGCCAGCCGCATGTTGTCGCGGATGCGCACCTTGGGCATGATCAGGCCCATTTCCGTCGCCACGCTGTGGCGCACCTTGCCCACGCGATCCAACAGATCGCCGCCGCGCTTAGGATCGGCCAGGCGAATCAAGCCCACGCCCAGCTCGAGCTCCATCGGGTCGACGGCCAGATAATCTTCCACGCGCTCTTCGGCACGCGGTTTGGTCGCCGCGGCTGCGGCTGTCGCCCGCGCCGCCTGCTCGGTCTCGCGTTGGCGCCGCACCAACACCATGGCCAGCGCTGTGCAGCCGCCGCCGATGCCCAGCAGTGGCACCGCGGGCAAGCTCGTGAACGCCAGCAGGCACACAAATCCGGCCGCCACGGCCAGCACTTGGGGCCGCGAGAAAAGCTGCGCCAGGAACTGGCCCGGCAGGTTGACTTCGCTCGAGCTGCGGGTGACCAGCAGGCCGGCCGCCAGCGCAATCAAGAACGCCGGCACCTGCGTGACCAGGCCGTCGCCAATCGTCAGCCGCGTGAACAGCGACGCCGCTTCGTCCAGGGCCATGCCGTATTCGACGACGCCGATCACCAGTCCGCCCACAATATTGATCAGCGTGATCACCACGCCGGCAATCGCGTCGCCGCGAACGAACTTGCTGGCACCATCCATGGCGCCAAAGAAATCGGCCTGACGCGTGACATCCAGCCGCCGCCGCTGGGCCTCCTCGTTGGTGATCAATCCGGCGCTCACGTCGGCGTCGATGGCCATTTGCCGGCCGGGCATGCCGTCCAAGGCAAACCGCGCGGCCACTTCGCTGATCCGCGTGGCGCCCTTGGTAATGACCACGAACTGGATGACCACCAGTATGGCAAAGATCACCAACCCCACGACGAGCTTGTCGCCGGCCACGAACTCGCCAAAGCTTTTCACTACCCCGCCGGCCGCCAGCATGCCCCGATTGCCAGCTTCACTCAGAATCAACCGCGTGGTGGCCACATTCAGCACCAGCCGCCCGAGCGTGGTGGCTAATAGCAGCGAGGGAAAAACACTGAACTCAAGCGGCGTGCGCACGTAGATGGTCGTCAGCAGCACGATGACGGCCACCGTGATGTTGGCCGCCAGCAGCATGTCGAGCAGCGGTGTCGGCAGCGGCACGAGAATCACCACCAGGCTGGCAATGATGCCCACCGGCAGGATCAATTCCTGCGCTCGGGCAATCGAAACGCCAGCGCGTGGCATGGCAGCAGTCGCCATCGGGGCATTCCCGCGTGAATGTCAGAAGTGGACTAACCGACGAGATCCGGGGCTGCCGGTAGCAGCCGAAATGAGGCGGGGAAAATAGTCCCAACGCCGCGCAGTGTCCAGGTCGCTTTTGCGCGGGGCCGCATGACACTGCTAGCAGCGTGATCGCCGGGCCACATGTGGGCGGCCCGAGCGATGCTCCAACCGGACGCCGCGTGCTAGCAACTCAAGTTCGATTTTCCTGCGCGACGATACTCTCCCCACGGTTCCCTCGCAGACCGCGTTGCCACACTTGCCTCCGCTCGCCTGCCAGTCGCTCCCCGCCGACGATCCGACTTGTTGCCCCGCTCCTTCAAACCTCAAGCCATGCACGGATTTCGGAAGTTTGTCGTCGCGGGAGCTTGCGCGCTCACCGGCGCAGTGCTCCTGGCGGGTTGCGAGATTGGCACGGAATCGCTGCCTGCCGACCCGAGCCGGCCGCCGGCCGACGCGCAAATGTCGGACGTGCCGCCGGGTGTCGAAGCCAGCCGCGCGGCCCGCGGACATTTGAAATTCATCGAAGGGTATGCGCGCGGCTGCGCGGTGGCCTCGCGCGACGCCAAGCCCGTGCTCGTGTTCTTTACTGCGGAGTGGTGCCACTACTGCCACCAGATGGCGGACGAGGCCTTTACCCATCCGCAGGTGGTGCGACTGGCCGACCAGTTCGTGTGCGTCCTGGTCGACGCCGACCGCGAACCCCAGGTGTGCCGCCAGTTCCAGGTAACCGGCTACCCGACGATCCAGTTTCTCTCGCCGCAAGGAACGCCGCTGGAGCGAATCGTCGGCAAAAAGCCGGGCCATCAGTTGATGATGGCCATGCACGCCGCGCTCCAGCACATTGCGCGGCGAGATATGGCCACGGGCGACACCGTGCTGCGCTAAGCTCTAACGTGGGTGGTGGTTCACCCAAGTGCCCAAGTGGTCCAAACGCGCCTCAAGTGCTATTCTGACTGCGGCGCGCCCTTCGAATCCCTAATCCCAAATCCCTGACGACCCCTCTCGTGTCTGACGCCAAGCGCCAAGAAAAAGTCGTCGAAGTGAATCCGTACGCCTGGTGGCATGCGCGCTTTTGGCACGGCATGCTGCTGGGCCCGTGGCTGCGATTGCTCGCGCGCAATCGCTTTCGGATTGGATTCATGAAATGGGGCCTGGCGTTCACTTGTACCTATGCGGCCGTGTTCAATTCGCTCTTGCGCCCGCTGGAAGCCCTGCTCTTTCGGCGCCATTTGCAGCGCGTTCAGATCAAGGACGCTCCCATCTTCATCATTGGCCATTGGCGCTCCGGCACCACGCTGCTCCACGAGTTGCTCGTGCTCGACGGCCGGTACACGTATCCGACCTACTATCAATGCCTGGCGCCGAATCATTTTCTGGCCAGCGATTGGGTGATCACGAAGCTCAACTTTTTGCTGCCGGCCAAGCGACCGATGGACAACATGGACACCGGTTGGGATCGCCCGCAGGAAGACGAGTTCGCCCTGGCGAACATGGGACTGCCGTCGCCCTACGTGACCATGGCCTTTCCCAACGAGCCGCCGCAGTGGCCGGGCTCGCTGTCGCTCAACGGTCTCACGGCCCGGCAGCTGGCCAAGTGGAAAGAGGGCTTTCTCTGGTTTCTCAAGCGCGTCACCCTGCAGAGCCCCAAGCGGATCATTCTCAAATCACCGCCGCACACCGCGCGGGTGAAGACGATCCTCGAGCTGTTTCCAGATGCCCGCTTCGTGCACATCGTGCGCGACCCCTACGCCCTGTTCGGCTCCACGGTCAAGCTCTGGAAAACGCTCTATAAATTCCAGGCGCTGCAAGAGCCCAACCATCGCGGGCTCGACGAATACGTCTTCGCCTCCTTCGTCGAGATGTACCAGAACTTCGACCGCGATCGCGGGCTGATCGATCCTGACCGCCTCTTCGAGGTGCGCTATGAGGACCTCGTGCGCGAGCCGATCGAACAGATGCGCTCGCTCTACGAGCATCTTGGCTTGGGCGAGTTCGAAGTTGTGCTGCCGCGGCTGAAGGCGTATTTCGCCGAGCGCCAGGACTACAAAACCGGCACCTACCAGATCGACGACACGCTGCGCGACGAGATCGATCGTCGCTGGGGGCCTTACTTCCGCAAGTACGGCTATTGCCAAGGCGCCGACGACGCCACGCGACGGTAACTAGAGCGCGTCTAGTTTACGTGTAGCGGTAGCCGCAATGCTGGATGTAGTTTCGACATTCAGTTTCCGTGAATCGTTCGAGGAGTTCGCCGCAGGTCTTCCAGAGGGCTTCTACGGTTCGTTGTG